>NZ_OY764209.1:1203106-2406213 GCF_963668165.1 Marispirochaeta sp. | reverse complement strand
ACCGGGAGGACCTGCCGGTGAGGGTCTGGTACGCGGATTCCATTCTGAGGCACCAGCAAAGCGAAGACATCTCCAAGAACGAATTCTACCAGGTAGGCGCAGAATTAATCGGTATCCCGAACCTGGAAGGCGACGCGGAAGTACTGCTTATGGCAGCGGAAATCCTCAACTTTCTCAAGATAGACGCCGTGCTGCACCTTGGATCAGCAGCCCTTGCCCACGTGGCAGCGGTTGGATTAAACGACGAAGAGGCAAAGGAGTTGTTCGCATCCATTGCACTTCGGGACACCGAAAAAATGAAGGAGCTGCTGAAACAGGGCAGTATCGCTGATCCCGCGGTTTTTATCGATCTCTTCAGTTTTATCGGTTCATCACAGGAATTTGAAAGTTTCCTGGACCGGAAACGAGGTTCAATTCCGGATTCATGCCGACCCCATCTTCAAAGGCTTCTTGATCTGGAAAAGATTATCGACACCAGCGGCTCTGCCGGAATAGTCAGAATAGATCTCTCGGAAACAGGCAGTCAGAGCTATCACACCGGCATCGTTTTTCAGGCATACCTGGAAGGGGTGGATTCCGCCTTTCTTTCCGGCGGACGCTACGACAAACTGCTTGAGACCTTCGGTTTCGACAGTCCTTCGGTCGGCTTCTCACTTCTGCTAAGAAAGATCGAGCCCCTGGTGGGAGATCCCGGGCGCTTTGCACTTCCCGGCACACGTGAACGGGCCCGTGGGAACACTCTGCTGGAAAAATACAGGGACGCAGTCAAGAAACGCGCCCAGGGAAGGATCGTAGACTTATGAACAGTCCTCTGACTCTTGCTCTCCCTAAAGGGCGGCTGACAGATCAGGTCCTGGAACGGATGGAAGAAGTAGGGCTCAAAGTAGAATTTGAAAAGAGGAAACTCGTGGCCCATGATACCAACGGCCGCATCAGGATTTTCCTGGTAAAGAACGCCGATTTGCCGGTGTATGTCAACCACGGAATAGCCGGTCTCGGAGTTTGCGGCGAGGATGTTCTTTATGAACACGGTTTTCCCTTTGTAAAACTACACACCTTTGATTTCGGCTCCACCGACATGTGTCTGGCCGGTAAAAAAGGGGCCCGCTTCAGCCTGAATAACGGAATGGTCAAAGTCGCCAGCAAATTCACCCGTTTTACCCGGGACTATTTTCACGAACGGGGAATACCGGTAGAGGTTGTCAAGCTGAACGGCTCCGTGGAGCTCGCCCCGGTCCTCGGCCTGACTCCCTATATAGTGGACCTGGTGGAAACAGGAAATACCCTGAAGGCCAACAACCTTGAAGTGCTGGAAAAGCTGGCGGACATCAAGGTCCGACTGATCGCCAATCCCGCTTACTTTAAATTGCGGTTTCAGGAAATACAGGACTTCGTCGATACTGTAAAGGGCTAACACAAAAGGAAAGGTCATGGAAGCACGACGGATTACACAGGAACGCAACACAAAAGAGACGCAGATAAAACTTCTCCTCGATCTGGACAACGGAACTATACCGGAAATAGATACTCCTGTTCCCTTTTTTAACCATATTCTTACATCCATGGCCTTCCACGGCGGGTTTTTTCTCAAGCTCAGTGCCTCGGGAGATATCGATGTCGATCCTCATCACCTTGTAGAGGACACGGGACTTGTTCTGGGAGATGCCCTGAAGGAAGCCGTTTTGAGTTACGGATCAATCAAACGTTTCGGACATGCGGTGATCCCCATGGATGATGCCTTGAGTGAAGTCACAATAGACGCCTCAGGCCGCCCTTTTCTGGTGTTCAGTGCTGATTTTCCCCAGGAATACGCCGGAAATTTCCCATTGTGCCTGGTACGGGAGTTTTTTATTGCTCTTTCCTCCCGGGGCGGCTTAACCCTGCACGCAGACTGCCGCTATGGAGACAACAGTCACCACATGGCTGAGGCTTTGTTTAAGGCACTTGGAAAGGCCCTCGGCCAATCCTTCGGGAGAAGAACCGGAACCCCTGCCTCAACCAAAGGATCTCTCCACGAATAAGCCCTGAAAACAGGTATCTTTGGAGAATTTTGATTATTTTAATACTTGTTTAGGTGTATTATATTGATTTTACCTTGTGATTTTACTATAGTAAAAATAGCGGGTTTTGCCGTTGATGAACAAAGAGAAGGCACTTGAGCTTATACCGGCTGATGGTTTTATAAAGGTTGCGACAGAAAAGAAGGTCCGCCTGGACAGCCAGCAGCGGACAGCACTTATTCGCAAAGGCAACGAATTGTTCAATCGAGGTGAAATTGAACTGGCAAAACGGATCTTTCTTACTACCAGCTATTCAGACGGTCTGATCAGGATCGGCCGGTATTATGAACAACAGAATAGACACGTTGACGCATTGCGGATGTACTGGATTGCTCCGGCTCCGGAGAAACGGGATGCGTTGATAGAAACAATGTCATCAATCGTACGTAAATGGTTAAAAGAAGAGGGGTAAACAAATCCATGAGCGACAACAACGAAGATATCAAAGAGCTCACACCCGAACAGCAGGCTGAGGAAGAACGGCTCAACGAGATATCAGAGCTTTCAAAACGCGGATACCAGCTTTTGAAAGAGAATCTTATAGAAGATGCCATTGTCTGTTTCAATCGGATACTCGAAATGGACGATAACAATAATTACGCCCTGGTTGGACTTGGGGACGCCGCCCGCAAGAAAAACCGTCACCGGGACGCAATTAAATACTACCAGCTGTGCCTGGCCTCCCATCCAGGGAATAATTACGCCCTGTTCGGTCTGGCGGATTGCTACAAGGCGCTGCATCAGTATTCCAATGCCATCGATATCTGGGAGCGCTACCTGGAACATGACTCCAGCAATGTTACCGTTTTGACCCGGGTTGCCGATGCCTACCGCAAGGTAAGGGACTTCAGACGTTCCAAGGAGATCTATCTTAAAGTCCTGGAAATGGAAGAGAACAACCCCTATGCCCTGATCGGCCTGGGGCACCTGCATTATGATTTCCGGGAATACGAAGACGCCCTGCAATACTGGGAAAAAATGCTTGAAGTCAAGCAGGAAAATGTGGATATCCGGGTTCTTACATCCCTTGGAAACTGTCACCGCAAGTTGAAAACCTACGAAAAGGGGCTGATCTATTTCGGTAAGGCTCTTGAGCAGGAGCCGAACAACTTCTACGCCCTTTTCGGCATGGCCGATTGCTACCGGGGATTGGACCATCACGAAGAGTCCCTGGAGTACTGGCAGAGGATTCTACAGAAGGATCCGCGAAACAAGGTAATCCTGACCCGCGCAGGTGACTCCTTCCGCCATCTGGGTGATTTTGACAAGGCAGAAGAGTATTACCGGCGGGCCCTGAACATCGAGTTTGATGCCTACGCGATTCTTGGACTTGCTCTTATCAACAAAGCCCGGGGGAATTTCCAGGACGCCATCGACAGCCTTCACGGGCTGCTTAAGAACGATCCAAAAAACCACCGGCTTTATACCGAAATTGCCGACTGTCATCTGGAACTCGGAGAAAAAGAAAAAGCGATCGAAATTCTGACCAGCTTTCAGCGCCTGGGAATCCGTAACGCATACGTTTCCAACATGCTGGATACCCTGCGTCTCGGCAGATAAGCTCATGTCCTCCCTGCTTGCCTCCCTTCCCCGGGAGATTTCCCATACCCTGGGGTCGGAACCGGGCTTTCGGGGGCAGCAGATTTTCTCCTGGATCCACCAGAAAGGCAGCAGAGATTTCGATGAAATGACCGACCTGCCAAAGGGCCTCAGGCAGAAACTGGAAGCTGAACACACTATTCTCCCTGCCGGAATTGACACTGCCGAAGAGGCAGCTGACGGCACAACAAAGATTCGCCTTAAACTGAATGACGGGGCCCTGATTGAAGCCGTACTGCTGAGAGACACCGCGGACCGTCTGACTGCCTGCCTCTCTACCCAGGTCGGCTGTGCCATGGGCTGCCGTTTCTGCAAAACCGCCACCATGGGATTTATCCGCAACCTTGATGCTGCCGAGATAATCGGGCAGCTTTACCTGCTTGAAACCGCAGCTGAGCGGAGCATAGACAATATCGTGTTTATGGGGATGGGCGAACCCTTTAACAACTATGACCAGGTCTCAAAAACAGTACAGGTTCTGACCCATCCGGAAGGCCGCAACATGGGACAGCGCCGCTTTACCGTCAGCACCTCCGGAATCATAGACGGAATCCGCAGCCTTGGAACAGACCACCCCCAGGTACGGCTGGCCGCAAGCCTTGTAAGCGCCGATCCGGCCACAAGAGAGGCACTTATGCCCGTGGAACACAAAAACCCTCTACCCAGGCTTAAAGAGGCTCTTATGGCATATCAGCAGGCCGGGGGCCGCAGAATCACCCTGGAATATGTTCTGTTAAAGGGAGTCAACGACCGCAAAGAGGACCCGATGCTGGTCCGGAAATTTGCGCATGGCCTGCGCTGCAATATCAACCTGATCCCCTGGAACCCGGCAGACGGCATGGCGCCTGTCAAACTGCCCCAGGGTAAGGTCCTACCTCTGGAAGAGCCGGACGCAAAAAGGGTGAACTGGTTTCGCGAGGAGCTGGAGAACCTGGGACTTACGGTTGTCCTGCGCCACCGCAAAGGCAGGGGCGTAAACGCGGCCTGCGGGCAACTGGCAACGAAGGGTTCAGCGAAAAATAACAGCCTATGATTGTATTGGTAATTGTAGGCTGCAAAAAATTCTGTTAGCTACCAAAGCCTACTAATCGTGGCAGCCACAATATCAGATCCGGCATATATGTGGAAATCAGGAGGACCACAATCAGAGGAACTATAAATATCATTACCTCCTTATATAAATTTTCCAGAGGGATGTTTCCAATTTTACTGGTGACAAAGAGGGACATCCCTACTGGTGGTGTTATAAGCCCGATCATCAGATTCAGAACAAGTACAACCCCCATATGAAGCGGGTCGAGTCCCATTACCTTCATCGCAGGGACCAGAACCGGTACAGCGATAACAAGAACGGATAAAGCTTCCATAAACGTCCCGATAAACAGGAAGAAAACATTAAACAGCAGTAAAAATATCCACAAAGGAACATCCATGGAGGTCAACCAGCGAGCAACTTGGGTAGGAACTCCCTGTCTGGCAAGTATCCATGAGAATGAAGCTGCGGCGGCAATAATCATGGTTACTGTTGCTGTGGTCACCATACTATCGACCATAATTCTATACAACTTTCGCAGTGTCAGTTCCTTGTACACCACAAACCCTAAGAACAAAGCGTATAAAACTGCAACTACTGCAGCTTCTGTCGGAGTAAAAATTCCGAGCAGAATACCGCCAATGATAATGACTGGAGTAAGCAACGCAAATAATGCGTCGCCAAAAGCCCGCAGCATTTTCTTAAAGTGAAACTTGTCCAAACGTGGATAATCACGTCGTAAAGCCATAAAAAAAATCAAAACCATGGTGCATAATCCCATCAACAAGCCGGGAACAAACCCGGCCATAAACAATGCACCAATGGATACTTCCGCCATTACACCGTACACGACCATGGGAACACTTGGAGGGATTATTGGTCCTATAGTCGCAGAAGCAGCGGTAACTGCACCGGAAAACTCTGGAGAAAACCCCTCATTTTTCATGGCCTCCATTTCTATAGCGCCAAGCCCCCCAGTATCGGCAACCGCAGAACCGGACATCCCGGAGAAGATAATACTAGCCACCACGTTTGCATGACCAAGTCCACCGGGGATTCTTCCTACAAGAAGATTGGCAAACTTAAAAATTCGCTCCGTTATTCCCCCTGTATTCATTAGATTACCTGCAAGTATAAAAAAAGGGATCGCCAGCAGAACAAAAGAATCAAGCCCCCCGGTCATACGATGAAAAACTGCCTCCACCGGAATACGGCTAAAGAAAGCAACAGCACCTACAGCCGAACCAATCAGAGCCATGGCAATCGGAACTTGGGCAACCAGTAATAATCCAAAAATAATCAATAGAGGCAATGTCATTTCTCTCTCCCGTTCACTGTCAGATCAGGCGAATCAATCGTGGGGTTGAGCAACAGTTTCAATATGTTCTCAGTTATATGAATCGCAATAAAAAGAAAGCCAACCGGCAAAGCCAGATACATCCATCCCCGGGACAACGGGAGAGTTTGAAAACTCTGGCCCATAGTTCGCAAAAAGATTACATAGCCCAAAGCTATCCCAGCTATGGAAATGAGAAGAACTATCACATTTCCCAGAACCATTAGCCATTTATTCCATCCGGGAGGAAAAAGACGAATAAGGAAATCAAAAGTTATATGTGCATGCTGTCTGGTACCTACACTCGCTCCGAGAAAAGATACCCAAATAAAAAGCAGGATTGAAAGCTCATAAGCCCAGGTCAGCTGAGCACGAATTATGTATCTAAAAACAACTCCCAACGCAACCACGACAACAAGAGCAATACCAGTTAAAAGAAGTACGTACTCTTCAATAGCTGCCAGTTTATCTAATGACTTATGTGCAAAACCTTTCATGACGGCTCCTTCCGGTATTCTGAAGAAAAGGTGAGCGGGTCTCCTCACGAGTATTATATCATCCCGTCGGTGACCCGCCCATATTTCTTTGTTATGTTACTATTTACCGGACGCGGCTTTTACCAGTCGATCGATAAAACCAGAACCAAATTTCGGTCTGAATTGGTCATATACTGATGCAGTGGCATCACGCAATGCGGGAACATCGGCGGTGTTTACCGCCACACCGGATGCTTTAACCTCTCCAAGCAATTCGTTCTGGAGCTTATTGTTCTCCTGGCGATGCATTTTGGCAAATCGAAGAGCTGCTTCGCTAAGGATAGATTTATGAGAATCGGAAAGGGTTTTCCAAACTGATTCTGATACAATGAGAGGACACATCTCATATTTATGGTTAGAAAGGGATAAGAATTTCTGAACTTCATGGAGATTGGAGAAGTAGATGTTGGTAACTGGATTTTCCTGTCCGTCAAAAACTCCCTGCTGTAATGCTAAGTAAAGTTCACCAAAAGCAAGAGGGGCCGGATTAGCACCAAGGGTCTTGAATATCGCGAGTGTAATCTCATCTTCCGGGGTCCTTATTTTCAATCCTTTAAGGTCCTCCGGGTTCTGAATAGGACGCACGTTGTTAGTAATGTGTCTGAAACCATTATCCCAATAGGATAGAACCCTGATCCCTTGAGCAATCAACGGTTCAGCCAGTTCCTTACCGATATCTCCATCCAAAACACTGTAGGCATTCTCGGGTTTCTCAAAAAGGAAGGGCATCCCCACAGCGGACATTTTCTCATTGTATGTCGCTACCGGTCCCTGAGAGTTTATGCTCAAATCCAGGGTCCCCATGGAGACAGCTTCCGCCATTTGCCTGTCATTCCCGAGGGTTTCACTGGGTACAACATCGAGCAATAGTGTTCCTTCAGATTTCTCTTCAATCCATGCAGCCATCTCAATAGCTACAGTGTGCCTGGGATTCGACGGAGCCGCGCCATGTCCTAAGGTCAATGTCAAAGGACCTTCCGTTCCATTTTCTCCCTGACCGCCAGCAAAAATCATTCCGGCAGCAATTATCCCTGCCATCATAACCATGAGTATCTTTTTCATCTCATCCTCCTTAGAAATTTACGGTAATATTAGTATCACCATTCATAATAAGTAGGATATCCCATATTTAACAGCTGTCAAGACTAAATTTTAGTATTTATTGGAATTTCTTAGCACAGGTGCTCTTATCTATTAAAGAAATTAGAGATAAGATTGATTCTTTCGATTATTATAGGATTGTTTTTTACAATTAAATACGAATAAATTTCTGCCAGATATCAAAGGACCGATTAATTTCCTCAATAGCACTTTTTCTATCACGGTCTTTTAAGGCCTTGAGGGTATCCTTGTGTCCACGGATGGCATCGGAAAAGCCTTCCCTGTCAGAAAGATGGTTCCGCATCGAACTCTTTACAAGCCGCATGATTACATTTGCAAGGGCCATAAGTGCCTGATTCCCAGTTGATTCCACAATTGCCGTATGAAAATCAATATCACATTGAACCGCTTCGTCAATGGAAAATGGATCCTTATCCTGTAGTTTCTCTATCCTATCAGACAGAATTTCGAGCTCCTTGATCCGATCATCACTTATTCTTGAAATCAACAGCTCCACTACTCCAACCTCAAAAACCTTACGCAATTCTACAAGTTCGTGCGGTTCCTGAATGCGGGCAATCAGAGCGAATAATAATATTTCAAAAGCATTTGAACCACCCGCAGAAATATAACTGCCGTCACCCTGACGACGTTCTACGAATCCGAGAACCTGCAGAACCTTCATGGCCTCGCGGACGGAATTGCGCCCGGCGCCTATCTGTTCTGCGATTTCTGCATCTGAAGGCAACCGGTCACCAACCTTGAGAGCACCGCTTATCAATTGATCAAGGAGTTCTTTTAGCACCGCATCACTGATATGAGCACGATCTATCTGATTCAAAGTTAAGGCCACAAAAAGATTGTATGCAGATTTGCCAGTTAGGTCAATTCAAAATCTTTCATCAAACAAGATAAAATCCTACATTTAATCTTGACAAAACCTAAATATGGGATATCCTACATTTATAGTTTTTAGAATGAGCTCTGACAACGATGCAATAAAACTATAAAAGGAGTGAAGGGTATGTTCGATTTATCTGGAAAAACTGCGCTCGTCACGGGCGCTGGATCAGCCCGTGGTATTGGAAGATCAGTCGCACTGGCACTTGCGAGCCTTGGGGCCAAAGTTTATGTCGGTGATATCAATCTGCAGGGAGCCGAAAAGGTTGCCCAGGAGATCATAAACAAAGGTGGGAAAGCAAAAGCTGGGAAGCTTGACATCACTTCCGCCGATGACAGAGAGCTGATCCTGAAAGATATCTATTCTTCCTGGGAAAAACTGGACATTCTTGCCAACATCGCAGGTATTACGCAGCCGGTTACCGTACTTGATACAACAGAAGAAGACTTTGACCGAATTATCTCTGTAAATCTCAAGGGTACTTTTTTTCTTTCAAAAGACGCGCTCCCAACGATGATTAAAAACGGCTACGGCCGCATAGTCAATATGAGCTCCGTTTCAGCAAAAAGAGGAGGAGGAGTCTTTGGTGGAGCCCATTATTCGGCCGCAAAGGCTGGAATCCTCGCTTTTTCGAAGGCTTTATCCAGAGAAGTTGCCCATTACGGCATAACAGTAAACTCAGTTGCTCCAGGATTAGCTGCCACAGATATTCGTGGGGGCTTAGAGAGTCTCGAGGAACAGGCAAAAATGGCAGCTGATATTCCATGCAAGCGGTTGGCAACGACGGAAGAAATCGCCGCTGCTGTCTGTTACCTGGCATCTGAAGAAGCGGGATACATAACCGGTGAAGAAATTGATATTAACGGTGGATCACACATGGACTAAGTCTCAACACTTCAGAAGTTAAAGGAGCATTCAAAAGAATATGGACAAAGACACAATTACATTGCTGCAATCAAAGGCCTGCGAAATACGTACCCATGTACTCAAGATGGTGTATACAGCCCAGTCAGGTCATATCGGTGGGTCTTTCTCGGAAGCTGATATTATTGCGGCACTATACTACCACATACTGAAGATAAATCCACATGAACCAAAATGGGATGGGAGAGACAGATTTGTTCTATCAAAGGGCCATGCCTGCCCTGCCCTCTATGCCGTTTTGGCAATGAAGGGCTACTTTGGTTTGGAAGAACTTGATACTTTACGGCAATATGGAAGTTTACTTCAGGGACATCCGGTTATTAAGACACCAGGTATCGATATGACATCTGGGTCGCTAGGAGTGGGGTTCGCATCTGCTGTCGGAATCGCCTTAGATGAAAAGATTGCAAAAAGAAATGATTACCAGGTATACACACTACTTGGAGACGGTGAACTGAACGAAGGAATAGTCTGGGAGGCTGCACAAACCGCAAACAAGTATCGCCTCAATAACCTTGTAGCAATTGTTGACCGCAATAAGATTCAGAATGACGGCCGCTCAGACGACATAATGCCGGTTGAACCTATCGATAAGAAATTTGAGGCTTTCGGGTGGAAGACCTGGAAAATTGACGGTCACAATATGGAGGAAATTGTTTCCGCTCTTGAAACTGCCAGAGATTACCAAGAGGGACCAGTCTGCATCATTGCCTACACTATAAAGGGTAAAGGAGTAAGCTTCATGGAAGACGACTATTACTGGCATGGAAAAGCTCCGAACCAGGAACAATTCGAACGGGCCATGCAAGAACTGGAAGGAGGGGCCGCATGAAACCAATGGCAGCTAAAATTCCGACACGGCGGTCATTCAGTGACCGGCTTGTAGAATATGGTGCTCAGGAAAATGATTTTGTTGTCCTGGAGGCTGATGTCGGTCATTCAACATATACATTCCTTTTTGGTGAAAAATACCCTGACAGGTATTTTAACCTTGGCATTGCAGAAATGGGGATGTTTTCCACCGCTGCTGGAATCGCCTCCGGCGGACGTACTGTGGTGGCCTCTTCATATGGCGTATTCATCACAATGCGGGCTTTGGAAGCAATCAGATCCTTCATCTGTTATCCAAATCTGAACGTTAAGATCCTCTCCTCACACGGCGGATTAACAGCCGCGATTGACGGTGCCACTCATCAGGCAACCGAAGATATTGCCAACATGAGTACCCTGCCAAACATGAAAGTCTTGGTCCCTGCAGATACTGCAGCGGCAGCTGCCGCGTTAGAGATTGCCATGACCACTCGTGGCCCGGTTTTTACTCGGCTTATGCGGGATCCATTATTTGATATCTATGATAAAGGTGAAAAATTTGTCATCGGCGGCAGTAAGACAATCAGAAACGGAAAAGACGTCACTATTGCCTGTTACGGAGACATGGTTTTTCAGGCACTGGAAGCAGCAGAAATCCTTCTCGAAGAAGGCATCGATGCCGAGATAATTGATATGTACAGCATCAAGCCTTACGATCAGAAAGCAATTCTTGAATCTACTGCCCGCACCGGAGCGCTTATTGTTGTTGAAAATCATCAAAAAAAGAACGGACTTGGGTATGAACTCGCTCACCTGTTGCTATCAAACCGAAAATACATTCTGTTCGCTTCACTTGGCATAAACGACTCGTTCGGAGAAAGCGGTGATTATTACAAACTGCTGAACAAATTCGGTCTTTCCTCTGGTCACATAGCTGAAGCAGTGCGCCAATTGAAAGTATAAAATACGTTAAAACAGCCGGGTTTCATCAAAAATCCGGCTGTTTTTTTTCAGAATTATTCCACTACTCCGCCGGTTCCAGCACCGCCCTGATCCTGCGGACCCCGGCGGAAGAGGACTGTTCCTTCTGAATCTTGAAGTGCCCCAGTTCTCCCAGATGGCTTACGTGGGGGCCGCCGCAGACCTCTTTTGAATAGTCCCCCATAGTGTAAACCTTGACCTTTTCCTCGTACTTGTCGCCAAAGAAAGCCAGGGCTCCGGTTCTTTTAGCCTCCTCCAGGGTCATTACCTCCATGGTAACCGCCAGGTCCCGTTTGATCTGCTCGTTCACCATGTCCTCGACGGCCTTGATCTCTTCGGGAGTCATTTTATCCGGATGGGAAAAGTCGAAGCGCAGCCGTTCCGGAGTTATATTGGACCCCTTCTGGCCGACATGTTCGCCCAGAACCGTACGCAGGGCCTTGTGCAGCAGGTGGGTTGCCGTATGCAGCCTGGTCGTAAGCTCGGACTGATCGGCAAGCCCGCCCTTGAAAGTCTTTTCCGCTCCTTTCTTTGATGCCTCCTGATGCTTTGCAAAGGCCGCGTCAAAACCCTCGCGGTCAACGGTAAATCCGTGCTCAGCGGCGAGCTCTTCGGTAATCTCCACCGGAAAGCCGTAGGTATCGTAGAGTTTGAAAGCGAGACGTCCCGGTATCTGCCGTTTGGGATTCTTCTCCAGACTCGGCAGGAGCTTCTCGAACTCGTGCTCACCTTTCTGCAGGGTCCTGAGGAACTTCTCCTCCTCCGAGGTTAGCTCCTTCAGGATAAAATCCATCTTCTCGCCAAGCTCGGGGTAGACCTCCCGGTACATCTCTATAACTACCTGGGCAGGCCGGGCCAAAAAAGCTCCTTCGATTCCGAGCTTGCGGCCGTGACGACTCGCCCTGCGAATAAGCCGGCGCAGGATGTACCCCTGTCCAAGGTTGGAGGGGGTAACCCCTCTGGGATCGCCGATGATAAAGGTGGCGGTTTTTACGTGGTCCGCAACGATGCGGATTGAGGTGTCGGCCTCGTCTCCGCCTCCATAGGCAATGCCGGAGATCTCCGTAATCTTCTCTATAATCGGGGTAAAAAGTTCGGTCTCATATACCGAAGCCTTACCCTGCAGAATGGTAATTGTCCGTTCGATTCCCATGCCGGTATCAACACACGTCCGCTGCAGCTTTGCATAGCTTCCGTCGGCCTGCTTGTTGTACTGCATAAAAACATCGTTCCAGACCTCAAAGTACTTGCCGCAGTGGCAGCCGGGCCGGCAATCAGGACCGCAGGACTCCTTGCCGGTGTCCATGAACATCTCGCTGTCCGGCCCGCAGGGGCCGGTCTGGCCGGCGGGACCCCACCAGTTATCCTCTTTCGGCAGATAGTAGATACGCTCCTCAGGGATACCCAGAGAGCGCCATACTTTGGCCGAATCCTCATCCCGGGGCGCATCATCGTCTCCGGCAAAGACTGTAACGCTCAGCTTATCAGGGCTTATGCCAAGCCACTGGGGCGCTGTCAAAAACTCGTAACTCATCCGGATGGCTTCGTCTTTGAAGTAGTCCCCCAGAGACCAGTTTCCCAGCATCTCAAAAAATGTAAGATGGCTGGGGTCCCCTACGGCATCGATATCACCGGTGCGGATACACTTCTGCACATCCGTAAGCCGCGGGCCCGCCGGATGAGGTTCTCCGAGAATGTAAGGAACGAGGGGGTGCATTCCCGCGGTGGTAAAGAGAACCGTAGGATCATTTTCCGGTATAAGACTTGCGCCGGATATGATCGCGTGTCCATGGCGCTTAAAGAATTCAAGATATTTGCTTCGTAGTTCGTTGCCTGTCATAGGATTAGCATAGTACAGGCGAACTTGAAGGGGTGTCAAGATTTGTTACATACCCGGTCAGACTATTTGTAAAATGCCCGTAAACAGCTATAATTGTACCAGAGGTAAAGATTCTGAAATCCCGAATCGGGCAGGGTATCCGAAACTGCGAAAGGAAACCAATGGCTATTGAACAAAAAACAATCCTCCTTGTGGAAGATGAAGCTATCATCGCCGCGACGGAGAAGACTGTCCTCGAAGAAAACGGCTACCAAGTCCTGGTTACGGATAGCGGAGAAAAGGCAATCAACGCAGTACACAAGAACGGCTCAATAGATCTTGTCCTTATGGATATAGATCTGGGACCCGGAAAGATGGACGGAGCTGCTGCTGCTGAAGGTATTCTTAGACTGAGGGATCTTCCTGTTGTTTTCTGCACCAGTCACGAAGAGCAGGAAACCGTCAACAAGGTACAAGGAATCGCCAGATACGGATATGTTCTGAAGTATACCGGGGAATTCGTATTACTCGAATCCATCAACATGGCGTTTGAACTGTTCAATGCCCATCAAAGGCTGAAGAATGAAAACAAAGAGAGGGAGCTGGTAGAACAATCAAGGCAGGGACAGCTGAAAAACATCCGGTTCCTTGCTGAGACAGCCGTTCAATTCATCGATACAGCGGTGAACCGCGACATGTATACCTACATCGGGGAGTGCCTCTACTCTCTGACCCCTGATTCATACATCACGGTTAACTCGGTTAATCAGGAACGCGGTATTTTGACCACAGAAGCCCTTCTGGGGGTCGGAGACAGGTATGAAAAGCTGACAGCCCTCCTCGGAATCAATCCCGTCGGGAATACTTACACAATGAATTCATCTCTTTTAGATCTGGCGACAGGAAAACTTGAAAAATTCACCGGGGGACTTCACGAACTCACCTTTAGAGGCATCCCAAAGACGATTGGTTCCACTATTGAGAAAATATTTCAGATTGGTAGTATATACGGAATCGCCTTTGTGGTAGACAGAGAGATTTATGCCACCGCTACTTTTTTACTGAAAAATGGGAATGAGATACAGAACAGCGAAACCATTGAAGCCTTTGTGCGGCAGGCCTCCATTGCTCTTAAACGACAAAAAATCGAGGACGATTTACGAAAAAGCAGACAGCAGCTTCAGGACCTGCTTACGGAAAAGGAACTGCTTCTGAAGGAGACACACCATAGAATAAAAAACAACATGAACACCACCCACAGTCTCCTGTCCATCCAGGCCCATTCGCTGGAAGATAAAACCAGCAGGGATATTATCACCGACGCGGCCCGCCGGCTGCAGATCATGATGGTATTGTATGAACAACTGTACCATTCAGAAAACTACAGTGAATTGAATGCCAGGGATTTTATTCCCCCTTTGGTTGGAAGAATAAGAAGTATATTTCCACCGATTCCGCGAGTCACTTTCGATGTTAAGGTCGATAACGTGTTTCTTAGTCCAAAAGTCCTGTCACCCCTCGGGATTATCATCAATGAACTGGTCACCAATTCAATGAAATACGCGTTTAATGATGTGGAAGAAGGGTACATCGGCCTGCATGTATTGAATACAGATTTAAAGATGCATCTTATTTACGAGGATAACGGTCCTGGTCTGCCGGAATCCATAACTGTAAAAGACACACATGGACTGGGTTTGAAACTGGTAGATTCCCTGGTGCATCAACTGGACGGCACTCTACAGACAGAGAGTGACAGGAACGGCAAAGGCGTCAGATTTACCATCACCTGCAACATCCAGTGACCTTTGTAGAACAAAGAGGGCCGACGTTGCTACTCTCCCCTGTCTTCGGCTTCCAGATAGCGGATCACTGTTAAAAGATCAATATAGCCCATATCCACAGCTATCTCGCCAAACAGGCGTTTATCGCCGTCTTTCTGCCGTTGCAGGACCTGATCAACCTGTTCTTTACTTAGTTCCCCTTGCTCAACTAAAGTCTGTCCTATAGGTACGGAGAAAAACTCATTGCGGCCGACCATACAACCTATCCTCCAAAGGATAAAACTTCTTGTAAATACTCTTCGGGCAATCAGAGCCGAAGTCACTTTACTGCATGTATAGTACTATCTTTTACCGTGATTCTCAAGAAGGTTGGTGCTTGAGCACCCTTATGCTTTGTTGTATTCTGGATCCGGTAGTTTTATGCACTTCGATAACCAGATAATCATACTGTTGCGCAACCTGGTCAGTCAGGGAGGCTTGATTCTTTTCTTTGCTTTTTTGCTGACAAGAATTAAAGTTCTTAAGCGCATGGTCCTTGCTACTCATCCGCAGCCCCGGGATATCGTTATTCTGGTTCTGTTTTTTTCCGGCATCGGTATCCTGGGTACCTATACGGGAATACCAATCATGGGGGCTCTTGCAAATGCGCGGGTTGTCGGAGTATTCGTAGGCGGACTGCTTGGCGGACCCCTGGTAGGAATCAGCTCCGGCGTGCTTGCCGGACTGCACCGCTGGTCCATCGACATAGGCGGGTTCACTTCTGTAGCCTGTATGGTGTCCACTGTTACGGAGGGGGTTATTGCCGGCCTTTTCAGTTTCCGCTTCCGCAAGGCCGAAAAGAAATGGCTATTCGCCGCCCGATGGGGGGCAACGGCCGAACTAATCCAAATGGTTCTGATCCTTCTGATCGCCCGGCCGTTTGCTGATGCCTTTCAGCTTGTTCAGATAATTGCACTTCCAATGGTTCTGGGAAACGCTGTAGGCATCGGCATGTTCATCGCTGTTTCCGAGGACGCCTTCCACGAAGAAGAACGCATCGCCGCCAAACAATCCCACCGGGTACTGTCCACCGCAAGGGAAACCACCGAGTTTCTGCACACCGGTTTTACTCCGGAAACAGCAGCAATGGCGGCGTCAATAATTCTAAAAAACCTCAAGGTTTCAGCGGTTTCCCTGACGGACAGAGAAAAGTGCCTGGCCCACAAAGGAGCAGGCGAAAATCACCACAAAGTCCTGGAGCCCCTGCGGACGAGTCTTACGAGGGAGGTTATTCAGAGCGGAAGCTATCGTGTTGCCCACACCAAAGAAGAGATCAGCTGTTCGGAATATGGGTGCCCCCTCTCCTCTGCTGTAATTGTTCCATTAAAGATTAAAGGCCAGACCATCGGTACCCTTAAACTCTACCGTACCGGCCGCAGGACAGTAAATTCCGTAGATATCGAAGTCGCCCTCGGGCTGGCGACTCTTTTCTCTACTCAGATCGAAGTCAGTGAACTCCAACGGCAGTCGGAATTGCTGGCAACAGCAGAGTTGCAGGCTCTTCACAGCCAGATACGACCCCATTTTCTCTTCAATGCCTTGACCACCATTACTTCACTTATACGGACAAAACCCCAGCAAGCCAGAGCGCTTCTGATTTCCTTAAGTGAACTGCTGCGCCGGTCCCTGAAAAAACCCGACACCCGGATTCCTCTGGAAGAAGAGCTAAAATATATACGCTCGTACCTGGAAATAGAAAAGACCCGCTTTGGCGACAAAATATCAATTGAGTACGCCATTGATGCTCCGAAGAGCACTCCGCTTCCTCCCCTGACCCTTCAACCGATCGTAGAAAACGCAGTTAAACACGGCATATCCGGAAAACTCCAGGGAGGCACAATATGGCTTTCTGCCCGGCAAAAAGGGGGTTCCATCTGCTTCGAGGTTCGAGACAACGGCATCGGAATGGATCGCGGCAAAGTCAGTTGCGCTTTAAACCGGGATAAACACAGCGACAATATCGGATTGCGAAACGTCAATGAACGGCTGGAGTATCTATACGGCCGGGGACTGCATATCACAAGCGTTCCAGGAGAAGGCACCACAGTGGAATTCACTATTCCCGTTCAATCGTCACTAATGATTGGAGCCTGATGTGCGGGTTCTGATTGTGGACGACGAACCCCTGGCCCGGGAAGAGATGCGGTTTCTCCTGGAAGAGGCAGGAGGTATGGATATTGTGGGAGAGGGAGAAAACGGATTCGCCGCGGTTGAGCTTGCACGGGACTTAAAACCTGATCTGTTGTTTCTGGATATACAGATGCCCGGAAAAAGTGGAATAGAAGCGGCCCGGGAAATCTGTAAACAGCAAAGCCCTCCTGTAATAATCTTCCAGACGGCCTATGACGAATTCGCTATTCAGGCCTTCGAGGTCAATGCCCTCGACTATCTGGTAAAACCTGTCTCCCAGGAACGTCTCCACAACACCCTCGGTCGCCTTAAAAATCGACAGCCCTCTGTAGCCGACCTCGAACGTCTTATAAACCGACTGAGTACACCTCGGCAGAGAGAGCACAAACCCATCCCTCTTTACGCCGGGGAGACCATCGTCCCCCTTAAACAGCAGGAGATTATCTTTGTCGAGGCACAGGGCAAGGAGGTCCGTATTGTAAGCCGCAGGGGCGAGTTTTCCTATCACGGCGCCTTCTGGCAGGTTGAAAACCAGCTGACCCATCCGGATTTTATCCATTGCCATCGCAGTTATATCGTGAATATATCTCTGGTGGAGCGTATAGATCTGTGGGTCAACAATACCTTCATGCTGCGCCTGAGCGGTACTGATGAGCTGATTCCCGTGTCCCGGAGCCATATAGGGGAATTCCGCAGGCGACTGAATCTGTAAACATCGGTTTCTTCGAGTATTTCATACCGGATTTTCGACATTTCGTTCTTATTCACCCCACGCACGTATATGCACCAACTAAAATGCCCCATATTTCAACTCCAAAGGAGGTTATCGAATGATAAGCTTTTTACTTTCCCTGGGTGTATTGATCGGAGGCTACTTTATTTACGGAGCCTTTGTCGACAAAGTGTTCGGGGTCGATCCGTCCAGAAAAACCCCCGCAGTAACAAAAGCGGACGGTATCGATTACGTCGAGCTGCCCTGGTACAAGATCTTCCTAATCCAGCTTTTAAACATAGCTGGCCTCGGACCGATATTCGGCGCCATCATGGGAGCTCTTTTCGGTCCTGCAGCCTTTCTCTGGATCGTTCTGGGAACCATATTCGCGGGAGGAGTACATGATTACTTTTCCGGAATGCTCTCGATCCGTCATGACGGGAAAAGTGTTTCCGAAATCGTAGGGTTTTACCTGGGCGACAAGATCCGGATGGTTATGCGGGTCTTTTCTGTCGTTCTTCTGGTCCTTGTCGGCACAGTTTTCATGTATGGTCCGGCGGGGCTTCTTGCCAACCTTGGGATGACCGGAATATTCGCCCAGGAGAAGTTCTGGCTTATTCTGATCCTGGCCTACTATTTTCTGGCGACAGTTATTCCTGTAGACAAATTAATAGGCCGCTTTTATCCGGTTTTCGGGGCAGTCCTGCTGATTATGGCGATTGGAATCGGCGGTGCGCTGATTTTTGGTGCCATGCCGATCCCTGAGATTACCCTTTCGAACATGCACCCCTCGGGGCTTGCTATCTGGCCGATGCTCTTTATCACCATTGCCTGTGGGGCCATTTCCGGGTTTCACTCCACTCAGTCCCCCATAATGTCCCGCTGTCTTGCAAACGAGAAGTACGGCCGCAGAGTCTTCTATGGCGCCATGGTAGGGGAAGGAATCATTGCCCTGATATGGGCCGCTGCGGCCATGACCTTTTTTAACGGAGGAATAGCTGGTCTTCAAGCAACTCTTGCGGAAGGAGGCACCGGCCTTGTGGTCAACCGCGTCTCCATCGGTCTGCTTGGCGCAATAGGCGGAATCCTCGCAATACTGGGGGTAATTGCCTGTCCCATAACCTCAGGCGATACAGCCTTCCGCTCTGCCCGGCTCACCGTTGCAGACTCAATCAGCCTTGATCAGACACCGATTAAGAACAGGCTCATGCTGGCTCTGCCGTTGCTGGGTGTCGGCTTTATTCTGACCTTTATCGATTTTTCCATTATATGGCGTTACTTTGCCTGGTCCAATCAAACCCTGGCTACCATTGTTCTCTGGGCGGCTGCTGCATACCTTGCAGTCAACAGGCGCTTCCATTGGCTGGCGACAGCTCCGGCTACCTTCATGACTGCTGTAGTAACAACGTATATCCTGCAGGCTCCGGAAGGACTCAGACTTCCCACAACAATCTCTTATCCTGTCGGACTGATTACCGCCGCCGCTCTTCTTGCTCTGTTTCTTGTTAAACTGCCCAAAAAAGAGGCCCTGGCACCGGTGCAATAATTAACTGCCGAAGACCTATCCCCTCTCCCCCGCTTGTGCGGGGGTATATTTTTCCAATGTCCATTGATATATTACTTTTATGAACGCTCAAAAGAACTGGAAAGCTTTTTTCAATGCCGGGCAGATGCGTAAGGAAACTGTAGAAGGAGATGTAGTCCGCTACATATATACGGGTGAACATCTTCAGGTAGTGGAATACCATTTTCCTCCCAACAAGAGTTTTCCCGCCCACAGTCACGATGCTCATGAACAGATGGGTTACGTCGTATCCGGAAAGGCATGTTTTACCGTCAACGGACAAAAAAAGGACTTGTCCCCGGGAGACTGGTATCATGCACCTGTTGGAGTGAAACATGAGGTCAGCATCTACGATGAACCGACGGTTTTGCTGGATTTCTTTTCTCCGCCCCGGGACGATCTCAAGGGTTGATTACTAAATAATCTCATCCCGGTCCACAAAATGGACCAGACCCTGATCCGAAAGACGCATAAGATAATCCAGAAACTCCCTGGCCGCCTCATCCGCCTCCCTTCTGGGGATGGAGCCGAGACGCTCTATTTCGTCCTCCACCATTTGTCTGCGCCGGGCTGATAAATTATGCAGCACCTTTTCGCTGACCCTCATATCCCTGCCTTTCAGCATTCTGGCAACCTCTTCATCCGGATGGGTGCGCAGGACATCCTGAAGCTCCTTGTCAGAGATATTCAGCAGCAGGTCCAGAGTGTAAACCTTCTCCTTTATTTCCTTGCCCAGTTCCGGATTGGTTTCTTCAATCCCCCTGAGCAGACTGTCTTCATGGTCCAGGGAAAGATGCTTGAGAATAGCTGCAAGTGTAGACGGTCCATCGACTTCCTGGGTAACAACCTTACCCATGGAACGAATTTTTTCCCGCAGGGCCGTCTGCATCCTGTCCAGGGCATCGTTGTCGACTTTGTCCATTCTTCCCAGACGGCGCACAACCTCGACCCTGGTCGTTACCGGCAGGGATTTCAGAACTGCCGAGGATTTCCTGGCGGATAAAAATCTCAAGACCAGGGCTATAACCCTGGGACTTTCTTTCTTCAGTAAAGTCGAAATCTGATGAGCCTCGTACTCTTCCAAAAACGAAAAAGGCTTTTCTCCACCAAAAGGAACAACCTTTCTAAGTACCTCATCAGCCTTCTCTTTGCCAAAGGATGCTGTCAGGATTGCAGAGGCGACATCGACTCCTCCTGTTGAGGTATGGGGAGGGATTTTAAGAAATCCGAATTCCTGTAAAAGATTTTTTGCCTCTTCCGATGTAACTGAGCGGACTTCTGCCATGGCCGCAGAAATCTGCAGTAATTCATCCTCGGAAAAGTGACGCATGATCTTTGCAGCATCATCTTTGTTGAGTAAAAGCAGGAACTTTGCCGCCTTCTTTACTCCGTCGCTGTCCTTAACGGTTTTGAGAAGTCCGGCAGGTCTACCGGCGGGCTTTTTCCGGTTTTCCTGTCTGTCGGAATCGCTATTCTCCCCACTATTCGAAAAGGGGGCCCAGCTGACCGGACGAACAACCGGCTTCTGATCAGAATCCTTTCCATTCTCACCGGAGCCATTATCACCCTTTCCATAGGCCCGGGAAAGCTTACGGCGAATATCCATAGGATAGATAGTATCAGCACCTTCCGTCAGGGTCAACGAAGACGTGCTTTTCTTAACACCTCCAGATCCTTGCGTATGGTGGATTCAAGTTCCTCCGGCAGATAGTCCTGCAGCAGCTCGGTCAGGATCTCCTCGGCCTCATCTATACGCCCGGTTTTCTGACATGCTGCGGCATAGGCATAGGCGGTTTTATAGTCGAAGAGGTTCATTACATGGGCCTTTTTCAGGTTCTCATACCCCTCTTCCTTCTTGTCGATGGCAAGCTGGACTAATCCCAGATTGCGGTAGATGGAAGGTGCTTCGGGACGCAGGGACGAAGCACGGGTGAGCAGCTCATAGGCTTTGTAATAGACTTTCTGTCGGTAAAAAGCACAGCCAAGCCCTTCAAGGGCCTCAGCGTCGTCCGGATACAGGTCAAGATAGTAAAAGAGAGCCTTTTCCGCCTCCTCGTTACGCCCAAGTTCGGTATAGGCTATGCCGATGTTTTTAAGAGCATCCCGATCTTTGGGGTCATCGTACAGTACCTGAAGGAAAATCTCCATCGCCTCTTCGTAACGGCCGTTTTGCAGCAGACTCAAACCTTTTTGGACTGTGGGAGTCACATGCCCCTCCTTATAGCAAAAAAATCCATACATTCAAGGTAATAATAAAACAGCCTTTCGGCATCAGTTGGAAGCCTATATTTATTATGGTAAACTTTTCGGATATGATTTCGCAACACATACCAAGGTTTTTCTCCGCCCTCAGCCTTTTTTTGATCTTTACTTCCCCACTTCAAGGGGACGAATTATTTACTGTGAGCGGAAACGTCACCAGTATGCAGTCCGGCACTGTCTATCTGCAGATGGTTGATGAAGCCGGATTCAAGGAAAAGAAGGACGGCTTTTCCCGCGGGGCAATAATCCACATTGAGACAGGCGGCAGAATGACGAAGGAGTTCCTCCTTGCGGGAATTCCGCCGGGAACCTACGGTATCCGGGCCTTCCTGGACACCAATGAAAACGGAAAAATCGATTTTTCACTGCGAGGAATAGAACCCTGGGGGACCTATCGTCCTGTTCGCCCCTTTATGAGGAGACCCCGGTTCAGAGAGATCTCTTTTTCCCTTGAGGACAATCTCAGCGATATAGAGGTTTTAATAAAATGATGCGAATTCGTTACAACGCCCCAATAACCCTGACCTTCGCCCTGCTGGCTACCATGGTACTGCTTTTTGATACCATAACCCGATCAAACCTTACGCTCCTCCTTTTTACAGCCCTGCCCCGGGGCCATTTCGACTTTGCCAGCCCTTTGGCTTACATCAGGCTGGTCAGTCATATAGTCGGCCATATGGGATGGGAACACCTGTTGAGCAACTTTGCGATAATCCTTTTGATTGGACCGATCCTTGAGGAAAAGCACGGATCGCTGCGTCTGTTGTGGATGATATTCTTTACCGCCCTGGTTACCGGCCTGGTAAACACCTTCTTTTTCCATACCGCCCTTTTGGGCGCCTCCAGCATCGTCTTCATGATGATTATCCTCGCCTCCTTTACCAATGTCAAAAACGGCGATATACCTTTGACCTTTATCCTGGTGATTATCCTCTATCTGATGAAGGAGATTATCCTGATTACCGCAGCAGACGATGTATCCCAGACCGCCCATATTCTCGGAGGCATCTGCGGCTCCCTCTTTGGTTTTGGGGGAAGGAAGAAATACACGCCCAGGCTTTCGCCGTCGGACCCTAAAGACTAAGCCTTGCCTTCTTCCAGAAAAGGACCAAATTTGCTATGCTTGTTCCGTGAAGGTCGAAATAAATAACCGGGAGAACGGTGCCTGTCCTCTTTGCATCCGGAACGGAAATTGTGCACTGCAAAAAGCACTGCAAAAAGCCCTGCATGAGTATGACAAGCCCGTCGATCATGAAATGGAACTGGTAATCTATACCTGCCCCAGATTCAAGGAGAAAGCGTAAAGCCTATGTTCGACAAACTTGAAGAATATGTCCTTCGGCACAAGGAACTGGAAACCCTGATTTCTGATCCTGACGTAATGAAGGATATGCGCCGCTACCGTGAACTTATGCAGGAACATTCTCATGTGAGCGAGCTTGTCGATACGTACAACCAGTATCTCGGACTTGAGCAGGAATATAAGGACGCGAAAGAACTTGCAGCGCAGGAATCGGATCCGGAAATGCGCGAAATGGCAAAGGAAGAGATTGAGCAGCTCGAACAGAGGCTTGAGAAGCTGACAAAGGATCTCAAGCTGCTGATAATTCCCCGGGACCCCCTGGATTCCAAGAACATAATCATGGAGATCCGTGCGGGTACCGGAGGCGACGAGGCGGCTCTTTTTGCTGCAGACCTGTACCGCATGTACAGCCGCTTTGCCGAGGACAAGAGCTGGAAGATAGAAGTAATGGATGCCAACCAAATGGAGCTGGGTGGTTTCAAGGAGATCATCTTTTCCGTCAGCGGTAAAAACGTCTACGAAAACCTGCGATACGAAAGCGGAGGACACCGGGTACAAAGAGTCCCTGCCACCGAATCAGGAGGCAGAATCCACACTTCCGCTGTTACTGTGGCGGTCCTCCCGGAAGCAGAGGAAACCGATATTGAGGTTCTGGAGAGTGATCTGCGCATCGATACCTTCCGGGCCCAGGGAGCGGGAGGACAGCACGTTAACACCACTGATTCTGCGGTGCGGATAACCCATATCCCCACCGGATTGGTGGTATCCTGTCAGGACGAGAAATCCCAGCATAAGAACCGGGATAAAGCCCTTAAGGTACTTCGGGCACGGCTGTTTGAGGCAGAAGAGGCGCGAAAGAATGCGGAACGTTCAGCAGCCCGGAAAAATCAGATTGGTTCAGGAGACCGCTCCGAGCGCATCAGGACCTATAACTTTCCCCAGAACCGCCTGACTGACCATCGTATCAACCTGACACTCTATAAACTTGATTCTATTATTCAGGGCGATATGGAAGAGCTCCTTGAAACCCTGAAGGTCAGCGCCCGTGAAGAGATGCTCAAGGGTATCGCCTCTTAGCAGAACAGGGAACAGAACAGATGACTTTCCGCGAATTACTGAATACCGCCAGCCGACGGCTGCAAAGCCTGGGGACGCCTTACCTGGATGCACTGGTCCTCCTGTCCCATGCGGCGGGGGTACAAAAAGAACGACTGCTTGCCGATCTTCCCCTTCAGGCGGACGAGATTACCGCAGCTCTTTTTGAAGGCTTCCTGCAGCGGCGGCTCGCCGGAGAACCGGTCTCCTATATTCGCAACCGTAAGGAGTTCTGGGGGCTCGATTTCTATGTAGATTCCCGGGTTCTTGTACCACGTCCGGATACGGAAATTCTGGTAGAAGAAGCCCTTCGGCTTATTACAGGAAACCAGTCAATCCGCCGTGTCCATGACGCCTGTACCGGAAGCGGGTGCATCGCTATCGCTCTCAAAACCGAGCACCCGGAGCTGGCTGTTTCAGTCTCCGATATCTCACCCGGGGCCCTTGAAGTAGCAGACTTCAACGCCCGTTCTCTTACCGGAGAACCGCTTCCTTCATACCTTAGTAATCTTCTTGGTGCCGTGCAGGGAACCTTCGACTTGATTACCTGTAATCCGCCCTATGTCGAACACGATTATGTTGAACACCTTAAGGAGAACAACTGGCCTGAACCTGCCCTTGCCCTTGACGGCGGGAAGTCAGGATTTGATTTCATTCCCCGGCTGATTGCAGAAGCGCTGGATTGTCTTAATGAGAATGGCTATCTTATAATTGAAGCATCCCCGGGGCTTGTACCGCTGGTTGCGGAGACCATGAAGAATTGTAATCTTACGGATGTTATTCAGGTCAGGGATCTGGCCGGAAAAGCCAGAATAGCGCGGGGAAAAAAGGGACCATGCAGACACGATTAGAACAGTTCGAAAATCAGCTGATCCGCTACACGCCTGAGGAGCGAGCGAAGATAATGGAAGCCCTCCATTGGGGGGAAGAACTGCATCGTGAACAGAAACGCGCCAGTGGTGAACCTTTCTACATACATCCCATGAAGGTCGCGGAAATTCTGATCCAGCTCGAAATGGATTACGAAACCATTATTGCCGCCTTACTTCATGATGTCCTTGAGGATACAGGAGGAACAAAAAAAGAGATGCAGCGCCGCTTTGGTAAAGAGGTTGTTGCATTAGTCAACGGCGTAACAAAGATCTCCATACTCAGAGCAAAAAGTAAAAGTATTCAGGGTGCGGAAACCATCCGCAAAATGCTGTTTGCCATGACCAAGGATATCCGGGTCATTCTGATCAAACTGGCTGACAAGCTGCACAACATGAGTACCCTGGAGTATCTTCCGGAAGATAAACGCAAACGAATTGCCCAGGAATGCCTCGATATCTACGCGCCCCTTGCTGACCGGCTGGGAATCTCCTGGGTAAAGATTGAGCTGGAAGATCTGGCCCTTAAGCATCTGCATCCCCTTGTCTATACCCAGATAAAAGAGGCGATGACAGAGAAAAAGAAAAAAAGGGCGGACTATCTTAAAAGGGTAGAGCGCACGATTCAGCAGGAAGCCCGTAAAGAAAGCATTACTATAGATATCCAGAGTCGGGCAAAACACTTTTTCTCTATTTATCTGAAGATGCGGCGCAGGCAGAAGAACTTCAGCGAGATTCACGATTTACTGGGACTGCGTATCCTCTGCGATACAACAGGTGAGTGTTATACCCTGCTGGGGATCGTACATAAGTTGTGGCCTCCCATAGAAGGCCGCTTCAAGGACTACATCGCCATGCCCAAATCCAACCAGTATCAGAGCCTTCATACCACGGTTATGTGCTGGGAAGGCAAACAGCTCGAGATTCAAATACGGACCCGGCAGATGCATGCCACCGCCGAAATGGGGATTGCCGCCCACTGGTCGTACAAGCGTCGGCAAGGGAAAGACAGAATACGCTCCGAGGATCTTGCGATAATCAACAAGCTGAAGAGCCTTAACGGACGCGGCTATTCCTCCGCGGAATTTCTCGCGGAGATAAAAAGTGAGCTTCTGAAGGACACCATATATGTATTTACACCCCGCGGTGATATCATAGAACTTCCCAAGGGTGCAACTGCCCTTGATTTTGCCTACCATATCCACACCGAAGTGGGAAATCACTGTCTTGGAGCAAAGGCTGACGGATCCATTATATCCTTAAGTACCGAGCTCAAGAATACCCAGGTTGTAGATATCATCACCAGCAACAGCGCCCATCCCCATGTAAACTGGCTCAAATTTGTGAAAACCGCCCGGGCCAGAGGGAAAATCCGCCACTGGCTGAACCAGCATGACGACAGCCTCATTATCGATAAAAACATCATAGCCAAGAAGCGGCAGGAACCGCAGACTATTCAGGAAGAACAACCGCAGGAGGCCCAGGAAGCCGGCGAGATAATCAAGCAGATTGTCGACAAGGCCAAGGTGGCTTTCAAAATCGGCGGAGAAAAAAACATGATGATCACCATGGCCAAGTGCTGCGCGCCTGCCACTGGTGATGATATCATCGGCTATATCTCCAGGGGACGCGGAATTATTGTGCATCGCAGGGACTGTCCGAACCTGGCCCATATAAATGAGTTCGAAGAACGCAGTGTTGAAGTCGAATGGGAAGCCGCAACCCCCCGGGCAACAAGGCGTTTTCAGATAACCGCCCGCATGACCTCGGACCTCTTTTCAGAGATAGAAGGGGCTATACGAAAATACCGGGGGCACCTGATTGAGGGAAAACTCGAAGAGAACGAACGGGGCAACCTTACCGGCTTTTTTACCATGGAGCTTGATCATAAAGAGGACTTCAAGACAGTCCTCAAGAGCATTCGCACCATACCTTCAGTAATGAGTATACATTAACAGATGAACTACACCACAGTATTCCTTAAGCGGGGCAAAGAGTCTTCCCTGCAACGATTTCATCCATGGATTTTTTCCGGAGCCATAGCACGCACTGAACCAGAACCCGCCATCGGGGACCCGGTTCAGATTCGCGGAACCGGCGGCATGCTGCTTGGAACCGGGCTCTGGGAAGGCGGCAGCATAGCTGTCCGAATCATGAGTTTTTCCGGAGAAGCCATAGACAAGAAGCTTTTCTACCAGCGGATAAACACAGCATGGAAGCTCCGCACAAGTCTCGGACTGACCGACTCAGCGGACACCACCGCCTTCCGCCTGATCCATGGCGACGGCGATGGACTTCCAGGACTGATTATCGACCGGTATAACGGCCATGCTGTTATGCAGGCTCACTCCTATGGAATCTATCGTTTTGGGAATATCATCGCCGAAGCTCTCGGCAGTGTTACCGGAGAACGCCTGAAAGCAGTCTACGACAAGTCGGCTCACTGCCTGGGCGGTCGCAAGCTTCCGCTTGTAGAAAACCGTTACCTCTTTTCCAGCAGCGATCCCGCACCGGAATGTGATGTTTATGAGTCGGGCCACAGGTTTCATGTCAACTGGGAAGAAGGGCAGAAAACCGGGTTTTTTCTCGACCAGCGGGAAAACCGACGGCTTGTTCAGCATCTTGCAAAAGGACGGAAGGTCCTGAACGCCTTCAGCTATTCCGGCGGTTTTTCGGTGTACGCCCTTAAAGGCGGAGCGGAAAAAGTACTTTCCGTGGATTCTTCCTCACACGCCATCAAAATGCTGGAAAAGAACATAGAAAGCAACGGACTCGAAGAAAGACACACGGCACTGAAGAGCGAGGTTATGCCGGTACTTAAAACACAGGGTAACGAGTTCGATATGATTATCCTTGATCCCCCGGCATTTGCCAAACACAAAAGCGCGCGGCATCAGGCGGTACAGGGATATAAACGCTTAAACGAAACTGCTATCAGCTCTGTTACCGAGGGCGGTTTTCTCTTGACCTTTTCCTGCAGTCAGGTAGTGGGAACAGATCTGTTTGAAGGAGCTGTACGAGCGGCCGCGATCGATTCGGGCCGCAGGGTACAGATACTCGCGAGGCTCTCCCAGGGGGCTGACCACCCGGTCAGCATCTATCAGCCTGAGGGAGAGTACCTGAAGGGCTTACTTTTATACATCCGTTAAGGCGCAAACTGATCAGCCCAGCTCATCCAGAATGGATTTAAGCTCAGCGCAGGCCTCATCCTTTTGAGTAACTTTAGATTTACGAATCGCCTTTTTCAGAACATTTTCCCACTGCTTTTCCGGAATCTCTTCACGCATGTCCTCAAAGAGTTCCATGATTTCTACATTATCTGCAAGATTATAAATCTTCGCAGCATCATAGAAAAAAAGATCGTGCAGTTCGTCGATATAATCTTTTACCGAACGGGTTTCGCTTCCACCCTTGGAAATACGTTCCGCTTTCTTTTCAGCCCGACGTTTCTCGCGCTCCATGCGCATTATATCCGTGTGTTTCATACGAAACCTCCTTGTGGTATGTTTCTGCTAAACTGTTGCCGATTCAGGGAACCAGCAGTTCCCGTTTGTCGGAAGTAAAATAAAACTTGATCCCGGGGTTTTCTTCAATGGCCCGGGAAACAGCCCAGCGATTGCGATAAAGAAAAACCCTCTCTTCGTCCTTATCAAGAGCAACATGGTTCCCGTGGAAACGCATAAACTGCTCCATGGCTTTTGGATCTTCCGCCTCGATCCATGCGGCCCCGCCATAATCAGATTGCTCGAACCTGACCGAGGCCTTGTATTCTTCTTTGAGACGATGCTGAATAACCTCGAACTGCAGCATGCCGACAACGCCCAGCAGCTTGTCGGCGGAATACTCTTTAATAAAGAGCTGAGCAACTCCCTCCTCGGTAAGCTGCTCAAGCCCTTTGTTCAGTTGTTTGCTGCGCATGGGTTCCAGGTTGACAACCTGCCGGAAAATCTGGGGAGCAAAACTGGGAATCCCTGTATATTCAAGGTTTTCACCCTCAGTTATCGTATCGCCGATTTTTAGGGTTCCCGTATCGTGAAGTCCTATAATGTCTCCGGGGAAGGCTGTGTCAACAATACTGCGTTCACTGGCCATAAAGGCGGTCGGATTAGCGGCACGGAAGGTTTTTCCTGTTCGTACATGATGGTAGAGCTTGTTCCGTTCAAAGGTTCCTGAACAGATACGCATAAACGCTATCCGGTCCCGATGGTTGGGATCAAGATTCGCATGGATCTTGAAAATCAGACCGGAGAACTTCTCTTCTTCCGGTGCCACAAGCCGTTCCTTGGCCTCTTGTACTCTGGGTGTCGGGGCGATATCGACAAAAGCATCCAAAAGCTCGCGGACACCGAAATTGTTCAGGGCCGAACCGAAAAAGGTCGGGGTAATTGTTCCAGCCAGGTACTCCTCCATGGAGAACTCCGGGTACACCCCCTGTACAAGTTCCAGTTCTTCCCGCAGTTTAGCTGCCAGGGAACCGAGCTTCTCGTCCAGCACCGGGTCAGCCATATTTTCAATGGCCACCGAACTCTCGATGCTCTGAATGTCGTGGGGTTTAAAGAGAATCAGACGCTTTTCATATATGCTGTAGACCCCTTTAAAAGAGGCACCCTGCCCAACCGGCCAGCTCATGGGACAGGCTTTTATATTCAGTTCCGCTTCTACTTCATCAAGCAGCTCTATAGCTTCCTTCCCTTCACGGTCATACTTGTTCAGGAATGTTATTATCGGGTTTTTCCGCATCTTGCAGATTTCACAGAGCTTACGGGTTCGCTCCTCCACACCTTTTACAGAGTCGATAACCATCAGAACACTATCCACGGCGGTCAAGGTACGATAGGTATCTTCTGAAAAGTCAGCGTGGCCCGGAGTATCCAGCAGATTCACCGTCCGGTCACGATAATCGAAACCCATGACCGAGGTAGAGATGGATATTCCACGCTCCTTTTCCATCTGCATAAAGTCGGAAACAGTTTGACGTGCATTCTTTTTGCTTTTAACAGCTCCGGCAATATGGATAGCCCCCCCGAACAGGAGCAGTTTTTCCGTGATGGTCGTTTTTCCCGCATCAGGATGCGAAATGATTGCAAATGTGAGTCGTTTCTCTATTTCCTGCTGTAGCGGCATCTTTTCGGTTGTTGCTGCTTCGGCGGCGCGATTCGGCATAATAATACGTACCTATGGGATCTAAATATGAGGCTCCTTCAGACTACGTCTTATACCGTGATTTGTCAATGGGAGCTGAATCTTTACCCTGTCATGAAGCAGTAGAGTCAATCGCTTGTTTTACTCTATTGAACCAGAGTATATTTACAAGGAGATGACCATGGAATCATTAGCAGAACTGCTGGAACAGGAACTCGAGGGAGCAGTCGAAGTAAAAGACAAACAGTCTCTTCACCGTTATATCACACTCTTAACAGAGAATCTGGTGCGTCAGGACAGGAATGAACGGGAACACACGGAATTCCGGGAAGCAATCCTCCGGATCGATACACGGATGGAAGAAGGATTCCGCCGCATGGATGAGCGCTTCGCCGCTGTGGACAAACAATTCGAATCTGTAAACAAGCGTTTCGAGGATGTGAACAGGCACTTTGACGATGTAAACAAGCGCTTCGACGATGTAAACAAGCGCTTCGACGATGTAAACAAGCGCTTCGACGACGTAAACAAACGCTTCGAAGATGTACACAAGAAGTTCACCATGTTGTTCAGTTTTATTACCCTGGGATTCGTACTTATGGCTACTCTTATGTCTATCTATCAGTTTCTCGGCTGATCCGGCACTACCGGTGTAAAAAGCGGGTTAAGGTACTCGTTAACCCGGGGAGGGATTTTTTCGCCCTGAACTCTCTCCCATACGATTAGGGCACAGTCGGCAAGCTGTTTCCACCATGCGGCTTGCTCCGCCCCTGAAATGGAACGCACGGGGACACTGAAAAGCTCTTCTCCATGTACCGAATAAACAAGGCGGCCCAGTTCTGCTCCTGCTGGTATCGGACCGCGCAGGCGTCGGACAACCCGGAGTTCCGCCTCGATTTTTTCTTTGAACGCGGCGGGAATTACGAAGCTTTCTCCCTCCCGGGCCCATGCCGCGTCAATATAGAGGGGCACTTCCCGGTACTCGGCCCCATACAACCGTACAGTACCGGGGACAGGAACATCGGGGTCAATCAGCCTGTATTCACTGAACCCGTATTCCAGCAATTCTCTGGAAACCCGTGCCCGTTTGTCATTCCCTTCTCTCGTGCTTTCCGCCTGAACACCCAGCACAACCGAGACAAGTCTGCGCCCATTTCGCTGAGCCGTTGCGGCGAGATTATAACCAAAAGAAGGTATCGTTCCGGTTTTTAAGCCGTCCGCTTCTGGCATGATATTGAGCAGCCGGTTAAAATTCTGCTGATATATCGTGTTTTCATGATGTCCGCGAAGCATGTTCTCAAGCCGGGGATACCTGAACGCGGGAACGGAGTGGTACTTTTCCACGGCTTCCGGATGCCGCATAATGTAGCCCCTGGAAAACCGGGCAAATTCCTCTGCGCTGGTCCGGTTGTCGAGGCTGTACCCCGAGGGTTCAACCATGCGGGTCTTTTCAAATCCAAGGGAGGATAGTCGGCGATTCATGGAAAGCACAAAATCCTCAACCGAGTCGTCCAACAGCAAAGCCGCCGCCACAGCCGCATCGTTACCACTGGGTATGGCAAGGCCAAGCATAAGATCATCCAGGGAAGCTCTCTGACCGGGTCCGAGAAACATCAGCGAAGATCGGGGCGGGGCATTTCGTGACCATGCTGCCGGAGGAATGGGGATATCGGCCTGGGGATCCAGCTTGCCGGTTTTTACCGCATCAAGGATTGCGTCCATTACAAGCAGTTTTATCAGCGAAGCAGGGGGCAGTATCTCGTCGGGATTCAGGGAATAGAGGACCGCTCCGGTTTCGTAGTCAAGAAGCACCGCTGCCATCGCTTCAATCTCAGGTGCCGACGGCTGAAATGAGGAACCTGTCCAGTTAAAGGGAGGTCCATCGGCTTTGAGCCCGGACACAGGCTGCCGGGAGAGTACTTCGGGAGCGCTGACAGTAGTCCCTGCCACTCCAAGCGCGGCGGTGAAGACCGTAACAGTTAAAAGAACAATACCGACGATAGACAGGATGACGATTCTTCGCATTGCGACGGATTTTATCACAGACAAAGCAGGTGTGGGTAGCCCGGCAGGGAAGAGCTGCTAGTTAAGCCTGTATTCCACGGTAATGGTACAGGAAATATCCTCACCCGGCATCCGGGCAGCCGGAAAAATTCCTCTGACGAGTTTTGCCGCTGCCCGGTCCAGGCTTGCACTCCCGGAGCTATCGGCCACCTCGCAGGACATCAATGATCCATCTGCCAGAACCTGCAGAGCCAGGACCACCGTTCCCTCCGTTCCCGTCCGCCTTGCCCTGAAGGGGTATTCCTGGCGTGCCGTAATTTCCCGCTGCAGAAAAATCAGGAACTCCGAACGGGAGTCCCGTGAGCTGCTCTGGGATACCCCGGAATCAGACTCATCCGGGTCGTCCGGACCCACAAGTGCCTTCGACTCCACTGGCGCATTGCGGCTCTTCCTCGTTTTTTCCGCGACTCTCCCGAAATCGGCCGGGGAGTTCTCCGACACAGAGCGTTCTTTTGTCTCCGGCTCAGGCTTATCCTGGGCCTGATTCTCATGAGCCTTCACAGACACAGTTTTTTGAGCTGATTCCTCCTTAATGGAAGAATCGGCAGGACGGGAGCCGGAAAGGTCCTGCGGTATTTGGTCTGTATTGATTCGGGAAGGCAGCAGCCCCACCCGCATGGGAGGAGTCTGATGCAGAGTATTCAGGCTGATCGGCGAGGCTTCAGGGACCGATACTATGCTGAGGAGGAACGATAGATTTATAAACGCCGAGGCGGCGATTGCCGCCCCAATGCGCTTGTGGTCGCCCGTCATGGTTTTGCGGGTTTGCTCCTACATTTTGTAGTTGCCGGAAACAGTTACGCTTCTGCCGGTGGACGGATAGTAATACCAACTTACATATTGGGCGTAAGATTCATCCAACAGATTGTTCACAGATAAAGACAGCATTAAATCGCCGGAGGCAATGGAGGTCCGCCAGCGAAGAGCAGCGTTCAGTACATAATAGCCATCAATCATGTCGTTGTCATTGGCAGAATCTCCTCCTTCATAATAGTCACTGCGATACGACACCTCACCGGAGGCTTCAATATTGAAAGGCCCGTACCAGGTGAGACCGCCTTCCACTTCATGGTTTGAAACCAGGGGAATCTGATTACCCTTGTCATCGCCGTTGAGAAACGTCGGAAGAACATAACTGTATGAGCCATCCAGCTTAATGCTGCGTATAGGGCTTAATGATAGAATTCCTTCCGCACCAAACCGGCGAGTCTTTTCGTAGTTTTCGTTTTGTCCAGTCGGGAAGAAGCCCACGTAGGTTATCTCATCCTGCATATCCAGCAGGTATGCCCGGAAGTCAACGCGCGCATTCCTTGGTAGCCGGTAGAAACCACCAATCTCGTATAAATAGCCCTTTTCTGCCTCCAGATCATCAAGAAACGTATCTCCCGAGGCTGTCGACTGCTCATCAGTAAAAGGATAACGGAACATCCGCTCATGACGAAGATAGATCTTTGATACCGGGGTCGGGTTCCAGCGCAGTCCCGCAGACCAGGCAGGTCCGGCATGAAGCTTGTCGTCATCTACAGTTCCATCATCATTTTCAGCACCGATCTTCGCGACGTCATAGCGGAGCCCCGCGTTGAGACCAAGATTATCAGAGAGTTCAATGTCAGAATTCAGGTATCCTCCGCCGGAGAAAAGGGTAAAATCTGCTTCGTCGGTTTGGTTGTCCCGATCTTGATCTGAATATGTTTGTACATTCAGCGTTGAGCTGCGAATATCAGCCCCGCCGACAAAGGTTATCGGCAAGTCCCGGAATCTGCTGCTCCATGTGAATTTCGGCTGAAGATCGAAGGTATGATACAGTCGATTGTAAAACGCTGGATAACTCGCCATATCCGGGGCCATGTTCTTATAGCTGTAGCCCAGAAGGGTCTCCAGAACAAGATCATCGCCAATCAGATATTCCCCCAGCAGGCTGGCGCCGAACTCGTGTTCCGTGGATTCGTCTTCCTTGTTGACCGCCTGGGTGGGGTCGTCCTCATACTGCTCCTCAGTCAATCCTCCGGGCATTTCGTAAAAGTTCCGGTTGTAGTCCATGTCCAGACGGAAACGGAGCAGGTCTGTGGGGTAGAGACTTCCGGACAGGTTGGCGGCAGCATAGTTCGAAGTGCTCCTGTCGCGGTAACCATCAGTGGAGTAGTAGCTGCCCCCGACTCTCACGGCCCCCAGGGCATTGGAGGTACCGACGGAGACATACTCCTTATGGGTCAGAAAGCTGCCGAAGGAGCCGCCGGCCTCAACTTCCAGGGGTGAGTCGGTCTCTTTGGTTATAATATTAATAACGCCGCCGACAGCCCCGCTGCCGTACAGAACCCCTCCACCGCCGTGGAGTACCTCGATGCGCTCCACCGACTCCAGAGGAACGGACATCCAGTTCAGACCCCGCATATCGATGTTATTTTTAAGACGGCCGTCCACCAGTACGACGACCCGGCCATAGGAGTTTTCTCCAAAGCCCCCCATGGAAACCTGGGCTTCCGCAGGCCCGGAATAGCTTTTAAACTGGACTCCCGGCAGGGCTTCAAGCAGATCGACCAGGCTGGAAACACCGCTCGCGCTGATGTCCTCGGCGGTAATAACGCTTACAGTTGCGCCTGTTTCGGTTTCCGCCTTCTCCATCCGGTCTGCGGTTACGACCACCGACAACTCTGCGGAGTCTTCAGCCGCAATGGGCAGGGTCAGCAGAAAAACAGCACTGATACATGATAATAGATGTTTACGATTCATTGGACCTTCCTTCTTTCTTTTGCATTCTGCAGAATCTCAAGTAAGGAAGGAACGGGCAAAAAGAATAGCACGTTAAGCGGGTCTTTTTGATCCCAGTTCCCCATACGTGAGAGAAATGGATAAAATGAGCAGGGTTCACTGCTCCTGCCCCAAAAAATCGTCTTCTGGCTTACGGTTCGAATGCATGTCCTTCCCATCGCGACTGCACGACAGTGGACTTCACGAATTTTACCGATTACAGCGGCACGTCCGCATCTGATTTTCACAGATTTCCGTTATTTTCTGGAGCTTTGTCCGGCTTTTTAAAACCTCCCTCCGCCACCGGGAGCACTTTAGTATATGTATATTACTACCTGAATAAAATAAGTGTATAGTCCAATTTTGCCAAGCATTGAAGAAACACCGGATTATCCTCAATAGATTGTACGCAGCCTGAAGTTACAGGGGGTTCGTTAGTTTTTTGTTAAAAACTCCATTAATGCCATAATCATCTGATTTATGTCTTGACAGGCAATCCATGCTTTCTTAGACTGCTTACATGTTCCGGATTTTTCTATTATCCCTCTTATTTCTGACCGCTGCAGGAGTTTATGCCGAGGACCTGCTGTACCATGAAACCTTAAGAGGAGATCTTACCGACTACTCAATTTCTATTGAAGATAAACAGGGAAACACAGAATACACCCTTACCAAGTCCAATAATACCGAGGTACATTCTATTGAACGTATTCTGGTGGACTCAACAGGAGATACCCGGGAATGGGAGTACAGAGACTTCTCCAAAAATGTTCATATTTCCGGACAGCGGAGGGGTCGCCGCATTGAGCTTGAAAAGCGTACAAACCGCAGTACCATTACCGAAGAGTGTTTTATTCCTGACAGCTCTCCCTGGCACCAGATTTTTCCATTTGGCATGGAAAATTTCATTGTCCAGGGAGAAGATGAACGGGAGTTCTGGTTTGTCCAGCCTCAGAATCTGCAGCTGAGCTCCATGAAAGCTGTTCGGGGAGAGGAAAAGGTCATCGATCGCCACGGGATCAAAGAGCAGGCCACGGAAGTAAAAATATCAATAAATAACTGGCTCTCCCGTTTCTGGAAAGGTCTGTATCTGCTCAGATCCCAGGACGGACGGTATCTTTTCTACGAAGGTATCTTGAGAAAAAACCTTACCCGCGGCACTGTTGAACTGGTAAAAGAGCGTCTCTGAAGACCGGTTAATCCGGGTAGAGCTCCTCCGGCCTGCGCTCCGGGATACCGTCAATATCATCATGATCGTTATAAAAAGCCGGAGACAGAAATAAACCGCAAAAACACTGTCCGAATTCTTCTATATCTGCCTGGGCATAGTCGCAGGGGCACATAATATCCTTGTCTTTCTCCCGCGAACCATGGGAATCGCGGCAGGGACACTGATAGAATCCGTAACGGTTATAGTTAACCCGCAAGCCCTCAACAAGATGGGCCAGAAAGTCCTTCTCTCGATTAAGAATCCAGCCTCTGTGCTGTGCAACAGAGCGGACAAAATATTCAACATCCTGTACAGTTTTATCCGGCATCACGCCGCCAGTTTCTGCCAATAAAATTTAATGAACCCCACAAGAAACTCCTCTTCATCTACCACAAGGGTCGGAAAGAGCATTTTCTTCTCAAATCTTTTTTCGAAGTCTTCTTTTATTCTGTTCTTGACTCCAGAATCAATCAGATCGACAAATACATAGTCATATTCCAAATCGTGTTCTTCAAGAAAATTCATGGCCTTTTTACAGAAGCCGCAGGTAGACAAAGCAAATAATTGTAAGCGCTTATCTTTAATGACGCCTTCTTTGTGCTCAAAATCAACATAATCGAACATAGAACTCATACTCCTTCCTGTTCTTTCGCCCTAAAAGATGCTCAATCTCAACGCAGAAGGCAAGTCCCGCGGCCATCACGTACCCGTAAACATTCGGCTAATTATACGGTGGAGGAGCATAGTAACCAAGTTCGTCTCTGCCGGTTCTATTATAATAGCCAACCTCTACCTCAACAGGCAGGTACCTCTTCCCATAATCAGGATCCATTTTGGATACAAGCTTCAGATAGTAACGCCCCGTCGGCCGGCTTCCATATTCCCGGATAATCGGGGCAATTCCGGCAGGGCGATAAAGCGGATACAGACCACCGCCGCTTTCTTTTGCAAGATGAGCGTACATATCAAGTTCCTCGTCATCGTCGGAAGAAATTACCCTGTCCAACTGTACATAGGCAAAGCGGATACCGTTGGTACTCAGCAGGTTTGCCAATACCGATGCAGACGCAGCAGAAGAATCATCTTTTTTTACGGGAGCCTTGCCGCTTCCCAGGCTTATTATCATTTTGCGTCCCCTTAAAGGGGCCAGTTCCAGGGCAGCAATGCGTATGGATTCTGATACAGAGAAGCTGAGTCCTTCATAGCCCGGGTTCCGGGCAGCAGCGATATAATCCCTGCCGGATCCTCCTGCGGGAACCTCTTTAACTGGTAATTCACTGGCGGAATAAAGCCGGACCGAACTACCGGCAGGAAGTGCATTCAGAATCTCCTCTACAGCGGCGGCAAGTTCATCATCCCTCCCGCTTGTATAGTAGGATTTCTCAAGAATCAGAGAGGCCTGTATTCCATCCAGGGCATCTCCTTGTGCTAACAGCGCCGGGGATCCCGGCATTCCATGGCCTTCTGAGAGAATAAAATTACTCTCCCGCAATCCTACAATCGGGTCCCCCAGACGGTCCCGCACAGATACATCAAGATAGATGTCCGGAAAACCCGTCGCGTCAATTCGCTCTATCTCTACAAAGATACCGGAGTACATCGCCGAGAGTTCACTTAAAACGCCAAGCTCGCTGCGATTAAAATCACTCACCAGCAGGTTCCCGTTAACATCTCTGACGGCGTCTACGATCCGTCTTCCGTCGCCGGCAAAATCGGCCAGAAGCTCAAAACTGCGTGATGCAGGATGAAAGATCATCAGTCTCTCTCCGTCCGCAATAAGCAGCTTCTCTTCACTGAAAACAGACAGGCCTTCGGGCCGGGTAAGTACACCTGCTCCTGCTTCATAAAGGAAATTCCCGGAAGGATCAAAACAATAGATCCTTCCGCGCCGGGTATCCGATACGTAAATCCTTTTGTGCTGTATCACGATACCTGAAGGCGCCTGGAATCCGCCAAAGCTGTCTGTGCGCCGGTCGAAACTAAGTATGAAATCGCCTTTTGAGGAAAACTTGCTTACCCTGCGGTTTCCTGCTTCGGTTACATAGATGTATCCGTCCTCGTCTCTGGCAAGAAACTGAGGACCCGAAAGCTGCCCTGCCCCGCTTCCGGAGCTCCCAAAACGGACAATCTGACTCCCGTCGGGACGGCAGTAGGTAATCCGGTCGGCTCCGAATTCAGAAACATAGATCCTTTCGGAGGAAAAACGCAGTACATCATAGGGACGAGAGAACCCGAGAACACCGCCCTGCAAAGTCTGAAGAAGTCCGCCGTTCAGATTGAAGCGGTATACCTCATTATTCACAAAGGAGGTCAGAAAGTAACTTCCGTCCGGCCAGGGTTCAAGCCCAAGGGGTCTGGCAAACAGAGTGTACTCTGACTGTCGGCCTTCCAGGACCTCTCCCAGAACAAAGCGTTCCATAACAGACCGCTCTCTCTCCAGGCTGTTTCGCGCAGAGATAACATCCACCCTTTGCTGCAACAGAGCGCTGCCCTCACCGGAAGCAAGAACTTCACGCCATAAGGAGAGGGCAGTTGAATCAAGGCCTAAACGATGATAGGTCCTTCCAAGCCACTGCTTGTACAGAGGATCAAGGGACGAGAAACTTAATGCCCGTTCGAAAGATAAAAGGGCGTTATCGAATAGACCGCTATTGTACGCCTGGACACCAAAACGAAACTCATCGCTGGCACGAAGAGCATCCCAATCGAGATCCTGGGAAACAGCAGGCTTCAGGAAAGTGAAGAGCAGGATGGGGACAAAAAGCAGGACAGACCAATGTTTCACACTCAAAGTATAGCCGATCTCAGGCGTAGACATCTACCTCATGCTCTTCCGGGGGAAGCACAACTTCACCACGGATTCCGAGCATCAGGATACGCTTCATATCCTGCATATCCATAATCGGAAGCTCTTCAGAATGGGCGACAGGGGCTGTATTAATCCCCCCGAGGGAATCAACACTCATACTGGTCCTCCTTAACTTGATTATCGGCATATTTAATCAAGACCATTAGAATCAATCGTATCAATAACAGCCCGAATATGCCTGGCAATAACAGGATGCCCGCTGGAAATCTCCATGGCCCTGCGCAGATACGTTCTGGCCTCCTCCAGGCGGCCAGCCTTAAAACAGGCCCAGCCTAAAGAATCGAGGCACGCGTAGCTTTCCGGCCTCAGTTTTACCGCTTCGCGGCAGTAGTTTACAGCAGTGGCAGGATCAAGTCCCTGATCGGCCATTATGTATCCAAGACTGTTTAAGGCCGTAGCATTCTCCGGGTCCACTGTGAGGGCTTTTTGCAGCATCTTGAGGCTCTCGTCAATATCGGAAAGCTCGTACAGTACGTATCCATACACAGTATACACCTGGCTCGATTCGTAACCTCCGGCCACAAGCTGGTCCAGTTCAAATTTTGCCAGCCGGAACCGATCGGTTACAGCGTAAATCAGACTCAGAACCATGCGGCTCTGGTAGATCTGCAGCAGATTGGCATGGTTCGTTACAACCTGTTCCAGATATAAAAGGGCATCATCGTATTGTTTTAACTGGGTATAGCAGAGTCCAAGGTAGTAGGAAATTTCAACGTTATCAGCAGGATCATCTTCCAAAGCAAGAAGAATCCGCAGGGCCTGCTCGTAACGGCGTGATTTATAAAGTCGGACAGCTTCGCTTAAATCTCCGGTCATAAATCCTACTACTTGAGTTTCTCACCGAATTTGACCATATCGTATTCAGTAACAGGGTGCAGGTAGATCGGCGAGACAGATATACGCTTACGATTCACCGTATCCCAGTCGGTACCCCGTAACGGAGTTGCATCCGGAAAAGTGCCGCTAAGAAAATGGTAGGTATGTCCGTCCGGCGCGGTATAGGATTCCACGGTATCGTGATAGATCCTTCTGGATGGGTGAGTGATTTCATACTCAAGGGAATCGGAATCGGGATAGGGAACATTGATATTAATAAAGTGGTCTTCATCCCATGCATTAACAAGCCTTTCGATATTCCGGGCGATAAACATGGATGCTGCGCTGTAGTCTATCCTGTTCTCCTTTAAGAGCTGGGATACTGCAATTCCAGGGATTCCCATAAAAGCGGCCTGCCTGGCAGCTGCAGCTGTTCCGGAATATATCAAATCAGTCCCGAGATTAGGGCCAATATTTATACCGGAGACAACAACATCCGGAAGAAAATCTATGGCTCCGTGGACCGAGTAAAGTACACAATCCGCGGGAGTTCCGCTGCAGGCAAAACGCCCGTGACCCGCTGTGGCAAACTTTACCGGAGCTTTAAGGGTTATTCGATGGGAACTGCCTGAACGCTCACCGTCAGGGGCTACTATACAGAGTTCATGCGACTTCAATGCCTCTTCCAAAGACCGAAGTCCGGGACTTTCTATTCCATCATCATTCGTCAACAAGATTTTCATTGTTCAATACCCTGGCACCGTCGGTGACCCGGAAAGGAAAGGCCTCGGCAGCAAAACCGAAAATCCTTTCATATTCACCAAGACGATCGATGTAGTCATTTAACCCAGTATTACGGATCAAGGTAAGAGTACAACCGCCAAACCCCGGACCTGTCAGACGCGAGCCATACACACCATCAATCTCGCTGGCCCGTTTGACAAGCCAGTCCAGCTCAGGACATGAAACCTCGTAGGCGTCACGCAGAGACTCATGAGATCTGTACATAAGACGGCCGAAGGCTTCCATATCTCCCTCTGGCAGAAGCTGGATAGCCTCCTTTACCCGCGTATTCTCCTCCACAACATGCATGCACAGTCGACGCAGGGATTCAGGCAAAACGCCGATACCGCTTTTCAAGTCCTTGACTGTGTAGTCACGAAGAGATACACCGCTCCGTTTTGACTGCAAATGTTCAACACATTGCCGGCACTCTTCACGGCGCTCTTCAATATAATCCTCGGCACTTATGTGTGGTACATGTGAGTTGGTCAGAACGAGCACGGCATCTCTCAGATTTAAGCCGATATGACGGTATTCCATGCTGCGCATATCAAGAAAAACGGCCTTATCCTGTTGAGCAAGCAGGCTGGTAGCAACATCGCTGGGTTCCTTGGGAAGACCGATAAAACGGGCTTCAGCCCCATAGGCAACATCTATCATATCCTGAACGGACAACTCGACACCAAGACAGCGGCAAACAGCCATCGCGGTGGCCGTACACAAGGCATCCGATGAGCCCAAACCAATATTCTGCGGAATTGTACTGGTAATCGTAAACTCAAGACCGGGAATCTCTATACCCCTCTCTGAAAGTTCGGCGAGAACCCCTTTCAGATAGTTGGCCCACCGGTCCTCACGCTTATATTTCAGGTTGGGCACGGAGGTTTTTTTCCGCTCCCCAGCATCGGCGGTATAAAAGCGGAGAGAGACATCCTCACGGCGGGATACGGCGACATCAGCAAAAAGAGGCAGCGCTGCCTGCAGGACAAACCCCTCACTGTAGTCGGTATGTTCACCCATCAGGTTGATTACCCCTGGTGCACGGGCGATACAGTCAGGCTTGCGCCCGAACTCCTCGACATGCAGTGCTTGCAGCTCTTTCATTCAACATCCTTCACCAACACCCGTAGGCCGCTTCGTTTGTAAAATATACTTACCCCATATTACTGGAAAAAAGCGGCCAGTGCAACAAGATTCATTACGAAGAAAACGTGGAATCAGCAGCAAAGATGCGAGAAGTCCGGCATGTACAATAAAAAAGGCGGACACACACGATCCGCCTTATCAAGATAGTTTCCGGGCCTACTCGTCCTTGATTCCGTATTTCTTCTTAAAACGTTCAACACGCCCTGCAGTATCTACAAGTTTCTGCTTACCCGTAAAGAATGGATGACAGCTTGAGCAAATTTCAACCTCAACATCCCTGGATGTAGACCGGGTTTCGATCACATTGCCACAGGCACACTTTATAGTGGTAAACTCATATTTCGGATGTATTCCGCTTTTCATGCTTCGTTCTCCTAAATCTATAGCTACCCGATGATTACCAAAGTTTTCAGTACGTCACCGGGCTATTATTTCTCAGGTTCCGTCTCCTGCCCTAATCAGCAACAGAGGAGGTGTTCATCGACCTCAGGAAAGCCTCATTATTCTTGGTTTTGCTCATTCTGTCAATCATCAGCTCGGTTATCTCGATGTCATCCATCGGATTTATAACCTTCCGCAGAACCCACATCTTCTGAAGCTCGTTTTCAGTAAGCAAAAGTTCCTCTTTACGGGTACCCGAGCGTTTTATATTGATGGAGGGAAAGAGACGCCGGTCGGCCATTCTACGGTCCAGGATGATCTCCATGTTACCGGTCCCCTTGAACTCCTCAAAAATAACCTCGTCCATGCGGCTTCCGGTTTCAATCAGGGCAGTTGCGACAATGGTAAGACTGCCGCCGTCCTCTATGTTCCGTGCTGCACCGAAAAAGCGCTTTGGCCGGTGAAGAGCGTTGGAGTCGACACCACCGGAGAGAATCTTACCCGAGGTGGGCACAGTCTGGTTATAGGCCCGGGCCAGACGGGTTATGGAGTCCAGCAGGATGACCACATCGTTCCCATGCTCAACAAGTCGTTTGGCTTTTTCGATCACCATTTCAGCAACCTGAACATGCCGGGTGGCCTGCTCATCGAAGGTGGAGGCAATGACCTCTCCCTTCACGTTACGCCGCATATCGGTAACCTCTTCCGGGCGTTCATCAATCAGAAGCACAATCAGATATATTTCCGGATGGTTTGTGGTAATCGCATTCGCAATCTGCTGCAGAAGAATTGTTTTTCCTGTTCTGGGCGGAGACACAATCAAGCCGCGCTGTCCTTTGCCAATGGGGCAAAACAGGTTGATCATTTTGGTAGAAGTGGGGCCGTTTTCCCGCTCCATGTTGATCCGAACCTCAGGGTAGAGGGGTGTCAGGTTGTCAAAGGGTATTCGTGTCTGTGCCTCTGCAGGATCCCGAAAGTTCACGGAATCGACCCGGAGCATGGCAAAGAAACGTTCCCCCTCCTTGGGAGGACGAATATGACCGGATACCGTATCCCCGGTGCGCAAATTAAAAAGACGGATCTGGGATGGGGAGATATAAATGTCATCCTGTCCGGGCAGATAACTGTTTTGCGGCGACCGGAGGAAACCGTATCCGTCGGGCAGAATCTCAAGAGACCCGTATGCAGTGATTGCGCCGCCCACGGAGGTATGGGATTTCAGGATGGCGAATATAACCTCCTGCTTTTTCATCGATCCCAGATTGTCCGGAGAAACACCCTTGTCAATCGCGAAAGCCCTGAGATCCCCCATATTCATGCGGGTCAGTTCGTTTATACTTAGTTTGTCTTTTTCTTTGCCGGAAGAGTTCTGACCTTTCCCGGAATTTGTAGGATTCAAATGGTCTGGATAGTAAGCTGAAGCGGAAGCTCTGGGAGCGGCTTTTTCCTTATTAACAGCACTGTCCTCTTCGCCCTGATTTTCTTCGTCAAGAGAGCTGTCTTTAATCAATTCCACTCTGATTTTCTTCTTTTTCGGCCGCCTTTTGGCAGATTCCTGATAAGACTGGGCAGAACCGTTGTCAGCTGAATAGGCATTATCTCCATCCGCTGACTTTTTTCGGACCTTTCGCTTTTTGGAAGATCCCTGGTTCTCCTCCTGTGACTTAGCATTACTGTTTTTTTCTTCCTGAAACGCAGAATTTTCTGTAAGACTCAATTCATTTTGTACCGTTTCGGAGGTTTCCACTTGCGACTCCTCGTGTTCACTAGCGTTTTTCATGGTGCTACGCTTACGAAGTAAGGCCATGTATATACTCCATGTGGTAGGGGATTAAACAACATTCACACCCTGGCAGATTTGCATGATTAGGATTTCCGTTATATAAGGAGGCCCGGTTTAGAATATCGCACCGAGCATAAATGCGTGAAACAATTAATACCAAGTATAATCAGCTATCCATGCGGTGTCAAGTAACGCCCCATTTATTTGATTCGCAAGTCCGGCAAGGGCAACACCAGTTGCTTTTCGCCTGACCTGCGCCCTGCTCCCACTGAAAACACATTTCAATGTTTGCATCTGTTCTAAGAATTTAAAAGCAAACCAGACAGTCCCGACCGGCTTGTCCGGCGTACCTCCCCCAGGACCGGCAATACCGGATACGGCCAGAGCCGCGTTGGCATCCGACACTTTCATGGCGCCGACCGCCATTGCCTTAACAGTCTCTTCCGACACTGCTCCATGCTCACCTATTGTCGAAACTCCCAGCACCCGCTCCTTGGCTTCATTCGCGTAGGTAACCATGGAGCCCCAGAATACATCTGAACTTCCAGCTATTCCTGTTACAAGGGAACCGGCAAGCCCCCCGGTACAGGATTCGGCAAAAACAAGTAAAGCCGAGGCCTGTACCGCACTATTAATAAGTACCTGAGCAGGGGTCCGGTTACCTGAACAGGTAAAAGGGGAAAAGGATTCTTCAATAGCCCTGAAGACATCGGTCAGAGAACTTTCACCTGAGGAAATAACAGTCCCATAGGCGTTTGCAGCATAATTCAGGTCATTCTTCTCCATTCCCCGGTCTCTAAGACGCTTTTTTACCCCCGCCGGGGATATTCCGAGAATACTTAAAGTTTTGCCGGATATGGTATCCATTATTGTCAGTGTGAATGGGTCAGGATCTTCTTCAATTTATCGGGAGAGGCGGAAAAGATATCTATACCGTCACTGCTGTCCAGCATATCACACTTGCCGCGGAACGAAACACCTTCAGCAACCTTCAGTTTCGGGGTAGCAATATTGCCTATCACGGTCCCCGTGGCTTCTATCTCGAGACGCTGGGAGGCCGTAATATTGCCAATAACGGTACCGGCAACAACCACAGCACCAACTGTTATGTCTGCCTCGACCTTTGCTCCAGGAGCAATGTGCAAGGTCCCGGGAGACTCAATCTTTCCTGAGTATCGGCCCTCGATCCGCAGGGAGGTTTCAAAATTCAGATCACCGGAAAAAGAGGTGGCATTCCCAAGGGTAGTTGTCGGAATTTCAAGTTTATTCGAGCTTATTATCGCCATTATATCCGTAATCCGTTAATTATTTTGTGTTCATTATAAAAACGCCGTCCCAATCCTCAGGAGGCGGATTCTCAATATAGTGTTTGCACCGCAGATAATAAACCTTGGACGGCCCATCTTCAGGATCAATTTCCAAAGCCCGGGCAAAAAACTGCCGCGCCTTTTCAAACTCCATCAGCTTATACTGTTTTCGTCCCTGGTTGAACAGATCCAATACGTTTTCTTTCTCTTCTGTAATCACCTGGGAACCTCCTGGTTCTCCTTCCAGTTGACAAAATGCTTCTGGAATTTCTTTTCCAGATCCTCGAGCAAATCGGCATCCGCCTCTTTCTGCAGTTCCGGCCTCCGCTGGAGATCCTTGATCTCATCTTCAAGGCTATGGAGAGTAACCAGCACCTGTCTGGTTTCTACCTGGACAGCTTTTACAAAGGATTCAACATCTGTCTGGGAGTTCACATCCAGGGTCTCTACCCGCTTCTGGAGAGCCTCCACTGGACCTTTCAGATGCTGAGTAAAATAGATCAAAGATTGATTCAGGGACTCTATGGATGCAATCTTGCGTTCTTTCTGTACAACCTGACGGGAAAGTGCCCTGCTGCGCAAAACGGCGCGGATACGGGCAAGAACTTCGGAAAAGTTAAAAGGTTTTGTTATATAATCCTCTACACCAAGTTCAAAACCTTCGATCTTGTCCTTTACGTCATCCATGGCGGAGAACATGATAATCGGAATATCCCTGAAATCGGCAAAGTCATCGCTCGTTTTCAGGATCTTTGTCAGCTTCCATCCCGACATTTTCGGCATTATATTATCCAGGATAATCAGATCGGGACTATCAGATTTAAGTTTTTCCAGGGCTTCTTCGCCGTCCTCTGCCTTGATAACATGAAACCCAAGTTTACTGAGCATTACATCAAAAAAATCGCGGTTTATCGGTTCGTCATCGACTATTAGAATCTTTGTCTTTGTATCCATTACCTGTTCCTATAATTATCTTCCTACATGTCGCCCGGCTTGTCAATGACGGGTTTGCCGGAAAAATCCATACAGCAGAGTTATTATCCCGCCCAGGAGCATCAGCCATGCGAACCAGTCGCCAAAGCGAGTATACACGGTTGTACGTCTGTCGTGAACAGGAACATCAGCTATAAGATAATCAGCGGTAAAAGGCTCAAGCTGGTCCGTGATGCGGCCGTCAGGGTCAATTACACAGGTAATACCGCCATTTGTGCTGCGAACAACACTACGCCGGTTTTCAACCGCCCTGAACACCGCCATACCAGCGTGCTGCATCTCCGCAGCCACTGAACCAGACCAGGAATCGTTTGTCATATTAACAATTACCTGGGCACCCTGCCGTACAAATTCCCTGCTCAGATACCCGAAAACATCCTCAAAGCATATCGGAGTAGAGAATCTAACTCCCGCGGCTGTAAACACCGTATATTCGGTGCCTTTTTCCCAGAAATGCGTGTCCGCCTCGACAAGCATACGGTGCATTCCGGGAAGTATGTTCTCATAGGGAAAATGCTCGGTAAAGGGGACCAGATGAGTCTTCCGGTAGATTTCAGTTATTTCTCCCCGCTTAAACAAAATAGCGGCGTTATAATCGGCCGGTACCAGGGGTTCTCCAGGGGCGGCACTATTTTCTGCATGGTCGTTTCCCGCCACAAAAGGGACATCCTGCCCTTCCAGATAATAAAGCAAATCCCGAACAAGCTCGTAATGAGGGCGTGATGTACGATACCGGTTGTGCCATTCTATTCGCGGCACAAAGGCGGTCTCGGACCATATAACAATCTCCGGATCTTCCTCAAGGGCTTTATCGGACAGAAGGATCAGGGCGTTAAGGGCACTCTGATAGGCTTCTATACTGTTCTTCCAGGGATCCTCATTCTGCTGAATCAGAGCGACTCTCCACTTAGGTTCTTCATGATAATCATCCATGATAAAAGCTCCGCCGGCAATCGCAAGCACCATAAGTATGATCCACACAACGGCGTCGATTCGGTGTTCACGAAAAAACCTGAGCGCGTCTTCAGGTTTTAGTGTTTTAAAAGCATTACCAAGATATGCGGACGGAAAGATTACCAGAACAGAGACTCCCCACATTCCTGTTACCGAAGATATCTGAATCAGGGGATAAAAAAGATACTGAGAATACCCCAAATTGCCATACGGATAGCCAAGAAAGCCCTTGGTGCGCAGAAATTCATACCCCATCCAAAGGAGGATCTGTACCAAGTACGCATACTTTGGGAAAAGCCGATCAGCAGCCTTGAGCAGGGGAAAAAGCACAAAAAAATAGGCGGAATAAATAAGAGGAACAATAAATATTGCCAGGGGATGAAAAATTGCGAGCCAGTAATTAAAAATGGCGTAAGAAACCAGTCCGTAAAACCATCCCAATAAAAAGGATGAAACCCACCCAGTCCGATGTACTACGATGAACGCAGGGACAATAGAGATATATGCCAGAATACCCCAGCCCTGGGTCGAAAGAAAACTTGGAAAAGATAGAGAAAAACACAGGGCTGATACAATCAACAAAAACAGGTCTATTCCAAGGGAGCGTACTCCGTCCAGGAAAGCTCTTTGCGCAACGACGGTTTTCATATCTTTGCCTTAAGCAAGTAAAGTAAATCAGGTTCGCAGAGGCCAGGCAATCTGTTTAAGCTCTTTACCAGGACGAAAAACTGCCACACCATGGGCACTTACCGGAACAATCTCACCGGTCTTCGGATTACGAGCCTTTTCGCGGCCTTTACGAGTCCGGATTTCGAAGGTGCCGAAGCCGCGCAACTCCACAACCCGATCTTCTTTTAAACCGTCCTTTAACTGATCAAAAAACTCGTCAAGTATCCGATGGACATCCTTGCGGTTTACGCCGGTTGTTTCGAATATACTGTCGATTATTTCGGCTTTCGTGAGTTTGTTACTCACCTGCGCAGCTCCTTCCTCGAAAACCAAATTTCGGTTCGGAAGCGAGGCTGCCTTAAGCCTCGCTTCCTTGCTTCAACTGTTTGAGAACTTTGTTTAGTCGAGATTTCTTCCGGGCAGCAGTGTTTTTGTGATAAACACCTTTACCTGCCGCAGTATCTATCATTTTAGTTACAAACTGATACCGGCTCTCAGCTTCGGTTGTATCTTTATCGCGCACAGCATCCATAAAGCTCTTTTTTGCTGTAAGAATACTGCTTCTCCGAATTCGATTACGCATTCTGCGTTCTCGACTCTGTCGATGCCGCTTAGCGGCGGAACCCTTTCCAGGCAACGTACTACCCCCCATGTTGGTAAAATAAGGCTGGTTTCGATCTGGTAAAATACCAGATAAATCCTTTCCTGTCAATACAATAAGGGCCGCACATACATGCGGCCCGGCGTTTGCTTATATTCGCGGGGATTATCTGAAATCCCGTGGGCGCCGTTCAGTGCGCTTGCACTTTTCGCACTCTGCAACGTTGCGCAAGCGTCCATTCGCAAAAATTGACTTCATTTTAACTTCGCCGCCACACGGGCATTCAAAACGCTGAGTCGCGGAACCCGCACGGGCGTTCTTACTAATCTGCGCCATCGCTTAACTCCTTCCCAAAAATCAGCTACGCAGTAACCATACAATACTGCGGGTATAGTGTCATATTATCGGAAAAAACGTGATGTAATCTATCACGCTCAGATACCGGTAGTCAAGGCCGCTATTCCTCATCAATCCGAAGAATTTTCCATTTCCTGGATTCGGCATCCCGTTCAAAGTTTGTCACCGAAACGTCAGTCACTCCGCCTTCACTGGAGTGGAGCTTAACGGTTTTTGACAACACGTTCACCTCGGAAACCTTATAGGTTAGACCATTAAATGGAATACGCGCTCCTTCGGGAGGAAAGGACCGCTTCTCTTCACGGTAAAACTCATACTCATACGAAAGGCAGCACAGGAGCCGGCCGCAGGGACCCGATATTTTCATGGAATTCAAACTCAGATTCTGCTCTTTAGCCATTTTAATGGACACAGGATTCAGTTTATCGGTAATTCCATTGCAGCATAGAACCCGGCCACAGACCCCGATTCCACCAAGCACCCGGGCCTCATCCCGGACTCCAATCTGCCTGAGCTCTATTCGTGTTTTAAAGACGGCTACAAGGTCTTTAACAAGCTCACGAAAATCAACCCGGGCTTCGGCGGTGAAGAAGAAGAGCAGCTTAGATTCCTCGTCAAGGTAATGAGCAGATACCAGTTTCATATCAAGCTCCCGGGAATCTACCTTTTCCCGGCAGATCCGCAGAGCCTCACGTTCCCGCTCAAGGTTTGACTCGTGCCGTTTCAAATCTGCATCTCCGGCGCGCCTGACAATGGTGATCATCTCGGCTTTATCGTCAGACCTCTCACAGCAGCAGGAATTACCTAATACCACCGCCAAATCCTTACCGTAGCGGGAGTCAACAATAAGCATATCCCCCCGTATCAGGGGATCATCTTTTGAAAACTTCGCCAGATGAGTTTCACTGGAATGAACCACTTTTATTCTATAACAGCAGGAATCTGTATTCTGTTCCTGATCATTCTCCATATCTACACCTCTTGAGCAGAATCATCCCGTCAAATCAACAAGGAGACCCTGGATCTCTTCAACTTTTTTTAGTATTTCCAATTTCTCTGTCTGGTTTTGTAGTATACCGGCGGCCAGCTGCTCAAGTTTTCGATCGATAATCGATATCAGAGTGTAGCGTTTCGGGGCTTTGAAGATGCTCAACCGCGCCCCGTCCTGATGTTCAATTTGCCGGGAATTTTTAACCACATAGCCGATAAAGGCCTTAACAATACGCTTGTAAGCCAGCACATTCTTCATTCCCGGATCATCGGTCAGTCTTTCCCCGGCCTGATGAATCTCATCAAGAATTTCTTCAAGGTCTGTATCATCAGGAAAGGCGGATATTTCCAGGGAGCCTGCATCATCAGCAGACTGAACAAAGGAACCAAAATCCTTTTTAACCGCACCCTTTTTCTCGACCCGGCGTTTTTCATTCCGATAAAATGGTATCGGAGCTCCTGTTAACGGATCGATCCGGTCCATGATTCTTCCTATTTCCGTGCAGTCCCGAAGGGCTGATACGCCGCGGCATCGGGAGTATCAACAGAAATATCCCGGTCACCGCTTATACGACATTCACCGTTGATTATAACGCCCTCCTCGACAATAAGCCGGGGAGACCGCACATTTCCAAGCATGAGGCCGGACGACAAAATGACCAGCTTCTCTGTGCAACTTATATCTCCTTTAACAGTGCCGCCCACAACAACTGTTTTTGCTGAGACGGAACCTTCGACCCTGCCGGTTTTACCAATGAGAACTTTTCCCTCGGTTGCTATCGTTCCCAAAAAGTCACCATCGATTCTCAATAACCCTGACAGGGATAAATTCCCTTCAAACCGGGTCCCTTCACCAATAAACGAATTAATAAAAGCGCTGTCAGCGCCGATAACATCACTCATACAATAATATGCCGCCGCAAGTTTTCTAATTTGTAGATCTATACTAATAGGTAAGCGCCGGTTTTTCAAGCAGAACCGGATGCCGATGAAGAAAACAGAGAAAAGAGCATATATTTCTTATTTAATATTGAGAAAACGGGCAGGATCGACAACCTGCGATCCTATACGGACTTCATAATGGAGATGGGGACCCGTAGAAAGTCCCGTAGAGTCCATTGTGCCGATACGTTGCCCCTGGGTGATAGAATCGCCTTCCCGTACAAAAACCCGGCCCATGTGGGCATACTTGGTATAAAAACCATATTTATGGCGGATCAGAAGATAATTTCCAAACCCCAGGGGCTCATACTTCCGTTCCACGACCTTTCCATTTGCAGCAGCTATAATCGGGATTCCGTATCCATAGGCGATATCTATACCTTTGTGCAGATACCATTGCTTGGTAAAGGGGTGTTCCGCCGGTCCAAAAGGATTGGTAATCCGCCCAATCCCACCTTCAACGGGCCAGATAGAGGGCAGATCGTACAGCAGGTCGCCCTGCGCAGAAAGCAGTTTGGAGATACTTTCGAGGGATTTTGCAGAATCAAGAAACAGGGCACCCATACTCTGCAGATCTCCGAGCTCCCGCATAACCCCTTCCTGCTGCTCTTCCATACCAAGAAAACTTGAAAGGTCACCATCCGCGCTTGGTTGTCCTGAACCGCGCTTCTGCAGGCCCAGGGTCGACAGGGCCTCATTCAGGGATGTTTCAAATACTCTGGAGGATTTCTTCAAGGATGCGATTTCATCCCGGATAAGTTCAAGATTAGCCTGGGTCCCTTCAAGATTAATGGAACGGTCTTTAAGCAGGGAAGAAATACCGGAGTAATGGGTTCCGTAAAAAAAGAAAAAAGAAACAACCCCCGAAAGAAGAGCGGCAAAAAAAATCATGGCAAAAACAGATATTTTGAAATTAAAGATCTTTTTTTCCGAGTGGGGAATAAACATCACGGTAAAACGCTGCTTCCCGATAGCTATTACAGAGTTAAAAAAACGTCCTATAGCGGAAAATAAACGATAAAACAGAGTGCCGACGGCAAGAAACAATCTATTTTCCACTTTTTTGTACTGGTTAGCGGGGGACAAAACCTACTCCTCGGGGACTGCAGTATAAAACCCTGAATGAACGAAGATTATCACGTTGGGAAAACTTTGTCAAATAATTATTGACGCCGTCGAGACTTCGTGATACTTTACGGTTGTATACGTAAGTATTCTGCGTAATCTTCACACAATGGAAGCCGACATGAAGTTTTTTGACACTCACGCGCATATTGGGCTTATCAATGAAGACCCCATTGATCAGCTTATTATTGTTTCTGAGGCCAGACAGGCCGGGGTTCAACATATTATCTCCATCTGCAATAATCTGCAGGATTTCTTTCAGGTCTATGAAAACCTGAAAACCGCTAACTATATATACCACAGTATCGGCGTTTCTCCATCAGAAGTTTCGCATCCGGGCAAAGATTGGGAAAGAAAGATTATCGAAGGCTCCGGATTGGACCGCATTGTCGCTATTGGAGAGATCGGTCTCGATTATTTCAGGAAATTCGGCAACCGGGACTCCCAGATCGAACTGTTTATCCGGCAGCTGGAACTGGCGGCAAAACTCGATTTTCCGGTGATTATTCATAACCGGGAGGCCGGTACCGACGTGCTCGATATTCTTACGGAAAAGCTGCCCCCCAAGGGCGGTATACTGCACTGTTACTCCGAAGACTGGGCATACGCGAAACAGGCTCTTGAGCTTAACCTCTACATCTCTTTTGCAGGTAATGTCACCTACCGTAACGCCAAGAACCTTCATGAAACGGCGTTGAATATGCCCCTGGACCGCATGCTCATTGAATCGGAGAGCCCCTTTATGGTACCCGCCGCATACCGGGGAAAAAGGAACCGCCCCTCCTATATCGGTGCCACCGCGGAATTCCTGGCGGAACTAAGGGGACTGGACAGTGAAGAGATGGCGGAAATTCTCTACGCCAATGCCTGCCGCTTTTTCGGTATTACGGAGTAAGCGGAAGTCCATACCATGCCTTCAGTACTGCTGCACTCCCTCTCAGTAGGAGACAGGGATCTCAAAGGCAATATTCTGTGTGCCCCCCTGGCGGGGTTCACGGATGTTCCCTTCAGGGAACTTGCCATAGAGGCCGGGGCAGACCTCTGCTTTACCGAAATGGTCTCCTGCGAGGCTCTGATCAGGGAGAATCCTAAAACACAGGCCCTTCTTGAACGCGGCAGAAACGAACAGGACTACGGGATCCAGGTCTTCACCTCTTCACCGGAGAGCGCTGCAGCAGCAATGAAGTTTCTCATACCTTATGCCCCGGCCATAATAGACCTTAACTGCGGCTGCCCTGTCCCCAAGGTTATTAAAACCGGCGCCGGGGCGGCACTTATGAAAGATCCGATGATGATCGGAGCCATCGTTAAAGCCATGAAAAAAGCGACATCCTTCCCGGTGAGCGTAAAACTGCGGACCGGATGGGACCATCAGAATTATACCTTCCTTGAAGCAGCCCTCAGAGCCCAGGACGCAGGGGCTTCGATGGTAAGTCTCCACGGACGGACCAAAAGCCAGGGGTACGGCGGCAAAGCCAATTGGGAACAGATAGCCCGTCTTAAAGAAGTCGTGGATATTCCGGTGGTCGGGAATGGAGATATATTCTCAGCCGATGACGCCCGTAACATGCTGCTCCAGACCGGATGTGATGCCGTCATGGTTGCCCGGGGAGGCCTGGGGAATCCTTTTCTTTTCAGGGAAATACGGGCACTGCTGTCTGACCGCCCCCCCTGTCCTTCTCCTGCCCCCCTGGAACGGATCAAGACGGCCTTGCGACATCTTGAACGCTGCGCAGAGGTAAAAGGTGAGGCACGCGCCGTCAAGGAAATGAAGAAACAGCTCTGCTCTTACACCAAAGGCATAAACGGTTCTGCGGCTTTTCGGAACGAGCTGGTCCACTGCGAGAGCCTGGCGGAATACCGCATACATTTCTCGACTTTTCTCTCTTCCATAGCAGGCTGAGTCGTTTCTATTCGGCCAACGGCCGACAAAACAGGTCTTTAATGACTACAGGAACGAACGGCGGTTGACCCTGTCGGCCAAAGGGTGTTATATCTTCTCAATGGATCAGGAAAGCGATACTCTCAGGCATCATTGCGGCGTTGTGGGGGTTCACAGCGCCAATCCCGATAATATTCCAGAAAAACTGTTTTACGGTCTCTTTGCCCTGCAGCACAGGGGTCAGGAGAGTGCGGGCATCTGCTACCGAAAGGAGATCCCTGAGGACGGTTCCGGACGCTTTGTAACCTACAAGGACCTTGGAATGGTATCCACCGTTCTGTCCCGGTACCTTAATAAACCCCACCCCTCAACACTGGGTATTGGCCATGTCCGCTATTCCACCCGCGGGGGCAACCAACTGGAGAACGCGCAGCCTCTTGCGGCCTCCTGCAACAAAGGTACAGCGGCCATCGCCCACAACGGTAATATATCCAATGCGGCCCTTCTGAACACCAGGCTCTCAACGGAGGGATCAATCTTCCAGAGCAGTTCTGATACCGAGCTTATATTACACATGATAGCCCGATCAAGACAGCCGGATTTCAAGTCCGCCCTGCTGGAAACCCTCCAGGATCTGGAAGGGGCCTTCAGTATGGTTATGCTCCATGAGGAGCAGCTTATTGCCATCCGGGACCCCTGGGGTTTTCGTCCGCTGTACATCGGCTTCTCCGAAGGGCTTACGGTAGTGGCCTCTGAAACCTGTGCCCTGGACATGCTGAAGATACGGGACTTCAGAGAAGTCGAACCGGGGGAAATCATCCATATCGATTCCTCAGGGCTCCGGAGCGAAACTTTTTCGCCCAAGGAAAAAAAGCGTCGCTGCGTCTTTGAACTGATCTATTTTGCCCGCCCGGATTCCCTGGTTTTTGGAGAATCCGTATACCTGACCCGCAAAGCCATGGGAGCTGCCCTGGCGATGGACGAATCCATAGAAGCTGATCTGGTCATGTCTGTCCCCGATTCGGGGAACAGCGCAGCCCTGGGATACGCGGAAAAATCAGGATTGCCCTTTGAGCAGGGTCTTACCCGTAACCACTATGCAGGACGTTCATTCATTCTTCCAACTACGTCCCAGCGCGAACTGGCGGTACGAATGAAGCTGCATCCTGTGCGGGAGGTAGTCCGGGACAAGCGGATTATTCTGGTTGATGACTCCCTGGTACGGGGGACTACGAGCCGCATCCTGATATCCCTGATGCGGGAGGCCGGGGCAAAAGAGGTTCATCTTCGGCTCTCTTCTCCGGAAATCAAATTTCCCTGCTACTACGGAATAGATATACCGACCAGAAAAGAGCTGATTTCCAATTCCTTAAACCCTGGTGAGATCGCCGCACATATCGGAGCGGACAGCTTAAGATTTCTGAGTATTCCCCGGCTGAAGGAGTGTCTACAAGACGGGGAAGGCTACTGCTACGCCTGCTTTACCGGAGAATACCCGATCCAGCCCAGGGAAGTATAAATTACCAGTTAAGGAGTACCCATAGCATGAGTACCTATAAGGAAGCCGGAGTCGACATAGAAGGCGGAGACCGCTTTGCCCGTTTCATTGCATCAATCAAATCACCGGCACTGGGTCCGGGAATCGGCGGTTTCGCCGGCGGGATGGAACTGGATTTGTCGGGATATCGGGAGCCGGTACTGCTCTCCTGTACCGACGGTGTTGGCACCAAACTTCTGGTAGCTCATAAACTTGAAATCTACGATACCGTCGGTATCGATCTTGTAGCCATGAGCGTAAACGATCTGATTGTCTGCGGCGCCAGACCAATGCTTTTCCTGGATTACATCGCCATCGGGGGACTCGATGAATCCATACTGCAGCCCCTTGTAAAAGGCATTATTGCCGGCTGCGAACAGGCTGAATGCCGTCTTGCCGGGGGAGAGACCGCCGAGATGCCCGATCTTTACAAGCCCGGTGAGTTCGATCTGGCAGGTTTTGCCGTGGGTATGGTGGAAAAGTCCCGAATGCTTCCAAAAAAAGAGAAGGTCCGCTCCGGTGATTCAATAATCGGCCTCCCCTCCTCCGGGATCCATTCAAACGGACTCTCCCTGGCCCGAAAAGCAATTCCGGAAACGGAAACAGAACTGCTGAAAGAGCTTCTGACACCAACAAAGATCTATGTTAAAGAGCTTATTCCTCTTATTGAATCCGGTCTTATTCTGGGTGCAGCCCATATAACCGGAGGCGGCCTGGATGGAAACATCGTCAGGGTTTTGCCCCCGGGCTTCCGCCCGATACTGAACAGGAACTGGCCCATTCCTCCGATTTTCGACGCCATTCAGCAAAATGGAAATATCGAGACGGAAGAGATGTACCGGGTTTTTAACATGGGAATCGGCCTGGCATTAATCGTCCCCCAGGCGGAGGAAGCGGCACTGCTGCAGATATGCGCCGATCACAAAATTACCGCCCTTCCCATCGGAAGAGTGGAAAAGGAGAGCCGCTAAGGTGGGTAATGTCGCGGTTTTTGCGTCCGGCGGAGGCACTAATTTTCAGGCCATTGCAGATGCTCTGAAAGACTCTCCCCACCAGGTCGTTCTGCTTGTCTGCGATAAAAAAAAGGCCCAGGTTCGTCAGAGGGCACTGGACGCTGGTATTCCTGTAGAAAGCATTGTTTATCGTAAAGGCAGAACACGGGAGGAGGCGGAACAGGAACTTCTGTCCAGGATGGCACAGTATTCCATTGATCTTATTGCCCTGGCTGGGTTTATGAGGCTCCTGTCTCCTCTTCTGGTAGACGCGTATAAGGATAAAATACTCAATATTCACCCTAGCCTTTTACCAAAATACCCGGGCACTCGTGGAATTGAGGAGAGTTTTTATTCCGGAGATGACGAACTGGGAATCACGATCCATAGAGTTGATTACGGACTCGATACCGGATCGATAATTCGTCAAGGTAGAATAAGCCGCATAGATGGCGAAAGCCTGAAGGATTTTGAGTCCCGGATTCACGCACTTGAACATCGGCTCTATCCTGAGGTAATCTTTGACATCCTCGAGAGGCATATCCATTAATAAGCGGATTTGCCCCGGGGACAATCAACATCCCCTATGTAATAAACCGCGTACATAATTATAAGGAGCACTGTTTGAAGGTACTTATTGTAGGTTCCGGAGCCAGGGAACACGCTTTAGCCTGGAAATTCAGCACCAGCAAACGCATATCAGCACTTTATATCGCCCCCGGGAATGCTGGTACTGATGAACTTGGAGAGAACATTCCCGACCTTGATCCCGCTGATCCTGCCGCCATCACCGAAGCAGCAGTCAGCCGGAAGGTAACTCATGTCGTTATCGGTCCCGAAGTCTCCCTGGCCGCAGGTGTAGCTGATTCCTTGAAAAACGCGGGAATATCAGTAATAGGTCCGGAAAGAATTCCGGCCCGGCTTGAGGCCAGTAAACAGTTTTCCAAAAGCTTTATGCTTCGCAACAAGGTGCCCACCGCGGCCTGCGTTGAAATAACCGATCCGGAACAGCTTAAAAAAGAGCTTTCTTCCCGCAGCAGCGGCAAGGTCGTCCTGAAAAAGAGTGGTCTCGCCGCGGGTAAAGGAGTGCTTGAATCCGACGACCCGAAAGAACTGCAGGCTTTCGGAGAGGAGATCCTTAAAGAGGACACCCTGATTCTTGAAGAGTTTCTTACCGGTTTTGAGGTTTCCATCTTTGCGCTTCTGGACGGTAAAAATTATCTGCTTCTTCCGCCCTGCGCGGACTTTAAAAAGGCGGGGATTGATGATTCGGGTCCTAACACTGGAGGAATGGGTGCCATTTGTCCTGTACCGACAGTCTCCAACGGTCTGCTTACAGAAATAGAAGAGCGTGTCGTACGACCTACCATGCAGGGGCTTGCAGCTGAGGACCTCATGTATACAGGGGTTCTGTATTTCGGCTTGATGATTACTGAATCCGGTCCAAAGGTATTGGAATATAATGTTCGTTTCGGAGACCCCGAAGCCCAGGTACTGCTACCGCTGATCGAATCCGATATCGGAAACCTTGTTGACGCCATGGCGAAGGGAAAACTTGACGAGTTCCCCTTAAGAATCTCCGAGAAATCCGCCCTCGGTATTGTGGTAGCCAGCGGCGGATACCCCGGGGCATACCAAAAAGGCGTCAGCATAGATAGCCTGCCCAGGGATAGCGAGAAAGACTCTGTACTTTTTCATGCATCCACGACCATGGGTTCCGACGGAAAGGTCCTCACCGGAGGGGGCCGCTGCTTTACCGTGGTCGGCCTTGGATCAAGCCTGTTGAGTGCCAGAGCAAAGGCCTATGCCCTGGTTTCCGAGGTACAGTTTCAAGGAGCCTGGTACAGGCCGGACATCGGGAAGAAGTTTTTTGCGGAGAACTAGTGCAACAGAACGAGAACCGGGAAAAAGGAGAATAGAGTATGAAAGACATTCTGGTGTTAATAGGGTCTGAATCCGACAAAGATTCAGTCAAACCCGCCGTCGACCTGATGGATGAGAAAAAGATCTCCTTTGATCTGAAGGTCTACTCAGCCCACCGTAACCTCGAGGAGCTGCAGAAATTCCTTAAAGATAACGAGAACAATTACCGCCTGATTATTGCTGCTGCGGGATTGTCTGCCGCCCTTCCCGGGGTTGTTGCCTCCATCTCGTCCAAACCGGTAATCGGCGTCCCTCTTATCGCGGGCGCATTAAGCGGAATTGACGCGCTGCTGTCAATACTGCAATTGCCCAAAGGAATCCCGGTGGCTACTATGGGCATCGGCAAACAGGGGGTTCTGAATGCAGTACACCTGGCCGAGAGAATACTGAAAGCCTGAGCACAGTAGTACTATAACATCTTTACCGGGTTGCCATTTTTCCGGCAACCCTCTACTATCCTTCTTTATGAAGATCCATATTGCTTCGCTTATCCATCGACAGCGGAATAACCCATCATGGTACCTGCCGGCCCTGCTGCTGCTCCTTTGGACGCTCGATGCCTTCTTTTCCATATTCTTCACCGGATTTCGCAGTGTTGATTGGGCACTTTTAGTATCTATTGCTGTTAAAATTCTGGTTATTCTTTTAAACAGTTTTTTTCTCTATCGCTTGTTTCTGCAGGAAGATTCAGGTCTATACAAGCGGGCGAAAACCTATTCGGGATACTTCATTGTATTCGTCTATGTTTTCTATAACCTGCCGAGGATGTCCTGGGAGATGTCCAGGATCATTGACGATGGAACCTACACGAGGCTCTGGATCAGCGCCTTCATATCTACTCTGCTGCCGATATTTTTCTATATAAGCTTATGGCTGCACCCCTTTCAGAAGGCATGGGGGGTCTATCTTTCAAAGAGTGAACAAAAAGAACTTCGTAAACAGCAAAAAGAAAAGAAAATAAAGCGTCCCCTTAAAACCGCGATATGGGAGAATGTTGACGCAGTAATGCAGTCGATCATTATAGTAATCATTCTGCAGCATTTTATCTTTCAGCTTTACGTAATCCCGACCGAATCGATGGTTCCGACCTATTTGATCAAGGACCGTACTCTGGTAACAAAATTCCAATCGGGACCGGCAATTCCATTAACCAAATGGCGTCTCCCGGTAATCTCGGAACCCAAAAGAGGGGATATTGTCGTTTTTCAAAGTCCTGAATACACCCACAAGACCCTCGCCCGGCGGGTTTTTCAGCAATTCATTTATTATATAACCCTTACCATGGTAGATATTGACCGGGATGAGAACGGTATGCCCCGCAAGCGTTTTATCGTTAAGCGTCTTGTCGGTGAACCTGGAGAAAAGCTGATGATGATCGACGACACCTTGTATGTAAAGCAGCCGGGAAAGGAATATATTCCCCTTCCGGAAGACGAACTCTATTCCAATGTCGATCTCTATACCCAGCCTCCGGAGATCCGTGAACGGATTGAATACATGCCCCTGGATGCGTCCACCCGCCAGATGCTCGACTATTGGGACGCATACAAGGCGGAATCTGATATTAGAGGTCTTGCTTCTGAACTGCAGGCACGATGGTCTTCCCTGGAAAGGACCCTGGCCGGGTTCTCTGCCTTCGATGTTGAATACCTCAAACAAAATTTAATCGGCCAGATGCTTCAGCGCGGCAAAGACACGGACGAACTGATTGAAGAAATCCGGATCCGTTTGAGATCTGTGGGCCTGCAGCCCTTTCAATATGCCGACTCGTACCGTTACGATATTCTGCTGTTGCTGGACACCCTTCTTCAGGGCAGCAACGATCTGACTGCCTACGTTCAGGAAGGGATTGATTCCGCGAAACGCGATACAACTAATAAGTTTGAAGAATCATCAAAGAAACTGAACCTTATTTTTAAGATAAAGCAAATCGAACGTTTACAGCTTTTTGCTGATTTCGTGCAGCAACGTGCAACCCCGGCAGTAATCTCTTCTTCCGTTGATTTTATCTCTTCCCAGCAGAATGCTGAAGAGTTGTTTCGTTACCTGACAGAATTTTACGATAACCGGAATTTTCCGCCTGTTCCGGGAGAGGACAATGACTATATTCCTGAGGGGAGTTATTTTCTTCTCGGGGACAACCGGTATAATTCGCTTGACTTCCGGCATTCCCACTCAGGGCGCAGCCTGGCCTCCCTGGACAAGGATGATTCTATGTCCATCATGTACTTTTCTCTTTTGGAACCGTATCTGCTGGAGGAAAAAAATATTCTTGGGAAAGCGGTGGCCACATTCTGGCCTCCCGGAAGGATCGGACTTACCCGATAGACATGCTTACCAGTCTTGCTGGCGGCGGATCTCGTAGAGGATAATTCCTGCGGCCACCGAAACATTCAGGGAGTCTACCCGGCCTCTGGTCGGCACCGCGACTTCCGCATCGCAGTGGGAGGCAAGGTTCGCGGAAATCCCCCGTCCTTCGCTGCCAAGAACAATAGCAACCCGCCCGGAGAGATCCACAGAATTGATCGGGTCTCCCCCCATAGCCGCACCGTAGACCCAGAAACCGCACTTCTTTAACTGCTTTACTGCCCTGGAAAGATTCGGTACCTGAGAGAAGGGCACGTGATGTACAGCACCCGCCGAACTATTGGCTACCACTTCAGTTTCTGCGGCACTCCTGCGTTCAGGAATACATACAAAATCAGTTTCGAACTGGTCAGCGGAGCGCAGAATAGCACCAAGATTGTGAGGATCAGTAATCCCGTCCAACAAAAGAACCAGGAGATTGGACTGAGAATCGGTAATAGAGGCCAAAAAACCCTCAAATGAGTTCTCGGGTGCATACCTCTCAATCGAAAGCGCAACTCCACGGTGCTCTTTGCCGGTAAGGTCTCTCAGATCACGTGCGGAAAGTCTGACAATGGATACTTCCTTATTTCCGGCAAGGTCCTCTATTTTTCGTATTCTCGGCCCCTTGCCGGATACATAGAGTGTTCCTTTACCTTTGGAAGCTGATTTCAAAGCCTCTTCTATTGCATGAAAACCGGTCAACAAGCTCATTCGTTACTAAAGTCTTTTACCTTATCAATCTCGCCGTCGAAATCCAGATCCTGCTCATACCTGGATATGTATATTCCTTCCCTCAGGTGGACCCATACATCAACTTCACCGTCATAATTAGTATCAATCTCTCTTCTGATCAGCACACCTTCTTCGTAGAAATAGAAATCATCCATGGAACCGTCATGATTGTAGTCAAGCCGCTCCTCGATCATTGCCCCTTCCTTGTCAAAGATATGAGCATAATTTACATTTCCATCGAAATTGCTGTCGTAGTAGATCGCCTTCCGCTTACCGTCTTCAAATACAGTCCAGGTATCGTTACTGCCATCGCCGTTCTCATCGGAACCAATTCGTTCGGTGACAAAAACAGAAGTAAAGGACATCAAAAAAAACAGCAGGATTACTGTGGGAATACGCATCCGGGGGTTTCCTTGTATCATTATCTAAAAGCCTGGCTTTACCTCCACACTATCGGCATGAGGTATTGTAATCTTTACGCCTGGCCCTCTTCCGCCTGATCCAGCCGCTGGATCAGCTGGTTTACCCTGATGGCAATACCGCGCAGCCGGTCCTTTTCCCGCAGCTTGATTTTGACCCCTTTCTTTCCCTGCAGGACCTTATCCAGTTCGCAGTTTATACGGTATACAGGCCCGGCAATACGGTGTGAATATCGAATACCGAAAACTGTGAGAAGAATCATGATAATCAGATTATTAACCAGTATGGCTGGCAGAATCAGTTCCCATCGTTTTACGCCGAGAATCGTTTTTGTGGTGGGCACTTTTACCACCCTTTCGACACCCTCTTCAGTTATGGTTCTCTCCTCAATAACCTGGCGATCGATGGTAATAAACTCCCGGAAAAGGTTTTCTCCTGCCATGTTTGAAACCCAATAGTACAGACCAACAAGGAGGGTAAAAATAATAAGGGCGCCCATTACACTTAAAAGAAAGGATCCCACAAAACGAAGCTGAAAACTTTTATCGACTACCAGCTGCTTACGCTTGTTTCTGCCCATCGAGAACCTCCTGTCGTTTTTACATTACACCAATCAGTGTAATTGAGAAAGTGGAATTGGTTCAGGATGCGTGTTTTCTCCTTCAAGTTCGGAAAGTTCCTTGAGCAATGATTTGGCTTTTCCGGAGAGCTTACCGGGAACAGTAACGCTGATTTTAATGTAGAGGTCTCCCCTGGTTTGGGCGTTATGCAAATGCGGTACACCTTCGTTCCGAATTCTCAGGATTTTTCCGTTCTGTGTCCCGGCGGGAATCTTTACCTTTATCTTTTTCTCATCCAGGGTAGGAACGAAGATTTCTCCGCCCAAAGCCGCCTGGGTAATAGAAATTGGTATAACACAGTACAGATCATTCCTGTCCCGCTCGTAGAACTTGTGGGGTGCAACACTGATATAGACATACAGGTCCCCCGAAGAACCTCCGCTGGATCCGGCATCGCCCTGTCCCGGAATGTTGATCCTCTTTCCATGTTCAATGCCCGGAGGAATCGTTACCTTTATCTTTTGTGTTTTCGGCTGAACTCCGGATCCACCGCAGGCGGAACACGGATTTTCGATGATGTATCCTTCTCCGGAACATGTAGGGCACGGTGATGCGATGGAGAAAAATCCGGAGCTTCTGCGGACCTGTCCGGACCCGCCGCAGGTTGGACATACCCTCTTTCCGCTGCCGGAGGTGGTACCCTTGCCGCTGCAGACAGAACAGGCGGCGTTCTTCCTGTAGGAAATCTCCAGCTTGGTGCCGAAAATCGCGTCTTTAAAAGAAACCTCCAGGTTGTACCGCAAATCTGATCCGCGATTCCCCCCACCCGATGGCCGCCTTCGCCCTCCCCGGCTTCCGCCGCCGAAAAACGAGTCAAAAATGCCTCCGAAATCACCGAATATATCCTCGAAATCCCGGAAGACGGTTGAATAATCATGCGCGCCGCCGCCCATACCTTCAAGCCCGGCAAAACCGAACTGGTCATAGGTCTGGCGCTTTTGATCATCTCCAAGGACCTCATAGGCCTCGGTAGCCTCTTTAAAGCGCTCCTCTGCTTCCTTATCACCGGGATTGCGGTCCGGATGGTTTTGTACCGCCAGTTTTCTATATGCTCGTTTTATCTCTTCTTTTGAGGCATCCTTCGACACCCCCAGAACTTCGTAGTAATCACGTTTGGCCAAAGTAAAATCCACCCTTCATAGAGAAATCGCCCGAAGAAGGGGTTCCCCGCTTCGGGCGTTCAACTCAAGTTCAGTCTCGTGTTAATTATCTTTTTCGTCGTCGTCGACCACCTCGTAGTCAACGTCTTCCACATTACCGCTGTCGGTTTCTGCAGAGGAGCTGTCTCCCGCAGTCCCGGCAGATCCACCGGCCTGAGCACCTGCGTCACCACCGGCCTGGCCTGCAGTGTTCTTGTACATCTCTTCGGCCAGTTTGTGGGAAGCCTGAGTCAGGGTCTGAATCTTGTTCCGCAGATCCTCAACTGAAGCAGTGTCCAGACTGTTCTTCAAGTCATTCAGAGCTGCCTGAATAGCGCTCTTGTCGGAATCGCTGACCTTGTCGCCGTATTCACTTAAACTCTTCTCGGTAGCGTAGACCAGATTATCCGCCTCATTACGGACTTCAATCTTCTCCCGCTCCTTTTTATCCTCCGCGGCGTGCATCTCGGCATCTTTTACCATCTTGTTGATCTCATCCTCGGAGAGGCCGGAAGAGCTTTCTATCCTGATCTTCTGTTCCTTCCCGGTACCCATATCCTTGGCGGAAACATGAACAATACCATTGGCGTCAATATCGAAGGTTACTTCGATCTGAGGAACACCCCGGGGAGCCGGAGGAATACCAACGAGATCAAAACGGCCAAGGGTTCGGTTCTGGTTGGCCATCTCCCGTTCTCCCTGCAGCACATGGATGGATACCGCCGTCTGATTATCCGCAGCAGTAGAGAAAATCTGGCTCTTGCGAGTCGGAATAGTAGTATTCCGCTCAATGAGTTTGGTAAAAACACCGCCCAGGGTTTCAATTCCCAGGGAAAGAGGTGTTACATCCAGCAAAAGGACATCTTTTACATCGCCGCCAAGAATACCTCCCTGAATAGCAGCGCCCATGGCAACTACCTCATCGGGATTAACACCCTTGTGCGGTTCTTTCTTGAAAAGCTCCTTTACTATCTGCTGTACCGCAGGCATACGGGTTGAGCCCCCTACGAGGATAACCTCGTCAATGTCCTCAGGTACGACTCCGGCGTCCTTCATGGCCTTGAGACAGGGATCCTTGGTCTTCTGGACCAGATCGCCAACCATCTGCTCTAACTTGGCCCGGGTCAGACTGTACTGAAGATGCTTGGGGCCGGTAGAATCGGCAGTAATAAAAGGCAGGTTGATTTCGGTTGACTGGGTACTGGAAAGCTCAATCTTTGCCTTTTCGGCTGCCTCTTTCAAGCGCTGCAAAGCCATACGGTCCTGGGTAAGATCGATACCGTAATCATTCTTGAAGTTGGAAACCAGCCAGTCAATGATCCTCTGATCAAAGTTATCGCCGCCAAGATGGGTATCGCCATTGGTAGATTTAACCTCAAATACCCCGTCCCCGAGTTCGAGAACAGAAATATCAAAGGTACCGCCTCCCAGGTCGTAGACAGCGATCTTCTCTTCCTTTTTGTCCTTGCCGAAGCCGTATGCCAGAGAAGCCGCGGTCGGCTCGTTTACAATACGTTTGACCTCGAGCCCGGCAATGCGTCCGGCGTCCTTGGTAGCCTGACGCTGGGCGTCATTAAAATACGCGGGAACAGTAATAACTGCCTCGGTGACAGTCTCTCCAAGATAATCTTCCGCAGTCTTTTTCATCTTCTGCAGAATCGCCGCCGAAATCTCCTGCGGAGAGTGTTCCTTGTCATGAACAAGAACCCGCACCTCGCCGTTTCCGGCATCTTTTATTTTATAAGGGACCATTCCGATCTCTGCCGGAACCTCGCCAAAGCGGCGTCCCATAAAACGCTTGATTGAATAGACCGTATTCTCCGGGTTGGTTACAATCTGGTTTTTGGCCGGCTGTCCAACCAGGCGTTCACCCTTGGCAGTAAAACCAACGATGGACGGGGTTGTGCGTTGTCCTTCGGCGTTTTGTATTACTACCGGTTCCCCGCCCTCCATAACTGCAACGCAGGAGTTTGTTGTTCCTAGATCGATGCCGATGATTCTTCCCATTGCAATATTCTCCTATTTATTCCTTATTCTTGTTTAGTTCCTGATCATCCTGGTCCTCAGACGAGGCGGCCTTTGGTACCCCGACCTTCACCTTCGCGTGCCTGAGCACACGATCGTGAAGCATATACCCCTTTTGATAATCCTCTATAACCATCTGGTCCTGGAGACCTTCCCGCTCTTCCATACCGATGGCCTCATGTTTCTGGGGATCAAAGATCTCCCCTTCGCTCTCAAAACGCTTCAAGCCCCAATTCCGCTCGAGCATTCCGGTAAACTGCTTCTCGATAAGCTCGATTCCGCTATGAAACATCTCAAAATCCCTTGATTCCTGAGATGATTTAATAGCCCGTTCGAAATCATCAATAATGTTGACGATATCGGAAAGAAGGTTTGTATTTGCATACTTAACCGATTCTTCTTTTTCCCGGAACATCCGTTTGCGGAAGTTTTCGAAATCTGCGCTTTTTCTGAGATACTGACTCTTGAGTTCACTGTTTTCTGCTTCAAGTTCCTGTATCCGATTACGGAGCGTTTCGAGCTCGCCGTCTGCTTTTACCTGCTCATCAGTAGTTGAGGACCCAGTAGCGGCTGCTTCAGACGTCTCGTTTTCGGTGGACTCAACAACCTCCTGAGGTTGATTCTCAACCACCTCTTCATTCTGCTGCTTAGACATAACTACCTCTGTCAGTGATTCTTGTGAGATAATTTACTAACACACCACGGGATACGTCAAGCGTTGAGAGAAACTCCCGGTAAAGTTCCCGATATTACGGGCCGATTCAGCTCTTTTTCGGCAGGAGTTCCAGGATCAGCTCTACCTCACCACGGCTCAGTTTGGTTGCCCGGGCAATCTCTTCCACACTCCAGCCCTGATGAGCAAGCTTGGTAACAACCTCCCGGGCCCCGAGATTGGGAGAGCCTTTTTCCTTGGAAACCCTGCGGTTCTCCTCTTTCATGATAGAACCCAACAGCTTGACCTGTTCCTGGGCCTGTTTGTTTACTTCCTGCAGCCGGGTTTCTGTTCTGGCCAGCCATTCCCGCGCCTGCTGAAGATTCTGGCTTCGTTCTTCAACCTCGTTCAGGATTGAATCCAGCCCCTCAAGCTTTTCCACAGCCTGATCCGCCCGCTCCTTGTTCTCGGAGAGAACACGAAGCTCCTTTTTAACCGACTCAAACTCCTGGGGAAGAACGGAGAGCTGACTGCCGAGTTCTTTAGTCCGCCCTTCAAGTTCTCTGAGGGTTTGAAAGTTCTTATCCACACCGGATGTTGTTGCATCCAGAATATTACCTTTGCTCTCGAGGCGTTCGAATTTGACATTAACCTCTTTTTCCAGCTCTTCGAGCTGCCGCAACTGGGCCTGCAGCGAGGTCAGGGTATCATGGGACGAGGTAACATCGCTCAGCTTGGTATCGATAGCCTGGGACAGATTGATAAGCTTTTTAAAGTCCCCTTCCATCTCCTCGATACGACCCCTCTCATTAAGGAAGCGGGTAAACTTGGCTGAGACTTCTTCGCCAAGCTTCTGTACTTTGAGAAACTTTCGTTCCGACTCCTTTATCTCTTTGCTCATGGCATCCACCCGGGCGATCTCGGATTTAAGATCCTCAAGACTCTCTTCCAGAGAGATTTTCAGAGAATCAGCACGGTCAAAAATCTTGGTCTGTGAGACAAAATTCTTCTGGCGCTTATCAATTTCCTGCAGCTTCACCGACAGAATTTTGTACTGGTCCTCGATCTTGCCGAAGAGCTTGTTCTGGGAACCTTCCACCTTCTCCTTGATATCTGCGGCGGACTCGCGGAATTCTTTAAGCCGAACATCCGCCTCTGATAATAGCTCTCTGGAGCGTTTCTGGAATTCCGCCAGGGAGTTTTCTGTCTCCCTGCCCTGGCGTTCAAAAGCCTCTTCGGTACGTTTGCGCAGTTCGCTCTGCAGTTCCAGCACCGACTCGTTAAGGTTCTTGATTTCATTACGGATACGGGCACGCTCGGCCTGACTGTTCTGTACAAGCTCCTCCTGCTCTTCCGTATAGGCCTGAACAAGAGAGGCGGTATTCTCCCTGGTAGAGAGCTTAAATCCCGACAGGTCCTCGTTCACCTGGGATTCAGCTTCCTTCAGCTGCTGCAGAATCTGGGCCTGCCAGACCGTAACATCCGATTTCGCCGATTCCAGTACAGACGAAAGCTCCTTGCGGCCTGCGTCCAGATTATCACCCAGACGTTTGAGTTCGCCAAGGAACTCTCTCTCGGACTTCTTTATCTGGTCCTTGATTGAGGTATCATGCTCGATAAAAATTGTCTCAAAGGAGGCCCGGGACTGCCGCCGGGCCTCTTCGACATCCTGCCGGATAGCATCTTCAAGACTCTTCATATCTGTCTCGGTGCTGGCAATCTTCTGTTCAATTCGGCCATAGAAGGCATTTACCTGGCTTTCAAAGTCCTTCATTCCTGTCTGCAAATCATTGCGGATAGAGCCAAGACGCTCCTCGAGTTCTCCGGAATAACGCTCCTCCACTTCCTGCCGTTTCTGAACAGATTCTTCTGTTAAATCATCGAGACTTGTGCGGATATTCTCCTTCCAGTCCTGAAACTGATTCTGCATGGAAGCATTTCTCTCCCGCAGATCAGAAAAGAAATCATCCTCAAAGAGTTTCAGTTTCTCGGAGACACTGTCGTAGGCCTTTGATTTCAATTCGTTCAGCTCATTTTCAAGCTCGCCCATTGCCGAACGGATGGCAGATAATTCCTGCTCGGCCTTTTCGTGCTCTTCTCCTCGTTCGGAAGCAAGCTGTGCCGCGAAATCTGCAAATTCCTTGCGGATTTTCGCTGATACCCGGTCCATGGAGGCCTTCAGATTCTCCTCCAGCTGATCCATATCCCTGGTAATCTCTTCGATACGGGAAAATCGGTAACCTGTATCCTCTTCGTACTCAAGAAGACGGGCTTCCAGTTCGGAGGTCTTTTTCTGTATACCGAGACGGTGACCCTCAAGGCTGTTTTCAACCTCTTTCTGCCAGGATTCAGCGGACTTGCGGATCTCCTCATACTGTTCCCGGAACTGACTCTTTACACTCTCCGTTGTTGCCGCGGCCTGGTCAAATGTGTTCTCAGCTTCCTTGCGGAAGGCGCTGAGCCTGCTGTTAAGCTCTGCCATCTGTCGTTCAAGGCTTTCCTGATGGGTTTCCAGATTTTTATCCGCAGAGACCTTCCAGGCGGCGGTTTCAGCTTTCACGTCTCCAACCCGGCCTTCTATATACTCCCGCAGGGAGTCAAAAATCTCTCCCTCCAGATTGCGGCCTTCATCCATCACAGCCTTAATGCGGGAAGAGATTTCATCCTGCATGTTCGATCCGATGGATTCCAGGTTCCCGGCAAACTCTGCCTCAAGATTCTTGCGCGCCCCGTCCAGCTCCTGCAACAGCTCATCAGCAGATGAACGCAGAAAATCAAGGGATTCCCTTTCTGTATCACTCTGTTTCTCCTGCAGGGAGGAGATGAATGTGGAAAACTCTTCCACCTGGCTGCCGGCCTGACGGGCCTCTTTTTTAAGACGGCCTACATCATCGTATACGCCCTTTATAATATCCTGTTTGAGGGCTTCGAGAATCTCTTGCGAATCCTTTTTAAGCCGCTTCTCAATCTCCGGAACGGACTTTTCAACGGTATCAAGCTGCCCTGCCACGGCCTTTACCCGTTTTGCCACAGTATCGACAAACCCGGATTCCGAGGCTATCCGCCTCAGGTTCTCTTCTACTTTACCGGTCATGGTACCCAGTTCTTTTAAGGAGGCATCGTAACCATCAATCTTCTCCCGGACCTCTTCCAGATGAGTACTGCGTTCCTGCAGCTTTTCCTCGGATTTACCGAGGCGCGAGAGAATCTCTTTGGCGGTCTTTTGATGAACATCAAGTTCGATGGCCAGGTTTTGCATGTCACGGCTCTTTTCGTCGACAAAGGAGCCGATATCGTCCTTCATCCGGTCGGCGAACTTCTTCAGCTTCTCAAGAGAACGGTTGTCCTTGTCAAGCTGACGATACACCGCCAGTATAATCAGAACTATTGCCAGGGTTATGATATTTCCCGCTTGAAAGAAAGAGTCGAATAGCATTGTCCCTCTCCCAGTTTTTTCTATTGACCCAAGGTAATTATACCCCGGAATGCGAAAAAACGAAATCCCGAAGATCACTATAGCGATAAAAGGAGAAATCCGCCTTTGAAGCGGGTACCGGGCGCCTGGTTAAATGAGCAGTGTGAATACCAACGGCACTGGCGCCCTCAATGTCGTAGGAATAACTGTTTCCCACATAGAGGATTTCCTCTTGTCTGAATCCCAATTCGTGTATAAGCCGCAAAAAAGGTTCAGGATGTGGCTTAAGGTAATTGGTGTCCTCTGCCGTAAAGGCCGTGTCCCAGAGACCGGAGAGGCCCAAATAATCGAGCTTGCTCTGGATGGGAAAGTCGGACATGGCAGCAAGTTTGAATCCCGTGTGTTTCAACTCGTCCAGAACGGCCCGCACCCCGGGAAAAGGCTTCAATCCTTTAAAAGAGGTAACCCAGCGTTCGTACAGAAAGCGCTCAGCCAGGGCGAAGGCATGCTCAGGACTGCAGCCCATATAGTCGGCGAGCATCCTGGCCTGCAGGTGCCGGAAATTCTCTACCGGCCTTACCTCGCGGATCTCTTTTCGCACCCGGCCGAAATTCAGGGCCAGGAGCGGGTGTTTCAGGGCAGGAATCAGGGAATACAGGTACATGTGGAAATTCGGATACAATGTACCGTCGATATCGAAAGCTACTGCGCGAAATTTCATTATCCATCGCTTTTCAATTGGATTTGACGACAAGTTCAAGATTCCTGACCTGCTGCCGTAAATCGCCGTATTCCTTCGGCAGAGGTGCAAACCTGAGAACCCGCGGCAGATTCTTCTGTAAAAATGCGTCCAGCGAAGGATAGCCCGAAGAGGCCGAGGTTTGCAAGTCTTCCACGCTTCCATCGGGAGAAATGGTAAAAGAGATATCTACCGTCAATACGCTCAGTTTCCTGGCAGAAAGTTCAGCCGCGGAATTGTCATCCAGCCCGGGAAGGCCCGAGTAACGGGCGTTGCGGTAGCTCAGGACGGATTCCAGGTTGTCAATGCTGCCGACGTTATCTACATCGGTGATTACAGGTCCCTGACCAGCGGCGGATTCTCCGCTGCGGCCGCCACGTGCCAGGGCTCTGTCCAGTTCAGCCAACTGGCTGTCGCTGAGGGCCTGGGAGCCTGTATCCCCGGAAGAAGATCTTCTGATTACCGGATCGTCTCCCTTCTCGGCGCCTGACTGATATTCTGTTTCCCCGAACTGGGTTCTGCTGTCGCTGGGTGTATTCCGGGATATACGTCCCCCATCACGGGTTGATTCATTGCTGCTCGAAAAACTTTGCTGAAAATCCTGCTCCGGTTCCGGGGTCCAGGGCTCGTATTCCGGCTCCACACTGCCCGTCGAAGGGGCCGAGCTCCGGGGAACAGGCCTGGGTACCGGTTTGGGCGCCGGGCTCACACGGGACTGCCTGGGGACCGGTTCCGGCTGAGGGGCTACCTCCTGCGGCTCGGGAGGGGGTAGTTCCGCGGTCGTCGGCTCGGGAACAGGCGGCTCAGGCAGGGTAAAACTGACCTGAATAGGGACGGATTTGGGACGTTCCGGTATGAGTTCGGACCCTGGAATCATCATTGCTATTAGTATAACAACAAGATGAAGGGCCAAAGATACAAGCAGGGCAATCAGGGAGCGTTCCTTTTCCACCGCTGAGAATCGGGTCATCTGCAGATCAACCTCCGCCTGGTTCCAGGGTCCTGAGGTTGGCGCCGGAAAAGCCTGCAGCCCGCAGGATATCAAGAACCTGGATGAGCAGGGAATACGGAACCTGCCGGTCTCCCTCAAGCACCACATTTCCAATCTCGGAGGAGACACGCATCTCCTGCAGCATAGGGATGAGACTGTCCAGGGCTACCCGCTCCTTATTGATATAGATCTCCTCCTCTCCTGCAACGGTAATGATGATCCGGGAAGCCGCAACGGGCTCCGCGGTGGTAGATTCCGGCAAAGAGAGGTTAATGCCGGGAGTAAGTATGAAGGTGGTGGAGACCATAAAAAAGATAACCAGCTGAAATACCACGTCGATCATCGGCACAAGGTCAACCGTGGCATTGGTTTTCAGTCTCCTGCGAAACTGCATCAGGCACCTCCCAGAAAAAGGACAAGCTCGTTGACCCTGTTCTCCAGTCGAATGATGATGTGATTCACCCGGTTTACCAGATGATTATAGAATACTATGGCAGGAATCGAAACAATAAGACCTGCCGCGGTGGTAATCAGGGCTTCGGCAATTCCCGATGCCAGCAGGGAAGGATCCCCAACGGCGCCGAACTTGCCCAGCACACCAAAGGCTTCAATGTTCCCGGTAACAGTCCCCAGAAGGCCCAGAAGAGGCGATATATGGGCAATAGTTCCAAGAGCATTGAGGGATCGCTCCAGGCGAGGTGTTTCCAGATTCGCCGCGCTTAGCACCAGGTCGCGAATATCTCCGGGGGATTTGTGCCGGTTTTCAATCCCTACTTTCATAAGATTCGTCAAAGGCGAAGGATTGCTTTCGCAGATACTCAAAGCCTCGTCGTGATGCCCCTTTTCCAGGGTTGCCTTGAGACGGGCAATAAGGGTGTCCTCATCAACCCGGATACGGCGAAAAAAGAGAAAGCGCTCAATAATTATCGCCCCCGCCGCCAGAGACAGCAGCATGATGATCCAGAGAATCAGACCTCCGTCACGCAGCAGAGTTGTTAAACCATCCATATTCCATCCTTGTAGTCATTGTTTTCCATTTTAAAAACCTCCGGCCCCTAAACTCTTACAGGCTTATTTCCGTAGCAAAATGTATCACGAAACCGGGAATTTCAAGACCGCTGTCGTCCTTTCTGCCTCCCGAACGCAGGGGCCCAAGGGCATCGTCAACGGCCAGAATAAACCGGATACTCTCCAGAGGCTCGTACCATGCTTCGGTTCCGATAATCGGACTCTCTTCATTATCGGAGAGGTCCCAGTCACCCCGCAGACGAAAACCCAGGCGGGAGGTTAGCCCCTCGCTTTCTATCCCTACCCCGATATCAAAGGCTTCCATGCTCGACTCCTGATAATCATATCGCAAACCTGCAGAAAAACTGCCAAAAAAGGATTTTCCCAGGGGGAACTCAAGACTTCCCCGGGGACTCACCTCCCGAACGTCCTCGTCCACCACAGGAAGCAGGGGTGAAGCGGCCTCGGAATCCTCACCGGCCCGATAGCGTGTACCCGCCGTCAGAGAGCTGCCTGCTCTCAGATAGAGATCCTGTCCCAGTCTCAGCCTGAAAGAGAGCTCTCCTTCCCAGCCTTCCTCCATAGCCAGCGGCTCCTCAGGTATGCGCAGAAAGGGGTAGGCGGAGAGCAGCGAGGAGTAGTCCGCAAACTCATGATAAAATCCCCCCGAGGCTTCCATGCTCAGATTCTCGCTGATCCCCGCACTAATGAGCAATGAAAAGGGGAAACGGAGATCTTCATCCAGGGTATAGCCAAGACCTGCAGTGGCAATAAATCCGACCCGGGGACTTAAGTCCCCCTCGGCACCCAGGTCCAGCCGCAAAAGCTGGATGTAATCCCCTTGCGAGCCGGAACGAAAACTGTACCGTCCTTCGGCACCCAGTATGACCGAAGACCAGGCATAACCGCCTTTGAAGATTGGTGTAAGGGTCAGGTGGGTTGTATCCTCCGGAGCCGTGCCTGAAAGGTTCTGATAGGCACCGTCCAGCGCAAAACTGGCACCACCGTACCAGCCCCTGTCGGGAGGGAGCTCGTAGCCCCCTTCCGCCCCCATTGTTCTGTACAGGGTAGACGAGAACTGCGGCTCCCCCTGCAGGCCCCGTTCCTCCTCAACGAAGGAGCCGGAAAAGAAAGCGTCGCCGCCGAACCCGGCATAATCGGCTTTAACCCGGGCTTCTTCACGGCGAAAGGTGTAGCCCTCCCCCGGGGAATTTCCGCCGAAACCGTCAAGTGACCGGTGTGAGTAAAAGAGCCCGAACCCGGGATCGGCCCCCAGGGTGGCAATCTCGATTTCTCCCAGCAAAGAGTTTGATGTGCCAAAACCGATATAGCCCCTGCCGTAGAGAGGAGCAGAATCACTCCCGTATGGAAGAGTATCAAAAACCGGCGCAGGCAGGTCGATTGTATGAGGCCGTACCTGCAGCACTCCCAGGGGTTCGGAAAGCTCCGGCAGCCCCGGGGCCATAGCTTCTTCGAGCTCCAGTTCAATCAGGGGGAGTTCCTCGCCAAAGATATCCTCAAAACTCAAGGTAAGCTCCGGCAGTTCCACATCCGGTTCTTCATCATCCGCCGCCTCCTGGGCGGGCAGAGAGAAAGGGAACACAAGCAAAACTGCTATCAGTAAAAAATATCGAAGATAATTCATCTTTTCTCCCCCAGGGATTCCGCAGCCTCAATCCAGGGACTGCCGGGGAAATTGCGCCGCAGACGGTCCAGGACCGCAGTATAGGCAGCCCTGTCTCCGGCATAAAGAGACATCTGAGCGGAGCGGTAGAGGGCCTGGGCGGTAAAATCCTGATCTCCAGGCATTGCCGAAGCCGCCCGGAGATACCGGGAGGCCGCCTCGGAGTATTCATTGCGCCGGAAAGCATACTCACCGGCAACAAAAAAGATGTGTCCCTGCTCCGCCCTGTCTTCAGGTAAGGCGTCAAGCAGCCGCCTGAGGGCCCTGCCGGCATCATTAAAATCCTCCGCCCGGCCTTCGGCTATGGCACTCTGAACTGCCCGGATTAAAAGAGCCCGGCCCTCCCGGGAGCCGGTACCTCCGGCAGATTCTGCCTTACTCAATAAACGGCGATATTCCGATCCTGGAGAGACCAGCAGGGATTCCAGGCGGGAAATCTCTGCCCTGATTCCAAGCTGTTCCGCCTGGGCGGGATACTCCCGCAACAGTATGGAATAGGATTCCAGGGCATCTTTATATTCCCCCAGTTCTGTCAGCTGCTCCCCCCGCAGAGCAAGGGCCCTGGGCCGCAGAGGACTTTCAGGATACTCCCGGACAAGCCGCTCCCACAATAAAAGGGCAAGCCGTGTTTCACCAGCCGCGGCGGCAGTCTCTGCCCGGTAAAAAAAGGATTCTTCGGTATACTCTCCGGATGGAAAAAGCCTGCGGTAAGCATCAAAACCCGCTGCCGCCCTGTCATAGTTACCGGCGTCCAGGTTTCCCATAGCCTGACGGAACAGAGCCCTGGAGGTCCAGGGACTCGACGGATACTCCCGCTCCATTCGTGAAAGTGCTTCGGAGCTTCCATCAAGATTAGCGCTATCCAGGTGTATTTCAAATATAAGATAGAGGGCCTCATCACCTCCCTGTTCGGCATACTCACCAAGATAACTCTCTGCTAATAAAAGCGCCTCTCCTCTGCGTCCATCTGCAGCCAGGGCGCGGGCGCGGGCAAGAAGGGCTTCGCGTCCCCTGGGTCCCGAAGGATCACAGGCCCCAAAGAGTTCCGCGGCGGCGCTGTAGTTTTTGAGGGAGAAGGCTGACCAGCCTCCGTACCAGGCAACTTCAGACGCCAGGGGGGAATCCGGATACGTATTACGAAAATTCCGGAATCCCTGTAAAGCACGGGAATAATCTCCCATGCGATAGATACTCCATGAAAGATAGTAATCCCTGAAGCGTCGATAATCGGAAGTTAATTCAGCGGTTCTTAATGAGGCCAGGGTTTCCCTGGCCTCACCGTACTCTTCCATTCCGATAAGAGCCATACCCCGCAACAGCTGCGCCTCCAGCCGGGCATCCTTTGGCGGGATCCTGCGTGCCACCTGATTATAGAGCCCGGCATTGAACAAAAGTCTTATGTACTGAAGATCTACAGAATCATCCTGCCCTCCGGTTACCCTCATGTATTGCGAATATGTCTTCACCGCCCCATTGTATTCACCCGCTGCCGCCTGGAGCTGCCACGTGACTTTAAGCAGACCAGCATGCCATTCCGGAGGCGGTATGCTCTCCAGTGCAGCTGAGGACACGGCAAGGCCTTCTGAATACTCCTGCAGCCGCAGGTACGCCTGAGCTAAAAGAAGAGCAGCAGGGGCATCCAGAGGTGAAGTGAGAGGAGCAAGGAGCTCCTTCACTGCTGACCAGTCATCCTGGCGTGAATGCGCCGCAGCCAGTCTGTAGCGTATGCGCTGAGGATCACCGATACCTTCATTAAGGGCGTCTTCAAGGATCTCAACAGCCCCCTCCACGTCATCCATGGCCAGCAGAGCCTGGGCATAGAAAACAGGCAGGGTCTCCGGAGGCTCAACCTGATGACGAACGTCCCACGCCCGCTTCAGATAGCCGATACCGTCAGTTGAGGACCCCCGGGTTGATAATACCGCCCCGGCACGAAACCAGAACGCAGCCAGGGCCTGCCGGTCTCCGGCAAGCTGGTTTTCGGCATCAAGCACAAGTCTTTCCATCTCCGGCAGCCGTCCGGCGGCCTCATATAATGAAAAAAGACGGCCGTAGGCCGAAGCCCGCAAATCCGGAGAACCCGAGTCAATTACAGTGCGGAAGAGTTCTTCCGCACTGGCGAGAGCTCCCTGCTGACGGTGCGCTTCTCCAAGGGTAAGAAGAAAACCTGAAGGCAGATTTTCGATTGGTACCGCTTCCAGGCGCGCCGCAAGATCAGTAATTTTCATATAGGCCCCTGCTGTACGGTACAGCTCAGCGAGCAGGTCAAGTCCGCCCCGGCGGATGAAGAAATCCCGGTCGTAGCCTTCAAGACTAAGGAGCAGGTCCTCCGCGGTCGCAGGGTCGCCGTTTTCGGCCCTGGCGTAGGCCGCAGCTACAAGAGCTTCCCTGCGGTATACCGTATCCTCACTGCTTATATACCGGTCCCAGGAGGCAAGGGCATTCTCCAAATCTCCCGCAGCATCATACCCAAGCCCCAGCCAGAAGGCGGTTCGGAAGCGCCCTCCGGGATAGCGTGCCTCAAGGCGGCGCAAAAGTTCTATGCCATTCTCGTAGTCTCCTGTCTTTATGGAAGAGATCCCCAGGCGGTAAAGGGCTTCCGGATAATACTCGCTTTTCGGGTAGCGGCGCACAAAATTCCGGTATCTTTCAGCGGCTCCGGAATAGTCACCCCTTTCGAAGCGGGCGCTTCCCTCGCGAAAGAGCAAATCTCCGGGATCAGCGGCAATTACAGGGACCGCTGACACAAACAAACCGAAAACCAGGAAACAATAGAAACTTTTCACGGCATTTCTCATATAGGCTAAATGTACCTCAATTATCTGCAGGATTCAAAACTCTTTTACGATGTCCTAAGGGGAGCTAATCCATATTTTCCGCAGGCACTGGCGGAAGTGTAAAATCCCTGCTCCCCTGGACGCGGGTCAGATGAATGTTCTCTCCAGGATACCGCCGTAAAAGAGATTCCACACTGGTCTCTGTGTTCCGCTCAAATACCGCTGCAACCAGATCGCCTTTCCTGTTAATGTAAGGCATCAAAACAACAACATGTATGTGCTGCCGCAGTACCGGATCGGTCCCGAATTGCGCGTTGACCGATCCAAGATAAAAAGACCCGGGAAATTTCAAAGCCAGATAGTAGAGAACTGCTTTGAGCTTCTCCATCGGATAGCCCACATCCTCAATATACCGGGCATGGGGAACATCACGGACATCCATGGCTTCATAGCTTCCATTGGCTCTTCCGTTAAGGATATGACCGATATTCCTTGTCCAGTCCAGGCCAAAGAAGGGATCCCGTTCATCTTCGAAACGTCTTGACCAGGGGTCCCCCCGTAAATCCGGATGCTTCATTTTTAATGGTTGAATCGGCATAAGCCGCCCATGGCGGCCGTAATAAATACCATCGGCGACATACTTGGCAAAGCCGGAGCAGTTAAATCCGCCCCCGCTCTCCCGCTCGCCTGTCTCAATGTAGACAAAGCGGCCCGCATCATCCATTGCACCATCCTCCATGTCAGGAAGAAATGGAAGCTTATCCCGGACGGCATCGATCATTCCGGCAATCTCGGATCGCGATTCCGGAGGTCCAGGTAAAATCCGGGCCCAGTCAATCCTGCCGGAGGTAAGAGAAACCAGCCGGCTGAATGGAGAAAACAGAAGCTCCTCAAACGAGAGGGGAAGGACCAGGTCCTGGTGAATAAGGGTCCCGTAGAGATAAAGCTCAAGTTTTGCCCGGTCTTTAAAAGGAAACAGGCGGACAAAGGTGTCGGGGTCATTCTTCAAAAAAATCTTTGCCTGAATAAAGCTCCCGTCGTCAATGCTGCGTTTGATAATATACGTACCCGCGCTGTAGAGAGGGTAACTTCCTTCACGGTTGTTGACAAGCAGTATATAGAGGGCCTCATTTTGCGTCACAACCTGGAATCTCACCAGGGTTCCGGCTGTTTCGCTTGTATACGTCTGTGCAGGCAGGCGCCGGACAGTCCAGGCTGATCCTGTTATGGATGAGCGCAGGGAAGTCCTGAGATCAACCGCATCGGGAATTCCGCGGGTTTCTGATAAACCGGAAAAGAAACCTTGCCCGAAGACACAGAAGTATCCTGTAATTAACAGGATCACAACAATGAGAATCCTATTCATGACTTCACCACTATCAGATAATATCGGTAAACACCATCCATTATTAAGCTGCTTGCATTCCTCAATAAAAAGTATATAACGTTTTACGGAAACACACACTTGATACAAACAAGGGAATACGTTAATATTTTATCGATTTAAACCCGATAGTTTTAACTATTTGGAACCATTTTTATGACCTGAAGCGAAGGATCTGATTCAGACGTCAGGGGAATGGAAATGAGGAGCAGGGATATCGATATAATACTCAGGTAATTGAATATGGTAGTTGTTTTTAAATTACCCTATGCTTTTTGAGTAGAATAAGATAATTACTCCTTTAATAATACACCTCCATTCCAACTCATGCTGAATCAGTCTGACAACAAGGAGAGAATAATGTTAGACGCAAAGGAATGGACCAGGCAAGTGATCAAAAAGGATGAGATCGACAAGTATCTCATCAACGGCGAAGATTTTATTAATGAGAAGAGGATTCAATTATTACTTCAGAGTAAGCGAAAAACGGATAAAAAACAGATACGTGATATACTGGCCAAGTCGCTTTCAATTGAACGGCTTGAGCCGAAAGAAACCGCTATGCTGTTAAATGTTCAGGATAGTGATATCTGGCAGGAGATGTATGAAACCGGTCTTAAAATAAAGAAGAAAGTCTATGACAATCGAATCGTGTTCTTTGCGCCACTATACTGCTCTAACTACTGTGTAAACAACTGCGCTTATTGTGGATTCAGATCAGAAAACAGGAACGAAAAACGACGCAGATTAAGCATGAAAGAGGTAAAAAGTGAAACAGAGGTAATGGTAGACGAAGGACATAAGAGAATGATGATCGTCTACGGAGAACATCCCCTTTCCGATGCCGATTATATGTGCGATACCATCAGATCAGTCTATGAGGTCAGAAAACCAGCATCCCGTGGTAAAGGATTCGGACAAATTCGCCGTGTTAATGTTAATGCCGCTCCCATGTCGATTAAAGATCTTCGAAAACTCTGGCAGGTTGGCATCGGGACCTATCAGGTTTTTCAGGAAACCTACCACAAGGCGACGTATGCTGCAGTTCATCCTTTAAACACTATAAAAGGAAATTACCGTTGGCGCTTATATGCCCTCCATAGAGCGATGGACGCTGGAATTGATGATGTCGCTACTGGAGCCCTGTTCGGGCTGTATGACTGGAGATTCGAGGTAATGGGTCTTTTATATCATGCCATAGACCTTGAACATCACTTCGGAATCGGACCTCACACAATCTCTTTCCCGCGCATGACTCCAGCCAGCGGTTCCGCGATGAGTAGGAACTCCTCATACATAGTCCATGATTTCGATTTCAAAAAGCTGGTCACTGTACTACGACTGTCGGTTCCCTATACTGGGCTTATCATCACTGCCAGAGAAGCTCCAGGAATAAAAAAAGAGGTTATACAGGTTGGATGCACCCAGACTGATGCTTCAACCAGGATCGGTATTGGAGGGTACACAGAAGCCCTTGAGGAACTTCAGAAACAAAAGGAGTATCCCGGAGATCAGGATCAAGAGCGGCAGCAGTTTACCCTTGGAGAAACCCGACGCCTTGACTCTGTTATCAGGGAATGCGCAGAAATGGGGATGATATCATCCTTCTGTACCGCCGGTTATCGCTGTGGAAGAACAGGTGCTAAGATTATGGGACTTCTAAAAAACTGCATAGAGGGGAAATTCTGTAAACTGAACGCCGTACTGACCTTTCGAGAGTATCTTGACGATTACGCATCTCCCGAAACAAAAGCGGTGGGGGAAAAACTCATTAAGAATGAACTCCAGGAAATCCGTAAAGATCCGTTCTATCAAAAAGGATCTCTCCTGTCTACTTTTGAGACCCTGTTTAAAAACATCGAGAATGGACAAAGAGATGTCTATATCTGATACCATTGACCTTCTGTTTTCAGACAATCCCGATGCAAAATCGACTCTGCAGGACGTTTCTGATTTGATAAAACAAAAACATGGCCAGGACCTATGGTTCTGTGAACTTATGGGGAGACGCTGGGCATTCCGGGCGGGCTCCCCGAAAACCCTCACCGGAACTTATCGTTACTTATTAAACGAGGATTGGGGAATCATAGCAGATAATATCTGTATATCTTTGAATGAGTGGAAGCTTATATGTTCCTGTCTGAAACGAAATCTCGAAAGAAACAAGAACTAAGCTTCTGAGACAATACGCAGCTATTCCCACTAACTATGCACTCTATATGAACATTATCCTTTCAGGTGGATATCCAGGGGAATAGCAGTAAACCCGAGATCTTTTCGCAAACGGTTCTTCAAATACTGAAGATACCCGGACGGAAAGCCCTTGGGGCGATTGACAAAGAGTGCAAAACTGACGGGATTGCTTGTTACCTGGGTCATATATTTAGTTCTGAACTGACCGCGGTTGTCCCGCGGAGGATCATAGTGGTCAGTCCATTCAGCAAGTTTGCGGTTAAGCTCACCGGTATCCACCCGCCTGTTCAGCTGTTTCCAGACCTGGTGGGCGGTATTGAGCAGATTGTCGATACCCTCTCCTTCCCTGGCTGAAATCCGTACCAGGGGAGCAAAATCGAGCATAGGGAAAAGAAAGCGTACCCGGTCCTCTACCGCCTGGGCTTCGTTGGCTATTCCGGACATAAGGTCCCACTTGTTCAATACCATTACGACCCCCCGGCCGCGTTTCACAATCAAACCGGCGATCTTCTTGTCCTGATCGCTCAAACCCGAAAGGGCATCGATTAAAAGAAAGATGATATCTGCCCTTTCGATAGCCGCAATGGCGCGGTTAACTGAGTAATATTCAACCTGATCGGTTACCTTTACCCGGCGGCGGATTCCCGCAGTATCCAGAACCTTGTACAGGGTATGTTTATATTGAAAGCTTCCCTCAACCACATCACGGGTAGTTCCGGGAATATCGGACACAATGGAACGATCATCATTGCACAGTCTGTTCAACAAGGTAGATTTACCCGTATTCGGTTTTCCCAGAATGGCGAGGCGTATGGCCGGCTCTTCCTCCTGAACGCGCCCCCACTCGGGAATAATTTTGATAATCTCATCGGTCAGTTCGGAGATTCCCCGGCCGTGCGCAGAAGAAATTCCCACGACCCTGGAAAAACCGAAACTGTGATAATTATAAACCAGCGGTTCCCGGATTTCATGATCCACCTTGTTGACCGCCACAATCACCCTTTCGGCAAAAGGCCGCAATCGTTCTATAAAAGATTCATCCTCGGGAGTAATTTCAGTGACATCAAGTACAAGCACAATGCAGTCAGCATCATCCAGGGTACGCAGACTGCGCAGGGTTACAAGGGTATCTAAATCCTGATGTTCGAGTTTGTATCCGCCGGTATCAATCAGCATAACAGCCCCGTTGTCCATTTCCCAGCGGGCCTCCACCGGGTCCCGGGTAACCCCCGGAGTGGGGTCCGTTATCGCGACCCTGTGGCCGATAAGTCTGTTAAAAAGTGTTGATTTTCCTACATTGGGTCGGCCGACAATTACAACCCGGGGTAAACTATCCGGTGTAGCCTTCGAGATTATATCGTGCATTCATCCATCCGCGAACGTGTTCGTCTATTTCTTTATACGACTTCATTTCCATAATCTCCCCAACCAGCTCTTCTGCTTCCATCATCGAAGTCGAACGGATGATCTGCTTAACCTCTGGTATACTGAAGGAGGACATACTAAAAACATCCAGCCCCATTCCCAACAGAATTACTGTTGCGATGGGGTCTCCTGCCATTTCACCGCACATATTCACAGGAATTCCTGCGCTGTGGGCATTATCGATAACCATTTTAATCAGGCGCAAAACGCCTGGATGAAAAGGCTCATACAGATAGGCGATTCGCTCGTTGCCGCGGTCCACCGCGATAGTGTACTGTATAAGGTCATTGGTTCCTATGGAGAAAAAATCGACCTTCCTGGCCAGAATATCGGAGGTCAAAGCCGCCGAAGGCACCTCAATCATGATTCCCACAGAGATATTCTCTTTGAAGGACTGGCCTTTTTCACGGCACTCATTTCTGGCTTCTTCGAGAAGATCCAATGCCTTATCCACCTCCTCCACCCCGGAGATCATGGGAAACATGATGCGGAGATCGCCATGCACCGAGGCACGAAGAATGGCACGGAGCTGAATTTTAAAAAGATCGGGCCGGGAAAAGCAGAACCGCACGGCCCGCCAGCCAAGGATCGGGTTTTTCTCGCTATGCTGTTCAAAACCGGGAACAGCCTTATCTCCCCCTACATCGAGGGTCCTGATGGTTACCGGTTTACCTTCCAGAGCCTTAACTACCTCCGAGTAAGCTTCATACTGCTGCTCCTCGTCAGATACCCCGCCGGGCTGCATAAAGAGAAACTCCGAACGGAACAATCCGACGCCGTCCGCTCCATGGGCGATAACCGCTTCAGTCTCTTCCGGGAGCTCAATATTCGCCCCAAGCAGTATATGTTTACCGTCCTGGGTTTCAGCGGGGAGCTGGTTCAGGGTAGCCAGCTGAACCTCGCGCTGACGCCACTGCTTCAGAATCTCCTCGTACTTTTTCCGGGTTTGCTCGTCAGGGTCTACAATAACCTTACCGCGGTTGCCATCAATGATAATCGTGTCCCCGGTACGCGCGACACTCGTAACCGTGGAAAGCCCCAGGACTGCCGGGATTTCGAATGCCCGGGCAAGGATTGCCGTGTGGGATGTCTTGCCTCCTGCGTCCATGGCAATCCCCTTTACCTTGCGGGTATTCATTGCCAGGGCGTCGGAGGGCAGCAGATTATGAGTTATCAGGATTACTTCAGTGGATAAATCGGCCAGAGATATCCGCTCCCTGTACATCAGATGATTCAACACTCTTTTGGAAACATCGTGGAGATCGATGGAACGTTCACTGATATAGCTGTCCTGTGAACTTGAAAGCTTGTTGATTACTCCCTGAATAGTCTGTTGCAGAATCCATTCAACGTTCTTTTTCTTCCCTTTTAGATTCTGCTTTATCTGTTCCGCGAACTCCGGATCCTGTATCATCAGGATATGGGCGTCGAGAAATTTATTCTCATCCCCGCCTACCGACGAGGAAGTGTGATCTTTGAGTTCAATAATCTCTTGTGTGGCCTTCTCCAAGGCTTCCTCGAAGCGCTCGTACTCCCGTTCCAGATCAGACTCGTCAACATCATAGCGTGGAACCGTGAAGGCGTCGTCGATGTACAGGAATGCAGTACCGATCGTGATACCCGGAGATGCCGAAATACCCGTCAGCTCTCTCATGCAGGGATCACTATACGCTCTTTTCAGGCTACTGTCAAATATCATACACTGGTTGTCGATAATGAGCCTATGAAGAGAAAACGAAAAGCATCTCTGGGATGTTTATTCTGGATCGCCCTGATCCTGCTGATACTGGTAATATTCCTCTTTAACCGCAGACGTATTGAACACGTGCTGGAAGCGACAGGATTTATAGATGTTCTGAGCACCGTTCAGGAAAAACCGCAGATAGAATCGACCGAAGCTGAGAAGCCTCAGGCGGAGGAGAAACCGGAGCAACAGAGCATTCCTGAACCGGCACAGCCGGAAACAAGCGAAGAAAGTGACCGGAGGGAGGAGGATTCGTTTGTCGCCCTGGAGCTTGTACCGCAGGAGTCATCAACTCAGCAGCAGGAACCTTCACCGAAAACGGAAACACAGACAAAAAGGCTGCGCAGGGCCACTCTGTACTTCGTTTTTCATGACGGCACCTCCGGTGAGTTGCGGCGAGTTGTGCGTCCTATTTATTACACCGATTCTCCACTGACGGATACACTCAAAGCACTGTTAGAGGGGCCGTCCTCTTCTGAACTGAACCAGAATCTGCTAAGCCTTGTACCCGGAGAAGCAAAAATCAAATCCGTGGCGGTAAAAGACGGTATTGCGTATATCGATATGACCGAAGCCTTCCGCTTTAACACCTTCGGTTACGAGGGAGCTGTACTCCAGCTTAAACAGCTTATCTACACTGCCACGGAGTTTCCTACTGTAGACCGGGTACAGTTCCTTATTGAAGGGGTAAAACAGCAGTATCTGAACCCGGAAGGTCTTTACATAGGAAAACCTTTGGGAAGAGAGGATCTCTAATCAACCCCTGAATCCCCGATTATCTTCAATCGAGTTTTGCTATAACGAGCATCTCAAAATCATCTTTGGTCAGAACATGCTGTCTGGAGAACTCACCAAGCCTGGCGGCGAAGATGTCGATGGAAACAAAGTCAAGGCTTTTCAGCAGCCAGGTAATTTCGCTGGGAACATAATAACGCTCGTTGCAGTCCAGAATCTGCTTATTACCGTTATCGTCAACTATCTCGGTAATATTATGGTCCCGGAAAGTCATAAGATTAAAGGAGTTCTGCCGATATGCTGCGTTGTCATTGGAAGACTCGGCGGCGCAGAACTGCTCCACCGAGTTGAACAGAGGGAAAAGGCCGTTCAGGGTGGTAAAGATAAGCTTCCCGCCGGGGACCAGGGCACGCCGCACATTCCTGAGGATTTCGAAATTCATTTCATCGGTTTCCATCAGGGGAAAACCGCCCTCACACAGCATAAGCGCCACATCAAAATTTCCCTCAAAAGGGAGTTTACGCGCATCATGCTGCAGAAACGTGATCTGTACTCCGGCTTCTCCGGCTTTTTGACGTGCCCTTTCCAGCATGGAAACGGAAAGATCCACCCCGGTTATTTTATAACCGCGTTTTGCCAACTCTATGCTGTGGCGGCCGGTCCCGCAGCCTATATCGACGATTCTTTTTGATTTGTCAGCAGAGAGCTCGGCTTCAATGAAGTCGCATTCCCCGAGAGTCCCCCGGGTAAAGGTCTCCCGGTCATAGCTTTCGGCGTAATTCTCGAATAAGGCTTCATACCATTGTTTCATATTTTTGCCACCAAAACAAATTATAATTCAGGAACCGTAAAAAAGACAGTAAACACACCAGAATGAACAACAGGTCAGGGCTCCGTCAATATATCATGGACCAGATGCATAACCCGGCCGGAGCGTTCCTGTACAGTACCAGATCCATCTCTTCGCAATAAAACCATATACTCCTGGTTGCCCTTGCGGCCCCGGATCCCCGCGGCACACATGGCCTCAGTCCGGATCGATTCTTCGGCCAGGGAGAGCAGTGTGCTCTGTAACGTACGCTTCAGGGTAGCAGCATCATGCACTACACCGCAGAAATCTTCAGCGGGATCGGTAATCTCAAACTGCGGCTTCAAAAGAAAGACACCCCACTCTTCCTGAGTAAGAGAAAGTATATGCCCCACGACTCCCCGTAAAGAACGAAAGGAGAGGTCCCCCACAGCGGCATGGGGTCCCGGATCGAGGGATGATAAAGATTGAATATTGGTACGCTCATGGACTATTACCCGCGGATCGTTCCGCAGCCGGTAATCAAGCTGATTATAACCGACATCCACCGCATGGACTGCCCGGGCCCCATGGAGCAGCAGGAAATGGGTAAAGCCCCCGGTGGAAGAGCCGGCGTCAATAAAAATTTTTCCGGAAACAGGAAACTGCAGATTCTTAAAAGCGGATTCCAGCTTCTCTCCGCCCCGGCTTACATAACGGCGGAAAACAAAGCTTATATCCGCCGCTGGATTGACCAGAGCCTTCGGATCCTTTTCAATGCCGCTGCCGACCCTTACCTCACCGCACAACAACCGCGCGTAGAGTTCTTCCCTGGTCAGTTCCGGAAACTTGCGGCAAAGAAGCTGCAGAAGAGGTACTTTTCCTGACCCTCGCCGAGAAGCAGCCATGGCGTATCAGAGGCTCGACTCGATAAATATTCTATTTATCTCGACGCATCTCCCGTTTTCCCCATCAATGCGCAGATGCACACCCCGTATGCAGGCTTCCATATCAGCAACCGCCATCTTTAAAGGCATCTGGGTCAAAGATCGTTCTATAGCAGTCTCCAGATTTACCCCAATTACGCTTCGGGCAGGTCCGGTCATGCCAATGTCAGTTATGTAGGCCGTTCCATCGGAGAGTATACGCTCATCAGCAGTTTGAATATGGGTATGGGTACCCAGAACAGCGGACACCCGGCCATTCAAGTAGTAGGCCAGCGCCTCTTTTTCCATGACCTCTTCGGCATGAAAATCGATTATTCTGATCTTCGCTTTACCATCCAGTTTCTTCAGTATTTCATCGGCGCTGCGAAAGGGACAATCCAGGGAGTACATATGCTGCCTTCCCTGCAGGTTAATTACCGCAACAGGTATTCCCTTTACATCGATTTTTGTAACACCTTTACCGGGAGCGCCGGGAGGATAGTTCGCCGGGCGCAAAATACGGTCTGAATTTTCAAGTGAGTTAATAATCTCCCGCTTCTGCCATACGTGGTTACCTGTGGTAATAACGTCCACGCCGCACGAGAAAAGCTGGTCCACGATCTGGGGTGTAATACCAAAACCGTCGGCCGAGTTCTCCCCATTGGCGATCACCAGGTCCGCCCCGGTATCCCGAATCAACTGCTTCAAATGAATAAAAACAGCCCTGATTCCCGGCTGTCCGACTATGTCACCGAGAATCAGAGCATTTACATGCTGTGCCATCAATTGATGATTATCCTTTCGTCTCTACCTGGGATCAGCGGGCATATTCAACAACCCGGGTCTCACGTATTATTGTTACCTTTATGCGTCCGGGATAGCGCAATTCAGACTCAATCTTCTTTGCTATATCCTTAGCCAGCTCTTTAGCCTTATCATCGCTGATACGGTCGTTGTTCACCATAATCCGCAGTTCGCGGCCGGCCTGGATGGCAAAGGTCTTTTCTACACCGTCAAACTCTCCGGCAATCCGCTCGAGATTTTCGAGCCTCTTGATGTAGTTGTCCAGCGTTTCACGCCGGGCTCCGGGGCGGGCGGCTGAAATTGCATCCGCAATCTGCACCAGGACCGATTCAATACAGTTGGGCTCCACATCATTATGGTGGGATCCAATCGCGTTGATAACCCGCGGGTCTTCGCCGTTTTTCCGTGCAAGTTCCATACCCAGTTCCGCATGGTTGGCGTCACCGTCGGTCTCAATACCCTTGCCGATATCGTGAAGAAGAGCCCCCCGTTTGGCAATCTCCTTGTCAGCGCCGACCTCCCCGGCAAGCATACCGGAAAGAACAGCTACCTCTTTGGAGTGGTTCAGCACATTCTGCCCGTAGCTGGTCCTGAAGTGCAGCCTGCCCAGTGCCCGAATACACTCCTGACTCATGTTATGGATACCCAGATCAAAGAGCACCTTTTCACCCTCGTCATAGATGATCTGGCTGATCTCCTTTGTAACCTTCTGCACAACCTCTTCTATTCTGGCGGGATGTATCCTGCCATCGGTTATAAGCCTTTCGAGGGAACGCCGGGCAATCTCTTTACGTATAGGATCAAAACAGGAAATCACAACCGCCTCGGGCGTATCGTCAATTATAACATCCACCCCGGTAAGAGTCTCAAGGGTCCGGATATTCCTTCCCTCACGGCCGATTATCCTGCCTTTCATTTCGTCATTCGGCAGTGAAACTGATGCTATAGTCACCTCCGAACTGACCTCAGTGGCAAGGCGCTGGATCGTTGTAATAAGAATATCCCGGGATTTCTTTTCTGCGGTACTTATCGCTTCCTGCTCGATTTTATTGATAATCAGCTGGGCATCGTGCCTGGCCTCGTTTTCCATGGAGCCGATTATTATCTTTTTTGCTTCTTCCGACGTCAATCCGGCTATTTTTTCTAATTCATCGCGCCATTGCTCAAGTTTTTGTGCAATTTGTGCCTCTTCTCCTGCTATCTTTTCCTCTCGATCGGTGAGATCCTGCTTTTGTCGTTCAAGCAGACTCTGTTTTTTTTCTAGATTTTCTTCACGTTGTTGCAGTCGCCTGTCAAGGCGCTGCAATTCGCTTCTTCTTTCTCGAAATTCACGCTCCTGCTGGTTCCTCTCTTTTAGGAGTTGATCTTTCGTTTCAAGCAGAAGCTCTCTTTTTCGTGCTTCAGCTTCCCGTATGGCATCTTGACTCAAACGCTCAGCTTTCTGCTCAACAGAAGAAAGCTGGAATCGGGCATATACCCATCTTATAGTCCAACCTAGAATTATACCTACGAGAGGAAGAATAACGACCATCAGTGCGTTCATGCTTCTTCCTCCAGATACAAATGTACGCTTAATTATAAATATCGCAACACATTTGTCAAGCAAATATGGAATCGAGAACGATTATCAGAAATGTTCATTGAGTAAGTTGTTGAAGGGTATCAATGTAGAACTTTATGGAATCCTTCCTCTGCTTCAGAGACAGATAGATGTAAACCGGCATATTATTATGAATTGCAGGAATAAAGAGGTGTCCGTCGATGAAATGTCTACCCCTCTCATCGAAACGGGAATCGAAGAATGGAATACCGGTAGTCGATTTCAGTAAGAAAATCAGCCTGTAATTCAGGAATACAGGAAAAAGCTCCTCATTTTTCTGAAATCTTAACTTTCTGCTGGCCTCTTCGTCCATTCCAAGAGAATATTGTGAGGCCAGCCCGGTTTCGTCAAAACCGAGTATGGAGGCATATACTGCATTACATTGAGCGGAGATGCGCATTAGAGATTTCATTATGCCGATTTGCCCAGCTTTGAAGTCTCGGAGATAGACATCGTAATTGAATCCCTTTTCAGATAACAGGCGTTCATCTGTTTCACCACGGAAATCTTCCCTGCTTGTTCCATAGTGTTCCCGATCGGCTGGTGAAAGATCAAGATCAACTGATCCGAGACCAAATATGGAATCAATGCTTTCGCGCTCAGAATCACTCTTCAAAACGGAATCTACCAGCACTTTAAACTCGTTTTTGCTGCGACCGGAGTTCCTTTTTCTGGCTGCATAGACAGATTCCTTTATCCTGAAAACGCCATCCTTCTCCTCGATTGCTTCTTCAGCTGTTTTTGGATCGGAAAGCTGCTCAACTATAGCTGCAAAAGGATAAATTTCTACGAAACCCGGAGTTTTAGCTCTTTGCACAAGTTTATCGATATCGACCGTTTCCATTGTGCCTATCAAAAGTCCCTGTGACGAGATGTCCTCATGTATCGAGGTTACTGCGGAATCACTCACCGGTGGGTAGGTAAAATCGCTCTCGATTCGACCATACGTAAGGCCTTCTATCTGGTTCGTCTCAAGTTCTGTTAAAGGCACAGGCTCTTCTTCAGTTGAGGTATCAGGAAGTTCGTCAAGGATTTCAAACGGTTCGGTTTCCAGAGGAATAACCTTGACCGGTCTGTGTACCTTTCTATCTGCGCTTAGTATCTTTATCTCATCTTCAGATGCCTCCGGTAACTCATCTAAATTCTGTTCCACACTTTCTGCAGATATCTTCTGTTCCTCGTTTTCCTCTTTATCTTCTTCGAGTTCGCTAAGTTCCTCAATATCTTCTTCATATGCATCTTCAAAAACACCAATGTCACCTAAATCCTCAGGTCGGTTAAAAAGGGTCTCTAGATCAAAAGCTTCCTCATCGGTAATAAATCCGCTCAGATACAGTATATCGTCTTCTTTTGACTCCGGCTCTTCGGCTTCTTCCGGCTCCTCTGCCTCTTCCAGCTCTTCGGCTTCTTCCAGCTCTTCGGCTTCTTCCAGCTCTTCGGCTTCTTCCAGCTCTTCGGCTTCTTCCAGCTCTTCGGCTTCTTCCAGCTCTTCGGCTTCTTCCAGCTCTTCGGCTTCTTCCAGCTCTTCGGCTTCTTCCAGCTCTTCGGCTTCTTCCAGCTCTTCGGCTTCTTCCGGCTCTTCGGCTTCTTCCGGCTCCTCTGCCTCTTCCGGCTCTTCCAGCTCTTCGGCCTCTTCCAGCTCTTCGGCTTCTTCCAGCTCTTCGGCTTCTTCCGGCTCTTCGACTTCTTCCGGCTCCTCTGCCTCTTCCAGCTCCTCTGCCTCTTCCAGCTCTTCGGCTTCTTCCGGCTCCTCTGCCTCTTCCGGCTCTTCCAGCTCTTCGGCCTCTTCCAGCTCTTCGGCTTCTTCCGGCTCCTCTGCCTCTTCCAGCTCTTCGGCCTCTTCCAGCTCTTCGGCTTCTTCCGGCTCTTCGGCTTCTTCCGGCTCCTCTGCCTCATCAAGCTCTTCCAGATTATCTGAGCCGTCGCCTGCACCTGAAACAGGCTTATCAATTACGGCTGTTTGATCCTGTGCCTGACTCGTTTGTAGCTGTTTTTTTCTCTTCTTCCCGTTTGATGTCGGAGTGGAAATGGAAGTTTCAAGATTGCGTTGCTTTTCTAATACTTTTTCCAGAATATTCTCAAGATTCTTTATATCCAGAGCCGGTTGCCTGCTTTTTGACTCTGGAGTAAGCAGTTCAATAATTGTGTGCCAGTTTTCATCGAATATTTTGGCAGCTTCCTCGTACTGACTTTTTCGTATGCCCTTCAAGAGTTTATTTTTTATTATCTCCTGCTGGCTTTGTAAATCAGCACTCCAACGCCGTAGATCTATCTTATCGCTCTTTTTTAAGTATTCTTTTAGAAAACTATATTGAAAACGTTTTATCCGTTCTGATATTACGGCTATATCGTCCTGGCGGATACTTAAAATCAGAAAGGAAATAAGGAAAACAGTGGAAAACACCATGGTCAGCAGGAGTATTTTCAATGGTTTTGTTAAACTGACTTCTTCCGCGCCGGCAACATATGCAAGTTTCCCGTAATTATTTGTCTTCCGGATAAATAAATTAAACGAACCGACCCCGTCATTTCCTATCAGCAGCTGACCAGAATCCTGTTCAAAAGAATCCAGACGTCTTCCAAGCTCATCTCTACTATCCTGATCGTCAATTATATCAGCGTTAAACAGGTATGTATCTTTTCCCGCCAGCTGTACTGTCCTTCCAGCCTCAAGCAGATTACGACCTGAAAGATTGTTCATTAACCCTGAATACCCTGTATAGACAACAAGTGTGCCTTGGTACTCACCTATCGGATTATTCACTGGTATAAGATAGGCAAAACGCTGTCCCTGGGATTCAATATGAAAAGAGGGATTTTCCTGAACGATGTATGCATCAAGTTCCAAATCAGGTTCAACATCAGAAAATTGAAAATACACCCGCCTTGTTGCTGTTGATTCACGCAGATCACTGTTGAAACCTGAGTACCAGATTTTTCCATCGGCATCAATAAACCTGTATCCGAGATATCCCGGTATCTCACGTTTTAATATGCGGTCAGTATCGGTAGTTTTCTCTATAAGCTCTCTGCTGACATTATTTCGATACACCTGCCAAAACAGGGGGTCCGAGAAGATTTCTACAAATCTGTTTAGCTGGTTTTTATGGAATTCCTGAATAGCAAGAGACTTATTTTTAAGATCGGTTTGAATATTTGTGCTGACGCGGTTATTATAAAATGTTCGTTCAATATACGAAAAGAGGCCAGAGAAAGCCATAAATACAAATATAGTGAACACCAGTATAGTAACGAGCAGACTTATTGCAATTCGATTCCCGGGCCGCATGCTGTAGTAAACCAGCTCCTTATAGACTCTTCTAGATTGATTATCGGTATGTAAACCTGTTGTGTAAAGAGCACTGAATATGCTCAAGCGAGAAAAGACAAAAAAAGGGGAGACAAACTCCCCTTTTTTACTCAAGCAGTACCGGACTATTCGGTTTTATCTGCTTTCCCGACTTCCGTTACACCGCTGTCTGCCGCAGCTGTGACTTTCTCAGTCTCTGTTTTCTTCGACTCAGCTTTGGGAGCCTTCTCTTTTTTCTTTTTTGCAGGCTTTTCTGTCTTGCCTTCAGCTTCATTATCACTCTCGACAAGAGAGATAACTACCATTTCTGCAGCATCTCCGTTCCTGCTGCCAATCTTAAGAATTCTGCAGTAACCGCCGTCTCTGTTGGCATTTTTGGGACCAATCTCAGTAAACAACTTGTTGACAATACCTTTGTCCCAAATATATCGAGCGGCCATTCTGCGATTATGCACAGAATCAACCTTTGCCCGGGTTATCATTTTTTCAGCGATGCGACGGATTTCCAGGGCCTTTGCCTTTGTTGTCGTTATTTTCTCATAGTTAAACAATGACGTGACCATATTCCTTAGCATCGCCTTGCGGTGGCTTGCTTTACGACTAAGACGGTTAAATCCAACTCTATGCTTCATCTTCTTCTTTGCCTTTCATGAACCTGTCGGAGTCTTTTAGGACGCTATAATCAGTCATTCCTAAATACAGATTCCATTCCTGAAGTTTCTCTTTGATTTCCGTTAGGGATTTCTTACCAAAATTGCGAGTTTTGGCGATGTCATCTTCAGTTCTCCGGGTCAGATCACCGATGGTCTTGATATTCGCATTCTTCAGACAATTACTTGATCTGACGGATAGCTCAAGCTCTTCAACAGGAGTATCCAATATTGCTCTGATACGCTCTTCATCTTCATCCAGTTCATCGTCACCAGTAACCGAATCTTCATCAAAATTGATAAAAATACAGAAATGATCTTTTGCTATCTTAGCAGCCTCAGCTACGGCATCATCAGGAGCAAGAGTTCCATCTGTGTACACTTCTATTATCAGCTTGTCATAATCACTTCGCTGCCCAACTCGAGTGTTCTCTATCGAATACTTGACCCTTTTAACCGGAGAAAAAACTGCGTCCACCGGTATTGTACCAATAACATCGATATACTTTTCGTTGGTCTCTGCAGGAATATATCCCCGGCCGAGATCAACCTGTATTTCGATATCTATGTTGGCATTTCCCATTAAGGTCGCGATCTTAAGATCTTTATTGATTACCTCGATATCTGTTGCTTGAGCAATGGAGTCGCCAGTTATCTCTCCAGGGCCTTTGAACTCAACCAAAACAGTTTTCTGTTCGGTATCGCTCGGTAACCGCACCATAAGAGATTTGAGATTGTTGATAATCTCCGGTGTATCTTCCACAACCTCCGGTATCGATTCGAACTCAGAAGAAATAATGTGCGGAGTACCCTCGCTGTCGTAGGAGGTAATCTTTACAGCAGTAATCGCATAACCCTGAATAGAACTGAGTAATACACGGCGCAAGGTGTTTCCGATGGTAGTACCAAACCCCCTCTCAAAGGGATAAGCGATAAACTTCCCGTAATTTTGGTTTACCTCCGAATGCTCGAATGTAATACCCTTAGGTTTTTTGAATCCTTTCATTAAGTTCTTGCGCGCCATGTCACCACCTTACCGAGAATAGAGCTCGACTATGAGATGTTCTTTTACATCTGCAAGTTCAGTTACATCAGAACGGCGAGGCAGAGCCAGAACTTTCCCCTTCATCTCGTCCGGATTCAATTCGAGCCAGGGGCTTACACCCGAACGGGAGAATTGCTTCAGGCTCTCTTTAATGTTAACAAGCTTCTTGCTCGCTTCCTGTACTTCGATTACGTCATTCTCTCTAACCAGATATGAAGGAATCGTTACACGCCGACCGTTAACCCGTACATGGCCGTGACTGACTAGTTGCCGGGCCTGGGATCTTGATGAAGCAAAGTGCATCCGGTAAACGATGTTATCTATTCTGCTTTCAAGAAGGGTAATGAGGTTTTCACCTGTGATCCCCTTCATACGTTCAGCCTTGGTGAACAAGATCTTGAACTGTTTTTCAAGCAGCATATACATTCTTTTCAGCTTCTGCTTTTCCCTTAGCTGAATCCCATAATCAGACATCTTTTTCATCCGTTCCCGTGGACCTTTTCCCGGAGCAGGACGCTTCTTATTTATGGGGCACTTGGGACTATTACAGCGTTCACCTTTGAGAAACAATTTAGTATGTTCTGCTCGACAGAGCCGGCAGCTGGGTCCTACGTATCTTGCCATGTCTGTAACTCCTTATACCCTTCGACTCTTCCGGGGTCGACAACCGTTATGAGGGATGGGAGTAATATCACGAATACTCTTGACAGCCAACCCAAGGTTCCCAAGGGAACGTATAGCAGATTCACGTCCCATTCCAGGCCCTTTTACCTTGACATGTACCTCACGAAGCCCGTAGTCCATGGCTTTCTTAGCTGCCGTTTCTGCAGTTGTTTGAGCGGCATACGGGGTAGACTTCTTTGCCCCTTTAAACCCTAAACCACCCGCTGAAGCCCAGGAAACGGCGTTTCCGGTCATATCGGTGATAGTAACGATGGTATTGTTGAAGGTAGCCTGAATGTAGACCTGACCTTCATATACCGTCTTTTTTTCTTTCTTCTTCTTAACCTTAGCCAATGTATGCTCCTTTGACTACTTGGTCGCTTTTTTCTTGTTAGCGACGGTCTTTCTCTTACCCTTTCGGGTACGTGCATTCGTTTTTGTCCGCTGACCACGAAGAGGTAAACCCCGGCGATGCCGTAAGCCGCGATAGCACCCGATATCCATAAGCCTCTTAATATTGAGCGCTGTTTCGGTCCGTAATCGTCCCTCAACGGTATACTCGTTATCAAGAAGCTGACGAATACTGTTAACCTCGTCGGCGGTCAGATCATTTATCTTAGCATCGGGATCAACACCCGCTTTTTCACAAACATCAATCGCCGAGGATCTTCCTATACCGTATATATAGGTTAAAGCGATTTTTGTCATTTTATTTGGAAGGTCGATACCTGCAATACGTGCCATTTATGGTCTCCTACTTCTGGCGCTGCTTGTGCTTGGGATTATCGCAAATTATTCGTACGACTCCGCGCCGCTTTATAACCTTGCATTTGTCACACATAGGTTTTACGCTAACTCTTACCTTCATATTAGGTCCCCTTATAGGTTTCTTGATCGAATCTTGCCCTTTTTAACCAGGCCGTCGTGATGGTGCATTCTCAAGTGTCCTTCGATCTGGGACATGGTATCAAGGTCTACACCTACCATAATTAGCAAGGATGTACCACCCATCAGCATAGCCACTTCCATTGGAAAATTAAAGAGCATCTGCACAATCGACGGTATAACCGCAATAAAAGCCAGAAACAGAGCTCCCGGTAAAATAATCCGGCTGAGAATTGTATTCAGATAGACCTCTATCTTATCGGTACGTATACCAGGAATAGAACCACCATTCTCACGTATTTGCTTGGCGATCTCGTGGGGATTCAGAGTCACCTGAGTATAGAAGTAAGCGAAAAAGATGATCAAGAGGGTGTACGTAATAAGATAAGGAATACCATTCGGTCGCAGCCAGTAACTGAGAGTCTGTAGCCAGCTGACCTGACCACCAAGGTTTCCGGCTATCTGCAACGGAAAGGTCAGAACACTGGATGCAAATATTACAGGAATTACCCCTGACGGATTAATCTTGAAAGGTATATAGGTGTTCTGGGCTCCGTACATTCTTCTGCCGACAACTCTTTTCGCATACTGCACTGGAATCTTGCGCTGTCCCTGCTGCTCATAAATAACAAGAGCAATTACTGTGATAAACATACCAAGTACAAGGATAACAAAGACTGGGTTAAGCTCGCCGATCTGCACCTTTTCTATCAAGGTAATAAAAGCGGCAGGCATCCTGGCAACAATACCTGCGAAAATCAACAAGGAGATACCGTTTCCGATTCCCCGCTGTGTAATCTGCTCTCCTATCCACATCAGGAAAATTGTTCCTGTTGTTACAGTCAGCATTGCTATCAGCGCATATGCGGTCTTGTTGATAGTTATGGCATCAGGAATCTGATTAGCGTATATAGTTACAGCATATGACTGTATAAGACAGATTACTACTGTTCCGTACCGTGTGTAGCGCTGAATTTTCTTTCGCCCACCTTCCTGTTCGCTTATGCGCTTAAGGCTTGGAAAAACAAGTACCAAAAGCTGCATAATAATCGAAGTCGATATATAAGGCATTATACCAAGCATAAAAATTGAGAAATTCTTGAACGCTCCACCGGCAAAGAAGTCGATATACTCGGTTATACCAACACCCGCACCTCCCTGCTGAGACATGAAGTAGAGATTCAAAGCTTTCACGTTTATCCCGGGAATTGGAAGGTTTGCCCCCAGTCGGAAGACAACCAGCATTCCCAGAGTAAAGAATATCCTTTGTCTGAGGTCGCGGATACGAAAAATATCAACTAGTGGATTCGTCGCCATATCAGTTCAATCCTATTCGCCTTTTTCTTCGGCGTTTTTTTCGCTTGTCTCCTGAGCAGCCGCGATGATAGTACCGCCAGCCTTCTCAATCTTTTCTTTAGCCGCGGATGATATCTGATCAATCTCGAAGGTTAACTTCTTTGTAATCTCACCATTAGCAAGTATTTTAACGGCAACATTTTTCCCCTTAATAACCTTCTTGGCTTTAAGGGATTCAATGTTTACAGTTTCACCGTCGTTAAACTTCTTATCGATAACATCGAGGTTAACCGGCAGGTACTCTTTCTTAAAAAGGTAGTTTGAGAATCCTCGCCGTGCAATCCGCCGGTACAGAGGCATCTGTCCACCCTCAAATCCGGGCCGCACACCGCCGCCGGAGCGTGCATTCTGTCCGTTGTTACCCTTTCCGGAAGTACGCCCTCTTCGGGCCGAGTTACCGCGACCTACAATAATTTTCTTTTTTGTAGAACCTTTCGGTGCATGCAATTCCATATTATTTGATCTCCTGTACCTGAACCAGGTGAGAAACCTTCTTGACCATACCCCGAATTGAAGGAATATCGTCTTGCTCAACAGTACTGTTCAGCTTTTTCAGACCCAAGGCTTCGACAACTCTTCTCTGATTCTGTGGGCGTCCGATTACGCTATTAATAAGTTTAATCCGTAATTTCATCCCTTACCCCCACATCTCCGCAAGGCTCTTTCCCCGGTTCCGGGCCACCGCTTTGGCATCAAGGATCTTATCAAAACCGTTAAATACAGCCTTCACGATGTTTATCGTATTCTTGGAGCCAAGAGATTTACTCAGGATATCTGTTACACCGCTAACGTCCATAACTGCCCTGACAGGGCCGCCTGCAATCACCCCGGTTCCGGGGGCCGCCGGCTTCATGAGAACTTCGGCACTCTTGAACTCGCCAAGAACTTCGTGAGGCAATGTTCCGTTTTTAAGCGGAAGGGTTATCATGTTCTTTTTCGCCTTTTCAATACTCTTTCGTATGGCTTCAGTAACATCATTTGCCTTGCCGAAACCAAGTCCTACACGGCCTTTCTGGTCACCGACAACAACCAACGCGGAGAATGAAAAGCGCCGACCACCCTTAACTACTTTGGCGACACGGTTAAGTTTTATCAGCTTTTCAGTAAACTCTTTATCACGATCTCTATCGCGATTATCTCGATCTCGTCTTTCCACCATATCCCCCTAGAACTTCAGTCCAGTCTTCCGGGCACCGTCGGCTATAGCTTTTACTACTCCGTGATACTTGTAACCGTTTCTATCGAAAACTACAGTATCCACTGACTGCTCTTTCAGGCGCTCACCGAGCTTTTCACCGAGCTTTGCTGCGTTCTCGACATTAGTCTTCAAGTCAGCGCTGTCTTTCTGCCTGTTATTCACAGCAGCGAGTGTTACTCCCTGTACGTCATCTATAACCTGTATATAAACATACCGGTTACTACGATACACTGTCATGCGCGGCCTGTCAGCGGTACCAAAAATCTGCTTTCGAATGTGCCTTTTGCGCTGAAGACGCTTTCTGAGTTTTTCCTCTATCTTCTTCATCCTGCTAATCCTTACTTAACACCGGACTTACCGATCTTTCGGCGCAAATTTTCATTTTCATATACGATCCCTTTGCCCTTGTAAGGCTCCGGTGGCCGCAAAGAGCGTATTTCGGCTGCAGCTTGACCAACCTTCTGCTTGTCAATGCCGCTTATAATAACCTTATTATTTCCTTCAAGGCTTACCGAAATATCGTCATTGATCATGTACTCAATCATTGTTGAGTATCCCAGATTCAATGCCAGGGTTTTGTCTTTTAGTTCGGCTCTGTATCCAACTCCGTTAATCAGGAGTGTTTTAGAAAATCCGGCGCTTACTCCGGTGACCATATTCTGTATCAGGTTTCGGTACAACCCATGATATGATCGGTTCTGTTTCGTCTGCCTGTTGCATTGAATACTAACCTGGGCATCATCAATGCTGATGCCAATATCGCCTTTGATCGCCTGGGTCATCTTTCCCTTCGGGCCTTCAACCTCAACAACAGAATTGTCAAGGTTTACCTTTACGCCTTTGGGTATCTTTATCGGTAATTTTCCTATACGTGACATCTCGCTACCCTCACCATACCGAACATATGAGTTCGCCGCCAACCTTCTTTTCCGCAGCTTTTTTCCCTGTCGTTACTCCAGTGGAGGTAGAAACGATCAAGGTTCCATAACCGTTGAAGATACGGGGAAGCTTCTTATAGCCGGCGTATATTCTTCTGCCAGGGGTCGAAATCTTCTTGATCCCGTGGATTATCGGCTTTTGCTTATCATCGAACTTCAGGAAAATCCTTATATAGTTCTTACCATCTACAGTGGTTTTCTTGAAGTTTTTAATATACCCCTCGTTCTTGAGTATTTTAACAATCTCAAGCTTCAGTTTAGAGGTAAGAATATCAACTCGGTCGAAACGCGCACTACTCGCATTTCGTATCTTTGTCAGCATATCTGCTACAGGATCGGTAACAGCCATTTAATACTCCCTCACCAGCTTGATTTTGTTACGCCGGGAATAAGTCCCTCACTCGCATACTTGCGGAAACAGACCCTGCACATCTCAAATTTGCGCATATATCCCCGTGGGCGCCCACAGACACGACACCTGTTGACCTTTCTGGTCATAAACTTCGGCTTACGTGCTGCTTTTATTATCATTGATTTCTTAGCCATCTCGTTTACTCCTATTTCCTGAAGGGCATGCCGAGCTTTTGCAGAAGACTACGAGCTTCATCATCGTTCGTTGCGGTTGTTACTATTGCCACATTCAAGCCGCTGACCCGTTCAATCTTATCGTAATCGATTTCAGGAAAAATAATCTGTTCCTGGATACCGAGGGAATAATTCCCTTTTCCATCAAAAGCTTTTGGATTCACACCGCGAAAGTCCTTTACACGGGGAAGAGCCACATTCAAAAGCCTTTCAAGAAACTCCCACATGTAGTTCCCGCGCAGGGTAACCTTTGCGCCAATCTCCATACCTTCCCGGAGCTTGAAATTGGCTATAGATTTCCGTGCCTTTGTCTTAACCGCGTGCTGACCGGTAATCTGTTCCAGCTCTTTTGTAGCTGAATCCAGGAATTTCTTGTTTACGATGGCATCACCGACACCAACACTTACACTGACCTTCTCTACCCGAGGGATCTGCATCGGTGATTTGTATCCGAACTCGTCAACCAGTTCTTTCTTGATGGTATCGAGATACATCTTCTTCAGTCGGGGTGTGTACTCAGCCATCAGAGAACCTCCCCGCATTTTCTGCAGACCCTGACTTTCGAATCTCCGTCAGTTTTATAACCAATCCGAACAGGTCCGCATTTTTTGCATACAATCATAACATTCGATACAGCAAGACCGGCTTCTATATCAATAATACCGCCCTTGTCTTGCTGGCTCTTGGGTTTCACTGATTTTTTTACCATATTGAGACCCTGAACCACAACACGTCCCTTGTTTCTGTCTATCCGTAGAACTTTACCGGATTTTCCGGCATCCTTCCCGGCGACAACCTGAACCGTGTCCTCTTTTTTCAGTTTTATCTTCATCTTCCCACTCATCCTTTTACCTCATGCAGAGCCTAAAGGACCTCTGGAGCAAGGGATACGATCTTCATAAAACCGGTATCTCTCAACTCCCTGGCTACAGGCCCGAAAATACGCTTTCCCCGGGGGTTAAGGCTTGCGTCAATTATTACGCAAGCATTGTCGTCAAATCGGATATATGTTCCGTCCGGTCGACGATATTCCTTCTTGGTCCGGACAATAACCGCTTTCTGCACATCCCCGCTTTTAATAGCAGCATTGGGAAGAGCATCCTTCACCGCAACTACAATAATGTCACCAACTCCGGCATACTTTCTCTTACTGCCCCCGAGTACCTTAATACACTGTACGCGCTTGGCTCCGCTGTTGTCGGCAACATTCAGATATGTCTGCATCTGTACCATGGTAATTCTTCTCCCTCATGTCGCGTCGGATTACTTCGCGCGTTCTACAATTTCAACCAGCTTCCAGGTTTTTCTCTTACTCATGGGCCGGGATTCAACGATACGAACAGTATCGCCTGTATGTGCATCATTATTCTCATCATGTGCCATAAACTTCTTAGACCGGGCGACATACTTCTTGTACAAAGGATGCAGCTGTCTTGTTGAAACCTGTATTACGATGGATTTATCCATCTTATCGCTTACAACAACCCCTGTATAAACCTTTTTTCCGGTATTTTCACCGACCTTCTCAATCGCGTCTTTATCCATAGTATCCATTTCTATTTCCTACCTTCTTCCGGCACTCGAATTCCCAGGGCATACTCGTGGATAATTGCATTCAGACGAGCGACACTGCGGCGAAGATTACGCTTTTCCACCGGATTCTCAACATGTCCAAGCACTTTGTTAAACCGGTGTTCACGCATTTTTGCCTTTAATTCCTCGCGCTTCAGCAGGAGCTCGTCATACGTTAAATCAGAAAATGAGTTCTTCATTACACTACTCCAAATCCCGCCGTACGGTAAACTTTGTCTTGATAGGCAGCTTGGATGCCGCCAGTGTCATAGCTTCACGAGCGAGCTCGATGGGAATACCGGACATCTCAAACATGACGGTACCTTCTTTTACAACCGCAACCCATGTCTCGGGATTCCCCTTGCCCTTTCCCATTCGTGTTTCAGCAGGCTTTTTCGTGTATGGAACATCAGGAAAAATCCTGATCCACACCTTACCGCCACGCTTGACATGTCTGGTCATTGCGATACGGGCGGCCTCTATCTGCCGATTTGTTATCCACTCACCTTCAAGAGCAACCAGACCATAATCCCCGAAGGAAATCTTATTACCCCGGTTAGCAGTCTTTTTCAGACGACGAACCTGACGGTGTTGTTTCCTGAACTTCGTTCTCTTTGGACTCAGCATCGCTTAGCTCCTCTCTGACGCAGAAGCGGGAGTTTTCTTTTTTCTGACCAACAGCCCTGCGTCTTCCTTTCTATCCTTCCGATACACTTCGCCGGTAAATACCCATACCTTAACGCCGATAACACCGAAAGTTGTATCAGCCTCAGCTGTTCCGTAATCGATATTGGCCCGCAAAGTGTGGAGAGGCACCCGTCCGTCTTTGTACTGTTCGGTTCTGGACATTTCAGCTCCGCCAAGCCGACCGGATACTCGTACCTTAACACCCTGAACTCCAGCCTTCATCGCGTTATTTACCGCCATTTTCAGTGCCCGCCGGAAAGAACCGCGGGATTTAAGCTGCCGTGCGACATTCAACGCAATAATCTGTGCGTTTACCTCCGGCCGTTTTACCTCTTTAATCTTCAGCTGAATCTTCTTATTTGCGATCTTCTGAAGACGCGCACCAACCTTTTCAATATTCGCGCCCTTGGCACCAATAATAATACCAGGTCTGGATGTATGAATAACGATGGTAATACGCTGAGGATGCCGAATGATCTCAACTTCAGAAATCTCAGCACCCTGTGCTTCAGGAGAATCAGCCAAAGCCTTTCTGAGAGCAAGATCTTCGTGCAGGGTATTTGCATACTCCCTGGGATCAACATACCATTTGGATGACCATGTCTTGTTTATTCCTAAACGCAAACCAATGGGATTTACTTTCTGCCCCATCCTATTTACCCCTCTGAGCGATTTCGTCTACTACTACCGATATATGGCTCATGCGTTTCTGCAGGATATCTCGACGTCCCCGAGCACGGGCCCAAAGACGTCTGAGACGTGGTCCCTCGTTAATCTGCAGATCTTTAATATACAACATCTCCTCATCCAGCTGTTTGTTCTGAACCAGGGCATTCGCCGCTGCTGAATGAATTGCCTTGGTTAAAAACCGTGCACCCTTCTGAGGCAGACTTTCAAGAATCGCCATTGCTTCGACATATGGCTTATTCCTGACCACATTAGCGACACGGCGCAATTTGGTCGGCGCAATCAGCAGATGCCGAATATTGGCTTTATAGCCTTTCTTCGCTTCCATATCTTCTTGCCTCACCTATCTCTTTCCGGCTTTCTTATCGGAGCCGGCATGACCTCGGAAAATTCTCGTGGGTGAGAACTCTCCAAGCTTATGTCCGACCAGGTTTTCGGTTACATAAACCGGTACCCAGCTCTTTCCGTTATAGACCGAAATAGTTAAACCTACCATCTCGGGTATAATCGTAGAACACCGGGAGTAGGTCTTGATCATCCGTTTCTCTCCGGATTTGCTCATTTCGAGTATTCGCTTGTACAGCTTCTTCTCGATAAATGGTCCTTTCTTTATAGAACGCGCCACGACTCTCTCCTATTTCCGCTTCTTGACGATAAACTTACCGGAGGACTTTCTCTTTTTACGGGTCTTGAAGCCCTTCGTAGGCTGTCCCCATGGGCTTACAGGATGACGGCCACCGGAAGTCTTACCCTCACCACCTCCATGGGGGTGATCAACAGGGTTCATTACTACACCGCGAACCTTCGGTCTTTTTCCGAGCCATCTTGATCGACCGGCCTTACCAATAGAAACGTTCATGTGGTCTTCGTTTCCAATTTCGCCAAGGGTTGCCATGCATTTCTTGAAAACCAGACGCATCTCACCGGAAGGGAGCTTCAAAGTAACATAGTCATCCTCTTTAGCAACCAGGGTAGCACCCATTCCGGCGGCACGGACAAGCTGTCCGCCACGCCCCTTCTGCAACTCGACGTTGTGTACGGTCATACCAAGATTTATATTTTCCAGCGGCAGGGCGTTTCCAATCTCTTTCGGAGCGTTCTCGCCGCTGACTATGCTCATTCCGGCCTTCAAACCCTTCGGAGCAAGAATGTACCGCTTTTCTCCGTCAGCATAATTGATCAGAGCAATGTTAGCACTACGGTTCGGATCATATTCAATGGTAGCAACCTTTCCAGGAACTCCATACTTGTCCCGCTTGAAGTCGATTGCTCTGTATTTCCGCTTATGACCGCCGCCTCTGCGTCGTACACAAATTCTTCCACCGGCGCCACGCCCGGCCTTCTGGAATTTTCCAGTTGTAAGGGCTTTCTCCGATCTATTTACGGTTAACTCTTCGAATGTCAGAGAGGTTTTATACCGCAAAGCCGGAGTTCTCGGCTTGTATTTCTTTATACCCATTTCTGCTTCTCCTTACCGCTGCCCTACATGCCGTCGATGATATCGATTTTATCGCCCGACGCCAGGGTAACGATCGCCTTCTTCCAAGGTGTCGTGCTACCGCGGCGCACTCCATGCTTGGTCCGAGTCGAGCGGGGCTTTGACTTTACATTAACGATGTTGCACTTTACCGGCTTAACATCGAAGAGTTCTTTCATTGCCCGCATCACCATATTTTTATTAGCCCAGGGATGCACCTTGAAGACATACTTTTTCTTATCGGTCTCCCGCATCAGGTTAGTCTTCTCAGTTAAAACCGGTTCTATGATTATCTGTTGTGTATCCATTTAATCCCTCACCTTATGCCCTGGCAGCCTGTGCGGCGTAGAACTCATTCAGATTCTTAACCGCGGTTTCCATTACAAGCAGCTTTCTGCTGTAGAACAGATCATGCGCCCTGAGGCGATTAAACGAAAGAATCGTCAACCAGGGTATGTTCCGGCCGGCGCGCTTCATCATTGCGTCGTCGTCCTTAATTATCATGACAGTCCGTTCGCCGGCGGTAAAGCTCTTAAGAATAACAGAAAGATCTTTCGTCTTACCGTTTTCAATTGAAAAGTCTTCCACAACAACCAGCGAGTCATCCTGGGCTTTCATACTCAGAATCGACTTCATGGCCGCCCGCTTCATTTTCTTTGGAACCGTATAGCTGTAGTCCCTGGGTTTGGGCCCAAATACCGTTCCGCCTCCTACCCATACCGGAGATCTTCGGTGTCCGGCACGTGCACGCCCCGTACCCTTCTGACTCCAGGGCTTGGCTCCTGAACCGCGCACTTCGCTTCTCGTTTTTGTCGAAGCCGTACCGATCCGCATATTCGCCAACTCATTCCGAATGGCATAATAAATAGAACCTTCGCTTACCTCGCGCCCGAAGACATCGTCGGATAGCTCAATGCTCCGTATCTCTTTTCCGTCCGTAGACAAAACCTTCTTTTCCATTGATCGCCTCTATTCTAATAATCCTGCTAACGTTAATCGCTATCGCTTTTTGGCTTTCCGAACAAACACAACGCCGTTCTTGGGGCCAGGGACAGCTCCTTTAACCAGCAGGGCGTTTTTTTCAGGATCGATCTTGACTACCAGTAAATTCTGAACAGTCACCTGTTCATGTCCCATTCTACCAGGCATCTTGGTGCCCTTAAGAACTCGTGAAGGAGACGCAGCCATACCGGTACTTCCCAAGCCACGATGAAACTTGGAACCGTGAGTAGCTCTACCACCCTTGAAACCATGGCGCTTCATTACACCCTGATAGCCTTTACCTTTCGAGTCACCAATAACATCAACAAACCGAATCCCTTCAAAAAGATTTACATCCAGAGAGGTCCCCGGCTCGCCTTCGAAATCAGGATCGCGAACCTCTTTTACTATCCTCTTGGGAGTAGATCCGCTTTTTTTGAATTGCCCAAGAACCGGCTTCGAAAGCCTGGACTCCTTCTGATCAAAGGCGCCCATAACAGCGGCGGTATAACCGTCCCGTTCTTCGGTTCTGTTATTCAATATAGTATTTTCTACGATTTCTATTACAGTAACAGGGGTAAGAATACCCCGTTCATCAAATACCTGGGTCATCCCAAGCTTTTTTCCCAACAATCCCAACATGGTATAAAACCTCGATCAATAAAATTGGTCTGTGTACATACCCAGCAGACAGACGTATTATTGCCGCTTAAGCCTATTGCTTGATTTCTACATCAACTCCGGCGGGCAACTCTAACTTCATAAGGGCGTCCATCACCTTGGACGTAGGATCCAGAATATCAATCAGCCTCTTGTGGGTGCGCATTTCAAACTGCTCTCTCGCCTTTTTATTGACGTGAGGAGAACGCAACACCGTAAACTTGTTGATCCTTGTAGGCAGCGGTATAGGTCCCGCGACCCTCGCACCGGCTTTTCCTACGGTCTGTACGATAGATTTGGCACTCTGATCAACCAATTCTACATCGAAGCCCCGCAGCCGTACGCGGATTCTATTCTTCGCCATCCTTCCTCCTAAAAAAAGGCCCCGCCTTTAAGCGGGCGGGACCCGTCAAATTATTCTTACTCGATGATATCGGTTACCTGACCGGAAGCTACAGTCCGGCCACCTTCACGAATAGCGAACTTGAGTCCCTTCTCCATCGCAACAGCATGAATGAGCTCAACATTGATCTCAGTATTATCACCAGGCATTATCATCTGCTTATCTTCAGCCAGAGTAATGGTTCCGGTAATATCTGTAGTCCTGAAGTAGAACTGAGGACGATAACCAGAGAAGAAGGGAGAGTGCCGTCCGCCCTCTTCCTTGTTCAAAACGTAAACCTGGCCCTTAAACTTCATATGAGGAGTAATAGAACCGGGCTTTGCCAGTACCTGTCCGCGCTCAACCTCTTTTTTATCAACACCACGGAGCAGAGCACCGATATTATCACCAGCCTGCCCCTGATCGAGAAGCTTGTTAAACATCTCAACACCGGTACAGACGGTCTTCTTGGTGTCCTTAATGCCAACTATTTCAATTTCGTCGGAAACCTTCACAATTCCGCGCTCGATACGGCCGGTTACTACAGTACCGCGACCCTGAATAGAGAAGACATCCTCGATAGGCATAAGGAAGGCACCATCGATTGCCCGCTCGGGCTCCGGAAAATAACTGTCCATAGCCTGCAGAAGATCCTCGATACACTGAGTCTTTTCGGGATCGTCAGGATGCTCCATAGCCTCGAAGGCAGAACCTTTAATAATCGGGGTTTCGTCTCCGGGAAAACCGTACTCGTTCAACAGGTCCTTCATTTCCTCTTCTACCAGTTCGATCAGATCAGGATCATCAACCTGGTCGCACTTGTTAATGAAAACAATCAATGAAGGTACACCGACCTGACGAGCCAGCAGGATGTGCTCCTTGGTCTGAGACATCGCGCCATCGGTGGCTGCAACAACAATCACAGCACCATCCATCTGGGCAGCACCGGTAATCATGTTCTTGATATAGTCGGCGTGACCGGGGCAGTCCACGTGAGCATAGTGCCGTGCTGTCGTTTCATACTCCACGTGCCGAGTATTGATCGTGATTCCCCGCGCCTTTTCTTCGGGCGCATTGTCGATCTCATCATACTTCATAAGCTTACCACCAAACTTAGCGGCGCTGTACATGGTGATAGCTGCAGTGAGAGTAGTCTTACCGTGGTCAACGTGGCCAATAGTACCAACGTTTATATGCGGCTTCGTCCTCTCAAATTTTTCTTTGGCCATTCCTATTCCTCCTTGCGCTTATCGAGGCGCAAAAATTTTAAAAGCATTATATAACCACATGCGAAAAAAATATTCAAGGTCGCGTGAAAACCGATACTGAAGTAGAAAAAATCAGGCAGGCATAAGACAGGATAAATCGTGGAAGATGTCCGTTTTCAGACAAAGAATCCAAGATCAAACCCGCACCACCTGATCATCCGTACTAAAAAGACAACCGGTTTGGCCGCGGAGCCATACATTACGGATACACGCAGCAGGACCCCAACAGCCCTTCGTTACCCGAAATGCGATCTCTCGCAATTAACCGAAATATTTAAATCCGGTGCGAAGGTATACTATACCTTACACACCATATACGTCAAGAGGGGAGAGAATCTCCCCGCACAACGATACTACCAGCGGTAGTGAGAAAAAGCCTTGTTGGCCTCTGCCATACGGTGGGTGTCTTCCTTCTTTTTAAAGGCTACACCTGCATTATTATTAGCATCCATCAGCTCCGCGCTGAGACGTTCACTCATGGATTTTCCGCTCCGGTCGCGGGCAGCCTGAATGATCCAGCGCATTGCCAGGGCTTCCCTGCGGGACTCCCGAACCTCAATAGGAACCTGATAGGTTGATCCACCAACCCTGCGGGATTTAACCTCAACAGCAGGTTTAACATTCTCGATTGCCTTCAAAAAGACCTGCAGAGGCTCCTCGTTCATTTTTTGCTGTATAGCGTCCATGGCATCATATATGGCCCGGCGGGCAACGGACTTTTTACCGTCGACCATCATGCGGGCTACAAATTTGGCCAGCACCTTGCTGCCGAAACGGGGATCCGGAAGTACAGGACGAACCGGACTTACTTTACGTCTACTCATTTCCTGCCTCCTTATGCCTTCGGCTTCTTGGCGCCGTACTTGGAACGCCCCTGCTTACGATCATCAACACCAAGAGTGTCTTTTGCCCCGCGAACAATGTGATAGCGGACACCGGGAAGGTCCTTTACACGACCACCTCGAAGAAGAACAACCGAGTGTTCCTGCAGATTGTGCCCGATTCCGGGGATATATGCTGTTGCCTCAAACCCGTTGGTCAGGCGTACACGAGCCACCTTCCGCAGCGCGGAATTCGGCTTTTTCGGGGTTACCGTCATAACACGGGTACATACACCGCGCTTCTGAGGACAAGACTCCAGGGCAGGCGATTTGGTTTTCTTCAAGGTCGCCTTACGCCCTTTACGAATAAGTTGATTAATAGTCGGCATTTATAGATCCAACTCCCCAATTTTAATAGCTTTGAGTCGTGACTATAGCAGTCACCCTGACAAAAGTCAAGTTACACTGCCGCAAACTGCGGCGGATTATATGTTCATTCGAAAAAGCTGGCACAGATTCAGCATGACGGAGAACTTACGCATCAACCTCCTCTTCGAGGACTCCATTCTCCACCTGCGCCTCTCTCTCGATTTTTCTCTGTTCAAGAATACCCTGTACTGTTGCATCCAGGTCATCACTGGTTTCGTCAAAAAGTTTCAGGTTGCGGTATTTCCGCATTCCGGTACCCGCAGGAATAAGGTGACCGATTGCCACGTTCTCTTTCAGTCCGCGCAGTGAATCTGTATCGCCGGAAATCGCCGCGTTGGTCAGCACCTTGGTAGTCTCCTGAAAGGATGCAGCAGAGACCCAGGAATCAATGTTCAGGGACGCCCTTGTAATACCAAGAAGCAGCGGACGCGCGACAGCCGGCTGACCGCCTTCCCGAATGACCTTCTCATTTTCTTCGTGAAAGCGGTATTTGTCTACCTGCTGACTGAATATGAAATTCGTATCCCCTACCTGGACAATTTCTACCTTGCGCATCATCTGCCGTACGATAACACCGATGTGCTTATCGTTGATGTTTACCCCCTGCAGCCGGTAAACCTCCTGCACTTCATTCACCAGGAATCTCTGCAGCGAGTTCTCTCCCTCTATATCGAGTACATCATGAGGGTCTATTCCACCGTCGCACAAGCCTTCTCCGGCCTGCACAAGGTCTCGATCACGGACGAGCAGATGTTTGCCCATGGGAACAAGGTGACGGTGTTTACCGCCGAAATCATCTTCGATTTCCAGGACTCGTTTTCCCTTAACAATCCCCTTGAAGTGCACAGTACCGCTCACCTTTGCCAGCACTGTGGCAGTCTTGGGATGCCGGGCTTCGAACAGTTCATCGACCCTGGGCAGACCACCGGTTATGTCCCTGGTTTTAACACTCTCCTTGAGCAGCTTAACCATGGTACGCCCCTTGGAGATGACCTCACCGTCCTCAACATTCAGGTAGGCGGAGCCGGGCAGAAAATAGGAGGCTATCTCCTCACTTTCTTTATTTTCAATAATGATTCTTGGCTGCAGAGACTCCAGGGTAAACTCGGTAATCTTCTTTTCAATTTTTCCGGTATCTTCGTTAACTTCTTCTTTCAGGGTTGTTCCCAGCACAATGTCTTCAAAGCGGACCTTTCCATCCACTTCTGCTATTATCGGCTCGGAGAAGGGATCAAAGATCGCGATTGATTCTTCCGCCTTAACGATATCACCTTCGTTTACCATGAGCTCGGCGCCGTTACGAATATCGATCTTCTGCTCCTGAGCAATCATAAGTATCTCATTCTCACGTAAAGAGATATATGCAATTTCTTCGGAAAGGATCTCTTCTTTACCCCGCTTCAGCAGAGGCTCGCCGACAATCACTTTCTGCCCCTCTTCCACGAGCAGCTTGTCACCCTTTTCAACAGGAATTTGCCGCAGGATTTTCGAAACAACCACAAACCCCTTACGGGTAAACAGGCGATCTCCCGATTCCAGAGTGACTGTATTCCCCTGAATCTCCCGCACGAGCACAGGATACCTCAGATAAGTCCGGTTCTCTTCGGCAACACTGGTTGCCGCTCCACCGATGTGGAAAGTACGCATGGTCAGCTGAGTCCCGGGCTGTCCGATAGACTGGGCCGCAATAATTCCAACGGCCTCGCCGATCTCTACAGTTCTGTTTGTCGCGAGGTTCCGACCGTAGCACTTCTGACAAACGCCATGGCGGGCTTCACAGGTCAGTACCGTACGTATCCTTACCGACTCGACGCCGGCATCCTCAATGGCCTGGGCAATCTCGTCGGTTATCTCTTCGTTAACATCGATAATTATCTCGCCGGTGATTGGGTGCTTGACCCGCTCCAGGGTAAAACGGCCAACGATACGATCCATCAGGGACTCAACGATTTCTTCGCCATCCTTGATAGCCCGGGTATCAATACCATTAATGGTACCGCAGTCTTCTTCATTCACAACCACATCCTGGGCAATATCCACAAGCCGCCGGGTAAGGTATCCCGCACCTGCTGTCTTGAGGGCAGTATCCGCAAGACCTTTACGTGCACCGTTGGTGGAGATAAAGAACTCGATAACCGAAAGACCTTCTTTGAAGTTTGAACGGATAGGCAACTCAATGATATCACCCGAGGATTTAGCCATAAGTCCCCGCATTCCCGAAAGCTGCCGAATCTGGGTGCGGCTTCCCCGGGCTCCAGAATTGGCCATCATGTAAACAGGGTTAAAACCGCCCCGGTCACGCTCCAGGGATTTCATCAGGGTGTTGGTCAGGTCTTCATTGGTCTTGGACCATACCTCGACAACACGGTTATAGCGCTCTTCCTGGGTAATATGACCCTGCATGTATTGTTTCTGGATAGCGAGTACCTGGTTATTTGCGGCCTCGATCATTCCTTTTTTCTCTTCCGGAATCAGAATATCGTCGACACCAATGGTCGCCCCAAAAAGGGTCGCGTACTTGAAGCCCACATCCTTGATGGTATCGAGCATCTTGACCGCGGTGGAAGGACCATACTCGTTATAGGTATTCGCAACTAATGTCTGAAGCTGTTTATCACCCAGTGTTTTATTGACGAATTTAATACCTTCCGGCATCTCTTCGTTAAACACCACCCTGCCGGGGGTAGTCTCTATCCAGGCTCCATCCAACTTGAGTTTTACCAGCGCATGATAATCAACAGCCTTTGCATCAAGAGCCATAAGGACCTCGTCTATGCTGCCGAAATGCTTGCCCGCCCCTTTTGCCCCGGGGCGCTCCTTGGTGAGATAGTTGATGCCGAGAACCATGTCCTGTGACGGAAATACGATGGGCCGGCCATTGGCAGGGTTCAGAAGGTTGTTAACCGAAAGCATCATGGTCCAGCACTCGATCTGCGCCGCCTGTGTCAGAGGCACATGCACCGCCATCTGGTCGCCATCGAAGTCAGCGTTATAGGCATGACAAACAAGGGGATGCAGCTTTATGGCTTTTCCTTCGACCAATACAGGTTCAAAAGCCTGGATACCAAGCCGATGCAGGGTCGGAGCGCGGTTCAGAAGCACCGGATGCTCCCGAACAACCTCATCCAGGACTGCCCAGACCTCGGGAGTCTCCTGCTCAACCAGGGTCTTTGCCTTTTTAATATTATATACTACGTCCTTTTCGACGAGTTTCTTCATAATAAAGGGCTTGTACAGCTCCAGGGCCATCTTTGCCGGCAGGCCGCACTGATGCATCCGCAGCTCCGGTCCGACAACAATTACTGAACGTCCGGAATAGTCGACCCGTTTTCCCAGCAGGTTCTGGCGAAAGCGCCCCTGCTTTCCTTTGAGCATATCGGAAAGGGACTTAAGAGGCCGGTTGGAAGCCCCCTTGACTACACGCTTTTTCTTCGAGTTATCAAAGAGGGCGTCCACGGCTTCCTGAAGCATCCGTTTTTCGTTACGAATAATGATATCCGGTGCATTCAGGGACATAAGGCGCTTTAATCTGTTATTCCGGTTAATAACCCTGCGGTACAGGTCATTGAGGTCGGATGTCGCGAAGCGTCCGCCATCAAGCTGGACCATAGGCCGCAGCTCGGGAGGAATAACGGGAATCACATCCAGAATCATCCATTCGGGCTTATTCTGAGAATCCCGAAAATTCTCCACGATTTCGATACGCTTCAGAAGCCGCTTATCGGATTTGGCACCCTTCTCGATCATCTTTAACCTGAGCTCCGCACTAAGAGCATCCAGATCGAGCTGCTCCAGGAGAGTCCGTATGGCGTCTGCCCCGATTCCGGCGGTAAAACTCATGCCAAAGCGCTCCCGGGCTTCCATGTGCTCCTCTTCACTGAGGAGTTCCATATACTTCAGATCAGTATCACCGGGATCGATAACGACATGTTTTTCGTAATACAGAACAGCCCTGAGACTGGCTATGGTCATATCGAGAAGAAGCCCCATCCGGGAGGGAACAGAACGGTAATACCAGATATGTGAAACAGCGGAGGCCAGTTCAATATGCCCCATCCGCTCGCGACGAACCTTAAAATGGGTAACCTCTACACCGCAGCGGTCACAAATAACCCCTTTATAGCGGATAGACTTGAACTTGCCGCAATAACACTCCCACTCCTTGGTGGTACCGAAAATGCGTTCGCAAAAGAGCCCATCCTTTTCCGGCCTGAGGGTCCGGTAATTGATAGTCTCCGGTTTCTTGACCTCACCATAGGACCATGCCCGAATCTGCTCCGGGCTGGCCAGTTTTATCATTATATTATCGAAATCCTGAATGTCCCTCATTGGTACTCTCCTAACCTTTGCCTGCTTTCATCCCTGCACTCGATCCGCCTAGAACTGGCTCCCCTGGCGGCTGATCAGCTCTTCGTCCCTCTCGGTAAGAGGGACCTGCTTACCCTTGGAATCATAGATCGATACATCCAGAGCCAGACCTCTGAGTTCCTGAACCAGTACATTAAAAGATTCAGGAACCCCTGCATTGGATGAAGGTTCGCCTTTTACGATGCTCTCATAGATCTTCGCCCTTCCGGTCATATCGTCTGATTTAATGGTAAGAAGCTCCTGCAGGGTGTTCGCAGCTCCATACGCTTCCAGGGCCCAGACCTCCATCTCTCCCAGACGCTGACCACCGAACTGGGCTTTACCGCCCAATGGCTGCTGAGTAACCAGGGAATAGGGACCTGTAGAGCGTGCATGCATCTTGTCGTCTACAAGATGGTGCAGTTTAAGCATATAAATTATACCGCAGAAAACCTCGTTTTCGAAGGCCTCACCGGTTTTGCCATCATACAACATGGTTTTTGAATTCACGGGCAGACCTGCTTCAGCCATCTTCTTTTCTATCATCTCCGTTGATGCGGACTGGAACACCGGTGTTGAATACCATTCATCCAAAGCCTTGGCAGCCCAGCCCAGCTCGGTTTCCAGAATCTGACCGAGGTTCATACGGGACGGAACCCCCAGAGGATTCAGGCAGAGATCAAGGGGTGTTCCATCGGCCATAAAGGGCATATCTTCCTCCGGCAATACCCGGGCGACGACACCTTTGTTACCGTGACGTCCGGCCATCTTGTCGCCTTCTTTGAGCTTTCGTTTGGCCGCGATGAGAACCTTTACAACCTCATCAACTCCGGGAGGCAGATCGTCCCCCTCACTGCGTCTGAGGCGCTGCACATCAATTACCGTTCCGCTGGTTCCATGAGGCACCCGCAGCGAGGTGTCCCGCACCTCTTTGGCTTTTTCACCAAAAATCGAGTTTAAAAGCTTGAACTCGGGGGTGGTCTCGGTTTCCGATTTGGGGGTCACTTTACCGACAAGGATATACCCGGAGCCAACCTTTGCCCCGATTCTGATAATTCCTTCTTCGTCCAGCTGGTCCAGGGCTTTTTCGGCGGTATTCGGAATATCCCGGGTCAGCTTTTCCGGTCCAAGCTTGGTTTCCCGGACATCTATGGTGAATTCCTTAATATGAACAGAGGTAAAAATATCTTCCTTGACGACCTTTTCCGAAATCAGGATCGCGTCTTCGTAGTTATAGCCGTTCCAGGGTACGAAACCGACCACAACGTTGCGCCCGAGTGCCAATTCTCCGCCGGAAGTTGCAGGACCATCAGCCAGTACATCCCCGGCACCCACATGCTGTCCGACCTGTACGACCGGACGCTGATTAAAACAGGTATCCTGGTTGGTCCGCTGATACTTCAGCAGTGGATACACGTCTTTTTCTATATTGTTATAGGGTTCATCAAGTTTGACAATAACCTGCTCTGAGGTAACATACTCAACCGTTCCCGCACGCCGGGCTTTTGCAAGAACTCCGGAGTCGTAGGCAGTCTTGCCCTCCATTCCGGTACCAACCCGGGGAGGCTCGGTAAAAACAAGGGGAACAGCCTGCCGCTGCATGTTTGAGCCCATCAGGGCACGGTTGGCATCGTCATGCTCCAGAAAGGGGATAAGAGAGGTTGCTACAGAGATAACCTGTTTCGGAGAAACATCCATATACTGTATATCCGAAGACCCCTTCTGGGTATAATCACCGGCCTTGCGGACGGAAATGGTCTCATCAAGAAACTTGCCGCTTTTGTTAATCCGGGCGTTGGCCTGGGCAATAAAGTACTTTTCCTCATCCATGGCCGAAAGATACTCGATATCCCCGGTTGCGACACCGTCCTTTACCTTACGGTAAGGTGCCTCAAGGAATCCATACTCATTGACCCTGGTATAATTTGCCAGGGACACAATGAGACCAATATTCGGACCCTCAGGGGTCTCGATTGGACACATTCTTCCATAATGGGTGTAATGAACGTCCCGCACTTCAAACCCGGCCCTGTCCCGGGAAAGTCCTCCCGGCCCCAGGGCGTTCAGACGCCGCTTGTGCGTCAACTCAGCAAGAGGATTTACCTGGTCCATAAACTGGGAAAGCTGCGAGGAGCCGAAGAACTCCTTGATTGCAGCCACAATGGGCTTAATAGAGATCAGGTCTTGAGGCTTGACAGTATCTGTCTCCTTAAGACTCATCCGTTCTTTTGCAATACGTTCCATGCGGCTGAAGGCAGTCTTTAACTGATTGGCCATGAGCTCACCAACGGAACGTATACGACGGTTTCCAAGGTGATCAATATCGTCAACATAGGAATCACCGATATACACCTTAATAAGAAACAGCATGGTGTTAACCACATCATCCCTGGTAAGGGTAAACTCTTCTACCGGGGGTTCATAATCAAACTTCTTGTTCAGCTTATAACGTCCGACTTTTCCCAAATCGTAACGCCGGGAGGAAAAGAACATGGAGTTGAGGTCCTTCTCTGCACTCTCCAGAGTAATAGGCTCCCCGGGCATAATCACTGAATAGACAGCGATCAGCGCATCCTCCTTGGTTGGTTCATCCACATCCGCGTCGTCCCGGGTAAATTTAACCTCTTCCCGCTCAAAGCAGTTGAGGATTATCGGGGAATCCAGAGAGCCTTCGGCACGAAAATCGATAAGGGTAAGTTCATTAACCCCTGAATGGAGAAGCTCATCAACATCATGAGGATGGAGCTTGTCTCCGGCACGATACAGTTTGCGCTGCTCGTCTCCTTCACCTATGTATACGGCGCGGGCAAGAACACGGCCGTTCAAAGCCTCTTTGCCTCCCTCCTGGACCTTCGCCTGTTCAGTCTTGTAGAAGAGATCGATAATCTGTTCCCGACTTGAAAAACCAAGAGCCCGAAGCAGCAAGGTACCGAGAATCCGTTTTTTCCGGTCTATCTTTGCGTAGATAAGTTCTCGTTTCTGATCGATCTCAAACTCGAGCCAGGAACCTCGGTACGGAATAATCCTGGACGAAAAAACACCCTTTTCATGAGAAAAGATGACGCCGGGAGAACGGTGTATCTGACTGACAACAACCCGCTCGGCACCATTGATAATAAATGTTCCCCGATCGGTCATCAGAGGAACATCTCCAATGTAGATATCCTTCTGGCGAATCTCACCGGTTTCCTGAAAAATCAGGTTGATCCTGGCTTTTATAGGAACAGCATGAGTAATACCCTTCTGCTTACACTCCTGCTCAGAAAGCTTGATTGCGTCCTCGTCGAGGGTATAGTGAGTGTATTCCAGCAGCATATCGCCGTTGGGACTTTCAATCGGGAATACACTTTGAAACACTTCTTCAAGTCCCTGCTCCTTCAGCGGCTGGCCACTTCGCAAGGTTTCACGCTGAAGAAATCTTTCATATGACGATAACTGGATATCCACAAGATTCGGAAGTTCCATTACCTCCTGAAATTCTTGTCCGATATAGGTACGTTTCCTGGTTTTCCCAGTATCCAGCATCTTTCCCCCCTAAAGTACGAGATCAAGGGCACCGCAAACAGGCACCCCGTGCATAGACAATACGATACCACCGGAAAAATTTCCGGTGGTATCTTGAGCAAATTGATGAATGGTTGCCGGCTTGAGGTTATTTAACCTCAACAACGCCGCCTGCAGCTTCAAGCTTCTCCTTCATCTGGGCAGCTTCATCCTTGGAAACGCCCTCTTTAATGGCCTTATCGCCAGCTTCGACGATTTCTTTGGCCTCTTTAAGTCCAAGACCGGTCATAGCGCGGACTTCTTTAATAACGGGGATCTTTTTCCCGTCAGCCACACTCTTAAGAATTACGTCGAACTCAGTCTGTTCATCCTCAACAGCAGCTTCGCCGCCGGCAGCAGCACCGGGTGCAGCAGCAACAGCAACAGGAGCCGCAGCAGTTACGCCGAATTTTTCTTCCATAGCCGTAACAAGCTCGGAAACCTCGAGTACGCTCATGCCCGCAATTGTTTCCAGAATTTCATCTTTGGTGATAGCCATATTATCTTCTCCTTTCAATATAAATATTTTAGCGGCAATAGCAGACTATCACAGAAGACTAATGCCGCTTTATCCGAACAGCCGGCATACCGCCGGCCAGCATAAGGATCTACAACAATCAGCCTTCCGCCTGCTTCTTGTCCGCCACCGCCTGCAGCGTGCGCACAAGCTTCTGCGGTACCGCATTCAGCACCAGAGCCAGGTTCTGGACCGGCGCCTTCATGGTGCTCATCAGCATGGAGATAAGCTCGAGCTTGGTCGGAAGCTTGGAAAATGCTTCGACCTGCGTAAAATCATACACCATTCCCTCAACTATACCGCCCTTGACTTCCAGAGAAGTATCCTTGGCGAAATCGATCAATGTCTTGGCGACAGGACCGGCCTCATCCGTCGGCAGAGCAATGGCGGTAGGCCCATTTAGAATGTCGCCGACATCAGGATGATCAAGCTCTTTAAGAGCAATCTTGGCAAAACGGTTTTTTACAACCTTTAACTGAGCCTGCTGCTCCCGCAACTTTGCCCGCAAATCTGAAATCTGCTCCACCGACAATCCGCGGTAATCAGCGAAAATGTAGGTAGATATATCTTTAAACTGGTTCTTCAGGGCCTCAACAGCGTCTGCTTTGTGCTGCTGAACCTTTACCGTATATTCACTCATCTGCTTCCTCCAGCCCTACTTAAACTCTACCCGGACACCCGGTCCCATAGTAGAAGAAACCGCTACGGACCTGATAAAGTCACCCTTAACATCAGCGGGCTTTCGCTTGCTGACCTCAGCCATAAAGGCCCTGGCATTCTCGGATACCTGCGCAGGATCCATGGAAACCTTTCCCACGGGAAGATGCACGACCCCGGTTTTATCTGACCGGAATTCAACTCTTCCTTTTTTCAGCTCCGCCAGAGCAGCCTGTATATCGAAGGTGACCGTCTGGGTCTTTGGGTTCGGCATCAGCCCCCGTCGCCCGAGTATCGGACCAAGCCTTCCGACGTCTTTCATCATATCCGGCGTTGCTACAGCGACATCAAAATCAAGCCAGCCACCCCGGATTTTTTCGATCAGATCGTCGTCACCAACATAGGCAGCACCGGCAGCCTTGGCTTCTTCCGCTTTTTCACCCTTGGCAAAAACCAGGATTTTCTTTTCTTCCGTGAACTGATGCGGCAAAACCATGGTATCCCGCACATTCTGACTCTTTTTCAGGCCCAGCCGAATAGAAACCTCTACGGTTTCATCAAATTTAGCATATGAGAGCTCTTTAACCAGCCCCACGGCATCATCAACGGAATACTGCTTCTGCTTGTCGTACTTCTTTAGCGCTTCTAAATAATTCTTTCCCCGTTTCATGCCGACCTCCTACGCGTCCACTTCGACGCCCATACTGCGGGCCGTACCTGCAATAATCTTCATGGCAGCATCGATATCGTTGGCATTCAGATCGGGCATCTTTGTTTCGGCAATCTCTTTCACCTTTGCCCTGGAGATCTTCGCGACCTTTGCCTTGTGGGGTTCCGCAGAACCGCTCTGGATCTTGCAGGCCTTCTTGATGAGCACTGCCGCAGGCGGGGTTTTGGTGATAAAGGAAAAACTGCGATCGGCAAATACCGTGATGACAACCGGAATCGTGAGACCCGGTTCAAAGTTTTTCGTGCGGTCATTAAACTGCTGCACGAACTGGGGAGCGCTCACACCATGAGGCCCCAGTGCGGGGCCGACAGGCGGTGCAGGAGTCGCTTTTCCCGCAGGAACCTGCAGTTTAATAACTGCAGTTACCTTCTTTTTCGCCATAAAATACTCCTAAAAACGTGGTACAAACCCCGGCACCAACTTTTTAACGTTAAAAAGTTGGTGCCGGGTCCCATAAGCTTCGCAACGCGAAGCCGTCAAAACGCCGTTCGCCTGGAGACAACTCTCAGACAGACAGCAAATGGAGGTACCCACCGGAACAAGGGCGGACAACCTCCCGAATCAACAAACAGACTATATCTTTTCTACCTGGGTGAACGAAACCTCTACCGGGGTTGAGCGTCCGAAGATGCCTACCATAACCTTCAACCGGGCCTTCTCCATATTCACCTCTTCAATAGAACCGGTAAAAGTGTCAAAGGGGCCGTCGGTAATCCGGACTGATTCGCCGACCGAGAAACTCTGACGGTTCCGCACAACCTTCTCTGACCGAATATCTCCGGCCTTCTGCAGAATAGCCCGCGCCTCTTCGGAGCTTATAGGCTGCGGTTTCAGACCACTCATGGATCCCAGGAATCCGGTTACACCCTGAATCCTTCTGATCTGCGAACATACCGCTTTCCAGCCCCGATCAGGGAGGTCCATCTCCAGCAGAATATACCCGGGCAGAAATTTGCGGTTTACCGTCTTCTTTTTTCCGTCTTTTACCTCAACTACCTCTTCAGAAGGTATCTTGATATCAAAGACGTAATCACCTACCTCGGGTGCTTCCATAAGCTTACGAATATAGCGTTCAACTTTATTCTCGTATCCCGAATAGGTATGAAGTACGTACCAACCTTTCGCCATTATTACTCACCTGTTCCTTACTGCAGCCCGAATTAATACCGGACGCATCATGGATGGGGAAAAGACTAGAAAATGATATCGCGACCTACAGTAAAGATAAAATCGAAAAATCCCAGAAGAGCGGCGAAGATTATCGTAGAAATAATCACCACTCTTGTGGAAGATCCAACTTCCTCCCGGCCGGGCCACACAACTTTTCTGAGTTCAGCATAGCTATCGCGAAAGAACTGAAGAAGCCTCTTCATCCCCTACTCCTCACAATCATTAACGAAAAACAGGCCAGGCAGGACTCGAACCTGCAACATCCGGTTTTGGAGACCGGCGCTCTAGCCATTGGAGCTACTGGCCTGTGTACTAATTAAAAAAACGAACGGCCTGGCGGCCGTCCGCAGTTTCCCGATATTAATTTACTTGACCTTTGTTTCGACATGCAGCGTATGCTTACGGTCGAAGCGGCAGTACTTCTTGAATTCCAGCTTGCCTTGAATGTTGCGTCGATTCTTGCTGGTTGTATAATTCCTGCGGTTACACTCGCTGCACTTCAGCGCCACCAGCTCAACTGCGCCCTTCTTTGCCTTTGCCATTCTCTATAGTCTCCTTGCCTTGCATTGGAAAGAGTACGCCCTAATGCGCGACTTAGTCAAGAATTACAGCCCTCGATCGGACTTGAACCGATGACCCCATCCTTACCATGGATGTGCTCTACCGACTGAGCTACAAGGGCATACCAGATAGGTTGAAACAACCTAACAAAAGGCCTTTTTTTTGTCAATAGATAACTGCATAAAATATGCCATCCCGGCCGCTTGCGACAAATCCTACAAAATAGTATTTTTTACGAAGAGTGCAGACATCATTGTATCCCGCACTACAAAGGAGCCGCCGCTGATGGATGAAGACAGGCAGCATTATCGCAGAAAAATAAAGGAACTTCAACTTCTCTTTGAAATCAGCCGCATTCTGGACGGAAGCATCGATCTCAAGGAGATAATCAATCCTGTACTCCGCTCCATGGCAGAAAATATGGGGATGCTCCGGGGGACAATCACCCTGTTGAATCGGCAGACCGGGGAAATAGGCATAGAGGCCTCCTACGGGCTTTCGATAAAGCAGCAGGAACGGGGGAAATATAAAATAGGAGAAGGAATTACCGGTAAAGTTGTTGAAAAGGGGGAACCTATGATTATCCCCAACATCAACAACGACACCCAGTTTCTCAACAAGACCGGGGCGCGCAACGAACTGCAGAAAAAGGATGTCTCGTTTATAATCGTGCCCATCAAGATAGGGAACGAAACCATCGGAACCCTGAGCGTTGACCGACTCTTCGCAATCAACATCAGTCTTGAAGAGGACCTGCGGCTCCTGTCGATCATTGCATCCATGATTGCCCAGGCGGTCAAGCTGCGTCGCTCAATCCAGGAGGAGCGGCAACGGCTGATGGCGGAAAACATCCGTCTTCAGCAGGAACTGGAGGAACGCTTTCGTCCTGCCAACATCATCGGGAACTCCCGGGCCATGCAGGAGGTCTTCGACCTCATTGCCCAGGTATCCAAAAGCGAGGCCACAGTGCTGATCCGCGGCGAAAGCGGTACCGGGAAAGAGCTGGTTGCCCACGCAATCCACTACAACAGCCTGCGGGCGGAGAAACCCTTTATCAAGGTAAACTGCGCCGCTCTTCCGGAGACAGTAATCGAAAGCGAACTCTTTGGTCATGAAAAAGGCGCCTTTACCGGGGCCATTCAAACCAGGAAAGGCCGTTTTGAGCAGGCCGATGGGGGGACGATCTTTCTTGACGAAATCGGAGACCTCTCGCCTACAACCCAAGTCAAGCTGCTGAGGGTATTGCAGGAGCGGGAATTCGAGCGGGTTGGCGGTAACGCGACCATTCACTGCAACGTCAGGATTGTCGCCGCTACCAACCGGAACCTTGAAGAGCTCATGGGACAGGGGATATTCCGGGAAGACCTCTATTACCGGCTCAATGTTTTCCCCATCCACATACCCCCCTTGCGGGACCGACAGTCCGATATCACCCTGCTGGCAGACTACTTCATTGAGAAATACAGCGACAAGAACCACAAACTGATCAAACGTATTTCTACTTCTGCCATAGAACTGCTGATGAGCTACCATTGGCCGGGCAACGTGAGGGAACTGGAGAACTGCATTGAGCGGGCGGTTCTGCTGGCCACGGAAGATGTGATTCATGGACATCATCTGCCGCCAAGCCTTCAGTCTGCAGAATCGACCAGCACGAACCTGAGCTCTACCCTGCCGGAGGCCATGGACAAGCTGGAGCGGGAACTGCTGCTGGACGCCCTTAAATCCAGCCGGGGCAACATGGCTAAAGCCGCCAGGCACCTGGGGATCTCAGAACGGATAATGGGCCTCCGGGTTAAAAAGCACAATATCGATTCACAGCACTTCCGGCGGGGCTGAATCCTCCGGAAAAATCAAACCCGTACCAGACCTTCGAGGTTAAGGTCCAGGGCGATACAAAGCCTGTCACCCTCCAGGTCAATTGTCGATCCGGACACGGTAATGCAGAGCCTGCTACTGGCATCAGAGAGATAGATATCCGAAACATAGACCTTATTGCTGTTTTGAAGGGACGAGAAATACTCTTTCCGCGAGCGGTCTTCGCCGAAACCCTGTTCCCGCACAGAGCCTTTATGCTTACCGCTTACAATATTCGAGCTCACCTGTCTCCCCCGGCTGTCCATGGCATAAACCAGCTCGACCTGATCATGCTTGCATATCCACTCTTCCAGATACCGGTCCAGGTGTTCCCGGTCTGTTCCGGGAAGCCGGGAAACACCTTTCAAACACTCCTGCAGCAGCTCCACTGCCCGCTTATGCCGCCTTAGTCGAAGACTCCCGGTTTTCTCAAGAATAGTCCCGACGATACTTTTCAGCTGAGTTGCCACAGCTCCGGTATTCTCCGCCTCTCCCTGAATCTCTTCACTGGCCCGGGATATTGCCTGCACCCGCGTAGCCACCGATCCCAGCCCTTCCCGTTGCTTCAGTATTTCATTTGAAATAGAAGATCCCTCCTCCTCTACTTTCCGTGCAAATTCGTTTATTCCGGAGAAAGCCTCTCCAACCCTTTCGGAGTCGCTGATCAGAACATCCATGACGGAAGCGGAATCCTCAATTGCCTCGTCAACAGCCTTTATCTCTTCATGAACGGAATTTACAATGCGGTCCACCTCGCGGACCGTTTCTCCTGCACGACGGGCCAGAGCCCGCAGTTCTGTTGCGATCACCCCGAAGCCCCTGTCGCCGGCCCTGGCTGCCTCTATGGCGGTATTTATGGATATCAGGTGAAGTGCCTCCGCAGATTCATCGATAATTTCCGTGAGAGACAGAACAGAGTCCAGCAGACCGGTCAGTTTGTTCATAGCTCCGACAGTCCGAACCATGCCGGCTTTCAGATTTTCCAGACGCATCTGAAACTCCCCGTTCAGGGAATAGCCCTCGGATGCCGCGTTAAAGGAATCGTGTGTCAGACCCGCAAACCCGGAAACCCGTTCCGCAAGAGAATGGATCTCTCCATTTAACCTGTTCGTCTCCAGGGTAATTTCCCGTACAGAGACAGTCTGAGTATCTGCCTGGCGAGACAGACTTCCCACCCGTTCTTCCAGATATTTTCCTGAACCGCTTACCTGGACAAGATTCTCCATAAGGGAAGAGAAAAAGCTTTCCAGGGAAGAAACATGCCCGTTAACTGCCTGTGCGACGGGATTTATTCCCGGGAGTTCGAATGTCAAGTCCAGTCTTCCGCCGGATAATCGGTGAAAGAACGCGATAATTTCTCCCGGTTCAATATTCCGGCAATCGGCGCACTTTACATCCGCTCCCGCAACCTCATCGATTGTTCCTGTCTGCCTCCGCAGAATAGCTAATAATCCAGTCATACACAAAGCAAGCCTCCTGCAGAAAAAATGCAAAGTTCATGCCAACACAGCATGATTAATCTGTATCTACTTATATAATCATGATTTAGACACCTTTTCCTATGATTGTATCCTCTACGTTTCTGTACTATCTCACGCTCAAGTCCTACATCGCTGTATTTTCTCAGTCCCGGCAGATAATGACAGCCATAAACAGCTGTGATAGGGTGAGCATGCAAGACAATGAACGAAAAACCCCGTGCTTTGCTGATACATCCGCCGGTCTGCGATTTTGCCCTGTACGATCTGTTTCTCAAGCCTTACGGGCTTTTCAGAATCGCCGGGGCACTGCAGCAGGGGGGATACGAAGTCCATTACCTGAACGCCCTGGATTACCGCGACGCAGTCACCGCTGAGACTCTCGGCTCCCCGAAACGTAAAAGCAATGGCACGGGAAAGTTCTTCCGCAGCCCCCTCCCGATACCCCGGGAACTGCAAAAGCGTCTGCCCGGGGATTTTCAGCGGCATTTCGCCCGATACGGAGTTCTGCCTGAGGTTATGAAAACGCAGATACAGAAGGCCCGTCCGGATATCGTGTTCCTCAGCACCGGAATGACCTACTGGTACAAGGGAGCAGAGGAAGCAGGGATGATGGTAAAAACCCTTTTCCCCGATGTTCCGCTTATTGCCGGCGGGGTGTATGCCTCACTGATGCCGCGGCACTGCCGTGATCATACCGGTGCCGACAGGGTCCCCGGCAGCCTTGATGGCGAAAGCCTGGATAAGCTGCTTGCCGGGACAGGCCTGCCGACGGTCAGAATTGAGGGTCCGCTCCCTGATCCTCCGGAGAATAGAGCGCTTTGGGGCGATGCCGGGGTGCTGAGACTGAACGAAGGCTGTCCTTTCAGCTGCGACTACTGTGCATCCGGAGCCCTCCACCCGGGCTTTATACAGGGAGACCCGGAGAAAGAGTTTGACCAGTTTGAACGGCTCTACAGAGCGGGCCTGCGGAATTTTGCTTTTTACGACGACGCTCTTCTTGTTAACAGCGAGTCCATGCTTGTTCCCTTTCTTGAGAAAATACTGGATTCGGACATGAGCCCGTCGTTCTATACACCCAACGCAGTGCATGTAAGCAAGATAAGCCCTACGATCGCAGGCCTCATGAAACGCGCAGGCTTCATGGAGGTGCGCCTTGGCTACGAAAGTTCTTCCCGGAATTTTCATGCTGCCCACGGGCCCAAGTACCGGGAAGAGAGCTTTAGCGAAACCGTGGAGACACTGCGGCGGGCAGGGTTTGCATCCAGGCAGATCGCAGTGTATATCCTGGCCGGGCTGCCGGAACAGAGAAGTGATGAGGTACAGGATTCAGTGCACGAAGCCCGCGAGGGGAAGGTACGGATCCATATTGCCGAATTCTCCCCGGTCCCCGGGAGTCCCCTATGGGAAAAATGTGTCGCGAAAAGCCGCTATCCTCTGACAGAAGAACCTCTGTTTCACAACAATACCTTTTTCCCCATGGAATGGGGGGAATTCACCCGGGGGGATCTGACTTCCATCAAAGAGAACGTCGCTATCTGGAACCGGGGGATTCTTACTTAGCTTGTATGATTAACTTTATTATCTTATATTTAACTGTATATGTCGGCATTCGAGAAATCCGAGCCTCCTCATGATAAGGTGAAGATCACCTCCCGCAGTACATTTCGTCTTGCAGCCTCGCTGGTCGCTGCAATCGCTGTCATTATAGTCCTCAATGTTACTTTCGCGCTTAATCTGAGGGAAAGCATGCTTGACATGCGTAAACAGGAAATAAAGCGCCTTGTTGCCCTGGGTGTCAATGCGGTAAAGCCAATTATCTCGCGCTACGAAGAGGGGGGCCTGAAAAAGAATCAGGCTATCTTCCAGATCAGATTGACCCTCCGCTCCCTGGTATACGACGACCCCGCCACCAAAAACTACATTTTCATGAGCGCCTACGACGGCACAATGCTGGTCCAGCCCTTTGAACCTGAGCTGGAAGGAACGGACCAGTGGAACATGCAGGATGTTAACGGAAAGTATCTTATACAGGAACTTATAAAAACCGCTAAACAGGGAGGGGGCTACGTCGAGTACTACTACCCTACCCCGGACCGCAGGATACCGGAAAAAAAGATCTCCTACGTGGTCGGGATCGATTCCCTTGGCTGCTACATAGGGACCGGACTTTACATTAACGATATCAACTTTATTATGGATCGTCAGTTCCGCGGCGGGGCCCTGGGGATAATCGGCGTTCTGCTCATTTTTACGACGATCCTGATTTTTCTGTTCCGGCCCTATTACCGGGCTTACAGTTTTCTTCTTTATCGCTTTTCCATGATTGCGAAAAATCCGGATAAGATAGAAACCACTATGCCGAGCTATAAAAAGAACCACTCGGAAGCCCGGGTGCTTCTAAGCAACTTCAGGAGCATGCTGATCCACCTGAAGGACTCCAGACTGCAGCTTGAATCGTCATTACAGGAAAAAGAGGTTCTATTAAAAGAAGTCCATCACCGGGTAAAGAACAATCTGCAGATCATCTCATCTCTTTTGAACCTTCAGTCCTCGGAACTCTCCCAGGAGCAGCAGCACATTCTTCGGGACAGCGTTGTACGCATCAGGGCCATGGCCCTGGTCCATGAGTCCGTTTACGCTGGAAAAACCCTGCATAACATTGATATGGCTGAGTATATCCGGCAGCTCTCAAGTTCGGTTCTCCAATTGTATACCTCGAATGGCGGCCGGCCTGAAATAAAGATTCACGTTGACGAATTCCCCATGAGTGTAGACCAGTCGGTACTCTGCGGCCTGATCCTTACCGAGCTGCTTACAAATGCTTTAAAGCACGCGTTCCTCAACCCTTCAGAGGGCATCATCATTGTGGAGGTCCGGAAGGAAAAGTCCCGCATGATTCTGTCTGTAGCAGACAACGGAACAGGAACAGACCCCGCGCTTCTTGAGAATCCCAACGGATCCCTGGGAATAACCCTGATCCAGGCATTGACCCAGCAGCTCGACGGAAAACTGTCTCTGGAAACACGTAATGGAACACGCTTTACCGTTATTTTTCCGGATAGAGAACCTGACAGCGGTAAAAAGCCTGCAGATGGACAGAGCCCCTCTTCCGTGGTATAGAAAACTGTGGCTTTGGTACGTGGACCGGGATTTGAATATGAACTTATTCGGCGTCCTGGACAAAAACGGATAAATATACGCATTTCCCAGGCAGGTAAGGTAACTGTTTCAGCTCCAGGGGAGCTCTCTACTGTACAGATTACCTCGGGTGTTGCGGCCAAGCGCAATTGGGTGCTGAAGCATCTTACCCAACTCCAGGCAAACCGGGAACAGAACGACCCTCTGCTGCGGCTCATGCTGCGGGGAGTTTTTCACAGGGTCATCATGAAAAAGGGCCGGCGCAAGCGTGGCGGCGTGGAAATACATGAAGAGACCCTGGTTGTGGACACCTTTGACGGCAGCAAAGAGGCCTCTTTGGCGGTCATGGAAAAATGGCTGATGAAACTCGCGAAAGAAGAGCTCGAAAAGCGGGCGATGAGCATATCCGCCATAACCGGCATCAGCTTTAAGAGGATTTTTTTCAGAAACCAGCGCACCCGATGGGGGAGCTCCTCAGGTCTGGGCAACATATCCCTGAACTGGCGGATCATCATGATCCCCCCGGCGGTCCGGGACTACCTTATTGTTCACGAACTCTGCCACCAGCGCCATCTGAACCATTCCCCCGCTTACTGGCGCCTGGTAAAACACTATTTTCCTGAGTATAAAAAGGCCGAAGCCTGGCTTAAAGCCAACCGGGGAATTATGGGTTTGTTTCGGGAATAAGCGCGCAGGCTGCCCGGTACTCTCCGTACAGCTCCCGATAAACGGCGTGCCGTTCCATATCGGGCTCAATACGCTCTTCGATCCGGACCAGATCTTCCGCCGCCTCGGCAAGGCCGCTGTAGCGCCCCTCACCAACCAGGGCAGCACAGAGATTTCCGATCAGCTCCGCATCTATAACCAGGGGGATCTCCAGGGGGATACCCAGAATATCCGCCTTCATGCGGTTCCAGAGGAGGTTACGATACTGTCCGCCCGTACCCCGCAGGGAGCTGACAGAACAACCCTCCCCGTTCAGCGTCTCCACAACATCGAGAATCCCGAAGGCGATGGCTTCCACAACCCCTTTTCCAAGTTCAATATGGGTGTGCTCGGGCTGCAGTCCGGCGAAGATACCCTGATTAAAATCCCAAATCGGTCCGCGGTGACGGGATGGAAAAAAGCGGGGAGCCCGAGCTTTCAAAGGCAGGGCATAAATCTCCCTGAGAATGTCATCATACTCCCGGGCTGTCTGGTTGGTTATACGACGAAACCACTCAAAGACCCTTCCGGTGGATGAGAGGATACCGGCAACCGTATAGAGCCCCGGTACTGCATGGGGCAGTGTCCGCAAGGAGGGGGAATTTATGCTCTTTTCTGAACAGTAGTTTATACCTTCTGAAGTCCCCGCCCGGTCACAGCTGAGACCGGGGCGAACAGCACCGGACCCGATGATCGCCATCATGTAATCCGGCCCGCCGGCATAGACGGGAATCCCTTCCGGCAGACCAAAGTTTCCGGCCGCCGCGGCGCTTATCCCGCCGATTCTGCTGCCGGTTAAAAAGAGCTCCGGGAACAGAGACGGATCGAAAACCCAGGCAGCGATCTGACCGGGGGTCCCACATAAAACGGGAGAACTCTCTTCCGGGGCTCGCTCCGGTCGTCACACCGGTCAGGCGGAAACTCAAATAACCGGGACAGGTAGTAAATACCGCCGTCTTCCGGAACAAACCGGGATAGTTTTCGCGAAACCAGGCAGCTGAGGGCAGAAAGTATGAAGAAGAATCAGGAGGTGTCGCAGCCGGAGTCCTTCTCTGCAGCCAGAGAAGAGCCTTCCCTGAAGGGTGTCCGTCTTTGCTCAAGGGTATCAGAGTAGGGCCGTTACCAGAGACGGTTACAGATGAAACAGAGGATGTATCCGCTAAGGAAGCAAGGGCTTTTTGAAAGGCTGCGTCCCAGACAGAGGGGTTCCATGCCTCCATGTCGGCACCGGGCATTCCGGTAAAGGAGACTTTTGTGCTGGAGAGCGGGGTTCCCTGCTCATCAAGCAGAGCGGCCTTGAGAGAGCTGGTTCCTATATCGACAGCAAGGTGACTGCGGGAAGGCGCCATATTCGTTAGTCCCCTTTCTCCTTGCCTGACTCCCTGGCAGGCTCCCTGTCAAAGGGAAGCTCATCTTCTCCGCTTTCTGCAGCCACTTGCGATAACAGGCGCTGAATAATCTTGCGGTTATCCAGAAGAGGACTTAAGGAACGTCCGTGATGCAGTCGGGAAATGATCCTGGAAAAGAGGTTCGCAATATTTACGGAAACGAACCACTCTTTGTTCATAAGGCTTTCGTCATGGTAAATCGCATTTGTCCCGATAATCCGGTAAAAAAGGCCTTTTTTGTATGCCGCGTCCAAACTCATCAATGGCCTTTCCGGTAAAGAGAGGAAGGCTTATGGCGCATATGATCTTTTCGGCACCCAGCTCCTTAAGGTGGGTCCATGGCCTTGATAAGGGTGCCGCCTGTACCCAGCATATCGTCGGCCATAAAAACGGTTTTTCCCTCCACATGCCCCAGCAGGTTTGATGCTGGTTATATTACTGTCGCCGGCCTGGCTGACCTTGGAGTAGTCCCGCTCCTTGTAGAGCAGAGCCAGAGGCTTGTGAAGACTTACCGCGTAGAATTTGTTGCGATCCACCGCCCCGGTATCGGGGGGCCACCACCACCAGGTCTTCATGTACAAGATCGACCAGCCGTGACAATGCCCGCAGAATTTGATACGAAGCGTGAAGGTTTCAATAGCGGTTCGATGAAAGGTGTTCTGGATTTCCCGGGAATGAATATCCAGGGTGATAATCCGCTCAACACCCATAAATTCGCAGATCCTGCCGAACCATGCCGCGGTCAGACTCTCCCGGCCCTTCCTTTTATGCTGCCTGGAGTAAGGATAAACCGGCAGAACAAGTGTAACACTCCTGGCCCCGGCCTGAATCGCTGCATCGATGGTAACAAAGAGAATGAACATGTGATCGTTTAATGTCAGGACCGTCTCTTCGCCGTCCAGGGGTACAGGATAATGATTTTCCACATCCTGAATTATATAGAGGGTCTATTCCCCGTACGGAGGAGAAAATCTCCGCCTTGAACTCTCCGTTGGCAAAGCGGGTAAACTGGGTTGGTATTTCAAAGGAGGGGGGCCGGTAACGCTCACCGAAGAAACCGTGATGTTGTGTCGGGATATGCAGATCCTGCACAAAATTAATCTTCTCGATGGCTTTTTCTTTAGGTATCTTGTACCGCTTGGCAAAGCCGTGAGGCCATGCGCTGATACTTGCGGGTATAAATTGACCGCAGATGCGGTAATAATTCATTGGCGGAAAACTGGCTCCGCCGGGGCAGGCGATAATTCCCAAAGTACCGGGTTTGGATATGCTCAAAGGTTGTCCCCATCTTCTCGTGCGTCCCGGAAGCGAACGCTAGGCTAGGAGTGACTGATGAATTACACATAGAACCTACCATTAGTTCTGCAATGGGGTCAAGTAAAGGCCCGGGAGTGACTCAGAGGAGTGGGGAGTCAAGATTGACAATACATACCGAAAGGAAATATAGTATAAAGGTAAGTATTTTCTTCGAGGGGAGGGACAGATAAGTCCCGACCGGCGGTAACAGTCCGCAATCCCCCTGCACCTACTTTTTGACGTCAAAAAGTAGGTGCAGGGGTGGGATTCGGTGGAATTCCGGAACCGACAGTGAAAGTCTGGATGGGAGAAGAAAATGGAACCAGCCGTTCCGGAATTTTTTCGGTGCGGCCCGCTCTGCTTTCTCTCATCTGCCCCGATGCGTTTTCTGGAGGCAGGTTATATGAACCTAAATTTACACAGTATTTATCTTTGTTCCGTAAAAAAAAGCCGCCCGGCTTTTCATCGTGTTTCTTGTTCTGCTAAGTGCGGCGATTCTCAGCAGCTGCACACCCAAAGAGGCGGAACGCGATGAGACCGAAAAAAGAGGATTCTCCTGCAGTACAATCCATAGCTGTATTTGTTCCCGGCGTTGTTGCAGGCAGCCCCACCTACGAGATGATGGTGAAGGGGGTCCAGGAGGCAGCGAAGGAAACCCCTGAAGTTGAGATCTCGGTTATAGAGGGAGGCGTTAATCAGGGTGAGTGGCTCACAAAGGTGAGCTCCCTGGCGGCTTCCGGCCGTTATGATCTTATTGTTACCTCGAACCCCGCGATGCCGGAGATCTGTGCCGAGGTATCCAGGTCCTATCCGGAAGCCCGGTTTCTGATTCTTGACGGCCATATTGAAGGCAACCCGTCCATTTTTACCTTTCGTTTTGATCAGAAAGAACAGGGGTATCTGGCCGGGTACTTTGCCGGACTGGTTTGCGCGGGAAAAGCAGCAGGCAGGAAAGGTCAAGGTCGGCCTGGTAGCGGGGGCAGGAGTATCCGGAAATGATCCGCTCCATTCGTCCCGGGTTTCAGCAGGGGGCACAGGCCGCGGCGGGTGATGCGGAGGCTGGATTTTCGGGTAGTCCGGTAACTGGTACGATGCCGGCAAGGGGTCCGAACTGGCTAAAGATATGTACCGGTCAGGCGTCGCCGTAATCCTTGCCATTGCCGGGGGAGCAAACCAGGGGGTGGTTTCCGCGGCCCAGGACGCCGGAAAGGGTGTTATCTGGTTCGACTCCTCCGGTTACGACATCGCTCCCGGAACGGTAATCGGCAGCACCCGGATCTACCTTGACAGAGCAGCCCGGGAACTGACCGGCAAAGCCATCGCCGGAGAACTCCCCTTCGGTTCGGCAGAATCCGTGGGGAATAGCTGACGGTTATATACGCTTTATTACCGATCACCCCGCCTACACAGAGCATCTGAGCCGGAAACTGCGGGGAAAATCTCGAAGCTCACCTGAAAGAGCTGCAAACAGGCGCAGTCAGGATAGGCCAATAGCCAGCAGAGGCAGCGGAAACACATGTCGAGTAGTACGGGCACGATTGAAGCCCTGGATCTGCATAAGCACTTTAATCGCGGAGAGGATAAAAGCCCTGAACGGGGCCCGCCTGCAGCTGCAGCGAGGGGAGATTCATGGACTGCTGGGAGAAAACGGATCAGGAAAGACCACCCTGGTCCGCTGCATGGCTGGTATCCTGCAGCCTGATGCGGGGGAAATCCTTATCGACGGAACCTCATCAGCCCATCGTTCCCGTTCAGCAGGACCCGGGGGGAGTGCCTATATTCCGCAGCACCCCCGGCTTGTCCCCTCCCTGACGATTAGAGAGTATCTCCGCCTGAGGCCTCGTTCAAATCCGGGTTCTAATTACGAGTTTGACCGGAAGGTTCGGACTATTGCCGGGCGGTTGAAGATCGATCTTCCCCTGGAAACCCGGGGGGAGAGGGGTTCCGGCAAACCTGGTAACCTCGACGATGATTGTCGGAGCTCTGCTCGCAGACCCGGCCTACCTGATCCTGGATGAACCTTCAACATCCTTCAGTCCTCTGGAAACGGAAAATCTTTTTGACATGCTCAAGGAGCTTGCCGCGGAAGGGACAGGGATTCTGATTGTTTCCCATAAAATTCAGGAGGTCAGGGACCGTGCGGACCGACTCACCCTGCTGCGGAAAGGATTCACTGTGGCGGAAGCTGCAGCATCATTCCTTTCTTTAGAAGAGATATCCCGTATACTCATGGGCCTGGGAGAAGATGCTCCGAAACTGGTTCCGGCACAACCCGGTGAAATTTGTCTGGATGTCCGGGGACCTCGCCAAAACGTCGCGTGAGAGCTTTATACGCGGAGTCTCCTTTACCCTTCGCAGCGGCGAGATTCTTGCACTGTCAGGTATCCGGGGAGAATGGCCTCGACTGCCTTGAAAAAACTACTGAGCGCTGCTGAACCCCCCGATGAAGGCAACTATACTTCTGGACGAAGGACGGCCCTTCCCCGCCAAAGCGGAAACAGCTTGCGGCAGGCGGGCATCGTGATGGTCCCCTCCGACCGTCTGGAAAGCGGAGTGGCCCTGGATCTTCCGGTTATGGAAAACGCTGCGGTGCTGGTCCGCAGCAGCTTAAGCCGATACGGAATATTGCGGGAAAAAGCAAAAGAGGCCTATTCCCGGGAGCTCCTGACGGAGTTCGGGATTGACGCCCTCCCGGATACGATGACATCGGCCCTTTCCGGGGGAATGCTGCAGCGCCTTATTCTGGGCAGGGAGATCCGGTCTGCTTCGAAACTGGTAATATTGTGTGAACCCGCCTGGGGTCTGGACGTAAAAAGCAGACGGGAGATTTACCAGCGGATACTGACTCTGCGTGATCGGGGTGCGGGAATACTGCTGTTGGCCAGTGACATCGATGAGGTGCTGGAAATCGCGGACCGGCTGCTTGTATTGTATAACGGCGAGATTACCGCAAGGTTCGAACGTCAGCATTTTGACCACGGCAGGATTGGAGAAGCCATGCTCGGGATCCGGGGATCAGGAGAAAAGCAGTGACAAAAGTCAGACGGGTCCTGGGTTTAAGCGGAATGCTGATTCTATTGCTGGGAGTTGTTCTGCTTGTCAGCCCGAAACCGGCGGAGGCCCTTAAGGACCTTTTGACCGACCCATTGAGCAGCCCTTTCTCCTTTGGAAACCTGCTTGCCACCGCCGGAGTTCTTACCCTGAGCGGAGCGGGAATCGCGGTGGCCATGTCATCCGGATCATTCAATCTGGGAGGGGAAGGCCAGGCCTGCCTGGGCTCTCTGCTTCCGGTTCTGCTCTTATTAGCCGTTCCCGGCGGTCACCCGGCACTGATGATCCCCCTGGCCCTGCTAAGCGGCGCCTTCGGCGGCGGCGCTATGGGTTGGGTATCCGGCATAATGCGCGAGAAGCTGGGAACCGACGAACTGATTTCTTCGTATCTTGCCGCAGGAGCGGTGATCCCGGTAGTCGACTACCTTATTGCCGTTCCCCTGAGAGACCCCGACAGTTACCTTCTGTCAACACCGAAAATAGCCGCCGGATTCCGGCTTACCCGGCTGCTGCCGCCATCACAGCTGTCAAGCGGCGTATTCCTTGCCCTGGTCGCTGCGCTGCTCTGGTGGTTTGTAAGCCGGCACACTCTTGCAGGATATGAGCTGAGGATAAGCGGAACCAATCCCCGCTTTGCCTCTCTTTCGGGTATTCGCGTCTCCCGCTACCGCAGCGGCGGGATGACTGTGTCCGGGGCCCTTTGCGGACTTGCCGGGGCGCTGATGGGTCTTGGACTGTATGGAGCTGCTGTTCAGGGGGGCACAAGCGGCATCGGCTGGAACGGAATCGCCGTAGCCCTCATTGCCCGCTACCGGCCCGCTTTTATTCTGCCCGCAGCTCTCTTCTTCGCCTACCTGACCCAGGGACTCTCTTCGGCGGTGATGGCCTCGGGGATATCCCAGGAGATGAGTCTGCTGCTGCAGGCCGTGGTTTTTATTGCCATAACCGCCGGTGAAACAGGAAAGGGGGTATAAACATGTTTAATTCAACACTTTCCACAGCCGCACCCCTTATTATTGCTGCCGTGGCAGGGTATCTTCCCTTCCGCGCGGGGATACTGAACATCGGACTTGAAGGGCTCATGGCCCTGGGTGCCTTCGGCGGGTTTATCGCTGCTGCGGCCTCAGGCACATGGCTGGGAGGGATCTTTGCCGGGAGTATTGCCGGCGGCCTTGCAGCGGCCATTTTTGCCTGGGTGATACTCAGGCTTGAATCGAATATCTTTTTGAGCGGCCTGGGGCTCAACCTGGCGGCCGCAGGGCTGCTGGGGATCACATCTCAGATGGTATTCGGCACAAAAGGGGTACTGCGTCCCGCGCTGCTGAACTCCAGCGGGTTTTTCCCTCCGGACCACAGGATTATTCCTGTCCTTGCCGCCGGATTATCCTTTGCGGCCCTGATGCTGATTATGCGCAAGAGCCGTTGGGGACACAGGGTAATAGCCGCAGGAGAAGCCCCTGAAACCCTGGAAAACCTGGGATACTCAGTCAAAATGATGCGCTTTCAGACCCTGGTTCTTTCCGGTATTGGCTGCGGAGCAGCGGGAGCCCTGCTGGCCCTCGATATTGGGGCCTATGTGCCAAACATGACCGGCGGCCGCGGCTGGATTGCTCTGGTAGCCCTGTACATCGCGGGCAAACAGCCCCTGGGGCTGCTGGCTACGGTGCTCCTCTTCTCCGCAGCGAACGCCGCCGCCACGATACTGCAGGGAATGACGGGGATCCCCGACTCCCTGCTTCTGGCATCTCCCTTCTTTATTACCTTCCTCGGCCTGGTAGCCGCCGGAGCCCTGAGGACTCTCTATGCATCCTCCGCATCACGGCAGCGGCGGAAAGAGCGGGACCTCACGGCCAACCAGTTCCGCGGCAGAAGCGGATAAGGACTCACCCAGAGCCCGGGCATGGGAAGCGATATCTGCCGCCCGGGTCGCGGGAAAGGAAAGGTTCAGGTTCCCCGGAGAACCGGTGGAACTGCGCTTCTTTAGAACCTCCCCGGGGTCCCGGTTTTTAACCGTTTCCAGGGATGTGCCGACTTCCCGGTAAGCATCGCGGAAGCTTTTTCCCCGGGCTGCCATCTCCAGAGCCGCGTCGGTAGCATATATCTCCGGCGTAAAGCCGCGCTGTAATGCATCTTTATTAACCTCGAGCTTTGAAACGGTCAGAGTACTGACCCGCAGCATCTGGATAGTCAGCCGGGCACCCCGCAGAAAAGGCTCCTTGGTCTCCTGAAAATCGCGGTTGTAGCCCGAAGGCAGAGAGCGCAGAATACTTTTTACCTGGTTGGCATAGGAGGAGAGAGTGGCCGACTTGGCCCGCATAAGCTCAAGGCCGTCGGGGTTTTTCTTTTGCGGCATAATACTGGACCCGGAGCAGAGCTCCCGGGGAAGAGAAAAATAACCAAACTCCGGCATGGAAAAGAGGATCAGGTCCTGGGCCAGCTTGCTTAAAGAAAGGCCGATCTGTTCGCAGGCGTCCAGAAGATAGGACTCGAATTTACCCCGGGAATTATTCACGTAAAGAACATTGTTCTGTACCCCGGAGAACCCCATCAGTGCGGCGGTCAGCTCCCGATCCAGTGGCAGCGGTACACCATAGGAGGCGGCAGAACCTAAGGGTGACTGGTCCAGAATGCTGTCCAGGGAAAGAAGATGCCGCAGGGCGTCCAGGAGCTCCTCCGCGTAGGCCGCCGCCCAGAGCCCCACCGACGAAGGCATGGCGATCTGCATGTGAGTGCGGCCGGGCATGGGGGTATGTTCGTGCTTCCTGGCAAGTTTTAACAGCGCGTCTGCAGTATCGATACCTGCCAGAACAGCCTCGGCCAGAAAAGCCCGGGAGTAGAGCCGGAGGGCGGTAATGACCTGGTCGTTCCGGCTGCGCCCGGTATGGATCTTTTTCCCCGCCTCTCCGCAGAGAGCGGCAAGACGGTTTTCCAGGGCTGTGTGACCGTCTTCGTCGCTCTTTTCGATCCTGTATTCCCCGGATTTATATTCATCCAGTACCGACCTGATACCCCGGGAAAGGGAGGATAGTTCTCCGTCGGACAGCAGACCGATGGTGGCAAGCATGGTGGCGTGGGCCAGGCTGGCTGTGCAGTCCGCCGGAAGAAGCTCCATATCGAGAAGGTAGTCACGCCCTACCGTAAAGCTTTCGATCAGGGAATCCAGAGAGTAGTCCTTCTGCCATAGTTTCGCCATGGTTTATACCTCCGTAGCGCACAGTATACAGATTATTCCTCCGGTGGAAAACAGCAAAAATATGACTTCATAATAGACAGCACAGACATCCGCATCTACAATGGTCCCATGACACATATGGACGACCTTGCCGCACGGGAAAAAGAGCTGCTTGACGACCTGGAGGAATACAACCGGGAGAAGGAACGGATCCGCTCTCTTCTGGGACAAATCGGGGGAAAAGACTATTCCCACAGAGACAATATAATCAACATCTTTTTTTTACTGACCATTCTGATCTTTTTTACCCTGGAAGTCACAACCCATTTTCTTCCTCCGTTTATTTCGATAGAGATTAGTGTCCTGCTGGTATCGATTAAAATCGTCTGGATGATTCACTCCCAGCACAAATTCAACCATTTTCAGTTCTGGATTCTCAACAGCCTGGAGTTTCGGGTAAACGAGATGAACAAGCGGATGCGGAAAATCGAGAAAGAGATAGGCAGGAAATAGACCTTGACTTTTGTACTGGAACTCCGGGAATTCAGATTCAGGAAAGTTCTTTTCTGATTGTTCCGTCCGGAAGCATATTGTCAGGATGAGGAATCCCCTTTGCTTCCATCTGTTTACGCACGCAGTCCGGATTTCCCACAAGACAGTAGGTCTTAACCCAGTATTCTTCCAGCTTACCGGATTCGTAGAAGCGCCTTATGGGACAGACAGAATACCAGATACACACCTGATTTTTCACACCTCATGATACCATCGAACTTCCTGTCGGGGTCAAGTCCCAGGGCCAGCGCATTAAAATAGCTCAGGCAGTTGGCTTGAATGCTTCGTCTGGAGCGAATAGCAATTCTTCCAAATAGCGGTTATTCCAACCAGCCGCTTTGCGCCGCCCCTTTAAGCTTCCCTTGCTATTCTTATCACGGCGGACGAGATTCATAGCTATGCGACGTAAAATTGCAAAGTTTTCAGGGGAATAGCCTTTTCGCATGCGACTTTCATCTTCCCGGAAGACCATGTCCAACACCCAGTGAACGGAGTTCTCTACCCCCCAATGGGCTCGTATCGCTGAGTTCAGAAGCTCTGCATTCGCAGGGAGCGAGCTAATGTAGTAGCGAGTTTCCACACTTTCTTTATCACCGATGGTACGCTGTGCTCTGACCATGGCGATACTCTGTACCCCTTTCCAATCTTTGATATGCGGCTTCAGCCAGTCGATCTCATCAGTCGCCACACATTCACGGACTTCACATCGACCGTGTTCCTTGTTGAAGTCCCTGTGATAATCAATCCACTCTTCTGTTTTCTCAGTCCCGGGTTTGATTTCATCGAAGCAAAACTTCAATTCATCGTGCAGATGAGGTCTATTTCCCTTCACCGCAAGCACATAGTTGGCTTGTTTCTCTTTAATGAGGTTGGCGATATCTGTCTGGCAACCCATAGCGTCTATAGTCACGATGCATCCCTTTAGTTCAAGCAGCTTAAGAAGCTCTGGGATAGCGGTGATTTCATTTGATTTCTCGTCAGTCTTCACCTGACCGAGAACCATGCGGTTCTCTGACGCCCAGGCGCTTACCATATGGAGTGCAGACTTCCCGCTATAATGATCATGGCTGCGACGGGCTGTCTTTCCATCAATCGCGACGATTTCTCCTTGGGTTTGTTCACGGATGGCATTCACCCAACTGAGAAAGCATTGCTGGAGTTGTTCAGGATTGAGGCGAATAAACAAGCGCCGAATCGTATCATGAGAAGGAATCCCATTCGGAAGGGCCAGGAACTTCTTAAGCCAGTGCTCCTTCTCCTTTCCGTAGGTCTCAATTTCCTCCCAGGTTTCACAATGGCAAACAACTGCACAGATGGTGATTACTATGATGTCCAGGATGAGATGTCGCTTATGCCGATCTATCCGCGGATCTTCAATTGCTTGAAAATGTTCAATAATATTCATTGACTGACTCTTGCCCATCTTATGCCCTCTCACTAATTGATGCAAAGAGTCTGCTATATCATGGAGAAAAAGTCTAGAACGTATAAAAATTCATGTATGGCTGCATAAAAATTCAATAATCGCTCTTCGAGCCCACTGCTTGTGCATAACTATGTGCGCTGGCCCTGGGTCAAGTCCGTATGTTCAGGTTTTCCGTGTTTTGTTATGATTGGTTCCGGAGGACTCCATGAATACCTACCTTGACTGCATCCCCTGCTTTTTCAGCCAGGCATTGTTTGCCGCACGCCAGGCCGGCTGCAACGAACAACAGCAAAAGCAGGTCCTTGATGAGATATCCCGTCTGGTCCCACAACTGTCCATGAATGCATCTCCCCCGGAAAACGCCGTCCCGATTTACCGGATTATCAACAGGATAAGCGGGAGTACCGACCCATTTGCAGAAATCAAGGAGCAAAGCAACAAAGCCGCACAATCTGTGTATCCCGATCTTGTTCGACGGGTAGAATCAGCGTCGGACCCGCTGCTGACGGCGGTGGAGATTGCCATTTCCGGTAATATTATCGACTATGGCGCCAACAGGGATATCGATCTCAAAGAGGAGATCGAAAACATCCTGGATCAGGAAGACAAGGCAGTGCACAGGGAAAGCAGGGAGCTTTTTGACATTGAATCCCTGCGCGCCGGACTCGCAGCAGCCCGGGAGCTGGTGTACATTGGCGACAATGCCGGGGAAATTGTTTTTGACAAGATTCTTGTGTCGGCAATCACAAAATTCTACCCGGAAATACGGATTCTCTACGCGGTGCGGGGCAAACCCATCATCAACGATGTTACCCTGGCAGACGCCCGGACAACGGGAATGGACAAACTCTGTGAAGTGGTCTCCAGTGGATCCCCTGCTCCGGGGGCGGTCCCGGATTTTGTTAGTCCGGAATTCAACGAACTGCTGAACAAGGCTGACATAATCATCAGCAAGGGGCAGGGGAACTACGAGGCGCTCTCCGGCAGCGGGCTTCCGATTTTGTTCCTGCTGCGGGTCAAGTGCGATATTATTGCCCGGCATATACCTGCCGAGCTGGGCGATTTCTGCCTGATAAAATAGGGTTTTTCGGCATATTCAAGATTGTGCGACTTTGGTAAGGTGCAGATAGTGTTCACAAGCATGGGGATGAACAATGCGCGGGATTCGAGAATTGCCAGGAATCTGGAAAAACTCTGCAACGCTGCACAATTTAGCAGAGAATTCCCTACCGGCAGGAGTTTTACTACCGATTTATCCCCACGGTTTAGGACACTACATACGGTACAGCAGGAAACAAAACCCCAGCGGCTGATCCGCAGACAGCCATCACGGCAAAAAAAATACACTGGAGTTCATCATGAAGCGAGAGGATATCCATAAGATTCTTATAATCGGCTCCGGGCCGATAGTAATCGGTCAAGCCTGTGAGTTTGACTATTCCGGGACACAGGCCTGCAAAGCCCTCCGGGAGCAGGGGTACCAGATTGTTCTGGTCAATTCCAATCCGGCGACCATTATGACCGACCCGGTTATGGCGGATGCCACCTACATTGAACCTTTGAATGCAGGCCGACTGGAGCAGATAATCGCCAGGGAGCGTCCCGACGCCCTGCTCCCCAACCTGGGGGGCCAGACCGGATTGAACCTTGCTTCGGAACTGAACAAAAAAGGGGTGCTGGATAAGTACGGTGTCCAGGTAATCGGAGTAAACCTGGAGGCTATTGAACGGGGTGAGGACCGGGAGATCTTTAAAGCGGAAATGCAGAAGCTGGGGATAGAAACGCCACGCTCCGACATTGCTCACACCGTGGAAGAGGCCGAAAGAACAGCTGAAGAGCTGGGATACCCGGTGGTTATCCGTCCCGCCTACACCATGGGAGGAGCCGGCGGGGGACTGGTCTACAACGTGGAAGAACTGCAGACCGTGGTCAGCCGGGGGCTGGACCTTTCCATGACCAGGCAGTGCCTGATTGAAGAATCTATCCTGGGCTGGGAAGAACTCGAGGTGGAGGTCGTACGGGACAGCAAAAACCAGATGATCGCCATCTGCTATATTGAGAACATCGATGCCGTGGGGGTCCACACCGGAGACTCCTTCTGTTCCGCCCCCTTTCTGACCATCGATCCCGCCCTGGAAGAAAAACTGAAAGAACAGGCCTTTCGCATCGTCGAATCCATCGGGGTCATCGGCGGAACCAACGTGCAGTTCGCCTACGATCCGGCGACCGGACGGGTGGTCATCATCGAGATCAATCCCCGGACATCCCGTTCCTCCGCTCTGGCAAGCAAGGCCACGGGTTTTCCTATCGCCCTGATCTCCGCCAAGCTGGCATCCGGGATGACCCTGGACCAGATTCCCTACTGGCGCGACGGGACCCTGGAAAAGTACACCCCCTCCGGGGATTATGTGGTACTGAAGTTCGCCCGCTGGGCCTTTGAAAAGTTCCGGGCCATCGAGGACAAGCTGGGTACCCAGATGAAAGCCGTTGGTGAGGTTATGGCTATCGGTAAGACCTTTAAGGAGACCTTTCAGAAGTCAATCCGGGGTCTCGAGAACGGCCGCTACGGTCTGGGGTTTGCGGCGGACTACAACTCGAAGAGCCTGGACGAGCTGATGGACCTGCTCCTCTACCCCACCAGCGAACGCTATTTTATTCTCTACGAAGCCCTGCGTAAAGGAGCAGACATTGATAAGCTTTATACGCTTACTTACATAAAGCCCCACTTCCTGCAGGAGATGAAGGAGCTTGTCGAGCTTGAAGAGGAGCTGCTGAAAAACCCGGGACGGCTGCCGAAAGACGAACTGCTGCTTCAAGCTAAAAAGGACGGCTTTTCCGACAAGTACCTGGCAGGGATTCTGGGAATCCGGGAAAAAGACATCCGCCGCCGCCGGAACGAACTCGGAATTCGGGAGGGCTGGCACGCGGTACCGGTTTCGGGGGTTGAGGATTCCTACTATTACTACTCCAGCTATAACGCTCCGGATGCCGGCAAGGCCAGCACTAATAAAAAGAAGATCATGATCCTCGGGGGCGGGCCCAACCGTATCGGCCAGGGAATTGAGTTTGACTACTGCTGTGTCCACGCCGCCATGGCCCTGCGGGAGTCGGGCTACGAGACCATCATGGTCAACTGTAATCCTGAGACCGTCTCCACCGACTACGACACCAGCGACAAGCTCTACTTTGAGCCGGTTACCCTGGAAGACGTGCTGCAGATCTATGAGAAGGAGCAGCCCGCCGGGGTAATCGTCCAGTTCGGCGGCCAGACGCCCCTGAATATCGCCCGGGAACTTGCTGATGAGGGTGTCAACATTCTGGGAACCAGTATCGACAGCATCGACATCGCCGAGGACCGGGACCTCTTCCGCAAGATGATGGAGCAGCTGGAGATTCCCATGCCTGAATCCGGCATGGCCGCCAACATGGAAGAAGCCGTGACTCTGGCGGACAGAATCGGCTACCCCATCATGATCCGGCCCTCCTTTGTTCTGGGCGGCAGGGGCATGGAGGTAATTACCGACGAAAAAATGCTGCGGGAATACGTGGCCAAGGCTGTCGGCGTTACTCCGGACAGGCCCCTTCTGATCGACCGCTTCCTGCAGAACGCCCTGGAGTGCGAAGCTGACGGCCTTTCCGACGGCAAAGAGGTCTATATTCCTGCGGTTATGGAGCACGTGGAGCAGGCGGGGGTCCACTCCGGGGACTCGGCCTGTCTTATTCCCCCTGTTTCGATAAGTGATGAGCAGCTGGCAACAATTCAGAATTATACCCGCAAGATTGCAGAAACCCTGTCTGTCCGCGGACTTATGAATATGCAGTACGCCATCGAGAAAGGGAAAGTCTACGTTCTGGAGGCCAACCCGCGGGCCAGCCGTACGGTGCCCCTGGTATCCAAGGTCTGCAGCATACAGATGGCAAACCTGGCTACCCGGCTTATGCTGGGAGAGGACATACGATCCCTCAAATTAAGCGAAAAGAAGATCCCTCACTTCGGCACCAAGGAGTCGGTTTTTCCTTTCGACAAGTTTCCCGAGGTCGACCCGGTGCTTGGTCCGGAGATGCGCTCCACCGGAGAGGTTCTGGGGATTTCAGACAATTATGCATTGTCGTTCTACAAGGCCCAGGAAGCAGCCGGGGTCTTTCTGCCTTCGGAGCTGAATCCCGACACCGGTGCCGGCAAGGTACTAATCAGCCTTTCGATAAAAGAGGAGTCCGCTATCGAGGTGGGCCGCTCATTCGCCGAACTGGGTTTCACGATCCTGGCCACCGAGGGAACCGCAGAGTTCTTCCGCAATGCCGGGATCGAATGCCGGCAGATCTGCAAGCTGCATGAAGGGCGTCCCAACGTAATCGACGTAATCGTTAACCGGGAGGTCCGCCTGGTTATCAACACCCCCCAGCCCCGCCGGGACGCCCTGATCGACGAGACGGTGATCCGCAAGGCCGCCATCAAGCACAAGGTGCCCTATATAACCACCCTGTCAGGAGCCCTGGCCACAGCGAAGGGAATCGACGCGGCCCGTAACGGTAAGGGGCAGGTTAAGTCAATCCAGGAGTACCACAGGGGAATCAGCTGAAACCCGTCCGAGCACGGTCCTATGCACCCGAGGGGCCGGCAGGTTTTTCGGCACGTCCTTAATTTACCGGGTTTTTCCTAAAAGCGTGGATTAAGTCGGCCAACTGAAGTATTTTATACGGACCGGGAACGCGTTTTTCCCTTTCATGGGCAGAAGCACTACCCGGTTTATCCGTACCGAAGGTCGAAGGCACAAGGAGTCACCCATGGGAAAAGAAAAAAACTCGCGCAAGGACAGCAAGAAGAAACCGCTGAAAACTCAGAAAGAGAAGCGGAAAGAGAAGAATGAAAAGAAGAACACTCGGGAGTAAACAGAAAAAGAGATAAGCGGTCAGAGGTCCCCGGGACGTACTTTTATCGAGAGTCCCGGGAATAATGGTCCAGGACTCCCGCAGCCCCCAGGCCTTATGGAGTTTCTGCTTTTCCACCCTTTTTCATCCCGGTCTTTACAAACTCCAGAGTCCTCAGGATGTGCCGACGCATACGTTCCTCCGCCAGGTCGCCGTCCCGGGCTTCGATTGCCTCGAACACCGAGATATGGTCTTTAAGTCCCCTGACAGCCTCATCATGATCAGAAAGGGCCTGATGACGGAGGTCGCGGTCGAAATTTCTAAGGACATCGATAAGGCGCCCCACGTAGGGGTTGTAGGATGCCCGGTGAACAAGGTGATGAAACCTGGCGTTCGCTTTGCTTATATTCTGCTGGGTATCGATTTCGGTTCGGCGGCGCATCTCCTCTAGCTGATGCCGCATCTCCTTAAGATCATCCTCCGTGGCTTTGGATGCGGCAAAGCGTGCGGCCAGTCCTTCTAGGGAGGCTCGCATTACGGTGTTCTCCTCCATGGCGGGAAAACTCTCCACCACGTAGGTCCCCTTTCGAGGCTGGATTTCCACCAGGCCTTCTGCCTGAAGCTGCTGGAGAGCCCGTTTTACTGTGGTTGAACTGACTCCCAGTTTATCCACCAGCATCCGTTCGCTTACCCGTTCTCCAGGTTCCAGTTCCTTGGCAAGAATTGCTTCCCGTATCTTCTCGTAGACGGTTTCGCTCAATGACCTGAATTCGTTGTTGACGGCAGAAAGTGATGTACTGTTTTTTTTCATCGGTATGTATCTTCTTTCCTTATTCACTGTTCAGTCCGATATTTTTCTGCTCTATGATATCCGGGATGCATGGAATCGAACAACAAAAACTGGATAAAAACTGATTGACAGATGCCTGATGCATCAGACATAATGTCTCATACAATTTTAGAAATAGCAATACTTTTTTACCGGCCCGCAAAACAGGGGTCTGTAACAACAGGAGATGTAGTATGAATTTTGCTCCCAAGGGCGTTCTGCCCGCAATGATCACCCCTTTAACAAAAGACGGCAACGTAAATGAGAAAGCACTGCGTAATCTGGTCGATTTCCTGCTTGAGGGAGGTGTCCATGGAATTTTCGCCATCGGAACCACCGGAGAGTTCTACTGTCTGTCCAACGACGAGTACCGGATGATCCTGGAGGTTACCAGGGACCAGGTTGCCGGACGGGTACCTGTGTATGCAGGGGCCAACCACATTACGACCCGGGGCAGCATTGAACTTGCCCAGATTGCCCAGGAAGTCGGCGTTGATGCCCTGTCGGTACTTACTCCCCTCTTTATCAGTCCGAATCAGGACCAGTTGATTAAGCACTTTACCGATGTTGCCGCAAGTACAGACCTGCCGATTCTGCTCTACGACAACCGCCCCAAGACCCACGTTGCCCTGCAACCCGGTTCGGTGGTCAAGCTGGCGAAGATCAGGAACATCATCGGAATCAAGGACTCCTCCGGAGATATGACCAATACCGCGGAATGTATCCGCCTTACCCGTGATATGGACTTTGACGTAATGATCGGCCGGGACACCCTGATTCACGCCAACCTCTGCTACGGCGGTGCCGGTGCTGTTGCAGCCTGTGCGAACGTTGCTCCGCGGATCTGTGCGGACATTTACGACAAATACATGGCAGGTGATATTCAGGGTTCACTGGAAGCCCAGTTCCGCCTGGCGCCTTTGAGAATTGCCTTTGGTCTTGGAACCTTCCCGACGGTTATAAAGGAAGCCCTTGAACTCCTTGGCGTCGACGCCGGGCCCTGTTTTGAACCCGTCGGCCCCATGAGCTCTGACGAAAAGAAACAGCTGAAAAAGATCCTGAAAGAGATGGGATTGCTGTAAAGCAGAATCCTGCATCTATCGGAGTTGAATAATGCGCGTTCAAGAAGATGGGCTGAAAGAGTTTGTCCCCGCGGTGCTGCTTTATCTTTCAGAGAACAGACTGAAATGCTTTCACTGCAGTCTGCAGAACCTGGAAGACCACAATCTCAAGCGCGAACCCCGGAGCAGGCCCGACGGCACCAGCCGGGGGGCCCGGAATAACAGGAATCAGCCTGAATGTTTGCGGAAGGTCAGGACACTGATCGAAAAGATCGCTCCCCCCAGCAGAGAGAGGGGAATCAGCTGGTCGGCCAGCAGACTCAAGGGTGTCGCTTTGAGGTAGATCTCCCGCACTGTGGTCATCATAAAGCGCAGCGGGTTGGCCAGTGTCAGGGTCTGAAGCCAGCCCGGCATGTTCGCCACGGGGATCAGGAATCCCGAGAGAAGTATCATGAAGATCATGAAGAACCAGGCTAAAAAGAGGGCCTGCTGCTGGGTCGCCGCAATGGAGGAGACAAGCAGGCCGAGGCCCAGGGTGGAGAACAGGTAGAGAAAGAGGGCCAGGTAGAGGGTTGCGAGGCTGCCGGCCAGGGAGAGGCCGAAGACAAACCCGGCAACCTTTAGAATAACAGTTACCTCGATAAAGGCGTAGAGCAGAAAAGGGATAAGTTTACCAAGGATCAGCTGGGCCCGGTTGATCGGGGTCACCATCAGCTGCTCCAGAGTGCCGACCTCCTTCTCACGCACCAGACTCATCGCGCCGATCATCAGTGTGATTATTGTGACGATGACCACAACGATTCCAGGAACCATATATGCCGAGTTCTTCAGCTCCGGGTTAAAGAGATAGCGGTAGTTGAGAATCGGGCGGTCAGATGACTGTATAACGGCAGGGACCGGCGCAAGGATCTTGCCCTCGCGGACGGCGATCTGCTGCAGGTAACCGTAAGCGCTAAGGGCCTTGTTGCCGTCGACGCTGTCAAGCAGCACCAGCAGCTCCGTCGAGCCGTCGCATTCGAGGTCAGAGGTATAGCCGGGAGGAATGTAGATCCCGACGCTCGCCTCCCATCGCTGGATCGCGTCGGTCAGGGATGCGTAGTCGGTCACATGACCGATTACGTTGAAACGCTCGTTGGTCGAGACGGCTCTGACAAACTCACGGCTTACGGCAGTGCGGTCGAGGTCGGCTATCAGGGTGGGAACGTTGGTGGTCTCGGTAGTCAGGGCATGGCCGAGAACAATCAACTGTAAGAGGGGCGCAAAGATCAGGAAGCGCAGGTAGAATTTATCCGCCTTCAGCTGCAGGAGCTCTTTCTTTACCATTGCAATAAGCGTTCTCATAGCAGCAGCCTATGACTCAAGGTAGCGCTTGAAACGGCGGATCGCGATCAGCAGGAAGAGACATGAAAAGGCGGCCAGCATCAGAATCGGAACGAGGAGTTCGCCCTGCGTGTTGCCTTTGAGCATCAGCCCTCGTATGATAATCAGAAACCAAGTCGCCGGCACGGCCCGGCTGACGGCGCGCAGGACCGCCGGCATTGCCTCGATCTGGAAAATAAAACCCGAGAGGAAAAGTGTCGGCAGCAGGGTCGCGATCAGGGAGATCATCATCGCCGTCTGCTGACTCGAAGCGACAGTGGAAATCAGGATCCCGAAGGACAGCCCTGTCAGGCAGTAGAGCAGCAGATAGAAGAGGAGCGCCGCGAAGCTTCCGCGCAAGGGTACCGAGAAGATCACCACCCCGACGAAGACGATCATAAGGCCGATAAGCAGCGAAAGCAGCAGATAAGGGACGACCTTGCCGATTATCACCTCCAAGGCGTTTACCGGACTCAGTTTGATCAGATCGAAGGTCCCCTGCTCCTTCTCGCGGGTAATCGTGAGGCTGGTCAGCAGGGCGGTGACCATGATGATGATCAAGGCGGTGAGCGCCGGGACGAAGAAATAGGCGCTCTCAAGGCGGCGGTTGTAGAGAAAAGCCGGGGCCGCGATGATCGGCGCCGGCGGGGTACCGATCCCGTCTCCTGAGCGGGCGACGACAGCCTGAATATACTGACGGATGATCAGAGCCCGGTTGGAGTCGGAGGCGTCGATCGCAAGGTCGAGACGGCGCGACTGAGTGTAGTCGGGAGGAATCGTCAGAAGCGCGTCCGCTTTCCGGCCCTGGAAGAGTTCAGGACCCGAGAGTCCCTCGGTCCCGACAAGAGTGAAAAAGGTGGAACCTCTGAAGCCGGCGGTAAGCTCCCGCGAATCGGGGGAGGCGTCGTAGTCCTCTACCGCCAGTCTGATCTCCGGAATCTCAAGGGTCATCGCGTAGCCGAAGAGAATGAGCATAAGCACCGGCAGGATAAAGAGGATCATCAGGGTTCTAAAATCCCTGAGGATATGCTTGAACTCCTTGATGATGATTCCGTAGAGTCCCATCCTACTCCTCCCTGTCCCGTTCAACTGCGCGGATGAAGGCCTCGTTAAGACTGTCGGTCCCGTAACATGCCTTGATCGCCTCGGGGGTGTCAAGCTCGATGACCCTGCCGCGGCTCATGATCGCAATGCGGTGACAGTACTCGGCCTCGTCCATGAAGTGGGTTGTTATCAGCACGGTACGCCCGGCGCTGGAATGATCGTAGATTCCCTCCCAGAACTCACGCCGGCCCACCGGATCGACCCCGGAGGTCGGCTCGTCGAGGAAGACGATCGGCGGCTCGTGAAGAAGAGCGCAGGTGAGGCCAAGACGCTGCTTATACCCTAAGGGGAGCTTCCCCGCCGGAGAGGAGCCCGCCGCTGCGCCAAGCTCGATGCCGATACGCTGCTTCTCGTCGGCGATGCGCTGCGCCGGAACCCCGTAAACAGCGCCGAAGAACTCGATGTTGCGCACAGGCGAAAGGTCGGCATAGAGGGAAAACTTTTGCGACATATAGCCGATACGCCGTTTAACCTTTTCCGGGAAGCCGGTAACCGAGATTCCGTCGACAAGGATGTCGCCCTCGCTGGGAGAAAGAAGCCCGCACATCATGCGGATGGTGGTGGTCTTGCCGGCACCGTTAGCCCCGAGGAAACCGAACACCTCGCCGGCACGGACCTCGAAGGAGATGTCATCCACCGCGGTAAAGCTGCCGAAGCGGCGGGTAAGAGAGCGGATCGAGATCATGATGTCTCCTTTTTTTCAGGCCTGAGAACGCTGCTTAGAAACAGATCTTCGAGACCGGGCTCGACCCGTCTGACTGTTCCGGCAACAGAGAGCCCTATATCCGGCGTGCCCCCATTCGGCAGCGCCAGATGAACCCTGCGGCCGCTTAAGAAGACCGGACAGTCTGGGAAGCGTTCCGCCAGTTCCCGCTTCAGCTCCTGCGGAGCGTGGTTCGCATCCTCGATTTCGTAGAGAGCTCCGGGGAAGGAGTCTATCAGGGCGGACGGCGTTCCGGCGGCGAGCACCCGGCCCTTGTTCATCAGATAGACAGCATCGCAACGAAGAGCCTCCTCCATGTAGGGAGTCGAGACCAGCACTGTGATCCCCTGCTCTTTAAGCTCGGCCAGCATCGACCAGAACTCGCGGCGGCTCAAGGGGTCGACGCCGGTGGTCGGTTCGTCCAGTACCAGAAGCTCCGGTTCGTGCATCAAGGCACAGGAGAGGGCCAGCTTCTGCTTCATGCCGCCGGAGAGGGTCCCCGCCCGGGCATGTGCAAAATTCTCGAGCCTGTTGAAGCGGTAGAGCCGTCTGCGGCGGGCCGGAAACCCGGCAGGATCACGACGGTGGATACGGAAGAAGAAGCGCAGGTTCTCCTCGACGGTCAGATCGCTGTAGAGGGAGAATACTTCGGGCATGTAGCCGATGCGGCTTTTCCCGCCGCGCCGCCGTTCGGCGCCTGTCTCACCGAAGAGGATGAGCTCACCCCCGTCGAAGGACAGCAATCCCAGGACAATACGCATGAAGCTCGATTTTCCCGCGCCGTCGGGACCGATCAGGCCGGTTATCGATCCGGCGGCGGCCTTGATCGAGACGCCGCCGAGGGCTTCGACAGAGCCATAGTTCTTGCGGATATCGTCAGATCGTATCGGATCGGGGTGGTCAGCCACGAATTTACCACTCCAGGACAACGGGCATCCCGATCTTCAGGATTCCGTCGGGGTTTTCTATTCCAACCCGCACCGCGTAAACCAGGGCTGCCCGGTTCTCGGGGGTCAGAACCTCCTTGGGAGAAAACTCGGCCCGGGAGTTGATATGCTCGACCCGGGCGACGAAAGTGTGTTCCCCCTGCCGGGCGGTCATCTCCTGCCCCGGACTGATCTCCGCGATTCCCTCCTCCCCAAGGTAGAGGTAGCACCAGACCTGTCTGAGATTGACGATCCTCGCCACTATACGCAGGGCGGGGACGAACTCGCCTGTCTCGTAGAAGAGCTGGTCGACGTAGCCAGCGGCGGGACTCATAAGCCGTCCCTTGGCGATCGTCAGATCGAGCTCTTCGAGCCTGTAGCCGATCTCGTCGCGCTGCCGCTTCAGGGACTCCTTCTTCAGCCGCAGTCCGGCCAGCTCCCGCTCCCACTTGTCGGCGTTGAGCTTCAGATCCCGGACCTTCTGATCCGAGACCGCCTGTTCCTTCAACAACTCCAGGTTCCTGGTGTATGTCGCACGATAGTAGTCCCGGGTATCCTCGACCTGGGCCGTATTGATGGCGAGCTCTTCCAGCTGCAGGTCGACCTGATCCTGTTTCGCCACCAGGGCCTTGCGCTGCAGTTCCAGAGCGGAGGTGTCGATCTGCCCAACGCGACTCCCCTCCTCGACCCGGCTTCCTTCGCGGACATCGAGTTCAACCAGTCTGTCGCTGACCGGAGAGCTGACAGTATAGACCCGCCCTTCGGCAAGACCGGTAAAAATCTTCTCGCCGTTACCCTTGCCGCAGCCGGATAGAAAAGCCCCCGCCAGAAGTATGAAAATAGTGAGCCGGGTATATCGGCTTATATGGATGCTGTTCATTGTTGGCCGCTCCTTTCGCTGTTGGAATGATCCCAGAGTGGTTTGTTGATCAGGAGCAGAAACTCCTGGTAGAGTGACAAAAGTCTGATCTCGAGTCTCTTGGTTCTGATATCCGCCGCGGTCAGCTCCTGCTCCGCTTCAAGTACCTCGAGAGTACTCTGCTGGCCCGCCTCCCAGAGCTGGTGTACCAGGTTGTACTTACGCTGCTTTTGAGTAAGAAGCTCCTCGGCCGTCGACAGCTGATCATTCGCTGAATGAAGGGACTCCTCGGTCCGCTCCCCCCGGGCAAGAAGGCTTCGGAAGAGTTCAGCCCGTTCGGCAATTACCCGTTCGGATGCGGCTCCGGCGCTCTTTACCGACGCTCCCCGCTCGCCGCCGTCCCAGATATCAAGCGAAACCTCGAGCCCGGCGGTGTAGTAGAACTGCCATTCGTCGGCAAAGAAGTTGGCCCCGGGCCGGCCGTAGTTGAAGGTGCCGAAGGCAGAGAGTTTCGGATACCAGGCGCTCTTTGCAAGCTCCTTTTCAATCTCTTTTGCGGCAAGCCGGTAATCGAGAGCCCGGAAGGAGGCGTTACCGGACAGCTTCTCCCCACGGATTTCCAGGGCCCTGGGATCGGGCAGGGCCAGATAGACCGCGGAGAGTGAAACCTGGTCGAGATCATCGGCGCCGCTCAGTTCCCGCAGCCGGATAAGCGCATTGCGCCGGTCGGTCTGCTGCTGCCGGAGTTGAAGCTGCAGCTCGGCTATGGATGAGTCGATCTCGAGCAGATCAAGCTCGGAGGCAAAGCCCTGATCAAGGAAGGATACGACCCGGCGCCGATTGAGTTCGAGACGGGCAAGACTTGCCTCGAGGGACCCAACCGAGAGGTCAGCCAGTTTGTAGCTGTAGGCCGCCTGCAGCAGGCTGAAGCGCAGGGCATCTTCGCGCATTAACCGCTGATAACGGGCTCCGGCCAGGGCGTTCTTCGCCGCTGCGAGCCCCTCCCTGCGGGCGAACCCGGCAAAGATCACCTGGCGGGCCGTCAGGGCCGCCGCGTAGGTATCCTTGACGCCGGCCTCAACATTGACAGTACCGCCCATTCCGTTCGGCTGTTCCATCTCTGGCAGCTCCGAGGTGTAGGCTGCCCTGAAGGAGGCGGAGAGATCAGGGTGAAAGGCTCCTGTCGCTGCAGTAACACTGCTTTCGGCAAGGCTAAGATCCGCATCAAGCTGGGCAAGCCGGGCATCATCGGACAGTGCAAGCTCAAAGAGCTCCTCGATCGTATAGTCCCGGGCCGCAGCAGGCAAAGTCAGTACCGCGACCAGCAGGAGGATTCTACAGATTCGGCCCATCACAGCTGTCTCCTCGGTCTGATTGATTCCCAGATGAACTCGACCACCTGATCGGCCCGTGCGTCGGTCATCCGCTGCTGTTCCTCCTCCGGAACCTCGACCACCTCGAAGAAAAGGGGCGACGCAACGAAGTAGAAGACGTCAAGGCTGATCATGTTCATCAGAAGATGGAAGGGATCGACGGGTCGGATCTCGCCTTCTGCGACGGCTTTTTCGAGCCGGGCGAAAAAGAGACCCGGTATGTTCCCGCGGCTTTCGACAAGCAGATCCAAAAAGACCGGCAGAACCTCTTCGCGGTTGGTCCATACCTCGGCAAAGAAGAAGCGAAAGATTTCCTGGTTGGCCTTTAAGGCAACAATATGGCTGCGGACAAAACCCTCCATCAGCTCCCTGAACGGCCGCTCGAAATCGAGTTCAGCCAGCAGGGTTCTCAGGAGGCTTCCGACCACCGACCTCAGAACCGCCAGGTAAATTTTGTCCTTGGAGCGGAAGTAGTAGTGGAGCAGCGCCTTGTTGACCCCGGCCTTATCGGCAATCTCCTGCATCCGTGTTCCGGCCTTGCCCTTGCGGACAATAACCTGGTAAGCAGCGTTCAGGATCGCCTCTTCGGTCCTCTTGTCAAGTTCCTTAACCATAACAGTAAACCTCTTGGTTTAATCATTTAGTTAAACTATTAAGTCAATCTTTCTTTATAGTCAAGGGTGAGAAAAGAAAAATGAGTGTTTTTTGCAGGAGAGGATCAAAAAAAAGGGAAAAAGGATTATCGAAGCGCAGACTATCGCTGCTGATATCGCCCCGTCGGGAAGGATTCCGCGGCGAGGAGAGTAGAGAAGAGCTGTTTACAGGGGTATTACCGGAATGTGAATCGCGACATGGTGCTTGCCCTCGGGGTGTTCCTCCGGATCATTCAAATAGACCTCATAGCACGGCCCGTCAGCACACTGATACCCGCTCTCCGGCAGCCAGCCGGCGAAAAGACTGTTCCAGGCATCGCCGTAATCCTCTGCGGAGATAAGGAATTCCCCAACAGCATAGCGCCCGGCGGGAATCGTCGTTTTACCGATTTCTCCGGAAGCTTCCGTATCGGCAGGCACGGTAATACAGACACTTATCCTCAGCTTTTCCTCTTCAGTTATTTCCGGAGAATCGTGATAGATCGTAATCATCTCCGTTGTTCCCGGCTTGAAAAGCTGCCGCGGGGCGGCCCATTTCAGCAGTCTGGAAAACAGACTGTGAAAAAGTTCCTCGTTACCGGCATAGGGGCCGGTATGCCTTACATAGGCCAGTGTCTTTTCCGGCTGCTCCTCTACCCGCACATCGTAATCGAGCGTTTTTGCTTCAGTTTTCATAGATACCCTCCATTTCTGTTGTGTATATACAGAATAGGACGACTCTACCCGCGTTGCTTTGCTATAGCTGCTCATAGGATGATAGCGGTTGCTCTGGAGTTTGCATTTCTTGCTGTAATCAGTGATTCCCCCCGCCCGCCAGGCGCTGGGGCTCATGTCAAAGCGATCACGGAAGGCCCGGGAAAAAACAGCGGAAGAGGAAAACCCTGCCTCGAGCCCGATCTCGGTTATCGTTAAATCCGGTCTGGAGGAGATCAGACACGCTGCCCGCTCCAGGCGCAAACGCTGAATATAACTGCCCAGCGGTTCACCCATGAAAGCAGAAAAGACCCGGTGAAAGTGGTACTTCGAAAAAGCAGCCTCGTCGGCAAGGGTCCCAAGATCAAGATCCTCTCCAAGATGCGTATCGATATAGTCGAGAACCTTATTAAGACGTCTGGCGTATTCACTTTTCATGGGGATATCTTATAATTCTTATTAGAACAATCACAAGCCTTGTGTGGGCAGTATTGTGACTATAAACTCTCCGCCTTCCCTTCGAACCTCTCGATAACAGGTGCCATGATCACAACCGCGGTAATGGTAAGCATCAGACGGGCCGGCATGAACCCGGGCCCAGGAAAACGCAGCTCCACCGGCTCCTCCCGTGTTCTTTTAAAAATACCAGCGCAGCGACGCGTACAGCATGGTGTTATGACTATAGCGGCCGAATTTACCTTCTTCATCACCCAGGAAAATTTCCGCTCCGGTTTCAAACTCAACACCATCCTCCAGGCCGTAGGTCAGTGAGGGCCTCAGCAGGGCATCCCAGGGATCAATTCCCAGATAGCCGAAGAGCTCAAGGTCCAGTGTGTCCGACAGGCAGCTGTCCCGCAGCCGGAAAGTCGCGGTATGACCAAACTCGTCGGCCGCCATGGCTTCATCGTGATCGACAACATACTCGCCGATATACTGGGTGGACATGTCCACCCCAAAGAGGCTCCAGTCAAGACCAACCAGACCGTGCAGCTGGTGGTGTTCATCTGCCGCTTGGGGGGGCTCATAGGTGAACGCCCGGTCAAGGTATGCCGCCGCCTCGGAACGCAGCACCACGGAGCTCAGGGTGGTACTGAAGCTGCCGCCCACTACAGTGTAGCGTTCGTAGCCGAAATTGCCGGCCTCTGTGCGTACCGGCTGATCGTCCCATGCATAACCTGCCATTACCCCGGAATTAAGGGCCGAACCGAAGTAGCTGACCTTGCCGAAGATTTCGCTGTTTTCCAGGCCGTCCGCCGGCGGTTCGGCATTATTCAGGGCCGACATCTCATCGGTAAACCAGATGGAGTCGGAATCCGGCAGACGTGAGGGGACAAAGCGGGGGATCCAGACTGTCTCAAAGGTAAAAGCCCCGGTGTAATAGTCCGCCCTGACCGCTGGAATCCCCATGCGGACTTCACGGAAGTCAGCCAGAATAAAGGAACGCATATCCTGGGGACTGACGATGTCGGTTATAAAGACCCCCTCGGCCTCTCCCCAGACAACGGCCTGCTTGCCGACGCGCAGATCCAGGGAGGGCAGAAAGAGATCGATGTAAGCCTCCCTGATGCCGATCTCGGGGTCTCCGTCTGCACCCACATATACGAAAGGATTTACGTTTATCTGAGTCATGTCCCCCCAGCCGCGCAGGTTTACATCCACCGTCTGTTCAGCCACGGGTATGTCCCCTTCTTGGAGCCGGGCACCGCTGTAACTGCGCAGCATGCCGGTCAATTCAACGTCCATGGCAGCTGCAGGGCTCAGGATCATAAGAATCAGGAACCCCGTGAGTATTCCTGTGGTAATTCGATTTGAAAAATGCATATAGACCTCCCTGCCGCCTTATCGTTTGGGTCCAAGACGCATCTGGCGTTCCGAGAAGAAGTCCTCTTCAAGGGACACACTGAAACTGACATCGTTCATTTCTATTCGTGTGGAACTGCCGCGGTCAGAATCCTCCATCAACATATCCGTCACAACCCAGTAGCCGTCGATCTTCTCAAACTTGTCGATCGAGAGGACCTTGTAGACATCCCCCCGTTTATCATGGAACTCTTTCTGCAGACCAAGCCATTTATCCTTGATAATCCAGCTGACTGTTTTACTGAAAGCATCTCCTTTTTTCACTGGTGTGCTTTCAATCACATAACACTCTTCGCCCTTCAGGCTCTCTTCTCCGATGATTTTGTGGGAATCCTCGGAAGGATGCCGGTCCCCCAGGTCGTCGTAGGTAAAATCGGAGCCCATAAAGGAGTCGTTCTTGCTGTCCGAGCTTATCCGCTTTACCCGCCGCAAAGCAGGCAGATAAATCCACTGCTCGTCATCGCGGCCGTCGTCCCAGGACCAGGTCATGAAGCTGGTGTCCCGTACATCCGCCGGAGCGGCAAAGAACATGATCTTTTTGTCCGCGTCTCCTGCATCGAGACCGTACTGAACAATGCTCCGTTCCCGGGTTGAGCCCCGGGAATTGGTAATCGTCATAAGCAGTTCGGCGCTCATGGCCTCACCCACAGGACGGTTGTAGACATTCTCCATGACCTCCATTCCGCTGATCTGGGCGGACAATCCGGTCAATCCTATTACTGACAAAACACATACTGTCAGGATTTTCGTAAAGTTTTCTTTCATCTAATTATCTCTCCTCGTTTCAGGTTTTTCTGCTGTTTGCGTCCGGACGGCTCTCCGGAGGAAGGCGAAGGATTTTTCCTTTGCGGTCCAACATGTGGATAATTACCAGCAGTACCGTAAGGGTCCCGATGGGGCGCTGGCGGCCATGTTCAGCGCAACGAGCCCGCCGACATGGCGGTTGGGAGGGAAGACACTGACCAGCAGCACCGAGAATCCTCCCATTACCGCCACGGCATTGTAGACAATGGCGCGGCCTGTATTGGAAAGGGTTTGTTAGTGTTCACAAGCGTGGGGATGAAAAACGCGAGGGATTCGGGAATAGCCGGGAATCTGGAAAAAACTCTGCAACGCGCATACATGGGCAGTTAATTCTCTGCCGGCAGGAGTTTTACTACCGATTCATCCCCACGGTTCAGGACACTACATATTCCTTTACAGAAAACAGATGCACGAAAGTATCGGCAAGATCGACCGCCTGATCAGAAAGCCTTTCGGCCCGGCCAGTCAGCATGCTCCGGGTAACAGTAAGACGAATAGTCCCCATGGTAATCAGCGCCATCTTCTCGTGGCCAATATCTTTCCGGAAAAGTCCCCTGCTCTGCAGCCGGGCGAAGGAACTGCCAAGGATCGCAAGGTTCTCACGCATCATGCTGAGGAGCATGGGGCGCAGCTGGGGTTCAGAGTGAAACGCTTCTTCGGAGAAAACCAGGGGTGCGAAAGCTGGCTTGTTCGTGAGTTCCGAGAAGAGTCCATCAATAAAGCCGGATACAAGCTGTTCCGGAGTCCCGTCAGCGACAGCCAGCTTTTGAAAATGGGGAATCACCGCGGACTGCAAATCCTCGAGAATCGCGGTAAGCAGCGCCAGTTTATGAGGAAAATGCCGGTACACTGCAGGCTCAGTTACCCCGACTGCGGCTGCCACTTTGCGAATGGTAAGGCGGCTGAAACCCTCTTTTGCAACAATATTTACTGCCGCATTTAAAAGCTCCTGTTGACGTTCCGTTCGCACTATAGTCTCCTTTCTTAGCATTATTAGTTATCGTTCACTAACTTGCACATTTTATAACTGCCTGTCAAGCGGAATTTAATTCATGACATTCAGTCTAATCATCTTTTGCCAAAGTTCTTTCTGCTTTGTACATTTTAAACAACGATACGCACAGGAGACCCTTATGAAGAAGATTATTGCTTTTATCGATGAGCAGTTCGAAGATCTTGAGCTCTGGTATCCGGTACTCCGCTGCCGGGAAGCTGGCTTTCAGGTTGACATTGCCGGCAAAGAGGCAGGTAAAACCTATCACGGAAAGTATGGAGTACCCGCAAGCTCGGAGGTATCTTTTCAGGATTTACAAGCCTCTGATTACGACGGTCTGCTTGTGCCGGGAGGCTGGGCTCCGGACAAGCTTCGACGCTATGATGATGTATTACGGATCACCCGGGAAATATTCCAGGCCGGTAAACCTGTAGGACACATCTGCCATGCCGGATGGGTACTTGCATCGGCGGACATCGTGAAGGGATATACAATGACTTCCACCCCGGGAATAAAAGATGACCTTATCCATGCCGGAGCAGAATGGGTGGACAAGAGCGCCGTTACCGACCGCAATATCGTTTCGGCCCGGAAACCAGCGGATCTTCCTGATTACATGGCGGCCTACCTGAAACTGTTTTAAAATCTTTCGTAACGCCTGACTATCTCCCGGGTAAATAATTGAACAGGATCCTCACGTACGCGGTCCAATAGAGGAGAAGATTCTCATGAAAGAATTACGGAGTATCGGTGATATCGATTTTACAGGTTTTACCCGGGTAAAGAAACACTACCCCTCGCCGGAGGATTGGGAAGACCAGGTAATCTATTTTCTAATGGCCGACCGTTTCTCGGACGGAAGAGAGCGTGATGAGACTCTCTACGATGAAGGACGCGATTATGATCTTGTAAAAACGACTGGAAAGGAAGAGGAATGGCAGAGCTGGAATGGCGGGAACCTTAAAGGGGTTCTGTCCAAACTTGATTACCTTGAGCAGCTTGGGATTACCGCTGTCTGGATAAGTCCTATTTTCAAACAGGTATCCTTCCTGGAGACCTATCACGGTTACGGCATCCAGAACTTCCTGGCCATCGATCCCCATCTCGGCACCGATCAGGATCTGCAGCTCCTGGCAGAAGAGGCCCATAAGCGTGGTATGAGGATCATCCTGGATATCATTATCAACCATTCCGGCGATGTATTCGCCTATGAGCAGGAGGATACACCCTGGACAGGAGAGGAATACCCGGTAAAGGGCTTTCGCGACTCTGAAGGAAAGCCAGAGATTCCCTGCGGTGAAGGAGAGAACGAAAACAAGGAGAGAGAAGCGGCATGGCCCGACGGGGCCGTATGGCCGCGGGAGATGCAGGATCCGTCTGCTTATTACCGTAAAGGCCATATTCAGAACTGGGAGAACTATCCGGAGTATGTGGAAGGTGATTTTTTCAGTTTGAAAACCCATTTTCTCGGTACCGGTGGGAGCGGAGAGGATTTCCAGCCCTCCATAGCCCTGAAAACTATTACCGAGGCCTTCAAATACTGGATTGCTTATGCAGATGTAGATGGCTTTCGCGTCGATACAGTTAAGCACATGGAATGGGGGGCAACCCGTTATTTTGTGCGGGAAATCCATGAGTTCGCGAAGTCCCTGGGGAAGAAGAATTTCTATCTTATCGGAGAGATTACCGGAGGATTGGAATACGCTGTCGAAGCCTTCAAGAAGACAGGCCTCAACGCCGCGCTGGGAATAAACCGCATACCAAACCAGCTCGAAGGCTGCGCCAAGGAGCTGGTTAATCCTGAGGAATATTTCGCGACCTTTTCCAACACCAGGCTGCTGGGGGATGACGACTACCGCTGGTACCAGGACAACGTGATCACCATGTTCGATGATCATGACATGGTCAGCCAGGAAGGAGACTGGAAATACCGCTTCGCAGCTGACAATGAAACTGCTCCCCTGTTATTGAACGCTCTCTTTCTCAATGTCATGGGTCTCGGGGTTCCTTGTATTTACTACGGAACCGAACAGGGCTTCGACGGTGGAGGAGGAGAGGACAGTTATATCCGGGAATGCATGTTTGCTGGACAATTCGGGGCATTCAGGACTCAGGGCAGACACTTTTTTAACACAGCCAATCCTCTTTACATCGAACTTGGAAAACTGCTGAAGCTGCGGCACAAGTATCTTATATTGCGGCATGGACGGCAGTATCTTCGCCCGGTTTCCCCCGACGGTACAAGTTTCGATTATCCGCGAAGAATTGGAGAAGGACGCATTGCTGCGGTTGTCGCCTGGTCCAGGATATTCAATATGGAAGAGGCGGTACTTGCCTTCAATACTGACATGAAAAACCCTTTGAAGGTTTATATCGCCGTCGACTCGACCTCCATACTGAAGGGGACGAATTCCGGCTGCTGTACAGGTCCGGCTCCGAAAATGTTTTGGAAAATGTTAAAGCTGAACGGGCGGGTGAAACACTGGCTGTAAAAATCGAAGTTCCCCCGGCTGGCTGTATTATGCTCTGCCAGGGGGATGTATGATGCCTGTCAGGCTTCTATTTGAGCAGTTGTTTTCGCCCCTTTTGCGGCTATTGCCTTAAACTTGAGCTCACCGTCTGCAGCGCTGACAGAAACCTGTGATCCTTCTTTGATTGCCCCGGAAAGAATCTGTTTGGCCAGTGGATTCTCCAGAAGACTCTGGATGGTCCGCTTAACCGGCCGGGCGCCGAAGGCCGGGTCAAACCCCTCGGCCGCGATAAGTGCTTTGGCTTTGGCATCCAGTGCAAGAGTCAGATCGCGCTCCGCAAGACGCTTCTGAAGGCGTCCCAGCTGAATGTCGACAATCTTCATGATCTGCTGCTTACCCAGGCGGCTGAAGATAATCGTCTCGTCCAGGCGATTCAGGAACTCCGGTTTAAAGGCTCCTTTAAGAAGGAGCTCAATCTTCTCCTTTACCTCTGCAGGGTCTTCCACCTGCAGAATCAGATCGCTGCCCAGGTTACTGGTCAGGATTACGATGGCGTTGCGAAAATCAATGGCCCTGCCCTGGCCGTCGGTAAGGCGCCCGTCGTCCAGAAGCTGCAGCAGAACATTAAATACATCAGGATGAGCCTTCTCTACCTCGTCAAAGAGAATGACAGAATACGGCCGGCGCCGCACAGCCTCGGTCAGCTGACCGCCCTGATCATACCCCACATAGCCGGGAGGGGCCCCGATAAGGCGGCTCACGGAGAACTTCTCCATATACTCGCTCATATCAATGCGGGTAAGGGCCCGTTCATCATTAAAAAGAAAATCCGCCAGGGTTTTGGCCAGCTCCGTCTTGCCAACGCCGGTGGGGCCGAGGAACAGAAACGATCCAAGGGGCCGCGCCGCGTCGGAGATGCCGGTCTTGTTCCGACGGATTGCATCACTGACAGCCTCGATGGCATCATCCTGACCCACAACCCGTTCCTCGAGAATCTTTTCCAGGTTCAGGTACTTGGCCATCTCCGAGGAGAGCATCTTTGAAACAGGGATTCCGGTCCAGGCGGATACGACCCGGGCGATATCCTCTTCCGAGACCTCCTCCCGGAGCAGCCTGTGATCCCCTTTCAGCTCTTCCAGCTCCCTGCTGCGGGCGCTGATTAAAGCATTAGTCTCAGGGATCCTGCCGTGTTTTATCTCCGCGGCCTTGGTAAAATCGCCCTCCCGTTCATAACGGGTCTCCTGGATTTTGTACTCCTCCAGCCTGGCTTTAAGTGAACGGATCTCGTCAATAATGTTCTTCTCATTCTTCCACTGCAGCTGCATGGCGTCCCGTTTATGAGTCAGCTCGTTCAGCTCCTCCTGCAGCTTCGCAAGACGCTCCTTGCTGGCAGCGTCCTCTTCCCTGGAAAGGGCCTGCTTTTCGATGTTCAGCTGCAAAATCCGCCGTTCAATCTGGTCCAGCTCCGTAGGCTGGCTCTCGATCTCCATTTTGAGCCGGCTGGCCGCCTCGTCAACCAGATCTATGGCTTTGTCCGGCAGAAATCGGCTCGTTATGTAGCGGTCTGAAAGGGTCGCCGCGGCTATCAGGGCGTCATCACGGATTCGTACCCCGTGGTGAACCTCGTATCGTTCCTGGATACCCCGCAGAATGGCAACCGTATCCTCCACCGAAGGCTCGGCAGTGTAGACCTGCTGGAAGCGCCGCTCCAGGGCGGCATCCTTTTCAATGTGCTTGCGGTACTCGTCCAGAGTCGTAGCGCCTATGGCACGCAGTTCCCCTCTGGCCAGGGCGGGTTTCAGCAGGTTCGAAGCGTCGGTAGAGCCTTCTGCGGCTCCCGCGCCAACCAGGGTATGGAGCTCATCGATAAAGAGAATGATCTGCCCGTCGGAGGAGGCAATCTCGTTGATAACCGCCTTGAGGCGTTCCTCGAACTCGCCGCGAAACTTGGCCCCGGCGATCAGTGAACCCAGGTCCAGGGCCAGAAGACGCTTATGTCTAAGGGAGTCCGGGACATCACCGGAAACGATCCTCCGGGCAAGGCCTTCGGCTATTGCTGTTTTACCGACTCCCGGTTCTCCGATTAATACCGGATTGTTCTTGGTGCGCCGGCTTAAAACCTGCATGACCCGGCGGATCTCCTCGTCTCGACCGATTACCGGGTCCAGCTTTTCCTTGCGGGCCAGGGCGGTCAGATCCTTGCAGTACTTCTCCAGTACCTGATACCGTCCCTCCGGGTCCTGGTCGGTAACCCGCTGGTTTCCCCGGATCGATTTAAGAGCGGTGATAATTCTGTCCTTGGTAACACCATATCGGCGCAGCAGGTCCGCCGTGCGGTTTTCCGCCGCACTCATGCTCATAAGGATGTGCTCGGTGGAGACATATTCATCTTTAAGAGACTCGGACTCCTTCTCCGCCCGGCTCAGTACCCGGGAAAGCTCTGGAGAAATTGAAATCTGGGCCCCCTCGCCGTGTACTTTGGGTTTTGACGCCGATATCTGAGAAAGATCTCGTTTTAGTATGGGGGCGTCCACTCCCAGGGCATCCATAAGAGGAGGAATAACTCCGTCCTCCTGTTCAAGGAGGGCCAGCAGCATGTGGTCCACGTCGATCTGGGCGTGACCCGCGCGATCGGCCTCCGAGTGGGCTGCCTGCAGGGCCTCCTGGGTTTTGGTAGTCATCCTGTTGTATTGCATATATACCTTCCTTAAGGTCCGTATAACCGAACCATCATCAATGGAGATTATGTACTGGTTTCTGTGTGTATGATTAATATAGCGATGAATCCCGACAAGGGGCAACTTTTTTACAAACTAAAGAACCGTTTCCGAAAAGGCCCCTCAATCCTGTGTGTCCCGTTCCGCCGCCCGCTGCTCTTCCATTTTCAGCATATACTCATGCTCCTCCAGTACATCACTGATAAGATCCCGGATTTTCCAGTCCAGATTATTCTCGGTGGTCATGCAGAAGGCGACCTCCCGGGGTTCCGTCATGTTTGCTTTTAAAAGACGCATCAATCCCAGAATCTCGTCCTGTTCAAAACCATGTAACATGATCAGTTTGTCAGCCATTAAGACCTCCTATGCAAGGTAAAGCAGTTCTTTGGTCTTGATTATCCGAAAAAGAGTCTCGTTAACCGGTACCGGGATGGAATGCTTTTGCGCCAGCTCCATCAGCTTGCCGGCAAAGGCCTCGACCTCCGTCTTGCGCCGGGCCTCGATATCCTGCAGCATGGAGGTTTTTCCCTCCGGGCCAAGACTGTTCATAATGGAATACCAACCCGGGACATCCTCATCCCGCAGATCGACACCCTCAGCCTTGGCGACTCTGACAGTTTCCAGCATGGCTTCGTCCATTAATGCCTGAACTGTCTTGTCGGCATGAAAAACACCGTAGGGAGCACCGGTAACAGCGGAAACCTGGTTCATGCCGATGTTGATCATCCACTTCCACCAGAGGGAACGGATAATATCATCCGGAATTTCCCAGGGGATGCCCCCGGAATCCAGAAGGTCCGTAACCTTCTTAAGGTCTCCGTCCGCGGCATTATTATCCCGCGTCCCCAGAAGCAGCTTTCCGGGAGTGCTGTAGTTCAGGCTGTTTCCTTCCTTAACAGCGTCCATTCCGACGGCCACACTGTAGAGCACCTTCGCTTTTGGAAACTTCTCTTCAATAAAGCGCTCACTGTCAATTCCGTTCAGGACGGAGACCACCAGGGTACCCTCGCCAAGAACAGAGTTCAGAAGGGGCACGATGGCGTCAAGGTGATGATTCTTTACCGCCACCAGGACCATATCGGGCTTCTCCGCAAGCTGATCCGGAGAAAAGGCCTTGAACCCGTGTTCCGTCCCGTTGATGGCATAAACGGTTTCGTTAATCCTTCGGACCCTGTCCCCTTCTGCGATAAAAAAGACCTTGTCCTTCAGTACGGCCACCAAGGCTCCGCCATACAGCAGTCCCAGAGCGCCGGCTCCAATAATCGCAATCGATTTCATTACCTGCAATGATATAACACAAGGGGGGATGAGGGCAATGAATTAAATACCAGTTTCACAATATACGGTAACATGGTAATATATTGATAATGATATTCACTATAATTGCTCGTTGCAGCAAACGAAAGGAGAAGACTTATGGCAAAAAAAATACTTGTAATCGGCGGTTCCGCCTCAGGTCCGAAGGCCGCAGCCCGGGCCAGACGCCTCGATTTTGACGCGGAGATAACAATCCTTCAGAAAGCCCATGATCTTTCCATGGCCTCCTGCGGTTACCCGTACTACGTAGGCGGCTTTTTCGACGACAGGAATCAGCTGCTCTGTACCCCCACCGGGGTGGTTCGGGACCCTGTCTACTACATGAAATCCAAAAACATCATCGCGAAAACAGACACGGAAGTTACTTCCATCGACCGCAAGGCAAAAAAGGTAAGTGCACAAAATCTCCTTACCGGTGAGACAGAGACCTATGCTTACGATAAGCTTATTCTCGCCATGGGAGCCACTCCCAGGATGCCGCCTGTTCCGGGAACCGATCTCGACGGCATAAGCACCCTGCAGTCCATGCCGGATGCAGACTACCTGCGCAAGGTGCGGGATGAGGGTATAATCAGGAAGGCCGTTGTCGTCGGCGGAGGACTGATCGGAATCGAGACCTGTGAAGCCCTGCAGCTCGCGGGCATCAAGATTACCGTGGTGGAAATGCTGCCCCAGATACTGATGTTCCTGGACTGGCAGCTGGCAAAGATCCTGGAAAACCATGTTAAAACCCATGCCGCCGACGTTATAACCGACAACGCGGTAGCTGCATTCCTGGGAGATGAAAAGGGCAAGCTCCGGGCGGTAAAGCTGGCCAACGGAGATGAGATTCCCTGCGAAATGGCTGTAGTCGCTATCGGTGTGAGCCCAAATACAACGATCGCCGCGGAAGCGGGGATTGAAACCGGTAAAACCAGAGGCATCGTCGTCAATGAATACATGCAGACCAACGATCCCGATATATATGCCGTGGGGGATTGTACCGAGATACCCCAGCGCCTGACAGGCATGAACGTCCACGCGCCGTACGGCGACCTTGCCAACCTGGAAGGCCGGGTAGCTGGTGAGAACGCGGCCAGCGGAAACATTGTCACCTTCCCCGGGACCATTCAAACCGGGGTCTGCAAGGTCTTTGATTTCTCTGCAGGATCTACGGGGATTTCAAAGGATCAGGCCGAGAAACTGGGGTATAAAAACGTCGTCACCGTAACCACAGCAGGCCCTGACAAACCGGGTTTTATGGGGGCAAAGATCCTGATCAACAGAATGACAGCCGACGGGGATACAGGAAAAATCCTTGGTTTTCAGTGCATTGGACTGGCTGATGCCAGCAAACAGATAGGAATGGCCGCCATGGCGATTATGGGAGGACTTACGGTAGACAATCTGGTGAATGCGGACCTTCCCTACGCACCGCCCTTCTCCCTGGCCATCGATAATATCGTCGCCTGCGCCCATGCACTGCAGAACAAGATCCGGGGCCTTATGGAAGGACTCTCGGCTGTTGAGGTCAAGGAAAAGCTGGACAAAGGCGAAAAACCCTTCATTATCGATAACCGCAGCCCCGAGGAGTGGGAAGAGATGCGTCTTGGTATCGGAGAACACCTGATTCCGGTAGGAGCCCTGCGTCACCGCTTAAACGAGCTGCCAAAAGACAAAAGCACCGAAATAATCACCTACTGCAAGATATCCCTGCGGGGATACGAAGCCGCCCGCACCCTGATCGCCAACGGATACACCAATGTCAAGGTAATGGAAGGGGGCATCATGGCCTGGCCTTACCACAGGGAGAAGTAGTCCGCTCCTTGAATCTGTGTTGCTTAATCCCCGAAGAGGTCCAGTACCTCCTCGGGAGAGCGGGCCGAGCACAGCAGGCGCATAAAGGAGGCGGAGCGCGAAATCTTGGCCACCTCCGACAGGGCCTCAACATGAGGACCCGACTGGTCCGGAGGTGCCAGAAGCAGGAAAAAGAGCCTGGTCGGCTTTCCGTCCAGGGAATCGAAGTCGACCCCCTGGGGAGCAACCCCCAGAGCCAGGGTCAGGGAAGAGACCAGGTCCGTCTTGGCATGGGGTACCGCAATCCCCTCTCCCAATCCGGTACTTCCCTGGTCTTCCCGTTTACGGATAGCCTCAAAGGCTTTATCAAGGTCGGAGATTCGTCCTGAATTATACAGAAGTGTTAAAAGCTCGAGTATAATACCGTTCTTTTCCGTTTTCTCAAGAGGAGCTTTTATATTGTCGGGATACAGCATATCTGCAATGGCCATGATACAACCTTCCTTTTCTTTATCTACAGTTCTTCATACAACGACCAGATACGGTCCTCGTCTTTCGCAATTATAACGGTACAGTCCACGCTTCGGACCGCCCGTTCCACCTCGTTATACAGCTCGTCCCGGCGGCTCTGCACCCGGGACAATGCGCCGATCACCAGGGTATCGATCTTCAGTTCCCGCACGGCCTTTTTGATTTCCGTCAAGACCGACCCTTCGACCTTGCGCCGCTCCAAGGGTAGATCTTTGGCAGATGCCAGTTCCGCCACATGGTTCAGATAACGCTCTGCATCAGCCTCCAGGTCTTTGGCGTACTCCTGTTCCTCTGATTCGATAAATATCCTTGCCCGCAGAAGATCCTGCAGGGCCCGGGTATTCACAACATACAGGGCACACAGATACGCACCGCTGCTCCTGGCCAGACAAACGGCGTATTCTGCGGCGGTAACGGACTCCTCGGTTCCATCAATGTAGACAAGAACCCGTGATATTACATCGGACATTCTGTACCACCTTGGTTTTTTCTCTTTTCAAGACGGTTTTTTACCATCTTCATCAGGATAATCATATCCCGCTCATTCTCTTCCAAACGTCCGCTGATAAAACGCACGGACTCCTGAAGGTCGGGAATCGCGATTTTTTCCAGGGCATTTACCTTTCTAATGGTCTTTTTGACCTCGTTTGCCAGGCGCATAATGGAAATTTTCAGTTCAGCCAGACGCCCCATAAGCTCCAGGGCGGTTTTAAAACGGGAGATGCTGATATCTATCCAGAAGCTGGTATCCAGAGGTGAAAAATAGGGAGGATGCTCCTGATACGAGGTCTCCACCTGGGGAAGAGAAACCCCCATAATACGCCGCTCGCTGATCTTTATGGATGAACTGATATTAACAGCGCTGGCAATGGACAGGGTCTTGCGCTTTCCCATGGACAGGGCCGCCGACTGGTAGCTGGAATAAGCCTCCGCCAGGGCAGCGTCCACCTTCTCCTGGTAATCAACGGTCTGGTCTATCAGGTTTAAAAGCTCGTTGATCAGGATATTCCTCTTCTGGTCCAGAAGATCATAACCGAGCCTGGCGAACTCCAGTTCGTTCTTCAGTTTCAGGAGATTTGTCTTGGTTGGTGCAATGCCGCCGCTGGCCATACTTACCTCTTGTCCGCAATCCTGCCGTAGTACTCGTCGAGCTCTTCCTCGGTAACCCGGTGCAGTTCCTCCACCGGCAGCTTGCTCAGGACCTCCCAGCCCAGGTCCAGGGTCTGCTCAATAGGGCGGTCCTCATCCGGCCTCTGGGTAACAAACTGCTTTTCAAAGGCCTCGCCAAACTCCATATACTGATGGTCCAGAGGAGTAAGCTCCTCTTCGCCGATAACCGAGGCCAGGTTGCGCACATCCTTGACGTAGCTGTAGGCCGCGAAAAGCTGACTTGCCAGGTGGGGGTGATCGGCCCTGGTCATCCCTTCGCCTATTCCATCCTTCATAAGCCTCGACAGAGAGGGGAGCCCGGCTACGGGAGGGTATATGCCCCGGCCGTGCATCTCCCGTTCAAAGACGATCTGCCCTTCGGTTATGTAACCCGAAAGATCGGGGATAGGGTGGGAAATATCGTCGTTGGGCATGGTCAGAATCGGCAGCTGGGTTATGGATCCTTTAAAACCTTTCAGCATTCCCGAGCGCTCGTAGATCTCCGCCAGGTCGGAGTAGAGATACCCGGGATAGCCTTTACGGGAGGGAATCTCTCCCCTCAAGGTAGAGATTTCCCGCAGGGATTCACAGTAGTTGGACATGTCGGTCATGATAACCAGAACATGCATGCCCTCCCGAAAAGCCAGGTGCTCTGCCAGGGTAAGGGCGCTCCTGGGGGTAATCAGCCGCTCGATGGAGGGATCATCAGCCAGGGAAAGAAAGAGGGCTACCTTTTCCAGAGAGCCCGACTCTTCGAAGGAGGAGGTAAAGTAGCGGGCTACGTCGTGTTTGACCCCCATGGCGGCAAAAACTACGGCAAAATCGCTCTCTCCCCCCTTGATCTTCGCCTGCCTGGCGATCTGGGCGGCCAGCTCGTTATGAGGAAGCCCGCTGCCGGAAAAGATGGGGAGCTTCTGACCCCGTATCAGGGTATTCATGCCGTCAATCGCGGAAATACCGGTTTGAATAAAATCCCGGGGGTACTCCCTGGCAGTCGGATTGATGGGCCGCCCGTTTACGTCCTCCCGGGCATCTCCTACGGGGGCCGGACCGCCGTCAACCGGTTCGCCCAGACCGTTAAAGACCCGGCCCAGCATGCTGCGGCTGACATCCAGCCGGTGAGGCTCTCCAAGAAAGCGGACCCTGGTAGAGGGAAGGGTCATGGAGGCAGTACCCGAAAATACCTGAACGACAACCACATCCTCGGAGGTATCCAGTACCATTCCCAGACGTACATTTCCGGTCGCGTCGGTGCACTCCACAAGCTCACGGTAACCCACGGGGTGGGTTTTCCGGATAAATACCAGGGGTCCGTCGATCTCGTCGATGCCGGCATATTCGCGGCCGGAGCTGAGCTTTACGGTGTCAGACATAGATTGCCTCCAGTTTGTCTATGGAACGCTCCAGCCTGGCAGCAAGTCTTTCGATGCCGTCTACATCATCGTTGGCGATGGTGAATTTCATTTTGATGATTTCCTGAAGTACCTTCATGCGCCGCAGTTTTACCAGGGTCACTCCCCGCCGGATGGCCTCGTTGCCCCGGCGCCAGTAGAGGAGAATCAGCTCCAGCATGTGCTGCTGCTTTTCCACGGTGGAGAACCGGTCGATATCGTCAAAGGCGTTCTGCTGCAGAAATGCGTTCTTGAAAACGGTACAGACCTCGATAACAAAGCGCTGACTGTCCGGGAGGGCATCGGGGCCCACAAGTTTTACCACCTGCTGCAGGCGCACCTCCCGCTGCAAAAGATCGAGCATCTCCCGGCGGTCCTCTTTCCAGGCGCTTCCTACACGTTCCTCCCACCAGGGGAGCACGTCGTTCAGGTATTCGCTGTAACTGTCCAGCCATGATATAGCGGGATAGTGGCGGGCATTGGCCAGCTGCCGGTCCAGTCCCCAGAAGCAGCGCACAAAACGCCGTGTATGCTGGGTTACGGGTTCGGAGAAATCTCCCCCCGGCGGGGATACGGCGCCGATAATGGTAACCGAGCCCTCCTCGTGTGCAAGGGTTTCCATATAGCCGGCCCGTTCGTAAAATTCGGCGATGCGGGTAGGCAGGTAGGCGGGAAATCCCTCTTCCGCGGGCATCTCCTCCATACGGCCGGATAACTCCCGCAGCGCCTCGGCCCAGCGGGAAGTGGAGTCCGCCATTATCGCAACATGGTAGCCCTGGTCCCGGTAGTACTCCGCCAGGCTGACCCCGGTATAGATGCTCGCTTCCCGGGCGGAAACAGGCATATTGGAGGTATTGGCAATAAGGATGGTGCGGTTCATGAGACTCACGCCGCTGCGGGGGTCCACGAGGCGGGGAAACTCCGTTAGCACATCGGTCATTTCGTTGCCCCGTTCGCCGCAGCCGATGTAGACGATTATGTCCGCATCGCACCACTTGGCAATGGCGTGCTGGGTCATTGTCTTGCCGGTACCGAAGCCGCCGGGAATGGAGACAGTCCCGCCCTTGGCCAGAGGAAAAAGAGTATCGATAACCCGCTGTCCGGTGATCAGGGGAATCGAAAGAGGCAGCCTGCCGGCGGCCGGCCGGGCCCTGCGAATCGGCCAGCGCTGCATCATGGTCAGTTCCCGCATCCCTCCGGCGGCTTCCACCTTAAGGATAATCTCGTCCACACGGTATTCTCCTGCCCCGGCGGCCCAGACAACCCGGCCGCTGCATCCCGGGGGAGCGGGAATACGGTGCAGTACCTGTTCGGTCTCCTGTACTGTCCCGATAATCGCCCCTTCAGTCAGGGTATCGCCTTCTTTCAGGAGGGGGTCGTACTTCCAGATCCGCTCCCGGTTCAGGGAGGAAACACGTATCCCCCGGCTTATGTACTCACGGGAGATTTTGTATATCTCCTCCAGAGGACGCTGAATACCGTCGTAAATGGTCCCCAGAAGCCCGGGGCCGAGTTCCACACTCAGGGGCATACCGGAACCGTAGATATTCTCTCCGGGACGGATGCCGGTGGTGTCCTCGTAAACCTGAATTATTGCGCGGGTACCCGAGAGCTTGGTAATCTCCCCAACAATCCGGGCTTCACCGACTTCGACCATCTCCAGCATTCCCGCGTCGCTGATCCCGTCGGCCTCGACCACCGGTCCGTTAACCCGCCGGACCCGGCCGATAATCCTGTCCGCTTGTTCCGCGCTTCCCTTTATTTCATCACTCATGTTGCCTTTCCATCTTCCGTTCCGATTTCTTCGGCTATTATTCGAACAAGCTCACGACGCATCCGCCGCATCCTCGCCTCGAAACGGTTATCAAAAACCAATCTGCCTGCAGGGTCCCTGCACACTATACCGGGATCTCGCAGGGACTCATCCTCCGCCAGTTCAAGCTCGACCTGCAGCCCTTTACGGGCCAGGAGCTCTTGAGCCTCAGACAGAAGCCCGCGGTCAATACCGGATTTCCCGCGGGACCCGAGAGACTCAGGAGAAGAGACACAAACCAGAACCTTTGGTGTCCCGATTCCGGCTGCGGCTTCGACGATCAGATCTCTGCAGATTTCGCGGTATGCAGGGCTCTGTTGAAGTTTCAGCAGACGATCCCTCAGCTTGGCAAGGAGTTCTTCGTTGAGTTTTTCCCGTGCCCGCAACTCGATGCGCCGCAGTTCCGCTGCGACGGAGGTTTCTTCCGACCGCAGCATCGTCTGTTTTTGCGACTCCGCCCGCTCCCGGGCTTCAGCAAGAATCCGGCGGCACTGGCTGTCCGTCGACTCCTTGAGTCCGGCGGCTTTCTGTGCCGCCTCTGAGCGGATGCGCTCCGCCTCTGCCCTGGCTTCCCCCAGGATCCCCTCCAGAATGGGATGTTCGTTATTTCCGGCCATGTCCCTCATGATGACATCCTTTTAATTTCTTTCAGGAAAGATTGATTCCGATGGCCTTATTGACCATCTCCCGCAGAGAGGGGCGTTTCGAATCCCTTCCCCCGCGGCCGGGGATCTCCACAATCAGGGGAAAATGCTCGCTGAATATATAACGGTCTATGCGATCGCGTATCATGTCAGCGGTATCTTCGGTGATGATGATAATCCCTGCGTCCCCGGATGAAACAGCATCGTTGAAGGCCTGTCCGGCTTCCGCGGCAGTCCCGGCAATCCTTCCGGGAACACCGACCATCGCAAATCCAAGAACCGCATCCTCATCGCCGATCAGGAAATAATTCATTCCCCGTATATCCTTTTAAATCTTCCCCAGAATCATCAGTGCGGTGATAAATCCGAAGACGACAAGCCCCTCGGCCAGAGCGATAAAGATCAGCGCCTGTCCGGCAATCTCCGGTTTTTCTCCGATGGCGCCCATGGCTGCCGCACCGACATGACTGATAGCGATTCCCGCACCGATGGCCCCGAGGCCGAAAGCAAGGGCAGCCGCCATGAGACCAAATTGCTGGACACCGGGATCCACTGCCGCGACGGGCTCTGCTGCCGCGGGAGCTGTTTCCGCGAAAAGCCCGCTGACAGAGACAAGACTGATGATTGCCATAACGATGACCATTATCATCAGTCTCAGCGAAACCTGCTGTTTGAATCTTTTTACTACATCCATTGTATGCTCCTTATTGTATGGTACTGCGCAGCGAGATCGGCGCGTAGGCCCTTCCCGAACCGGTAAAATACTTTGAGAAAAACTCGTAATAGTTAAGCCTTAAAGACTGTATCCCTGCGGAGAGTCCCTCCAGGGCGATTACCAGGATATTACCCGCGATTAAAATCAGCAGAGACCAGAGAGAAAAAGAGCCCGGCGGCGATGTCATGGAGGCGATCTGATCAAAGGCTGTCATAAGGCTCACATGGGCAATCCCCAGCCCCGCAACCCGCATAAACGACAAAGTGTTTGCCAGGTAGCCGGAGAAGATTTCCAGCAGTTCGACAACCCACTCCATGCCGAAAGTCATAAGGGATGAAACACTCCAGAGGGACTTTCCCTGTTTATGTTTCAGGGCATGGAGGGGATGTTTGAAAAAGAGCAGCAGTGCCGGTATTCCAAAGCCCGCTATCAGTACTGCGTTGGAAGGAAGCTCCCGGTACCCGCTTGCTGCGAAGAAAAAGGCTGTGTAAATACCCCAGCCATAGATCCAGCCGCCGGCGATTCCCCCCTTCTCGAAGGTCAGAGAGAACCAATCCCTTTTCCTGATCAGATTAATCCAGTTCAGCAGCAGACCCACTGATAAAACGAGAATGCCGAAACAGATGGTGATAAACAGAATGTCATAGACCGATCGTACGGCCGGGTTTCCGCTGGCGTGCCCCGAAACCAGGGCATGGTAGTTGAACCAGAGGGGCGGCAGCCAGGGCCGGCCGAACCAGGAACCGAAGAGGATTCCGGAGACGACGGCGGAGAGTCCGCAGTAGGCGATCAGGGTAAAAAGACGCCGCGTTCCGGTAGCAAGCCCTGAGATCAGACGTGGTCCCAGAAGACCGATCAGCACCAGGATCAGCCCCTGTCCCGCGTCAGCGAACATCAAACCAAACATGCTCAAAAAGGCCACCGCCACAAAAGGGGTCGGGTCTACAGTGCCGTATTCAGGAATGGCGTAGTTTTCCACCAGCATCTCAAAGGGTTTGAGAAAACCGGGATTATTGAGCTCAACCGGAGCCGGGACCTTCCCTCCGGTGGAATCACGTACTTCACTTGCCTCGTGCCACTCGATCCAGCAGCGGGAACTTACGGCCCGTCGTATGGCCTCCTCCAGGGATGCCTGCTTATGAGCAGGGACCCAGCCGGTAAAAAGGACCGTACGCGCGGTATGGGAAAAGTATGAACGAATTTGTACAAGCCTTTCGTGAATCGTCAGCGTTGCCCACAGCTGCTGCAGATGCGGACGGTTTTCCTCAAGCAGGCTGTGATACTCCTTTGCGGCTGACTCCTGTCGCTGCTTTAACTCGTCCATGCGATGATCAAGCTCTCCCAGGGCTTCAGTATGATGGGCCTGATCACCCGTTTCGGGGGGGGGTTCTTCCCGCCAACCGCACTCCTCAAGGATTGAAAGAACCTCCCTGGCATCCCGGCGCAGGGAGATCAGGATCAGGGGCACTCGTCCTTCCCGTTCCTGGAGATCTATAAGCACCGAAGGGAAACGACGGGTTCTCTCATGGGCCTGCTCTAAAAAGCGGGGGAGAATGCTGCCGGTCTTGTAGGAAATAAAGGTATCCCTCTGCTGCCCGAGGGTTCCCGAGCCTGCCGACAAGAGATTTGCCCCGGGCCGGCTGATATGACGCCGAAGATCGTCCAGTTTCATCAGCTCCTGGTTCAGTTCCCGCTGGCGGTTTCTGATCTCCTGCAGCCCGGAGCTCAACTGATTGAGGTCACCCTCGACCCGGCCTATATCAAGGGCCGGCACTGTCTCCAGGGTCAGAGGCACCGACGGCAGGGAAATCTCCTGCATCGATGCGATAAAATTCTCAATACGTAAACGGTTTTCCTTAAGCCGTGAGGCAGTTCGCTCCCCGTTCTGTGACGCAGCAGCTGCGCTCACCACACCGGAGGAAGCCTCAGGAAGAAACTCCTCTATACGCACAAAATCAAGAAGCCCTGCCGTAAGGAGCTCCCGGGAAACATCTTCGGAATCCTTGCGCAGCACAACGGCGGTCAGATGCCGCATACGTGAGGTGAACATCAGAGATACCTCCCGATTGCCTCTTCGCCAAGGCCGTAGTTTTTCGCGTTGAGAATGGTTGCAATGCGCCGGACCTCACGGTTTTTAATGCTGAAATAGGCGAGAATAATACCAACGGTAAAAGGGTTCCCGCCCAGAAGCCTGGTTACTTCGCGAAAAAGGACCTGGCGCAGGAATTCTTCCAGCAATAGAAGGCGTGATGAAGAATCCTTACCCGGACCACCCAGGGCCGTCAGTTCCGGATAGCTCCGGGTCACCGCTGAGGGTATTTCCCGCGGGTCCTGAGTGCCGATGGAGGAGAGAACCTCTTCCGGATCTATACGGTAGCCCCCGGGTATCAGAGAGCGCCGGATTTGTCCGGCGTCAAAACCGTAAAAACTGCGGAACCGGACTAGGCGTTCCAGATTTTCAAGATCAATCTCAATCCCCACAATTCTCTCAACAATGCCCCGGTCCTCCCCGCCCAGTCCGGCAGAAGCTTCGAGAACATGTGCAAAATAGAAACGGTCCAAATCGGTTTCCAGAGAAAAGAGGGAACTGGAACGCAGGATCTCCTCTGCGTCAGCAGCCACCAGGACTGCATAGGGAGTCCCGTCCAGAGCAGCCTGCAGGGCCTGAATGTCCTCGGCGTTTACAACCCGGGATATGTCGATCTCATGACAGATGGACCCCTGAAAAAGATAGCCAAGGGGTGAACTGATATCCCGGCAGCGCACACTGCGGTCCAGCCAGAGCCGCAGAGCCTCCTTGAGGTTTTCAATCTCCAGGCGCAGCAGAAGGGCATTAAGAAAGATGAGGAGCTCTCCTTTAACCTGCTTTTGAAGCTCCCGATACAATCCCAGCTGGATGGTAAAGAGTTCAAGCTCCACGAGTTTAAGGTCTCCAGTAGCGGCATAGACCCGCCCGGCTGCCGAAAAAGGAGTCTCTTTTAAGAGCTCTACTGCTTCGTTAAGAGTAGCGGTGCGGCTCAGCCTGAGAAAAAACTCATCAGGTAAAATAAGGCTCAGACGGGTCCTGAGCTTTGCATTGATAAAGGCGTAACGTTCAAGCCTGTCATTCTTCATAAACCGGGCGCACCCGTTTCGATACGAAGAACCCGGGCTGTAAGCTTTTCCAGTATAGTCTCGATGCGGCTTTTGAACTTTCCTGTCCTGTGTTCAGCGGAGGCACAGGCTTCGCCGAGAGTCTTTTCCCGGTACGCATTCGCCTCGGAGCGAGCTTCGCTGAGGGCAGTCTGCACAATCTGCTTTGCCTCGGCACGGGCATTCGATAGCTGTGCGGCCGCTTCCTCTTCGCTCTGCTTTTGAAGCTTCCGTGCTTCCTCCCGGGCGGACTCAACGAGAGCCTGGGCTTCCTGCTCGGTCTCTTCTACTTTTTTGATTATCTCGTTCATGGGTCCTCGTAATCATATGCCGACTTTCCGCAGACCTTATAACTGCCTGCTGAGAAATAATAACGCAGTGAAGAATATAGTGCAAGCGCTCCGGGCACAGGAAAAAGATCGGAAGAATCAGCCGTACACCTGGCAGAGTCCCCGCATATACCCCAGGGCATAGGCCATACCGGCATGCCAGGGAGCGGCGCAGCTCATCTGCGGAGTATGGTCGGGAATAATCACCCCATCGTAGCCGTTCTCAACAAGAATACGTATGATCCGGGGCATATCAATCTCCCCTTCATCGACGAAAACCTCGTGATACTCCGGTATCTTGCCGACAACATTGCGAAAGTGGATATAAGCGACCTTCTTCTGTTTAACCAGGTCCTCAGTCAGCCGGTACACATCGCTGTCCTGCATCTCCTGCACCGTCCCCAGACAGAGCTCCGCCTTGCTGTACGAACTCTCGACCAGACCGAAGAGCTTATAATAGAGAGAATCCTTGTAGATCAGCCTTGGCTGTCTCCGTACCCGCTCCGCGGGAGGATCATCAGGGTGGGCAGCCATGATCACACCGGCTTTTTCCGCCACAGGAACAACACGCTCCAGGAAATACTGCAGACGCTCCCAGAGCTCCTGGTGGGAGATTTCCGGCAGAACCTCACCTGAAACAGAACTCTCATAGGCCATGTTCCAGACCATGCCCTTCGGGATCGGTGTATCATCAACACCGGAGACTCCAACCGATTCAGCACCGCCCCGGGCAAAGGGTCCGTGTACCCGTCCGGCAACACCGGCAAGGCTGAAGTTATATCCCATAACAGGAATACCCGCCTGTCCCATGTTGCGGATTATCTCCTGTATCCATTCTATCTGTTCATCCCTCCCGGGACCGGCAAGCAGCACATCATACCAGTGGGCAGGATCAAAGTTCTCCAGGGCGTATAATTCAATGCCGTGCTGTGCCATGCTTTTTTTTAAGCTGCTTAAGGAAGATACACTCCATATTTCCCGGTCTCCGGAGGTCTGTCCCCAGCCGCTTTTTCCGTCAATCGGCTGATCATCAGTCAGCGGGGCGCCTTTCAACTGGCCGGTGTAGTCTGTCAGGTGTACTACCGCGTGAGTCGCTCCCGCCTGTCGGGCAAAGCGGAAGTTTTCATCGTTCAGCATATGCCTGTAAAATCCGAAACCGATTTTCATTTTGCTGCTCATTGACTGCTCCTTATCTTCATGGACTAATATCCCTGTTTTTGCCTCCACAGTACAGAACTGTTAACAAATATTTGATAGTACGCCACCTTGACAATTCGGTCTTGAACTATTTGCATATAATTAGAAATAAATCAGGGAGAATGAAATGGATTATTTTGATTGTATTCAAACCCGCTTCAGCGTTCGGGGATATAAAAGCAACGAAGTGGAGCAGAAAAAGCTCGACAAGATACTGGAAGCCGGGCGTCTTGCTCCGACAGCTTGTAATCTGCAGGCCTTCAAGATCCTGGTTATCCCAACAGAGAAATACGAAGAGCAGCTGAAAGTGATCTATTCCGGCTCCTTTTTTACCCAGGCGCCCCTGGTGCTCGGGATCTTCGCCGATTACGACGCAGCCTGGGTACGGGGGGACGGCAAAAATTACGCGTATGTTGACGCGGCCATTGTTATGGATCATATGATTCTTGCTGCGGCTGCTCAGAACCTGGGAACCTGCTGGATAGGGGCCTTTGATACGGCGGCTGCCAGAAAGTTTGCGGACCTCGGTCCCCAGTGGGAACCCGTAGCCTTTACCCCCCTGGGATACACAGAGCGGACTCCGCGGCAAAAGACGCGAAAGAGGCTGGACGAGCTGGTACACTACCTGTAAGTACCAATGGGAGCAGTATATGCAGCAGACATTTGTCTCTTTCTGGTCCTGGGGATTGCCCTACTCCTCTTTATGTGGGGAAGAATCCGCCATGACATCGTGGCCCTGATTTCCCTTCTGGCGCTGACAATAGGCAGGGCAGTGCCGGCACAGGAGGCTTTTACCATCCTGCCGTCATAGCAGTTGCCGCTGTTCTAATGGTCGGAAAGGGGCTGCAGAACTCCGGACTGGTAGATGTAATAGGCCATGGCATGGTCAAGATCGGCAAGAACCCCGGCTTCCAGGCCTTTTCTCTTTTGCTTCTGGTGAGTATTGCTTCGGCCTTTATGAACAATGTCGGTGCTCTGGTTATCCTGATGCCGGTTGCCATCAACCTGTCCAGAAAAAACGGACAATCACCGTCGGCAATCCTCATGCCCCTGTCTTTCGGTTCACTGCTGGGGGGAATGATGACCATGACAGGGACGCCGCCGAACATAATAATCGGCACATTTCGAACCGAAGCCGCGGGGCTGAGTGTCTCCGCCGATCCCTTTCTGATGGCCATAGCAGTAGGTACCTCCTGCGCTTTTCTAACACCCATAGGTCATCAGTCAAACACCATAGTTATGGGCCCCGGGGGATACAAGTTCATCGATTACCTGAAAATGGGAATTCCCTTGAGCCTTATAATCGTCCTGATTTCCGTCCCAATGATTCTTCTGGTCTGGCCGCTGTAGGTACATCTTCCTGATTTCCGGGAGTTTACCCAGCCAGCGAAGGGTGCTACTATCGGTACATGAAGATAGACCGGCTTCTATCTGAAATTATTTTTCTCCTCAATCATCAGCTGGTAAGCGCCTCCGCACTGGCACGGCGTTTTGGCGTTTCCCTGCGGACCATACAACGGGATATGGAGGCTATTGAACTGGCAGGTATTCCGGTCTTCGCGGAACAAGGCCCCAGGGGAGGATACGGGATACTGGAATCCTACAAGATGGAACGCCAGCTTATGAGCGTCGACGATTTCTACTACATTGTCACAGCCCTGAAAGGGGTTGCCGGTTCACTTGCAGACGAACATCTGGATAATACTCTGCAGAAGGTGCAGACCCTGTTGCCCTGTAAATCACAGGATATTTTCTCCGACAGAAACGAAAAGCTCTCCATAGACTTCAGCATGCTGGGAGGGGACCAGAGACACAGGGAGGCCTTCAAGACTGTTCGGGAAGCAGTGGAGAATGAACGGCTTCTGCGCTTCCGATACACCAATAATAAACTGGAATGTGTTACCCGGATTGTCGAACCCCTTACCATCGCCTTCCGCTGGAGGTCCTGGTACCTCTATGCCTACTGCAGAAGTAAAGAGGACTACCGCCTGTTTCGTATCTCACGAATAAAAGAGCCGGAAATACTGGCGTCAGCCATACACCGCAGAGACCTGTCCTTTGAACGGTTCCTGGAAGAAAATTACCGGAAAGTCAGCACGGAATCTCTGGAAATGGAGCTGAAGTTTTCACCCGTCATGCGGACCATGGTAGAGGAATACTATGACCCGAAGGAGTGCTGCATTCTCGAGGACGGCAGCCTGGTGGTGAAGCTCAGGATGCCTGAGGACGGCTGGCTCTACGGGTACATTCTCTCTTTTGGTGAATATGTCGAAGTTATGCGTCCTGACCGGCTACGGCGGATAATCGCGGAAACTGCCAAAAAAATAGAAAAAATCTACTGATTATTTTTAATTATGACAGACAGCTGTCGTATACCCCGTGCCATGATTCACTTATCACACAATAACAGGAGAAGATCATGGAAATCAAAGAAGTCGACGAACAGCACACCCTGGCTTTGCGCTATACCACCCCGGTATCCAAACTGTCCGAAACAATGGGAAAACTCTACAATGAGATCGCCGCCTATATGCAGCAGGAGGAAATTCCCTTTGCCGGAGCGCCCTTTGCACTCTACCACAACATGGACATGGAGGCCCTGGATGTTGAGATTGGGTTTCCTGTTTCGAGTCCCGCCAGAGGCAAGGGCAGAATACAAGCGGGGACTCTGCCGGGAGGAAAAGTTCTGTGTACCCTTTATACCGGACCGTATTCCGGAATGGAGAAACCCTATGGGGAGCTGATGGACTATATCCAGCAGCATAAACTGAAAACCGCCTCCTTCAGTTATGAGTATTACCTGAACGATCCGGCAATAACACCGGAAGACGAACTCCAGACCGAAATATACTTTCCCCTGAAGGAATAGTCCCACCTGTTCTGATCTCTTGCACCGTTCTTGCTGCTCACTGTAGAATGGGCCCCATGTTTATCGTTCCGGTTCCCCTGCCGCCGTTTTCTCATATAGAAAAACAGTACGGGCCGAGGATTGAACGCTACGAAGGGGCCCTGGTGCAGGTTCATAAAGAACTTGAAGTTATCTTTGCCGGTGAGAACCTTAAGGTAACGTTAAAGCACAGGGTCAAATCTCTGACGAACCTCTACGAGAAACTCTGCCGCAGACTGACAGGGCTGCCGAAAGGCACCAGGCAGATAATCCCCACGGATCTTATGGGCATCCGGATAATCTGCCCTTTTCTATCGGACGTCGATAGAGCTGCAACACTGATCGAAGCACATTTTGAGGTAACAGAAAAGGAGCAGAAAGGGGCCGATTTAGGTTTCAAGGAGTTCGGATATGAATCCCTCCATTTTCTGGTATGCTGCCCGGATAGAGTCAGAGAGGAACAGGGACTCAGCGCGGACACGGTTATCGAGATTCAAGTCCGCACGTTGCTGCAGGACGCCTGGGCCGAGGTGGAACATCAGCTTATCTACAAATCAGAGTTTTCGCCCCTGGACGAACCCCTGAAAAGAAGACTCGCGGCTTTGAACGCCAATCTTACTCTCTCTGACATCATGTTTCAGGAGATCAGGGACTACCAGAAAAACCTGCATGACCAGCTGCGCCAACGCAGACACGCGTTCTGGAACAAGCTCAACAGCCTGGAAGCCTCACCCCTTGTACCGTCAGAAGAGAAAAAGATCGGCGTCGCGGAGATAAGCATCCCGCGCAGCAACGATCAGCGGCTCCTCGAAGCCCTTCTGGCCCATAACGAGGGAGACCTGGAAAGGGCGGTAGAAATTTACACTATAATTCTGAACAACGAAGTCCGCCATGACCTCAGGTCCATTGTCCATATTCACCGGGGGATGGCCTATTTTTCCAAAGATAACCTTGCAGCCGCGGACATTGATTTTTCCAGTGCAATTGAAGAAGACCCGCACAACAGCAAAGGCTATTTGTACCGGGGACTGATAAGAGCAGTCACGGAAGATATTACTGGCGCCTTCGAAAACTTTGCCCATGCCCTTACTCTTGATCCCTATTCACAGGACACCCTTCTCGAACGGGCAAAGCTTTACTATAAAATCGGTGACCGGATAAACTGCCAGGCGGACTGCCTCCGCATTATGGACATAAATCCGGAAAACACAAAAGCACAGGAACTGCTGAAGCAGCTATAATCCTCCATTAAGATTCTTCAACTACGTACTGTAATTATGACCAGTCCTTGCAGACATCAATCCAGGATTCGGCATGGGAGTATTGTTCCAGCTCTCCGGGGCTCAACTCAATAGCGCTGTTGCTGCTTCCGCAGGCAGGAAAAACCGTCGTAAACCTTTTCAGGGATGTATCAAGATAAACCAACGTCCCCTGAGGAATGGCAAAGGGACATACCCCGCCGACCTCATGCCCGGTCAGCTCGTTTACATTTTCCGGACGAATCATTTTCGCTTTTTTTCCAAAAAGCTTTTTGTATTTTGCGTTATCGATCTTTGCATCTCCGGCAGTGACTACCAATACGCATTTTTCTCCCAGCATGAATGACATGGTCTTGGCTATCCGCTGCGGTTCACAGTTTAAAGCCCGGGCGGCAAGCTCTACAGTAGCACTCGAGACATCGAATTCGAGGATCTTTTCATCCATATTCCAGGTACGGAAATATTCCCTGACAGATTCAATTGACATAATGTTTGTCCTTGTTATTTGTTAATGCCGGTATTCTGGGCTATATATATCAGCAGCGTCAAGAAGAAAATTATGGGCAGGAGTAAACCATGTATCCATCGCGCGACAGTTTACCCGGAAGTATTATCCGGCATCTGCATAATGCAGCAGAGGCTTTCGGACTCGAGGCAGACGAGGACACCATCGCCAGACTGGGCGCCGGCTGGCTCGAAAAAAGAGATGCCTTTGACAACATGATAATAGAAAAGGGAATGGACGATATCGGGTTCTTCAGCAGGAATGACGAACGGGGAGCCCTTATACTGACCTATTCCGGGTCTCTTGTTTCTGTCGGCCCGCTGGATGGAGATGACCGGAAAATTACCTATACAAGCATCGGGTTTCGTACCGATGTTCCTCCAAGCTTGCACCGGGAAGGCTGTATGCTTTCCTCGGATGGGAAAGTGGATACATGTCTGAGCTTTCAGAAAGGACCAATCAAACAGACATCCCGGATTTTCAGAATCGCAGTCTGTCCGGAAAGTCTCTCCGCGGTTGAACAGAGTGAACTTCTGAGCTCGACTTCCTCAGTCATCGCTGAATCCTTTCTGGGAATGAACCGGGATCTTATGCAGAATCGATAAACCGGGACCGTACAGTAATTCGTTCATTCCGGCAAGTATCCCCGTTGGACAGCAAGATCCAGCATTATCTCCACAAAGCTCCATATTTCCTGTGAGCCCTCCCTGATCTTGCTGTTTTTTTCCAGTACCATGCTCCTGGTGATATTATTCTTCCTCCAGGTGTATCCCTTGTTCAGGAAATTCTGGAGCAGCGGTTCAAGCCGGTCAAAAACAAAAGCAAACCGGGCTTCGTTGGTCCGGCCCTCTTCGAACTCCCGCCAGGTTTCAAGGAAGAAATCCCGCTGATCAGCATCCAGCATACCGAAGATCCGCTGCGCAGCCTTTTTTTCTTCGATATGCGCGATTTCCCGGTCCTCTGCGTATAAAAAGGTATCCCCCGCGTCGACTTCGACAATGTCATGAATCAGGACCATGATCAGAACCTTTTCTATATTGATCTGGAAATTCGCGTACTCCTTCAAAAGAACCGCCATTATACTGATTGTCCAGGAGTGTTCGGCGTCGTTTTCAAAACGTCCCCCGTCGAAAAGCTGTGACTTTCGTATAATGTTCTTTATCTTGTCTATTTCAACAATAAAATCCAGCTGTTTTTCAAATCGCCTGTTACCCGCAAAATCAAAAACAGCTGATGCTTCGTTAGCCATGATTCTCGTCCTTTGGGTTTAATTATACCCTGTGCTTTGGTTTTTCATATTCGAATAAACTATGGAGAATTAAATCTTTAAAACCACATTGCCTGTTTTTGTACCGGTTTCTACATAGCGGGCAGCCTCAGCTGCTTGTTCCAGAGAAAAGACCCTGTCGATAACTGCACGGTATTCCCCATTCTCTATTAAGAGCTTGTAGAATTCGATATCCTTCTTTGCGGCCTGCGGTAAAGGAAATCCTGCTCTTTTTCCATGAAACAGCTTGGTAATAATCGGCAATACAATATTCTGCCCAAGAAAGCCCAATTCTGTCGAAAAATAAATGCCGTGATTATTCAGCAGTCGCCTGCATTTGAAAAACGAGCTCTTTCCAACCGCATCAAATACAATGTCGTAGGTTTCGCTGATTCGGGTAAAATCCTCTTTAGTATAATCCAGAACCTTTTCTGCGCCAAGATTCTTGATCAGCTCCATGCTGTCGGTATTGCAGACTGCAGTTATACTTGCCCCATAGTACCTTGCAAGCTGGACTGCGGCTGATCCAATCGATCCGGAGGCACCGTTAATCAATATTTTGACTGGACGGGAGAAGTCAATCTCATTTATATAGGCTGAGGCAAGCATCAAACCGTCGCAAACGGCAGCTGCTTCTTCATGGGACATGTTCCCTGGTTTGGGCGCTATTGCAGATTTCTCGGGAAGACAAATATATTCTGCATGGGTTCCGAACCTTTTTGTGCTCATGCCAAACACTTTGTCTCCCGCCTTAAATGTTGTGACCTTCTTCCCAACTTCCTCTATTACACCGGAGAATTCACTTCCCAGAACTGTAATCCTTGGCTTGAGCAGTCCGTTTATTGCTCTGATTATCACTGGATATTCGGGTTTTCGAAAACCGCAATCCGTTCTGTTCATTGTGGACGCGAAAATCCTGACCAGCACCTCATCATCTTGAGGCATGGGTTTTGGGATATCGAGTATCTGGATAACCTCAGGGGGACCATATTTTTTATATGCTGCTGCTTTCATAATTACCTTTCCGTAACATGATCTTTTAAACAAAGCAAGGAATATATTGATTCATGATATTCACATATATTCATTTTCTTCAAGCAGCTGTCAATACTCTTGTCAAAACCATCTATTTATGACTATTTTTGTAGTATTTAGCGCAGGAGATTAACATGAATAGGAAAATGCCGGCTGCCCTTGTAACCGGAGCATCCTCCGGAATGGGTAAACAAATCGCCCTGGCGTTACTTGAAAACGGAAATACCGTATACGGAGCTGCACGGCGGACAGAACAGATGAAACGCATTACGGAAGCCGGAGGAGGGGTGGACATCCTCATTAATAATGCCGGTTACGGCAGCTATGGGGCTGTGGAAGATGTACCCATGGAGGAAGCCCGCCGTCAGTTTGAGATTAACCTTTTCGGCCTTGCCAGGATTACCCAGCTTGTACTTCCGGGCATGAGAACTCGAGGCTACGGTAAGATAATCAACATACATTAATTCAGGAAATTACCAGGATAGCAGCAGCAATTCCCGAATCCTGGCAGAATAAATCTGAGCAAGAAACCGATGCCGCATATCTGTTCCAGGAGATAGATTCTGAAGAAACAGCCGACATCCTGCCGGTTAAGAAGGAATTTATTAATATCACGTATATTGAAGGAGCCATTATATGGAATGTTATAAGGGAAAACATCAACAAAAGTCGTCTGACCAAAATTATCAGCCATCGAGTAATCAGTCAATGACAGTACGAAATGTTAATACCGCAAGATACTTAGCAGAGAGTTAAAATAAGTGAGGTATACCCATGGAAATACAACACATTAATCCTGGAAACATGGCAGAACCAAAAGGATATTCTCATGCCATCTCCGTATCTGGAAATCATAGAACAGTTTACATTGGCGGACAGAATGCAATTAATGAAAAAGGCCTTCTTGTCGGTAAAAACAGTCTGAAACTGCAGACAGAACAAGTCCTGATTAACATTGGTAAGGTTTTAGCTGCTGCAGATGCAAAACTTGAGAATGTCATCAATTTTACCATTCATATATTGCAGGGACAGGATCCCCTGGCAGGTTTTCAAGCTTTTCAGGAACAATGGGGTGATAAAGAGAGGTTGCCTGCAGTAACTGTTCTGTTTGTACCGGGTTTGGGAAATCCAGACTGGCTGGTTGAAATAGACGTGATAGCAGTAGTTCAGGAATAATTGACTGGAAATTATGAAAATTACAGGCAGCTTTAACGAGTAATGCTTCAGCTCCTTTAGAAATCCGTATTCCGGACAAGCTCCTGGCAAACTGCTGCTCCGAAACATGCGAATGCGCCAGTGTTCACCTTCCATACTACTTGCCGGTTGAGGCATCAACAACGACCCAGCGATCAGCGTAATGGTTCCAGCCTTCATTGCCGTGACGAACGGTAACATTAAAATGCCAGGAGCCTCCTCGCTGTTGAGCATCCACCCGCAGCAGCTGTAATATAAATTATTGCACACTCGTATGTGGACTTTGTTTTATAAAAAGGAATTGAGAATATATGAGAATAATTCTTATTAGCATTTCAGTTTTTGCCATTGGCCTCATAATGACCATGTCAGGACGAGGCGGAGGGAATTTCTATGTTCCGCTTCTTGTCCTCAGCGGCTTGGGAATGCATCAAGCAGCAACTATGGGGCAATTTATTCTTATGATTGCAGCATTAACCGGAATGCTGGTCTTTAACAAGAAGAAAATGGTTGATTGGAAGCTTGCACTGGTTATTGATCCTCCTACTGACATAATGGCTTTAGTTGGAGGATACTTTTCAAGTTATTTAAGCGGTACAAGCCTGAAAATAGTATTATCAATATTTCTGGTTATAGCAGGCTTTTCCATGCTTACAAAGGTTAAGGAACGGCCGATTCAAACACAGAAACGCTTTGGTTATTGGCACAGAGATTTCGCCGGCGAGAAGTATATTGTAAACCTGTGGTACACCATACCCATTACGGCATTATCCGGGTTAGTTGCTGGGGCAGTAGGTATATCCTGCGGCTCATTCAAGATACCTTTAATGGTACTGCTATGCGGTGTTCCCATGGGTATAGCAGTCGGTACATCATCAGCGATGATTGCAGCTACCGCAATCATGGGATTTACCGGACACACTATACAAGGACATTTTGAACCCCACTATGCCATTCCGCTTGCGATCGCTGCAATATTAGCCGGAATTCTTGGTGGTAAACTGGCAATAAAAACAAATCCCAGGCATCTAAAACTAATTTTTGCCATAACAACTTTTGTTGCTGCTTTATTCATGACACTTAACGCGCTTTCAACATAGGGGTATGGTTTGTACAGATTAGTGTACTTTCCACCGGACAAGAACACCCCATCCCGCTCCATTCCTTCCAGGGCAAACCAAACAGAATTGAAGCTGCAGATTCCAGGATCTCAGAATGACGGTTTCTTTAAATATCCATGCTGTGTTATAAATTAAGTGTAATGTCTTTGATAAGAAGCTCTGAAGAAGATCAACTCTCAATGGACTACTACGGCCTGCGCCGACTGTTTGACGACCAGCCGCTGTTACGCCTTTTCCGGCGGCAAGATCCGGCACTGGTTATCGCAGCCCTGTATGAGCTGTTTAAGAAGAGAGAGAGGCTTACCGTCACCTATGATGATGCCGTTCTGGAGTTGGGTCTTTTTCTTGATGATATGGCTGAACCTGATTCGGAAAAGATGGACTCCATGGTAAGGGCGAAAAAACTGATTCAGGAGTGGTGTCGTCACGACAATCGCTTTCTGCGCCGCTATCTGGATCAGTCGGGAGTGCCGGTACTGGAACTAACACCCCATACGGAACGGGCTATACGCCTGATCGAAGATATGAGCCGAGTCAGCTATGTCGCTACAGAATCACGCTTCACCGACATTCTCCACCGTCTGCGCCGTCTTACCCGGGAGTCAATAGCTGACCCGGAAGAGAAGATTGCCGAACTGAAGAAAGAACAGGCGGAACTGCAGACTGAAATTGACTTGATCCGTGAACATGGTGAGGTTGATTCTCTGGATAGACGGCAAATGGGTGAACAGCTTTTTGAACTTTCCAGAAGTGCCCGTGATCTGATTGCCGATTTTTCCAGTGTTGAAGAAAACTTCCGGAGAATACTGAACCGTATTTACAAGGAGGAGGTCGAGTACAGCTCCTCCAGGGGACGTATCCTCAAGGCCGCACTCAATGCAGCAGACGAACTGCATAATACTCCTCAGGGAAAAAGCTTCGATGCGTTCTGGAACTTCCTGGTAACCGATTACGGCAGGGATGAGATAAACACGCTGGTAGAAAAGATCTTCAATTTTATGACCCAGCGGGGAATGGAGAACGGCGATACTTTTCTACTGCGCCTTAAACCGCTCCTGCTGAACGCAGGCAAGCGCATAATAGACTCCAACCGCCGTTTGACGGAACGACTGAACCGCATAATAGTCGGCCCCGAGGCTGAACGCTCCCGGGTTCTTCTTGATAAGATAAACGAAATCAAGACAATGGTACTTAATCTGAACAGCGATCTGCCGAATGAAGACTCATTAATGCTCATCGAGACTGATCCGGAGATTTACCTGCCCATGGAGCGACCTCTTTCTGTTCTTCAGGAAGATACCGATTTCAGTCCTCCTGAAGAACCCGAGCTTGATTCTCCAGACCTTTCACCTCTGGCAAATCTTTTTTACATCGATTACGGCCTGCTGGAAAAAACCATCGCCAGAGAGCTGGATCACAGAACATCAGTCTCTCTGGAACATCTGCTTTCAACGTATCCCCCGAAAAAAGGGCTTGCTGAAATTGTCGCATATCTGGATATTGCAAGCCGCAGTCCGCATAATAGAATCCTGGAGACCGGGTTTTCGTTTACCTACAGCTTTGACGATATAACGCGGAGAATAAATATACCCCAGGTTCTTTTCTCAAACGAAGGAACAGATCATGACTGAACACGCCGATTTCGCACCCCTGGTCCTCAAACTGCTAAAAGGGCCCCTCTATTACGACGACCCAATTTGGGGAGAACTACTGGTATTGCAGCGGAAAACCGCCGACTACCTCTCCCGTATTGGCCTTGAACTTGTTCTCTCCGAAGCCGAAGGTTTCGCCTTTATCACTCAGAAAGACGGGCAGGAGGAAGAGAACCTTCCGCGACTTACTCCACGCCGGCCTCTTTCCTTCGAAGTCTCCCTGCTTGCGATTCTGTTAAGGGAGGAACTGGAACGTTTCGATCCGGATAAGAGCGACAGCCTCAAGGTGTTTATCAGCCTTTCACAGATACGGGACAAACTTCGCGTCTACTTTCCTGATTCCGGCGACGAAGTACGTCTTATTCGTGACCTGGATAAACACATTTCCGTCCTGGAACGCCTTAAATATATCCGCCCGGTATCTGCTGAGCTGAAAAGCGATGATCCCCGCTACGAGATCCAGCCAATAATGAAAGCCAGAGTGACTCCGGAGTTCATAGATGAGTTCAAGTCAAAACTCACTGGTGGAGAAAAGTAAATATGGAGATACTATTCCCCGAACAGATTATCGACAGCGGGTTCCGGCTGGCGTATCTCGAGATCTACAACTGGGGCGGATTTCACGAGAAAATATGGCGGATCAAACCAGACTCCGAATCCATCCTGATTACCGGGGCAAACGGTTCAGGGAAGACGACTCTGGCGGATGCCCTGGTTACCCTCCTGGTTCCCCCGGTCAGACGCCATTACAACCAGTCCTCCGGAAGCGAACGAAAACGGGACCGCACCGAAGAGTCCTATGTACTGGGGGCCTACGGTAGTATCCGTAACGATGATGCCGGCCGTTCTGCCGTATCCAACCTAAGGGATAAAAGCTGTTACTCCATTCTGATCGCTGGATTCAGCAATAGTCTCAGCAACTCTTCCTTTTGCCTCGCCCAGATCCGGTGGTTTTCCGCGTCAGGGCTTCAAAAAGAGTACATTACCGCCGACGCACCCTTACACATTCAGGAGCATTTCCAGCCTCTGGATGCAAAACGGGAATACCGCAAGCGCTTGAGCAATATCCCGGGCATCGCCTGGCACGATAGTTTCGCAAAATATCAGCAGTACCTTATCCGGGCCCTGGGACTTCGCTCCGAGAAAGCACTGAACCTCTTCTCCCAGATAGTCGGCGTAAAACAGATTGAAAACCTGAATGCTTTTATCCGCTCCCACATGATAGAAGAGCCAGGAATGGAGGAGGACTTTCACAAACTCAAAGGCAATTATCAGGACCTCCTGCAGACCCACAACAAGATAGAGATGGCGGAAAAGCAGCTGGAGTTACTTACTATAATAAAGGAGAACGGTAAGAAATACCGCACGGTACAGGAGGAGTCGGAACGACTGCACAGTATCAGCCAGGGGATCCCTTTCTTCTTTGCCGCCCGTATTCAGAAGAAAGCGGAAGAGATTCACGCTGAACAATCTGCCCGGCGGGAAAGGTATCTGTCGGAAAAAGACAGAATTGAACAGGAAAAGGAGAATACAGAGCGAGAACTGGAATCAGTAAACGCTGCCATCGCGCAGGATTCGACCTCCGGCAGACTCAGAGAAATCGAAAACAACCTTTCGGGAGCACGGGTAAGGATAATGGAGCTCAAACAACGCCATACCCGTTATTTAAAATGCTCTGAAGCCCTGGGCCTGCCCGCCCCGTCATCCGCCCGGACCTTCAACACAAACAGGAGCACGGTGCGGACACTTATCGAGGAAACGCAAAATCAGGTTGCAGAGGCGGAAAGAAACCTTCGCAACACCGAACGGAAGCAGGAAGACCAGGAAAGCATCTCCTCGGAATTGGAAAAGGAGATCAAATCCCTTCGGGATCGCCGATCAAACATTCCTTCAAGATCCCTTCAGTTGCGAAAGCAACTCTGTGATGCCCTTGAAGCGGACCCTGCAGAACTGCCCTTTTCGGGAGAACTAATACAAGTACGGGAAGAGGAAAGACGCTGGGAACCGGCAGCGGAGAAACTGCTGCACAGCTTCGCCCTGAGTATCCTGGTTCCCGAAGTCCTCTATCAGCGGGCGACTGCCTACATTAATACCACCGACCTTAAAGGCAGACTAATCTACTACCGGATATCGGATAGCCGAAGAGAAAACCAAAGCGATAGCAAAGAAGAACTTTTTGCTCCAGATCCTGCAACCCTGCCGGCAAAACTGGAGGTACGCCCGGACACCCCATTCTCCTCCTGGCTGGCATCTACACTCCTTGATCGCTTTGACTATCTATGTACTGATGATCTGAAAGAGTTTTCCCACACAGCCTATGCTGTTACGTCCCGGGGTTTGGTAAAAGGTAGACGAAAACACGAAAAAGACGATCGTCCCGGACGGTGGAATAGGGACCGCTATGTTCTCGGCTGGAACAACAGCCGGAAGATCGCCTATCTGCAGGAACAGCACCGGAATACCGGTGAGATCCTGGAAGACCTCAAAAGATCCGTAAACAAGCTCCGCCAGATAATCGCAAAGCTGAGGGATAAAATAGAAGCCGGAAGGACAATTATCGCCTTTGAATATTACAATGAAATCGACTGGACAGAGACTGCCGAAAGGATCAGCGATCTGGAAATCCAGAAAACGTCCCTGCTGCAGAGTGCGGACGCTCTGAGAGCGTTGGAAGTAAAGAAAGAGGAACTGGAAGAAGCCCGCAGGAAAACGGAAAAAAAACGCGATACTCTTCTTGAGAATATAGCCCTGTGCAAACAGAAGATCATCACCCTGAAGGAACAGATAAAGGCCAGCCAGGGGTTGCTGGAGAAACTCGGGGAAACACAGCAGTCGGAACTCGACAGCGTTTCCCCGTTTATAGAAAAACTGCTCTCCCGCAAGCAAACCGAGGGCCTCGACCCCATTGAAGAGATTAAATCCCAGCAGATAACTGCAATGGAGAAGGTCCGTTCTAACATCGAGAACACCGCAAAGAGAATCGACAAGGCCGGCCGTGACCTGACCAATGCCATGAACCGGTTTTTATCCCCCGGAGCTGAACTTGCAAGGATTTTTCCCGGCTGGTCATCAGATACGTATCATCTCTCCGCCAGCCCGGAATTCCTTGATGATTTTATTTCGGTCCATGATAGAATACAGAAGGACGACCTGCCGAAATATAAAAAAGACTTTCGCAAGTTCATGAATGAGCGGATGTTCGAAAACATCATCTCCTTCAGCAATACCCTTGATCTTACCGAGAAAAAGATCAGGGAAGATATCGGCAACCTCAACCGCTCTCTATTTTCTGTCCGATATTCCAGACTGCCGGAAACCTACATACGCCTTGATACCAGGGGCTCCCGGGATGTAGCCATTCAGGAGTTCCGGGCCCTTTTAAGAAGCTCTATGGGAAACGCCAGGCAAATCGGAAGCGGAGGAGAAAACAGTGAAGCTGAACTGGAAACATCCTTTATCCGGATACAGGAGCTTATCTCGAAACTCTCCGAGGACGATACATGGCGAAAGAAAGTCCTGGATGTACGCAACTGGCTGGAGTTCGGCGCAATAGAATTGTACCGGGATAACGATGAGCAGAAACAGTACTACGAGGATTCCATGAGCCTTTCCGGAGGAGAAAAGGCCAAACTTGCCTATACGATCCTCGCTTCCGCCATAGCCTACCAATACGGGCTCAACCGTGAACAGCACGAGCAGACCGGACGCTCCTTCCGCTTTATTATTGTGGATGAAATTTTCTCCAAGGTCGATCCGGAGAATTCAGAATTCGCCATGGATCTGTTTAAAACCATGGGTCTACAGCTAATGATCATTACTCCCCTTGACAGGATCAATATAGTCGAAAAACACATCGGATCAGTCTGTTTTATCGAGAAACAGAAAGAGTATGCTGTGCCTCATCATCTAAGTATGGACAACTACCGGGAAATGCAGGCCACCAATCAATGATAAGCCCCGAAGAGCTGCGAAACAAATTATTAACCCGCTACCCTGAATTTCTGAAAACATTGGTCACGGGGAAATCTGTCTTCCCCTACCGACCGAGGATCAATCTTAAAATTGATTTCAGCCAATATAACAAGGCAGTACGGCAGATCCGGAGCCTTGAAGCACAGGCCAAAGCACAAAAAGGGTTCGGGTATATCATTGAATTCGAAACCATCAGAACAAGAAAGTTTGGAACCCAAACCCGGCCCAAGACGATTTACTTTGAGACACAGAAAGACTTTTTCCGGTTTATCCGAAAAGAGACGGAGACAGCAGCTTTTATCGAGGCCATTGAACTTACCCGAAAGACCTTCTCTCTGCCAGACCGGTGGATATGCGAAAACATTTCAATTATTCTACGCTACCTCGAGAAATGGCCGGATATCATCAGCACCGCTCACCAGTTGGCGGAACTTCACACCAACACTGACCTGAGCGGGCTGAACCGCCGTTCCCTTCCTGTCAGCCTGGACTCAAAATTTATTGAGCGGAACAAAACCCCCATCCAGAAAATACTGGAAGAGACGGGCAAAGAATCCCTTGATCTGGATAGTCCTATTTACTCCAGTGATTTTCTGGTCTGGATGCGCTTTTATGAATCAGCGTACTCTTTTTACAATGCCGACATGGGGATCTTCCCAGTTGAAGAAATTTCCACTATGGAACTCCCAGTTGACCGGATCCTTATAATTGAAAACAAGGCATGCTTTATCCGGCCCCTTCCGCTGCTTGTTACCTCAAAACTGAAAAAAGAATCTCAAGAGGAAACCCTGCTTATATGGGGGCAGGGGAACGCCTGTCAGCGACTGAAAGAAGTCCCCTGGCTGATGAGCAAAAGCCTGTACTACTGGGGCGACATGGACCTCCACGGGCTGGCGATCCTGGGCCGCTTCCGCCGCATCTTTCCCCACACCCTGTCTATTGGAATGGACTTCAAAACATACAGTCAGCATAAGCAGTATGCGGTCCGGAGCGAACTCCTTGACCGAGGGTCCTGGTACGATTACCTGTCAATGAAAGAACGGGAGCTGTCGGACTACCTGATTGCGCATCCGGAAAAATCGAGAATTGAGCAGGAACGGATTCAGGATCAGTAGATTCAATACAGCAATAGTGTCTATCCCTTTTTTAAAATATTAACCCACTGGCTCTCTATCTTTGTTGCCAGTTTATCAAGTTCTCTTTGGGCAGGGGCCAGTAAGGACAGGCGATGTCGCCCCCCCCTATGAACTCCCTCTTAAAACATGCGTATATACTTCCGGGACAGTTGTTAGCTCGTCGGCCAGGAGAGGAAGATTGATTTGAATCAGCACACCGGGTACTACATTTTTTCCTGACCTGTCCTCAGCCAGCTTATTAAAGCTGTAACCCGGACAACCTGACTGCCTGAGTTTATTACGTATTCCATCAACCGGGATTTTTTCCGTTAGACATCACCCTCTCAACAGCTTTAAGCACCCGGGGGGATTCGAAGGGTTTTATAACGAAATCTTTCGCCCCGCTCTGAAGTGCTTTTATCACCAGTCGCTGCTGGCCTACGGCACTTACGATAATGATCCGTGGAGGAGGGGTTCTCTTCATCAAAATTTCCAAGGCTTCCATACCATTGGTGTTGGGCATGGAAATATCAAGAGTAACAAAATCCGGTTTATATCTATCGTACATTTCAATGGCTTCATCACCATCTCCGGCTTCCGCTACGATTTCATACCTGGGCTCAAGAATCTCACGGAGACGTAAGCGCATTATTGCGGCGTCATCCACGATTAGTCCGCGTATCATTACAGCACCTCCTCCATAATTGCAATATTGATCTCAAGCATCCCCATCTCAGAGAGAAGCCGTAGTGAAACTGTTGGCATCTGAAGGAAATCAACCACTATCTGATCTCCCGTAAAAACCGCCGGAGGCGTAAGATTAATAATCTTATCCTGACCGGCCATTTCTATACTGGCCTGGCCTGTAATCATATTTCCGATTTCTCCAACTGCCGAGTTAATATACTTCTTCAGTTCATGGGGCAGTTTGTTGGGCAGCATGGCGTGGGTAATATCCTGGGCAAAACTTTTATCGAGAGAATAGACCACCTGCCCACGAACATGACCTGTAATCCCCAGGATAATACATACCGGCAGCCCGGGAATCGGAGCATTCTTTTTAACCAGGGATTGACGGGACATATTAATATTCAGTTCCTTTTTAAAGACATGTACCGCGCTGCGTATAAAAACGTTAGCATACTCTGCTTTCATCTAATATCCCATCCTTTCATTCGGAATCACAATAATAAAGGTTGTTCCCCTTCCCGGGGCAGTGGATACCCTGATTTTACCACCGATCTGATAGATCGATTCCTTTACCGCAGCCAGTCCGAATCCCCGGCCGGCGACAGCGGTCACAGTATCAGCAGTAGAAAAACCGGGTTCAAAGATCATCTTTACACTATCCCTGGTTGTCAAGGATCCCTCCTTGTCCAACCAGCCGATCTCCCTGGCCCGTTCGCTTATCTTTTTTAAGGAGAGACCGGCCCCGTCGTCAGAAATCCTGATTTGGATATCCTTGCCTTCCAGATTTGAACGGATTTTAATGTTCCCTTCAGGGTTTTTTCCGGCTTTTTCCCGGTGCCTTGGGAATTCGATACCGTGGGTTATCATATTCCGAAGGATATGATTAACCGCATTCAGAAGACTTTGGTACTGCTCCGGCGTAACTGTAATCTCGTTGTCTTCGATCAGAACATTCACCCTTTTTCCGTTGGTCGCCGCAAGATCACGGCTCATGTCACCAAGACGCATGAACAGCATGGAGAGAGGCAGATATGAAAGAACATCAATGGCGTGGATCAGAAATTCGTCTTCAGGGTAACGATCCCGTACAAGTTTTCGAGTGTCCTCCAGAAGACCCAGACTAATTTCGATTTTATCCGCCCCTTCCAGCCATTCCTGGCCAAGAATTTCAACCACGCTGGAGACTTCATTGTTAAAAGCCGTTTTCAATTCAGCAATTTCATTGCCCAGAGGTTCTTCGTCCGAGAGAATTCCCTGGGCAATCAGAACATCTTCCAGGGTGTGGGCAAGTTCCGAAGTTCGAGCCATCCTCAAAAAGGAAGCATTGGCCTTAAAGGTATGAATATCACGAATTATCTGATTTTTTTTCTCTTCATCGGCGTGGAAATTACCGTCCACTATACATGCTTCAAGGGATGCAAAGAGCTTTTCGCCATCATCCAGAATACTCAGAAAATAGCGTTTAGAAGTCACTGCTTTCAACACCATTTCCCGCTGGCTGTTCTCTTTTTCCAAAGTTTTTTGAAGTTCTTCAGTTTCGGAAATATCCCGGAGCTGCCCCATGATGGTGGACTCGTCCACTAAGCGGAAACTCATTTCAATTGTTTTATCATCGATGTACGTTTTTGAATCCAAAACATCAAAAACAACCTCCGGGTGGGATGTTCCGGAAAAAACCAGGGCCATGGCATCGGAAAAATCCTCCTGCCGCTGGCTGGAAGAAAAAAGAACCTGAGCAATGTTCTCCCCCGCAATGGCCCGCCCGAAAATAGTATCACATTCCCGGGAAATTTCCGGATTGATGGTCAAATCAGGTCCGAAAGTAACATACCCGACTCCGGAAAAGTCCAGAAGGTTTTGGATGGACCTGGTCCTTTCACTGACCTGTTCCTCCAAGTTAATGTTAGCCCGGCGGAGGACATGCAAACTAAAGGTCAGGACAGTGACGATTAACAACAGAAGAAGCACCAGAACAATCCCGGATACAGCCATGGTCTGTTTCAGCGCTCTGTTGGATTCATCCTGAACATTCCTTCTCAACGCTTCCACACGGGAGGTAATAAACATTCGCAGCTGGACATTCCCAGGTTTCAGTCTCAAATAAGCTAAATTCAGGTGATACATGTCCGTTTGCTGTCCTGAATCCATCTCAACTTCGCTGATTAATTGCGAAGCTTGAGAAACCATGCTGTTAAGGTTGTCATTATTTTCCAGTTCAATCTGTGAGTCCAGAAAGTTCGTCAGAAACTGATCGCTGGAAAAGAAATTGCGGATGGTTACTTCCCATGAGCTTCTGATCTGGCTTATCTCCTGGCTTATTGCTGCATCCAGGTGTTTTAACCCCGGATGTTTGGACAACTTGTCCAGGTCAAGATTGGCATCTGATAAAGACTCCTTCCAGGATTCCCTGGAAACCCGGATATCATCAGAATCGTACAGTATAAAGTAGGTATCATTGACCAGCTGCGACATTTTCGTGAGAGTTTCATCCATCTGGGTTTTCAAATCCGTTAGACGGGCTACCCGCTGATACGTAAGAAAGGAACTCCCTGCTCCCAGAAGCAATACAAATATAATAACTCCCAGTAATGCCCAAAACCACCTTCGCCGCATATAAACTTCCTAACAATGAAAATCAATTATCCATATTTAAGGATTTCAGGATATGGGATGATTCGGGAGCAGTCAAGCGAAAAAACGTCGGAGAACACACCAGTAATTGCAATTACAAGCTTCCGGGACAGATCTTCGCCTGTCCCGGGGTAAATGCGAAGAGTATCTTGTTCGATACTAATACGGCCGCTCTCTCCTGCAGAGAGCGGCCGCGAGCTTTGAAAACGGGTATGCCGCCACGGGACCTCCGATCACAGTGAGGTACGTGAGGGTGATCCAGGGCTGATAATCGATATAGAACTCCCGAGCGGTCATGGAATAGGGACTCTTGATCAGCACAAAGGCGAATACATCGATAACCAGGGCAATGGCGAGCCAGAGAGCACCGATACTGAACGCTCCGAGGAGGCTGGTCTCATGACTCCCGGTCTTCTTCAAATAGAGGTAACCAAACCCCATCCATGTCAAGGCATTGATAATGATATGGTAAGGAACAGTCAGGAGGAACGCGGGGTCTTCCAAGGCTCCGACACCCAGCTCTTCGCCGAAAGGCAATCCCAGAAGAATGCCCACGATGATTGTGGACCCGTAGCAGAGGACCGTAACAACAATGTAGGCAAGCAGGAAATTTACGATAGCATGTTTCAAATTCATATAACAACTCCTTGCGGTGATTTTGCGTCGATCTATTCTATTGATCGAACATTCAATCAATATTATAAAGTGAATCACCATGTGTCAATATGGTAAGCCCTCTCTTTTACAGCATCCTGAGCAGGGACCAGCGGACCTTGATGACGCCTGCTGGCATTGGCGCAGCGCCCAATGACAGGAACATGACTCGCCCCGCGTTCCTGCAATGGAACGCTCATAACGGAACGGTCAATGGAGAACGATTTGATGTGGAAAAACGCGTTAGAACTTCAGATACAGGTACATTCCCGCGGTCACCTGATCAGCAGTCTGCGTAAAAGGGCTATCCTCCGCGTCCGACAGGAGTCGGGTGTACAGGGTCATGACCGTGACTCCAAGATTCCTTGAAAGCGCGTAATCGATCTTAAGGTAGGATTTAAAATCTTTAATCCCTCCGTCGGCCTTGAAAGCCCTCAATGCGGTGCCCGCCTCTGGATGGGAGTACCACGCGTCGGCGTAGCGGTCGCTCATGAAATCCACGGCGATCCTCGCTGTTATCGTCATGCGGTCGGTTACTGGTACAGGGAGGAGGTAAAACAGCGAACCGAGGAAACCGTTGTAGAAATCCTCCGACCCGTTTTTGCAGTGAATCGGATGGTACTCGGCCGTCGTTCCGATGATTCCAAGAGGGCTTATGCAGCCCAGGGCGAGTTCACCGTAGACAAGGGTTGTAACCGTCGCGGTACCCGCGAGCAGTCGAGATATCCGGTCACTGTGATCCTTCCTGAAAAAACCGGAGGCGTACGTTTCTTCGTCCCGCTCGTTTCCGGGATACAGGGTAAGGCTGCCGAAAAGACGGCGGTCCATATCCAAATACGTGAATCCGACACCCTCCAGAAATGACGCTGTGAACGAATAGTTCCCTTTTGAGTAAGCCGCTTTAATTTCTGGTACCGGCGCGAGGCAATACTCATCAGAACCTGCGTAGGTATTCATAAACAGTCCCCCTCCGCCAAGGGCAAAAGTCCACCCCTCCTGTTCTGCAAAGACAAATGCGAGCGGCAGGATCAATATGACAAAGACGATTTTCCTTTTCATGATTATTTTCTCCGTATTATGTCGACGATCCATTCGCTTTTCGGGCATGGAGTGTCAGGATGAAGAGCAAGTATCTCGCATACACCCTGAATCGCCGCCCAATACGCGATCGTGAGGGCAGTCGGGTTTCCCTCTCGTATGGTGCCCTTCTTTTGTCCTTCGGCCATCAAAGCGGAAAACCGGGTGTAGGTTTCCTCGTCTTGACGCAGATGTTTCAGCACCAGTTCATTGGCAGCGTCAGTTTGCTCAGCATGGTTTATCAGGACAAACATCTTCGCGATGAAAGGGTCATCGGCAGCATGGTCGAGGATCCGTTTTGCCGTATCCTCGAAAAAAGTCAAAGGCTCGCTGCCGGCGTTCGGCAGGATGGACCGCGAAGCCTCGATGCCTATATTGATGAGCTCCTCGAATAACTCTTCCTTGGATTCAAAATAATGGAAAAGAAGGCCGGCACTCATTCCCGCCATTTCCGCAATATCGCTGATCTTGGTAGCGGCAAAGCCTTTGCGGATGAACAAATCCAGACCGACGGCCAGGATTTCCTTACGCCTTTTTTCCTTTTGCTCAGCTCGCTTATTCACTAGATTCCTCCTTCTGCTTCATTTTAAAAGCCTTCGTGTACCTGCTTCTTCGCCCGGAACACGCGGGCTTTGACTGTGTTTACGGTGCCCCCCGTCACCGCCCCGATCCGGAGATACAACAGATCATAATTGAAGAACAGGTCTACGCAGATCCGGTATCCCTCGGGCAGCTCGGCTAAAGCTTCGTTATTCCTTCCTGTACCTTACGTTGTTAATCGCCGTATGACAGGAGACGCGGCAACGCCAAATGGAGAATTACAAGCGCCCACGCTCGGTTTTATGTTTCCCGCTCCAGTACAAATTATCATTGAACTATTTTTCATTGAATACACGTTCAATTTGATACCAGTAGATCATGCACTTGTCAATAGCATTCACAAGAAATCCATAAAGATCAGGTAGTGTCCCAAACCGTGGGGATGAACAATACACAGGATTTGAGAATTACCGGGAATCTGGAAAAGGTTCTGCATCGCTGCGTAATTTAGCAGATAAGTCTCTGCCAACAGGAGTTTTAATCCAGATTTATCCCCACGGTTCAGGACACTAATTAAAGATTAAAGAATAATTATGTGTTGGGATTGATCCGGCAAAGCGAAGTTGCACATTGGAGATTCAGGTACAGATTTTGATCAGGTTGTGCAAAGGAACACAGAAACATCCGATAGGGAGGCAGCAGACTTGCCGGAATGACGCTGCAGGCCCATTACCTGAAATCTATCCACACAGCATGATTCACGCATTGCGTAAAACTACCTCGATCAGGACAAATCACGCATTGCGTGTAATCTTTCTCAAACTCCTTACACATCCTGCTTCAAAAGACTATACACCTCCAGATCAGTATACTCCCCGCCTGAAAGAAGCTCCCCGTCCCGTTCGATTCCTTCCAGCAAAAAGCCAAGACGCTTTGGGATCTTTTTACTCGCTTTGTTGCCAACGGCACACTTGATCTGTACCCGGTTCATACCCAGCTCGCTGAAAGCAATTTCGCAGAGCCGCTGCGCTGCCCGGGTCATGATACCCTGCCCCTGCTGATCTTTTGACAGCCAGTATCCGATTTCAGTCTTTTTGCTCTGCCTGTCCGTATCCTTAAAGCCGATAAGCCCGATAAACTCGCCGTTCTTCCGTATGGAAAAAACATGCTCAAAGTTCCTTTCATCTGCGTTCACCACAGAAGCGACAAATCCTTCGGAGTCTTCAAGTCTTTTTGTTGTTTCCACAAACGGCAGCCACTTGCCAAGATACTCCCGCTGCCTGTCGATTGTGCGGAAAATATCCCCGGCATCGGAGGCTTTTAAATTCTGCAGGGTAACGGTTTTATCAATTTGTATTTCCATATATTAATCTGTATAACGTCCTGATTATGGAACATAAGATGCACAGGATGGGAAGGATTGAGGAGATTCGCCACCGAGCCTCAGAGGGCACTGAACGTTTCTCATAGTACCTTCGTGTCCGCTGCGCCCCTGCGTGGTCTCCCCTCCCTCTGCGATCACTATACAAGCCACAGAAAACAGGAAATTTCACACAAAAGCACAAAGGACACGGAGATAAGAAGCACAGATTTAGTAGTACAGCAAACTCCCCGGCCTCTGCGTTGTTTCTTCTCTGCGCCCCTCCGCGTTACTCTGCGATCTCTGCACGGTCCCTCCTCTGCGCCCCTCAGGGTTCTCGATGCCTCAGTGGCTTTCCAGGTATTATTTCACCCGCTTCTTCCCCGCCTCGAGCAACCCCTTCAGCTTCGCCGCCGGATCTTCAAACTTGCTCAAAAGAATCATCGCCGCGATTATGTAGGGTTTGTAACTTGCCTGCTTGTACAGGGGTATTCGGTAACGGTCAAAGACTGAGGCTGCCACTTCGCCCTGTTCACAGCTCACCCCGGTAATATCCGCCGGCAGACAGTGCAGATAGAGGCCTTCTCCGCCTTTGGTCCCGGCCATCAGCCCTTCAGAGCACTCCCAGTCGGTGTGTTTTGCGTTCTGTGCCAGAAGCTCCTTTTCCAAGGACTTGATACCGTCGAAGTTACCCTGTCCGTAGAGGTCTGTCCGTTTTTCCATGGCCGCGAAGGGCGCCCAGCTCTTGGGGTAGACAATGTCCGCTCCGGCAAAGGCCTCTTTCATGCTGTTCACCCGGCAAAAGCCGCCTCCGGATTTCTGCGCGTTCCTGCCGGCAACATTCTCCACCTCGGGCATTACCTCATAGCCTTCAGGATGAGCCAGCACCACATCCATACCGAAACGGCTCATCAGACCAATCACTCCCTGAGGCACCGACAGGGGCTTCCCGTAGGAGGGACTGTAGGCCCAGGTCATGGCGATCTTCTTTCCCTTCAGATTCTCAACGCCGCCAAAATGATGAATCAGATGCAGCATGTCCGCCATAGCCTGGGTGGGATGATCAATATCACACTGCAGGTTCACCAGGGTCGGCCGCTGCTCCAGCACCCCCTCGGCATGCCCCATCTCAACCGCTTCGGCCACTTCCCGCATGTAGGCGTTCCCCTTGCCGATGTACATATCGTCCCGGATCCCGATCACATCCGCCATAAAGCTGACCATATTGGCGGTCTCCCGCACCGTCTCACCGTGGGCAATCTGACTCTTCCCCTCGTCCAGGTCCTGCACCTCGAGCCCCAGCAGATTGCAGGCCGACGCGTAACTGAAGCGCGTTCTGGTCGAATTGTCCCTGAAGAGGCTGATACCCAACCCGGAATCAAAGAGCCTGCATGAGACATTCTCCTCCCGGAGGGCTCTCAATGCGTCCGCAGCCAGAAAAGTCGCGGCGATCTCGTCGTCCGTCTTCTCCCAGGTCAGCAGAAAATCATTCAGATACATCCCCGCGCCCTGTTTTTTCGCGAGCTCAGCAATCAGTCCTTCAATCCGTTTCTTTCCCATATCCTCTCCGTCGTTTTCTCAGAAGTATTTTTTTGGGCGTCTCCCTCACCGCCTGCGCGGTTCGGGCCGGGCTCCTTCGGGCTCCCGTCCTGCACCTATTTTTACTGGTGAAAAATAGGTGCAGGAGCCTGACGGCCCCTCCGGATCCCTGACGCTAGTCGTAACAAAATCTTACTGTAGTGTCCTGAACCGTGGGAATGAATCGGTAGTAAACCTCCTGCCGGCAGAGAATTAACTGCCCATGTATGCGCGTTGCAGAGTTTTTTCCAGATTCCCGGCTATTCCCGAATCCCTCGCGTTTTTCATCCCCACGCTTGTGAACACTAACTATATCTTGCCAAGAGCTTTCAGCACCTTCTCCGGGCTGAAAGGCCACTCCCGCATCCAGACCCCAGCAGCGTCATAAATCGCGCTGGCTATAGCGGGGGCCGCCCCGTTAACACTAATCTCAGAAACCGACTTGGCACCGAAGGGACCAAAAGGATCATCAGTCTGGACCAGTACGGATTTAAAGTCCTCCGGGATATCTCCGATCATGGGCACTCCATAACTGCGCAGGTCCGTGGTCAGACAGCGACCCGACTCATCAAAGATCATTTCCTCGTACAGGGCATGGCCCATGGATTTAACTACGGCGCCGTAGATCTGACCCAGGGCGTACTCCGGATTTATGGGCGTACCGCAGTCCTCCAGGGCATAATACTTTTGAACTGTAACCTTGCCGGTTCTGGTGTTCACCGCCACCTGGCAGAAGTGAGCCCCATAAGGAAAGGAGAACTTGTCTGTCACAAAGGAGGCCGAGGCTATCAGCTGTCCCGTGCCTTCGCCCCCCTGGGTGTGCCAGGCCAGTTTACGGTAGCTCAGCTCGCCCTTTATACCCCGAGCAATTCCCGGAGCCACCAGTTCAATATCCTCTTCCTTTTCTCCCAGGATCGCTGCGGCCTCTTTTTTGATCATTCCTGCCAACTTCAAGGCCGCGTTATAGGTCGCGCCGCCGGAGAAAAAGGTACCGCTCGAGGCATAGGCTCCGGTATCAAAGGGGGCCATATCGGTGTCTCCGGACTGTACAGTAATCACATCCAGACCGCACTTCAAAACCTCCGCGGTCATCTTGGCGCTCACCAGATCAAGGCCGGTACCCAAGTCCGCCCCGCCGGACTGTACCAGAAAACTCCCGTCTCCCAGCATCTTTATGGTGGCGTTGGCAGCATCCAGACCCGGGAGTCCTGATCCCTGCTGTACCGTTGCGAATCCCTTCCCGATCTTCACATCCGGATCGCCGGACTCCTCCTTTTTTCCCCAGCTGATCATTTCAGCACCCTGAGCCAGGGCGGGGCCCAGACCGCAGCTTACAGCCGGAGCAGCCGCACCTTCTCGCCCCTCACCAAGGCACTTGAGGATCTCCAGCATGGACCCCTCGGTAACCCGGTTCTTCTCCACCAGTTCCAAATGGTCTATTCCAAGCTCTGCCGCCAGTTCCGTTATTGCCACCTGCAAAGCGTAATTACCTTTGGGAGCGCCGTAACCCTGGTAGGCCCCCGTGGGCGGCCGGTTGGAGTAACAGGCCACAACCTCGAAAGCCGCATTGTCGCACAAAAACAGGGGCAGACTCTTGGAAACTCCGTTCATAGGAACCGTCAGGGCGTGGGCCCCGTAGGCCCCCTGATTGGATTCAATCTTCATGAACATGGCCGTCAATGTACCGTTTTTTCTTGCTCCGAGCTTGACGGTAATACGCATGGGCTTACGGGTGGAGTTGGCTATAAACTCCTCTTCCCTGCTGTACTGATGAAATACCGGGCGCCCGGTCTTCCAGGCGCAGAAGGAGGTAAGCTCCTCCAGTACAATATCCTGCTTCGATCCGTAGCCGCCTCCCACACGCTCCTTGATAACCCGCACCTGGTTTTCCGGCAGATCCAGCAGGGTGGCTACAATCCGGCGCACATGGTAGGGAACCTGCGTCGAGGCATGTACAATAAGCCGGTCCCCCTCCACCCTGGCGTAGCAGGTATGGGTTTCCAGAGGAGTACACTGGATCTGCGTGGTGGTATAGGTCCGCTCGATCACCGTGTCAGCTTCGGCGAATCCCTTTTTCAGGTCTCCGATACCGCCGCTAACTGATGCTGCTATATTTTTCCGTGGGTTCCCACCGATGGGAAACTGGTAGAGTATCGGTTCTTCCGCATCGTCAGCCCCGGCGTTCAGTTCATCCAGATCATCCGGCGCTCCGTCGACATATTCGATCTTCCCCCCGTGAATCAGAGGAGCATCCTCCGCATAGGCATCGTCCCAGTCCAGCACAACCGGCAGCAATTCATACTCGACCTTTATCAGGGAGAGGGCCTTCTCTGCAGCCTCATCGCTTTCGGCAACAACAACCGCAACCCGATCACCTACATGACGGACCTTTCTTGAAATCAGCATTCTGTCGTAGGGAGAGGGCTCGGGGTAGCCCTGCCCCGCCTGGCTGTAGGTTCTCTGAGGAACATCCTTATGGGAAAAAACAGCCACCACCCCGTTTACAGCTTCCGCCGCGCCCGTGTCGATGGACGTGATCATGGCATGGGCATGGGGACTCCGCAGCACCCTGAGCATACAGCTTCCCGGCTCAACCCGGTCCTCCACGTAGACCTTCTCTCCGGCAACCATGCGGACAGAATCCTTTTTGGGTCCGGGTTTGCCGATTACTTCATACTCATCCCGAAAGGCGGGAATACTGTTGTCGCGGTAGAATGGGTCCTTCATGCGGGCAGCGGCGATCCTGACAGCATCGAAGAACTGCTCATAGCCGGTGGCCCGGTTAAAGAGACCGGAAAGGGCATCCTTTACCGCCTCCCGGTCTGGATCAGTATCCCGCTCCAAGAGTTCATGGATCATCAGCGCCGCCGCTGGGGAGTTGTAACCTGACTGTACGCAGCCGGCTTCCAGCATGGCCTGCTGCACCAGGCTCGGGCTTCTGCTTCCGCCGTAGTATTCTATTGTGCGTACCTCCCGCCCCTCCAGCTGGGGAGCAAGCATCAGCCCCGAAGAGACAATCCTTCCGTCGAGGATAATCGTGTCAGAACCCGCAAAACCTCTGCCGTTATCGGAATCCCGGACCGAGGCGATTCCACTGCGCTGCAGAAATTCTTGCGCATTCTCTCCCGGAGCCGCCTCAAAGGAGACATCCCTGCCATTCAGAATAAAGGATACCTTCATTTGAGAACCTCCTCTGCCAGACCGCGGACAAGATCGGCGATTAACACCGAGTTAATATAGGTTTTGTACTCCCGGCTTCCCAGAATATCTTCTGCAGGATGAATTGTCCCGGCAATAGCAACCTCCAGGGCCTGCCCGGTTTGCAGAAAGGTGCCGGAAATAATACCCTCCTCCACAGCCGAGAGGCGGAGAGTCCTGGGGGCCACGCAGCCCGCGGCTACAACGGCCTCCTGAATGCTTTTCCCTTCTGCCCTTAACCAGACCGCCGCGCTGACGACCGGCAAAGCCTGATGGGAACGGGACTCCTTTATCGCCCGGCACACCCCCTCCAAAGGCGGAATGCGGAAACGGATTATAAGTGATTCGTTATCTCCCTCTATGTACTCCTGCACAGAGACCGGGCCGGCTGCAGTCTCCGCCACCGCGCCAAGGGCAATCAGTGCCGGGATCAGATAGGAGTCCGGCCGCTTGGCCCCCACGTTACCACCGATGGTGGCAATATTGCGCACGCTCCTTGAGGGAATAAAACCCGCCGCCTGCCGCAGCACCTCAGGAATAAGTGTACTATCAGCAATCTCCTGCAGAGTGGTCCCGGCCCCGACCAGAAACTCGTTTCCCTCCCGGGAAATACCCGAAAGCTCAAGCCCGGCAAGGCTCACAACTTTCTTTGGGGGATGCCCATGTTTTGTAAAAGGAGCACTGTTTACCTGAGTTCCTCCGGCCAGATAAACAAAGCCAGCTTTACTCAGCTCCACCGCCTCCTCTATACTCGAAGCGAGTTTATATTCCTGTATCATAGTAACTCCTCCATAATCTCTCCCTCTGCGTCTCTCTCCGCGCTCTCTCCGCGTCCTCACCGACCTCTGCGCGGTCCCCTCTGCGACTCTCTGCGCCCCCGCTACACAATCCCCGCTTTTTCATAAAGCCTCCAAGCTGCCGCGTTTGCTTTACGGGTTAACTCCTCCTCGTCGATACCCGTCAGGCGTCCTTTCCCCACCGCAATATGTCCGTTAACTATGGTATAATCTGCGCCGTGGTTGTAGCCTGAAAAGATCAAAGCAGCCAGGGGGTCTGATAACGAACCGGCGTACTCCAGTTTATGAACATCAAAGAGGGCAATATCCGCAGGTCCGCCTTCTTCAATTATACCAGCTTTTTCGAAATTCAGGAGTCTTGCTCCGTTCTCAGTGGCCATTCTAAATGCATCTCGAGCCGTTAGCGCATCGGCTCCATGGGCCACCCGCTGCAGGAAAAGGGCATTCCTGATCTCCCCAAGCATGTCGGAGGAGTCGTTGGAGGCAGAGCCGTCCACCGCCAGGGCTACATTTATCCCCAGCTCCTTCATCTCTCTTACCCGGCAGATCCCGGACCCCAGGCGCATATTCGATGTCGGGCAATGAGCAATCTGACAGCCCGTATTTTTCAGAACCGCGAGTTCCTCGTCGCTAAAATGGATACCATGGGCGAACCAGACATCGGGTCCCACAAAATCACAGTCCTCCATAACCTTCAAGGGCCGCCGCCCCAGAGTCCGCTTGCAGAAGTTGTTCTCGTCCTTAGTTTCTGCCAGGTGGGTATGCAGAAGCACCCCGTATTTTCTGGCCAAAGCAGCAGTGTCTTTCATGGACTGCTCGGAAACCGAGAAAGGGCTGCAGGGGGCCAGGGCAATTTTGCGCATAGCAAAGGAATCAGAATCATGAAATTTACGAATCGCCTCTTCAGAATCAATAAGGATTTGATCCTCATCCTGGACTACCGAATCAGGAGGCAGACCGCCATCTTTTTTGGAGAGACTCATGGAACCCCTGGTAGGGGAAAAACGAATACCCGTATCCCCTGCTGCCTTAAACTGCAGAGCCATAATGTCCGCCCCGATCCCCTTTGGATAAAGGTAGTGATGGTCGGTAGTCAGGGTGCAGCCGGTCTTCAGCAGTTCCGCCGTAGCCAGAGCGGTGGACCAGTAGATGGCATCCGCATCCAGACACCTCCAGATCTCGTATAAATAGACCAGCCAGGTAAAAAGCTTTGCGTTCTGCACCGCCGGAAGGTTTCTGGTAAGGGTCTGGTAAAAATGGTGATGGGTATTCACCAGTCCGGGAATTACCACATGCCGCGAAGCATCGATGACCCGCCCCTTTTCGTCTTCTGGCAGGGACAGACCGGTACCGATCGCTTCTATCCGGTTTTCTCGAATCAATACATCAAGCCCGGATCTCCCCGGATCATCCGCCGACACAACCAGGTAAAAACAGTTCTTCAGTAAAATCATAGCACCTCCAGAAATTCCATCGGCGTTTCTTAATATAGGAACAAAGATGCACAGGATTGGGATGATTTCAGGGATTCACCACAGAGAACACAGAGTTGTTTCGATTTTCCTCTGCGTAACTCTGCATCCTCTGCGCGGCCCCTGAGCCCTCTGCGTGGTCTCTGCGAAATCTCCTACATATACCTCCGCACCCGCTCATTAAACTCCAGAATCAGATCCTCGAGTGTGCCTTTGGCCCGGTAGATGTTCTCCCAGTAATCCCGGTCATACCACTGGGCATTGATATCGGCATAGGTTTTTCCCTGCTGTTCGACCCAGGTGTAGTACTTCAGATTATGAATGCGTTTCCGATCCTCATAGCGTAGTTCCAACAGCGCATCGGTACCGGTTGCCTTAAGAAGCTCAAAGTCCGCCACAGCGTTGTCCCGGGTGTAGGGTCCCCGTTCGGCGTTGAGTTCGGCAAGCCGGGAGGTGTACATGGCTTCGGAGTCAGTGAAAACCGTCATTACCACATCGTCTTCATTCAGTTCATAGTATTTTGCAAACTTGACTGCTGTCAGCATATTGCAGATACTGCTGATCCCCATAAGATTTAGAATCGCTATCGTAGATGGGTCCACTCCCATCTCCTTTAAATAGGCTTTGCCCAGGGGTTCATTAAAGAGCCTCAATAGCCGCATTGTGGCCTCGTCATCGATAGCCGCTACCATGTCGGTGTTTCTGAGATTGTGGATCCAGGGCACATGTTTATCTCCAATACCCTCAATCCGGTGTCCGCCGAAACCATTGGAAAGCAGTGTAGGACACTGCAGGGCTTCACTTACCGCAAGCTTTGCCCCGGGGTAGACCCGTTTAAGATACTCGCCGGAGGCGGTGGTGCCGGCGGAGCCGGAGGAGACACAGGTACCGGCAAAACGGTCTCCGGGCCTCAGAACCTGCTTCAGTACCTTCTCCATGGCGCGGCCGGTTACCTCGTGATGCCACAGGTGATTCCCGAATTCAGAGAACTGGTTAAAGATAAAAATGCTGTCCCCCCGTTCGGCATTCAGCTCTGCACACTTGTCAAAAATCTCCTTTACATTGCTTTCGCAGCCCGGAGTGGCAATGGTTTCATCTGCCATTGTCTTAAGCCACTTAAAACGTTCCTGGGACATCTCCTCCGGCAGAATTGCCACGGATTTACAGGCCAGCAGCCGGGAGATGTACGCTCCTCCGCGGCAATAATTTCCTGTGGACGGCCAGACCGCCATGTTCTTTTCCGGATCAAACTGTCCGGTTACCAGGGTCGGGGCCAGACAGCTGTAGGCCGCTCCCACCTTGTGGGCCCCTGTGGGAAACCACTTGCCAACAAGACCGACAATCCTGGCCTTTACTCCGGTTAATGATGAGGGGAGCTCCATGTAGTTTACCCCGGCGTAGGTACCTCCGGTTTCAAGAGGCTCGTTCTCCCAGGTAACACGGTAAAGGTTCCGGGAGTGGACCTGGTTCAGACCGATGCCCTTTAGCTCCTCCTTGATTTCGGCCGAAACAGTATCGGGGTCTGCCATCTCCTGGTATGTCGGCAGAAGAATCCCCTGCCGGGCACAGAGCTGTGCGTTTTTTTCAATCTGTGCCTCATGTACGGTCAAATCAATCATATAGCCTCCGGAACAGTAGTTTTCAGTTGTTCTAGAAATTCCTTTAACGTGTTCAAAGCAACCTGCTTTCTATAGTCTGCAGTAGACCGCTGGTCATCAATGGGCCAAATTCGTCCTTCCGCCAGTTTGAGTATCTCGTCGGAATCCAGATCCTTCGTTTTTGATCCCTTTACCAGGACTTCAGACTCCGGCAGCCGTATTACCGTCGGAGCAACAGCACCCAGGGCAAAACGGAACTCAGAAACTGTTCCGCCGTCAATAAAAGCATAGCCCGCAGCCGAGAGTTTCGAAAGAGCGTTGGCCTTCCTGGTCCCCACCTTGCGGTAGTAGAGCCGGCCTGCCGCCAAAAACAGAGGCACTTCTATGGTAAGAAGAATTTCATTCTCCTTAAGAGCGGTCTTTCCGGGTCCGGTCAAGAACTCATCTATGGAAAGACTCCTCTCCCCGTTAACGGAAACAAGAGTTACCCGGGCTTTATGTACATAGAGGGGAGGAAGGGAGTCGGCTGCGGGAGAGGCGTTGCAGATGTTGCCGCCCAGGGTAGCCCGGTTCCGCAGAGCGGGAGCCGCAATCAGCTGAACGGCCCGGCGGATCAATTCCGGTGTCCCGGAAAAATCCAGCAGCTCCGCCATGGTAATCCCCGCACCAATCCGCAGGGTATTCTCCTCAATATCGATGACTTTTAGCTCCTCCAGAGCGTCGAGAAAGAGAACAGGGGCTGCCAGTTTGGGAATAGTCCCGCTGTAACCGCGGAAACGTACCATCAGGTCAGTCCCCCCGGCAAAGGGCAGGGCTTTGTGTTCAGCCCGAAACTCCAGGGCTTCCTTCAGCCGCGAGGGGCGTAGGCTCTTAACCGTAGGGCTCACCATTCGACCCCCTGTTCTTTTCCCCGCTGGGCGGCCAGCAGCACGCCGTCAATAATCATATCATAGCCAGTGCAGCGGCAGATGTTACCGGAAAGAGCGTTTCTGATCTCTTCTTCACCAGGATCGGGATTGGTTTTTAAAAGCGTCAGAGAAGCCAGCAGCATACCGGGTGTACAGAAACCGCACTGCACCGCGTGGGACTCAGCAAAGGCCTCGCTCAGTACTTTACCGGCATCGCTCTCCCGTACTCCGTCTATTGTGTCGATCCGGGAGCCTTCTACCTGTCCCATGGGGACCAGGCAGCTGTTAACCAGCTTGCCGTTCATAAAGACACTGCAGGCACCGCACTCTCCTTCGCCGCAGCCCTCTTTGGTTCCAGTCAAAGCCAGGTTATCCCGCAATACGTCCAGAAGCCGGGCGGCAGGCTCGGATTTAACCAGTACGGGCATACCGTTCAAAAAAAACTCAATCGTCATTGCTCATTATCTCCAGTAATTTTTCCGGTGTAAGGGGTACCGACGGGCATTCTCTGCCCAGGGCCTGCTCTACAGCAGCACAGAAAGCGGCATGTCCGCCGTCGTGTACAATCTCGCCCACTCCCTTGGCACCGAAGGGCCCATATTCATAGGGATTATCTACCGTACAGGCCCCGGTCCGGGGAAAATCCAGACTGGTGGGAACTATATAGTCCGCCATTGTGCGCTGCCGAAACACCCCGTCGCTGTCGACATCCAGGTTCTCAAGACACGCATGACCGAGTACCTGACTCATTCCGCCCTGGATCTGTCCGGCCACAACCCGCTCGTCGATGGCAACCCCCACATCGTAAACACCCCAGGCACCGATTACCCTGGTCTCCCAGCTTACAGGGTCCACCTGGACCTCCACTACATTGACTCCCCAACCGAAGGCAGGGTAAGCGTCTCCGGTCAGGCTCTCCTGATCCCAGTGGACATACGGCGGCAGAATATAGGACTCCTCAATCTCCTGGACCTTTCCGGGAATCCACTCCTGTTTCATCCTTCGGGCAGCATTCTGAACCAGGTAGCCGACGATCATCATGGTCCGGCTGGCCACAGTGGGGCCGGAATTGGGGACTTTATCCGTATCGGGGTTCTCGTAATGAATCTGCTCCAACGGGAGTTCCAGAATACTGGCCACGATCTTGGGGAAGGTGGTTTGAGGCCCCTGCCCCATATCGATGTTGGCTATCAGAATATCGACGCTGTCGTCGGCATTTTTCCGTAAGCGGGCCTTTGCCTTGATAAGGCGCTGTTCACCGTCACCGGTAAAGCCGCAGCCGTGATTAAAAAGTGAGATACCTATACCCTTCCACGGCTCATCCCGGTACCGTTCCCGTTTTTCCCGAAAGCCGGAAATCTCCAGGGATTTATCGATCAGCCGGTCCATAATTACGTCTTCGTGGATTCTGCCGCCGGTGATGGTCGGATCACCCTTTGCGGCCACATAGGGCATCCGGTAATCCACGGGATCGACCTTGAACTCCCGGGCGGCCTTTTCCATGTGCATCTCCAGAGCATAGATGGCCTGCGGAGCACCGAAGCCCCGAAAGGCACCGGAAGGAACTGTCGATGTGGCCACAGCCCTGCCCCGGACCCGCACATTAGGAAAGTTATAGACCCCGTTAGAGGTAAAGATCGCCCGCTGCAGAACGATCAGGGAGTAGCTTTCGTAGGCCCCACCGTCGATGATGATGTCGTAATCCATTCCGATAATACGGCCTGCCTCGTCGTGGGCGGTGCGTATCCTGGTGCGGGAGGGGTGTCGTTTGGAAGTCCAGGAAAGATCCTCAAAACGGTCAAAGATCATCCGTAAAGGTTTGCCAATCTTTACCGCAGCTACAGCCAGGGGGGCTCCCATAATCTCCGGGTAATCTTCCTTGCCGCCGAAGGCTCCGCCGGTGGTTGTCTGCACAACCTGGATACTGAAACCTTCTCCCAGGACCTCCTCCACTGAATGTTTTACATAATAAGGACACTGCATGGAGCCCTTGATCACCACCTTACGGCCCTGCTCTTCCGTCCAGGCCGTCAGTCCCTGGGGCTCCATGTAGAGTTGTTCCTGAAAACCTGTGGAGTATTCTCCTTCCACGATCCGCTCAGCGTCAGAAAAAGCAGCATCGGGGTCGCCTTTTTTTATACGCAGATCAGCGTAGAGGTTGTCCCTGCCATAGATCGGCCCGCCGATGCAGGCAAGTCCCTGGTCCAGACTGACAGCAGGCGTACGGGCTTCGTAATCCACTTCGATTTTGCCCAAAAGTTCGTCCACCACAGCAGGGTCCGGGCCAGCCAGAATCAGAATAATCTGTCCCTTGTAGCGGATCTCCTTCTCCGCGAAGGCGGGCCAGTCGTTTTTAATGAGGGCAATATGGTTAGCCCCGGTTACGTCCCGGTAATCAACCGCGTAGTAGCCCTCCGGCAGCTCAGGCAGCCGCAGCGATCGGATCACTCCCCGGGAAAAGGGGGCCCGGAAAAAGCGGGCCGTCAGCATATCACCGTGGGGGTAATCAGCGATATAGCGTGCCCTCCCTTCTGCCTTCATCCGGCCGTCAATACGGGGAATAGGTTTGCTTATCCCTGCACTCATAAAGAATCTACCCCCTTTTTGGCGGCATCAATGTCCTTGAGACCGTTTCCGGTTATCAGCACTACCACTGTGGCCTCCGGATCAATCCGGTCCTTCATCTTCTCAAACCCGGCCCAGGCCGCGGCAGCCGCGGGTTCGGCAAAGAGTCCTGAACGGGATGAAAGCCTCCTCTGGGCAGTGAGAATCTGTTCGTCAGTTACCGTAACTGCGCTTCCATTGTGGCGCTGCAGCCTTTTCAGGGCAAAAAGTCCTCCCCGGGGTACGTCCACGGATATGGAATCCGCAAAGGTAGCGGATCCCACGGGATCCCCGAAAATACCGGCATTCAGGGCACGGTATATCGCTGCTGAACCCTCCGCCTGGACAGCGATACAATGGGGCACCCGGTCCGCCAAGCCAAGGGAGACCAGGTCCTCAAAACCCCGGTATACCCCGCTTAAAATAACCCCGTCCCCGGTGGGAACAAAGACGTAATCCGGTACCCGGCCGCCCAGCTGGCGGTAAATCTCCAGGGAGACTGTCTTTTTCCCTTCGATTGTCAGGGGATTATGGGCGGTGTTGCGGGAGAGCCCCCCCTCCGTGGAAATAAATGCCATTGACCGGTCGTAGGCGGCATCATAGGTGCCGTCCACCCGCTCCAGGTCGGCTCCGTACTGCAGAGACTGGACCAGCTTGGCCGCAGGGGCCGCAGCAGGCAGAAACAATTTTATCTTGATCCCCGCAGCGGCGCCGATCCCTGCCATGGAGGAGCCGGCGTTCCCGGTAGATGCTACCACAATCCGATCTATCCCCTCCCGTTTAGCATAGGCCGCCACCAGGTAGCTGGCCCGGTCTTTCAGAGATCCTGTGGGGTTCCGGCTGTCGTCCTTCAGATAGAGCTGCGGGAAACCGGTATCCCGGCGCAGAAGCTCAGGCTCCCACAGCGGTGTGTTCCCTACCGGTACAGCTGGAAAATATGCCCGCTCCACCGGAAGCAGGTACAGGCTGTCCCATTCCCGGGGGAGCTCTCCGGAAGGACGAAACTCCAGCACTCCCATCAATGGCTGGTCCGGGGTCTGCCTGGAAGAGCATTCGTCGCAGAGCATCCGTTCAGGGGTAAATTCGTACTCCCTGCCGCAGAGGCTGCAGGCGCAGCTGAAACTGATCATGCCTGGCCTTTTCCTTCCAGTTCTTCCAGGGCATAGGGCAGCATGGCGTAAAAGGCGGAGCATATAACCAGGTCTTCGACCCGGGTTTTTTCGTTCGGCGCGTGGGCCTGGTTTTCGTCCCCCGGACCGAAACCGATGGCGGGAATCCTGTGCCGTCCGGTAACGGCAACCAGGTTGGTGGAAAAGGTCCACTTGTCAATCAGCGGCGGACGCTGCCAGAGGGTTTCGCAGGCCCGCTTTCCGGCCTGGACTATTGTGTGTTCTTCAGGAATTTTCCAGGTAGGAAAATAGAGTTCCTGACTGTAGTCCGCATCCTTCCAGCCCCGTTTCCCATAGCGGGGCATGGTAACCTCGACTGTTGATTCTTCTTCGCCGACAGCTTTGGCCATGTACTCCTTTACCTGGGCTATTGCCAGTTCCTTGTCTTCCCCCCAGGTGAGGCGCCGGTCAAGATAGAGCATAGCCTGGTCAGGGACCGCACACTGGCTGGGGCCTTTTACGTCGATCTGGCTGACCACAATGGTCCCCTTGCCCAGAAAATTGTCCTCGTCCGGTTTAAGGTCAGCGTTGAGCTGTTCCATGGCAAGGGCAGCCCGGGCGGCCTTGTAGGCGGCGCTCTCTCCCCGTTCCGGGGCTGAACCGTGAGCGGAGATTCCCTTTAAACGGGCGACCATCTCCATACGGCCGCGGTGGCCGCGGTAGAGATTGCAGGAGGTCGGTTCGGTGGAGACAACAAAATCCGGCCGGAAATCCTCTTCCTCGATCAGGTATTTCCAGCACATGCCGTCGCAGTCCTCTTCCATAACGGTAAAGGTAAAATAGACCGAATATTCTCCGGTATAGCCAATATCTTTGAGAATACGGCCGGCGGCGATCATCGAAGCCGCTCCGCCCTTCTGGTCCGAGGTACCCCTTCCGTAGACAAAGCCATCGGAGATCTCCCCGGAGAAGGGGTCCTTTTGCCACTGTGCAGGGTCACCGACTTCCACAGTGTCGATGTGAGCATCGATGGCCAGCTTCTTCGGTCCCGACCCAACCCGGGCAATGACACTTCCAAGGCCGTCGATGCGTACCTCGTCAAAACCGTACTCTTCGCACATCTCCTTGATCCGCAGGCAGACGTCTTTTTCGGCGGAACTGTAGGATTTGATCTTAACCAGGTCGCTTAATATCCGTGCTGTCTCGCCGCGGTAGTCTTCAGCCTTTTTCAGAATCATCTCTTTTACGCTCATTTCCTTAACCTGCCTTGTTGTAGCTTATGCTTCGATTGTGTTTATCCGCGCCCAGAGCCGCTGCGCCTGGGCTGAGGCTTCGCGGTAGACCGCGTTCCTGTCGGTACCCGGGAAAACCCGGTTCTCCATAACTATTTTCCCGTTTATCATCACAGTCTCAACAATGTTCGATCCCATGCCGAATACCATGTGCCCTGCGATATTCTCCGGCTCAAGGGGGGTGGGAGCGGCATAATCCGCCAGCACCAGGTCCGCCGCATAGCCCGGATCAATGCGCCCGAAGGGCCTCCCGAAGCTCTTTTCCAGCAGGCGGTTTCCCGCTGCCAGGGCGGATAAAAAATCTCCGGGCCAGAGGGGGCCCTTTTCGTCCTTGTGTTTAAAGTAAGCGCACTGCATCTCGGCAAACATGTCCGAACCTATACCGTCGGTCCCCAGGGCCCAGTTAGTTAAACCAGGCAGATGGGGGTTATAGCCCACCCCGTTATTCATGTTTGACCTGGAGTTATGGACCAGAAAAGCCCCCCGTTCATTGATGCGACCTATTTCTTCCGGATTCAAATGGACCCCGTGGACCAGAATGCTTTTATCAGTTACCAGGCCGTACTCATCCAGCCGGAAAACCAGGTCCTTACCGTAGGTTATATGCGAGTGGGAGACGTCCCAGGCGTCCTCCGCCAGATGCACGTGAAAACCCCGGCCGGCCCTTTCGCAGGCAGCAGCCAGACGTTCCAAAGCAGAATCGGGAAGCGTACAGGGAGCGTGCCCGCCGACATGGGCCTCTGTAAGCCCGGACCAGGTACCGGCCTTTTTCTCTTCATCGATAAGCCCGGCAAAGGCGATGTTCTCATCCAGCCCTTTCTGCAGGGCCTTTTCGCCGTGACGGTCGGTAACCTCATAACAGGTCGCGGCCCGCAAGCCCGTCTTTTCAAAGGCATTTTTCAGGACCTCCAGGGAACCTGAAATACAGTTCGGCGACGCATGATGGTCAATCACCGCAGTGGTCCCGGCACGGATAGCGTCCAGAGAGCAGATGAGCCCCGAGGCACGGAGGCTATCCTTATCCAGAGCCCGGTCCAGTCGCCACCAGAGGTTTTTCAGGATGGAAACAAAATCCGGGGTGGACCCGATGTTTGCCATAATGCCCCGGGAAAGCCCTGAGTAAAAGTGGGTATGGGAACAGACAATCCCAGGGAAAAGCAGTTTTCCCGACACATCAATGGTCTTTTCGACCCCTGATGTATCAAGCCCCTTTCCTGTCTGGAGAATGGAATCCCCTTCTACCAGAACATCTTCATTGTGCCGGACCCTGGGGGGATCAAACTCCACCAGGCTTGCGTTGGTAAACAGGATCATTGGGTTCCTCCTGCAGCAAGCGAGGTAAAAAGATGAGGCCGGCGGTGGATCAGAAGTTCAAAGAGCCGGAAAAAGCGGGCTTCATTCCCTTCGCCCTCGGCAATCTTCAGTGCTTCGCCAGGATCCAGAGACCGCACATGGCCGGCAAAGCGGACGCGCAGTATTTCGTTTTCCAGAAGCCATCCCGGGTTGGAGCTGTTTTCGAAGTCCTCCCTGCTGCTGAAGACCGTCGGTTTGTCCGTGTACGGACGACCCTCCCAGGGGCAGAACTGGGCGCAGTTGCCACATTCGTTGCAGTAGGCATCTATGTGGACTATCTGAAACGCGTCGTCAAAGAGTTCCTGTCCCGCAGTGTCGACCTTTATATTGGCCCGGTTGGGGCATACATCCACGCACTTGTTGCAGAGAAAATCACATTCCAGACAGCGGACTTTTTCGGTACGGCAGAAGGCCGCCGCGTCGTAGTCGGAACGGGGATCCGGCCGGGGGGTTAGATTGCCCTTTTTGACAGGGATCTCCGCAGCCCGCTCCTCGGGGTCGAGGTAGGGCAGAAGCTCGCTCCGCTCCCAGTCGGGTTCCGTCTTCCGGCAGATCGCGTCGGCGGCCCTGCGGCCTTCAGCAATACAGCTTACGATTGTTGAGGCCCCGGTGCGGCTGTCACCGATAAGAAAAACGTTTTCGCGCTCCGTCTCCCCCCCTTCACCGGTGGCGACCATGCCCCGGGCATCGGGATTGAGGCCGGCGCTCCTTAATACCTCTGAATCGGGATCGTCACCCACAGCATAGATCAGGCTGTCCGTCTGTAAGGTCTCTGTCTTCTCCGTGGCAACCGGACGCCTGCGGCCGGACTCATCCGGCTCCCCCAGTTCCATACCCCGCAGGGTAAGGCTGCCGTCGGCGGCAAAGCCTTCGGGGTTTCTGAGCCAGCGGAAGGAGATGCCGTCTTCAGCGGCATACTCGTACTCCTCCCTGCTCGCCGGCATCTGCTCAAAGGCCCTGCGGTAGACAATTTGCACATCCTCCACCCCGGCACAGCGCAGGGCCGCCCGGGCGCAGTCCATGGCTGTGTCACCGGCCCCGATTACCACAACCCGGCGCCCCAGTTCGAGACGGGACGGATCACGGTTGAACTGGCTTAAAAAGGAGAGGGAAGAATAGATCCGCTGATTTTCACCCTGAATGGGGAGCTTCCGGCTGCGGTAGGTCCCGAGTCCCAGCAGGATATACGAGAAGCCTTCCCTTTTAAGGGCTTCGATATCAATCTCCTCGTCCACGCCAAAACGGAAATCCACCCCGTGCTGCCGGATAAAATCGATGTCCCGGTCAATGGCCTGCCGACTGATGCGGAAATGAGGAACGACGTAGCGAACGACACCGCCGGCGTCCTCTTCCCGTTCAAGGACCGTTACGGAGAAACCTTCCCGGGCCAGAAAATAGGCCGCAGAAAGCCCGGCAGGACCCGCTCCGACTACGGCTACCCGTTCTTGACGACGGATCTCCGGCTTTACCCAGCGCCGGCGGTACTCATCCATGCCCTTGAGCACGGCGATCTTTTTTACCTCCCGGATGTTAACGGCCCCCTCGTAATCCAGGCGGGTACAGACCAGCTGACACTGGTGATCACAGATATGGCCGGTTATGGACGGCAGGGCGTTATGCTCGTAAATGCACTCCAGGGCCTCTCCGTATCTTTCCTCCCCTGCCAGCCGGATATATTCAGGGATGTGCTGCCCGATGGCACAGGCAGTAACGCAGGGGGCGATGTAGCAGTCAAAGACGGGCAGAGCACCGGGGTTCCTCACCGTATCGCTCCCCCGAAAATCCTTGGCAAGACTCTTGTCCCGTAAAGAAGAGGCAGCAAGGTTTTTGAGGGCCTGCACATCGATGCGGTCCCGCTTCCAGTCCGCCTCGGGTGACTCTTCCAGGATATGAGCCAGCTGGATCTGCCGCAGGTATCCTCCTGGTTTCAGGAGTTCAGTAGCCAGGGTAACCGGCCGGATCCCTGTCGCGAAGACCTCCGCAGCATTATGGATGCTCACTCCCCCGGAATAGGAGACAGGCAGCTCTCCGTTAAATTCCTCGGAGAGCCGGGCGGCCACATTGATGGAAAGCGGAAACAGCGCCCGGCCGGAAAGGTACATATCTTCCCCCGGCAGCCGTCCCTGGTTGTTTCTGCAGGCCAGGGTATTGGTCAGCTTGACTCCGAAGCGCCGTCCCTTATCCGCCGCCAGCTTCCTCAGCCGGGTAAGGATATCCAGGGCTTTTGAAAACTGCAGATCATGCTCAAAACTCTCAGGATTCATATCCACATAGTCATAGCCCAGACCGTCAAGAATCTCCCGTACCGTCGCATACCCCAGCAGGGTGGGGTTAAGCTTAACGTAGGTATCAAGCTGCTGCTCAGTCAGCATGTAGGAGCAGATAGCTTCAATCTCCTCCGGGGGGCAGCCATGCATGGTAGAGAGAGTCACGGAACTGCAGATCCGCGGAGAAGCCGAAAAGTCAGCCAGTTCCGGAATGCGTCCTTCCGGGTCAGTCCCTTTAAGCAGCTCGGGAAGGCAGGTACGGACCTCATCAATCCAGCTTTGGAACAGCTGTTCACCCGAGGAGTCCTTCATACGCCGGATATAACGCTGCATGGGCTCACTTTTGATTCCTTTAAGGTCGTAGCCCACACTCATGTTAAAGACAAAGGAACAGCTTCCTTTGATTGACGCAAGATCGAAAAGCTCCTCAATTAAATGCAGCAGGATCCAGGCCTTTGCATACTCCTGCCAGGCCTCCTCCAGGGAGAGTTCCGTGGACCACTCGGTGTTGTACCCCTCGTCGGCGGCGTCGATGCAGGGCTTCTCGATCTCCAGGGAGTCGAGGATCTGGACTGTCTTGAGCTCTATAAAACGGCTTCCAGTTAAATAGGAGGAGATAATATTCGAGGCCAACTGGGTGTGTGGACCGGCAGCCGGACCCAGGGGAGTCTCCAGGGACTCTCCGAAAAGATCAAGGCTTTTTTTCCCCGTCTTGCGAAACCATAATCCTTCAGGGATATCAAAGATCGAGCCCCCGTCGCGATACTCCTCCACAATCCGCTCAAGAAGGCCGCGGAAGGATAGAAGCCTCATTTTATCTCCCATTACACACTCCTTGCAGGGCGGATAAACTCGCCCCAGCCGGGTTCCAGAGCACCGCGCCGGCGGTCATAGACCACCCGTCCCCGGACCAGGGTCTTTTCTACCCGGCCGGTAAAGATTCGCCCCTCGAAGGGACTCAGTTTACCTTTAGAGAAAAAATCACTCCCCCGGACAGTCCAGTTTTCGTTTGTATTGATAAGAACCAGGTCTGCATCCTTGCCGACTTCGATGGAACCCTTGCGGTTGAAAAAGCCGTAACGCTTTGCCGCCGCCTCGGAGACGACCTCAAGCAGACGGGAGAGGGGGAGCCTTCCGGCAAAATAACCTTCGGAAAAAAGGTAGGGCAGAATGGTCCCTGTGCCGGCAATACCCGCGGAGTTCTTCCAGATGTCGTTCCCGGACTTCTCCTGTGCTGTTCCGGGAGCGTGATCGGAAGCGACAAACTCGATAGTCCCGTCCTTCAGGAGGGACCAGAGCTCATCCCGATTTCCCTCTTTTTTAATGGGTGGGGCGATCTTGAGTACCGCCCCCTGAGCAATAAAATCATCCGTGGTAAAAGCCAGGTACTGAGGACAGGTCTCTCCGCTGACCCGGCAGCCTTCCGGCAGAGGATTTTTCAGCATTCTTGCCGCCTCGGCGGTACCAATATGGACAATATGCAGATTCCCCCCGGCCTCCGAGGCAATCCGCAGAGCATTCTGCACCGCCATAACCTCTGCCAGCTCCGGACGGGCACGATACCAGGCTTCCGGGTCATTACATGTTTTTTGCAACGCCTGCGAGGCATTAACCACGTATTCAGCATCCTCGGCATGAAGCAGCACAATGCTTCCCAGCTCCCCGGCAAGTTCCAGGACCTTGTGGAAGCGCCAGTGGTCCAGGGCCCCCCAGACCTCTTCCATGCCGGAGACGGCGTAAACCTTGAAGCCCATAACCTGGTCCGCGATGGAGGCCATGGCCACCCTGCAGCCGGCATCAAAGAGCTGCCGGGAGACACCGCCGAAGAAACCGAAATCGATATGTGATTTGGGAGAGACAGCAGCAAGTTTGTTGTGTAAAGAAGCGGTGTCAGTCACCGGGGGCAGGGAGGTACATGGCATGTCGATGACGGTGGTAACACCCCCCGAGGCGGCAGCAGCACTACCGTGGGCAAAATCTTCCTTTTCGGTATAGCCGGGATCATAGAAGTGGACATGCGGGTCTACCGCGCCGGGCAGCACCCGGCAGTCTGAGGCATCCAGAACCTCGTCTGTTGTGCCGCTCTCAAGATTCCGGCCAATAGCAACAATGCGGCCGTTCTGAATTCTCAGGTCTTTACTCAAAAATTCGTCCTCTCCGCTGAAGGCAACCAGCCCGTTCTTAACGATCATTGTCTACCCCGTACCGTTATTTCGCGGACCCTTGAAAAGGAGAGCCGGAGGTGAATAGCCGAACCTCTCCGTTCAAGGTCCAACTATTCTTTTTGGGTTTTACCTGAAAAAAAGAATAGGAAAAATCAGTCCGTCAGATAGCCGTACCAGGAACATTTCTCGATCCAGGCAGCGTGCACAAACAATACTAAGACCGCTCTGATGGGCTGTCAAGTTTTAAATAAAAGATAGTGTCCCGAACCGTGGGGATGGATACCGGATAAATTCTTTATTTACAGCAGTTTAACTGTTGCAGGGCAACTATTTCCGGGATTTTTCCAGTCCCGCGGTTTTTTCCGCCCTTTAAATTGAGCCTATCCCCACGCTTCGGGACAGTATTTATAAAGACGGACCCCCCCGGTGGAAATCCGTCTTTGAAAATTTGCAGGATCCGAAGATCAGTCAAACTGCAGTCCGCCGTTCTGGTCAAGGACCTCGCCGGTAATAAAACCCGACAAGGGGGACGCCAGAAAGCGCACAGCATGGGCATACTCCTCCGGCTCGCAGAAGCGCCCCACCGGGATCTTGGCCAGCACCGCCGCACGCTGCTCATCGTTCAGCTGCTTCTCTACCATCGGGGTGCGTACATAGGCCGGGGCAATGGCGTTGCAGGTAACCCCGGTTTTAAGGGTCTCCGCAGCAATGGAGAAGGTCAGCCCATTAATGGCGGCCTTGGAAACCGAGTAGGTGGTACCGGCGGTAATACCCCCGGATTTTGATGCAAAGGAGCTGGTATTGATAATCCTGCCCCACTTTTTCTCTATCATGGCGGGCAGACAGAGCTGAATAAGGAAAAAAGCGCCGTCCAGATTGACCGCCAGGACCTTGTGCCACTCTTCCGGTGTGGTAGCGGCGACTTTGTTATTGGAAAGAATGCCCGCATTGTTTACGAGCACATCCACATCTCCAACCTCGGCCTTCACCTGGTCTATGGCCTTTTTACAGGCACCGAAATCACTGATGTCAAAGGCAATGGGATAGCTGTCACTCCCCAGTTCCTTCGCGGTCTGATCCAGAGCCTCCTTGTTAATATCCGCCAGAACGACCCGATAGCCGTCCGCAATCAGTCCTTGTGCCACTGCTTTTCCCATGGTTCCGGCAGCACCGGTAACCAGGGCGATCTTCTTTGCTTCACTCATATGCTGTTCTCTCCTCTGGGTGATTCTGTTCCAAGTGTCTTATACCACCTTGTTGCAGTCAAGGGCAGAACAAAAGTATCAATGAAAAAACTTGCCACCGTCCACCACCAGGGTCTGTCCGGTAATGCTGTCAGTTTTAATGAAAGTCTTCACAACAGCGGCTACATCCTCCCGGTCGGCAGCCTTTCCGATAAGCGCGGATTTCCGTGCTTTCTCGGCATATTCCGGCGCCAGGTTTTCGGTCATCCTGGTCCCCTCCATCAGGCCCGGGGCCACGCTGTTTACCAGCACCGACGGGGCCAGCGCTACAGACATGCAGCGGGTCAGGTGAATCAGCCCTGCCTTTGAAACACAGTAAGCTATACTGCTCCCGGAAGGACTCAAGCCGGCGATGGAAGAGATGGTAACAATCCGACCTCCCTTCTCTTTCATTTTGGGGCCAATCATACGCATGGCCAGATAGGGTGCGGTCAGATTGTAGTTGATTATGTCATTCCACAAAGCGGGGTCCAGAGACTCGAGATCAGAAAAATCGACCCACTTGTTAAACGCAGCGTTCAGGACGAGGGCATCAATGCCGCCGAAATTCGACTCCGCAGCATCTGTCATCACACCGATTCCCTCCTCAGCGGTTACATCAGCACTGACCGCTACCGCCTCAGTTCCCATATTTCTGAGTTCTTTGGCATAAGCTTCGGCTTTATTACGGGAGTTCAAATATACCAGCACGATTTTCGCCTTTTCTTCGGCAAGACTTTTACAAATATACCAGCCGAGCCCGCCTGTCCCGCCGGTTACAACTGCCACCTTTCCTTCGAGTTTCATAGATACTCCTTGCTTTGGGAGGGCATCCTCCGCCTCCACTACCCCGTACTCTCTACCAACCAAGAGATTCCAGTATAAACAATATAACCTTCCAATGCAAAAAAATGCCGGCACGGTAGTTCTGTACCATGCCGGCATAAAGAATAATTACTAATTATTAAAGAAAAAACTTCAGTATAAAAACCGCGGCTACAATATAGGTCGCGATTCCAACCTCTTTGGAACGGCCGCTCAGGACTTTAAGCAGTACCCATGAGGTAAGGCCCCAGACAATACCTTCGGCGATGCTGTAGGCCAGGGGCATCATGACGATCGCCAGGAAAGCGGGAACAGCCTCGGTAATCTCCAGAAAGTCGATCTCTTTTACCGGGCTCATCATGAAGACACCAACCAGAATCAGGGCCGGGGCCGTCGCAGCTCCGGGAACCAGCAGGAAGACAGGGCTGAAGAAAAGAGCCAGGAAGAACATTGCGGCGGTAACCAGGGCGGTAAGTCCGGTGCGTCCACCCTCTTCTACACCAGCAGCGCTCTCTACATAGGTGGTTACGGTGGAGGTACCCAGCATGGCGCCTACAGTGGTTCCGACGGCGTCGGCAAAAAGGGCCTGCTTTGCCCGGGGAATGGAACCATCGGCCTGGAGGATACCTGCCTTGGTGGAAACACCGATCAGAGTCCCGACGGTGTCGAACATGTCAACAAACAGGAATGTAAAGAGCACAATCAGCATATCGAAGCTTAAGATATTGGCAAACTCAAACTTGAAAAGTATAGGAGTAAGAGAGGGTGGAGCCGCTACCAGTCTGAATCCTTCGAGGTTTGTAACACCCATGGGAATTCCGATTGCCGTGGAAATCAGGATACCCCACAAGAGAGCACCTTTAACTTTATAGGCAATCATGACACCGGTAATAACAAGCCCGATTACCGCCAGAAGCGCCGCGGAGTTAGCCAGGGAGCCAAGGCCCACCAGGGTCGCATCGTTGTTAACGATAATTCCAGCATTCTGCATCCCGATAAAGGCGATAAAAAGCCCGATACCAACCGAGATGGCCCGTTTGATGTTCATGGGAATCAGGTTGATAATCGCTTCACGGACATTGAGAAATGTCAGGATAATGAAAATGATACCTTCGAGGAATACCGCTGTAAGAGCAAACTGCCAGCTGTATCCCATGCCCAGAACAACCGCAAAGGCAAAAAAGGCGTTCAGACCCATCCCCGGAGCAAGCGCAAAGGGAAGCTTTGCTACCAGGGCCATGACAAGGGTCGCAATCAGCGAGGCGACTGCCGTAGCGGTAAAGACCGAATCGGCGGGCATGCCGGCGGCGGACAGGATTCCCGGGTTAACCGCCAGGATATAGGCCATCGTCAGAAATGTGGTAATACCGGCGATAACCTCCGTGCGAACTGTGGTATTGTTCGCTTTCAGTTGAAAGAACTTTTCCATACTCTCTCCCTGCAATAGTTTTTGTGTCCCCAAAACGGAACGGATTAGATATCAGTTTACCCGCAGGACCACGGTAGTGCAACGTATATTTTTTATTGACCGCCCCAATCGGCGAAAAATATTGCCCCCGCGCCAAAGGGGAGCTATTCTGTAGAGTACACAAAGAGGTTTTTACATGGATATGAAAAGGTTAATCGATGTTGCTACAGGACGGCGCAAGGCAGATCTGGTGCTGCAGAATGCCAGGATAGTAAACGTACACACCCACGAAGTAAGCGACGGCAGCCTGGCAGTTGACCAGGGAGTCATTGCCGGTGTCGGCGCCTATGAAGGTAAAAAGGAACTGGACCTGAATGGCGCCTACCTGCTTCCGGGCTTGATTGACAGCCATGTTCATATAGAGTCCTCCCTGGTCTCTCCCGAACAGTTTGCCCGGCTGGTTGTTCCCCGCGGAACAACTACAGTGATCGCCGATCCCCATGAGATTGCCAACGTGGCAGGACTGGACGGGATCCGCTACATGATTAATGCCGCGAAAGGGGTCCCCCTGGATGTCTACTTTATGCTGCCCTCCTGCGTGCCATCGACATCTTTTGAGAACGCCGGAGCCGAGCTTGATGCGGCAGCCCTGGCGGAACTGATCAACGACGAGGCGGTCCTTGGCCTGGGAGAGGTAATGGATTACCCCTCGGTGGCCGCCGGAGACGCCGGTATCCTGGCCAAGATCGCCCTGGCTGCCGAGAGAAACAAGCCCGTCGACGGCCACGGCCCCATGATCGAAGGCCGGGGACTCAACGCATACCGGGCTGCGGGTATTCAGACCGACCACGAGTGCTCCACCCTGGACGAGATGCGGGACCGCCTGCGCCTGGGGATGCGGATACTGATCCGTGAAGGCTCCGCCGCCCGGAACCTCTCCACCCTGATAAAAGGGGTCGGCCCCCACTCCGCCCGCTACTGTTCTTTCTGTACCGACGACAAACAGCCGGAGGAGATCCTGAACGAAGGTCACATTGACCATAATCTGCGCCTGGCCATCGAAAACGGCCTGGATCCCCTGACGGCCATCCAGATGGGGACCCTCAACGCCGCTGAAGGCTACGGGCTGCCCCGAAAAGGAGCCCTGGTTCCCGGTTTCGATGCCGACCTGATCGTGGTGGACAACCTGCGGCACTTGAATGTGCAGCAGGTGTACAAGAAAGGGGTCCTGGTCGCAAAAAACCAGGAGGCCCTTTTTCCGGTCAATACACCGGACATACGTTCGGTTTCCGGGAGCGTCAATGTCGCGGGTCTCTCGGAAGGAAGTTTCCGTCTGAAACTGAAGAATGACCTGGTCAATGTTATACACCTGCACCCGGGAAACCTGATTACGGAAAAAGCCGTGCGCAAGGTCTATGTTGACGATCAGGGCTGTTTTGCCTGCCGGGACAAGCTTGACATTCTGAAGCTGGCGGTAATTGAGCGCCACAAGGCAAGCGGCAACGTGGGTCTCGGCCTGGTGGAGGGGTTTCAGCTGAAAGGCGGTGCCCTGGCCACAAGCATCGCCCACGATTCTCACAACCTGATTGTAATCGGGGACAACGACCGGGACATGCTGACCGCTGCAGAGGCGCTGATCTCCTGCGGTGGGGGAATGTGTGCCGTTAAAGAGGGCACGGTGCTCGATACCCTGCCCCTGCCCATCGCGGGGCTTATGTCCAATGAGTCCGCGGACCAGCTGAACCAGCGCCTGGGCAGAATCAACCGGATAGCCTATGATGCCCTCAAGGTAAATCCCCAGGTTGATCCTTTTATGAGTCTCTCGTTTCTGGCATTGCCGGTGATCCCTGAGCTGAAGCTTACCGATATGGGACTCTTTGATGTCACAAACTTTGAATTTATCGATATTAACGCGGAGTAGCTGTTTATGAGCAAAACCATCGTCGTCGCCATCGGCGGCAACTCGCTGATAAGTGATCCCAAACATGTTACCGTTCCGGCCCAGTACGAGGCAGCCTATGCAACGGCGAAGAATATGGCAGCCCTGATTGTGTCGGATAATCGGCTGGCCATTGTTCACGGCAATGGCCCTCAAGTCGGATTTATCCTGCGCCGGGCGGAACTGGCCAAGCACGAACTGCATATGGTGCCCCTGGACTCCTGCGTCGCCGACACCCAGGGGGCCCTGGGCTATAACATTCAGACTGCCGTGCGGAACGTCCTCGGAGGGCTGCATCAGGTACGGAATGTAAGCACAATTGTGACCGAAGTCGTGGTGGACCGGGATGATCCCTCCTTCAAGGCACCCTCAAAACCCATCGGCTCCTTCATGGAAGAGACAGAAGCCCGGATGCATATGCAGAAGGACGGCTGGTCTGTGGTGGAGGATTCCGGCCGCGGCTGGAGACGGGTTGTCCCCTCTCCCCGTCCCATAGAGATACTGGAACTGGACGTAATCCGTCAGCTGGTGGAGAGCGGAACTGTAACCATTGCCGCCGGGGGGGGCGGGATTCCGGTGATCCGGGACGACAAGGACCATTACGTCGGGGTGGAAGCGGTAATAGACAAAGACCTGGCGGCAAGTCTCCTGGCACAGAACCTTGGGGCTGACGTCTTTGTAATCTCTACCGCTGTAGAAAAGGTCTGTCTCAACTTCGGCAAACCCGACCAGCTGGCTCTGGAGACAATCAGCCTGAAAGAGGCCAGAACCTACATGGCCCAGGGGCACTTTGCCAAAGGGAGCATGTTGCCGAAGATCGAAGCCATGGTGGAGTTTGTGGAAGAGAGCGGCAACACCGGTATTATTACCGATCCGGCGCACCTGGCATCCGCTCTGGATGGGAAAGCCGGCACAAGGATCGTTCCGGATTAAACCATAAGAAAGGGGTACGCTACCCCGTCTATCAGAGCCTCCCGAAAGGTAACCCCGTACAGGGTATCCAGCTTATCAGGCATAAGACCTTCGGAGGCCTTCCCGGAAAAAAGCAGCCGTCCCTGCCGCAGCAGCACCGCCTGCTCTGCCGCCTGGCGGGCATGCAGCGGATCATGGGTGGTAAAAAGCACCGTCAGTCCCTCCCCGGCAAGGCGGCGCATCAGGCGAAAAATGAGCAAAGCATTGGCAGGGTCCAGGTGACTGGTAGGTTCGTCCAGCAGCAGGACCCGCGGTTCCTGGGCCAGGGCACGGGCCACAGCAACCAGCTGAAGTTCTCCGGCGGATAGCTCCTGGACGTTTCTGTCCGCGAGCGTTTCGATACCCGCCGTCTCAACGGCCGCATTCACGGCAGCCAGGTCTTTCTTTGACGGGGTCTCCCAGAGGGCGATCCTCGATGCCCGGCCCAGCAGCAGGTAATCCAGCACCGGATAATTGAAGGGCAGAGTCCCGCTCTGGGAGACAAAACCGATCTGCCGACCCAGCTCGCTCCGGGTATACCCGATAATATCCTGTCCGAAGAGGCTTACTTTCCCTTTTTGCGGAAGCAGATATCCCAAAAGAAGTCCCAGGAGAGTGCTTTTTCCCGAGCCGTTGGGCCCGAGCAGGGCCGTAACACTTCCCTCCTGGATTTTGAGGCTAAAATCTTCAAATATGAGGGGACTATTGTGACTGCCGGGACTGCTGCTATAGGAGAAGGTAATTCTCTCCATAAAAAAGGTATTCATCGGCGGAACCTTACCTGACCTGAAGATAACAGCATTAGAAAAAGACCGGCCCCCAGCAGGGATGTAAGAATCCCCAAAGGAATCTCAAAAGAGAGCAGTGTGCGGGCAATGTCGTCACAGGCAAGTACCATAACTGCCCCCAGCAGCATGGAAGCCGGCAGGGAGACGCTTCCCTCCGCACCGAAGAGCCGGCGGGCCACATGGGGAATCAGCAGGCCGACCCATCCGACAATACCCGCCGCGGCGGTGACACCGGCGGTGGCCACCGAAGCCGCCACCAAGAGCAGCATCCGTTCCCGAAAAGGATCTGCACCCATGGAAAAAGAGGTAAGATCATCCAGGCTGAGAATGTTCAGCCGCCAACGAAAGAGATACAGAATAAACAGAGCCGGCAGAGCAAGGAGCAGCATGGACACGGTGGTGCTCCAGGTTGTACCCGCGAGTCCGCCGAGCATCCAGAAGGTCATCTCCTGCAGTTGAGACAGCGGGTCAGCCAGGTACTTGAGGACCCCGACCCCGGAGGTAAAGAGGGCGGAAACCGCGAGCCCGGAAATCACCATCCGGATAACCCAGCCGCCGAAACGGATATTCCGGGCAACCCGGTACGAAAGAAGGAGCCCCGTTAAGGAAAAGAAGACCGCAGAAAGCTGGACCCCTCCGGGAAGCCGGGGAACCAGGAGGATTGCCATAGCCGCACCAAAAGCCGCTCCCTGGCTTACCCCCAGAAAACCCGGCTCCACCAGGGGGTTGCGGAAAAGCATCTGAAAGGTACAGCCCGACGATGCCAGGGCCGCACCCAGTAATGAGGCGCTTATAACCCGCGGCAGGCGCAGGCGCAGAAAAACCCGTAAGGCCAGCTGCTCCGTAAACAGATGAGCGGGGGAGAGTATCCCCGCAGACGGGTAGCGGCCGATCAGCAGGGAAACCGCGAAAAGAAGAACAAACAGCCCTCCCAGCAGATAAAGACCTTTTGACTCCTTTAACTTACCGGGACGGATCAAAAAAAGTCTCCCGATATACGAGGCCTGATTTCACGCTCAAAGCGCTCTTTACCGATACCATAAAAATCCCGGAAAAATGCGGCGACATCTTCCTCAAACGGAGAATCAAAGGCCTCGGGATGCAGTACCCTGGCCAGCCATTGGGCCCCCAGTATCCAGCGGGGATCCGGCTGCCCCCAGCTGTAGAAATCTGCCGGCATTGAATAGATTCTGTCGTTCCGCACCGCCGTAAGGCTGCCCCAGAGAGAATCAGTCTGTACGCTCTCCCGGACTTCCCGGGTGGCCCCCCGAAAGGAGAGAAGAACCATGACCTCCGGGTCCCAGCGGGCAATCTGCTCAAACCCGACCTGGTTCCACCCCGGTTTACTGACGGCCTCAGTCCAGACAGGCTCCCCGCCGGCAAGTTGAACCAGAACCGCCTGGATCCATCCCTGGGGGGCCACGCTGAAGCTGTAACCTGAGTTGCCGCTGTTCACGGAAAAGAGGGCCACTGTCAGCTGCGGGCGGCCCTCTACCCTGCTGCGCAGTTCCGCAGCCTTCTGGTCCATCATGGAGATCAGCTCTTCAGCACGGTCCTCCTGCTCCAAAAGAGTTCCCAGAATCCTCAGGTCCCGCTCGAACTGTTCAGGGGTCTCCAGGTCCAAATAGACCACCGGCACGCCGGCGGTTTCAATCGGTTTGCCCAGGGAATCCCTTAAGTAGGACTTCAGCAGGACCAGGTCCGGGTTCCGGGCAAGGATCTCCTCGGGACCGACATTCTTTTTCAGGCGCGCGGTTTTTCCTGCGTCTTTTTCGAGGACCGGGAAGAAATCACCCATCCCCTGGTCGGTAAATCCGACGGCCGCGACCCGTTCTCCCACATCGGAAAACAGGTAGAGGGCATCGACTATCATAATGACTGCCTTGCCGGCGGTCACAATCCTTTTGGGGGATTCGGGCAGGGTAACGCTTCTTCCCAAAGCGTCTTCCACCACAATCTGCGGGGCTGATGTTTCCTGCACCCCTTCGCTGAAGCTTGAAATACTAAGGCCTGCCAGTAAAATAAAAAGCGACAGCAGGCTGATACATCTGGTTTTCATTGCAGCATCCTTTTTTAATAAAAATTATCTATGAGTGTAGGGCCAAGAGACCGGAATCGTCAACGCCGGATTGTCATTACCTCCGGCTGCGGATAGACTGCCCTCATGAAAAGTCCGCGCCTAATCCACGCCTGCTGTATTGTCCTTGCCGCGGGGGAGTCTGCACGTATGGGAAGGCCGAAACAGCTTCTGGAACTCGACGGAAAGCCCCTGTTTATCTACGCCCTTGAAACAGCCCTTGCCGCCTGTGAGGAGGTAATCCTGGTCCAGGGAGCTGTCGACCTGTCAGAATACCTTCCGCCGGCCGGGAACCTGAAGCTGGTAACAAACCGGAACTGGCAAAGAGGAATGCTCGGATCCCTGCAGACAGGACTCGCGAAACGGCGGTACCCGCAGGTATTTGTCATACCCGCTGATCTGCCCCTGGTCCGATGGGAAACCTATTACGGTCTTGCGGATGCCATGGGGAAGGTCCCTGCAGCCTATCCTGTCTGCGACGGACGCAGGGGTCACCCGGTACTGATGGGGCCGGAAGCCATATCCCTTATCGAGACCGCCGACCCGGGGCTCAAGGCCATGAACGTAATCTCGCCCCTCTCTCCTCTGGCTGTGGAGGTCGAAGACACCGGGATTTACCGGGACATCGATACTCCCGAGGAATGGGAAAAAGTCAGAGGCGGATAATCCGGTCCGGGACAAAACCGAAAGCTTGAGGCAGCGCCGTAAGCAGGGAAGGACGCACACTTACGCTTAGATCAGCACCTGTGGCAAGAAGCAGCCGTAACAGGGGTGCAAAGCCCCTCCCCTCCATCTCCAGAGGACCGGCCTCATCCAGAATAAGCTCTTTCGGCGTCGAGCCGCGGTAATTACGCCAGAAAGACTCCGCTGTCACAAAAGCAGCAGGATTAAAACGAAAGCGGCGAAAGTGAAACCAGTCCCCGGGCACGTCAGCATCAGCCGGTCTTGCCAGGGGGATTCGCTGCTCAGCGGGCAGCATAAGCAGATCGTAGCCGGAAAAACTCTTTACCGAAAGCCAGGCCGCCGCCCCGTTTTGGGCTGCCTGTTGGCGTAAATATGATGTTTTGCCGGCATCAATACCGCCGGTAACAAGGATAATCATAACTCTACCACAAACCATTGTAGGCAGCGGCAGACCCCGGGGCAAGAGCGTCCTTCGGGGCCTTGACTTTTTTGGGGAGAATGAATAGATTACTCACAACGACGCAGGGTAGAGCAGTTGGCAGCTCGTCGGGCTCATAACCCGGAGGTCGCAGGTTCGAGTCCTGCCCCTGCTAATCAAACCGAATCGCGAAAGCGGTTCGGTTTTTTTTATTCCCGCTCTGGACGAGAACCGCAGGTGAAGAGTCCTGCCCGCAGCAAATCCCGCCAGGGATTTACAAGCCCAAGCTTGCGGCAGGGTTTTCCCAAGGGAAAATCCCGAGAGCAAGCGCAGGGCCTGCTACAAGGGTGATCATTTCTTTTTAGGTGCTTTAGCCTCGCACCTTACATTAGCAAAACCAGGGTTGAAAATCTAAACAATATTTAAACTATCTCGAATATGGTCCGTGATGTCCGAAGAGGAGACGGTGCAATGGATTCAGATGCTCCTTGAGAACTTCCCTGAATATACACGCAGCCTATTGAAGCCGAAGGTCCTTGCCAACAGGATTAAACGGATCTATGCCATAGATTGGGATGAGTATGAGCCGACAAAATCATACAGGATCATTCTTCCCGACAACGTTGAGAAGATTATTGCGTCTCACCCTTTCGTTAAACAGCGCCAAGGGCGTCAGAAAGTACCTCTCTGGCTTCTTCAGCTGGAAGCAGTATTATAACGAGATTCTGCAGAAGAACGCCCACTGGCCTACATGGATGATATGACAAGTACTACGCCGTTAACCGCAAGAGAGGGCTCTACCCCCTTCCCGCTTCGGTCCAGAAGAAATGGAACAAGAATTACCACAGCATATTGAAGTGGCTGCTGGAGATTGAAGTGCTGAAGGAGTCAGGATACGGATATGACCCCAAGCGGGGGATTTGTAAGTGGTATTATATTCATATTTGATTCCCTTGGTGCTCGTGTTAGTATGGTAGTGCTAATTGAAGGAAGGTGGCGAATTAAATATGAGATTTAAAAGTGAGAGCCCCAAGGAATACTATGCGAGAAGCTCCTATGAGCGGTTCATACTATCTCAACCTCATGTGAAATGTGAAGGACTTTATAAAGATTCCAAGGGTCGGTTTTTCATCTATTGCCCCGAGGCAACCCCAGACATGCTTGCTCTTGACGGCTCCACTATTGAGACATGGTTTCAGCAGCACAAGGCGTTAGTATCGCCTATACGATCGGCTTTCTCTTTACCCGATGATTGTATTCGAGTACAGACGCGTACTATTGAAGAGATGGTACACCTTACCGGCGAGCCACTGAATGAAGTGGAAACATTTGAAGCACTAAAGAAGCATCTTCCCCGAGAGTTTCCGTTGCGGGGTTTGGATTCCGTTACAAAAGAGAGGAACTATATTTCATTAATTCTGACACGAGAGTTAACTAAAGAGGAGGAGGCAGTCCTTGAAGATTCACTATCAAAGATCGGGCTACCTGTTGACGTATTGACATTTGTAGAGCAGAACACTTCAGAAGACAGAGTTAAGCTTTCGTTCCCAAGGCAAGCTGACCTGCGATTACTACCAATCTTCTATGCTCATAGCCAGCTACCAAAGCAGGCCCGCAAATTATATGAAGAAGACGAAAACTTTTGGATTACGAATGAATTGCAGTTATTCAACAGTACGAGTACCAACTACAAAGGAATCTTGAAATCCAAACCGGCTAAGAATGCCTGTATCGTAAACGGCAGTGTATTCCAATCTATCAATTTCCGAGTGTTATATACGATGTATGATCATGTGTACCTCGCAATGCCAATCGAGGGAAGGCTCGCAGACTTCCTTGAGTCAATACATCTCTCTAAAGATGACCTTCTCGAGTTATCCCGATCAGGAAGATTGACCCTTCTTCTTCCCCTCTCTTTTAACCGCTATAGATTTGAGGACTTGGAGCCCTTTTGGGATGAGGAAAGTATTAATATCATTGGTCCTCGAAGATTAACAGCTTTATCAATGATTGCTTCCAAACGAAGGTTTCCACTTCTGTATACTAGCTTGAACGCTGAAGAACGCGCCATAGTTCTTCGAATCCTTTACTCAGCTTCCCAGAATGTTGACTCTCCTGAATCAATTCTTATTCAACAGTTAGTGAGTAGCCTATCAAGAATATGGCAATTAACTGAGTATTTAATCCAGAATCGAGGAACTATAGGAACTTCAGCGACGGGCTTAGGATCACTATCTGGCGATTTAGTGAATTCCGTTTCAGGTATTGATGCGTGGCTGGAGATTACAGGCGCGGCACAAACCCTTGAGTGGGGAATTGGCTTGAAAGCTGATATGATTCCTACCCAAGTGGATGGGTATGACGAATACCGCAATGCTGAGAACTTGGCTGCGCTATACTCGGGATTTAAAAAATACCCATATGTCACTGCAGCAACTAAGTCCGGCATAATTATTGAGGGTATTCTTGCTGTTGATAATGAGATGCCAATTATGGAACTGATTGATGAGATAGGATCGGCAGATAGAACTGGCCTGAAGCGACTAATTGAACCTGCAACAAGAAACTCTCTTCAACAGGAAGAGCTATCAAGTGCTATCTCAGACTTTAATAAACATGTGAGGATAGTGGAAAAGCGATCAGAACGGCTGTCCCGTCTAAATATTGGAGGATTAATTGAAGCATCCATAGGAGTAGTCGGGCCTTATGTTACCGCGAAGTCTGGTAATCTTGGATTAGGTATCAGTACAGGTATAGGATCGATTGCATTGGTTAAGTGGACATTGGGACAATTGGCAAACCAACGCTCAAACAGTCAAACAATTGGTGTAATTTATGACTCGATCGTAGGCAGCATCACCGACACATCGGCAGAAACAGCTTTTGTTGCCCGTATTAACAGAAATATGAAGAGATAAGTACGCATAGTCTATCGTCTTTGAAATCCTGCCTAAGCCACCGAACTCCCTTCCGCATTCGCATTGATAGCCCGGATTAAGCTGATGATTTCTCCAACGGCAGCATCTTCAAAGACTCCCTCGACACCTTCGTAGTGAATACCGGTAAAGGGTTCTTCATAGAGCATTCCGGCATCCATGGTGCCCTTGCGGGTCAGGTGGTCGATGATCATCTCGATAAAGCGGATCTGATTGGCGTTGAACCGGGTCGTGTCCAGGTATTTTGAGAAGGCGTCCTTGGCGGCGCCCCGGTCAAGTCCAACCAGAGACCTGATGAAGAGGCTCAAGTTTTCCTGCTTGCCGAAGGCTGCTTCGAACTGTTTCCGGCTCTCCACCTCGCTGGACTCAAAGAGAAAGCGTTCAAGTTCCTTCAGGTCGAGAGGAGTAAGGGCTTTGTTGTACCGGAGTTTCCTGATTACAATATGGTTATCGTGGGAACGGATGAAGGCCTCCACCTTCTTCCTGTACCGGACCATATCGATCCCGACGCCTATCCCGTCGATGGGAACCTCATGTGCTTCATTCTCATACAACTCATCCTGAATGACCGAATAGACGACCTTGCGTTTCTTCTTCTCAATAAACTGGATCAGGTTACGGAGCTTCTTCCGAAGGGTCTCCAGAATCGGCAGGGTAATGCCCTCCCAGTACTCGTCTGTCTGAACCTCGTGGATCAGCTGCATTTGAGCCTTTACCATGGGGATCGAGGATTTCTCTTCCAGGTCGGAGGCCATCTCACGGACCTGCTGCTGAAGTTTTATGAAGGCGGGAGAGCTGTTCAACAGCCCCAACTGCAGCTTTAAGCAGGTATTGTCGAAGAGTTTGGCGGTAATGTCTTCCTTCTCCTGTTCGCTGGGGAGCCCCGCTACATGGTGAACCAGGTCACCTAAAGCCTCACCGGAAAGGTGATCCCAGTTCTCCCGCTTCTGGAAGCGCTCCACGTACTGACGCTTAGACCGCACAATAAAGTTGTCGATATTCATGGCGGATACTTCCTGGTGGAGAATGTCCCGAACCTCATCCGTCAGTTCCCGGAGAGCTTCTTTATCATCGCCCTGAGCGGCAGGGCCCTGCAGTTCTTCTATGAGCTGGAGGCGATTCAGGAAAAGACGCTTTGATAAGGGAACGGTTTCACTGCCCTCGACACCTTCAGGGTTTTCCCCGAAGTACTCCAGATTACCGCAGAAGTCGAAGATGAAAAAGGAGCTCTTATCCTCTCCCGGTCCATAGAGATCGGGACAGAGCCGGGTGCCCCGGCCGATCATCTGGTAGAACTTGGTCCTGGATCTGACGATCTTGAAGAAGACCAGGTTCACCACCTCGGGAACGTCAATGCCGGTATCCAGCATATCCACTGAGATGGCTATTTGAGGATACTTGGCGGGGGTGCTGAAATCGTCAATCAGGGACTGCGCATAGGTGGCATAGTTGTCGATGACCCTGGCGAAGTGGCCTTTGAGATGGGGATAGTGCTTGTTAAACCGCTTCTCGATGAAGAGGGCATGTTCATGATTCTTGGCGAAGATAATCGTCTTGCCGAGGGTATCTCCCCCTTCCACCTTCAAGCCGTTCTCCATCAGATGCTTTAAGACCTTGTCCACCGTATCTTCATTGAAAAGCCACTTGTTCACCGCAGAGGCATCCACCACTTCGGGAGTCTCATCATCTCCCCAGTCCAGGCCTTCCCAGTGCTCCTTCTCATCCTCGGAGAGATCATCGTACTTGATCCCCTCCCGCTGAAACTTCAGAGGGACGGAGATCGCCCTGGGGGGAACCAGGTAGCCGTCATCCACCGCTTCCTGCAGCCCGTAGGCATCGGTGGGGATACCGGTCTCCAGGTCGAAGAGGTGATAGGTATCGTGATGAACCTCGTCCCGGGGAGTGGCGGTTAAGCCGACCAACAGGGAATCGAAATAATCGAAGATAGCCCCGTACTTCTGATAGACCGACCGGTGGGCCTCATCTATAACGATGAGATCGAAGTGCCCCACACCGTACCGGCGGCGGCCATCGGCCATCTGGTCGATCAATCCCATCATGGTGGGATAGGTACAGACGTAGACCCGGCCGGTTTTATCCTTCTCGGTGACCAGATTCACCGGACTTCCTTCAGGCAAATGAGCCTTAAAGGCATTAACCGCCTGATTGACCAGGGCCACCCGGTCGGCCAGGAAGAGGACCCGTTTGACCCATCCCCGGCGCATCAGGAGGTCCACCAGGGCGATCACCGTTCTGGTCTTCCCGGTACCGGTGGCCATGGCCAGGAGCCCCTTGCGCTGGGCCTGCATGAACGATTCTCCCAGGGACTGGATAACCCGGATCTGGTAGTACCGGTCCACAATCTCCTTCTTTACATCCTGCCCCTGGAGGCTCTGCCGGGAACTACGCCGTTCTATGAGCAACTGGAGCTGATCCTGGGTATAGAAGCCCTGAGCCATCCGGGAGGGGTATCCGCCGGTCGCAAACTTCGTTTGCTGCTCGCGGATGCTGCCGGTATGGTCATCCCAGATCCAGCTCTCATAGCCGTTGGTGAAGAAGATAACCGGCCGGCGGCCGTGCATGGATTCGATACAGTCGGCATAGAGCTTGGCCTGTTGCTGCCCAACATGGGGATCGACGGATGTCTTCTTCGCCTCAACAACCGCTATGGGAAGGCCGTCGGCTCCCCATAGAAGATAATCGATAAAGCCTTCGCCCCTGGCGTTGGGCATGCCGGTAACAGGATACTCCTCGGAGACATTAGACCCGATGGTCCACCCGGCTTCCACCAGAAGCTGGTCTATGATGAGCTTGCGGGTCTCCTGTTCGGTATAATCGTGGCTGTCGGGAACCTTGATGTTCCGGTCCTTCGCCTCCGCCAGTTCACAGCGGAGCTGGGCCAGTTCGGCGTCCATCCGGGCCAGAACCGCCTCCCGCTCTTCCAGGGTACGGGCCTGGGCCTTGATAGCAGCTTCCCGCTCGGCAATAGCCTTCTCATGGGCCTGCCGTTCCCTCTCCCGGGCCTCCTCCTTCTTCTTGAGGGAGGCGGTAGAGGAGACGACAACCTTTACCTTCTTTTTTCTTTGCGGAGGCGTAAGGAGCTCAGGATCGAAGGCAACATCCAGCTCCTTGGGATCACTCAGGCGCGTATAGGTTCGGGCCACCCAGTAGAGGAGATGGAAGAGTTCCTTACAGATTCTTGACGAATCAACGGAGCGAATCTCCCGCTGGGAGTGGGCGGCTTCGTTCCCCGCCCGCTGAATGGCCTTGACCTTGGCAAAGAGGGACGGCGGCAGAAGCTGCTGGAAGGTCCGCTCATGAATCATGGCCCCCAGTCGGTTCTCGTAGGGGCGCCGCAAAGAGCGGTCATGATCATAAAGCCACTCCACAGTATGCTCCAGAGTCAGTCTGGCATAGAAACAACTTCCCCGGGGATCGGAGAGAGCAAGCTCTTCCACTCTTTTGGCGTCGGGGAAGAGTTCAGAATATTCGGCCTTAAGGAAGGTGAAGTTGCTCATCGGTACTTTTCATCATCCCCTACATACATCGGTGTTTTGTATCCTGCACAAACAAGTTTAGCACAATGCTAGACTCTCTGTCTCTTGTCTGTCTCTTGTTTTCTTATTGATGCTTGTTGGGTATGGTGAGTTTTAGAAAGAGAGATCAATCGAGTAGGTATATATACCTACTCGATTTGCTATCAGCTCACACCCCTTCCGGAAGGAGTTCCATTACCGGCTTTTTATACTTGTTGAGCCTCCGATAGTCCACAAAGCCGTGGTACTGCAGAATCCCCAGAAGCAGGGAGAGGTCGACACCGATTTCGGCGGCGATGCTCTCAAGCGTTCCTTCAGTAAAGTAATTGCGATGGGGCTCTGCACGCATAAGGATTTCCTTTACGTGGAGGATCTCCTCAGCTTTTTCATCGGCTTCCTTTTCCAGTTTCGATTTCTCCGTTCGGTCCATCAGATCATCAAGGAAAAAGCCTTCGATGCTCTCTTTGAAGTGGAGCAGTAGATGGGCCATCTCATGGGCCAGGGTGAACCAGAAGTTGTCGACTCGGTTATAACGGGCGGTATAGACGATTACCGGGTTCCCGTCGGAGAAGAAGGAGGCGCCGTCAAGATAGGTTTTCGAGAGATGGGGTTGGAGAAGGAATTTGACGCCCCCTTGGTTCAGATCCCTGATCACTTCGGCGATGCCCTCTTTTCTTGTGGTGTAAGCCAGGAGATTCTCGGCAGTGTCTGCAAGTTTTTCCCGATTGTAAGGGGGCACGGTGATTTCCTCACATCGCCTTTTGGCGATCCGGTACCAGGTGATGCTGTAGTTGAGGGTATACTCTTCGTCCGATTTGGAACGGCGGGCGCAGTACTTTTCATTTTCCCGGTAGTTATCGTATACATCAAAGGTGATGGCCGGATCTTCTTCTCCCCAGATTTTGCGGTAGGTTGCCTCATAGTCATCGGCGCTTTTCCCTCCCTTGTACCAGCCCTTTCGGTGGATCTCCAGAACCGGAACGTACCTCCTGATCCGGGCTTTCCTCTCGGTCTGGCTAAGCCCTTCCCCCGGATCGTTCTGGTTGAGCCAGTAACGGGCATCGATATTCATCCAAGATTCGGGACTCCCTCCCAGGGCTTCGCTCAGCTTCACCGCATGTTCGAAGAGGAGCTTCTGTTTGGCGTTCATGATGCTGCTGAGGGTCTTTCGGGAGATGTCGGTTACCTGGGCAAGATCTTCCTGGGTCCATCCAAGGTAATCCAGTTCGCGTTTTATCATATCCCCGGCACTAATGTTGAGAAACGGTTTAGCCGTATTGTCGGTGCTCATGTCTGCCTCCTATTGGTAGTGTGTGCTGATTTCATCAATCCTGAGAATCCCGATGGTTTTCTCCTCATTCTCCCAGTCTATCTCTACTTCCAGTCGGTATTTTCTGTTGATGCGGAGAGAAAAACGGCTCTCTGTCCCCTTCATACGCTTAAAATTAAAGGATGGACGCTGCTGGAGGTCATGAATGTCCACGGCTGCATCAACGGCAGCCATGACTTGAAAGAAGCTGTGAATGACCTGCTTTTGCAGGGGATATTTCTTTGATCTCCCAGTTTCGTAAAGCGTCTTAAGGTGCCGATTGATGAAATGAAACTTCACTTGTCCAGTATAGAGCAGTTGATAGCAAACGTCAAACATAATGCGCGGATTATTACGCATTAGAATTGACTTTTTACACTGACAGTATTATTCTTCTGCTGTGAAGCTAAAAAAGGCTTCACCCGCAGATATCACGGAATGAAGCCCTGGTTCTTGATTAGCACTTGAACTATAGCTCCTACCTGTTGGTCTGTCAATTCAGATACTCGGGTGATTCGTGTCACGAATTGTGTGATACTGCGCAGCACAGTTTCGAGGAGATCCAAATGGCTGGCAAAACAGTTCCGGTGAGGAAACACCGCAGGTCTACTCCTTCTTCGCCGCCCCATAAAGGACCGGGAAGAAAGCCGGGGCCTAAAACGGTTCCGGTAAGAAAGCATCGCCGCACACCTCCGAATTGAGGGGAGCCGGAGTGTTTTGGCACTCCGGCGTTATTTATAGTTCACCTCGGAAGGCTCGTTGTTGGAGGGAGGAGAAGAGAGTGTCCAAGATTGATAGCATCTCCTTTTGAGTATCAATCTCTTTTTCAATTCTATGTTTTATGGATGAGAAATGTGTTTGTGCTTTGATGTCAGGTAAAGGTAATTCAAACTCCTCCACTATTGAAGAATTAAGATTCTTCATAGTTATACCCTTCGCATTGGATTCGAGATTATATGCTACCGAAGGACTTGATATGGTCTTCTGTATGAAATCAGCATCAGCTACCTCGGTCGGCCTGATAAACATACTTCCTGTACCACATAAATAGCCATGATGACCTTTCCTTACCACGGCACAACGACCGATCTCACCCCTTCTTCCAAGTACAATATCCCCATACTGAAGGCGATAATTCTGAAGTGATTTTGCTCTCTCTTCTGATATAGTAAATAATGAATCGGGGGCAATTTTTCCTCCGATGATGTGACTTGGATTTATTAGTGGTATACCGTTCGCAATATAGTCATGTTTGTGAAGAAGACTACCGAAAGGTCCAATTCTCACCTCCGCAAACTCTTTTATTTTATAAACATCCCACCCCTTCGGATTCGTCACCGGATCACCAAACATATCCAGAAACACCGACTGAAGCAGTTCATCCAGCTTGGCAATGGCCGCCCGACGCTTTATAATGAGCCCAGGAAACGAGACAGCTTCTGGGGGTGCCTTTAAGGTGTAACTCTCGCCTTCCAGGGAGCAGAGAGGTATAGTAGTACCATGAGGAAGAGCTACAACACCGCATTCAAATCGAAAGTGGCACTTGAGGCTATCAAGGAGCAGGAGACCATACAGCAGATTGCACTTAAATACGATGTGCATCCGAACCAGGTATCGCAGTGGAAAAAGCAGCTGCCGGACAATCTTCCTGCGACTTTCGAGCGTCCTAATAAGAAGCGAGAAGAGGAGCGCAGGCTTGAGCAGGAGCGCGACCAACTGCTGCGAACTGTTGGAGAACTGACAGTTGTGAACGAATTCCTCAAAAAAAAACACCGCGAGTATTACGGGAAAGATCCGGAATGATTGATCCGAACCATCCCGAGCTGAGCATAGCGCAGCAGTGTCGTACTCTTGAGGTCACTCGGAGCTCCTACTACCGCAAAGGCCGAGATATGCGAACAGAGACGGATCTGGAGGATCTCACAGTCATTCTGGAGTATCACAAGAAGGTCCCCTTTTACGGCTATCGCAAAGTATCACGAGTGCTGTTACCCGAGCATCCTCACCTGACCAGAAAACGAGTCAGGCGGCTGATGAAGCGTTTTGGACTGCGGGCATTATATCCTGGGCCAAATCTGAGCAAGGCACGCAACGATCACAAGAAATATCCGTATTTGTTGCGCGGTAAGCAAATACGGCATCCCAATCAGGTTTGGGCCAGTGATATCACCTATATTGGTCTTCCGCAGGGGCACGTCTATCTGGTGGCTATAGTGGATCTGTACTCTCGTAAGGTCTTGAGCTGGCGGCTTTCGAATAGCATGGATCCGTCATTCTGTGTTGCCGCGCTGCAGGAGGCGATCGAGACCTATGGGGTCCCGGCGATCTTTAACACGGATCAGGGTAGCCAGTTCACAAGCAGGGCCTACCTGTCGGTGTTGGAAGAACACCAGGTGGAGATCAGCATGGACGGGGTTGGCCGCGCACCGGACAATGTGTATGTCGAACGACTGTGGCGCTCATTGAAATATGAGGATATCTACCTGCGGTCATATGAGAGCATGGTGGAATTACATCATGGGATTGAACACTACTTCACGTTCTACAACACCGAACGGCTACACCAGTCGCTGGAGTACAGGACACCGGAAGAGATGCATCAATCATTCGCTACGGAGAACCCGCTGCCGTTGGCAGCGTAGAATAAAACAGGAGGGAGGAGTACACCTTAAACTTCCTATAAAACTGTCTTGACAATTGGGCGCAGTTCACTTCTCCCGCAAGGCATCGGCCTGATCCAGGATGGCGGCGATTCGCTTTTGCTCCGGAAAGGGAGGGAGGGGGATAGGAAACTTAGCCAGTTCTTTTGGAGATAATCTTGGAAGATTAGCACCAGAGGACCTATTTGTTGATAGACCGACCATTTCAGGAGTTCTCAGCCAATAGTACAGGAAAGACCGGTCAAGTTCTTTTCTCGGTCTAATCGGAAGAATATCAGTGCTACATATCCCAGAGAAATTAGGTCGGGCGATTTTATTAAGATATGGGCGAAGTTTTCCAAATAGAACATGTTTCTCATCGAACACAAATTTATTACTTGCCAAATCTCCATTGCTGACATCAGAAACATCAACAAAGTTGCCAGCACTGCTTATGTGCTCTAAGCCTACGTAAAAAGTACCGTTTACAATATTATCTGGGGATATTGATTTCCGTTCAATATCAGCAATATTACTCAATTGGGTTACTTTCCAGTTCACCTCAACATCCCTTCAAGCTCATCCATCCCCTGCTGAATCTCTGCCTCCAGAGCCTTCAGATCCGCCAGAATCTTCTGAGGAGGATCATACTCCACCTCATCGTAGACGATCTCTTTATACCGGTTAACGGACAGGTCGTACCCGTTATCGGCTATCTCATCCTTGGGTACCAGGAAGGACTGATCGGTGCGCTTCCGGTCTGCCTCTTTCTTCCGATTCTTCCACCGGGTGATAATGTCGGGGATGTTGTTGTTCTCATGCTTCTCCCCGTCCAGGGGGCTCCGCTTATCGTCCAGGGAGAGGCCATCAGCCTTCATGTCGTAGAACCAGACCGTATCGGTTCCCCCGGAGTTGGTCTTGGTAAAGAGCAGCACAGCGGTGGAAACTCCGGCGTAGGGTCGGAAGACCCCGGAAGGCATGGAGATCACCGCATCCAGCTTCTGGTTCTCAACGATAATCTGCCTTAGTGCCTTATGGGCCTTGGATGATCCGAAGAGGACTCCATCGGGAACGATAACCGCCGCCCGGCCGCCGGGTTTCAGCAGGCGCAGGAAGAGAGCCACAAAGAGCAGCTCGGTCTTCCTGGTTTTCACGATCATCTGCAGGTCCTTGGCACAGCTCTCATAGTCGAGGGATCCGGCAAAGGGGGGATTGGCCAGGATCAGGGTAAACTGCTCTTCAATTGCCGCATGACTCTGGGACAGGGAATCCCGGTTCTGGATGTCTGGATTCTCGATGCCGTGAAGGAGCATGTTCATCGACCCGATCCGCAGCATGGTGGAATCGAAGTCGAATCCGTTGAAGGTCTCCCGGTTGAACCGGCGCATGGCATCGGCATCAGAGAAGATCTCGGGGTTATGATCCCGCAGGTATTCCGCCGCCGCCACCAGAAAGCCCGCCGTACCGCAGGCCGGATCACAGATACTATCCCGGGGCTGGGGAGCGGTCATCTCCACCATCATCTTGATAATATGCCGGGGGGTGCGGAACTGACCATTCTGCCCGGCGGTGGCGATCTTTCCGAGCATGAACTCATAGAGGTCGCCCTTGGTATCACGATCCTCCATGGGGATGGCATCCAGCATATCCACCACCTTGGCCAGAAGTCCCGGCGTCGGAATAGTGAACCTTGCATCCTTCATGTGAGCCGAATAGGTTGAGTCGGCATCCCCCATGGACTTGATGAAGGGGAAGACCTCTTCGGAGACCACCTCGTACATGGTATTGGCGTCGAGATTCTTGAACTTGGTCCACCGCAAGCTGTCATAGGAACGCTCCCTCTTGGAGCCAGGATTGATCCCCTCCGGGAAGATGGGATTCTCAATATCCCGCCCGAGGCGGTTGGCCTTCTTCTCCCGCGCTGTATGAAGCTCATCCAGACGCTTAATGAACAGCAGATAGGTCATCTGCTCGATAACTTCCATGGGGTTCGCGATTCCGCCAGCCCAGAAGGCGTTCCATATTTGACTGATTTGGTTCTTAATTTCTCCGGTGATCATGCAGCGGTGACCTCATTTGTTGATAATCGATGTTATTATGATACACTATGAGACAAAGCGATCCAATACATAAATTGTTGAAGTTAATAACAGGGAAATGACGATGATTTTAAAACAAGTACCTTGCCGCCGGGGAATATTCAATGTGGAATGATACCGATACTACGAAGATAGCCTGGAGTCATTCCCGAAGTACTTATTTTGGAGACCATGAAAGAGGTTTATAACACCCATGAGTTTTATCCGCCGACTTATATCCCTGATAATCATCACAGCCCTACTCCTGCTTATCTGCTATGTATTTGAGGGCGGATTACCAAACATATCTGAACGATTAGGCGCATGGTTTATGGTTGCCGCAGCGTACTTGATACTAGCTCTTCTAACTACACCATTTTTTGAACGTCCTGTAGATGTAACTGCCAATTCGATCGCTATTTTACTTTTACTGACACAGATGGAAACTGCCGTGCCTGAATCCTATATTTATGTTTTCAACTATGCCCGGCAGATTTCATTATGGTACGTAATGGGAATCTTGTTTCTATCTGTTATCGCCACCATTACAAACCGTAACGGAAACCTTAAGAACCTAAATCGAGTAGTTTACCGATTATCAATCAGGCTGGGCTCTGCTAGTCTTTTATATGTTTTAGCAATGTTCTTTGCACTTGCACCTTTATACTTCTCGAATCTGGGGTATGCGCTTAGTATCCTTGGGCTTTGGGTCCTAATATGCTTTGCTTCACCCATCGAACAAATCGTAGATATTGTTACTGAGTTAATAGGAAGAAATCGCACGATCCATCGTGCTTTAATGGAGCCAATTGGAGAAGTCAGACTGTTCCACAATCCGGGCATTGCAATCGCCAGGATCTCCGACTCACAATTTCTCAATCCAGGCGACAGCCTTGTTGTCACTGATTCTAAAGGCTGTGCTTGGGAGGGCATACCTTTGGCTACCGCTGATCTCACAACAGAGAGGTGGATCTATATCCTTATACAAGATGCTATCTCGACTCCTACGAATGAGAGTCTACTTGGTGAATCGATATATAAGGGGTGGATGAAACGAGACACGATTACAAAGGAAAGTTTACTTGGATTTGTGATAGACCAAAGCAATTTGGAAGCAGTCAAGTTTCATCATACAGGTAGTATTGATTCGGTGAGTGATGGCTTGATGATCGAAGCTGAAGTAGGAAGTTCTCGAATACTATACCAGGTCACCGGAGCAGAGACTTCATATGATCAGCTTGATGACAAATCAACTCTTGGGTTTACCAAGGTTACCGCGCGTAAAATTGGAGAATGGTTCGAAAAAGAACAGCGATTTAGAATGAGGAAATGGCTTCCCTCCATGTACAGTCCGGTTTATCGATGGGACGATAAATCAGGCGAGTTTCAGTTCAACAGCATTGGCTATGTTCCCAATACAAGTTTTTATATATCTGCAGATCCCCTTCGCCTTGTTACTCATAACACTGCAGTTCTTGGTATCTTAGGAAGCGGAAAGAGTTTTCTAACTTTTGAGTTGATATCCAGAATGATTATTGCCGGAATTAAGGTAATCTGTTTTGACATCACGAATCAGTATGCAGGATATCTATCTGATTTCTACGCTCCTGACATAGACGATGCAACTGACCAATCTATACAAGACCAAACCAGTAGAGTTAACACAAATGTGGAGAGAACGGTCGAGGACGGAGGCGGGACAAAGACTTTTATTCGCGCGGTTAAAGAACATGTTGAAGAATTCTTACAATCTGAGCGTTGTTTACGAATTGTAAACCCCGAGTTCTTTGAAGTCATGAAACAAGATTCAAGGCCATTTAACGATGAAGCAAGTTTTGTATCAATGAGTGCCCCGGAGGTTGTCTCTGTCTTTACAGAGTCAGTTCTGGGTTGTATCAATACTGAAATGACAGATCGGGCTAAGGTCTGTGTCATATTCGAGGAGGCACATTCATTGATCCCCGAGTTCCACTCCATAGCTCAAGAGGGGGAAAAGTCCGCAACTGCCAGAACTGCAAGAGCAATTCTTCAGGGACGGAAGTACGGATTAGGTTGTGTGGTAGTAACGCAAAGAACAGCAAATGTAACAAAGAGCATTCTGAACCAGTGCAACAATATATTTGCTCTGAGAACTTATGATACGACGGGTATAGGATTCCTTGAAACATATTTAGGAGATGATTACGCAGGGCTACTGTCAACCCTTGAGGAGAGACATGCTGTTGCGTATGGGAATGCACTGGCATCTGAGTCCCCCTTGATTATCAAGCTAAATGATAGAGAGGACTTCATCACTGAACTTAAGAAGCAGGACTGTGTTTTAGAGATACGGAGTAAATATAATGTCGCTAAACGAGTACCAGTTGAACCCGAGAGTGATTCTGATCAAGATTCTGACGAGTTTGAAGATGATATTCCATTCTAATATCTTTTCTTCACCAAATATCCTGAACCATCGAGTATTCCTTGACAGATGGTCTCATTCACCCGTTTAGACTGCTATACCCAACATAAAATATACTCTTGCTATACTTCTTGTTAAAAGGTATACTTTAATCACGAGCTGACAATATGAATACTGATATCCTCTCATCCAACATTAAGCGCTACAGAAGCAAGAAGAAGCTTACCCAGCAAGATCTCTCCGAGCTGTCTGGAGTCTCCCTTCCAGCTATCAAGAATATTGAAAGGAAGAAGGGACTCCCAAGGACCAATACCCTGCTGGCCATAAGTAAGGCCCTGGATTGTCGGCTCCAGGATCTTGTTAAGCCCATCGGAGAACTCTCCGCCGTACGTTTCCGGGCAAGAAGCAAGATGAACAGGCGAGAGCAGATCCTGGCCCAGGTCTCCAAATGGCTGAATGACTTCGCCTACCTTGAAGTGCTGCTGTCGGATAAAGAAGAATATAAACTCCACATACTTGCAGGGACCTCAGGAAAACTATCTCCTATCCAGTACGCAGAAGAAGCGAGAAAGATTATAGGACTGAAATCTGATGAGCCTATTCATGATATCTGCGGCCTGCTGGAGCGCTGTGACATCAAGATCCTGGCCCTTCCCTACTCCTCGGACGCCTTCAATGGATTATCCGTTGGTGAGGACGATAAGGGTCCGGCCATAATCATCAATACCTGGGAACGGATCAGTATCGAGCGACAGATATTCAGTACTGCTCACGAGCTCGGGCATCTCCTGATGCACCTGTCGGATTACGATGGGAAGGCACGCTCTGAGAACAAAACCCAGGAGAAGGAAGCGGACCTCTTTGCCGGTTACTTCCTCATGCCAGAGCAGGGCTTTAACTCCGAGTGGGAAGAAGCTGCAGGTATGCCCTTCGTAGAACGGGTTATGAAGATCAAGAGCATCTTCAAGGTGAGCTGCAAGACCGTCCTCTACCGCCTTAAGCAGAAAGGGATTGTAGATGACATGATTTGGCTTCGCTTCCAGCAGCTCTATGAAGCCAAGTACAACAAGAAGCTGTCCTTTAAAAAGGAACCCTTCCCGGAGGGATCGGAACCCTTCGGACTAAAGCCATTCGATTTCTATGCTGACCGCCTGAGCCGCCTCGTCAGGAGAGCCGTAGAGGAGGAGAAGATTTCCATCTCCCGGGCGGCCGAGATCCTTAACTTATCCACCGAGCAAATGATGGAACGGGTTGCCGAGTGGGAGGATTTTGGGTGATTTTCCCCTCTAACAATTGATTTTCCACCAAAATAGTAGCATAATTATAGCATAATAATGCAATGGAGGCGACTATGCCACAAATAATACCAATTAAGGAACTTCGCAATACCACCGAGATATCCCGGATCTGCCATGAGAATGACGAACCCATTTTTGTAACCAAGAACGGATACGGAGATATGGTCCTGATGAGTATGGAAACGTACGAACGAAAGATGGCCAGGGCCGAATTGTTCAGCAAGATTGCCGAGGGTGAAGAGGATGTGCGGAAAGGAAACTTTATCGCCTCCGATTCGGTGTTTAAGAGCCTAAGGAAAGAGTTCTTTGAAACCGAAGTATAAGATCCTCTTTACCCGAACAGCCCATGAAGACCTCCGCAGTATCTACAAATATATTAGGGAAGAGTTTCTAAATATAAACTCGGCGATCAAGATTGTTAGTAAGATCGAGGAGAGAATTGGCGTGCTGAAGGAGTTTCCCCTTACCGGCAGCCCTGTTCAGGAAGCAATTTTAGCGTCGAAGGGATACAGAAAGCTCATTATTCATGAGTACTTAGCATTGTATACTGTGGATGAACAGAAGAAAGAAGTCCGCATCATCCGTGTTATCTATGGGAAGCGTGACTACCAGGAATTACTGTAGATTTCATTGAAGTCGAAGGATGAAATATTCTCCTTCCAACCCGTTCAGTCCCCTGAACATGCAGTTTGAAGTATTAGGAGGACATCATGAGAGAGGTAACCTATGCCGAAGCCCAGAGTAATCTCAAACAGCTGATTGACGAGATTGTGGACAGCTCTACGGAGGCAGTAATTACCTCAGAGAATGGTAAGGACGTAGTGGTGATGTCCCTTACAGACTACAATGGCTGGACAACCACCAACCACCTGCTAAGTACCCCAGAGAACACCGGACGATTGTTACAAGCAGTTCAGGATGTAAAGGCCGGGAGAGTCATCAAACGGGACCTCATGGATGGGGCGCAGAGTGAATGATCAGATCCTACAAGCTATAGAACGATTGAAGGAGACCTTCCCCGAAGCACGTTTCATTGTGTTTGGATCTCAAGCTACCGGCAACACCAGCACGGACAGTGATCTGGACCTATGTGTAATTTTCCCGTCCCTATCGGCAGATCCCTTTGACCTGATATATGACACCCGTGTCGAAGCCAGAAAGTACCTTTCCATGGCCATGGATATATTTGTTCTCTCCGAGCAGGATTTCACATCTCGAAGCCAACAGAATGGCTCATTGGAACATATAATCGCATCAGAGGGAATTGCAGTGTAACCAGGAAACTGACACCAAAACCCTGGTTACAGTTAGCAAATCATGGAACTCCGCCCTTGCAGACAAACAGCCAAAGTGCTACTATATATACAGATAAAAAAACCAATGGTAAAGACACCGCTGCGGCTCATAACCCGGAGGCTCCGCCAGGAGTCGGAGGATGAGAGTCCTGCCCGCAGTAAATCCCGGACGGGATTTGCAAGCCCAAGCTTGCGGCAGGGTTTTCCAGGGGAAAATCCCGAGAGCAAGCGCAGGGCCTGCATAAACACTATTATATTTACTTGACAAGTCCAGCCTGCCTGAATTCATCCCGCATGGCGGGCCGATTTGGGTACAACTGTAATAGTTGGCTGACCACATTACCACAAAACTCAGTTCCCAGGATATTGGCTCGATGGGATAACAGCCCAGCTATTCTTTGATAATGCGTGCGGCCCTTTGCCAGATTCAGAAACTCCGGAATCAGATGGAGATAATGATCACGTATCTCTTCTGTATATTCCGGCACTAAATAGGTATCATAAGCCTCAAGGACATCGAGGGATTTATTTTCTGAAACAAGACGCCAGAGTTCATCACTCATCTGCTCTTCAATCAGTAACTCTGCTCTGCTGCGCCAATGCCCGTCGAATGCTTGCAGGATCTCTTGTCGAATATCCAGCCAATCGGATGTCGTAAAGAGCGATTTGAGTTTTTTGTAATACTTGAGGTCGTAAGAATCGAAGTAAAGCTGCTTCAGAACCTCCTTCTGAAGATCACTGTCCTTCTTTCCTTCGGCTCCTTTCAGAACCCACGCCTGCCACCTGCGGACCAGCCCCGGCAGTTCACTATCCTGCGCAACTCCCAGCCGGGCAATACGGATAACTTCATCATATTGACCGTCCTTATACAGTTTTTCCAGCTTCATGCTTCGGATTTCGGGAACGTCGATATTCTCATCAATGAAGGATTCGGCTTCCGAGAAGGATGCAAACTTTGTAAGGTAGGAGAGTCGCAGCTGCTGATACCATGCATATGCATAGCGGGAAATATCATCATCAAAACCGGTCAGCCGTCTTGCAACAGAAAATAGCCGTTGTTCGCGAGATTCAGTATCGGCCAACTCGACGGCGATCTCCATCAGGTCATAATGCCAGTCAAAATCGGTAAACTGCTCAAGAAGATTTACGTCGGTCAGGAATTCAAAAAGGTCATCCTTGATATCGCCGGAAACATTAGACGCACCGGCAATCCTCCGCAGGCAGCCGAGGGCGTTTTGCACCGCACCGCCGATATACCCGTTCGAGTCATCTGCCTGCTCAATTGCCTCATTCAAAGTCAGGATTACCGCTTTACTTATCGCAAAGGCCTGGTCGAACTCCTCATCGATAATAAGAGTCTCGACTTCAGCAAGGATATCATCTCCCAGACAACCAACATCATGAGCTTGATGGTATCCTATGAAACCACCCCGGTCGGAAAAGCTGTAAATTTGCTCCTTTAGGAGAGCAGAATACCGACTAAAAATATCGTCCGGTTCAGTCGCGCAGCGCGCCATAATCCTTTCACGCCACTCTGGCTCTTTTGAAAGAATTTCTCCAAGTAGGGATCGCATCTCCTCGGGACTCATGGCCTGGATGATATCATCCAGCGTTTCCCGGTCAGATTCCGGCATACCATCATGCTTCAGGGCAAATAATACGGCGACGACATGTTTACAATACTCATCCCAATCATAGGGACAATCGCAGAATACAGAATCTATTTGCGCCCCCTCCAGATCAATCTCCACCTGATAGAGATCGCCTCCCCGAACGGTGGCAACGATGCACTCATCGTCCCAATGCATGTTTGAGACACGCCCTGATTCCCAGTATTCGCGTCCCCGTTCAAGAATCCGGACATCAATGTACTGTTCAAAATTTGAAAGGTTCATGCCACTGAACTCCCTTCTCCGGCATCCATAGTTCCCTTATACCTCACATGATCGATGATGTGAAGCAGTCCAATAGATAATTCTAATGACATTGGAGCGTATCTGCCACGAGAAGGACAAACCCATTTTTGTAACCAAGAACGGATACGGTGATATGGTTCTTATGAGTATGGAAACATATGTGCGAAACATGGCCAGAGCAGCCTCTGATTTATCTTCTATCCACGCATCCTTACCTTTACTCGACAAGTCCGACTTGTCTGAATTCATCCCGCATGGCGGGACGATTGGGGTATAACTGAAACAGCTGCCTGACCACTTCAGTGCAAAATTCATCTCCCAGGATATCGGCCCGATGGGATAACAGTCCAGCTATTCTGTGATAATGTGTGCGCACCTTTGCCAGATTCCGGAACTCCGGGATCAGACGTTTATAGTGGTCACAGATATCTTCGATATGTGCTGGTAATAGATGGCCGTCATACGCTGCAAGGACATCCAGAGACAGATTTTCCAAAACAAGATGCCAGAGTTCGTCGTTCATCTGCTCTTCGATCAGCACTTCGGCTCTGTTTCGCAAAGGACCCTTAAAGGCTTTGAGGATCGCCTCTCGCAATATCATTCCATCCGGATGCCGAATACAGTGACTTGAGCGTAGTTTCACACCCTGCAGGGTAAAACTTGACAATATACCCCACAGGGTAGATTGGAGAGATAATGAATCAATTGATCAATAATCCCGTTAAATTAGCCTACACTTTGAAGGCCGGACGAAAGAATCTTCATCTAACCCAGGAAGAAGCCGCCGGAAAATCCGGACTGCTTCCAAAGACTGTATCCCTCCTGGAAAACCATCCGGAAAAATGCAGTGTAGAAACTCTTTTGAAACATCTGTCCGCCCTGGAGCTGGAACTATACCTCATCGATCGTGACGTGGAGCCCGAATATCAGCAGGAGAAGTGGTAAATGGGCCGAAGGCGGTTGCCCCGGGCACTGAATATTCTAATGAACGGCCGACCGGTGGGATTTTGGCAGACAGGAAGGCAATCAAGCTTCACATATCTTGCGGAATGGGCGGCAGACCCGCTTTCACGCCCCATATCCCTTTCCATGCCGATCATCGGCCGAAGTTCCGCATATAGTGGTCCGATGGTTGACGCGTTTTTTGATAATCTTCTACCTGATTCACAAGCCATCCGGTTAAGAATACAGTCCCGATTAGGCACTGCCGGAACTAATGCGTTTGAACTTCTCAGCGAGATAGGCCGCGACTGTGTTGGAGCTATCCAGATTATCCCCGAGGGAATTGAGCCGGCGGATATCAGAACAATATCAGGGGTTCCCCGGAATGCATCCGAGATGGCGGAAACTCTTCGCAGGCAAACAGGGAGCCGCCCGGCGTTTGGGATAAAGCAGGAGGAATTTCGTATATCCTTGGCAGGGGCTCAGGAAAAAACAGCCTTTCTTTTACACCATGGAAGATGGCACCGTCCCACGGGGACCACTCCTGCAACACACATTTTTAAACGCCCTCTGGGCCTGGTGGGGCATCAGGGAATAGATCTTTCAACTTCCCTGGAAAATGAATGGCTCTGCCTTAAAACACTCGAAAAATTCGGTATCCCTATGCCAAAGTGCTGGATACAATTCTTCGAAGAGGAGAAGGTTCTCATAGTTGAAAGATTCGATCGCAAGCTTGCCAGTGATGGAAGATGGTGGATCAGAATCCCACAGGAAGATTTCTGCCAGGCAACTGCGTGTCCATCAGGCCATAAATATCAGAGTGACGGGGGACCGGGAATCAAAGAGATTGCCGCTATTCTAAACGGCTCCATTTACTCCAGTAAAGATAAGCTGTACTTTTTCAAAACACAACTGCTCTTCTGGCTTCTGGCCGTCATCGACGGTCATGCAAAAAACTTCAGTATTTTCCTTTTACCGGAAGGCAGATACCATTTAACTCCTATATGCGATGTTATTTCAGCGTATTACATAGCCCCTGTCACGCATCTTTTTCAGGAAAACTGTTTTCTCTTGTTCCGGGACAACGACAAACAGGCCATTTGAGCATAAAATGTGCCTTTTTAATTGCGGGTCCATGCTGACCATCATCAGCTGTTCGGCGTCCTTCGCCTCGATAATAATTGCGTCTCCTTTTAGTGCAAATGCTCTGGACCGTTTACCAATATCCGATAAAAACATGGAAACAGTTGCGGGCAATTCGCTATTACTCCGCTGTTGTAAAAAGGCTGTTATGCTCTCCACTATATCCCCTCGATCCAGGGCTTTCAGAATGGTATTTTGTTCAAGCAGATACACGTTATCGGATATAGCACGGGTAAAACTCTCAAGGTAGATTTTATCCGACATTATCATCTCTTGAGCGACCACTTCGAAATTCGACATGACGGTCAGCGTAGGGTTCTGTTCCTGATGGGGAGTACTGTAGTCTTCTGAACAGCCCAGGCACCATGCTCCTAACCCGTTTACTCGTACGTACGTTAAACCGTCGTACCTGCTTATGAATTTCAATTCATCCGAACCCCATAAATCAGCGAAATCCGGTTCTGCCTCACGGGGATCGGAATAATACAGATCAATAATTCCGAGGGTTGCAAGGTACTCCATCAGAAATGCAAGAAGGTATCGCTTTTCAACAATATTCCAGGTCCCGTAGCCATCGTACCCGAGGCTTCCATATTGCGGATCACAAATATAGAGAGACCAGCGATCGGACGTAACAAAGAAATCGAGGCTGTTTGCTCCCATGTACCTGGAAAGCTCATCAACGGCTATCCACTCGTTCACCGGCGCCTGCCTCAATGCGTCTATAATCATCCCTCGCCGGCTGGCAGGGGATGAGAAATGCCGCTTCCCTTTGCCCCGCTGTCCTTTAATCGTGTCGATTCTGGAAAACTCATCGAGGATTTCGGAGTACATCCATTTCAGAAACAACAACTTAATCGTATGCTCCGGACTGTCACCGGCGGCCTTTTTCCCTTCTTTGGTTAATTCCAGTTTTGACCCCTTGAGTCGGGCCAAGCCGCCGGACTGCATGAGTACCGGCCACGCGAAGGCCTTTACCGGACCGGGGATCTGCTCCCATTTTGACTCTCTTTCTTCCGGTGGAAAGAAGTCGCCCCCTTCAAGCACTTCTGTAATCTTTTTAATACTCGTCTTTGTCGCAAGTTTCGTCTTATCACTTACGGATATTTTGTTCTGTGCAATCAGCTGTAATACCGTTGTCACATCACTCAAAGCGCTTAGTTCGGTACCGTATTCACGACCGATTGCTGTGGGAACAGTGACGGTTGATTGTAGTTTGTCCTGTCTGGGCCGGGGGACAAATCTTTTCAGCGGAGAAACCAGTTCTTTCGGAATCTGGTCATCGAAGATGAACAAATTCAGATACGTCGGCATTCGGTGTTCATGGCTTCTGTGACGACCGTAGTGTGGCAGAGTACCATATTTTAAGAGGAATTTCCGTGTGCCAAAGGGAGGGGAATAGAGTGCTTCGGATACTGCAGCTTTTTGTAAATCATCCAGCTTGTTCCAATAGCGAAGGATATTCTCCTCATTCTCCAGTTCTTTTCCAATAAACGAGATAATCTCCGCCTTTCGCGTGGGGATTTTCTTACGCGTAAGCGCCGCTATCTTCTTTATATCTTCCGCTAAATAGGAGTCGCATATTTCATACAATGATGCCCCGGCAAACCCCTCCCTCACAGGTTCTCCTCCGTATACAGCTGCAGCTCGATCATCCGTTCCAGAATCTGCTCCCGGTTTACCTCGGGGAAGTTGGCCAGTACCAGCTCCTTGGCAAAAAGCTTGGAGATATACTTGAGCTTGCGGCTTTTCTGCTTCGAGGCGTAGATAAAGTCAGCATGGCCGTTGTTGATGATGATAAGATCGCGTTCGGCGTCGTAGCGGCTCCTCCAGAGCTCTCCCGGCGCCTTGCGGTAGGTGTATCCCGGCAGGCCCCGCTTACGACGGTCCGAGGGGGATGTTCCGCCGCCGATCGCTTCCAGCTCGGCGGTAATGGTAATAAGCGATTCGGCAAGGACCTCCGTCTCCCCCTGGTTTACAATGCATCCCAGGCTCGTTACACAGGGTTCTTCGGGGGCGGTGAAGGTAATATAGACACTCGATGGATCATCTATCTCCCCCTGCTTCTCGGTCAGCTCCCAGCGGACAGAAAAACCCGCGTCCAGGCGGACACCTTTGCGGTCCTTTGCAATGACGGAAAAGCGCTTTTTCTCTCCCACCGGAATGACTGCTTTACCGGGAGATATGGACGCGCTGAACAACTCTCCGGGAATATCAAAAAACTCCCTCTGGGCCTCCTCTTTTTCCGGGGCCGCTTCATTTATGAATACCGGCGCGGCCTCAGTGTCCTCTCCGGGAACTTCCGCGACGGTTTCCGCACTTCCATCACCTGCAAGGTAGACAGTTTTTACCGTCTGTACCGGACCGCGGCCTCTGCCCCCCGCCCCAATTGAAAGCCAGCCGTACTCCTCGTCGGGCAGATACGAGAGGGCTTCCCGGATCGCTTTGGATATCCGGTGCAGGATACGGTGACTGGCCTTCTCCTCCTCCGCCCGCTGCTGTTCGTCAATAAGCTGCATCAGGGCTTCGGCCAAGAGTTCCAGGGAGATCAGAAAGCTCTCGAAGGCGTCATCGTAGATAATGCCGTCCCGGGTTCCCGGAGTCAGCTGCAGAAAGGAGGCGTCAATGATCCCGGTAAGGTAGCCGGAGTTCCAGGGGGAACAGGCCAGTTGGTCTATTCGGGTCAGGGAAGGAAAAACCCTGGTACCGTTCTTGTAGAGGGCTACCCGGTTCTCCGGAGACTGCTCGTTCAGATAGATCTCCCGGTAAACATCCCCCATGGGGCACTCCGGCATGGGCAGATGGTGCAGCAGACGGCCGCTGAACTTGTGGGGTTCGACTATCAGCTCTTTGCGGGATGTCCGGTCATGGATTTTTATTAAAACGTTCTGTTTATTGATCCTGTCCCGCAGCTCCGAGGCCAGATAATTCTGAAGTTTTTCCCCCGTCAGCTGCCGCACCCCCGACAGGATGGGGCGGATAAGCAGTTCCGTTCCTTTCGAAGAAAGGAGGTTTTTCTCTTCCGTAATCGAGTATCCCGGGTTGTTTTTAACCAGCTTCATGCGCCGGGTAATCCCCTCGGCTCCCCTGGAGCTGAGAGTCAATGTCTCGCCCACGGTCCAGAAACTTAAAAGACCTATGCCGAACTCCCCCTGGAGCCCCCTGGCCCCCTCTTTTTTAAGCCGGGCCTTTATGGAATCGGCGATATGGGTTGCCACATACCTGAAGTCATCGATACCGTCGCCGTTGTCGACGATCTTTAGATAATACTCTCCCCCCTGTTTTCCCCGGATAAGGGTTATCTCCGTGGCATGGGCATCGATACTGTTTTCCACAAACTCCGCGATTGCTTTTAAAGGATTATTCTGGGACAGCGCAATAATGCTGATGGCATTCCAGTCGTTGCTTATTTTAAGTTTTCCTGTGGTCCCGGTACCCTTAGCCTTTTTTACTGCCATATGGGGAGTATGGGGAATATTTTTCGTCCCTGCAAGGCGAGGAACCGATGGCCGCGAGTCATAGCCGTTTACGACTCTCCATCCTCAAGATGCCCTTTGAGGTCCAGGAGAAATCGGTCAAACTGCTCATGGAAGGGGATAAAATCATGCAGGATATCTTTGGCATACTGGTTGGCAAAAAGAACCTTCTGCGGAATCAGCGGGGTTTTGTACAGATTGCGGAAAAGATGCCTGAACCGCATAAGTTCTCCAATTTTATTAGAGAACTCGAGGTCAAAGAGAGATGGCCGAACCCCTTCGATATCGAGGGTCATCCGCTCCAAGAGAGAACTGTGCCACACACCAGCATCGAGATTGTTCTCAAAGAACTTGGCAATGCGCAGAAAATAGGATTCGAAAGCGGTGTACAGGTTATGAAGGGTATACCCCAGAGCGGCATACTGGTACTCGTCGTCAGTATTGCTCGCTTCAATTCGGGAACTCATCTCCCGATTTTTCTGGTGGTTAACTTTGATAAAATAAAGATCCTGCCGCAGTTCCGACCGTAACTGTTCCAGCCCCTCACTGTTTTTCATACAATACCTCTCCGTGTTCAAGTACATAAGAGATAAACTCAGGGTTTTGCTGCATCAGTTCCACCAGAGAGACTTGGAACTCCCCTTCCGGGACATGACGCATGAGCTTGAACCAGTCTCCGCCGATAAGGGCAAGATCGATGTCCGAATCCTCACGGTACTTGCGCCAGGTCTCGTAAGTGGATCCAAAACCGATGACCTTCTCGAGGCCGGGGTCGGCAGCACCAAGCTCTACAGCGATCTTTCGACCCGATTCTTGAGCCCGCTGCCGTCGTTCCTTCAGCTTCAGATCCTGGCCTTGCCGAATCCGACGTATCCTGTCAGCCGCTTTCTGAACAGAAAAGGTTTGCTCCCGGACTTCCGGATTAATCTCTGCCGCTTTCCTCTTCACAGGCATAGTATACATCATATTGGCCGCCTGCGGTAAAGGGGGCTGCTGGATCGATCTGGCGATTCTCGCGAGAATACGGAGAACGAGGAGTTTGATGGGGGGGGTGAATGGGTTATAAATCCTTCACGCATCAGCAATCTCCGTTTATACTTGTTTCATGTTTTTCCTTAAAGTTCGCATAACCGAATACCATGACTGAAAGGGAACTGATCGTAAGTTCTTCCGAAACCACACTTGCTCAGGTGATAAAATCCGAACTTGCTGCAGCTGATACCTGCATCATAATCTCCGCATTTATCGGCCCAGGCCTGCACAACATGCTGGTGCGACAGATCGAGGAAGCTGTGGCCTCCGGAAAGCTGGTAAAGATCCTTACCTCCACCATGGGAAACTTCAACGATCCGAAGGTAATCCGGTCCTTTCAGCAGCGCGCGAGCGAGTTGAAAATTTACTGCAACCAAGAAAACGGGGGCGCCTTTCACGTAAAATCCTACATATTCCTTACGTCAGGCTCCGAGAAGAACAATGTGCTCATTGTCGGTTCATCCAACTTTACCGGTCTGGGACTCAGCCGTAATAAAGAGTGGAACATTCTCCTGCGGGGCGAAAGGGAAGTCCTCCAGAAGGCAATACAGGAGTTCAGCGCTACTGGGATGATGAAAGCTTTATTCCGGATGCAGAATTTCTACAATGGGTATCAGGCCAGGCAAGCCCGAACCCCATCATGGGGACGGTTCGATCAGGCGGCGGACTCCGAAACATATAGATACGGGCAGGGCCTCCCCAGTGTCCGGCCAAACCCCTTCCAGAAGGAAGCCCTCGAAAGCCTCCAGGAATTCCGGGAACAGCAGATCGCAAAAGCCCTGATAGTCGCCGCTACCGGCAGCGGTAAGACCTACCTAGCCGCCATGGACTTTGCCCGAAGCAGCTGCAAGCGCATCCTTTTTGTTGCCCACCGCGAAAACATCCTCGACAATGCCCGCAGAAGCCTCGGGACCGTTATGGGTAACAATCTGCAAACCAGTCTTACTCAGCGGCAAAAGCCCAAAGGAAGAGCGCAGGGCCGATCCCGGCATCAACGCGGTATTCGCCATGGTATCCACCCTCTCGAAAGACGAAGTCCTGTCCGGATTTCCCCCCGATTATTTTGACTACATTGTCATCGACGAGTTCCACCACGCAGGCGCGGTAACCTATCAGAAAGTTCTTGATCATTTTTCGCCGCAATTCCTTCTGGGACTTACCGCAACACCGGAGCGGATGGACGGTCGGGATATTCTGCAACTCTGCGACTACAACATCGCCCATGAGATACGCCTGTTTGACGCCATAGAAAATGAGCTGCTGGTCCCCTTCTATTATTTTGCTATTTATGATGAGGCCGATTACTCAACAATTCGATGGAGCGGCACCAGCTACAATACCGATGACCTGGAACGACTTCTTACCAGCGATACCCGGGCGCAGCTTGTGCTCAACAACTTACGTAAGTTTCTTCCTCCCGGCGAGGTCAAGTCCAAGGCCCTCGGGTTCTGCGTCAATACCGGACACGCCCTGTTCATGCGGGAGCGTTTCGAGGCCCTCGGAAGCCCCTCCGCGGTGGTACTCGGGACCACCCCGGAGGATGAACGGAACCGTATCATCTCCCGCTTAATCAATGAGGACGATCCCCTGGAGATCATCTTCTCCGTCGATGTATTCACCGAAGGAGTGGATATCCCGGAACTCACCCATATCCTTCTTCTGCGCCCCACCGAATCCTTTACCGTATTCCAGCAGCAGATAGGACGGGGCTTGCGCAGGCACAACGGTAAGGACTTCGTCGTCATCCTGGATTTTATCGGGAATTACCGGAGCTCATTTATCCCGTATCTCTCTTTACGGGGCATAAGCTCGGCGCGGAAGATCGATCTCTCCGACCTTCCGGAGATGCCGAAAGTCCCCTCCATCTGCTATGTAGACAAAACAGGGAGGTTACGAAAATCCAGCGTAGAAAACTGCGCGAGATCCTTGGGACAAAAGCAGACTATTATCTGGAAATTTACCGGCAGATACGCAGGGAAATCGACAAGCCCCTCAATCTGATGGAATTCTTCGATCATCCTGCTGTGGATGAGCTCAAACCTTTTTTCAGATACCTGGGGAAAAACTGGCTGCGCGTAAAAGAGGCGGCCGGCGACTTGACCGAATCCGAACAATTCCTTCTTGGAGGAGCCGGTGAGGCTCTCCTACAGCACATCGAGAATGAGCTGAATCCCGCAAAGTCCTACAAGATGGCGGTGCTCTCTTCACTCGTTGAAAAAGAGGCCGATGCTGAAGGTTGGGGTATAGACGAGATTGCCAGAGACTTTAAAAAATTCTATCTGCAGAACCGACGCTACCTGGCTGACTACACCGAGATGGCCCGCAGTTCCAATCCGAATGATTACCCGGTTTCGAAAGTCCGTTCACATCTAATAAAGATGCCTCTCAACTACCTGGCCGACAACGAACATAAGTTTTTCCGCCTGGATACAGGGGAAGGGAAGTTTTACCTGAAGAAAGGAGAAGACGGGGTAAACCATCGCTTGTGGAATCAACCGGATTTCAAGATGCTGCTGCGGGACCGGATCACCTACGCGTTGAAAACCTATTTCTACAGAAAAGAGAAACAGGTTATAATCAGGTAATTTTCATGGACAATTCCACACTCACCTACTATCAAAAGAATGCCGCAGAGCTTGCCCGCCGCTACGAACAGGCCGAAGTCCCGGATCTGCACCTGGCTCTACAGAAGACATTTCCCGCCGCTTCGCGGCTCCTGGAAATCGGCTGCGGCACCGGACGCGAAGCGTCATTTATGTACTCCCGCGGTTACGATATCATCTGTATCGAGCCGTCCCGACCGATGTTGGAAGAAGCGCTCTGCCGCCATCCCGAGCTTGAAAATCGACTCTTCGAAGGTTATGTCCCGGGCAAGCTGCCTGAAGATTTAAACACAGGTGAGAGCTACGACGGGGTCTATGCTGTCGCCAGCCTTATGCATCTTCAACAGAAAGAACTCGCGCCGGTATTCAAGCTTATCCGGAAACTCCTGAAGCCAGGCGGGGGGTTCCTCTTTTCCGTTCCCCTGAGCCGTCCGGATCTTATAGAAAGCGGGTATGATACAGTGGGTCGATTTTTTCTTCTGATTTCTGAAGATGAATGGATCTGCCGGCTCGAGGAAGCAGGCTTTCGAAACATCCGGACCGCTTCCAATCCTGACGGTATGGGGCGGGGATCAATTACCTGGCTTACCTGTGTTGGGGAAAAATATCAAGATTGAGAGAAAAGGGCCCCCGCTTCACCCCGCCCAATCCTCAATCCGCAGATCCCTCACTCTCGAAAATTCTTTCACATTATGTGTTACCAGAATCCCGTTATTGGCTAAAACTGTTGAAGCGATTAACAGATCATTTGGACCAATAATCTCTCCACGTTTTTCTAGGTCTGATCTGATTCCCGCATAGCTTACGGACTCGGAGTCACCGAAGGGTACTATTTCAAAGGGCAAAAGAAACTCTTCAATCTTTTTCAGATTTTCATCTTTCCTGATGCTTTTTCCCGCAGCATACAAAATTTCAGCTTTTACTATTGAGCATATCTTTATTTCATCAGGATGCTTCTCCAGCAATCGAGTCCTTACGGACTTATACATTCCCTTAAGAAAATAGATACAGATATTTGTATCAAGATAGAACTTCACAGAGCTTCCCGTTCCGTGTCAGTGGAAAAATCAGCCATTCTCTCAACGCCGAAGCTCTCATCATCAATCGCCCCGTACAGGTTTTCAAAATTTTCCGGCCACGCATTGAACATTGATTCATTCAGTTTTTTTACAACATATTTGGAGATGGACAGATGTTCCAGTTTTGCGGCGGTTTCAATCTTTTGCAGTGTTGTTTTGTCAATATAAAGCGATAACTGCGGCATAGTAAACTCCTTATATTATATATTATACTTGTTTCATGGTATGAGCAAGTGTTTATTCTCTTCCCTCACCTCGTACCCCCCCCCTCACGATCAATCGTCTTCACCCCGAACAAACCCTCCAGGCTGCGTTTTATCCGGACCCTCTTCCTCTGTGCGGAACCGAACAGACATCGTTTTTTGAGATTGATACATTTAAAGAGTGTTCATAAAAGGAGGAAGAGTATGAAAAAAATACGGGGAATACACGTGCTGCTGATTACGGTTATTCTTACGATTGCCATGACAGGATGTGTTCTATTGGCCGGAGGAGCTGTTGGTGCCGGAACATACGCGTATGTGTCCGGGAACCTCAAGACAACCTATGACGCAACGCTGCAGCTAACCTGGGATGCGAGCCTGCAGGCAGTGCGGAGTCTCGACATGAAGGCTGATAGAAAAGAATATGATGCCTTCTCCGGAGTGCTTAAGGGCACCATGGCCGACGGAAGGGATTTCAATATCAGCCTGACAAAAGTCACTGCAGAAACTACTGAGGTCGCCATCAGAATCGGCATGGGGGATCGGAAGGTATCCGAGACCATCCATGGGGAGATTCTGGCAAATCTGAAATAAGGGTAAAAACACTATAAAAAAGTAAATAAATAACCGTAATCCTGTCTCCTTCTTACGACGGATGTTCAAGCCTGCGGGATATCCGGATTCTGTTTGCCCATCCGTACATAAACACGGTGGATTACTGAAGTTTGTTCCAGAACGATTACCCCTTTCGGTATTTGCTGCCCGTCCATTTCAACCTTCACTACTCCGCGAACGCATCCGGCAGGATTGTCTATCTGAATCTCATAGACCGCCTCTCCATGGCGGTATCGCAGGGAGAATCCCTTCCATCGGCCGGGCAGTACCGGATCTATTCGCAGCGTGTTCCCCCGTATCTTCATCCCCAGCACCTCTTCAATCCAGGTCCGGTACATCCATGCCGCTGACCCTGTGTACCATGACCAGCCGCCTCGACCTGTGCAGCCTGGAAGCCGGTAGACATCCGCCGCAACAACATAGGGTTCAACACGATATCGCTGTAACGCTGCGGGATTCCCGGTCTGCTCGATCGGATTCAGCAGTCTCAGTATCTCTGCCGCCTTGTCGCCGTCCCCTCCCCGCGCAAAAGCCATAGCGAGCCAGACAGAAGCATGCGTATACTGTCCGCCGTTTTCGCGGACCCCGGGCGGATACCCTTTTATGTACCCAGGCGAAGGTTGAATCCTGTCGAAGGGGGGCTCAAACAACAGCACCAGTGCGTCTTCTGCACGAACGAGCCGTTGCCAGGCTGATTCCAGCGCCTTGGCCGTCCGCTCTTCATCCCCTGCTCCGCTTAAGCGCGCCCAGGACTGGGGAAGGGAATCGATGCGTGCTTCGGTATTCTCGGAAGAACCGATGGGGCTGCCGTCATCAAAGAAGGCCCGCAGATACCAGTTTCCGTCCCATGCCGCCTCTTCTATGGATTGTACCAACACGGCTCTCTTCTTAGAGAGATCCCCCTGGAGCTGGGAATCTCCCCGAATCTCAGCGAGCATTTCCATACCTTTCAGGACATCAGCCAGAAACCATCCGAGCCACACGCTCTCTCCCTTTCCCTCTGCGCCGACAAGATTCATACCGTCGTTCCAATCCCCCGTTCCGATCAGCGGTAGACCGTGGGGACCGGAGGTAAGTCCTCGTTCCACCGCCCGGAGACAATGCTCAAAAAGCGAAGCATGGTCGGAGCTTGTCTCAGGGATGGAAAAGAGTTCATGCTGGTCCGCTTCAAGGAGCGGCGCCTTCAAAAAGGGCACGTTCTCCTCAAGTATTCCCGAGTCCCCTGTGGTCCGGACATAGTGGGCCGTTACATGGGGAAGCCAGAGCAGGTCGTCGGAGATGCGCGACCGTATTCCCGCTCCGCCCGGCGGATGCCACCAGTGCTGGACATCCCCTTCAAGGAACTGCCGGCTTGCTGCCAGTAGAATCTGTTCCCGGGCGATCTCCGGCCGGGTGTAGACAAAAGCCATCGCGTCCTGAAGCTGGTCACGGAATCCGAAGGCTCCGCCTGACTGATAAGATGCGGACCTGCCCCACATGCGGCAGCTCAGACTCTGATACAGAAGCCACCGGTTAATCAGAAAGTTGGTTGAGTATTCAGGAGTCTCGACTTCAATGCTGCCCAATATTCCGTCCCACCACACCTTCGTCTCATCGAGGGCACTCTCAAAAGCTCCGGCACCCCGGTACAACAGGATAAGCTCCCGGGCCCGCTTGGATGATTCGGCCTGTCCTGTCAGGCAGATAACTTCTGCCGTTTCTCCTGGAGCCAGCTCAAGTACCGTCTGGAGTGCAGAACAGGGATCCAGAGCGGATCCCGTCCGGGAGGATAGGCTGATCCGCTCCATGGCTGCCGGCCGGGAGATGGTCCGGTTTCTTCCGATAAAGTGGGCACGATCGCCGGTATAGGAGACTGCCGGCGGGGTGAGGGAGGTAAAGGATACACGATCGCCGTATTCCGGGTGATAGCGGTTCCGGGCCGTGAGGGCATGCAGCTCCTTATCCCAGGATGTGGCAATATGCATCAGGGAGGACTCTCTATTTTCTCCGAGAGTCCATTCCAAATAATGGGTGACCGAAAGTATACGAGTCCGGGGAGTACTGTTAGTCAGTTTGAGCCGCTGCAGTTTTACCGGATCTCCTCCCTTTTCATTCACCGGTACAAAGAGCGTCAGCTCCTGTTCTATTCCGTGGCTGTTGTGCTCAAAGACGGAGTACCCTGCTCCATGCCTGGCCCGATACGCCTGATTCTCACGGATCGGGGAGGCGGTAGGAGACCAGAGATCTCCGCTCTCTTCATCCCTAATATAGATGACCTCCGGGGCCGGATCAGTTACCGGATCATTGGACCAGGCTGTGAGACGGTTTCGTTGACTGTTGCCAAACCAGGTAAAGCCGGCCCCCGTCTCGCTTATGAGGGTTCCAAAACCCGGGTTTGCCATGACGTTTACCCAGGGAGCAGGTGTGGAACTATCTGAACCAAGATAGATTACATACTCCCGGCCGCCATCGGTGAACCCGCCCAGGCTGTTGAAATAGTGAAGCTCCATAAAAGGCAGGGGGGCGGAAGGATCCGTATCCTGTCTTTTTTTGACGCTGAGTTGTGCAAGAGGAGGAAGCTCCGCGACAAAACCTATTTGCTGTGAAAGCGCCCCCCTGGCCGCTACGAGTACCACCCGGGCCGCCGCCATCAGGAGCGACAGATCCTCCAGAGGCAGCTGATCCTGTTGCAGCAAAAACACCCGGGACGGGCGTACCCGTGTCAAAGCCTCAAGATGCGAGCGAAGCGGATGCTCATAGCCTTCCGTCTCTTCATTGAGGATTACCAGATCCGTAATAAATCCGTGAATACGCCAGTACGCCTGGGCACGCAGGATCTGGTCAACTAATCCGACATCCCGGATATCCGCAATGCTCACCAGGATGATCGGGACATCCCCGGAAATGCCGTAGGGCCACAATCCGGCCTGCCCTTTCCGGTTTTCCTGAAGTCGTTTTTCCTGGGGGCGCAGCCGGGAATTCGGAAACAGCAGGTAGCTTGCAATCTGCTGAAAGCGGAGGGCCTCGTCGGACTGAATTCGGAGGGACCGCAGTTCCAGCTGGGCGGAAGCCCAGGAAAAATCCATTGCCCGGTCAATCGCGTGAAGATCCTCGTACTTGTCCATCAGGGCCAGGATTCTTTCCCTTGATTCAGCGGCCCCGAGAATAAGAGATACCTGTCGTCGTTCGCCGGGTTTAAGCACGACGGTCCGTCGCAGACTGAAAATCGGGTCAAGAACGTATCCCTCTCTTCCTCCCGGTTCCAGGAAAACTCCGTCCGGGTTAACAAGTGTTTTCCCGCGTCCTATAAAAGTCCTCCGATCAGTCTCGAAGCGGAACGCATCGGCCGCCTCATCCGGTCGTTCGGAAGAAAAGCGGTGGGCGACAAAGAGATCCTGTTCATCATCTCTGCGCTGCCGGCGCCAGGCAATAAGCGCCTGGCGGCCGGCTATTGCCTCGGTTTGAATGAACAGTTTGTTAAATGCCGGATGCTGCAGATCCGCCCCATGGGGAGCGAGGGAGAGTTCAATATAGCTTGTGAGTTCAAGCCGGCGGATCCGATGGGACTGGTTTATCAGGGTAAGCCGCCGGATTTCGACATCGTCTTCCGGGGAAACTGCTATCTCGGTCATGGTCTCGATCCCGTCGTCTATGCGTCGAATCACTGCCCGGTCGAGGGCGAATGAGGCATTATATGTTTCTGTTTTCCCGCCGGCAGGATGGAAGGTGTTTGACCAGAGCAGATCTCTATCGGTTTCATGGAGATAACAAAGGACCCCGCCCGAGTCAAGGCTGGGATCGGATCGCCACCGGGTGATTTCGATGCCTTTCCATTGGCTGTAGCCGCCGCCGGAGTTGGTGACCATAAGGGAATACCGGCCGTTTCCAAGCAGCTGAGTCCTGGGGGTATCAGTGTTGGGAGAATCAAAACTGCTCACTGACGGTGTAATCTCACCGGTTCTGTACGTCACCCCGGGTATCTGTCCCCGGGCAGTCATATAGCGGGGAGAAAGTGTCGGAATACTCTCGTGCAGAAGTGGTTCGAAAGCCCGAACCCGAGGATCCCTGTGAAAATCATAACGGACTGCCCCATGATGAAGAAAGTTGCTTAAGGAAAGAAAACCCATACCAATATGATGGGACATATAGGTCCTTACCAGTACGCCCCGTTTCCCGTCGCGGGTTCTCTGGCGGCTGAAGTCTATGGCGTCGAAAAAGCCGTACTCCTGCAGCAGCCCCAATGATTCCAGCCGGCGCAGGTTGCGTATCGTTTTTTCCGGGATAATATCGAGGGCCAGCAGACTCGCGTAGGGAGCAACAACCAGTTCCTCCTCCAACACTCGCTTGAGTCCCAGCTGTGGAACACCGAAGGCCTTATACTGATACGTTCTGGTGTTATCCAGATCCGAATACGCCGATTCCGATATGCCCCAGGGAACATGCCTGCTTCGGCCATAGGAGACCTGAACCGCTACTGCCTCGGAATATGCTTTGTCCAGAAGAGACCCGTTGTATGAACGGAACAGTATTTGCGGCATCAGGTATTCGAACATCGTTCCGGTCCAGCTTAGAAGTGTCCGGTGCCGGCCGATCATGTTATAGGGACGTCCCATGGCAAACCAGTGCTCCACAGGAACATCTCCCCGGGCGATGGCGATAAAGCTTCCGATCCGCGCCTCACTTGCCAGAAGATCGTAGAATGCATTATCCGGACGCTGATCGGCGATATGAAATCCAATGGGGAAGATTTTCTTCCGGGTGTCATAGAGAAACCGCATGTTGATCGATTCCGAAAGCTTATGCACATCATCGATAAGCCTCTCTGCAACGGCAATCATTTCACCGGCCAGCCATTTACCCTGTTCAAAGGCGAGGAGAATACGGTCGATCCACCCTGCAAGGGGACCCGCGGCAAGCTCCGGCAGATTCCGGCCGGCCGTAAGTACCCGGATGCAGGAAACATCTCCTGCAGACAGGCTTCTCAGGGAGGGCGCCTGCTCAAGATCATCGAAAATCGCGGCTATCGTGCCTGTCTCAGAAGAGGCTTCTTCACCGGGGAGAGATATATCGCTCTTCGTTTTTTCGCCGAGGATCTCTATCCACCGGAGATACCGGTCTCTCAAGGCACACCATGCGGACAGCTGTTTACGAATTTCCCGTCTCCAGTTATCCGCCTTCGCACTTGAACCGGGTATGCTGAAATCCTCATCCATATCGGGGCCCAGGATTCCGTCCATCCGTCGCAGGAGCTTAAGCTTCTCTCCAATTCCGGAAGCAGGGAGCCGGCACACCCGTAACAGTCCGGAAGATTCTCCGCCCTCGTTTAAGCCGTCTGACCGCCTGACTGTCTCTTCGTAAACCTCCACTGTATCACTCAGGCCTTCAAAGAGACGTTTATCGAGGAGCGGTGTTTCAATCATCCTCCTCAGGCTTTGTTCCAGGGCCCAGAGGGTCCCGATCAGGTTTCCGCTGTCCACCATGGATACATAACGGGGTTCCAGAGGCTTCAAAGTCTGAAGGTCGTACCAGTTAAGAAGATGCCCTTCAAAACGCTGCAGTCCCGAGATCGTCTCCATCGATTTTGACAGAAGGTGAACCACCTGGTCTATGGTACAATAGCCGAAATCGTGTGCCGCAGCAGCGCTCAGCAACCAGAGACCAATGTTCGTAGGGCTGGTACGCATCGCAAGGCGATCCTGATGGGAGACCTGATAATTATCCGGCGGTAACCAGGATGTCTCTTCGCAGATGAACTGAGAGTAGTACCGCCACGACCGCCGGGCTATTTTCCGTAAATAGGTACGATCCTTCTCCGACAGATCAGTGGAATGGGATTTCGGCGAACGGCGACGGTTGAGCAGCCATCCGGTCAGGGGAAGCAGGATCCAAAGCACGAGCCAGGGCGCGGCGAAAACAAGCTTTCCCGGAGCCAGAAACAGCAGAGTTGCGCCTGTAATTCCACTGCACAGACTTACAATGCCCATGACACCAAGCTGCATAGGCAAGTGGGTCAGGAAACTGTTCCGTTTCCCGGGTCCTACCGTCCACTCAAGAAGGTTTTTGTGCGAAACGAATCTACGATACCCAACCAGTGCCAGGGCATTGAACACCAGAATACTCTGAAAGGGAATCAGCGAGGCTTCCGCGAAGGCCCGCAGCAGATCATGATACAGTTTCCGGGCTGATAATCCTTTGAAGCCTCCACGGGTTGTGGCCATGGTCAAAGGTTTTACCAGGGTATTGAAAATCAGCTGGAGACCCACAATACCAGCGGCGGCTATTGCAGTTCCTGAGCTCACAGCCCACGCCAGGGATAAAAGGACCAGGCTTGCCGGGGCAATCAGGCTGCGGCGCAGATTATCCAGGATCTTCCACCTGTTGAACCAGGAGAGACGGTTCGGTGCCCGGGCTCCGGTGGAATCGGGGACCCGCGGCAGCAGCCAGCCCGTGATTTGCCAGTCCCCCCGGATCCAGCGATGCAGCCGTGAGGCAAAGGTAAGGTAGTCCTGGGGAAATTCATCGATCAACTCGATATCGCCGGCAAAACCGACCCTGACATGGGCTCCTTCGATCAGGTCATGGCTCAGCAGCAGTTCATCAGGGAACCGCCCGGAAAGAATCCGGCTGAAGGCGCGCACATCATAAATCCCTTTTCCGTGATAGGATCCTTCTCCGGTGAGATCCTGGTTGACATCCGATATCATGCTGGTGTACGGATCTATGCCAACAACATTTGCGAAAAGCCTGCTGAAGGGAGAACCGCTCGAACTCGGCAGAGAAGGACTCACCAGAGGCTGGATAATGCTGTACGAACCGGCGCAAATCCGGCCTTCGGAATCGAATCGCGGAAAATTCAAGGGATGTGCAAGGGTCTCAATCAGCCGGCGGGCGGTGCCGGAGGGCATTAGAGTATCGCTGTCCAGCGTAATTATAAACCTGACAGTCTTCAGCTGATCCGGGTTTCCAAGATAAACAAGCTTCGGTGAGTTTTCCGGCCGTGAACCGTCGATCAGCCGGTTGAGTTCCTCAAGCTTACCCCGCTTCCGCTCCCATCCGATGTATTTCTGTTCGGAGTCACTCCAGGCCCTCTCCCGATGTAACAGAAAAAAACGCCCGCAGCCGCAGCGCTGATTCAGAGCATCCAAACCGGCAATAACGCGGTTCAGCAGCCCCTCATCCTGCATCGTCCGCTGATGATCAGAATCGATAAAATCGGTAAAAAGACCGAAAAGCAGGTTGTCCTCCCGGTTGGCTATATACCGTATTTCAAGTTTCTGCACCTGCTCATCAATCGTCTGCTCATCTGTCAGCATCATGGGGACTACAACAAGGGTCCGAAAGCAATCGGGAACACCTGAAATCTTGAAGTCCATTTTCGGCAGATTACGGGGCGGGAAAAGCCGCATCACAAGATAGTTAACTACTTCTATGGAGAGCTGGCTGAGGGGAATAAGTGCAATTCCGCAAAAGAGGATTCGGAAATACAGCGAACGGCTGCTCAGTCCGAATAGAATAAAAATCGCGGCGAAAACTATTGTGAAGAAAAGAAATCCGGTCAGGTATACAGCTGTATGATAATCCGTCGCCCACCTGCGCAGCCGGTCTGTCACGGCTTCCCGGGAACCGGCGAGCCGATAAAGCTCATCTTTTCTTTCACCAATCAGAAAAGTCCCTACGTGATTTCGACGCTCATCGGCAGATGCCTCATCAGCTGCCCGGCAGGCAAGATCAACAGCCGCCCTGGCAACTTCTTCTTCAGTTTTCGAGGAACGCCGGGAGATCTGTTCAAGTGACCGGCGATACCAGTCCCGGGTCGCGAAATCCATCCGTCCATAGATTCCCGCCGGATCAAGCCGCAGCAGCTGTTCCACCCTGCTGAGCCGCTCAAAAACAACCTTCCAGTCCATCCGCTCAAGTTCCCGCAGACTCGAGAAGGCGTTGCCGGCTTCAATCTGTACCCGTGTCTGTCGTTCCTGTTCCCGGGAGTTTATTTCTTCGATAGTCTGATGGTGAATACGCCCAAGCCAGCTGTGAACAAGCGCCATCGAGGATTCTTCACCATAAAGATGATCGACCAGCTGATAGACGAAAGAGGGACCTGGAGCGGGATAATTCTCCGTGAGCTCCGCCATGATGGAAAACACATGGTTCGAGCCGTGTCGGTCGGCAGCAATTAGCCGGTGAGCCCAGAAATCGGCTGTCTCCCGTTCCCGAAGCTCCGCAAGACCTTCTGCTGTAATAGTAAGAATCCCTTCGATCAGTGCGATGCGGATCATCTGGGGGATTGCCCACAATTCAGCTGACGAAAGTGTTGCAACGGATTGATATGCCTGAAGGAAGGATAAAATGGAATCGCGATCGATGCGCAGGGCGGTATTCGAGACAAGCTCCTTTGCAAGCCCGTAAATTCTCGGGAAGCCCCGACAGGAATTGCTCTCAAGAACAGGTAGTTCACGATAAAATTTCCGTGAAAGATTCTGCTGCACATCCCGGATGTTGCTCTCTATGATGTAATGATTGTCAAGAATCCATTCGACTACAGGGGTAGAGCGCTGTCCCAGGGCTACAGCTTCCGATAAATCCAGACTTGCCTTGCTGATCCACCCAAGGCCCTGAGCAAGACGGGAAAGAATCTGCGTAGAACGGGGCGGGTCAGCGTTTACCCGGTCCGTCTTTGCCAGAGATTGTGCGCGTTCTCCAAGTTCCGCCGGAGAAAGAGGCATTCCACGCTCTCCGGTTTCAATGACAGGTCCGGTACGTTTTGGATTAAGCACAAAGATGACCGGTGAGATCTCGCCGGACTCACGCAGAATCTTTGCTGGACGCCTCAGCGAAGCAATAGGCGCCCGAAGAAGGAGAACGGACTCTTCATTCCGCAGCCAGCGTGAATGATCTGCCAGCAGTTTTCTCCTACCGCCGCTTAAGAACCAGCTTGGGAGAGGGAGTAAAGATATCTCCGTACCACCGGTGAAATCCTTGTGGATAAGCACTCCGCGGTGGATTCCTTTTCGCTTCAGCTCCCGGAGGGCTTTCCGGGCATCTTCCTGATGTAAATAATACGCAGCGAGAATAGCAGCCTTCATAGTCCATTCCTTAAGTAGTGTTCAGAACCGTGGGGATAAAGTTACGATAAACCTTTGAATATCCAGGAATTACATTCAAATCTATTGTCCTGTCGGAATTTTATCCAATTTCCCGGTATTTTAGCGGACTGAAAATTATCCATCCCCACGGTTCGGGACACTACACATTCCTTACCGGGTTTTATCTCTATTCCGCATCATTGTTACCACTGTTGGACCTCTGCCAAGGCTGCGGGGGAGGTGCTTTTCGGCCGGAACTGAGCAATCTCTATTTCGTCACCAGACTCACCGAATACTCTTTTCGAACACCTTCCGGTGGTTGAATCCGTAGATAGCCAGGGTCGTCGCCAGCGGAAAGAGGCGGGGCCGCCGGAAGAAGGTCCAGAACATCAGCTTCCAGTATTCAACCCGCTCCCTGCCGATAATTCCGAGAAAAAGGGTGGTTTTCATGAGGGTAAGTATGTGCACAGGTTTGAACCGGATTATCCGTCTTCTTTTTGGAGGTTGGTACTCGGCAAGGAAGGTCCTGACTCTCCGATAGTAGTAGGCAGGAGAATAGATTGTTGAGACTATCCTCTTGTATCCGGCGACGAGGGATGTCAAATCCATCCGTGGTTTGAAGTTGGTGGAACAGTCGGTATTGTCCCCTGTCTCGCCGCTTACAATTCGGTTTTCCCTTTCCAGGCGCTTATAGAGTTTCGTCCCCTTGAGGGCTGTGAGTATCCCCACCATGGCGGTAACGATAGAGCTGTTCTGGATAAAACGGATCTGGTCCTCGAAAATGCTCTTCGGATCGCTGTCGAACCCGACAATGAATCCCCCCTGCACTTCCATCCCGAAACCATGGATATTCTTTACACATGCAGCCATGTCCCGCCTCTCATTCTGCGTTTTCGAACACTCCTTCAATCCCTCAGGACTGGGAGTCTCGATCCCGACAAAAACGGTGGTGAATCCTGCTGCCGTCATAAGCTCCATAAGCTCTTCATCATCCGCAATATTAATTGAGGCCTGGGTATTGAAGGTAAACGGGTAGTTTCTGCTCTTCATCCAGTCAATGACCGCTGGAAGGGTCTCCTCTTTCAGGACCCGCTTGTTACCGATAAAGTTATCGTCCACAAAGAAGACGTTTTCCCTCCAGCCATGATTATAGATGTTCTCCAGTTCCGCGATAATCTGATGCGAATCCTTGACCCGTGCCCTATGCCCGTAGAGCAGTGTGATATCGCAAAAATCGCAGTTAAAAGGACAGCCCCGGGAGTGCTGAATGGACATGGTGGCATACTTTTTCATTTTGATGAGGTCCCAGTCGGGCATCGGTGTCCGGGTAATGTCAGCCCACTTTTCGCTGGAGTAGATACGCCGGAGTTTTCCTTTTTCAAGATCGTCGAGAAACTCAGAAAATGTAATTTCTGCTTCGTTAAGAACAAGATGATCTACAGCGGGAAAATCTTTCGGGCTCGTCGTAAAAAGCGGACCGCCCGCTACGATTTTTACTCCCCTCCGGCTGCATCGCTCGATAACGTTCTCTGCCGACTTTTTCTGTATCGACATAGCGCTTATAAAGACATAATCAGCCCAGGCAATATGGGACTCTTTCAGATCGGATACATTCAAGTCGATTAGTTTACGCTCCCATTCATCCGGCAGCATCGCCGCGACGGTAAGTAATCCCAGAGGAGGCGTGGATGCTCTTTTGGAGACAAACTTTAGGGCCCAGGTGAAACTCCAGAATGTAACAGGGAATTGAGGGTAAATAAGCAGAATTTTCATGACGAATCTCCTTTTATCAGGATTGATGCGTGACAGGCTGGTCCGGGATGGTTCTCCGAAAAGGAGATGTGACTGGATGATTCTGATCCAGACTTTATCCTGTTCAACTGGACATAGTATTGCAGGTATTCCAACCGACTATCAGCTATTTTGGCCAGCCAGAGAGCTTCCAATGCGTCCATTCTATTGTACCATTCTTCGTCTTCAGTATACTTGCTCCCAGGCTTCAGTATTTCTCTCATCATGGGTAAACCTTCCTTCATGATCGATTCAGGATCAGTATAATAATCCGTGAGGTTCCCTTCTGTTCGGTTCCGCACATAGCTTCACTTAAGGAGCAGGAGCAGAAAGGTAAATGGCATTTCTTGTGGTTTTATTACTTTTTTTGCAGACCCGGAAGCAGGCGGGCAAACTCGTCTTTAACAACCTGGTAACATTCACAGACCCGCTTTTCGAGTCCCGGCCGGTTAATCACGGTGATTTTACCCCGGTGATATTCAATCAGCCCCGCTTTCTGAAGCTTCCCGGCTGCTTCGGTCACCCCTTCACGACGGACCCCAAGCATGTTGGCTATCAGCTCCTGGGTCATGCTCAATTCATTGGAAGGAAGCCGGTCAAGACTGAGAAGAAGCCAGCGGCACAGCTGCTGATCCACCGTATGGTGCCGGTTACATACAGCGGTCTGGCCCATCTGGGTCAGCAGCGCCAGAGTATACCGCAAAAGTATATGCTGGAATTCCCCGCCCCGGTTGAACTCCCAGGTCAGGGTCTGCGCCTTTAGCCGATACGCCTTACCGGCGCTCTGTACCACCGCCCTGTTCGGCATAGTCTCTCCGCCCATGAACAGAGCAATACCCACGATTCCCTCGTAACCGACTACAGCAATCTCAGCGGAAGCACCGTTTTCCATGACATACAGAAGGGATACGATGGAATCGGTGGGAAAATAGACCCAGTCCAAGGAAGCGCCTGATTCATACAGGACCTTTCCGAGGGGTAATTCTACAAGCTGCAATTGCGGAACAATCCGGTGGTATTCTTCCTCAGGCAAGACAGAGAGAAGACCATTTTGTTTAGGACCGGGACCTTTCGGCGAATCTGTCATGAAAATAACTCATACTCTTTTCTTATCTTTTTTGCATGATAAAAAAATATATGCCTGGAGTCAATATAAACTTTGTAAGCGTCTGTTTACCCCGCCGCAGCCTTCCTCAATCCCTCCAGGTCAATCTATCTTCATTCTGAACATGGCTTCCAGGGTACGCCTGGTCAGCAGATCGCCTTCTGCGATATCTATGTCTTCTCCGGTCATTCAGGAAAGGCCAGAATCATGGAGTTGACGTCCTATGCTGTTCAGATAAAAGCCGGAGAAAACTGATTCAGACTAATGTCATGAACCCTTCAATCACTGTTCCTGTCTGTTTATTTATTACTCTTTTTAATAAAGTCCACGTAAACAGCGATCAGGATAACGACACCCTTTACAATGTACTGCCAGAAGGAGTTAATCCCCAGTAGATTCAGTCCGTTGCTGAGCACCCCGATAATAAGGGCCCCGATGACGGTCCCGCCGATTTTCCCGACTCCGCCGCTCATACTCGTTCCGCCCAGAACTACCGCGGCGATGGCATCCATCTCCGCGCCCTGGCCGGCTGTCGGCTGGCCGCTGAACATGCGGGAGGCAAGAACGATTCCGGCAATCGATGCCATAAGACCGCTGAACAGATAGGCAAAGAATAGCACCCGGCTGTTTTTTATTCCTGAGAACTTCGCGGCCGTCGGATTGCCCCCCACTGCATAGATATGTCGTCCCAGCCGCGATTTTGACATAATCAATACCGAGACAACTACAATTATTACCAGGTAGATTATGGGCATGGGAATCTCGCCCAGATACCCGGCGCCGATAAAATTGAAGGAGTCGGACATGACGCGAATAGGCTGACCGCCGGTATAGACATAGGCGGCTCCGCGGGCGATATTCATCGTCGACAGGGTAACGATAAAAGGAGGAATGGTGGTCTTGCTGATCAAAAGCCCGTTAAAAGCTCCCGCCGCAGAACCCACCAGGAGTCCGGCCACGACTGCAACCCCGATTGAATAACCGTCAAAGGCGATCATGCCGCCGGTTACCACACCGGAGAGGGCGATAATCGATCCCACTGAAAGGTCAATACCGCCAAGGATAATAACCATGGTCATGGCGCAGGCTATGTAGAGGTTTGTCGCCACCTGCCGCAGTACGTTCAGAATATTATTCTTGGAAAGAAACACCGGGGAAAAGATGGTCAGGATGGCGCACAACAGGAGCAATCCGATCAGGATACCCAGGTTTTCCCGTACAAAACTGTAAATCGGATTATGCTTCAGATGCAGTTCTTTCATAGGTTTAACTGTTGAATTATTCATGTCCTTCATGGTCCTCCGCTCTGGTATTCAGGTCGTAACAAACTGCGTAGCGTGATGCATTATCTTTTCCTGCGTCAAACCTTCTCGAGGAAGGCAAGCGGTTATTCTGCCGTTGCTCATAACCACCACCCGGTCGCTCATATTGATCACCTCCGGCAGTTCCGACGAGATCATGATGATCGCGACACCTTCTTTGACAAGAGTGTTCATGATTGCGTAGATCTCCGCCTTAGCCCCGACATCGACTCCCCGGGTGGGCTCATCAAAAATCAGGATTTTTGGCTTTGTCGCAAGCCATCGGCCTATAACAACCTTCTGCTGGTTGCCGCCGGACAGGTTCCCCACCACCTGCTGATAGGTCGGCGTTTTTATCGCCATCTTGTCGACGTATTCCCTGGTTATCTTCGTCTCCTGGGCATTGTTTACGTGGATTCCGTGAATGAACTCACCAAGGGCCTTGATGGTGATGTTGTACTTAACCGTCTGATCAGGAAACAGGGCCTCGAGCTTGCGGCTTTCGGGAACAAGGGCTATACCCTTTTTCATTGCCTCATCGGGGTTGCGGATGACCGCCGGGTTTCCATTCAGCAGGATCTCTCCTGACTGGAACGGATCGATTCCGAAAATACATTTCATCAGTTCGCTTCGCCCTGCGCCCACAAGACCCGCGAAACCGAGAATCTCGCCCTTGAAAAGATGGAAGGACACATCCTTGAGCAGTTTTCCGTCCCTCAGGTTTTTTACCTCCAGAACTTTGTCCGTGGGATTGCCGAAGGTCCTGGTATAGTAGTTCGTTAGCTGACGGCCGACCATCATGGCGATAAGTTCATCATTGTCCGTTGTCTTCGTATCCCTGGTACCGATGTACTCGCCGTCGCGGATAACTGTGATTCTGTCCGCAATCTGCTTCAGTTCGCTCATACGGTGGGAAATATAGATAATGCCGACCTGGGCCTTTTTCAGCTTCCGGATATTCTCAAAGAGAAAATCGACATCCTTCTCCGAGAGGGATGAGGTCGGTTCATCCATGACCAGTATCTTCGCATTGAAGGAGAGGGCCTTGATAATCTCCACCATCTGCTGCTGGGCTATGGTCAATTCGCTGATTTCCTCCTCCGGCCTGATATCCAGTTCAAAGGAGTCGAGCAGTTTCTTTGCATCGTCATGCATCTTTTTGAAATCAACAAAGCGACCAGATTTAAGCGGTTCTCTGCCAAGGTATATATTCTCCGCCACCGTCATGTGGGGCACCAGCACGAGCTCCTGGTGAATTACACTGATTCCGTATTTCTGGGCGTCATGAACCGAATCAATGTGGACCACCTTTCCGTCGATAACGATTTCCCCGGCATCCCGGGTATATATTCCGCCAAGAATCTTGATAAGTGTCGACTTACCTGCACCGTTCTCTCCCAGTAAGGCGTGGACTTCACCGGCCCGAAGCTGCAGGGAAACATCTTTGAGTGCCAGTACTCCCGGGAACTCCTTGCGTATATGCTTCATTTCCAAAAGAATCTGCTCACTCACCTGGCGCTACCCTCCACTGTTATTGGTTGAAACGGGGCCGGGTCTGAATCAGACCGGCCCCTGTGGGATCTCTAAAAATAGACCTGTGTTCCTACTGCCAGCCGTCGGTTCCATATTCGTTGACGTTGTCAGCGTTGATCAGGAAGGTCTTGACGGGGATGCGCTCTTCGTAGGGTTCGTTGTTAAGAACCTTGTACGCCAGCTTTACGGATTCCACACCGATGCTGATCGGGCTCTGTGCTCCGGAACCTACAAACTGACTTCCGCTGGCGATTTCCGCCTTGGCTTCGGGAGAACCGTCCACACCGTAGATCAGAATGTCCGTTCGGTTGGCCGCCTTACAGGCTGCAAGGGCACCCAGGGCTGTGGGATCGTTACCGCCCATGATCGCTTTGATGTCGGGATGTGCCTGAAGGATATCCTCGGTTATTCTCATGGATGTAGGAAGATCGCCCTTGGCATCCTGCTGCGCCACGATGGTAAAACCCTTTCCTTTGACGGCTTCCATGAAACCTGCGATACGGTCGTTGATGGAGTTCATGGTGGGGGAATCGAGTACAACGATGTTTCCGCCATTGGGGAAGCGTTTTACCAGATCAGCACCACACACATACCCGGCGTTCTTGTTGTCGGAGCCGGCATAGGCGGTTACGTACTCCATGTCCTTTACCTCGGTGTCAAAGTTGATAATGGGAATGCCGGCGTCTTTGAGGGCAACAAGAGCGGGGCGGATTCCTTCCCAGTCAACAGGGTTAAGGTAGATGGCGTCGATTCCCTGGGTAATCAGGTCTTCAATCTGGTTGATCTGTTTTGCCACGTCCATTGCCGGATCCATGGTGATCAGCTTGTCCCCGTTTGCTTCGACTTTGTCACGGATCGACTGTTCCAGAATAATGAAGAACGGGTTATTCATTGTCATGCAGGTGTAACCGAATGTGTATCCGCTGTCGGCCTCCTGACCGCCTGCTGCGAATACTGATCCTGATACAATGATCAGGGCCAGGCAAACCATAAGTGCTTTTTTCATAAATCCTCCAATTTAGATGTGAAGCTTTTTGTCAGGCGGGACTGGTACCAACATCCAACCTCAAAAGTATTGTACCGGGTTAAATTTTTGAACGCAAACAGTTTATTGTCACCAGTTTTGTGACAAATGTCATCGTGAAGTGTAAAATTGTCTTTGAAGCTTTACAAGGATTCACCGGTGGGATATCGTACAAACAAGTTTATGGATAAACCAATAGGCTATGTCTATAATATCATTCTCGTTTTGAACCTGGCAATCGTAAGTCTGCTCTCCATGATAATGTACCAGACCACCTACCTGGTTTGCGATTCTGACCAGGCGAGAATCTTTTTGGAGCAGGCCCGGTATCTTCCGCATGTGCCCTGGCACGTTCCTGTCTACGCCATCGGCAGTTTTCTTCTGCTCGCGGTTTCCGGATTCATCAAGCGTCGACTGGACGAATCACAGGCTGTCCTTACTTTCCTTCTTTTTCTTGCCGATATCGCCGTCACCTTCTTTATCGCTTACAATCTGAATTTCTCGTATAAGGGACTGTTCCTCTTTATCGGAGTCGGGGCCTTCTTCTTTATCAGCAACCTGCCCCTGCGTTACATCGCCATTGGCCTGGTTATGCTCGGGTACATCTTTTCCGACTACGATATTATCTCGGTCCGTCTGAACCTTGTTTCCCTGCAGGACTATATCAGTTTCTACGGGCCAAGTACCCAGATACCTCTCTACAGCATTCGGAGCACCCTTGAGTCACTCAACCTTATGCTGGCCATTCTGTTTTTCCAGTTCCTTATCCAGAGCAAGATCCGGGAGAACAAGGAGTTTATAAAGGTTAACAACGAGCTCTCAGACAAGCTGCACCAGCTGGAAATCCTGCAGGCCAAACTGGAGGAATCAGCGCGCTTAAAGGAACGCAACCGCCTGGCACATGAAATCCACGATATTCTCGGCCACTCGCTTACCAGCATCTCCACCGGGCTTGAGGCATGCATAGAACTGGCCAGGAAAGGAGGGGCTGAACTGCACAGCCGGCTGGTAAAAATAAAGAGTGTCACCGACAAGGGATTAACTGATATCCGACGCTCGGTACGGGAGTTGAAGAATGATGCGATTGTCAAATCTTCACTCCTCAGCGCACTGCAGGAACTCATCAATGATACGAATGCCCTTGACGATCGGACTGTGGAGTTTATTATCACAGGCAACACGATTCCCCTGGAAGACGATGAGGAACAGACGGTCTATCGTCTGGTCCAGGAGAGCCTGACCAATTCTTTGAAGCATTCCGAAAGCACAAAGATTGATGTGACATTCCACTACACAGCGAGCCAGCTTACGGTCACCATCGCAGATAACGGAAAAGGATCTGCCTCTGTCAGGAAACACTTTGGACTGGAACATATTGAAGAGCAAATCACGCTTCTCGGTGGCAAAGTCCGGTTCGAAACGGCCCTGAACCAGGGGTTCCGAACATTTGCCACCATACCGCTTCGTAAAGGAGGGCAACACTCACGATCACTGTTTTAATTGCCGATGACCAGGAACTCATCCGTGACAGCCTCGAGCTTCTTATCAGCTCCGATACCCGTTTCAAGGTCGTGGGAACGGCAAAAGACGGGCGTGAGGTGATTAATCTGGCTGTTCGCCTCAAACCGGATATTATTCTCATGGATATCCGTATGCCGGAGATCAATGGCTTGGAATGTGTTGCTCATATTAAACAGCAAAATGGCGATAGCAGGATTATTATGCTCACGACCTTCGACGATGATCAGTATGTCTACGACGCTGTAAAGAACGGGGCTGACGGTTTTTTACTTAAGGGGATCTCCAAGAACGACCTGCTTTCAAGTATTGTTTCGGTACACGCCGGCGGTGCAAGCGTGGATCCGCAGACGGCTCAAAAGATATTCTCGTTGTTCGGCCGCCTGGCTAACTCATCCTTCCGCTCACTGCAGAAGACCGATGAACAGTTTAAATCTCTCAGTATTCAGGAATTAAAAATCATGCAGTTAATAGGTAAAGGTTTTGCAAACAAGGAGATCATGCAGAAGGTGAACTTTTCCGAGGGGACTGTGCGCAATTATATCAGCAACATCCTCAAGAAACTCGATCTGCGGGATCGAACCCAGATTGCAATCTTTGCAATCCAGTCAGGGCTCATGCTTAAGAACCTGGAGTCCATGGATGAGTAGATTTTCTCTTGGGAGGAATCTCTGGAAACCATGGTTTGTTTCGGCAATTTTCCTGCTGCTTGTATTGACGGTTTTTGGTGTCGCACGGTACCGGAATAAAACGGTGATACTGGAGCTGGCTCTCTACTCGGGCAACAGCTGGGGAGTCCCCCAGAATTTCGCCTATGCCATTTACGACAAGGCTGTAGAGATGTTTGAAGAACGCTTTGCGAAGGAAGGCTATCGGGTAGAACTGCGCACCGGCACCATGTACAAGGATTATTCCGAGTGGTTTGCTCAGTTGGTGCTCAAAGGAAAAGAGCCTGACATCTTCCTCATCATCGAAGAGGACTTTACCACCTACGCGGCCATCGGATTGCTGGAGCGGCTCGACAAATATATCGAAAAGAGCGATTTAAGCCCGGATTTCTTTTTCAGTAATGCCCTGGAAGCCGGCAAGTACCAGGGGGCCCAGTATTCATTGCCAATCTATATTGTTCCTTCGTTCCTCATTATAAACAATGATTTATTCGATTCCCTGGGTCTTAAGGTTGACCTTGACAACTGGACCTGGGATCAGTTTTACCAGTTGTGTGAACAGATTACCGATGATCTCGACGGCGATGGTGCCCCCGACCAGTTCGGTGTGGAGGGTTATGACTGGCATCATGCTTTTTATACAAATGACAAAACCCTGTTTAATGCCGACAGCACGCAGTCGGGATTCAATCATGAACGGTTTTCCGAGATGCTCAGGTTCCTCAAGAAGATGCACGCCTTGAACCAGGGGGTTCTCGTACGGGAAGGAATGTTCGAGGATGGCCGGGTTGGTTTTAAAACCTTCAATCTCTCCGAGTTCCGTGTCTACGGTTCGTATCCGTATCGTATTTTACGGTATGAAGATTTTGACTGGGAGGCTTTGCCTTTTCCCCATGGTCCCCACGGGAGCAGCAAGTCAAAACTCTACACAGTTCAGCTGGGTATGAGCTCGCGCTCACGGCACAAGGACGTCGCTTTCGAGTTTCTCAAGTTTATTTCCGGCGACGAAGATTTCCAGTACCAGATTTGGGAGTATTCCAACATGCTGCCTGTAAACCGCAAGGTATTCGACCATATCTATAAAACGGGGATTATGCAGCGGGATGGTATGCGTCCGCTGGACCGTCAGTTCATTGAGTCTGTTATCGCAAACTCATATATTGATCCTGATTTCAAGAAATACCCGATGATCGACGAGTATATCACGCAGCGTATTTTTACCATTATTGCACAGGATGAGGACATCGCCAAAGGGGTGGTAAATCTGGAGCAGATGATTAATGAGCTGCTTGAGGATGAATACTCGGTTCAGACCGGCAAGCGCTGAGGGTAGACAGACGGATGCAATTATTCAGGATGCACGATAAAAAATATGATAATAAAGTAAACATTAGACTATGATATAGTGAACTGTTTCGCATAAGTTGTTAAAATATAACAGAGGTCGTTACTGGGGTAATTACTGTCGCCGGAATTTCCTGAGCGGCTCAATTCTCCAAGACTCCAACAAGGAATACTCACCTGACAAGTCCTGAAGAGCTATTTTCCCGCCATTGTCTTCAATGACAGTCTTTTTTTCACCCATACTACATTGCCTCTGGTTTTTATGCTACGATTATACAGGTTGACATTTCTTCCTGCCCGATTCGATAATTTGCATCCACCCGAAGGCTTGTTTGTATGGCCGACAATGGTATGTTCACGAAGGACGACCTCATAAAACTGGCACAGTACCGTATGCCATTCGGAAAATATGCCGGCAGGTATTTAATGAATGTTCCCGAAGAATACTTCTTATGGTTTGCCGGCAAGGGTTTTCCCGAAGGAGAACTGGGCAGGTGCATGAAGATGATGCTGGAGATCAAAGCCCACGGACTCGAGTACCTGCTCCGTCCGTTACAGGGCACCATAGTCGATCACTAAAGCGGTCCGCTCTTCTTACGGATTCGTACAGGAGTTCTTCAGCTGATTTTCCGATTGTATGGAAATTAGCGGCAAGCCCGCGGGATCAGATTCAGCCGGATCAAATTGTTTTTATTTCCATATCAAGAATTTTCTTCTGTACGGTCATCGGATCCTTAATCTGTTGAAGGATTATTCTTGCAGCTTCTTCTCCCATCTCCCAACTCTTCTGATTTATGCAAAAAAGCGGCGTTCTGCTGTAGTCAAGAAATTCATCAAGATCAAAAATCGCAATCTCGAGTTTTTTCGCAATCTCTGGATCAATGACCCTCAGAGCCCTGACAACATGCGACATATTACCAGGGGAAATAGCTAAAAGCGCTGTTATCTCACTGTGCTGTTCTAAAAAAAACCGGATTTTCTGGATGAACTTTTCGCGGTGCGGAAGATCATATGTAAGATGAGACCCGACTTCTTCGTCAAATCCGTCAAATACAAGGTTTTTGGGATTTGGTACTCCTGCCTCATCCATAGCCTTGATGAACCCATTAATCCTGTCCGAAATACTGCTACTGCTGGCTGCAGTATACGACGAAAAAAAAGCTATATTGCGGTGACCATGGTTCAGCAGTTCCTTAGTCCCCTGAAACGATCCAGTGAAATTATCGGAAATGACAAAACTAGTATCAATCTTTTCCAAGTGTTTGTCAACAAGGACAAAGGGGAAACGAGATATCTTCATTCGGAGAATAACTTCATCATAGTATTTTCCTTCAACCGGATAAACAATCATGCCATCTATCTGATCATTCAATAAAGAATTCAGAATACTCTCCTGTTGGCTGAAGGACCCGTAAGTACTTACAAGTTGCAATCTATGCCCTTCGCTCGTCAGTACTGATTCGATTCCGCCGATGATATTTATAATGTGATGACTCTTAAAATTAGGACACACAAAAACTACACACTTCTTACTCTCAAAAGCGGGAATTCTCTTTGATGACAGATCAGAAACAAACGTACCCTTGCCCGGGATACGATAAATAAGGCCGTTATCCATAAGGGCTTTGAAAGCCTTCTCTGTTGTTATTTTGCTTACATTAAATAGGTCCTGAAGCTCTTTGCTTTCATATACTCTATCATGTACCTTCAGCCTCTCTTCAGCAATTTCTTGCTGTATATAGTCATATATCTGAATATAAAGCGGCTTTCGGTTTTTGGAAGTATTCGAATTCTTTGCCATTAATACAAATAATATCACATCACGTTGAACAATGGAAATGCCTGGTCTCTCGCGGCAAAAGAATCATATATGAACATCGGTTTTACATAAAAGCTTCCTGCTTAATCTTAATAAAATGTCACCTTAGCCATACAAGAAGTCGATTATTCATTCTTTTCGCAACCACACTATCATTTCTCCCGGATTCCGATTGCTCCACGCAAAATACGGTATAGCAGTGATTTCCCGCTCGTAGGAATCTGAACGTTGAGAAGAATACAAGGTTCCATCCCAATCTTCAATCTTCCTGCTTTTTCCCTTCGCTTTCACGGTTACAATTCCGCCGAGCAAGTCTTTTTTGAAAGTACTGGTAAAATCAGTATTCTCAGAAAGCGAAACATCCCAAAGCCTGTCGCCGTTATCAACTTCTTCCAGACAATAGACAAGAGGCCCCCGTTTTATTGCTGCTCTTCCACAGTTTTGCCGTACCCTTGGATGCGCTTCTACCAGGACCGGTTCCATAGGAAAAGCTAAATCAATATAATCACCGGATTGCCAAAGTCGTTTGAACCCTGCAAAACCATCTTTTACTATCCCGGCAAGACTTACAGACGTCCCATTAATTGAAGCCGACGGCGTTGAACACCATCCGGGAATCCTGACAGAAAGAGCAAAATCCAGAGGAGAGTCCAGAGAGAGTTCAATTCTGATTTTTCCATCCCAGGGAAATTCTGTATGCTGCCGGATTCCAACTTTCGTTCCCTTAAAAGTCATTTGAGAACTGTTTTGTCCATAAAGATGTATGTAAATACCTTTTTCACCAAGCGAGTAAAAATACCCCCCCAATGACGCAACAAGCCGGGCAAGATTTGGCGGACAGCATGATACTTCAAACCAGGACTGGCGTTGAGGAGACAAACGAGGATTACGTATTATTCTATTACTGTACATACCAGGAGAAACGGCCAGGGGGTTGGAATAAAAAAACCTGTCACCGGATAACGAAACCCCGCTCAAGACACCGTTGAAAAGAGTCTGTTCAATAATATCTGCATACTTTGCATCGAATGTTGCCAGAAGCATTCTGTGAGCCCAAAAAATTAATCCGATGGATGCACACGTTTCATTATATACAGCTTCATTCGGTAAGTTGTAATCATACGTAAAGCGTTCACCTTCATCAAACGTTCCGACTCCACCGGTGATTGACATTCTCTTTTCGGTAACATTGCTCCATAGAACTTTACATGCATCCAGAAGTGAAGAATCACCGGTTTCAATACCGGCATCCGCCATTGCTGCATACAGGTACATGGCGCGTACAGCGTGTCCTTCTGCTGTCTTCTGTTGACAAACCGGAGCATGAGCCTGAAACAAGGCATAAGGACCTTCGGCAAGATAATTTCGGTTCAGGCTCTCACGTATTGGCGAATGATCAGGGTCCTCATTCCGCTGACGTGCTTCCTGTTCAAAGAAATTTGGAGTTTTACCACGCTCGTCTATAAAATATTTTGACAATGCTAAATATCGTTTTTCTCCGGTTACACGATACAGCTTGACAAGAGCAAGTTCGATTTCCTCATGACCTGGATAGCCGTGTATTTTATCTTCTTCAGGGCCGAATACTGAATCAATATAATCTGCGTACGCTATCATGATATATAGAAACTTTCTCTTCCCTGTCGACTCAAAATATGCTACTGCTGCTTCGATCAAATGTCCTGCACAGTATAATTCGTGCATAACGTGTAGATTAGTCCACCGTTTACCCGGTTCAACGATGGTAAAATAGGTATTAAAATACCCATCATCAAATTGAGCTTTCTCAATTGTATTGATAATCGTATCTATCTTCTTTTCCAGTTTATCATCTGCATGATATGACAATGTATACGCAGCCGTTTCAATCCATTTAGCTACATCAGAATCCCAGTAATGGTGCGGGTTTCCCGGCTGCCCGGGACGCCATTGCTGCTTCAGCGCTTCAAGTCTACCAGTCTTAACTAACTGTTCGTATTCGGCATTTAATGTAACATTCAGATTAAGCTCCTGCCGCTCTTTCCAGAAACCACCGTCAAAGTCTACGGCTTTCCATATTACAGGAGTCATTTTCTTTTCCATAACTTCAAGCTCACCTTATTTAGCAATAAAATAGAGACATCAGCCCTTAACTGCACCAGCAGTTAAAACACCGACAATAAAACGTTGTAATCCGACAATAATGGCTACCGCCGGTACAAGCCCCAAAACGCTGGCTACTGCCATGAAATGTATTGTTATCTCGCCTTCTGTTTGGGTATCTGCAAAATTCAGTATTCCAACAGAAATTGGAAACATTTGTGAATCGTTAAGAAATATAAAAGGAATAATAAAGTTGCCCCAGGCGTTAATTGTATTAAAAACCAGGGCGGTAGCGATCCCCGGCATAGCAAGCGGGAGCAGAATTTTTATCAGAGTCTGAAACTCATTATAACCGTCAATCAATGCTGCTTCGTCGAGTTGAATTGGGATTGAATCAAAGAAACCTTTCAGAACCCATGTAGTAAAAGGAATCTGAACTGTAATATATACCAATATCAAGCCAAAATGAGAATTCAACATATTCAGACTAATGAAATACCGATATAAAGGAATTGAGATTATCAATTGAGAAACCATTTGAAACATCAAAATGATAAACAATAACTGATTTCGCATGAAAAAACGAAACCGGGAAAAAGCAAACGCAGCAGGAATTGTTATCAGAAGGTTTCCAAGAGTCGAGAAGATTGTAATCTTGAAAGAATTGACTAAATATAACGGTATCCGACTACTTGTTAAGACATATACATAATTGCCAAAGTTAACTACGTCGGGAATCAGTCTGGGCGGGTACGCGAAAATTTCCGCCTTGCTTTTTAAGGATAAAGAAACCATCCAGAGGATCGGACCGACAAACAAAACAATAATTAAAACGAGAAAAACATAAAATAAAATAATATGGGCTTTTGAAAGTCTAGACTTCATTGCTAACACCTTTAAATCAAAGATTCTCGATTTCGCTGTCGGATAATATAAATCGGTAATAGACAATAGCCATAGTTAAATTTATAAGCAGCAGGATTACTGAGATAGCGGAACTCGTTCCCATATCGAAGAACTTGAACATCTGCTTATAGGCAGTCAGTGTTAGAACTTCAGTAGCCCTTGCAGGGCCGCCACCCGTAAGCGACATGATCATATCAAAGGTATTAAACGTATAGATTGTAATCAAAACAAGATTGATAAAAATAATATTCCGCAGCAACGGTAAAGTTATTCTAAAAAACTGTTGAAAAACATTCGCCCCGTCTACAACAGAAGCTTCGTAAAGCTGATCCGGAATTTTCTGAAGACCTGCGTACTGGAGTATCATGCTGAATGCGCTGCCTCTCCATATATTCACTACAATTGCAGAAATAAGCGCCAAATGAGGATCTGACAGAAACGATAAACGAGGCAAATGTAATAAGTCCAGTATATAATTTAATATTCCATAATTCGAAGTAGACAGGATAAGTCGCCAGACAATACCGACCAAAACTCCGGGAATCATCCATGCTATGAGAACGATAGTCCGCCCGGATTCGGTAAACGGGAGTCCATTCCTCATCCCGGCGTTGATCAATAGAGCAAGAAGTATTCCGATTGTAATTTGCAGAACTACATTTGAGAAAACAAAGATAAAAGTAACACCGAAAGTATTCATTATTTCAGGATCACTAAAAACTTTGATATACGAGATAAATGAATACGTATATGACGGTTTCAGAATCGATGCATCTGTAAAACTATATCGTATAACATCGTACAACGGATAAAAATAAAACAACCCTAACATTAGGAACATTGGCATAAGCCATTTCAGAGGCTTACGATAAAGAATTCCAGAATTTTTTTTACGCATACTCTTATTTCCGTAGATTAATCACTGAAGGAGTATCGCTCTCCTTCAGTGATTATATTTTTGACGTTACCTGATCTGATTCAAGGTTTTCTTGAAAGCAGTATCCACTGCTTCTTCCGGCGTCTGTCGACCGAGAATTACATTTTGCCATCCTTCCTGAACATGTTCGCTGATAATAGAATATGTAGAAGAATTGGGCCTTGTTCGCGCAGTAGATATTACCTTACCAAATGCCTGCTGAAAACGATCTTCCTTAAAGACAGCATAGTTTTCAAATACGCTTTTTCGAACAGGAGTATATCCTGCAGCGGAACACCAGCCAGCCATCCCGTCTGCGCCAACATATACATACTTCATAAAATCAACAATCAAATCCAGCTTCTTTTTATCTTTTGCAAAAAACGCCATGCAGTAACCGCCGGGAATCTGCATCTTTATGCTCGCGCTTTTTTGCGGCGTGTTTGTAAAATCCCAGGATTCTATCTCGCTTCCCAGATTATCTTTTAGTACGCTCAGCAACCAGGATCCTCCAAGAAACATAGCTGCGGTTTTTTCCTTGGCTGCCGCAGCCAAGTCACCATTGTTATTGATGTCCAATACCCGCTGAGGAACAACGCCTTCTTTTACTGCCCGGTCCCAGAATTTGAATACCTCAATAAGTTTCGCTCTATTATCGCCTTCCCCGTAAACAGGCTTACCGGAAGAGTCTACAAGATCTCCGCCCAAACCGAAAAACATAGGAAATACAGAGCCGTAACTTATCTGTTCGTTCTTACCACCCCAGGTGAGAAAACCATATTGGTACCCGTTGTTCTGCAACTCTTTACCGACTTTTATAACCTCATCCCAGCTCTGGGGAGGATTTGGAACCGCTGTTTTGTCATACCAAAGACCAACAGTATTTGTAAGCATCCAGGCCCCTTTCAGCTTTCCGTCCTGAGGGTCTATCATGGCCTCTTTCTTACACCAATCGAACCAGTCGTCCAGTTCTTGTGCAGAAAAATAACTATCTATTGGTTGAAGCCATCGGTAAAACAAGGGAACAAATTGTCCATCGATCTGAGCAGCATCAGCCATACTGCCAGTCGCTGCCTGCTCGAGCTGTTTTGCCAATCGTTCGGCAGGATTATTTGAAAGAATCTGGGGAATCAGTTTAACATCCGGATGAGCCTTGGCCCATTCCTCCATTCTGGAAGTAAGAAACTCTTTCCTTGAAGCAGTCTGTGTCTGATGGGAGTATGTCAAATCAACCGCGTAGGTGAGCGTGATAGAAGCATTCGGATTCCCGATTCTGTCTGCAGTTACCCACTGAATATCTGCCGGAACTTCGGTAGATCCGCTTTCCTGATCACCACCAGCCCAGACGAAAAGACTGGTTAACAACACTAAAAAAACTACTAAAATACTCTTGTTCATTTTTCTTCTCCTTCATTTCTTAATAGTAGCTGCTTTTGGAAATTTTTATCTCTCATTAAACCTCCTTGAATTGTAAATCGAAACTTTCTGAATCCACTATCGTAAAAACAACTATCCTTTTTTCACTGTTATATTCCATGCTTAAACGAGCTTCCTGTGAGCACACAACTTCCACAGGTCTGTTTTCCACCGAGTGAAACCGGAGAACAAAATTTCGTTTTTCCGAGATAATTGATAATCTCATACTACTTGCATTCCAGACACTTTCTATCGACGTATTCTTACGCCCACCTTCTTCAGGAATGACAACATTTTTGTTCCCGTGACCGTAGAAGTCGATTGTCAGTTCCGGCCAAAAATCAAGAACGTGCTGCTCGGGAACAGTAGAGGAGATCACAGAGCCTTTTCTAACAAAAATAGGAAGTTCGTCTAAGCTGCATTCTTCATCCCAGAATCTTGAACCATTGATTTCTTTTCCGGAAAAGAAATCATACCAGTCAGATGGGGGTAAATAGACTTCTGTCTTCCCTTCTGCATTCAGAACTGGAACAACGAGAATTGAATCGCCGATCAAGAACTCTGTTTCGACCTGATAAGAACCAGGATCATCTTCAAATTCCAGCGATAAGGCACGCAGAACAGGCAAGCCTGAGTTTACGGATTCCCATGAAGAAGCATACAGATAGGGCAATAATGAATACCTTAAATAGATAAACTTCATTACGGCTTTTTCAGCTTCAGGCCCAAAATCCCACGGCATCCTTTTTGCAGTTCCGTGAAATCGAGAGTGAGAAACAAGAAGCCCGATCTGAGACCAGCGCACATAGGCTTCCGGCTCCGGAGAACCTTTGAACCCGCCAAGATCAAATGTCCAAAACGGGACACCGGATAACCCATAACTTATTCCGCTCTTTATAGTCGTTCCCAGACTCCGGAAATTAGATAGAGGGTCGCCCGACCATTGAACAGGAAACGCCTGACTTCCGGCGTAACCTGACCGTCCCCAGAGAACAGGACGATCATCATATTCCGACTGCACATCCCAGACCGTCCGGTTATACAGATAGGAATATATATTATGCATTTCCCGGCCAGTCTGTCCGTTATGAAAGTGTGCATCATAAGGTATGACCTCGCCAAAATCAGTTTTAAATGTTGCAGTCCCCATTTCAATCAACGGTCGGTGTTGTGCTTTATACCACTCAACAGCATCAGGATTGGAAAAGTCTACAACTCCGCCTAGTGCATAAAAATCTTCTTTATATTCCGTCGTTTCTTTCAGACGCCGTTCTGCCGATATGATTACAATATTATAATCATAAACAGAACCGTCTGATCTTTTGAGCAGATATCCTTTCTCTTTTCCTTCATTGTATAATGCGGCTCCTTTTTCTATATACGGATGCTCCCACAAACACAATCCTATATCCATTTTTCTAAGGGCCTGAATGAACTCCGCCGGGTCCGGGAAATCCGTATCATCCCAGACAAAATCACATATTTTCTTTGTTTTACCCATCCAGAACGGATCAAGATGCATTACATCGAAGGGCATCTTCTTTTCCCGCAAAGTCCGGGCAAAATCAAGAAACTCATTTTGTTGCCATGTCCCGCCTTCTTCAAGATAATTCCCGAAAGGTGATACCCAGAGGCCAAAAGACCATCTCGGAGGTAAAGGTGCGTAAGTCGTGAGCAAAGAATACTTTTTTAAAATCTCTTTCATGTTGGAACCGATAAGAATAAATAAATCGATTCCAGGTGCGTCCGTCTCAATCGAAAAAGAAAAATTTGAAGTACTGCCCACATCCCAAATACTGGGAGATGTCTCATTCAGAAATATTCCATACCCGGCGTTCGAAAGTATAAATGGAATATTTTTATGTGACTTTTTATTACCGGAGCCGTAGGCATTATCGTTCCATATCCTGGTTTTTTCGTTTCGCCTGTTTAATTCTGAAAAACGTTCGCCTAAACCAAAAAAACTTTTGTTAACCGGAAGCTCAAAGTTTATACGGGCAGAGACGGGAATAGCACCATTATTGTAGGCAAAACCTGACGGCAGACTATTAAAGTCCCCTCTCGCATTCTTATCTTCAGAAAATTCTCCCAACAGAATGCTACCATTCTTGTTATACATTTCCATCTTCCAGGATGATTTCTGAAATATTACTTTTATATCTTCTGTTTCAGCGTAAATAAAGTTTTCATCCTTCAAGATTTTCGGAGTAACAGCAGTGATATTATTCTCATGAAACAGATCAAAACGAAATCTGGTTCTCCCTTCTTCCTCAACTCTATATCGTAAGATCCCGCCGGCATAAAACGACACGCTGATTTCAGCGTCGGAATAACTGGTACCTACTACTTTGAATAGAAGAATATTGTTTTCGTGGCTGAAAGATTTGATAGCGCCAAGAGCAGAAAATTGTTCATACAGTTTAGACGGCACCTTTTCCTCCAATGGAATGTACACTTCCTTGATAAATTAGTGATTTCGACTTATACATATAATCTATGTGGATAATATATTATATATGTATAATAACACGTCTTACCTTCTTGTCAACTAAAATTACTTGAAATTTTACAGATGCATCTGAAGATCGTCGAAAGGAGTTTTACAAGGGTACAGCATGAGTAACTACATTGCTAAGAAAGGTTTAAAAAATCAGGACAATGGAAAACCCGATACACCTGGAAGCCTGGAGGCTCCTCGGTGTAAATCCTACCCCGATGCCGGTTTCTGAAGTCTTTACCGCTCTACAACAGCACGCAATTGACGGACAGGAAAATCCCGTTGTTGCAATCTACGGATGGAAGTTTTATGAGGTCAACAACTACATATCTCTTACCGGCCATGTATATTCACCTCTTACATTTCCGTACAGTAAGAAACTTTTTGATTCCTACTCACCAGAAGATCAGAAAATGATACGGGAAGTCGCCCTTAAGACCGGAGTGCGCGATCGTGAAATTGCCAGAGCAGATGAAAGTTCTTATCTTGAAGAAATCAGCGAAGCAGAGGCGACAACTGTCGAGTTATCCGTTGCACAGAAACAGGCCTTTCAGGAAGCGACTCAGCCGGTATGGGACAGTGTAGCAAAAAAGGTAGGCGAGGAACTGATCAAAGAGCTGAAGGCTGATCTCGCTAAAGTATCCCGCTGAAGTTTTTATTTTAACCGTAACACACCAGATAGGAACTAAACCCGGCGCGGACTGAACACAGCCCGCGCCGGAGACATTTAAGCACTCTCGTAATATACGTTCTGTTCTTCCACACCCCGGCCTTCGATTTGCATCTCTTCCAGGGTCTTGAGCACGGCCTTTACCATGGGAGGCGGTCCGCACATGTATATCTTGCAGCCTGTCAGGTCCATGTTTTTCAGGGTCTCGGTTACAAAGCCGGTGTTTCCCTTCCACTCCTCGCCGGGCCAGGCCACGGTTCTGACGTATTCGAAAACATCGCTCCTTTTCTCTGCATCTTCAAAGAAGCTGTCGTACAGGAAGTCCCCTTCTTTGTTGACTCCGTACAGGAGCACGGCGTTTGTAATTTTTCCCGGATTGTCGGAAATATCCTTCACAATGGGAACAAAGGGGGTTATGCCGATTCCTCCGCCGATAAAGAGGACCTTCTCCGCTTCCTTGTCCACCACCAGGTCCCGGCCCATGGGACCTTCGAGCTGAACGCGCATTCCTTCGGTAAAATCCCGGAAGACGATGTCCGACGCATATCCCCCCTCTTTCTTCTGGACGGTCACCGAGAGCCTGTCGGGATCATCAGGGAATTTGGAACTTATGGAATAGGCCCGGTACATCTCGGGTTCATCGGAGACCTTGATCAGTACAAACTGCCCAGGAGTATATTCGATTTTTCCGCCGGTCTCTCCGTTTGTCTCCATACGGAAGGTGAACTCCCGGACGCTGGGGGAAATCTGCTCGATCTTTTCAATTACCGCACTTACGGGAGTCCGCTTTTCGTAGCCCTCCAGAACGGTCGTCTGCTTCAGATAATCCGCCTCTTTCACTGTTGCCAGCTGAAGCTGATTCGCCGGGCAGTTGGCTACGCAGGTTCCGCAGCGGATGCAGAGCTCGCTGCGGAACTGGTTATTATCATCGAAATTCTGGAAAGGCGAAAGCTGAACCGGACACACCGGGCACAGGTCGCACACTTGTGGCATTTGTCCGTGGAGGCAATGGTGACCTTTTTATCGAAGCTGTGGTTAAGCTTTGTGACTTTTCCGATCTTGTAGAAAACATGTCCCAAGCTCCCCATGGGACAGAAGGAGCACCATGAGCGGGGATTCAGCATGGAGAGGGCAAAGCCCAGGACAGTGGGCATTACCAGATACTGCTTGCCCATGAGCATCCCGAACTTGCCCATAAACTCCGGATTCCCCCAGAGGGGCATGACCCTGGCAAGACGCACGAAAAACATGAACATGTAGATTGCAAAGAAGACCCAGCGGGTTACGGGGGATTTAAAGATCCTCGGTATTTTAATGAACTTCGATGCCGACATGGAAACTTTATCAAAAAGGCTTCCATGGGGACAGAGGTTCCCGCACCAATAGCGTCCCTGAAAAAAGCCTATTCCCATGATTGCTATCATGATAGCGAATACAAACAGCCCCAGAAGGGGGTAATAGAGGGAACCAAAGGACACTATCGGTACCAGGACCCAGGAGAATTTCCTGATGCCCGTGAATGTTCTGTCTGTCTTAAGATAAAATTGTGCTGGTCGTACTGTTTTGTCCGTGAGTGTCTGCATACTAACCGCCGTGTTGTTTTGGATTTTCAGAAGTTCCGGCAGTCTATTATATTTATTTTATATAGTCAACGAGTTATATAGGACTATTAATGCAATTTTTCTTATTACACCTGCAGTATCATTCTATGCTCGCTGCCTTTTCCTGGGCCAGTATCGCCAGCTCCACCGCCTTAAATGCGTGTTCCTGGGTCATGGCTGTCTCGGTCCGGTCCAGGCAGTCCCGGATAAGTTGCCCAAAAAACGGATACCCGACCTGTCCACGAACGGAAAAATGCTGCATGCCCTCATGGTTTACCATGTAGACCTGGTCGCCCTCATCGTCCCGGCATACGTCCAGATACTTCCGCAGTTCAATATAACCGTCGGTACCAAGAATAGTCAGGCGCCCGTCTCCCCATGTAGATAGTCCGTCGGGGGTAAACCAGTCCACCCGAAAGTAGTTACTCGTACCGTTGTCGCCGACAAGAACGGCATCCCCGAAGTCCTGGAAATCCGGATGCTCCTTATGATTGTAATTTGCCACCTGACTGTGGACAACCCTTGCGTCCTTTGCTCCGCTGTAAAAAAGGAACTGCTCAATCTGGTGGCTGCCGATGTCGCAGAGAATTCCGCCAAAGCGTTCATTCTCCCAGAACCAGTCCGGCCGCACCCCGCCGATCCGGTGGGGACCCGTCCCCAGAACCTGCAGAACCCGGCCGATAGCCCCCTGCTTCACCAGCTTCCCTGCAAACACGGCGCTCTCCACATGCAGACGCTCGCTGTAATAGACGGCGTATTTTAATCCAGTCTCGCTGGCCTTCTTTCTGGCCTGTTCCAGCTGCTCCAGGGTTGTCAGGGGCGTCTTGTCGGTAAAATAGTCCTTTCCATGGTCCATTACCCGCATGCCCAGCTCACAGCGGTCTGCCGGCACCGCAGCCCCGGCTACCAGCCGAATGTCTGAGTCTTCCAGGACTTCCGCTTCTGAGCGTGCGACCTTGACTCCGGGATATCGTTTTGTAAAATCCCGGACCTTCTCCGGGTCAGGGTCCCAGACCCATTTCAGTTCTCCCCCGGCCTCGATAAGCCCGTTGCACATACCGTAGATGTGGCCGTGATCAAGTCCGACCGCTGCAAAAGGGAATTCTCCCTTACCGCAGACCGGCGTCGGCTTTCCTTTAGGCGCGTAATTAGCTCCGTCGGCTTTTTGAAACATCTGCGTGGCTCCTTTTAAAATAAAAACTTATATGTTCCCTATTGTTATATCGTTGTCATCGAATTTTACGACACTTGCACTCTTCTTGTAAAATCTGGGGGCCCGGGAGAGAATACCTTCCATAGTGTAAAAAGGATCTTCTTTGGCCAAAGGCAAAGTTACCTTTTCTCCGGTTATGGCAGACTTATAAATAGCAGTAATCAGCTCCAGAGTGTTTTTTCCATCTTCACCCCGAATCAAAGGATCTTTGCCATCTTCAATTGCTTGTAGTACATCATTAATCTGTCCTTGGTGGGGAACTGCAAACTCTATCCTGGGTAACGTAGCGTAATACCCTTTTATTCGCTGCTGTAAATCATCATTTTTAACTGGAAAACCATTCTGTTTTGCCGACGAAGCACATACCTTCCATGGAGCAGAGACCCGGGCATTCTTCCCCTGGAAAATCAGCTCCTGTTCCTCCCCGTGATGCACAACCGAAGCGGTAATCTGCCCCAGGGCCCCGTTTTCAAACCGTACAAAGGACATAGAAAGGTCCTCCACCTCCGCGTTATCATGAGAAGTGTTACCCATTACGGCGAGGACGTCATAAGGCATTCCCATCATCCAGATCAGGGCATCGATGTGATGGACCGCGTGGTTCAGGGTACAGCCGCCCCCCTCCTTCTCCCAGGTTCCCCGCCACCACAGGTCATAGTAACTGTGTCCCCGCCACCAGTAGGAGTTAACTTGCACGTGGACAATATCCCCGGCGAGTCCGGTATCCAGGATCGTTTTCAAATTCATCAATGCCGGCCGAAAACGGTTCTGTGCAACCACCGACAGGGTCCGTCCGCTTCTTTTTACCGCTTTAAGCATCGCATCACAATCCGCGAGGGATGCAGCCATGGGCTTTTCGACAAGAACATGCTTTCCGCTGTCCAGGGCCGCGATGCTAATTTCTGCGTGGGTATGGGGCGGACCGCAAATGTCCACCAGGTCAATATCACTCCTGTCCAGGACCTTTCGATAATCCGAATAAACCTCGGCATCCAGCCCATGCCGGTTCTTCGTTTCTTCCGCGGACTCTGGATATATATCCGCTAAAACCTCAATTTTACATCGCCGAGGATATGCCAGAAATCCCCTGATATGCTGTTGCGCGATGTTACCTGTTCCTATTAATGCTGCTTTAATCATATTGCGGGAACCTCCGCTTTAAAAAATATTTTGATAGACTCTTCAGCCTTTGACTCCGGTTGTTGCAATTCCCTCGACAAAGAATCTTTGGGCCCCGAAAAAGAGAACCAATAATGGAAAAAGAGAAAGTATAGACATCGCAAACAGTGGTCCCCAGTTAACCGCTGCGGCATTGTCCAGAAACAATCTCAAAGCAAGTGAAATAGTAAAGTCACCAACATCATTGATGTAGATCAATTGGTTTAAAAAGTCATTCCATGCCCACATAAAAGAAAAGAGACCAATGGTAAAAATCGCCGGGGTGCAATTAGGCAGGAGAATATTCCAAAAAACCCTGAAGAATCCACACCCATCAACAATAGCCGCTTCATCCAACTCCTTTGGAATACCCCGCATAAACTGAACCATTAGGAAAACAAAAAAAGCTCCTGAAACCTGGGCAGCAAATGCAGGGACAATCAACGGAGCATATGAGTTGGTCCAGCCAAATCGAGAAAAGAGAACATACCGTGGTATAAGCAGAATCTGTTGCGGAAACATAAGAGTACCCATTAAAACAGCAAAAAGGATCCCCTTCATGGGAAATCTCAGCCTTGCAAAAGAGTATGCTGCCATTGTAGTGCTGAGAACATTCCCAAACATAATCAGGCCGACTACCTTAAAAGTATTTAGGAAAAAGACCCCAAAATGATATCCAGGAATCGCCTTCCAGCCGATAGCATAGTTTTTCCACAACCATTGAGTTGGAATTAACTTGATAGTGGAAAAGATTTCATCATTCGGCTTGAGGCTGCTTAAAAAGAGCCATAATAGAGGATAGATCATTATCAGACTGAAAAGAATCAAAAAAAGATGCTTTCCAAATACCAGTTTTTTGTATGATGCCACAAAAAAACTCCCTACTTACTTGCGTAATAAACCCAGTGTTTAGCGCTAAAGAATATTATGCCCGTTGTCGCCACAATTAGCACCAAGAGCATCCAGGACATAGCACTTGCAAAGCCCATACGAGAGCTCATAAAGGCTTTGTTATAGATATAGAGAACCATAAAAAGAGTCTCATCCATAGGACCTCCCCTGGTTATAAGATAGGCTTGGGTAAATATCTGGAAGGAGCCAATTGTCTGCAAGACAAAATTAAAAAGGATTATTGGCGACAACATCGGTATGGTTATGTGAATAAAATTATCAAACCTGCTGCCACCATCAACCCTGCAGGCTTCATACAGATTATTGGGGATGTTTTTTAATCCTGCAAGGAAGATTACCATGGAAGAACCGAATTGCCACACAGCGAGGACAATTAAGACTCCTAGTGCAGTCGAAGGATGAGCAATCCAGCCCCTTCCAGGAATACCAATCAGCGCAAGCAGACTATTTATTAAACCATCGGTCCCAAAAAGTTGGGTCCACATTGCAGCGACAGCTACAGTTGCACCAATGAGAGAAGGAATATAGATTACAGTCCGATAAGCGTGCATCCCCTTAATGTCGCCCTTCAGCAGCATTGCAACAAAGAGCGCAAACGATAGTTTGAGTGGTACTGAAATCAACACATATTTTACTGTGACAAAAACTGATTTAATAAATCGGGAATCATTAAAGAATAGTTCATGATAGTTTCTCAGTCCGATAAATTGTTTTGAAAAAAGATTTGTTTTCTGAAAGGACATTATAAAGGATTCCAGAAACGGCCACAGGGTAAACGCAAATAAACCGCATAACCATGGCGCGAGGAAAATGAATGCCGCGATATATTCTTTATGTTTGTTCACTGTTCCCCTCTTAGGCCGTACGAACATTCCTGAACGATGAGTATCAGGTAGTATTACTCGCACAGTGTAATATTGAAGGCATGAAAACGAAACTGAATATATCAACAATTAATACAACAAATCTTGGATAATCATAGGGAAAACTTCTACCAGTCTTTGTAGCATGAAGGAGTTACACCGGTATACTTTTTAAAAAGTTTTGTAAAGTAATGAGGGTTTTTGTAACCAACCATCAACGAAACATCATAAACCTTGTTTTCTGGTTTCTTTAACAGCTTTCTCGCATGCTCTATACGAACCTGGGTTACATACTCATTGAAATTAACGCCAATAGTCTCCTTGAAAATATGGCCAATATAATTCGGTGTTAAATACACCTCTTGTGCTATTTTCTCCAGGGTAATCTCTTTATCTATATGCTCATTGATATATTTAACAACTAAATTGATAATTGTTCTGTTCTTATTATGGCGCTTTTCATTCATGTAGCTTATCACCGTTGTATAAATATCAATAAGCGCAGTAAAAATAGAATCAAGGGTTTCCAGTTGCTGGATATATTCCAGCAAATCGTTTTTTGTGTAATAGATCTTTTCAAGTTCTTCATTCTTGTCGCAAAGAGTCAAAGACAAGACCAGGATTATCTCCATACTAAGTTTACGAATATAATAAATGGTGTAGCGATTATTTCCCTGTAGAATTTCCTGCATCCTTAAGAGGATATCTTTCGCTTTGGCGGCATCCTGAAGATTTATGCTATCTGTCAGTTCCCGTTTCCAACCACTTAGAATATCTATATAGCTTCTCTGATTATGTACTATATCTTCATATGAGATAATGCTGCCATTCCCGTAATAGAGCTTGTGTTTCAGAGCCTCAATTGCCTCATTAAATGAGTATTGAATATCGTTAACCTGATTATAGCAGTTCCCGTAACTAAGAGAGATGGATATTCCCTCCCTCCGCCGGATATTTTTCTGCATGGTTTCGAATGTTTTAGTCAGTACATCAATGTTATGATCATCAAGAAATTTAAAAAGAAGAATAATATTATTTGAAAGATACGGCTGCATAACCACATCGTGTCCGTGCCCCAAATCCCGGGTAATCAAATCAGACACACGCAGCAAGAGCATTTGCCGCTCTTTTTGGGACATTTCTTCGTAGCCTTCATGCCAAATATTATCGATATGAGCTATAACAACCCTGAATGTCCGATTACGTAAATCAATATCAAGTAAGGAATGCAGCTCCTCTTCATAAACCCCTTGGAGCAGACGTGAATAAAAACGCTCTTCCATTAAGGGAAAGGCTTCTTTTAGCTTTTGTTCCAGTTCAAGGTCATGTGTTTTTCGCTCATACTCCTCATTACATTGATTGATCAATCGTTTTATTACATCTTTAATTCTATCGATAGTCACGGGCTTCAGCAGATAATCTGTAACTTTATAAAAAATGGCAGTGCGTGCATAATCAAAATCTTCATATCCGCTCAGCACAATAATTTTCATACTTCGATCGATCATCCTGACCTTCTCGATCAGTTGGATACCATCCATCGAAGGCATTTTTATATCGGTAAACAGAATATCAATCGAATTTGAGCAAATAAAAGCGAGGGCCTCCTGGCCATTCTTCGCTTCACCGACGATCTTTATTCCATACTTCTCCCAATCGATGGCATTCTTAAGTCCATTTATCACAAATTGCTCATCATCAACAATCAGCATGCGATACAACATTGTCATTGTCCTTCCATCGATATCTGAGGAATGCGAACTTCTACAAAAGTACCGCTCTGCGCAGGCATATACTTAATACCGTACTTGTCACCAAATTGCATTCTTATTCTGTCGTGTACATTTCTAATCCCATAACCATCGTTCTCGCACCTGTCCTGTTTTCTCAATTGAAAATTAAGGTATTCAAAATCGACACCGGATCCGTTATCGGAAATTGTGAAGACAATGCACTCCTCATCTATTCTGCCCATTATTCGAACCTCCCTGTTTTTCCGCCCTTCAGAAAATCCATGAATACATGAATTTTCTACCAGGGGTTGCAGAATTAGTTTGATCGTCTGAAATCCGAAAATTTTCGGATCATATTCTTCTTTAAAAGAGATTTCATGACCCGAAAGATCGCGCTGAATGTTTATATAGCAACGCACATGCTCAATTTCATTTTTCACAGTAGTTATGTCCAGACCCTTGTTGAGTCCCAAGCGAAAAAGTCTACCCAAATCAGAGACGGTTCTGCTAATGTCATGTGCATTCCGTGCAATGGCCATCCAGTTTATCAAATCCAGGGTATTGTAGAGAAAATGGGGATTTATCTGTGCCTGCAAAGCTGCCAGTTCAGCCCGCCGAATCTTCTGGTGTTCCCTGTTTATCTCCTCCAGAAGATCATGTATCCGGTCAGTCATGTTGGCAAAGCAGGTATTAAGCTCCTCAATTTCTACAATACCTTCCCGTCTCATTGAAATGTTGAAAGTCCCGGCTGCCACAACTCCCATCTGCTGAATCAGGTTTCGCAAAGGACGTGTTATTCCTTTGGAGAAATAATAGAGAACAATGACAGTAAGAAAGATGCATGATAGACCAATCGAAATAATATTCCGCAAGACAACACCGATCTCCTTATTGATCTCACTGTAAGGAATTAATTGGGCGATTCGCCAGTTATATGAATTAGGTGAAGTAAGAATAATCAGATATTCATTTCCATTTAACCGGATACTGTCCCGGTCTTGGTTTCCAATCTTCTTCTCTATAAACTTTTCTTCCTTTTGCAGTAACTCATTAATCCCTGCAGGGTTCTCCGCAAAAGGCGAAATAACCCTGTTATCTCCTGTAACGATAAAAGAGTATCTCCTGGAATGATATTCGGTCTCTTCCTGAAGTAGATTACGCAGAACTTTATCATTCAAAATAATACACAAAGTACCTAGCTCTTTGTTTCCTGAATCCTGAAGTTTCCGAAAAAAAGTGGCTACGTATTTATCTGAAGAATCATTACGTATGAAAAAATTACTGGTTGCAAGTATACCTTCAACATTCGCCTCTGTGGCGTGAAAAAAAGCCTCGTCTTTTACCAGAGATTGCTCAATTAGACCATTCGCATGAGCATAGTTATAGACCTCCATACGGTCAGTTACAATGAAGATTTGACTTATATCATTACGTGAGTTTGCTATGGCAGACAAGAAAATGCTGACAGTTTTATTCCCTCGAATCTGCTGGTAGTAATCTTTTCGATCAACCTCAGCCAGAATTTCCTGAATCTCTTTATTTATCGCGATGGAAAGGGCAATGTCCCTGATTTCTCTAATTCTTTCATTTAACCGCAGATTCTTTTGCTCCAGCAACTCAACAGTCATTTCGTAGGTATTATCCGAAAGGATTCTTGACATGGAATAGCTGAGCACAATCCCCTGGATTAAAAGAAGAGATAAAATCAGTAGACTGATTGTAACGATAAGCAGAGGCTGTAATCGGTATTTCATCAGTTTTCCACGATTATAACCCATTAATGTGTTCTGCACCATAGAAAAAGGTATTCGAAGAACCTTTGCTCTCCCAGGATTCTTCGAACACCCATTATTTTTGCACTCGAGCTACGCCTGACCGATACGGTTACTGAACCAGCTTCCCAACTTCATGCATGAACTCATCAACAGCATCATTAATACCAATCTTGTTAAACGCGATCTTTTGTCCAATCTGCGGTAGAATTGACTGCAATTCACGGTTGCCCGCAGGTCCGGAATATGAATCCTTAAACTCCCGCTTCATTATCTGATTCATAATAGCCATAACTTTTTTATCAGTACTGCTTAGAGCGTCAGATTCCATCAGTGCTGTTCTTTGAGATTCAGTTGGCAGAACACCGCGACTGGTCTTCAGGATCAAGGCAACTTCCGGGTCATTAGTAAAGAAGTCTATAAACTTTGCCGCTTCCTGTTGATGCTTGGTCTTCTTAAAGACCGAAAAGATAATTCCGGGACGAGCAACGTCACCTGTTTCTCCGTTAGAACCAACCGGTAATGGCGCCATGATCAGATCATTCTTCATCTGGTCTTGATAGTTATAGAAAGACCCCGCCCAATTTATTTCGAAGGCTGTAACCCTTTTGACGAGTAATGAATTTGCAGACAAATCATTGATTGCAGACTGTTCTGGAGGTGCAACTCCATTAACTTTTCTAAGATCAGCGAAATAGCGAAAATACTGCCGTATATCATTCGCCGTGAAGATAAACTTTTCATTATCATAAGGATAGGCAGTTTTCTTGGCCAGGGCAGTATAGCCGTAATCCTGCAGCAAAGGGAACCCCATTCCATCGGCATTCACTGAATAGTCGGAGATTCCGTACACCTTTCCACCTGATTTGTCGTAAACTTCTTTAAATTTACCAGCCATCTCGTCCCAGGAATACGGTTCTTCAAGGGGACTTATACTGTACTCCTGGAGCAGAGTTCTGTTTTGGATTAATGTTTTGGCATTTACAGAAAGATTCACACCATACATTTTCCCATCATACGAACAAGCGTCAACGTATTTAGGATTATGCCCGCTGACATCTATCATTCCGCTTATGTCGGCTAATCCATCGGCAGCAATCAGCTCACCGTACCATTCGGATATACAGCTGAAAACATCTGGAGCATTTCCGGCCATAATCTGGGCCTTAAGCTTATTCTGATACCCATCCCAACCCTGATACTCAGGAATAATCTTGACCAGCGGGTTTCTTTCTTCATACAGCTCAATCGCTTCCAAGGTAGCACTATGACGCGATTCTGATCCCCACCAGGAAACCCGAAGCTCAATACCTCCTTTATCAGAGGAGCCTCCGCTTGACTCAGCATCCTTTTTGTTATCGCAGCCGATGAAAACAAATAGTACAGTCAAAACAACAATAAATGCGGTAGTTTTTCCAGCAATCCTCATTTTCCCTCCTTTTCAGACCGCTCAATTTATGTATTATTTTAAGAGGGAAACTAAAAAGAAAAAACGTAATAAATCAACAATAATTACAACAAATCAATTCTATTCCAGCCCGCGAAAGATTATTCAAATTATACAGTTAATAAAAAAATCTCCCCTTCCTAAAACTCCTCCAGCTCAAACTCCAGTTCGGAAACACAGGTATCGTGGTAGTGGGTTCCTTTGTAGACGTCTTCTATGGTGATTTTTACACCGAAGAATCCGAATATCTCCCGGATCAGCTCCTGGTTCAGAGGGTCCCGCCATTCATTTTTCGGAATACCCAGTTCCCCCAGGGCCATGGCAAACAGGTCCGGATACTCGATGGAAAACTGCTCAATAGTCTCCCGGTAAAAATTTCTTTGCAGCTCTTCAAAAGGGTAGAGGGCGAGAGACTGAAGTTCCATACCGTCCTTCAGCTCATACCTCCCCGAAACGGCCTTTTCCTTCACAAAATAAAGTGTAAAATCCAGTTCAGTCACCAGTCCCGGGGCTGTCATCCCGGCGAGAAATGACAGGGAAACCTCCCTGACACGGTTGTTGCGGCCGAAGAGCCTCTGTGAACGAGCGAAACCGTTAACAACAGAAACCCGGGTAATCAGCTGCTGGGTCATGACGGTCACCGACTCCCCGATACCGTCTCCTTCTGCTCCCTCAACCCAGAGACTGGAGATGTTCCCATCAAAAAGGCCCTCGGGTCCGTAGGTAACCCGTCTTCCGCCAATGGTCTCGGTAAGAGACGAACTGGCCCATACGGATTCAGAAGGGGCAATAACCATCTCCTTCCAGGCGCTGCTCTGCCCGGACAAAGGCAGCAGCATTGCCAGGAAAATCAGCAAACACAATAATCTTTTCATTCCAAACCTCCCTGTTTTCTTAATTCCACTTTTGTGTCCTCGGAATAGAAACGGTATTGATCCTGCGCGAAATCTTTCAGTCCGGCCTGGTGCTTTTCCATGGCCGTAAGTATTTCTCCGGCTTCCGCCTGATCGAAATCCAGTCGACGGATAATCTCTTTACGGTACTGGTAATCTCCCTTGAGTTCAATCAGGTCTTTAATAAATTTCTTTCTGCTTTTTTCGCAGTAGTCCAAAGGAGACGGAAGCCCCAGGGCCGCGGGGCCGAGTTCCCTCATAAGCTGATTTGTACGGTTTATATCGAATTCCTCGTGTTCCTCATGACCGGAGAAGACGCTGTCTTCGAGGGAATAGAGTCTGAAACCGGAAACCCGGGTGTCGCTAATCCGCCGGGACCGGAATGCTCCTTCGGGCCCCATGCTCACCTGAAATACCCCCTCTGCAACGGTACGGGAGATCCCGCCGTCCGGGAAACGGCTGATCCCGGTGGGCCTCCTGAACAGGTGATAATTTACCAGGAAACTGACATCATCTCCAATGCAGTACCCTTTTCCGGCTTTGAATGATGTGTGGACCTCTTCCGTGGATCCGCCGGCTGCGGCGGAAAGAGTAAAAACAGAAAAAAGCACAACAATGAGCAGTGCAGCCTGGACTTTTTTCCTTCCCATACTTCCAGTATAGCACACCTCTGGCGATATCCGTGGTATACTTGGTATCATAAAAACAATTGGGGAGAACGGCATGAATATCGAAACTGCCTCCGGACACACAGTGCAAAATGTAAAAGCGGAAGAGCTGCATGAGGCACTCGCGGGATTAAACGAAGAGAACAATTTTCTGATTCTGACGGACGGCGATGATTACATTCAGTGTGCTATATCGGGATCGGGTTCCGGCTTTTTCGCCGAATACCAGGACACAAGCGGTCACTACGGCAGCGATGACGGCCTGTCCTCGGAGACTATTGAAAAGCTGTTCACCGCTTATCTGTCAAGGTCCGGTGAGTGGCGCGGCCTGGTAAGCTGGGAAGCTGTTTCCGACTCCGGTGGACAGAAACAGTCAGCCGGGGCGAGGGAAAACACTGGGAGCTTCACGGACTCTCTGAAGCAGGACCTGTCTCCGGGTAAACTCTTTGATTCGGTTAAGCGTAAGGTATCCAGGGAAATAAGCCGGGGAGTATCGCGAAAAACCTCGGGGACTGTCGGGCGGCTGGTACGGAAATTCTTTAAATAAGCCTGTATCATGAACGTTCTGATTGTCTATGATTCCTTCTTCGGGAATACCGAAAAACTCGCCATGGCAATGGCCAAGGCCATAAAAGAGGATCCAAAGATCAGTGCGGTCTCGGCTCTGCGGGTAGAAGATGCCCAGAAGGAAAATCCCGAGAAGCTGGATCTGCTGATTGTCGGCTCCCCTACCCGGGCTTTCCGGCCTTCCCAGGCAATAACCGGGTATCTTAAACGGATTCCCCCTGCTGGACTTGCCGGAATAAAAGCGGCCGCCTTTGATACGGGGATTTCCCAGGAAGACGCCAGCCCCCGGTTCCTGAAGCTCTTTATCCGGCTCTTCGGCTACGCGGCAAAACCGATTGCCACAGGGATCAGAAAAAAAGGCGCCGAACTGGTCATGCCCCCGGAGGGATTCCTGGTAAAGGATTCGGAAGGGCCGCTTAAGGAAGGAGAACTTCAGCGGGCCGCCGCCTGGGCCGAGGAGTGTATCAAGGCGGGATAAGGAGCGTAACATGAGATCCGGAATACACCGCATCCTGATTCTCGCATGCGCTCTTGGCTATCTTGCATCATCGGTTTTTTCTCAATCAGTACAGGACCCGTACGAGGGACCCCGCAAGAGGATGGTCCGGGAGATTATCCAGGATGCCCGCATGACTGCTTCGTACACCGGCAAAGAGAATCTTGATGAATCCGTACTTGAGACCCTCAGAACTGTTCCCCGGCACCTCTTTGTTCCGGACAATCTCAAAGGCCGGGCCTACCAGAACCGTCCCCTGCCGATCGGCTACGGTCAGACGATCTCCCAACCCTATATCGTCGCCCTTATGACGGACCTGCTGGAACTGAAGGCTTCCGACCGTGTTCTGGAGATCGGTACCGGGTCCGCCTACCAGGCGGCGGTACTGGCCAAACTGGCTGCCCGGGTGTATACCCTGGAAATCATCCCGGAACTGGCGAAAAGTGCCGGGCAGCGCCTGGCCGATCTGGGATACGACACTGTTACGGTCCTGCAGAAAGACGGCTATTACGGACTCGCCGGGGAAGCCCCCTTTGACGCCATCCTCGTGACCGCTGCTGCCACGCATCTTCCCCCGCCTCTGGTGGAACAGCTGAAACCCGGAGGCCGCATGGTCATTCCCGTGGGCGGCCCCTTTATGACCCAGGAACTGATCCGCCTGCGAAAGAACCAGGACGGAAGCATCAGTACCGAATATCTGCTGCCGGTTGCCTTTGTGCCCCTTACCGGAGGTCATTGAAACGATTTTGAGCCGCCGCAGCCATGTTCCCTTATATGTGTCCCTCGCCATGCTCAGCGCCGCAGCCCTGGGCTTTGAACTCCTTTTGATGCGCTATTTCGCCCTCTCCTACGGTTCCCATTTTGCTTCATCCATTATCAGCATGGCCCTCCTGGGGATCGGGACAGCCGGCTCCGTGCTGCAGATTTTCCGGAACAAGCTTCTCCCCCGTTTTCACCGTCTCTTTCCGACAGCCGCCGCTCTCCTTGGCCTGAGCATGGCAAGTGTGGTAATCATGGCCCACCGGGTCCCCTTTAATCCCGGCGAGTTGACCTGGGCACAATCCCAGTGGTTGTTTCTCGGACTCAACTACCTGCTTTTTGCCCTGCCCTTCTTTTTTTCCGGATTCTGTACCGCCATCGCCCTGGCCTCCGGGGAGTTTCCCCCGGGAAAGCTCTACCGCGCGGATTTGCTTGGCGCCTGCGCGGGGGGGGTTGGTGTATTGGCGGCTTTGAGCCTGCTGCCTCCCCAGGAGGTACTCCGCCTGCTGGCCCTGCTCTCTCTCGCCGCAGCTGCAGTTGCAGGCCTCTACTTCCGGACTTCCCGCTGGTGGAAACAGTTGACGGCTGGAACACTGCTGGCAGCTGTTTTTCTTGTGCTCCTGCCTTCACCGCTGCTGCGCCCCCTTTTGTCGGATTACAAGGACCTCGCACGTCTTGGGTATTTACCGGGAACGCGAATCATGGCGGGGACCGATTCCCCCCTTGGACGAATCGACATCGCCGAATCACCGGAAAGTCCCATCCGCTCTGCGCCGGGACTCAGCCCCCTCTGTCCCCATCCGGTGCCTGTCCGTGCGGGCATCTATCTGGATGCTGACCTTTACGGGGCCCTTTATTCACCGCCGAAGGATTCCTCGTATCTGGACTGCCTGTCGGCAAAACTTGCCTTTCTCTACCTGAAGGAACCCAGGGTCTTTATAAAGAATATCTTTGCCTCGGCGGAACTGATGGAACTGGCTTTGGAAGAGAAGGCTTCTTCCGTAACCGGGAGCTACGAGCACTTCTCCCTTCCAGGCCTGGCCGAACAGATCAGTCCGGAAACAGGGCAGGAGGGTCATGGGTGGGATTCGGTAATCCTTGAGCAGGGACTGGCACGGACGGTGCTCTCCCGGCCGGAAAGGGCCGGAAACGCGGAATTTGATCTGATTGCTTTCTGGCTCAGCGGGTCGGGTGCGGCCTCCCTGGGGCACTCCGCCATCGACGAGCAGTTCGATCTTACAGCGGAGTCTCTTGGATTGATGCTGTCCCGGCTCAGTAACACAGGCATTCTGATGATAAGTAAGTGGCGTCACCGGCCTCCCTACGAGACCCTGAAATTTATCGCCGCCCTTGACGCGGCTGTTCCGGACGACAGGATACAGGGGAATCTTGTTATCCTCTCCGCTCCCAGTACCTTTACCCTGCTCTACCGGAAAAGCCCCTGGAGCCGGGAGGACATCACCACGGCTCTGGACTTCTGCTCATCCCGCGGATTCATGCTGGAATATCCGGCGGTACGGGACAATTCTGCCGAGGCGGCGAGCCTGGCAGCCCAGGTCGACCAGATTACCGGTCCGGGGGCAGCGGACTTCAGGAAACGCTACAAGTTTTACCTTGAACCGCCGACGGACGACCGTCCTTTTTTCGGCCGTTTCTTCCGTTGGAGCTCCGCACCGGAACTCTTTAACCTGCGAAGAGCCGGAGGCGCGGCCCTTCTGCAGTGGGGGTATCTTACAAAAGCCGCCACCCTGGCGCTGGCCTTGCTGGCGGGGACCTTCCTGATACTGCTTCCGCCCCTTCTTCGGCGCAGCGAGGCTGCCTTCCGCGGTATCCGGTCCCGGATAATCCTCTATTTCAGCGCCCTCGGTCTCGCTTTTCTTTTTGTGGAGCTTATGCTGATTCATCTATTTACCCTGTTTCTGGGGCACCCCTTCCTCTCCGCGGGAGTGGTAATGGTTTCCTTCCTCTTTTGGGCCGGATTCGGCAGCGGGTTGTGCCAGCGGTTCAGTCCCGGAAAAACCCTGTGTCTCATAGCTATCGTGCTGGGGGTTTATCTGCTGGGGCTCCCCTCACTGCTGCGCAGCCTTTTGTTCCTGCCGACCCCCTTAAGGCTGGCTTTAACGGTGATATTCTGTTTCCCCCCGGCTTTCTTTATGGGGATGCCCTTTCCACTGGGGATTGAACGTCTTCAGTCCGTACAGCCCGCTGCGGTACCCTGGGCCTGTGCTGTTAATGGAGTGGCCTCGGTCGCAAGTCCCCTTTTAGCCGCAGTCATGGCTATCCACCTGGGCTTCAGCTTTGTGCTGTTTGCCGCATTACTGGCATATGTCATGGCCATGATGTGCCTGCCCGGCACACCGGATCTTTAATCCCCGTTAGGTTCTTCATCAAGACGAAGATAACCGGTCAGGTCATCCCGTAAGCTTTCTACAATCTTCCCGGGCTGTCTGATGGATGGCATAGAATACGGTAAAGTAGATTACCTTGATCGACTCTATAAGTTTCCTGATCACCCCAAAGAGTATGGTCGCAAGAAAAAACGCAGCATATACAGGAATCCAGCTGAAAGCAAATCCCTGTGTTTCCCCCAGAGAAATGACCCCCGCATCTGTGACAAATGCCAACAGCCAGCCGACCATAACGGAAAGAAGCAGCATGGAAAGTTTCTACACCTGGTCAAACCTGCTGCGTATTTCCGCTGCTGTTGTGCTGCTCCTTTTTCTGGTACCCTCTGTTTTTCCAGTGCAGAGCAGCTGGCGAAAGCGTATTCCCGCCTGATCCTTCAGGGAAGCACCGGAATCCTCTCTGGCCTGACGGAGGAATCCTCCCCTGTCTTCATGGAAGAGCTGCGGAAGATACTGATGTCCGACGGGGAAGGTCAGGCCGGCAATACCCCCCATAATGAAAAGATCCTTCGTTTTCAGGAAAAGGTCTATCGGTGCCGTTACCGTCCAGTGGAAGACGGGTGGCTTTTTACCCTGCTTGATTTGACTGAAGAACAGCTGCTGCGTACAAAACTACACAATCTGCTTTCATTGATTAATAGTTCCGACGACCTTGTTCCTGTCCTTGCCTGTGTCGAAGATGCCATGGCGGAAATCAGGTACGCCGTAGGACAACTTGCTTCAGAAGGGGAAAAACCATGAGCTACTCAATTGTACTTGCTGAGGACCAGAGCCTTATCCGTGATTCCTTGAAAACCCTTATATCGAGCCATGATGATCTGGATGTCTGCGGCACGGCGTGTAACGGGCATGAAGCCCTCGATCTGTGCCGCACGCTGCATCCGGATATTGCACTGCCCGATGTCCGCATGCCGAATATGAGCGGACTGGAAGTCGCCGCCGCTCTTCGGCAAGAGGAACTGGAGTGCCGGATTGTACTGCTGACCACCTTCGAAGAAGAGCAGGTCTTTACTGAGGCCCTGTCACTCGGGGTTGAAGGGGTTTTTCTCAAAGACATTCAGCCTGATGTCTTTGCCTCCGCCCTGCTCTGCATCGCCAGGGGCCTGCAGGACCGCACCCAGATAGCCGTGTATGCCATCCGGAACAGACTGATTGAAGACCTCGATTGATCTCTGCGGAAGAACAGCACGGTCATGAAAGAGATGAGCCCCGCCCTTGGACGGGAGATATTCTATATTGAACTGTGGCACTTTCTTGCTTTACTTGCCATTCTGGGTGTAAACAGCTGGCAGGCCGCCTTGAAGGAAAGGTACGGGAAGGAAACAGCCTTTCGATTGCCCTGGGCAAACTGCTGCAGTCATGCACCTTTCCGGGGCTGAGTCTGGAGTTTCTGCTGCGGGAGAATGAGCGGCCCTTGCCGGAAAACCTCGTGGGGGAACTTGTCAACTGCAGCCGGGAAGGCATAACAAATGCAGTCAAGCACGGTAAAGCACAAAGAATCGACCTGGTACTTCTGTATGGAAAAAAGCAGATAATCCTGCTGCTCGCCGATAATGGATCCGGCTGCCGGCACTGTTGTCCCGGAAACGGTCTGGGGCTCATGCGCAGCGGTCTGGATGCCTTCGACGGCAGTCTCACCGTCTGGAGTGAACCCGGAGAAGGCTTTCAGCTTACCCTTCGGGTTCCCTATCCGGCGGAACAATCTTTTGTCACAGCAAAAGGATGACTAAAGACTGAATATATCGGGAAAAACAGCACTTCCGGTCAGCACATATCTTTTTCATCATTACCGGACATCTGAAAATGGTGAAGGAGATAATAATTGTGAAAAGAATCCACCTGTTCGGCATTATCGCGCTTGTTCTTGTTCTTGTGTCCGCCTGTTCTTCGGACCCGGACACATCCGATATCTACGGCTGGTCCCGTATTGGCGGGACCGCCTTTACCCAGGCGTCGGCTTCGTATCTGTCCCTGCAGGTAGATGCCGGCACACCATACCTTGCCTTCCGGGACAGTGAATCAAACATCCACAAGGCAAGTGTGATGTCCTGGGACGCTGCAGCTTCGGATTGGAACTTTGTCGGATCACAGCAGTTTTCCAGTAACCCTGCAACAAACCTTTTCCTGCAGATGTACAACGGGAACCCCTTTGTGGCCTACAAGACAGCGGTTTTTGAAAATGCTACACCGATTGCCTACGGTGCTACGGTCAAGAAATGGAGCAGGCAGTAACTATACGGACTTCGCCGCCTCCACCAGAATTGTGTGCTGTGAATTCCCCTTTGCCAGGGGCGTCGGCTTAAACCTGGTCAGGGTATTTATACTGGGCCCCCTGTCAACACCGTTTTTATCCGGCAGATACCAGCCCCCCTGGGGCAGGGCGATGACCCCAGGCAGAATGTCTTCCGTTACCCGGGCGGGGAGTTCCACCTGCCCGCGGTCATTCCATACTCGTACCGTGTCTCCGTCGGCAATGCCCCGGGACTCCGCGTCCCGGGGGTGTATCCAGATTGCCATGGCCTCCGTTTTTTCTGCCCGGTCGAGGTTTGCAAAGGTCGAGTGGGTACTCCGTTTGCTGTGCCAGCCGATAAGCTGCAGGGGATACTTTTCTGTCAGTTCATCTTCCGGGCCCTCCCAGGAAGGAAGGTATTTCGGCACAGCGGGAATCTCATCAGGCCTGTTCATCCGATAGAGGCGCTCTGAGAATATCTCGATCTTTCCCGAGGGGGTAGGAAAAGGATTCTTTTCCGGGTCCCGGATCTGCTCCTTGAAGGCTATACGGGGCTTCTCATAGACAGGATAATAGATTCCCTCTTCCTTGAACCTGTCGTAGGATGGGAAATCAGGTTCAGCCCTGCGGGTCTCCTCCACTAAATAGCGCGCCCAGTCCTCGTAGCTTCGTCCCTGGCTGAACTCCTCCCCCACACCAAGCCGATCAGCGATATCCCTGATCCAGTCGTAGCCGGTACGCCGTTCAAACTCCGGTTCCACCGCCCTGTTCTGGAAAATCGCGTACTCCCCCAGGGTATCCGAAGCAGTAATATCGATGCGCTCCAGGAAATTGGTGCTGGGGAGCAGCACATCCGCGTACATGGCGCTGGAGGTGAGAAACTCCTCGCTTACCAGGATAAACTCGCACAGGGATTCGTCCTTCAATATGGTCTCGGTGCGCCGGATATCCGAATGCTGATTGACCAGACAGTTTCCAGCCAGACTGGCGATGAACTTTATGTTAGAATCGAGCTTCTCCGCGCCGACCAGCCCGTCTCCAGGCCCCAGGAAGGTGCCCCGGGTAATGGCTTCGGTCCACAGAAAGACCGGAATTGAAGCTGTAACGGGGTTGTACACCGGCACCGACGCCAGGCTGAAGCGCTTGAAGGTCCCCGCCCCGGAGGCCCATCCGCCGGAAATCCCCACGTTGCCGGTCACCGACGCCAGCACCGTGGCTCCCCGAACCGGCTGCTCCCCCAGGGCATGGCGCTGGGGTCCGTAGCCCTGAATAAGGGCCGCCGGTTTCGCCTCCGCATATTCCCAGGCAAAGCGGCGGATTACCTTTGCCGGGACTCCGCAGATGCCTTCGGCCCATTCCGGGGTTTTGGGGATTCCGTCAGCATCGCCCAGAATATAACTGACCAGGGAGTTCCCGTGAGGAATTCCCTTCGGCATCTGCTCTTCGTCGAAGCCCAAGCAATAGCGGCGAACAAAATCCTTATCGTAGAGTTTTTCGGTAATCATGACCCACAGCATGGCGTCCATCAGAGCGTTGTCAGTCGTGGGAAGAATGGGTATCCACTGGTCCGCCAGAGCCTTGACGGTGTCGGATTTGCGGGGATCGACCACGATAATTCTGGTCCCCCGGGCCTTTGCCTCCTTTAAATAGGAGGCTGTACCGGTACTGAAAATCGTCTCCACCGGGTTGTGTCCCCAGAGAATAATCAGTTTGGAATCTCTCAAGGTCTCCCGGGAACTCCCCGTCCAGGCGGTACCATAGGTGTATGGAGTAGCATAATCGGTGCAGGCGGTGCTGTAGGAATTGTAATAGTTCAGGTAGCCGCCGCCATAGATGCCCAGAAGACGCCGGAAGAACTCCTTTTCCGCGAGTTTGCCCATGATTCCCGTGGCGTAATGGATGTACCGGGACTGGGGGCCCCAGGATTCGGTAATCCGCCGGAGCTCTCCTGCAATATGGTCCAGGGCTTCGTCCCAGGAGACACTCTCAAACCTGCCTTCTCCCCGCCGGCCGACCCGCCGAAGGGGATACTTCAGCCGATCCGGGTGATACAGGCGCTTCAGGTAACTGCCGCAGCGCACACAGGGAAGAAGCTGCCTGCCCTCGGGCCCAAAACGGCGTTTGGAGCCGGTAATACGGAGGGCCCGGTTCCCGCGGACATGGACCTCCAGCAAACAGCGTCCCCCGCAGTTATGGTTTCCTGTTGTGCTTACGATACGTTCGTCCTGGTTCATAGGGGCTGATTATTTCATGAAACTGCGGGATCGTCAAAACGGTATCGTCATAGACCTGCTTTACAGGGTATCCTCTGTTTATGCCAGAAATTCCAGCAGAGATTCCTGTTTCCGCGCTTATCCTGGCCGGCGGTTCAAGCAGCCGCATGGGTCAGGACAAGGCCCGGCTCAAGATAGGAGATACAAGCCTGCTGCAACAGATCATCAGCCGCATGGCTGATAGATTTGAGGAGATTATCATCAGCGTTCCGGCCTCCGCGGAATTCCGGATACCCGGGGTCCGGACTGTCTGCGATATATTCCCCGGAGCCGGTCCATTGGGAGGTATCCATGCGGGTCTCAAGGCGACCGGGGGCGCTGTGTTCGTCACCGCCTGTGATATGCCCTTTTTCGATACGGCCCTGGCGGCTCATGTGTTGAGCCGTACAGATGCCTTTGATGCCGTTGTTCCAAAAAATGGGGGCTTTACCGAGCCCCTCTTTGGAGTCTACCTGCAATCGGCCCTGCCGAAGATGGAAGAATACCTTCGCTCAGACAACAGGTCGGTCAATAGATTCCTGAGCCTGGTGAACACCCATTATGTACCTGAATCCGAGGTACGGCGTTTTGCGGATCCGGCCAGGGTATTCTTTAATGTGAACACCCCCAGGGACTATCTGCATCTGCTCACAGAATACCCGTAAAAGCAGGTTCAGTTCACCCCGCTGCGTTCGAGCCCCAGTTCCAGTCCCCGCAGCTCCGCCATACCCCGTAAGAGCCCGATGGCGGAATAACCGGGATTTGTCTTCTTGTCCAGGTCATCGAGAATGGTGTGCCCGTGATCGGCCCGCATGGGGATATGGGGATCCCGCCGTCCCAGGGCGATGCGCAGTTTTTCCTCTTTCAGTATGGCCCGCATGACCCGGAACATATCCACGTTTCCCTGCAGATGGGCTGCCTCAAAGAAGCTCCCGTCCGGCTCCCGCTGGGTGCTGCGCAGGTGGGCGAAATTGAGCTTTGAACCGTACTTCTCCACTATATGAACCAGATCATTATCGGCGCGTACCCCGTAGGATCCTGTGCAGAGGGTAAAACCGTTGTAAACAGTGTCGTACACACTCAGGATCTGACGTAAATCATCCTCCGTGCTGACAATGCGGGGCAGACCGAAGAGGGGATAAGGGGGATCATCGGGATGGATCGCCAGCTTCACATCCGACTCTATGGCCACCGGCACTATTTGCTGTAGAAAATAGGCCAGGTTACTGCGAAGGGCGGCATCGTCCACGTTCCGGTAGGCATTGAGCCTTTCCTGAAACTGAGCCAGGGAGTACCCCTCCTGTCCACCGGGAAGACCGGCGATGATATTACGCTGCAGAACCTCCTTCTGCTCCTGCGTCATCTTTTCAAAGTATTCCCAGGCCGCCTGCTGCCGTTCTTCGCTGTACTCACTCGCTGCACCGGGCCTTTTAAGCATAAACAGGTCGAAAGCCGCAAAGGCATCCACATCGAAGCGAAGGGCCAGGGAACCGTCTTCGAGTTCAAACTCAAGGTCCGTCCTGGTCCAGTCCAGCACCGGCATAAAGTTATAACAGACCGTCTTCACCCCGATCGCCCCCACATTACGAATACTCTGCTTGTAATTCTCGATGTATCTTTCGCGCTCGGGAAGTCCAAGCTTGATATCCTCGTGGACGGGAATGCTCTCCACCACCGACCAGCTGAGACCCCGGTTTCGCGGGGGACTGAGGCTGTCATCCCACTCTATCATCCGTTTCCGCTCCTGCAGGGCCTCCAGGGGCCACACATCGCCGATGAGGATATCCTGCAGAGACGTCACTATCCCTGTCGCGCCGGCCTGGCGAATATCACTCAGGCTTACCGGATCATCCGGTCCGTACCATCTCCAGGTCTGTTCCATGCTCACTGTTTCTTTCTCCTATGATTCTTACAAGGTGTCCTGGGAATTCAGCATTCTGAGTTCGTACTCCAGTCCCCTGTTGATATGCTGTTCCAGCATTTTTACTACCGCTTCTTCCGGCGCTGAAAAAAGGCCCTCCACAAATTCCCGGTGGTCACCGATGTGGCGGGTGGAAGCGTCCTTCCATGTACGCAGGGCGTTCCAGAAAAAGAGCTTTTTTAGATTGATGCGCTCGTACATCCGGCTCATAAGGGGAGAACCTGCCAGATCGACGATCTCCCTGTGCAGACGATAATGAAGATCACCGAATGCGTTGAGGTCTCCGTCAGGATCCAGATCTATCCTGTCGCATTGGGAGGCAATCTTCAGCAGATCGGATGGATCAATCTGTGATCTGCGCTTGACGATTTCCCGGGAAGCTTCCACCTCGAAAAGACGCCGCACACGGTATCGGTCTTCCAGCGTGGCGGGGGTCTCCTCCGGCACCCGGACGCCCCAGTGGGGTATGTTTTCCACCAACCCGTCGTTTTCCAGCTGTCTCAGGGCGGCCCTGACGGTAATAACCGCCGCGTCGACCTTGGCAGCAAGGGTGCGCTGAGAAAGAAAGGTATTTACCGGAATACCGCTATGTAGAATCAGCTCTTTAAGCTGCTCATAGACGAGTTCTTCCTTTGTTTTTGGACGTTCAATTTCGCTGATATCCATCTGTTTTCACCAAATCAGTTCGTGGTTTAACTGTTAAAACAGTTTTAACGGATAACTGAGAATATGTCCAGATTCCCTTCACGTAGTCAGCGTAACATCGGCAGCATTTATCATCTTTTTTTTCGGCCCGCATCCCTGGTGCTCAAGCTTGTTTTCTCTTGTAACCGTTGTATAGTGTCCCAAACCGTGGGGATATTTTACGAATACGCATAGGCCGGAAGATACTCTGCCGTAATCTTCATGGGAGTCACAATGCTGCGCAGCCATATCATTCTGTCGCTGGAAGACATCCGACACATTCTGCTGAAGAACCGCCGCCGGGTGAACAGCGTTTTCATCTCACTTTTGATCCGCTGTGCAAGAATCCCCGCTCGTTCTGCGTGGGTTATGGTGTTGTCTCCCTGCTTCGCTATCCGATAAGGTTTGCAGTAGTTGTGGTACAAGCGGTAGATGGCAAGTCGCTCCATGCAGTCGGACGCATTGCGGGCAAACCGGACTGTCTCCCGGGTATGATCTGCACTGTCCTTTCGTATTTCCCGGTCAAGATAATTGACACTGAATAGATCATTCCGCAGTGTCCGGGGTAATTTTGAGCTGATTCGCCGGTGGTGTATGCGCTTTTGGTCTTCGGCAGTAAGATCACGATACACTTTAGCATACTGCAGATGCTCATCAGTAAAGAGCTGAACACTGGAACAGGCACTTTGCTCCTGCAAATCGAGACATACACGCACTAACTCCTGGAATGATCGATAAATACTTCTCCGATGCAGGTTGAACCTGGCCTGCATTTGTATGTTTCGTTTTTTCTGATACTCGGTCATGCGTCCCTTTCTCCGCAAATGGGCATAGTCCAAGGAGAACCAGAACTGGGATTCCTTTCCAACCAGAAGGTTTATATTATTGGGAAAGTACTGGGACAGAACAAAGCTTTCAAATCCGTCGGCTGCCAGATCTTCGGTTAAATGGAGTTCTGCAGACAAGGAGGCGTGGATGGCGATTGCCTGCCGTGCAAGCCTGCTGATGCGGTTGGTGATTGTTGTCGGCGAGACCTTCAGAATGCGCGCGGTATCCCGGATTCCGGAGGAGGTAAAGAGATGGGAGAAGATTGTTCGGTAGGGAAGTTTTCTCTTTGCAAAAAAATCGATGCTGAAGGTTTGGGAAGAGAAGCCTGCACCGCAGTGTTTGCAGTGGAAACGCTGGATTTTTCCAAAGAGGCGGGATTGGTAACTGCCGTTTTTTACATACCAACCGGTGACAGATTGGTCGGAAGGGTGATTCTGACAGTCCCTGTTGGGACAAAATGGGGGACGAAACATGCTTGCAACTCCTTTTTTTCGCGGATCTACTGGTAAATACCAGCGATACAAGGAGTTTGCTTCAAATCATCCCCACGGTTTGGGACACTACCTAACCATTGCTCCTGACATTGACCTCGGAGCAATGTCAGGCTACAATCACGGTGTCGTACGTTCCGTGGCGATCGTCATTCGACGACGGCAACGGGCTCAGAGAGTGCTGTGCGGCAAACGATTACTGAAGAGCGGACTTGATCGGTTTGATGACAGGTACCCTAAAGCGTTTAGTAGAAGTAAGGTCAGAAAGCGGCCCTCTGATAACACTGGTCCCCTTGAGCAACACGGTGATCAGTGTACGAAACTCAGCGTATCAATGACAGGGTGGTCTGTCTCATATCAAATTCTCCGCGACTTCGGTGAAGAAACCCGGTATATCCCTCCTTTAACGAAGGGATCCGCCGGAGTTTTAAGGAGAAGCTGTGAAAATACAAGATTTCCAAAAAAAGAAGGCCGGAGGCGTGCGGATCAGCATGGTGACCTGCTACGACAGTTGGAGCGCAGCGCTCGTGTCGGAATCGAATGTGGATTGCGTTCTGGTAGGCGACAGTATAGCGATGACGCTGTACGGTCACAATTCCACCCTGCCGGCGGATATCGACCTTATGGCCGCCCATACCGCCGCGGTTCGCAGAGCTCTGCCCGATAAGTTCATCATCGGCGATATGCCCTTTCTTTCGTATCGCAGTGGGCTGACTGAAACAATGAAAAATGTTGGAAAACTTATGCGCGCCGGCGCCAACGCGGTGAAGCTGGAAGGGGCCGGCGGAAACATCGAGACCGTTCGGCATATTATCGCATCGGGGGTACCCCTGATGGGACATATAGGGCTCACCCCCCAGGCGGTTAACGCCCTCGGCGGTTTCAGGGTCCAGGGGCGCTGCGACGAAGAAATCCTCCGCCTGCTCAACGATGCCCGAGATCTCGAGGAGGCGGGGGCTTTCTCGCTGGTGCTGGAAGCTGTACCGGAGAAAGCGGCACAACAAATCAGCAGCAGCCTTCGGATTCCAGTAATCGGTATCGGAGCGGGCGCCGGGACAGACGGGCAGGTGCTTGTTTTACAGGATCTATTGGGTCTTACCAAGGGATTCAAGCCGAAGTTCGTGCGCAATTTCCTCAACGGAGCGGAACTTGTCATTAATGCCCTTAACGATTATCACCGCGAAGTCCTTGCCGGCAGTTTCCCGGCATCAGCGGAGTGGTACTGACCATGAAAGTGTTACAGAAGGCCACGAAAACACAAGATTTTTGCCGGGCAGTTCGGGCCGCCGGAGAACAGCTGGGTTTTGTTCCCACCATGGGAGCTCTTCACCGTGGACATTTAAGCCTGGTCGAACGTGCAAAGCAGGAGAACCTCCGCGTCGCGGTGAGTATCTTCGTGAATCCCACCCAGTTCGACGACCGGGAGGATCTGCAAAACTACCCCCAAAACTACGATTCTGACCAGGAAGCTTTAAGAAACGCCGGCGTAGACCTGCTCTTTCTTCCCGCTTACGATGAGATCTACGCCGATACCTACCGCTATCGAATCAGTGAGAACAAGATGAGCCGCGAAATGGAAGGAGCTCATCGCCCTGGACATTTCGACGGCGTGCTGACAGTCGTCATGAAGCTGCTGAACATTATCCACCCTCATCGCGCCTATTTCGGAGAGAAGGACTGGCAGCAGTATCTGCTGGTCAGAGATATGGCCCGGACGTTCTTTCTGGATACCGAGATTATTCCCTGTCCCCTGGTCCGCGAAGATGACGGCCTTGCCATGAGCAGTCGAAATGCCCGGCTGACGGCGGAATACCGACGCACGGCACCGAAGCTGTATGAAATTCTCAGCAGGAAAGGATCGGCGGAAGAGAAACGGCAAGAGCTGTTACGTGCAGGATTTGAAGTAGATTATGTGGTAAAGCGCAATGGGCGGATTCTGGCTGCCGCCGTGCTGGGGAATGTGAGGTTACTTGACAATGTCCCGGCAAACTGACACAAACCCGGCCGCTGCGCGCGTTCTGCTGATGATCTCCGGCTCAATTGCGGCCTATAAGGCGGCGGAACTGGCCTCACTCCTGGTGCAAAGCGGTTTTTCCGTCCAGTGCGTAAGAACCGAAGCTGCAGGACAGTTTCTTGGTGATTCCACGCTGGAGGGACTGACCGGCAATCTGGTTCTGAACGGAATGTTCGAACCTGGTCGCGCCCTGGACCATATACGGCTTGCCGAGAGCGCCGATCTCCTGCTTATGTATCCCGCCACCGCCTCCCGCGTAACCCGCCTGGCCGCCGGCGTTGCCGACGACCTGATAGGAGCATTGTTCCTGGCCAATAATTTCCGCAAACCGTGGTGGATAGCCCCTGCCATGAACAGCAATATGTTCGCCCACCCGGCGATACGGGAGGCTCTCGAGAAGCTCGCAGACTGGGGATGCCGGGTACTGCCGACAGGCAAGGGTCGAATGGCCTGTGGATCCAAAGGCCCAGGACGGCTGCTGGAACCGGAAGCAGCCGTTGTTTTGATCAAAGAGGAGTTTGCATGAGAATTCTTATTACAGCGGGGGGAACCGAAGAACCGATAGACCGCATCCGGAGCATCACCAACAGCTCAACCGGCGTAACCGGCGCAACTATCGCCAAGGTCTTTGCAGAAAACTCTCACCATGTCTGCCTGCTGCACAGCAAACGCGCCGATCTTTCACCGCTGGAGGATCTTGAAATCGAAAAGCGGCCGTATAAAAGTTTTGCCGACCTCGCTGCTGCGTTGAGGGAGCAGCTTCGTGAGAAGAAGTCTTTCGATGTCGTTGTCCATCTGGCGGCGGTAAGCGATTACGCGGTAAAAACAATCAACGTCGACGGCTGCCCCGTTACAGCGGACCGAAAGGGGAAGATTCCTTCCGGACGGAAGGTCTCGCTGACCATGGAGGCAACCCCAAAGCTGATTGACTCTGTAAAAGAGTGGTCGTCGAACCCGAACATTCTGGTGGTTGCTTTCAAGCTGACCGATACAGCCGACGGACCAGCCCAGGAAAGAGAAATCATGGAATTGATGCGGCGAAGCGTTGCCGATATGGTAGTCCACAACGACTACTCACAAATAAGCACCGCCGCCCACAAGGCTGCCGTCTGGTACCGTGGAGGGTGCATTGCACGAACCGAAACCAAAGAGGAGCTGGCTCGGACACTGTACAAGCTGGTGTGCCAGATAAAACCTTGCGCAGCATTACAGGACGACGGACGGTGATACTCACTATCGACGCGGGAAACAGCAGTATCGCCTGCGGCATATTCAGTGGTCCCACCCTGCTAACCACATTTTCCATTCCGACAGCCGCAATCGACAGCAGCATATGCCTAAGCGGGTATCTCCTGGAAGCGTTGACCCATGGCGGCATCGATGTCGCACAGGTACGTCGCTGCATGTACTGTTCGGTTGTCGGAGAAATCAACGAGCATATAGAATCAGCCTGCCGTTCCTGCTTTAAAAAAAGCCCCGAGGTTTTCGATTATAGCTGCGATCACGGCATCGTCTCGCGCTATATTGACCCCGCCCAGCTGGGGACCGACAGACTGGCGGGAATGATCGGCGCGGCGCAGCGATATCCATGCAGAAACCTGATCGTAATCGACTGCGGCACCGCCACTACACTTGATGTTCTTACCCATCGGAGAGTCCATCATGGCGGTGCTATTCTTCCTGGAGCCGGATTGATGGCCACCTGCCTTGAACAGCGAACCTCCCGATTGGAACACATATACATACGCCCGCCGAGAGCTACTGCGGGGCGCAGCACAGCTGCCTGCCTGCGCGGCGGTATCTACATCGGGCTACTGGGGGCAATCAGGGAGCTCCGCAACAAGCTGGCCAATGAGTATTTTCCCAATGTCCCCTGGTATTGTGTCGCCGCTGGCGGCGCTGCTGAACTCTATAAGGACGAAAACCTCTACGATATGTATCACCCCTACCTGGTCCTGGAAGGACTGCGGGCAGCTTTGGAGACAGGAAAATGACAATTGAAATGCTCACTTCAAAAATACACCGGGCGCTGGTAACCGGTGCTGATCCCGATTATATTGGATCGATTTCCATTGACTCAAAGCTTATCGCTGCTGCTGGATTACGCGAGTACCAAAAGGTTGATGTTCTGGACATCACCAACGGCGCCCGCCTGAGCACCTATGTTATTGCAGGCGGAGACGGAGAAGTGACCCTGAACGGTGCCGCCGCGCGTCTGATAGAGACCGGCGATCTGGTGATCATTGCCGCCTATGCCGACCTGGAGGAAGCGGAACTCGACGGTTTCAAAGCGCGGATCGTCCATGTGGATGGAAATAACCGGGTGGTGAAAACAGAAACCTCCAGGTAATTAGTTTGAAGACTACTTCGAGGTCATGATCTCCACCCTGTTCCAGTTTTCCGGGGGTGGATCCTTCAGGTAACGGTCGCAGCGCTCCATGTACATTGATGCCAGATAATCAGAAGGTTCAAGCCGCACTAGTGCCTCAAAATACTGCCGGGCGCCGGAGAAATCCTGCCGGTAGTAGCGGGACATGGCGGCATGATGAATACGCAGCAACTGCTCCTGTTTGGAGTTAAGGTTTTTTTCGAAGACTGTGTAGATGTTCTCCCCGATCGTTTTACCCTTAACCTGGACCTTGTCTACCAGGCGACAAGGGTAGGTATCCTTGACCTTGCGGTAAACACTTTCGGAAAAGATGATCTCCTGCTTGTAGGGTTTGGTAAGTCCCTCTAAACGGGAACCGAGGTTTACCATATCGCCGATTACGGTGTAGTCCATTTTCTTCTGGCTGCCGATATTTCCAACGGTTACCACACCGTAGTTAATGCCGATCCCGGTTATAAACTTCGGTTTGCCCTTCTCCTCCTGGGCGCGGTTGAACTCCTTCAGGGCCTCCTGCATTTTCAGGGCCACCGCCACCGCGTTCAGGGCATCGTTTTTGTGCTTTACCGGAGCGCCGAAGAAGGCCATGATCGCATCCCCGATATACTTATCGATAATCCCGCCATGGTCCATGATAATGTCCACCATGATCTCAAAGTAAGCGTTCAGGGCGTTTACCAGTTCATCGGGCATATAGCCTTCCGAAATTGTGGTAAAGGAACGAATATCGGAAAAAAGCACTGCCAGCACACGGTTTTCCCCTACCAGCATGGACTCGGGATTGGAAAAGAGGGAATCGATTACGTCCTTGGGCACATATTTCTGAAAAATGTTGCGAATCTTGTGTTCGTTCTTCTGAGCCAGTACCGCCTTGAAGGCAAAGCCCTTAATCTGGTTATAGGCCTTCTGCAGCTCCTCCACCATGATGTTGAAGGTGTGGGCCAGATCACCGATCTCATCTTTGTATTCAACGGCGACCCTGGCGGAAAGATCGTTGCTGGAGATAATTCCCCGCATGGTGGAGACAACCCGGCGCAAAGGACCGGTAAGGATCCCGGCGAAAAAGAGCAGCATAACCAGGGAAAGAATAATCGCTCCGCCCAGTACATAGGCGTTGCGGACCAGGATCTCCCGCACCTCGCGGTAAAAGGCCGCTTCGTCTTCGGAGACCACTACAAACCACTGAAAAGGTGTAAAGCGAAAGGCGTGCCCCACTCTGGAAGCACCGTTCAGGGAGAATTCGATCCAGCCGGCGGAATCTGCGCTGATCAAACGCTGAAACTCCTCACGATCAGCGGAGGTGAACAGGACTTCATCTGTGGCCAGCTCAAGAACAGGATCACCCTCGTAGGAAACCGCGAGAATCAGCTCCGTCGGGGTCCGAATCACCGATTCGGCGTAGGCCTCCATGGCGGAATTTGCCACCGCTACATACTCTTCTTCCTCGGAGAGCTCATTCGTAACCAGGAGATTCCACTGACTCTCCATGTATTTGTTCAGTTCCTGGGCCTTGAACCCCAGGGAAGACATGGCAATACGGGTCATACCGCTGCGGGCAGAGTATGAACTAATCGTGCCGCTGATAAGGAGGGCAGCGACCAGAAGAGGCACGACAACAAGTACGATTTTTGTGCGAATACTCACCTTTAATATACCTACGCTTACAGCATCGGCTTTCCAGATGCTCTACTTAATGCCGGAAAAAGAAAAAAAGCTTTACACTAAGGGCCGGCCCTGCCGATACTAGAATCGGAAAACTGTTCATACCGATGGAGTGAGAATGGCCAGCCCCGATCCGACGATCGCAGAACCGGAAGTCTATGATGAGTTACTCACAGAGGAGACTTCGATTTCCGAAGAGGACCGACAGGAAATCCTCGCGGACATAGAAGATGTTGTACGAAAGAACCGCATTACCGTAAGCGACGACCTGTTTCGTATTACGCCCCAGAAAAGCGGGGTCCTTCTTCCCATATTAATTAATCTGCTGGCGATCGCCGCAGTGGGCTCTGTTTTTTACTACTCCACCCGCTTCTTTGAAGCCCGGCAGGAGACCATGTCGACCCAGGTACATTCCGTGGCAGGTGCCGAGGGCAGGCTCCTGGAAGAATTAAAACGGGAATCCGCGGAGCAGATCGCGAAAAAAGAAGAGGAGATCAGCCGCATCCAGGACGAGCTGGACCGCATCGAGACCCAAACCAGGACCCTGCAAACCGATTTTGAAACCGCTCTGCAGCTGCGGGAAGCTGAACTGCGTGCCGAACTTGAACAGGAACTTACAGCCGAACGGAGCAGACTGCAGGCCCTGGATATAACCCCGCTGGAACTGGAAAACCGACTGCGGGAGTTCGAAATACAGAAGCAGCAGGAACTGCAGCGCCGACTGGAAGAATTCCGTGTACAAAGCCAGGCGGAACTGCAGGTCCGGGAAGCAGAGCTGCTGCGGGCCCAGGCTGCGGCCCGTCAGATTCTTGATGAAGCCAATGAGGAGCGGGAAGCAATCCTGCAGGAAGCAGCAGAAAGGGAAACCCGGCTCGCCGAACGCTACGAGTCTGACCGTCAGGCCCTGGTGGAAGCATCCTCCGCTGCTCAGATACGCCTGCAAGAGATGGCCCGACGGCAGGAGACAGAAAACCTTCTGAGTGACCAGATACTCGCCTCCTACCAGACAATAATGACAAGAATGCGGAACGGGGAGTATGAACAGGCCCTGGCACAGATCGATACCCTGCAAAACCTGCTTGAGGACCCCCGAATAGACGATCTTCCCAGAATCGCGAAGCGCCGGGAGGTGGAGCGTTTTGTGCTTGCAACCCTGCGGGATGAGATAAGAACCGGGCTGAATGCAGAATCAGCTGACACAGGCGATCTTGTTGACGCTGCTCAGCGTCTCTTTAACGCCCGGGAACTCATCGCCCTTGGAGAAACAGCTCTTTCCGCTGGCCGCGAGGAGGAGGCCCGGGGCCATTTTCAGGAAGCCATAGCAGCCCTCCCCTCGATACGCTCAGCGGTGACACGGATCGAAGACCTGGAGTCCCGGCAGCGCCGTTCCGAGGCCCTGGAAAACCTGGCACGGGGAGAAGCCCTGCTGAGGGAGGGAGATACGGAAGGAGCGATCCAGGCCTATCGCGCTGCCGCCTCGGTTGTTGCCCGGGATAACGATGAGACCATTCAACAAAGCCTGAACCTTCTGGAAGAGGCGGTCAGTCAAAGGACCGGGTCTGTTCTGGCTGCAGAGCATGGAGAGACGGTGGAAGAACTGCGGCAGAGCTACGAAGCGCGCATCCTGGAATTGACAGAAATTTCCCTGGCCTCGGAAGAGGAGATAGCGGGGAGTCTTGCATCGGCGCTGAATCGCGTGGAATCCCTCGAAAGTGAGCTCGATCAGAGAAACCAGAGGATCCAGGAGCTTGAATCAGCCCTGCAGGAAGAACGCAGCCTGATCGCAGGAGGACGGGAGATTCTTGAAACCGAGCAGGAACAGGCGGCGGAATACCAGGCGGCCATTGCCGCTCTGGAACAGGAGATCCGGGAACTGCGCAGCACGCCTGCGGGAGTCTCCGCAGAAGCAGCCGCCTCCCTGCGGGCGGAGTATGAAGCGGATGTGCAGGCAAAAGATTCACGTATTCGGGAGCTCAGTGAACGCCTCGGCAGCGCCGAAGAGAGCCTCGCCCGCACAGAGGAACGGCTTGCCCGTTCCCAGGTACAGCGCCAGCAGCTTGAGGAAGATCTGAACGCCGCTGTAATCGAGCTGGTCGATGTGGTTACCCAACGTCAGGGAGACGAACGCTACACGGCCCTGGCCAGGAACTACGCGGGGTATCAATCCAGATTCGATTCCCTGCTTTCCGGCAGCCATCCCGGGAATTACCGTCAGGCAGAAGAACTGCTGAACAGCTTTTACCGCGAACAGACAGTCAGACAGATCTTTCCCGGTCTGGAACGCTACACCGCAGAAATAATGGAGAACAAGGTCAGAGCCGCCGAGCAGAGTGCCCGTGAAGAAGTCTTCTCCGCAGCCCGGGAGTACGCCGGAGACGACGAACTGGTCCTGCGGGCCATAGAAAAAATCAGAGATCTGTCCCGGAAGGATTAGGCGCTCCTGCTCTCCTTCGGTATCCCGGGGGAGCCGGTTATAACCTGCCATTGAGATGCCAGCATCCCTGCAAACATCAGAACACAGCCCGCCAGGGAGCGTGGGTCCAGGACTTCGCCAATAAGCAGCCATCCCCCCAAAGCAGCGAAAGCCCCTTCCAGACTCAGCAGGATTGCCGCGTGGGAAGGCGGGGCGTTCTTCTGCGCCACCACCTGCAGGGTATAGGCAATTCCCACTGAAAAAAGCCCTCCGTATAAAATAGGTACAGCTGCGGTAAGGATTCCCGAAACACTCGGAGCCTCGAATGCAAGGGCCGTAATAGTACATAACACGGAACAGAAGGCAAACTGGATGATGGAAAGCTCTATGGAATCTACATAGCGTCCGTATAAATCAATCAGGAGTACGTGCAGGGCCCAGAATACAGCGCTGGCCAGGACCAGCAGGTCGCCGGGAGAGATGGAAAAGCCTTCCCGCACACTTAAAAGGTAAAGTCCGCTTACAGCCAGGACCACGCCAACCCATCCGGCGACACCCGTACCGCGGCGTACTGCGATTCCGAAGAGAGGCACCAGGACCACGTAGAGGGTTGTAATGAATCCCGCCTTACCGGCAGTGGTATACACGATACCAATCTGCTGCAAGGAAGCAGCAATGAATAAAAAAGCCCCGGCAGCCAGACTTACGCGCAAACGCAGGCGGGCCGCAGAACGGATCTGCTTACCCCGCTTCCGCCGCCAGTATAAAAGGGGCAGCAGGCTTACTGCTCCCAGGGCAAAGCGCACGGAGTTATAGGTAAAAGGACCAATAAACCTCATACCTACTCGCTGGGCCACAAAGGCAAATCCCCAGATCATGGCGGTCATCAGCAGCAGAGCATCGTTTCGCATTACCCTTGTTTTCATACCGCGGGAGTATACTTCGGATTGCGCCCTTCGTCCATAAACTGACGCCAATAAGCAGTCTCAGTCCTGTACAGCTCTTTCCATAATTAATCTGGAAAAAATACAAAAAAAGACTATAATGAAAGAAGCTAAGCGGCAGCTGTGCCGGAGCTTAGCAACAGGCCGAACGGAGCCGGAGGACGGGAACCGTCCGATGGCGACCGAAAAACAGGAGCAACAATGGAGACCATCATACCCTTTTTGATCAAAGCCAAAGAGAATTGTTACGCCGCGGGCATGATACCCGTTTCGTCCACCCGGAAAAACTCCAAGGACCTCCACTATTCGGAGGGTGATTTACGATACCTGGATTCCTTTTTTGGGGCAGAACGTTTTCTTGGTCAGGAAGTTGTCTGGAAAAAAAACCGTGAAGTCTGGGGCATGAACTACTACGGCTGTCTGCTCGAGGACGCCATCCCCGAGGATTTTCCTGATTTCCTGAGGAAGGCGCTGTCCCGCATAGACAAACAAAACCCCTACAGGGGAATGAGCGGCTACAAGGAAGGCGATTTTATATACCAGTGCAGCTGGACTGGTGCTTTTGAGCAGTTCAGGGGAGAGGAATACGTCACCTTCGGCGGATCACGAATCTACGAGATGTATTTCCACGGAGGAATACTCTAAAACTCATCTCCATAATGACGGCTGCAAATTTCCCGAAGTTCTTCGTATGAGCCAGGAAAACCCGCTACCAGAGCCCGGGAGCTGAAAAGAGAATAGAGCCTGCCGGAAAAATCGGAGAATCCGCAGCCCGTCTCCTGCAAAAACAGAAGGGCCCCTGCCGCATCGTAGGGCATAAGGTCAACCTCAAAAAACGCCTGCAAAAAACCTGCCGCAACATAACACAGGTCAAGGGCGGCGCTTCCGGTACGCCGGATACCGCGGCTGGCGTAGAGGACCTCCCTGGCGCAGGAAAAGAAGGCCTCACTGGTATCAGGTGATCTGTAGGGAAACCCCGTCCCTACCAGGGCCTGTCCGAGGGGAAGCCTGGGAACCTGTTTCATACGCTGGTTGTTATGGTAAGCACCCAGGTTCCTTATTGCACAGAAGGTTTCTCCGCTGCAAGGCTTCATAATAACAGAAAGCAGGATCTCATCCCCGTAGAGCAGGGCTATACTTATTGACCAGTGGTCCAGGCCGGAAAGAAAATTTGTTGTCCCGTCCAGGGGATCCACAACCCAGGTGTACCCTGTGCCCCGGGTTTGAAGGGTCTCTTCGCCGAAGAAATCCGCCTCCGGAATAATCTTCAGCAGTCCGGCCCGCAGAATATGTTCACTCTGCACATCAACATGACTGACATATTCCATTTCCGTCTTTGCATCGCCGCTTCCGTGGTCAAGAAAACGGAAATGTGATAATTGATACTCACCCGTCGTGCGGGCCAAACTTTTGACCTTCTCCAGAACACCGTGTAAATCCATAAAAGAAGAGTACAGAGCATCTCAGGACTTGGGCAAGTGACTGAGCCAAAAATAACCATGCGCTTGACAAAAATCCCTTAATCGGATATTTTCTGCTGACCTAAACGGGGGTGTGGCGAAGCTGGTTATCGCGCCGGCCTGTCAAGCCGGAGACCGCGGGTTCAAGTCCCGTCACTCCCGTTATTTGTACCTCCGCTTCGGCGGAGGTTTTTTTATGCCTCTTATACGTCTGTATCTATCTCTTTTTCAATGCCCGGCACATGCAGAAAATAGTCCCACAGCGGTTCAGACGGGGGCGGTGCCACGCAGTTTACATGCCGGCCCTTCTCGCCAACAGGATGCTCAAACGCAAGGGATCGGGCGTGCAGAGATATTCCTCCATCAGGATTCGACCGCCTGGCCCCGTACTTAAGGTCGCCCCGGACATGCATACCCCGGGCCGCCAGTTGACAGCGGATCTGGTGATGCCGGCCTGTGGCAATATCAAGCTCCAGCAGATAGTAACGGTCTCCCTTTGCCAGGAAGCGATACGTAAGCAGGGCCCTCTTTGCGTTTTTTACAGCCCCTTTACCTGGAGCAACTATGAATGATTTATTCTTTTTGCTGTCTTTCCACAGCAAATCTTCGAAGCTTCCCTCCTCCGCAGGAGGAGGATTATCCACCAGGGCCCAGTAGCGCTTCTCCACTTTACCTTCCCGGAAAAGCGCGTTAAGCCGGGAAAGAGCCTTGCTTGTTTTCGCAAAAACGACTACCCCGCTGGTAGGCCGGTCCAGCCGATGGGTGACCCCCAGGAACACATTCCCAGGTTTGGCATCCCGGTCACGGATATACTCCGTTAACACTTCTCCAAGGGTGGAATCTCCGCTGCGGTCTCCCTGGATGAGTTCTCCGGGCAGTTTATTGACGACAATCAGGTGGTTGTCCTCGTAGAGGATCCTTTCAGCTACAGCTTGTACAAACACATCCTCTTGTACCCTTCTGTGCGCTGCCGGGTCAAGAGGCGAAGACGCGTAAAAAAGAAGTACCGGTCGATGTTTCACCTTGTTGCGTTATGTTTATTCTCTCTAATATATGTATTTCTCTCTTTACAACTGCGCATAACCGGTATAGAATACCTAGTTGTCTGATCCAACAAACCCAATCCTCCGGAGCATTATAGCTGTATGACCCACTTGGCAATTGATGACTATCCTGACGGTATTCTGATTGTCGATACTTCCAACCTGCGGATACAAAACTCCAACAGCAGAGCCGCAGAGCTTTTTATGCTGGACAAGCAGGAGATATGCGAACTCAGCCTTAAAGACCTGCTCCCGGAAGCAGCGGAACGTCTATTCTCAGGAGAGGAGAACAGGAGCACCAAAACCCGTGTTCATACAATCAAAGGCCCCTCCCCGAAGGTGCTCAAGATTACGATTTCCGCCAGCCCTGACGAAAAAGGGACCCTTCGTCCCCTTTTCCTGAGTGAAATTACCAATCATTATGAGAACAGAGAAAACCTGGAAAAGGAACTTCAGCGCCGGCAGCTCCTTGAAAAAGAGGTTCACCATCGAGTAAAAAACAGCCTCGCCATCGTTTCGTCATTAATAAGCTTTAAAGCAGGGCAGTCGGACAACCCCCAGGAACTTGCCCATCTTGCCAGTCAGGTTGATGCGGTAACAGCGATCCATCAGCAGCTTGCCCATGAACCGGGAAATCTGAATGTCAATATCCGAAGCTATCTGGGCAATGTGGTCAGAAGCGCCCTTACTGCCTACAACCACGCCCATATAGAACCACGCATCATGATCGATAACCTGGACATTTCCGCCAGAACCGCCACCAGTCTGGGTATAATCGTCAATGAAATAATTACCAACACCTGTAAGTACGCTTTTACCCCGGGACCCTGCACAGATGCCGAGATCTGGCTGGAACTCACAGCGGAGAGAACTGATAATCAACAGGACATCTGCCTGAAGATCGGCAACAACGGGAATTTCCAGCAGACACAGGAACAAAGAAAAGATTCCTCGGGAATGGGAATGATGCTGATCCAGGCCCTGGTACAAGAGCTGGAAGGCAGACTAAGCATCATCAAAGAACCCTACCCTGCTTTTGAGCTCCGCTTGACCCTGCAGGACTGATTGGGGTACTTTTTAACCAGACGCTTGGATCTACCATAACGACCGGGACGTCTAAAGGAACGCAATGCTACATTCCTATTCTACTCTCAATCCCTCTCTCATTTTCGCGTGAGCCAGGAAGCCGATGATCGAGCTTCGGGGAATCAGTTATACCTATCCCGGGTCCGCAAGCCCGGCTGTTTCAAAGCTGAACGTCAGCTTTCGGCCGGGAGAGGTTACAGTCATAGCCGGTTCCAACGGTTCTGGAAAGTCCACCCTGACAAGGCTGATTCTCGGACTGCTGATACCCGACGAAGGAACCATTGAGGTAGATAGCGACAGGGAGATTGAAAACCGTCGCGGCCTCATCGGGCTGGTACGACAGGACCCCCGAAACCAGCTTATTGCCTCCCTCGTGGACGAGGAGGTCGCCTTTGGCCCGGAAAACCTCTCCCTGCCCCGGGAGGAGATTCAAAAACGGGTACAGGAGTCCCTGCTGAGGGTCGGCCTGGCCGGCTTTGACGGCCGCAACCCGGATACCCTCTCCGCGGGGCAACAGCAGCGACTCGCCATAGCCGGGATTCTGGCGATGCGGCCGAAATATGTGATCTTTGATGAAGCCTCATCCATGCTCGATCCGGCTGGAAGGGAGGACTTCTACCGGCTCTGTGCCGAACTTGCCGCCGTGGGAGTCGGGGTACTCAGCATAAGTCATTTTCCGGACGAAGCCCTGCGGGCCGACCGGATGCTGGTCATGGAAAAAGGAGCCCTGTCGGCCCAGGGAGCCCCGGCAGCGGTATTCCGCCGGATGCCGCAGTTAGAAAGCCCCTTCCTGCTCAAACTCTCCGATGCCCTTGCCGCCCGGGGCATTCCTCTGAATGAGGAGCTGAAGTCCATCGAGGAGCTTATCCGGAAGCTGACCTCCTTTTTTACACAGCCCGGAGAACAAACATGAACCGGGTAATCACCATTTCGGAACTGGAATATTATTACGGAAAAAAAGAGAACCTCCCGCGAAAGGTTCTTACGAAAATCAATCTGACCGTCGACAGGGGTGAGCTTCTGGCTCTTATCGGGGCTACCGGTTCGGGAAAAACAACCCTGCTTCAGATAATTGCCGGGCTCCTGCTGCCGAAAAGCGGGCAGGTAAATGTGCTTGGCCTTAACCTTGGAGATCCCGAATTAAAGGAAAATGACCTTGATAAACACCGGCGCCGGGTTGCCATTGCGCTGCAGCGCCCCGAGGAGATGCTATTCCGGACCTATGTGGGCGACGACGTGGCCTACGGCCCGGCCAATTACGGCCTCAAAGGACGGGCCCTGGCACTACGGGTCAAGGAGGCCATGGATACCATGGGGCTGTCCTACGCCCTGTTCAAAGACCGCCGGACCGATTCCTTAAGCGGCGGAGAAATGCGTAAAGCCGCACTGGCGGGGGTGCTGGCCCTGAAACCGGAGATCCTCCTCCTGGATGAGCCTGCCGCCGGGCTCGACCCGAAGGCGGCCGGGGAACTCTTTCGGCGGATTCTGGACCTTCGTAACGAAGGAGTATGCGTTATCTTCTCAACCCACGACATGGACCACGTAATGCTGGCGGACCGGGCAGCGGTCTGCAGCGAAGGACGCCTTGTTGCAGTTCAGCCGCCGGAAGAACTCTTCTTCCTCGGTGAGCTGCCGGAATCCAGCGGACTGCTGGCCCCGGAGGCTGCCAGAATATACCGGCATCTGAAGAGCATGGGAATCGATGCCGGCAGCAAAGAAGGATTTCCCGGGGATCCCGAATCCCTGGCAGACGGAATCGCCGCCGCTTTCTTTAAAGGGGCAGCACCATGAGGGATTTTGGAAGTTTCGGCGGCGGCTTCGATCTTTTCCGCAGACAGGCCGTATCCGGGTCTCTCGGTCATCTTCACCCGGGGGTTAAAGCCGCGGGCCTGATTTTCGGTGTCGGTGTAATCAGTCTGGTAAACAGCGCCAGCGGCCTGTTGCTGCTTCTCTGCAGCCTTCTTCTGGCAGCCCGCACAAGCGGTCTCAAGGCCGGGATACTGCTCAAACCCCTGCTGCCCATAGCACCCTTTCTGGTGCTGGTAGTACTGGTCCATGGGCTCACCCGCAGCAGCGGCCCCGGGGAGGCATTGCTTTCACAAAGCGACCTGCTACCCATGACCATTATGGCTGTAAGAATAATCACCTTGATGGGCTGGATCGGACTGTCAAGCGCCATCGTTACAACGCCGGAGGTAAGTTACGGCATAGAGGCCCTCTTTTCGCCTCTGGTGCGTTTCCATTTTCCTGCCGGAGAACTGGGACTCATCGCCACCGTCACCTTTCGGTTTATTCCCTTTCTGCGGGAAGAGAGCGAGCGCCTTGCGAAGGCCCAGACCGCCAGGGGCGGTAACCTCGGATTCAGGTCCCGGAATCCCGTACGAAGGATACGCGCCGCCCTTCCCACCATGATCCCCCTCTTTATCGGGACCCTGCGGAGAGCAGAGATCCTGGCGGAATCCATGCACCTTCGGGGCTACGATGAAAAGCGGACCAGAATACGTCTGCGCAGGTATCCCCTTTGCAGAAACGACCTGTTCTGGCCCGCGGCAGCTATTGCTGTTCTTGGAGCGGCAGTCTTTATACAGTACGCCGATGTAGACGCCCGTCTGGTACGGACGCTTATCAATATTTTTATCAGTGTCAAAGGAGTTACAGTATGAACACGCGGATACGTTTTCTGGTCATTACCGGGGCCCTCGGAGCCCTCTCCATCGTCCTGACCCTTACCCCCCTGGGATTCATTCCCTGGGTCTCCGGAGCCTCCCTTACAACCATGCATATTCCTGTTATTGTGGGAGCCATTATCGAAGGACCTGTTGCCGGAGCCATTATCGGCGGAATCTTCGGCCTCTTTGGAATGATCCGCGCGGCGATAGCTCCTCAGGGACCTCTGGATCCTTTTTTCGTCAATCCTCTGGTCTCCCTGCTGCCCAGGCTCCTGATAGGGCCCGCGGCCTGGGCTGTCTGGCACCTGCTGAAACGCTTCCCCGTACCAGCCCTGATTATGGCGGGTATCGCCGGCAGCCTTGTAAACACGATCCTTGTATTGAGCATCCTGGGGCTGCTTGAGGCCCTTCCATGGGGAGTGATTTTCGGTGTTGCCGTTGCCAACGGTCTGCCGGAGGCGGGAGCCGCGGCGCTGATAACCCTGGCGGTGGTAGCAGCATGGAAGCGGATAGATACCGGAAAGGGACGCTCAACCCTGCCGGACCTGCCCGATGAGGGAGAGTCTGACTGATGCTGCTGGCAATTGATATCGGCAACTCGAACATCGTATTCGGACTCTGCGGCAGCCTGGGGTGGGTTGACCATTGGAGGATCCACACAGACCACGAAAAGATGCCCGACGAATACGCTGTGTTGTTTCGTGATATCCTCCGGGAAGAGAGCGTCCCCCGGGAAGCCATTGGTACCACTATTATAAGCTCGGTAGTTCCTCATTTAACAGAGAAGATCAAGGAAGTCACCCTGGCGCTCACCGGCAAAGAACCGCTTATCGTCGGCCCAGGCATTAAAACCGGGGTAAAAATCCGCACAGATAACCCGACGGAGGTCGGCTCGGACCTGGTCTGTAACGCCATTGCCGCCTACGAAAGGGTCAAAGGCAACTGCATTATTGTCGATTTCGGTACGGCCCTGACCTTTACCGCGGTTAACGACAAGGGGGAGCTGATGGGAGTGGCCATCGCACCGGGAATCCAGGCGGGAGCGGAGGCTCTGGCGGCCTCCACCGCCCAACTGCCCCAGGTGTGGCTCCAGAAACCGGATCATGCCATCGGCAGGAACACCACCCAGTCCATCCGCTCAGGGATCCTTTTCGGTTATGCCGGCCTGGTGGAGGGCCTTATCCGTCGCATACGGGCTGAGCTTGGTGGAGAGGCCATTGTAATTGCCACAGGAGGCCGGGCTTCGGCCATTGCCCCCTTAACGGACTGTATTACTCTGGTAGAACCATGGCTGATCCTGGAAGGACTGCGTCTGATCGCCCAAAAAAACAACTGGTCCGCACAAAGAGCCGTATAAATTTGCATTTTTCCCCGGAAGCAATCATACTGAAAAAAGGAGGAACGCAATGTCGGGTCCGCAATCTACAATTAACACCCTAACACGTCAATATCTGACCTTCCATTTGGAGAACGAGCTGTACGCTGTTGACGTCCGGAACGTACGGGAAGTACTGGAAGTTCCCAGAATAACCAGGATTCCGCGCATGCCTGAGTTCATGAAAGGAGTAATCAACCTCCGGGGCAGCGTTGTGCCGGTAATCGACCTGCGGCTTAAACTGGAACTGTCGACGGCGGAAGAGACAGAAAGCACCAGTATTATCATACTGGAAGTTTTCCATAACGGACAGGAACTGCAGGTCGGCGCCTTCGTTGATTCCGTGGACGAAGTTATCGAAATAGACGAGGCCAGCATAGAACCAGCCCCCAAGTTCAGCACCCAGATCAATGCCGACTTTATTAACGGCATCGGAAAAATGGACGAGGAGTTCGTCATTATTCTGAACACCCTGAAGGTGTTCAGTGAAACCGAGCTGGGCATTCTCTCGGCCGCCAATGACGAAACACCGCAGGCAGAATAGTTTTTCTCATCCCCGGTTTTTCAGCTTCGCCCAGGTATCCTTTAAACCGACGGTGCGGTTGAAAACCGGGGCCTTGGGTGTGGAATCAAGGTCCACTGTGTAGTATCCCTGGCGCAGAAACTGGAAAATTCCCTGTATTGAGCCGTTCACCTCTCCCCGGGCTTCGTCTGCCAGGGCAGGTTCTATCTTTACACCCTTAACAATCTCCAGGGAATCGGAATTCATGATCTTCGCAAAATCACCATCGTGTTCCCAGGGACGTTCCTCGGAAAACAGCTCACTGTAGTTCCGGACCTCCGCATCCACTGCATGCCGGGCACTGACCCAGTGGCTGGTTCCCCTGACCTTGCGTCCGTCATTGCTCCAGCCGCCCCGGCTGGCCGGATCGTAGGTACAGATAACCTCCACAACCTTGCCGGAACTGTCGGTACGGTAATCGGTGCAGGTTACATAGTAAGCGTGCTTAAGGCGTATTTCCTTTCCCGGAGCAAGACGGAAAAACTTTTTGGGAGGATCGATCATAAAATCGTCTTCCTCAATGTAGAGCTCCCCGCAGAAGGGTATTTTTCTGCTCCCCCCTTCGGGATCCTCCGGATTATTTTCTCCTTCGAACCACTCTTCCTGATCTTCAGGATAGTTGCTTATGGTCACCTTGAGGGGCTTGAGTACCGCCATCCGGCGCAGCGCCCGCCTGTTGAGGTCTTCCCGCAGACAGTATTCCAGCTGTCCGGAATCGATAATGCTGTGAGATTTGGATATGCCGATCATCTCCACAAAAGCCTTGATAGCCTCTGGGGTATAGCCGCGGCGACGTAAGCCCCGGATTGTCGGCACCCGCGGGTCGTCCCATCCGGAGATAAGACCATCCTGCATCAGACGCACGTAGAAACGCTTCGACAGCAGGGTGTTGGTTATCTGCAGACGGGAGAACTCAATCTGCCGCGGTCGGTGCACCGGCAGCTGCTCCAGAAACCATTCGTACAGCGGCCTGTGGTCTTCGAACTCCAGGGTGCACAGGGAGTGGGTAATCCCTTCAAAGGAGTCCTCCAGCCCGTGAGCCCAGTCGTACATGGGGTAAATACACCAGGCGTCGCCCTGGCGGTAGTGGCTTGTATGCTGAATGCGGTACATAACCGGGTCGCGCATATTAATATTGCCGGAACTCATGTCGATCTTTGCCCGGAGGACCCGCTCTCCGTCCTTGAACTCCCCCTTGCGCATGCGGCGGAACAGATCCAGATTCTCCTCCACGCTGCGGTTTCGGTAAGGGCTCTCCTTTCCCGGTTCCGTAAGGGTTCCACGGTACTCCCGTATCTGGTCGGCAGAGAGGTCATCCACATAGGCAAGACCTTTCTTTATAAGTTCTTCTGCCAGTTCATAGATCCGCTCAAAGTAATCCGAAGCATAGGTCAGATTTTCCCACTGATACCCAAGCCAGCGAACATCCTCCTGGATGCCGTCGATATACTCCTGCTCTTCCTTTAAGGGATTGGTGTCGTCCATGCGCAGATTGCAGTATCCGCCGTAGCGCCGGGCGGTTTCAAAATCTATATAAATAGCCTTGGCATGACCAATGTGCAGGTAGGCGTTCGGCTCCGGTGGAAAGCGTGTTACAACCTTGTCGTGTACTTTCCCTGCGGCAAGGTCATTGTCAACGGCCTCCCAGATGAAGTTTTTCCTGGTATCAGCATCGCTCATTTACGAACTCCTCTTTGTTACGGCGGCTGTCGGTTATTTGCGACTGCATTGTAAAGAAAAGACAGGGTCGTTACAAGCGAGAGCATGCTGCAGAAAAGAGGCCCCCGGCTGCGGAGAAAGCGAGAGAAGCCGGGGACGGGACAAAACAGGACAAATGGAAAAAGATCGGCTACTTTTCCCTGTCCACTGCTGTTTCCGGAATTACCAGGACGGGACACGAGGCGCGGCGAATCAGTTCTGAATCAACACAGCCGAAAAGCAGCTTGTAAAAAGCTCCGTGTGCATGGGCGCCGACAACTATAACATCTACGCCCTGTTCTTCAGCAGTTTCAAGAATAGCCTGGGCGGGGTCGCCGGTCATCAGCACGGCCTCAACATCAAGCCCGTCATCCCTGAGCCGTTTTTCGATGAGCTCAAGAGCATGCTTGTCGTTTTTCAGCTGTTCAACCTCTATTTCCCTGCGTACTGATTCGTCAAGCCCGAACCCAAGGATTCCATGGTAGGTATACCCCGGTGAGTAGTAGATATAACCTGTCTGGGGCGGTTCGGTGTGAAGCAGCAGCAGTTTTGCCTGCCAGGCTTTTGCCAGATCCGAGCCGTAACGCAGTACCGGACCGCTGAGATCGGAGAAGTCATGGGCAATTAAAATAGTCTTCATGGTGGTCCTCCTTGCCTCATTTTAAAGGTACTCGGCAAAACACGGAATTGGCAAGGAGAAAACACACCTTTTTTACAAGTCCGGTCCTCAGTGCTCCATGATCTCCGGCGGCTCCCCGCCCTCGGGAACGAAGATCAGGGCATCAGAGTTAATGCAGAAGCGCAGACCCGTCGGATCGGGTCCATCGGTAAACACGTGCCCCAGATGAGCACCGCTCAATGAATCGACGACCTCGATACGCCGCATAAAGAGCGAATTATCCTCAATCAGGGTTACCGCGTCGGCATCAATGGGCGCGTAAAAACTGGGCCAGCCGCTGCCGGAATCGAATTTTGTCTCGGAACTGAAAAGGGGCTGTCCAGTAGCTGCCGAATAATAGGTCCCCTTCTCGTAAAACTTGTCGTACTTGCCGCTGAAGGCGTACTCCGTGCCCTCTTCACACAGGATATAGTACTGATCGTCCGTCAAACGTTCCCGCCACTCCTGCTCAGAGAGCTGCACCTGAAAGTCAAGCTCCTCCTTGTCGGTTTGAACCGGATACCCCTTAAGCCGACGGGTTTGAGATTCAGCCGCAGAAAAAAACCCGGGCAGCACCAGCAGCAATACCAGGGCGATAGTATATCGTCGCATAGATTCCTCCTTGGGAAAGTCCTGGGGATAAATTTCCTTATTTTTGACTATAAAAGTCAAGTTAATTCGTTGAGTACACACCCCTGACAAAACCTTTATGATGGTCTATAGTGGGAGCTTGGGAACATTACAAACACATTCCTAGGGAGCTTTATAATGCACATTGTACAAAAGAAAACCGCACCGTCCGTCATTTCTGCAATGGTGGTTCTGGTTTGTCTCCTGGTCCTGGCGGGCCCTGCTTTCGCCGGCGGCGGCAAAGAGAAATCTGCGGACAATACGGTAAAAACCGAACAGTCCGCGACAGATGCGCAGCCGCAGACACAAAACGGAGAAGAGACAGAATCCGCGGACGATACGGACAAAAAACGCAGTTCCTTGTCGATCAATACCGGCGCGATTGCCTCGGTAAACGGAGAAGCTGTTACCGAGGAGGCCTTTAACGCCCAGATAAATAACCTGCGTAAAAGTTATCGCGCCCAGCGAGGCGGCGATATTCCGGCGGATGAACTTGAGAAGCTGAAGAAACAGGTCGTGCAGGCCATGATCACAAAAAATGTACTGCTTCAGAATTTCCGTGAACTTGGATTCTCCGTTGATCCCGACCGGGTTGAGCAGGAAATACAGAACGTTAAGAATAAATACGGTTCGGAAGAAGAATTCAGGAAATCCATGGCCGATCAGGGCTATGACATGGAGCGCCTTCGTAAAGAGATTACCCAGAGCCTGCAGGTTTTCATGATCCAGCAACACGTGGTAAAGGACGTGGAGGTAACGGAAGAAGAGATGCGCCGGGCATATAACTCGCACCTGGACCAGATAACCCAGCCTGAAACTATCCGGGCCCGTCACATTCTGGTAAGCGTGGAAGAAGGGGCTTCGGAAGAAGATAAAACAGCAGCCAGAGAAAAGATCGAGGCTATTCAGGATGAACTGGAAGGGGGAGCGGATTTTGCAGAACTGGCAAAGGAGAAATCCGAAGGCCCCAGCAGCAAGAACGGCGGCGATCTTGGCTATTTTCCTGCCGACAAAATGGTCCCCAGTTTCTCCGATGCCGCATTCGCTCTTCAGCCTGGAGAGGTAAGCGATATCGTCGAAACCCGTTTCGGGTACCATATAATAAAACTGGAAGACCGCAAGGATGCCTGGCTTCCCAGCTTTGACGAAGTAAAAGGGGAACTGCGGCCCCAGCTGGAACAACAGAAGGCCCAGCTTGTTTTTCAGGAGTATGTCCAGAGACTGCAGAGCCAGGCAAAAATCGAAATTCTGCGTCCCGACCTGAAGCCTGAACAGCAGTAATCCCCCATATCTTTTGGAATTATTCAAACCGCTCCCCTTTCGGGAGCGGTTTTTATTGACTTACAAAAGCTATATGTTCTATCTTGATAGAAATTAACGAATCTTCAAGGAGAACAGAGAATGTTTAAAAGAATCGCACTCATTTTTATGATTTCTTTAATAGGCTTCGCCCTGGTAGCAGGCGGCCAGCAGGATGACAACACGTATGTCTTCGCCTCCGATGTGGCCTGGGCACCGATGGAGTTTGTCGATGAAAACGGCGACATGGTGGGCTTCGACATAGACCTGATGGCAGCCATTGCCAAGGAAGCCGGATTTGAATACGAAATCCGCAATACCGCCTGGGACGGAATCTTCGCGGGACTCGCCAACGGCGCCTACGACGGCGTTATCTCCTCTGTAACCATCACCGATGAACGCAAAGAGGCCATGGCCTTCTCCGAGCCCTACATCAATGCAGGCCAGGTGCTGATTGTACGGAACGAGACCAGCGGCGTAACGACCCTTGCGGACATGAAAGGCATGAAGGTCGGTGTTCAGAACGGAACAACCGGAGACTTTGCCGTGGAAGACGCGGAAGGTGTAGAGCGCCGGGCCTATGACGAGATCGGTTTTGCCGTGGAAGACCTGATGAACGGTAACGTTGACGGTGTCGTCTGTGACTCCCCGGTAGCCGCCGACTATGTACTGCAGAACGAGAACTACAAAGGGGCCTTAAAGATCGTCGGCGAACCCTTTACCGAGGAGTATTACGGAATCGCCGTGCAGAAGGGCGATTCCGAGCTTCTGAACAGAATTAATACCGGCCTGAAAAAGGTAATTGAATCCGGTAAGCGGGACGAGCTGATCGATAAATGGCTGCGATAGACCAGCCGGCAAAGGGCACCAGAATCGAAGTAACCGACGGTGCCCTTCTGCCTGTAAAAAGCGAAAGAGGCATTCTGAACTCCTGGCGGGTTACATTTGCCTTTGCGATTATAATGCTGGCAGTCCTCATTTTCTTCTATGAGGATCCCTATTCACAGATTGTATACGTTGTTGCCAAGGGAATACCGATTACCTTCAGTGTTACCATCTTTGCGATTCTTGGTTCAATTTTCATAGGACTCTTCGCCGGGCTGGGACAGATTTCGCGGGTCCGTAGTATCAATCTGATAGCCGGGGTATATATAGAGCTGATCCGCGGCATACCTCTTCTGGTACAGCTGATCTTCATCTATTACGCTCTGGGACGTTTTTTCAAGATTGAAGGCACAATCGCCGCTATCATTGCCCTGTCGATCTGCTACGGCGCTTATATGGGCGAAATTTTCCGGGCCGGCATTCAATCCATCCCCAGAGGACAGATGGAAGCAGCCCTTGCACTGGGGCTATCCCGGGGACAGGCCATGCGCCTGGTTATTTTGCCCCAAACCATAAAGATCATTCTACCGGCTATCGGTAACGAGTTTATCGCCATGCTTAAGGACTCTTCTCTGGTTTCGGTTATCGCCCTCAGGGACATCCTCAGACGGGGACGTGAGTATATTGCCAGGACCTTTCTCTCCCTGGAGACCATGGCCATAGTAGCCTTGATTTATCTGGTAATTACCCTTGTGCTCTCCAAACTCGTTGCTATACTTGAAGACAGGATGAAGACCAGTGAAACCTAGAATTCGAATAGAAGACGCCGTAAAGAATTTCGGCCAGGTACAGGCCCTTAAAGGAGCCAGCCTGGAAGTCCAGCCCGGGGAGGTGGTCCTGATTATCGGTCCTTCGGGTTCGGGAAAAAGCACCCTGCTGCGCAGCGTCAACCGACTTGAACGCCTCACCAGCGGTCAGATATGGATAGATGACGATCGCGTTTTGGGGGTAAAATCAGATATCCGCCGAATTCGTGAAGAGGTAGGCATGGTCTTTCAGAGTTTCAACCTCTTTCCCCATCTGCGGGTACTGGACAATATTTCCCTCGGGCCCCGGAACGTCAAGAAAACCGACAAGCCTGCCGCGGAAGAAAAAGCCCGGGCCCTTCTGAAAAAGGTCGGCCTCTCCGACAAGGAGCAGGCATGGCCTGAGCAGCTCTCCGGCGGGCAGCAGCAGCGGGTGGCAATCGCCCGGGCCCTGGCCATGGAACCGAAGGTAATGCTCTTTGACGAGCCGACCTCCGCCCTTGATCCGGAGATGATCAAGGAGGTTCTGGATGTAATGCTCGCCCTGGCCCAGGAAGGTATGACCATGATGGTCGTTTCTCATGAAATGGGATTCGCCCGGGCGGCAGCCGATAAGGTTGTTTTCATGGACGAAGGACAGATTGTCGAGGTCGCCCCCCCCGACCAGCTCTTTAGTTCCCCCAAAGAGGAACGCACCCAGCGTTTCCTGAAGCATATCCTGTAAACCATCCCCAAGGAGGCGGATTCATGCCCGAGACCCTGCCAAAACGAATACTACATTTTGCAGAAAATCACCCGAAAGCTGTAATCCAGTACAGCAAGGATGAGGCTGGCATTTTTCAGCCTACCACGTTTCCCGTATTTGCCCGGGAATTCAAGTCCTTCGCCGCGGGGCTGCATAACCTGAATGTTAAAAAAGGCGACCACGTCGGACTTATCAGTGAAAACCGCAAGGAATGGCTGATCAGCGATCTGGGAATCCTCGCCCTAGGAGCTGCCGACGTTCCCCGGGGGCTGCGACTCCACCGCCGAAGAGATCAGCTATATACTCTCTTACTCCGAGTGCCGGGTGGTAATCCTTGAAAACGAGGCTCAGCTGGCAAAGATCAACGCCCATAAAAAGGAGCTGGGGCACCTGAAGCATATCATCCTCATGGACGCCGGCATTAACCCCGAAGCCTGGCTGGGGGTCAAGCTGCACAGCTTTACCGAGGTGCTGGAAAAGGGAAAAGAACTCTACGACAAACACCCCGAGCATGTTGATACAAGCATTGCAGAAGGAGAACGGGACGACATTGCCACCCTTATTTTTACCTCCGGTACAACCGGAATCCCCAAAGGGGTAATGCTCTCCCACGGAAATTTTCTGCACCAGGTAGAAAAACGTACCCAAGCTTATAAACACCGGGCTTGGAGATATCTGGCTCTGTGTACTGCCGGTGTGGCACTCCTTTGAACGGATTATGCAGTACGTTGCGGCGGGCTGGGGATCTGCCCTTGCCTACTCAAAACCTGTTGGAAAAATCATGCTCGCCGATATGCAGCAGATCAAACCAACCTGGATGGCTTCTGTCCCCCGTATATGGGAGGCGGTACAGGCCGGGATTTACCGGAATATCAACAAAGAAGGGGGTGCTAAAAGACTCCTATTCTACTTTTTTGTCGCTGTTGCCGGAACCTGGACGGGTTTCCGGAACCGTCTGTACGGACTGCTGCCGGAGTTCAAAAAAAGGATCCGGGTTCTGGATATTCTGACCGCCATTTTGCCCTTTCTTCTCCTCTACCCCCTCAAGGCCCTTGGAGATCTCCTGGTTTTCTCAAAAATCAGGGCCAAACTTGGCGGAAACTTCGTAGCCGGGATCTCCGGAGGCGGGGCTTTGCCAAAATCGGTGGACCGCTTCTTTTCCGCCGCCGGGATTCTGCTTCTGGAAGGCTACGGTCTGACAGAGACCGCCCCGGTGCTGGGTGTTCGGGACCAGAAGCATCCCGTACCGGGCACCATCGGCCCCGTATTTCCGGGAACCGTCATTGAGATTCGCGATGAAGAGGGAAACATCCTTCCTCCAGGACATAAAGGCATTGTCTACGCCCAGGGACCCCAGGTTATGAAGGGTTATTACAAACAGCCGGAGCTTACCAAAGCGATGATTTCTCCCGACGGCTGGCTTAACACGGGGGACCTGGGAATGCTTACCTGGCACAATGAACTTGCCATTATGGGACGGGTAAAGGATACCATTGTACTGCGAGGCGGCGAAAATGTTGAACCCCTGCCTATTGAACAGAAGATACAGGAATCCCCCTATATCGCCCAAACCATGCTCCTGGGGCAGGACCAGAAATACCTGGCAGCCCTGATTGTCCCTGATTTTGATGCCCTGCAGGAGTATGCTTCCCAAAACAATTTGAGTTTCATGGACCGGGAAGACCTTCTTATCAGCCCAGAAATTGAAGAACTTATTAACGGTGAAATTCAGGAAAGGATAAACAGTAGAAACGGATTTAAATCCTTCGAACGGATCAATCGTTTCCGCCTCTTACCAAAGCCCTTTGAAGTAGGTGACGAGCTGTCGCAAAAACAGGAAATCAAACGGCATGTTATCAGCGAAAAATATGCAAAACTCTTATCAGAGATTTTCTCCTGATTGCATCATACCTGAATTCTTTATCGCGGCCCCGGGGAACAAAACCTCGGGGCTTATTCGTTTATTGTGAACAGTGTTACAATAAACGAAACGGCGATGAGCATATATGACCAAAAAGATCAAAAAGATTGACCAGAACAACTTTATAGGGTATTCTGTCCTTCGAAAAAAATATAAAATTATGCATATACGGTTCTCATTGTATTTCTGTCCCTGGTTGATTACAATGAAAAAATATAGAAGGAGTTACACGGCATGAAGCGCATTGTTATCCTTGGTGGTGGCTATGGTGGTATCGCCGCCGCTAAGAAGCTGGCAAAGATTTTCAAAAAGAAGAGCGACGTTGAGATTACCCTGGTAGACAAGAACACCTATCACACCCTGATGACAGAACTCCATGAAGTCGCAGGATCCAGAGTTGACCCTGATTCGGTCATGGTTTCCTACGAACGAATTTTTTCCGGAACAAAGGTCAATGTTGTAACCGATTTTGTTACCGGCATCGATTTTGAAAAGAAAGCCCTTGTCTCCGAGAAGGCAACATATCCATATGATTACCTTGTTCTGGGTACAGGCGGCGCTCCTGAATTCTTCGATATTCAGGGTATTCAGGACAACTCATTCACCCTGTGGTCGCTGGAAGATGCCATTCGTATTCGGCAGCACATAGAAGAGCGCTTCAGGCTGGCGGCCAAGGAACCGGATCCTGAACTCAAAAAGCAGATGCTCACCTTTGTGGTAGCTGGCGCCGGTTTTACAGGCGTAGAGCTTGCCGGTGAGCTTATGGAGCGCCGGGATGTACTCTGTTCCCGCTATCATATTGATCCAAAGGATGTCAGGATCATTGTCGTCGAGGCAATGGACCGCGTCCTGCCGATCATAGAAGAACCGCTGCGGAAAAAAGCCGAGAAATACATGCGGAAGCACGGCATCGAGATCATGCTCAAGGCTCCGATTGTAGGTGCTGAGGAAAACCTGGTTATTCTGGAGAGCGGCGAAGCTATTAAAACAGAAACCTTCGTCTGGACCTGCGGAATCCACGGGTCCGAGTTTACCAGCCGCATCCCCCTGGAGAAGGGACATACAGCCCGGGGAGAATGCTCCATTGCGTCGGAAGAAGGCATCCACGGAATGTCCGGCTGTCATTTCGAAGAGGACGAAACCTACATCGTCGGCAAGCGGGGACGCATTCTGGTTAACGATCGTATGCAGACTGCAGACTACCATAACATCTACGCCGTTGGAGACAACCTCTGGTTCGTCGAAGAGGGCAAGGTACTGCCGCAGATCGTGGAAACCGCGCTCCAAACCGGTGAATGCGCTGCGAAAAATATCGCCGCGGAAATCAAAACCGAAGAAAAAAAGGGCTTTAAATCCAACTACCACGGTTTTATGGTATCCATTGGCGGACGCTACTGTGTCTCCAATGCCGGAGGAATCAAGCTTTCCGGATTCTTTGCAATGGCCATGAAGCACCTTGTTAACCTGCACTATCTTTTTGGCCTGGCCGGTATTAATGCCTGCTGGGGCTATCTGAAACACGAGTTCTTCCATATGGAGGACAAGCGGACCCTTATCGGCGGACATCTCTCGTACCGCATGCAGGGGTTCTGGACTGTTCCCTTAAGAATGTGGCTTGGGCTGATGTGGCTGGTCGAAGGCGTAAATAAAATTGGTGAAGGCTGGCTCAATTTTGCCGCCGGTACAAAATCTGGCTGGATGTTCAGCAAGGGTGTCACCCAGGCGGGTGTTGCTCCAGCTGCGGATGCCGCATCTGCCGCTACCGAGGCTGCGGGAGATTACGCCGCTGATGTTGCCACAGCTGCCACCGGCGCCGTGGATTCCGCCGCCGAAGCCGTTACCGCTGCCACGGGTGCAGCAGGCGATGCCGTCGAGAGCGCCCAGGAGGCCTTTGGCCTTATTTGGGATACGTCCAAATCGATTATTCCCTATGATTCAGGCTTTGTAACCTGGTTTCGTGAAATCTTCATGGACAGCATGGCTGCATACATTCCGTATCAGCTGTTTCAGGTAATGGTTGTCGGGGTCGAAGTACTGATCGGACTCGCCCTTATAGGCGGCCTCTTTACCTTCCCGGCGGCCGGTGTTTCGATCATCATGTGCTTTGTATTTATCTTCTCGGGTATGTTCAGCTGGGGTCAGCTCTGGTTTATATTCGCAGCTATCGTAATGCTGGGAGGAGCCGGGCGCAGCTTTGGTCTGGATCACTATGTTCTGCCATTCCTGGGTAAGCAGTGGCGATCCGTGTCGCTGGTTCAACGTTTCCATCTGTACGGCGGCGAACCGGTCAAAACAAAGAAGAAGCGCTGACATAATCGTGCGAACCGATTACATCCCGCATCCTGGAGCCGATTCACAGCTTCGGGATGCGTCTTTTTCTGCAATTAACACCACCCCTGCTGTTAATGCTCTTGGAGATCCCCGCCTGACCGGCGAACTTGCTCGTGTCCGCAGCATCATCCTTGAGTCAGCGGCCGGAAGTACCTCCCTGGTTCGTGAAAGTCTTCAAGATATGATCAATGCCGGGGGCAAGCTTATTCGTCCCGCGTTGGTACTGCTGGCAGGATGGTACGGGGGCAAAAATGAGAAGAGCCTCCGCTCCCTGGCCGCTTCCGTGGAAATGCTGCATATGGCGACCCTGATCCACGATGACGTGATCGATGACGCGGCCACCCGGAGGGGAAAACCCGCGCTACATATAAATGTAGGAGCCAAGGCGGCGATCCTGATCGGCGATTATCTTTTTGCCCGCTGTTTTACCCTGCTTGATTCCATTAAAGACCGGGATATCGGGCTTCATGCCGCACGGGCAGTTGAGCATATCTGTGACGGAGAAATACGCCAGAACACTCAGCGGTATACGGTGGATGTTGGGATGCGCTCATATCTGCGGCGGATTCTTGCTAAAACTGCTGTATTAATCACCGTTTCTTTGGAGCTGGGAGCACAGCACGGTGAAGCATCAGTGCAGGACGTGCAGCGGTTCCGGCGGATTGGCTATAACCTGGGAATGGGTTTTCAGATTATAGATGATCTGCTTGATCTGACAGGGAATGAAACACGAACCGGAAAACCCGTAGCCCCGGGACTTGCAGCAGGGAATCTTTACCGCCCCCGTTATCTACAGCCTCTCCGGTTCCGGCGGCCGGGAATTACGCAGCCTTCTTGCATCCCATCCCTACTCCGATAAGGACATGCTCACGGCAATAAACCTTATCCGAAAAAGCGGCAGTATAGAAAAAAGCCGCCAGCTGGCTGAAGTCTACACTCGCCGGGCGCTGAAAGAGACAGCCGGACTCTCACCGGGGACAACCCGGGACATCCTGTCTGCCATGGCAGAGGAACTCCTGGTCCGACGGACATGACAACCCGCAATTTTAATTGCACGCCCGGCTTAAGAGCGGCGGGAATACCGTCCGACAATACGACATTCCCCGCGGACATGCCCTTCCATGGCCGCAAGCAATTCTCCCTTGGAAGCCCCCGGCCCCAGGGAAAGTTCCGTATCCAGGGCATATAATTTGAGAAAATAGCGGTGGCTTCCTGCCGGAGGGCAGGGCCCTCCGTATCCGATTCGTCCAAAATCGTTTGTCCCCTGAAGTCCGCCTCCGGGCAAAGCCTCATCTCCGGGAACCCCTTCGGGGAGCTCATTCATATCCGCCGGCAGGTTATAGACCACCCAGTGAACCCAGGTGCCCATGGGAGCGTCAGGATCATCGCATATAAGGGCAAAGGTCCTTACCCCTCCCGGGACACCGGTCCAGTTAAGTGGAGGAGATATATCACCGCCGTCACAGGTGTACTTTTCGGGGATTGTTCCACCGTCGTGAAAAACCGCACTCTCAATCTTCATCAATAACCTCCCTATAGCCATGTTCTACCCTGGATAACCCTGACTCCCCCCCGGTAACGGCGAAACAAATCCTGGCCAGGGTACCCTTCTCCGGCAGATAATCTATCTTTCCATTAATCTGGCCGGACAAATGAGCCACCAGTTCCCGGCTCAGGTTCTGCTGGCCATAAAGCAGAGGAGCGGAAGCAAAATCGCCGTCTTCATCGAGCAGAGTAATTATATACTGGTTGTCGGTATTCCTGTGAAAATCGAGAACAAGTTGTGCTTTCTTATCCACTTTACCGAAATCGCCGAGAAGATTTACAAGGAGTTCATTCACCATCAGCCCCAGGGGCATGGCGTAATGTACGTCAAGCAGAATGTCCGATCCGTCGACCCGGATACCTGCGAAATCTCCGACACCACAGCTGCCCGGAAGGGTTTCAGCAAGAACCCGAAGAAACTGGGTAAAATTCAGCAGAGACAGATCATCGTTCTGGTACAGCAGGTTATGAATCATGCTTAAAGCCTGCACCCTGTTTGCAGTTATCTTCAGGGCAACATACTCCTCTTTCGGTATACTCATATCTTCCAGCTGAAAATCGAGTAAACTGCTGACCAGGGCAAGGTTATTACGGACCCTGTGGTGGACCTCCTGTAAAAGTGAGTCTTTCTGCCGCAGCACATGCATAAGCCGGGTTTCCACCTCTTTTTGCTCGGTTATATCGATAATCACCGAGTTCAGAATCTTTCGGTCCCGCAGCTGTACAACGCTGCTGAAAACAGCTACATCCCGCAGAGTACCGTCCTTCAGGCGATGTCTGGATTCAAAATAGTTTCTTTGATTCTCCGCAGCGGTTCTCATCTCCTTACGAATTTCTTCTTCCGAAATGGTATTTATGTCCCGTGCCCGCATGGTGCAGAGTTCTTCCCGGCTCCAGCCATAAAACCTCTCTGCTGCCGTATTGGCATCCAGGATTTGTCCGTCTTCTGGACTTACTATAAGGCGAGGCGCAAAGGTGTCCTCAAACAGGCTTCGATACCAGGTTTCTCTGGTATCGAGAGACTCCTTGGTCCTGATCAGATCCTGCTGATTAATAAACACAAGCAGAATAAGCACAAGCGCGACCGGATACAGCAGCATTATCCAGATCCCGATTGAACCTATAACGGACATGCCCAGAGACCCCGGAAGGGCCAGCTGACTCAGGAGCATTAAAGCATGAACCGCTATTCCCAGAACCCATAAATTCAATGGACGCTTCCAGACGGGGTTCCTGTTACGCAGCAAGAAAAAGACAACACCCAGAAGGGCAGATTCAATAATGGTGAGTACCCCGGCTAAAACCCCGGCTCCGCCCAGGTAAACCCTGAACAGCACAGCCATGGAGGCAGCAATAAAAGCGACAAAAGGACCGCCGATATACCCGGCTGCGCTGAGCACGATGGACCGGCCGTCGTAGATTACCCCCGGCGCAAAAACCATGGGGGTCATCATTCCTGCCAGAGTTACGATTCCGAAGAGCACGCCGGTAATAAGTACGTAGACCGGATTATTCTGCTTGAGCCGTGTGTGTATCTGCTCGTATGCCACCGTGAGAGCGAGCAGGAGCGCTACATTATGTGTCAAATCGAGAATAATCATACGTTTACAGTAAAGTTTAACACACAATCGGTCAAAGCACAGCAGAAGACTTAGCCTCCGCCCGGGGTTCACCGAATCTGCTTACCACCACGATACCGGCGGCTATCAGAGCAACACTGAGGAGCAGCCAGAGAGACAAGGCCTCGCCGAGGAGTGCCCCGCTCAGGATGACCCCAAAGAGGGGTGTAAAAAAAGAGAAGGAGGTTATTACACTGGCATTATAGCGCCGCAGCAGACTGGTAAGCAGAATAAAGCAGAAACCTGCCACCACCAGCCCCTGATAGAGGATGGCCGCGACAATTCCGCCGGTAATTGCATAGGTATAGTCGCTTTCGAATATCAGTGTCACTGTAACAAAGGCCGGAACACTGAAGACCGACTGCCAGAAAACCAGTTTTACCGGATGCAGGCCCTGGGTCATTCGCTTGGTGACAACCTGACGCAGCCCCAGGAGAACACAGCTGGTAAACACAATCAGATCTCCGGGAATTGAACCGGCACTGCCGACAATCAGTGCTTCGCCGAAAATAAGGGCTACCCCCGTAAAAGAGACAGCCATGCCGATAATCTTGCCCCCGTTCAAATGGTCCCCCCGAATAAGCAGATGGGCAAAAAGAGCAGTGGCAAAAGGGTACGACGAAATAAGCACTGTCGCGTGGGCGGCGAGGGTCAGGGAGGTTCCGATATTCAATGTAAGGATCTGGACGATAAACAGAGCAACAAGGCTTATTAATGAGGGAAGCTCCCTCTTTGTAAGCTTCAGGGGTATCCCGGCAGCCAGGGCATAGCCCCAGACGGCAATACCCCCCAGGGCAAAACGGACAGCCGCGATTGCCGCCGGGGGCATTCCGGCGGTAGCGATCTTTATCGAGACGGTATTGCCTCCCCACAGAGTCGCCGACAAAAGGGCGAGCAGGCCCGCGCTCAGGGTAAGTCTGTCGTTCAGGATTGATGAATCACTCATTGCATTAAGTGTAGGTAGCTCCGGGTCTTGCGTCAAGCTGCAGGTGATTAAGAAATTCAGACCTGCGGGCTGGTAAGACGTTCCAGCTCCGCCAGGTACTGAAGGGCTTCCTCCCGATTCGAGCCGCACATTTGAGGGGCCGGCCGTAAAAGGGCGCACACCGCCGGGTATTCAGGGGTTTTATGAAGGCGGCAGCGAAAATCTTTGTCCAGGTGGATGCAGGGAACCCCTGCAGGTTTTCCACGAGGCATTCCGGGAATGGGCGATGAGATGGATATGGCAACACAGCAGGCTCCGCAGCCGGCTCGGCAAATCATTTGTCAGGCACCCAGGGTCCCAAAGAAGGCGCGTATTTCGTCGCTGTAATCGGGTACGCCCCCGGAATGTGCAGCGGTAAAGGAGCCGAGAGCGGCGCCGTACTCTGCGGCGGCAAAGGGGTCTTTTCCGCATCCCAGAGCATACATAAACCCGGCGGAAAAGCTGTCACCTGCGCCTACTGCGTCTGCCACATGGACCGGGATAACCGGTATCTGACGCAATTCTCCCCCCGAAAGCAGGCTGACTCCATCCTTTCCATGGGTCACAATCAGGGTTTCCAGTTTAAAAGCCTCTGCCACTTTTCTGATATTCTCTTCTGATGACCTGGTACCATCCAAACCGAACATCCCCGCTACCAACTCCAGTTCCTCATTGTTGAGTTTGACAATTGTCGCGTTCTTAAGGGATTCGGCGATAATCGCACTGGTATAATACCGTTGGCGCAGGTTTATGTCATAAAAAAAGTGCCGTGCCCGGACCTGCGAAGACAGCTGCGACAAGGTTTCCCGGTTAATCTCGCTGCGCTGGGCCAGCGTCCCGAAGTAGAAGCAATCCCATTCAGTTCCGCTGATCGTTGTAAGCTGGTCCTCCGTCAGCCGGATGCAGTCCCAGGCAACCCCCTCATGGATAGTGTAGCTCGGCTGTCCGGCCTCCAGTTTAACTGTCACAGTCCCAGTAGGGGCGTCCGCCACGCTGCTGATAAAGGAAGACGCGATACCATGCGCCTTCAGGGCAGCCAATCCAGTCTTTCCCCGTTCATCATTCCCCACCGCAGAAACCAGGTGCGATTCAGCCCCCAGTTTTGCCAGGTGAGCAGCAAAATTATAGGAAGCTCCGCCTATGTGTTCTGCATCGTCAATTATATCCCAGAGGATTTCACCAAAGGTCAGTGTTTTCATACACTCATAATACCATGACTGAGAAAGCAGGGAAAGCGATGAATAACTGAACTTCTCTCCTCGAGTCTATTCCCCAGGCCTTTTTTTCCTGCTATTGTTTCTGCATAAGATAACCGGGGAAGAACATGCCAATGCCGAATACCGCACTGCATCCGCATTTGCGAAGGAATTTTTTTCTTAACGCTCTTGATGGAATCTCGTTCCTTACTGGTATGATCTTTCTGTCTCCGGAAAGCATTTTGCCCGTCTATATTGAACGTTTGGGGGGCTCCCCTTTTGTGCTCTCTTTAATTCCGGTTCTGCGCAACATCGGGGTCTTTTTTCCTTCCATCTTTGTGGCCCGCTACATCCAGACTCTGCGCTACAAAAAGCCCTACATTCTGATTACCGGGGCGTTTCAGCGGGTGCCGTGGCTCCTGGCCGCCTTGAGCGGACTGGCCCTGGGGACAAAATCCCCTGCCATGGTCATAGTCAGTCTCATGCTCGCCCTGTTTATAACCCAGGCAACCACGGGCATAGCCGTACCGGCCTTCTTTGACCTGACGGCCAAATCCATTCCCATCAACTTACGGGGCCGCCTTTTTGCCATCAGGAACCTGGGCAGCTATCTTATCGGGCTTGCCTGCGGCGGAATTATTATCAGGATAATGAATGCCGTCCCCTTCCCGAACAATTTCCCGCTATTAATGATAATCGGGTTCTCCTTTCTTATGATCTATCTGCCCGCCCTGGGACTCTACGCGGAGCCCCCAAGCAGGCGCATACGTTTTTCCACCGAACCATTCGGCAGCTTTCTGACTGGACTGGCACGGATACCCCGGGAAAACCGTGATTTCGGCCGGTACATCATTGCAAGGATATTTTATACCCTGGCTTTTACCAGCTATTCCTATTTTGCGGTACACCTCGTGCGCCGATTCTCCCTGCATGAAAGCGAGGTGGGGCTCTTTACCATTATTACGGCCGCCACTTTCATTATTGCCAATCCGGTTCTCGGTGAGCTGGCCGACCGGCGGGGACACCTTTTTAATCACATCCTTGGAGCATTGGCCCTTATAATCGGAAATCTCGCCGCCCTCTTTGCAGGGTCCTACCACCTGGCTTTAATCAGCATTGCTGCCGGAGCGCTGACGCTCTGCATAAACAATGTCTCCCAGTTCGCTATCGTTGTTGAGTTCGGCCAGGACCACGAGATACCCGTCTACATCGGCATTGTCGGGCTGGCGGTAGGAATATCCTCGCTGGTGATCATATTCCTGGGGTACCTGTCCACGATATTCGGCATTGGGATCATCTTCTGGTTCTCCCTGGGCGCGGCAGCCTTGAGTCTGGGGATATTCGCCACTGTTACCGAGCCGCGAAAACACAGACCGCCCACGATAGTGGACGCGCGGTAAACAATGGCCTGTTCACACTAATTGATAATCCATGTTAAAATTTCCCTATGGAAATTACCCCAGAACAGTTTGCCATAATAGAAGACTTATTACCGGTTCAACGAGGAAACGTGAAACTTTTAAATCTTGATGTCCTTAATGCGGTCCTGCATATTGCTGAACATGGTTGTAAGTGGCGAGGACTCCCTGAGAGATTCGGGAATTGGCATAGTGTCTATATGAGAGCCAATCGCTGGGCTAAGCAAGGTGTACTCGAGAAGGTTTTTCTCGCCCTTCAAGAGGCAGAAATTATCAATATTCGGGTTGATCATGTCTCTTTGGATAGTACGGCTGTCAAGGTCCATCCCGATGGAACGGGCGCTTTAAAAAAAACGGTCCTCAATCTATCGGAAAGTCGAGGGCCGGATGGACAACCAAGATTCACATGGTGGCGGCCGGGGCTCAAACAGCCGTAACTTTCTCGTTATCTCCCGGTCAGGCCGGAGATGCCCCCGAAGGCCGAAAGCTCTTAAACACCTTGAAAGATAAGAGATGGAAAGGCACCAAGGTTCTCATGGACAGGGCCTATGAAGGCGATGAGACCAGGCAACTGGTTCTTGACCTTGAGATGGCACCAGTGGTGCCTCCCAAACGAAATAGGCGTAATCCCTGGGAATATGACAAGGAACTGTATAAAAAACGTAATGAAGTAGAGCGACTATTCCGTCGTCTTAAGGGCTTTCGGCGCATTTTTTCCCGATTTGAGAAATTAGATGTGATGTTTGTGTTTTTTATCCACTTCGCTTTAATTGTTGATACCCTTTTTAGTGTGAACAGGCCCAAGATACTGTTCCGCCAGAAGTTGGACAGCATCTCGCGCAATACTGTTTCCTTTTTATTCTGACTCACGTTGCACAATCTGTAGTCGCCCGTCGTAAAGACTGGATCTTCCATCAAATGCATGGATCGATCCAGACTCTCTTATCGATGCAATAATCTCATTCCGATAAATCAAACCTGTATCATGACCTGACAATTTCGCGAGATCCCAACCAACAATGTTGTCAGGCAGCCCTGCTCCAATTTTAACCCTTTTCCAACCTTCAAAGCCATTAGAAATATAACTGCTAAAGGCAACTCTAAAAGAGGTATTAAGCACTTCATTGATCGGTCTGCCATTCAAAAACACATTATTGACAAGAGCAGTATCAGCGCCATCATTCAAGACTATCGTATATCGTATTCCTTTGGAAAAATGAAGAAAACCACGGGAAACAAAACCAGAAAGATCCGTGTCATTCACTTCTTCTGGACGGACAAGTCTCTTGGCATTACTCTTAAGAATGTCATATATTTGATATCCCCTCAGCTCATAAATAACAATATTATCAGCATAAGGCATAACAGAAAACCAGTCTGCATATGTACAGATAGATCCTGGAACAACACCGCCAGCAAGGCCTGAGGCATTGAAAGCAGCAAAATCGACCCTGCCCCCCGGAAAGACTTCGCTTCTCCCAACAATAGTATCATTCATAAAATTAGCCATTCCGCATTCACCGACATACCGATCCGTGATAACTTTCTGGGGAGAAAAACCTGTATCATTAGAAACATGTCCTAAAGTTTCATTCATTTTTTTATCAAGCTTCACAAGCAATGGCTGAATGTAATTAACCTCAAAGTTGCTGTCGAAGTCTTCATCATGTTCAAGATAGCCATACTTTTCATCAGTTACAGGGATACGGTCATCACGTATTTTTATAGGCAGCAAGCATGCGTCTTGTTCTGACGCCGCATCTCCAGATGAAGATCGCGTAAGTCTCATTGAGACATGCCCAAGCCAAGAACCGTATGCACCAGCCTGGGCAATAATTACGTTGTTTATAAGATTATCCATTTCAAGGTTATTCTTATTTAACTCACTATGAGTATGTCCACCGATAATAATTGCCGGTTTTTGAGTTATTCGGGACAGGATTTTAGCAATACTCTGCTCTCCGACCCGTACATTATGTCGCACCTCATGTTCATTCCCTATGTGACTGAGGATTACAAATACATCAACAAATTCATCCATTCGTTCTACATAATATTCAAGAGAATTCAGCGGGTTACCAACAAAAACATCCGGATCGTCGACAGTTCTCTGTCTTGTTTCGTCTGGTGTAGTCAAACCAACTATACCAATCCTCAAACCATCAACAATTCCGATTATTGCAGGATATATTATATCATCGGTAAGGTATTTTGAATGAAAAATATTAGCGCTGAGAACAGGAAACCCAGCACTTTCTTCAACTGCCTTTGCAGCAATTGCATAACCGCGATCAACTTCATGATTGCCAATCACTGAAGCATCAAGACCAGCTTTACTCAAGATTTCATATGCAGGATCACAATAAAAACTGGCTTCGTCCCAACCTGAAAGCTCATCAAATATCGTTCCAGTATGCTCATCACCAGCAGAAACGAAGATCGTGACGGCATCTCTCGCCATTTTCTGCTTCGCCTCTTTCAGTAATCTTACCATTTGCGAAATCCTATGGGTATTACCTTTAGTTTTATGCAAGTCAGTTATGTGCCCGTGCAAATCATTAAAATGAAAAATATTCAGAGTCTTTTCATCATGCCCCATAGCAAGAAGATCAGCAGGAACAAAATGCTCTTCCTGGCTTCTCTTTAAATAATATACCTTCTCGAAATTTCCTCGGGGATTAATTTCTCCACTAACAAAGGATATTCCTTTTACGACTGCTTCTCCTTCCGGATTACCACTAGAAAAAAGACAAGGGGTTAACAGAACCAACAAGATGCCTGAGACAAATAAGCTTTTCAGTAATTTCATATATCCCTCCGCAAGTTTTATGGAGATGTTAATTCAGAATGATCAGGAACTTATTATTTTTTTGATAGAAAACGGTTAAGCTTCTTTTTCTCTTCTTTCCTGGGACTTGACACTTTTCTGCCGAACCTGATCTAGTTACGGGCCATGACAGAATCTCAAACCGATCCCGGAAAACTCAAACACCTCCTGCTCCATACCATGGGCTCAGAGAGACACCGCCTCTCCCGACAGTTATCCGGGGCGGAAAAGAATCCGCAGCGTCTGGAAAGTACCGCGATAACGATACTCGAGTCAGTAGAACGCCGCCGTCTGCGGGCAGAAAAGCTCCCCTCCCCGGCCTATCCGGAAGAGCTGCCCATTACGGTACGCAAAGACGAGATCGTTTCCGCGATAAAGGAGCATCAGGTTATCATCCTCTCAGGAGAAACAGGCTCCGGGAAATCGACCCAGATCCCCAAGATGTGCCTGGAAGCCGGCAGGGGAGTCGACGGTCAGATCGGCTGCACCCAGCCCAGGCGAATTGCCGCCTTGAGCCTGGCATCCAGGGTCGCCGAGGAACTCGGCGACGGGGAGCGGAAGTGGGTCTCCAGCAGGATCCGCTTCCAGGAAGCAGGGGCCGATGATGCCTATATAAAGTTCATGACCGACGGGATCCTCCTGGCGGAAACCCAGTCGGACCGCTTTCTGAACCGCTACGACACACTGATAATCGACGAGGCCCACGAGCGAAGCCTCAATATCGATCTGATCCTTGGTATACTCCGAAAACTCCTGAAAAAACGCAGGGACCTTAAGCTGATTATAACCTCCGCCACCATAGATACGGAAAAGTTCTCCGCCGCCTTCGATAAGGCCCCCATTTTCGAGGTATCAGGCAGAACCTACCCTGTAGAATTAATATACCAGTCCCAGACAGGCGCCGGTGAGGATCTGTCCTATGTGGAACAGGCTGTTTCCGCGGTAGAAAACATCTGCCGTACGAGCAGGGACGGAGACATTCTTGTTTTCATGCCCACCGAGGCGGACATCCGGGAAACCTGCGACGGGATCGACCGCCTGGGACTGTCCTCGTTTACAGTCCTGCCCCTCTTTGCCCGGCTCACCTCGGCCGCGCAGCACAGAATTTTCGCCTCCCACGCGGGCCGTAAAGTCGTGGTAGCTACGAATGTCGCCGAAACTTCTATAACCATTCCGGGGATTGTCTATGTGGTTGATACAGGACTGGCCCGTATATCAACCTACTCTCCGGCATCCCGGACCACCGCCCTGCCTGTTTCACCGGTCTCCCGTTCCTCGGCGGATCAACGAAAAGGCCGGGCCGGTCGGGTCAGCCCGGGTGTTTGTATTCGCCTGTATCCGGAAGAGGACTACCTGAGCCGGGAGGAGTTCACCAAGCCGGAAATCCTCAGGGACAACCTGGCGGATGTAATTCTGCGCATGGTTTCGCTGCATCTGGGGGATGTAGAAAAGTTCCCCTTTATCGACAAGCCCTCGACCCGCCATTTAAGCGACGGAATCGGCATGCTGCGGGAGCTCGGGGCTGTAGACAGGGACAGGTGCGGAGACCTGCGGCTTACCAAATACGGACGGCTGATGGCCCGGCTGCCCCTGGACCCGCGCTTCTCCAGAATGCTGATCGAGGCCGCCGAACAGGGGGTCCTGCGGGATGCCGCGGTGATCGTATCGGTTCTGACAATCCAGGATCCAAGAGACCGGCCCCAGGGAGAAGAAGACAAGGCTGATTCAGCCCACAAAAAGTTTCTGGACACCGAATCGGACTTTGTCAGCCTGCTCAACATATGGGAAGAATATCATCAGGTGTGGCGGCAGGTACGAAGTCAGGGAAGAATGCGCAAGTACTGCAGCCAGAATTACCTGAGTTACCGCCGCATGAAGGAATGGCGGGATATTCACCTTCAGGTTACCTCGCTGCTGAAGGAGCAGGGCTACGAGATAAAAGTTCCCCACCTGAGTAAAAAGGCGGAAAAAAAGGGAGAACCTTCCCCCTGGTACACGGCCCTGCACATCTCTTTTCTGACCGGACTTCTGTCCAACATCGCGGAAAAGAAGGAAAAGAACATTTATTCCGCTGCCAGAAACCGGGAGGCAATGATCTTTCCTGGATCCGGACTTTTTGGAAACGGTCCCCGCTGGCTGGTGGCGGCGGAGATGGTCCGCACAAGCAGACTCTTTGCCCGAACCTGCGCTGCCATTGAGCCGGAATGGCTGGAGCGGATTGCTACCGGACAGTGCAGCTACAGTTATCACGGTGCCGTCTGGTCGGAAAAACAGATGGAGGTGACAGCAGTCGAACAGGTCCGGCTGTACGGACTGCTGATAAACCCTGGCCGGAATGTAGCTTACGGCAAGATCGCGCCGAAAGAGGCTTCGGATATCTTTATCAGGGAAGGCATTATGGAGGGGCGTTACGACTTCCGCCGTATCCATCGCCGGCTCCCGGTACTGAAAAAAAACCGTGATACCCTGCAGGGGGTGCTTAAACTGGAGGAGAAGCTGCGGCGCCGGGACATTTTTTGCGGCGAAGAGGAACTTTTCCGGTTCTACCGGGAGAGGATCCCAGACAGCTTCTACGATTTCAAGAACCTCGAAGAACATATCAGCCACCTTCCGGAAGGACAAAAATCACTGGAACTCTCCCGTGAGGATATAATGCTCTATAACCCGGACGGCGAGATTCTCGAGCGATTTCCCTCGGAGACAATGATAGACGGACACCGCATAGACCTGGAATATGTATTCGACCCTCAGCGTCCGGAGGACGGTGTGACCGCCCTGATACCCGAACGTATCAGCCGGGATCTGACAACTCCGGTTTTTGACTGGCTGGTGCCGGGTCTTTTTGAGGAAAAGATCACCGCCCTTATGAAAGGACTTCCAAAGGAGTACCGCCGGCGCCTTGCCCCGGTTTCCGACAGTGCGAAAAGAGTGGCGCAGAACATTCCCCGGAAAACACGGGAGCGCCTCGTTGTAGTCTTGAGCCGCCATATTCAGGAGGAGTTCGGTTTTCTGATTCCCGAATCAGCCTGGGACGAGGAGTCCCTGCCGCCCCATTTAAAAATGCGCTTTACTGTTGTCGATGCCAGAGGCAAACACCTGACAGAAGGACGAAACACGGAGGTCCTGACCTCTGCGGGTCCTTCGAAACATCTGTCCGGCAGTCTGGAACTCTTGAAACGTTCCTGGGAGATCGAGGAGCTGCGTATGTGGGACTTCGACGAGATCCCGGAGCGCGTGGAAGGGGACGACGGCCTCCCCGCTTTTCCGGCCCTCACCCCGGAGGATAACAAAGTGGCTCTGCGCCTCTACCTGAGCGCCGATGAAGCAGCCGGGATTCATCCCGACGGGGTCGCCCTGCTGATGTACCGCTCCTTCGCGGATATTTTGAAAACCTTCCGTCATGAGTTCATGCTGGGCAGGGATTACCAGTTCACGGTCCTGCCCTTCGGCGGGCTGGAGCCCTTTAACGACGGGGTCTGGCGGGCACTGACAAGAAGGATTTTCCGCCGCGGCATCCGCAGCAGTACTGAATACCGGGAGTTCTCAGAGTGGATAAAACCGCGGCTTTACTCGGAGATGAAGGAGCTGTATCAGCCTGTTTTACGGGTCCTCGATGAGTACGCCGAGGTACGGCAGACCATCGGGAAGCTGGAGGAGCAGGAGGGGTCCCGCAGGGGAGTCAGAAAATTCCTTGCGATACGGCGCAGGGAGCTCGAGAACCTGGTCCCAAAAGAGTTCTACCGGCTCTACGGCAAAGAGGAGCTGAAAGAGATACCCCGTTTTCTGCGGGCCTTGAAGACCCGCATAGAGAAAGGTGCTGTTAATCCGGCGGCGGATGCCGACAAAGCCAACGAGCTCATCCCTTACCTTAGCTGGTACAAAGAAACCAGAGACAGCTTTAAAGAAAGAGGCGGCATGAGTTTTGCAAAGCGCCAGGCCCTGAAGGAATACCGCTGGGCTCTTGAGGAGTTCAAGATACAGCTCTTTGCCCAGGAGCTTGGCACCAGGATGAAGATCAGCCCCCAGCGTCTTGATAAACGTATACGACAAATAGAGGAGATGCTGTAGAAGCTTGGTTAAACTGCTCAGTATTCTTCTACCAGAACCGAAATAAGGATACTGCGGGTCCCGTCGTCCAGCACAAAACTGGTCCCATGGGCAATCCCCGGGGGAAGATCAAGGACAGCGTCGGCAGCCCCATCGAAACTCGAGCCGCAGAAGGGACACAACCCGGAAGAGAACCCTCGGAAGGAGGAACAGAAGAAGCAGCCGCTGTCCTGCAGGGGAATACGGAAACGCCCGCCTCTGGCGGCCTCATCGGGGTTTAAAACAAGTTCAATATCCCCGTACGGGTCCGGGGTCCGGACAGCCTGCTGAGGCTGTCGCAGTCCGGTTTTTGCGGTTTCCTGCTGCCGTTCGGCATCGTACGCCTTACGCCGCGCGGGATCACTCAAGACTTCGTATGCCTCACGGGCGGCACGGAATGAGCCGGTCTCTCCGGGATATGCGCTTACATCGGGATGACAATCCTTGACTTTGCGCCTGTAGGCGCTGCGTATTTCTTTCTCCGAGGCATGAGAATCCAGTCCAAGAGAGCGATAGTAATTCGGAATCTCGGCCATATGGTAAATTTTACCCTTTCAGACCCAATCGTCAAGAGGGCAATTGAGTCATAATGACACGCAGAGGAGTACCCCTTTGGGGGGAAATGAAGAAATTTTGCCCACCTGCTCTTAGCCGAAGAAATTACACCGGAGACAAGGAATTGTTAAATTGCTATAATACAAAGATTTACAATCCGCAAGAAAACTTGGCATAGAATTTGCATAATTATTTATAGAGAAACACCAATCTGCAAGAGGAGGTAGAGTATGGCACTTGTACGATATCGCAATTCAATCGATCCGTGGCGGGAATTCGAACGGCTCCGTGACGAGATTAATGATCTCTTTGATTATGATCAGAGCAGTGGTAACCGCGGCCTCTTCGACCGCCATGTATCTCCCGCACTCGACGTCATTGAGGGACAGGACAGCTTTACTGTGATGTGTGAGCTTCCTGGTATCGAACAGAAGGACATTGCGCTGTCCTTAACCGGAAACGTACTGACCATTAAGGGAGAACGTTCTGCGGACAAAGAAAAGGACAAGGAGAAGGTTTACAGGCAGGAATCCTGGAGCGGGACCTTTCAGAGGACAATATCCCTGCCCCAGACGGTAGACGGAGACAAAAAGGCGGACGCGGTTCTTGAGAACGGTATTCTGACACTGACCCTGCCCAAGAAAGAAGAGGCTAAACCTAAGCAGATCTCAATCAAGGTACAATAAGAAAAGGAGGCGTATTATGGCAGACAAAAGTATTGAGAAAAGAATGGAAACCCGGCCAGCCGTACGGGCATGCTGCGATGTACTCGAAAAAGAGGGCGAGATTACCCTGAAACTTGAGATGCCCGGTGTTACAAAAGACGGGCTCAGTGTTAATATCGACGGTGATCAGCTGGAGATTCGGGGAATGCGGGACGTAAAACGGCCCCAGGGCGGAGAGTATTTGATGCACGAGATCCGGGAAGCAGATTTCTATCAGGTGTACACCATCGATGAGACCATTGACCGGAACAAGATTGACGCCTCCCTGAAGAACGGCATCCTTAATCTCAAACTTGGAGTTAAGGAGTCCCAGAAACCCCGAAAAATAGAGATCACAGCGAAATAGGCTGGATTACGGAAATAAAAAACCCGCCTGTAACGGCGGGTTTTTTTATTCTCCTTTACAGGGAAAAGCTATCTGGATCTTTGTACCCTGTTGGTTTTCGAACGAAATGCTTCCGTCGAGCTGATCTTCCACCAGCCCCTTTACCAGCCGCAGACCAAGAGAAACTGTAGATTCGGGGTTGAAATCCGATGGAAACCCTTTGCCGTTGTCAGCAACTATAAGCTGACACTGATCTGCCCTCGTTTCAAATACAATACTCACTATGCCCCCGCCGTCCGGAAAAGCATACTTAAGGGAGTTGGAGACCAGTTCATTCAGGATTAACCCGCAGGGAATCGCGGTATCTATATCAAGGGGTACCTCTTCAATGCGTATGTCCGGAGTAATCCAACGGCCGGGCGCAGTCCGGTAGACTTGAAACAGATCGTTTACCAGAGTCGTGGCATATTCCTGAAAGTTTATCCTGTCCAGCTTTTCAGATTGATACAGCTTTTCATGGATCAGGGCCATTGCCCGTACCCTGTTCTTGCTTTCCTGCAAAGCCGCCCGGGAGTTCTCATCCTTGAGACTCGATGACTGCAGTCTCAGGAGACTTGAGATAACCTGAAGGTTATTTTTGACCCGGTGGTGAATCTCCTTAATCAGGATCTCCTTTTCCTTTAATGCCGCGCTGATCAGTTCTTCAGCTCGTTTTCGCTCTTCGATCTCTGCCAGCAGATCGGCGGTCCTCTCCTTGACCTTTTCTTCCAGCATTACAGCGTTGGAAGTCAGCTCCTGATTGTTTCTTCGTATTGTCTGGACCATACGGTTAAAAGACCTGGAAAGTCTGCCGATCTCGTCTCCGGAAGGGTTCTCTATCATCTCCGCGGAATTCGGTCCATGCTCTTCTATATACTCTACTGTCCTTGTCAGCCGTGTCAGCTGCCGTGTCACCGAACTTCCCAGCATTACCCAGGAGGCTATCGCCGCAAAAATGGAAGCACCAAGATTAATCAGAAATGAAGTATATCGTATGGGATACACTCTTTCAGACAAGAGTTTTTGCGGCAGGCCTACCTGGACCCATGCCTGGATACGCCCAAACTGGTCCGTCGACGACAGACTCAGGGTCCACACATCCCGGCCTGCAATCGATACAGCTTCAACAACAGGATCTTCATAATTCAGACCATAGATACCGGGAGGAGTAATGAAGGATCCGTTTGTATATGAATCACTGTGAAAAATTACGTTCCCCAGGGTATCGGCTACAAGGGCAAAATCCAGCATATTTTGATCAGCTACGGCCTCGTTGCACTGCCCCTCAAAACCGACAATCTCATTAAGTTGTATTTCAAATCCCAGGATCCTCTCCAGCTGATTCCTCAAATTACGGGTAATTCCTGTGCCTTCCAGCAGGAGAGCGTCTTTGTAGGTTGTTACATAAAGACGATTCATTAAAACAGAGGAAGCAGTAAGGGTGGATACAAGCACAAGGACGGTGATAATAACAATCTTGAAGCGTACACCCCGGGAAATATCCAGAAGACTCTTAGTCATTCCAGGCATAATCGGTAAAAATCTCCGACGATAACAGCAGATCGCTTCGTAAGGATATTCCCAGGGACCTGGCTCTTGCCAGACTGATCACCGGTTCGCCCTTAAGAGTCGCGTTGATTGGGATATCCTCCGGGGACCTGTTCCCCAGTAAAATTTCCCGGGCCTTGCGTCCGGCTACGATCCCCTGCTCATAACCTGAAACCGTTACTGAACAGAGGGTCCCGTACTGGATTCTATCCTTCCAGTAGGTAAAGTCCGGTAAATTGCTGTTCTCTGCAGTCCAGCGCAGCACATCGGTGTAGGAGACATTGGAACCGGCCATGTCTTTAAACAGGAATATCCCCAGAAGGCCTATTGCATCAACCGTATTCTGATACTCCAGAATTCTCCGTTTGTATTCCTCGAAACTCCGGATAATATCCCAGCGGACAATCTCAATTTCTGGAAGCTGGGCATCTACTTCCCGTAATCTTCGTACAACGGGATCCCACATGGAGCTCTCATCTGTAACAATCGCCAGCTTTCGTACAGCCGGCTGTATGGCCTGAAGCAGCCGTATGGAAGCCAGAGCATGCTCTATCTCAAGAACACCGGTAGTCCAGGCCCGCATGAACTGGGGGATTGCCTCGGCAGGGGCATTTATTCCACTGAAAACAACAGGAATATCCGACCGGTGATAGTTTGCTATCATATAATCCAGGGCGTCATCGTCGCTCAGATAAATCAGATCGGGTTTCCACTCAGAGATTATCTTCAAGGCCGAGCGCCCGGCTGCCTCAATCTGCTCCGGAGAGCTTTGACGCTTTGCATCGAGCTCTACAATTCTGATCTCCGCGTCAGGAATTGCAAGTCCTGCCCTGAACCCGGCTAACTGTTCATTGTTCCAGGGCCACTGAGCATGATAGCTCATGATGTGCAGAATCCGTGCGGGGCCGCCCTCTTGAGCAAATACACCCCCGGCAAGTACTGCGAGAAGAATAAAAATTGCAATGAAAAAATACCGACTATTTCTGCTATTCATAACATTCGGACCTTGTCTCCTGGATCAAGGTTTCAATTACCCTGATAAGCTCTTGCTCATCGAAGGGCTTGGCAACAAGCCTGCAGAGAGGCTCTTGTATTCCAGCCTGAACACCGGGAAGGGTGTTATGGGCGGTCAGGAAGATAACGGGTACGGGGCATTCTTTGTGAATTTCAGCGGCAGCCTCAATACCTGTTATTTCTCCCTTCAGGCTGACATCCATCAATATGCAGTCTGCCTTTCCGTTTTTACGGATAAACTCCACAGCTCCAATCCCTGTGTTAATGATCCCGGCTACCGAGAAACCCCGCCGTTCCAGGGTCCCCCTCAGGTCTACGGCAACAATAAATTCATCTTCAACTATAAGCACATGTTTTTGGTCCATAAATCACCTTAACTATATAGCCAAAATATCTATTCTGTCAAATTCTTTATCGACATTTCTTACAATAAAGATCAATATTTATCGGGGATTGAAACTTTTTATTATTCTCCCGATACTCAAGCCACACAATAACACTTCAAGGAGCCCATGTGAGTCATAATGAATTCACCATGCTGGCAGAGAATACAGCCAGAGTGGTGGTGGGCAAACAGCGTGCCATGGAGCTGTTGACCGTCGCCTTGCTTGCGGAAGGACATGTGCTGCTGGAAGATGTTCCCGGCCTGGGCAAAACCCTGATGGCAAAATCCCTGGCAAAGAGTATTGACGGCAGTTTCAGAAGGATTCAGTTTACTCCGGACCTGCTGCCTGCGGATATTACCGGATTTTCCGTGTATGATCAAAAAAGCGGTAATTTCGTGTTCCATCCAGGGCCGATAATGTGCAATGTGCTGCTGGCGGACGAAATAAACCGTACCATTCCCCGAACCCAGTCAAGTCTTCTTGAAAGCATGGGAGAGTTTCAGGTCACTGTAGACGGAAACACCATGCAGCTGCCGAAACCCTTTTTTGTTATCGCCACCCAGAACCCCATAGAGATGGACGGGACCTTCCCGCTTCCAGAGGCTCAGCTGGACCGCTTTCTGATGCGCATCGATCTGGGATACCCCTCCAGAGAGGAAGAAATCCGGATACTGGAACGCTTTCAGCAGGATGATCCCCTGGAGAGCCTGAAACCGGTCATACACCCGGAACGAATTACGGAGCTGCAGCATGAACGAAGCACGATTACCATCTCTGCCGCGGTACGGGAGTACATAGCAGATATTGTGGCCGCAACCCGCCGGCACCCAAAAGTCCGCTTCGGTGTCAGTCCCCGGGGCGCGATCGGCATAATGCGGGCCGCCCAGGGGCTGGCAGTCCTGCGGGAACGGGACTACGTACTCCCTGACGACATCAAGGAACTCGCCGGCCCGGTTCTGGAGCATCGAATTATCGTGCTTCACAGCGAGAGAACCCGGGGAGCCAGCGCGCAGGAAATCCTCAGGGAAGTACTCTCCGCCGTGGCGGTTCCCGTACCGGTATAAAAGCCATGGGTGATCAGGACTCATCTGCCCTGTCTCCGCAGCAGGGCAACTACATATCCAGTATATTCTCCCTGGGACTAAGCCTGGGCCTTGTTTTTCTCGTTTTCTTTATTGCCCTGGTACAGCAGAACTTTAATCTGGCCCTGCCTGCAGGGGGTGTACTGATCATTGGACTTGGAACCCGGCTATGGAGCAGGGCCGCCCTGTTCAGACTGAAAACCGAGATACATATAGATACGGACCGTCTGTTTCCCGGCGATTGTCTTAATCTCTCGATTTCCCTGGATAATCACAAGCTGCTGCCGGTAATCGCAGGACTGGAACTGGGGACCCCCGCGTTACTGGACAGTGGAGAGGAAAATGATTTCACCGGCGAGACCCGGCTGCTCTCCTTCGAAAAATGCGAACGGACCTGGAGGGTGAGGGCCAGAAAACGGGGAACAGCTTCTCTGGGGAACATACAATTACGTTCCGGAGACCTCCTGGGCCTGCATACACGGCAAAAAACACTTACCCATAGCAGAGAAATAATCGTATATCCGCGGCAGGGGGAATTGATGCCTCTGTCGATACCCTTTCAGGAGTTTTTCGGTATCCACCCCTTAAAAGGCCCGGTTGATGATCCTGCCTGGTACGCCGGAACCAGAGATTACAGCGGGGACAGACCAGCAAGGAATATACACTGGAAAGCCAGTGCCAGGCTCGGCAAGTTGCAGGAAAAACTTTACGAACCAACATCTCACCGTAAAGTTCTGCTCGCCTTTGATGCTTCGGATTTTTCTTTCCCCGAGCACATTGACGATTTTGAACAGATTATCGAAACCGTAGGAACCCTTGCAGCTGTACTCATGGAAACCGGGGCTTCCTTCGGTCTGGTCACCAATGCAGCAGTTTCTGGTGCCGAAAACAGCATTCTTCCAATTGGACGAGGACCGGAACACCTGGGGCACCTGCTTGGGCTGCTGGCCCGTATCGAGTACGGGGCAGCCGGAAAAATGGACAAACTGCTGAAGATTATCGATCGAGATGATCTTGGCCTTGTTTACAGTGCGCTGCAGGCACGTGAAAGCATAGCGGATACCCTTTCGGAAGGACTTCCCCGCAGAAGACAGGTACTCCTTGTATTCTGTCATACCCCGGAAAACGACGAAGCTGGCGAAGAAGTCAATGCTCCCCCCGGCATCATCGAACCAGTATTCTGGCGTGGATTTCCGGTCTACCCCGCTCGGGAGTTGGTCCATGTCCGTTAAGGATCGGAAGCTCCTGGTGCGCCTACCCAGCGCCGGGATGGAAATATGCCGGTGGTATATACTTGCTTCTATATTCTTTTTAATTCCCGGCCAGGATCGCCTGCCCCTGCTGCCGTCTGCCTTATCGCTGATCAGCGCCATGCTGCTTTCAATGATGATGACGAAATTCAAACGGAGGCGTCTGACAGCATTAATCATACACAGCATCGGCTTTTTCACCTCTCTGTGTTTTATCCTGAAGTCATATACCGGACTGTCATTTTCGTCAGCTGAAGGCCTGCCGTATTTTCTTGAAGCATACAGTCGCATCAACAGCCCCGGAGAATGGTTTGCTTTTACTCTTATCCTCGGCTGGAGCCTGTTTCTATGGCTTCGAGGCAGGAATATCGGCATACATCATGCAAACTATCGCAGGACCATTGGCCGATTCGACGCGGGCCTTCTGCTGATTTTTTCCATCTATTTCCTGCGTATGGGATTACAGCTTGAAGATCCCGATTCAATCGCTTTTGTAACCGGCTATCTGGTATTTGGCATGCTGGCGGTCTATGCCGCCCGTAACGACAGGAACGATCCTGCCTTCATTCATAGCTCATCCTTCGCGGGGCATTTCATACTCTTTATCGGCGGTTTTCTTCTGCTTGGCGCCGCAGGTATCGTGTTGTATCCGGTAATGGTTAACGCTGCCGAGAGCATTTATTCCGCCCTGCAGGAAGGAACAAAACCATTACGGCCGTATTTGGTCGCATTATTGCGTTTTCTTTTCTCACCCCGTGCAGCAAGGTCTCAGTCGGTATTGTCCGGCGAACCTGCATCTGGAGAAATCTCTGCCGGGCCTCCGCAGGAACCGGGGTTTTGGGCGCAGCTCTTCGAGGAAATTCTTATGATCGGGTTTCTGGGAATTCTCATTCTTCTTTTTGCAGTAATGGCGATATATCTGCTGTCACGGTTCATTCACTTCGTGCTTTCTGAACAAGACTCAAATCAGGAACAATACTCTTTTATTGAATTTCTTCGCACATTGTTGCTGCATGCTATCTGGCAATTTAGGAAATTTTTAACTGTCTTTCGTAAAATACCGGAGGCCTTTCTGTCCAAAGGAAATCCTGGCCATGGGATTTCCGGTTTGCGACGTTTATACCGATGGGGACAGACCTCCGGTATATCGCGAAGGACAACAGAAACGCTTGCCGAGTATGGGCAACGGCTTATTCACAGCTTCCCAGATACCGGAGACGCAATACACAAAATCATCCATGCCGCCGAAACCGAAATATACAGTAAGCGACAATTAAACACCCGTGATATCCAGCATATCCGGATATCTCTCCGGATGCTGAAAAAGATCTCATTGTATCCATCGCGGCTTGCAGTCAGGTTAGGTATCAGGAAGTAAGAAATCGGCATCCTCTGATCCGCAGGTGTTTTTGTCGACCGCGTAGCCGAGGAGTTCTTCAATCGAAGCAGCCGCCTGTTCTGTTAAATGCTGCAACTCTTTAATTTCTTTCCTGTTTTTCCGGTTATTCTGCAGTTCCAGGCATGACAAAGTCAGTGCGGCATATGAATCTTCAAAAAGCCTGACTGGCGCGATAATATCCAGCCCAATAGATGCTAACTTCTCAGGAGCCAGCACATATGAAAGACTGCCGTGTAAGTGACTGACTTCACTGTGAAAATACTGCTGGAAAACTGCGCTCTCATCGTTATAGTTTTTATCTCCAGCAAGAATGTTTCTCTGTTCGGTCTCGTCCTTCAAAGCCAGTAAAACCTTTCCGGAGGAAGTCATGGAAACTGGAATCCGTGCGCCGGGACGTGCATGAATATGGACAGGGAAAATACCTTCCTGCTCATACAGAACCACCAGGTCACTCCCTTCCAGCACGGAAATATGGCAAGATTCTCCTACCTGTTTCGTAAGAAGACTCATCGGCTCCGTAGCCGCAGCCACAAGTCTTTTTACAAAAGGAACATTGTTTGTAACACTGTATAATTTGAGAGAAAGAGTATAATTATTGGTCTTGGAATCTTTCTTTACATACCCGCGGCGCACCAGACAGTCCAGGATACGAAATAATTCACTCGGACTTTTTCCCGTATCTTTGCTGATAACTTTCAAGGGACACGCATCATTTACAGAGCCCAGGTATTCAATGATATCAAGGGCCCTGTCCAGAGCCGGAACATTATATTTTCTCATTATTCCGGTAATTTTAACGGGTATTTACCATGTTTTCTACCCGCATTATAGAGAGCAAATACATTTTTGTTGGGTATATCATCATGAAGACTGTGGTCAGAAGCAAGGATATAGCCCCCCCCAGGAGCAGCTGCGGAGATACAATCAACAACCTCATTTAAAATATCTTCTTCATTACCGGAAACCAGAGTAGTTTTGTTGTTCACGTTCCCAACCAATGCAAGCCGGTCTCCATAAAGACTTTTAATTTCACGTATATCCATCCCTGCACTGCGCTCCATGGGATGACAGGAGAAAATACCTGTTTCAACAAGATCATCCAATAATGGCATAATATGACCATCGCTGTGCATCATTGCAGGGACACCGGTCTTGTTTATTTCCTTGACCAATCTTCCAGTATGCGGAAGAATTATCTCACGGAACTGGGCAGGAGAGAAAAATGGAGCGGTATTGCTCCCGTAGTCATCTGCAAACTGGATTGCGTCTACCCCGGCTTCCGCCATTCTCTGGGCTCCTCGGACAAAAAAATCAGTGACCTTTGTCAGGACAGTATCAACAACCTCCCGGTTTTCATAAAACATTATCAGGAACTCGGAAAACCCTGTCAGCATCCAGGCTGCACTGAATGGCCCCCGTACACTACCGAGAACAGACATTCTGTTCTCGGTTGCTATCCGCACAGCAGTACGTATTCCATCAAGACGCCAATCCTCGTCAGGGTCTGGCCACTCATAGTTCCGTAAATCTTCAAGACTTTTTATTGGGAAATCTATTGGCCCATCAGTCGGCCAGGTGTTTTCCGATTTTTCATACGTAGTCCCCCATTCATCCTTATATCGCAGACTTTCACCCAATTGAAAACCGCTTTGTCCGCCGAATGGAACAACACCACAATCATAACCGATTTTCGCTGAACACCTCATAACCGCCTCAGCTTCATAGCCTTCAGGAATATAGCCCAGTACTTCCTTATACAAAGGCCTGGAATATATGTAATCGAAGATAGGGATCATGTCTGGTTCTTTTCCATTGAGTGCTGTAAGGAAACGTTCCCTGGATGTCATGTTCATAATTAGTAATTCTCCCGATTAATTATTTCATTATCAGATTTGGCAAATACATCACAAATCTCTCTGAATACGTAACAAGCATTAATGCTCCAATTAACGCAACAAGCATTGGCAATGTCTCTTTTATTACCTTTGAAGGTTTCAGCTCAAGAATGGAACTGGTTAAAAAGATCATTGTGCCAAATGGCGGTGTCACTCCGCCGATAGTAAGGTTCATAACCATAATGATTCCAAAGTGCACAGGATCAATTCCCAGGGCAACTGCTGTAGGAACCAGAAGAGGGGTCAGAATAATAAGTGAAGCGGTACCCTCAATGAACATTCCCAAGAACAGGAGAAACAGATTAACTATGAGTAAAAACAGTATCGGAGACTCGGTCATACCGATTATAAACATAGATATTGTATGTGGAATTCTTTCCCAGCTCATATAATAGCCAAACGCCGAAGCCGCACAGATAATAAGCATGACCGAACTTGTACCGAGAACAGATTCTTTGATTATCTTCGGCAAATGTTCAATTTTTAGTTCTTTATACACAAAAAAACCGATGACCAGAGAATATGCCACGGTCATGGCTCCCGCCTCAGTGGGAGTAAAGGCACCAAAGCGAAGTCCCATAATAATTCCAAACGGCAGGAACAACGCAAAAGATGAGGTCCCGATCTGCTTTATAATCTCGCCAAAACTCGCTCGTGTATCCCTGGTTGTTGGATATTGCCGTTTAATGGCAACGATGCGAACAACAATCATTAACGCGACACACATGAGGATACCAGGTATATATCCGGCGATAAACATTTTACCGATGGACACATTCGCTATGAAACCGTAAATAATCAGGCCGATACCTGGAGGTATAATCGGACTTATTACGGATGACGCTGCGGTTATCGCTGCTGAGAATTCTTTTCCGAATCCCCGTTTGGTCATTTGCGGGACCAGGATCTTGCACTGGACCGCAGCATCAGCATTTGACGACCCTGAGATACCGCCCATGAGCGCACTCAAAACAACATTCACCTGGGCTAATCCGCCTCGTAAATGGCCAGAAAGAACCTCTGCCATATCCATGAGCCTGGAGGAAATACCGGCATAATTCATAACAGATCCGGCGGTAATAAAAAAAGGGACCGCCAGTAAGGGAAAAGATTCCGCGCTGCTGATAAGCCGCTGTATGATAAGATTAATCGGCATCGATGTATTTATGAATAAAAAATAGCTTATGGCAGCTGCTATGAGAGAAAATGCGACAGGTACTCCCAGCGCGAACAAGATGAACATAATAAGAACAGGTAAATAACTCATTGTTCTTCCGCCTCTCTGATTCGTTTTCTTATCAACTTCTTCAGATCCATCAGCGAATAGATAAACATTAATCCGAACCCTATTGCTGCCGGAATATCAACCCAGGTATAGGGAATCAACAGCACCGCTGTCGGTTTGTTCCAGGCAGAAAACGAGAAGATGAGACTTAAGTATGTTAAATATCCAAACAGAACCGGCAGTGCGAAAGCCATCAGGACTTCAAGTATCCTGCGGCTTTTTTCTGGAATAATCGATACAAAAACATCAACACCAATATGCATATTCCGCTTGTAACATGCAGCCGCACCGACAAAAACAACCCAGGAGAAACCAATAGGGGCAATCTCTTCGGCCCAGTTGAAAGACCAGTTAAAAAAGTACCGCACTATTACATTAAAAACGATACTGAGTATTGTTATGGTAAGGGCCGCCCCTGCTATGATCTCTTCAAGATTGCGAAAAATACAGTCTCTTTTCTTTGTCTTCAACACGAACGGCCCTCCCTTAGATATTTAGTTTAATTTCCAAGCTCAGTCTTGATACGATCATACAATCCAGGTGTCCAGTCAGGAAACTGTTTATATACGGACGAACACGCGTCCTGGAAGGCTTTTATGTTCACCTCATTGAAGGTGACACCTTCAGCTTCAAGTTTTTTCTGCCACTCTGATTCACTTTCCGCAACCATCGTGGTCGCCATTACACCGGCGTTGTCAACTTCTTCCTGCACAATCTGCTGAAGGTCCACCGGCATACTGCTGAAATACTTTTCGGACATGATTAGCCCCACAATCGCCCTGAAGTGTCCGGTCAAAGCAATCCGCTTTTTTGACTCCTGAAGTTTCGATCCATAGATTGTCGATAACGGCGCTTCAGCAGCATCAACTACACCTTGAGAAAGACCGCTATACACTTCACTCCATTGTAATGTAGTAGGAGCGCCGCCCATTGCTTTTATCGTTTCAATCCACATCTTGTTCGGTGGAACACGTACTTTCATTCCTTTTGCGCTTAGGTCCTGTGGTGTACGGAGAATTTCGTCTGAGATAATATGACGACCTCCAAAATACCAGTCCATCGCTAAAATCTTAAATCCCCTCTCTTTGCTTTGTTCAAGCATCTCCGAATGCCATGCTGTATCAGCAAGTTTCGCAATCCAGGTATAATCGGGGTACAGGAACGGGCCATTCATTATGCCGTAATCGGGAACATAGTCTGCCATATATCCCGGATCAGCAATTGCAATGATATTTGCTCCCTGACGGATCTGCTCAAGATTGTCTTTGTTGTTTCCAAGCTCTGAATTCGGATAAACCTGAACATTTACAGCTCCCTGGGTCCGTTCAATTATTCTTTCTCCCATCATAACAAGAGCTTCATGAATCGGCTCATTTGTCGGCAGCACGTGTGATATTTTAAGCTCATACTGACCGCTTGAGCCCTGCCCCTGACCGCCGGCGAATGCCACTGTGGCTATAATACACAACGTAACAGCCAACACCATTATCTTTTTCATCCTACACCTCCATATTTTGTGTATAAAATTAAGTTTAGCATATAAAAAATTTTTGTCAAATTTTTTCTTTTTTATGACTTCTTTACTTTGGTTCCTCATATCTTGGTACTTATCGCTTTTTTCTGGTAAATTTATAGATGCTCTTTACCGGATCGTTACTGCTCATCCCGATAACAACCACGGAAGGGTGCAAAACAGCTCGAATCAATACTCTGGACAAGCAGGGCATACCGAGAAACGGGGTAATACGTTATTATTGACAGGGAACACTTCATGCGGTACGATAATAATCGTAACTATTATTAGTTAAGGAGTAGAATATAGAAGCGAATCGCAAATACAAGCGCAGCAGACAGCGTGATCGGATTCTTGAACTGCTGCAGGGAACAGGTGATCACCCCACAGCCGACTGGCTTTACACCCAGCTGAAAGATGAGTTTCCCCACCTTAGCGTAGGTACGATCTATCGGAATTTGAATATTCTTATCGAGCAAGGATTAATTAAGAAAATTGATTTCGGGAGCACCTACGACCGTTTTGACGCGAATATTACTCCCCACTATCATTTTATCTGCGAACGTTGCGGTTCCATCATCGACCTGGAGCTGACTATTGATCCTTCACTGGATACCAGGGTTAATACTCAAACTCCTTACACCGCTCTGAGACATCGGATAGAGTTCTACGGTCTGTGTGATCGCTGCGCGAAAGAAGCTTAGTTTCTTATATCTATAATCTAAGAATCGTTACGATTCTTAAATAAGCGATGCTGCTTGCATCGAAAAATCATTTTAAGGAGGCCATTTATGGCACGAGTCGCACAGGAGATGGTAAAGAACGCGGGGGTAGACCTGGATCTGCTCGTCAAACTGCTGGTCAAGAACGCATCTGCAGAGCTTACAACCTTTTACTACTACACCATTCTACGGGTGAATCTGATCGGACTTGAAGGGGAAGGCATCAAGGAGATCGCCGAAACGGCCAGGATCGAAGACCGCAACCATTTTGAAGCCCTGGTTCCGCGAATCTATGAGCTGGGAGGAAAGCTCCCGCAGGATATGAAGGAGTTTCATGATATCTCCGCCTGTCCGCCTGCAAACCTGCCCAGGAACATGAATAATGCTACGGAGATTCTCAAGGTACTGGTCGAAGCTGAACGATGTGCTGTTCGCGGCTATACGGAAATATGCCACATGACAGCCGGTAAAGACCACCGCACCTACGACCTTGCCCTGGCAATCCTGAACGAGGAAATAGAACACGAATCCTGGTTTTCGGAGTTCCTTGGCGAAGGACCCTCCGGCCACTTCCTGAGACGGGGAGATACATCGCCTTTTGTTTCAAAATTTCTAAAGTAGACAGGATTTAACTCAGCCCGGGTAGCTGGATTTCATATTCAGATTTCCCGGGCTTTCCTTCCTGCAGCTTGCAAAACTATTATGATAGTGTAAAATACCATCTCGAAATCGCGGAATAAAGGAGGTCCATACTGGAACGGGAGGAACAACGTCTCTATGGGCTAATGTACATTCTGCTGGCTGTCTTTTTTCTTGCCGGGCTCATTATTCAAGGTCCTGCATCCGTCAGCGCGGGCCTGATCAAGATACAGGTGCATCCGGCGCGTTTGCTGAACGACTTTACCCTGATTGGCGGTGAAGGCGCTGCTCTGGTTAACGCGGCTATAATCGCTGTCCTGGGGCTGATTATGGTTCGACTGAACCGGGTCGTGCTCTCGGGGCCGACGCTTTCTGCAATCTTTACCATCTTCGGATTCGGACTCTTTGGAAAGACTGTATTCAATGTTCTGCCAATAGTCTTGGGTGTCTATATTTCTGCAATTATTGCAAAAAAACAGTTCCGGGAGTACATCCTGATGGCTCTGTTTGGTACAACCCTGGGTCCCTTGATTACGACCCTGGGATTCGAAACAGGACTCCCCTTTTTACCTGCCTTTGCGGTTGCTGCAGCAGGCGGTGTTACGGCGGGAATACTTCTTCCTCCGGTGGCCATGATCATGCTGCGTATGCACCAGGGTTTCAGTCTCTACAACATAGGCCTAACCGGCGGATTTATCGGTATTTTCGCTGCCGCTATTCTTGTAGCCTCAGGGGGCAGTCTGAGTTCTGCCCTGGTATGGAACACCGAACCATCCTTTATCATGATCTGGTTGATACCCGTAGTCTCCACGCTCTTACTGCTCGCAGGACTTATTGGCGAATCCAAAAAGTCCATCGGGGATTTTTTAAAGATTATAAAGCTGCCCGGCCGGCTGCCGTCCGATTTTATGAGTACCATCTCTATCAAGGGCAGCCTGATCAACATGGGCCTGATCGGATTCCTGACCTGGGGATACGTGGTTATAGTAGGGGGAAACCTGAATGGGCCTGTTTTGGGAGCAATTTTTACCGCCATCGGGTTTGCCGCCTTTGGGAAGCATCCCAGGAACAGCTGGCCCATAATGACCGGCGTGATAGCGGCATGTCTTTTATTTGGCAGAGACCTTGCCGCTCCGGGACCTCTTCTCGCGGCACTGTTCAGCCTGACCCTTGCTCCCATCGCAGGAGAGTTCGGCTGGAAAGCGGGTATTGTTGCCGGATTTCTGCACCTGGCTATGGTTGAACGCACAGGTGTCTGGCACCTGGGGGTAAATCTCTATAATAACGGCTTTGCCGGAGGTTTAACTGCTACCTTGATGGTAGCAGTTATCGAGTGGTACCGTACCAATCGCGAGACAGGGCCCAAAGAATCATCCTACAGAAGGAGAAACCAATAGATGAAGCACAAACGTACCGAATTTATACTGCATCTGATCAGCGAGGTGGCCCATTTTGTTCTGGACGCTGATCCTCTAAGGATGGTAATTTCCCTGCATCAGGAAGAAGACGGCCTCCATCTGGCGATTTTCGACGATAAACCCCGTAGTCCCGAAGAACTGGACTCAATCCGCACATCCCTGAAACACCAGGAACGCCCGGAACTTGCCGGATACTACGGTTCCATGGCGGGTTACGATATGCTTGGCGAGGCACGCCTGGACCTTATCGGCTGGCAGATAAAGGCGGCCACCGTCAGCGATACCGGCAGCGGAACCCAGATCGATCTGTGGTTAGGCGGAGAAAGGTTTGATCCGGAGCAGTTCAGTCTTGGAGGCACAGAATCGTAAAATACCCCTTGGTGATGTATACTATCCCATGCTGAAAAATGTTCACCTTTCATCATTTAAAGTACTCTTCTCTGCAATTGTGGGAGTCTCACTGATTCCGGCCCTGATGATTATAATCTGGACCGGAGTAGAACACGGAGCGTCCCTGGAAGAATCGGTTCGTGATGAAGCATTCCGTCAGGTTGAAAGTCTTTCTCTGGTCCAGCTGACCATATCCCGGTCCATTCGTCAGACTCTGACTACGTTGTCGACACTGGATACCTTTGCCGAGGGTGATTTTGAGAGCCAGCAGGCTATCCTTGAGGCAGTTCTGGGAAAAAACCCCGATTATCTCAATATAAGCAGTGTCGATGCCTACGGAATCGTCCGGGCCAGTGCTTCCAGTCAACTTGAAATCGGTACCGATTTGACAGGACGCCGGCATATACGTAATGCTCTTGCAGGAAAAGAGTTTGTCGCTGGAGAATATGTCCTTTCCTACGTGGACCAGGTTCCCGCATTTCCATTTGCGCTTACACTCCGAAACAAAAATGGGAGGATTATTGGTGCCCTCACGGCGGTTTACCGTCTTAGTACCTACCGTACAATCTTTGAACGCCTGGGTCTTCCTGAGGAAACAATCCTCGGTATTCTTGACTACCAGGGAACACGCATCTTTTTCCATCCCCAGAAAGAAACGAATCCCATTGGAAAACCAATAAAAGAATCAGTATGGGAAGGCATATTGGAAGGAGGCAATTCAGGGACTTTAGTCGACATCGGGTCGGATGGAATAAGCCGGTTTTATGCCTATAGTAAAATAACGCTTTATGGAGAAAGCGAACCGTATCTCTATATTGTACTGGGTATCCCGGAAAAGAATGCAGCCCGGCCTCCCCGTTTGATTCTGCTGCGCAATCTTGTTTTAATAGTTGCTGCCGCTTTGATGAGCATAGTTATTTCTTCTTTTCTTGGTCATTTGACCCTCGGTAGAAAACTCAACAAACTCAGTCGTACAGTCGGCAGCATACAGGCGGGCGACCTCTCCGCCCGAACAGGAATTGTGGATCCTGATTCAGAAGTCGGTCAGGTGGCCGAGGCCATCGACAACATGGCAAACAGACTGGAAGAGAGAAACCTGGAGCGGGATAAAACAGAGAGGGTTCTTTCCGAAGCCTTATCCGAGCGGGAGACCCTCTTAAAAGAGGTTCATCATCGGGTAAAGAACAACATGCAGCTTATCTTAAGCATCCTTCACCTGGAACAGCAGAACAGCAGCGACATCGAAGCATTCTCCCTTCAGCTGGAAAACAGAATACTGGCAATGTCCACGGTGCACGAAATGATGTACCAGTCGGAATCCGTTTCTGAAATAGAAATGGAGGATTTTCTTGAACGTCTGGGTTCGGTAACCAGAAATCTGCATGCAGGCCTTGTAATTAATGTGGAAGCAGAACGAATGGTTCTCTCCCTGGAGGTTGCTGTCCCGCTTTCCCTTATCGTGAATGAGCTGCTTACCAACAGCGCCAAGTACGGAAAATCCCCTGACGGCATAAGCCGGGTGGAAATCACAATGACGTCCCGAAAGGGAACAGCCTCCTTATCTGTCGCTGATCACGGGCCCGGGTTCCCCGAATCACCGGTGCAGAATAATCCTTCAAACCTGGGAATGCTGCTTGTCAGCACCCTGTCTGAACAGCTCGGCGGCAGTGTCACGATCTCATCAGGAGAAGGGGCTGGGGTAACAGTGGAATTCCCTCTGAAGCAGGTTTGACCTCTCTCTTTTCTCGTCACTTTTCTATTTCACCCCTGCCCGTCTATAGCATCAATCTGTGAAAACATGTAATCTTTGTATTATCCATTTTCAGGAGTTAGACATGTCTCAATGTCCATGCGGCAGCGGTAAAAGCTATTCCGCCTGCTGCGAACCTTTTATTACAGGATTTAAAAAGGCCCCTGCCCCTGAGGCGCTGATGCGCTCCCGCTACAGCGCCTACACGAAGAATATACTATCCTACATTGAATCGAGCCATGATCCGGAAACCAGAGACAGCCTCGATCTGGAAGCGACCAGTCGCTGGGCACAGGATTCCGAGTGGCTGGGTTTGACGATCCTTCGTACCGAGGCCGGCGGCAAGGGGGATGACAAAGGAATTGTGGAATTCGAAGCCCGCTACAGGCAGGATGGAGAAGAACAGCGGCATCATGAGGAGAGTATCTTCGTTCAGCGCGACGGTACCTGGTATTTTCATGACGGGCACAAACCGTCCCTCACGGTAATTCGTGAAGAACCGAAGATCGGCCGCAACGACCCCTGTCCCTGCGGCAGCGGGAAAAAATACAAGAAATGCTGCGGAAAATAGCAGATCCACAGAAGGACAACAACACCGCTCACATATTCAGATAGCTGATATATTCCTCAATTTCCCTGGGGACCTTTTCGCCGGCTTTCTCAAAACGCTTTTTACGCGACTCAAGACGAAGCAGCTCCTTTCTGACCCGATTCTGATACTTCGTTTCCATGTCGGTAAAAATGGGTTTTTTCGCCATCTCCCTGCGGTGTTCCTCCGGGAAGGAAGCGTAACGGTAAAAAATCTCTCTGACTACCGGGTTCATCCGCAGGCGACCTTCGTATTCGTAGTTAACCCAGGTAAGGTAATCACTGGTAAAGCGATCCCGGTCCGAACGTGTTTTCTGTATAAACTCTCTCATTTTTTCCTTTGCTTCCGGAGTAAGCTTTGGATTCTTGCGATAGAAATTTATATAGTCATAGTATAAGCCTACAATGCCACCCTCTATTGGATCAGTCCATTTGACTCCAGCCATGGTCTTTTGAAGCTCCCAGCGAAACTGTGCCAGCAGCGTTGGTATGATCTCTTCAAGATTCTCCGAAAAGAAGCTGGGCAAAAAAATCCTTCCCGGGCTCTCCCGTTTTGTACCGTCCAGTTCCTGCCACATCATGGCCCTGGATCCGCTTAAGGGGTACAGAACAAAGTACGGTACCACCTCTTTATAGATCAGATCAGTGCCGAACTTATGCCGCAGGACTACTTCCCGATAAAATACGGAGAAATCACGTTCCCGGTATGAGTTCACCTTTCCGCCAAAGACCTCCGGTTCTATCAGCAGCCGTTCCAGTGTTCCTGTAAAAGCATCACTGCACAAAAAGGGCACTGCCCTTTGCCTGGCCCCCGAAAGCAGGCCGCCGGTTTGAGAGGCCACATTGTGCAGTTCAAAGCGTACCCTGTCTTCTGCTGTATCCTTGTACATGTACGAGCTGCTCTTCTGGGCTTTGGTCATCTTTGTTTGACGCTTTAGAACTTCCCGGAAGGTTTGTCCCATTTCGGTGATTGAAGGCCCGCACTCGGAACGGTAAATCTTCTCCAGGAAATAGGGTAAAGTCATAACAGGAACAGCATCATCGCTGTAGAGTGTTTTAGAATAGGCCTCATCAATTACGGCGAGTTCCTCTTTACTGACAAGGGATTCATCGACCAGACCAAAATGGAGCATAATACCCGGAATAAAACCCTTCAAGTCGGTATCAATAATCTTTAAGAAACAGTGCTCATAAAGCTTCCAGTACTGCTGCGTCAGAGTATCTCTAAGTTCCCGTAAGCCTCCGCCCAGTTTATTGTCGGACTTTCTGAAGATCCGGATGTTTTCCTTGAAACTGTCGATAAAATCCCCGTCCATATCCGAGAACTCAAGAATCTTGTCAAGGATATTCGTATACTTTGCCAGTCCTGGTGATTGGGTCTTTTTTTCTTCCCCGGATTTCCCGCTATGACGCCCCTCCATATCCAGATTCTGATACTGTCCCAGGCTGGAATAGACAGGAAACTCAGCAGCCAAATTGACGCCCATCAGTTTTTTTGCATCCTGCCTGCACCGCCAGCAGAACTTTCCAAGATAGTGATTAAAAACAGCTGCCTTCTCACTGCCTCTTGTCTGCATCCTCAGGATCTGCTCGATCCATCCTTCTTTTTGAAAAAGCTTGCGGATAAGCTCGTCTATTGCAGTTACCAGATGCATATTCTGATTGACCATGGTCCCAAGGGCCCGGCTCATAAACTGAAAAATATAAAAATTGAGGGGTTCATCTTTTTTAAACAGGGGAATTAAGACCTCGTCCGGTTTTTGTACGAGCCTCTTGAAAAACAAAAGCTGTTGATAATCGATCATGTTTTCTACTGTTTTTTCGTCCTGCGCCTCATACAGTTTTAACGCCTGCTGCGTGCGCCCAAGAAAGAGATTATGATCCCAGGGTTCGGGTTTGGTGATATCCTCTGCAGCATTAATGCGGGAACGTAAACAGGCTGCATACTCCCTCAGGGATGAGGATTCCCGGGAACAGAGTGCACCAGGCGCCGGGGTTTCAGGAAAATTCCCTGCCAATGCCAAAGCGTCGGCAATGGAAGCAAACTTGTGCCAGAGATACTTATAGTTATTATACAGAAAGACCGAAGATTCTATGCGCTGCACAAGGGCCCGCAAAACCTGCAGATTCAGGGAGATCCGGGACTGAAGCAGATGCATGATCTCTTCATGTTTAACCGGAATAATTGTGACAATACAGTCGGTTACAGCCCGGATTGAGGTCTCGTAGGGCCCGTCATCCCGTATTCCAAGAATGCCGAAAATCGACTCCCCTTTTATAAGTCCTACCCGGATACTGTTTTCGATAAGCGCTTCCGGATCAGATACATCAGGCTCTGTCCTGCAGGATAACACCTCCGCCAGGCCGGAGTGCAGCATATTCATGACCTTGGCGGAGTCTCCCTGGAGAATCAGAACAGTCCCCGCCGCGACCTTTTTTCTTTTTATTTCTTCAGTTAAATTCAGTCTCTCCATATATAGCCTATGGTAGTGGGCCTATGGATCAAATACAAGAGCCTTACAAGCTGCTTACGTGGAAAACAGATGACATGCGACATGGTGCCCCGGGGCTGCTTCTACAATCTCCGGATATTTCTCCTCACAAATCGGCATTTTGAAAGGGCAACGGGGGTGAAAATGACAACCCGCTGGAGGATTAATAGGGGACGGCACATCGCCCATAACAACCCGCTTTTTCTGCTCCCGCTTCGAGGGATCGTTAACCGGATAAGCGGCAAAGAGGGTTTTGGTGTAAGGGTGCAGGGGATTGGCCATCAGTTCCGCTTTATCTGTCAATTCAACGATCTTCCCCAGGTACATGACCATAATCCGGGTTGAGATAAACTCAACTACCGAAAGATCATGGGAGATAAACATGTAGGTAAGCTTGTGCCGCTGTTGCAGATCCAGCAACAGATTCAGTATCTGGGCCTGAACCGAAACATCCAGAGCGCTTACTGCTTCGTCACAGACAATGAACTCCGGATTCAGAGCTAAAGCACGGGCTATGCCGATTCTCTGTCGCTGGCCGCCGGAAAACTGGTGGGAAAAACGGCGTTGATGCCGCGGATTCAACCCCACCTCCTGCATCAGATTTTCTACTCTCTCCTGTATTTCCGCATCGCTCCCTATTTTGTGTATCCTGTAGGGCTGTTTGAGCAGGGAAATCACCTTCTTTCGCGGATTCAGGGACGACGATGGATCCTGAAAGATCATCTGCATCTTTTTCCGGTACTGCTTCAGTTCCTTGTGATGAAGGGAGAATATATCTGTTCCCCGGTAAAAGACTTCACCGGCGGCTTTTTCTTCAAGACGAAGGATGGTACGGCCCAGAGTAGACTTACCGCAGCCCGATTCTCCCACGACACCCAGAACATCGCCTTCGCGAATGGTAAGGCTCACATCGTTGACCGCCCGCAGCAGCGCCTTTTCCTGGTGCTGACTCTTAACTTCAAAGACTGTATGCAGCCGGTCAGCCTTGAGTACAATATCGCTGCTCATTCCCTGTTCTCCTTGACAGCAGAAAGATTGTGACACCAGGCGGAGTGATGTTCAGAAAGCCCGGTCTCTTCCGGAAACTCTTTGCCACAGATTTCCGTGGCAAAACGGCAGCGGTTCATGAAGGGACAACCTTCACCGATACTCAGCAGGTCCGGAACAGTGCCGGGAATCGCCTCCAGACGCGCGGCGCCCCGGTACTTTTCGTTGGACGGCAGGGAATTCATCAAACCCAGGGTATAAGGGTGACTTGGCTCACGGAAAAGAGAGAAGACATCCCCCTCTTCCACCTTTCGTCCTGCGTACATTACCACAACATGGTCCGCCGTTTCGGCAACAACTCCCATATCGTGGGTAATCAAAAGCAGGGACATGCCGATGCGCTGCTGCAGGGAGACCATCAGGTCAAGGATCTGGGCCTGTATCGTTACATCCAGCGCGGTGGTCGGTTCGTCGGCTATCATCAATCCCGGTTCCGGACTGGCAAGGGCCATGGCTATCATGGCCCGCTGACGCATACCGCCGGAAAGCTGATGCGGGTAGCTTTCCGCCCGTTTCCGGGGACTGGGAATCTTGACCAGGTTCAGGAGTTCCACCGCCCTGTCCCAGGCCTCTTTTTTACTCAAGGCGTTGTGGGTAAGAAACACATCCGCGATCTGCTTGCCGACGCTGAATACCGGATTCAGCGAAGTCATGGGTTCCTGGAAAATCATGGAGATTTTCACACCCCGAATCTTCTGCATTTCCCTTTCTGATTTTTTCAGAAGGTCTTCGCCCTGAAACCAGATCTCCCCGGATACAATCTTCCCGGGAGGCACGGGCAGTAACTGGTTGATGGAATGAGCGGTAACGGATTTACCGCATCCTGATTCTCCCACCAACGCGAGGGTCTTGCCGTTGGGAATAGAAAAGGAGATGTTCCGAACGGCTTTGACAATACCCCGCTGGGTAAAGAAATTAACCGAAAGGCCTTTGACATCGATCATGGTGTCGGCACCGTTTCGCTTGTCTGTTGTCTGTTTTTCTGTAGTCTGCATAATCTATCCGCTTATTAATCCCTGAGCTTGGGATCGAGTATGTCCCGCAGTCCGTCACCGAAAAGGTTGAACCCCAGCACCGCGAAAAGGGTCGCGAGACCGGGAAAGGTGACGATCCACCAGGCGTTGGTAATAAATTCCCGTGAACTGGCAATCATAAGACCCCACTCAGGGGTAGGCGGCTGGGCCCCGAGGCCGAGAAACGAGAGAGCCGCCGAGCTCAGGATGGCCTCTCCCACACCAAGGGTGGCCTGCACCGAGACCGGGGCCAGGCAGTTGGGAAGAATGGAGACAAACATCAGAGAAAACGGCGATGCCCCCAGGGAGCGCTCGGCCGTTACGTAATCATTCTCCTTCTCTGCAAGCACTGAAGCCCGTACCAGCCGGGCATAGCGCGGTATCTGGCTTATTCCGATGGCTACCATGGCGTTAAACAGGCTCGGCCCAAGAACAGCCACGATAACGATGGTCAGCAGAATATAGGGGAAGGCCAGCATGATATCGATAAAGCGCATGACAATTTTGTCATAGATACCGCCTATATAGCCCGAGGTGACCCCAATCAGCATGCCGAAGCCCATGGCAATACCCACGGACACAACTCCAATAATCATTGAGATGCGGGCACCGTACATCAGCCGGCTCAGCATGTCCCGGCCAAGGTCATCTGTCCCCAAAAGGTATCCGGATGAGAAAGGGGGGAGCGTACGGTCCGCGATGATCTGTTCATAAGGGCTCATGGGAGACAGCAGGGGGGCAAAAATACCTACCAGCAGGAAAAGGGTAATTATAACCAAACCGGCCACGGCGGCGCGGTTCTGTTTGAGGTTGTGCAGGGACTCCTGAAATGGTGTAGGGTCTTTTACCTCGATAATATTATTATTCTGTATAAGAGATTCATTCATACCTGTTACCTACTTGAGCCGTACCTTGGGATTCACCACGGAATAGAGAATGTCCACCAATAGATTGATCAGCACAAAAACGGTGGAGATTACGATGATACCCCCCTGTACAGCGGGGTAGTCCCTGGCGGATATGGAATGGTAGATCCACTTCCCGATTCCGGGCCAGGCAAAGATGGTTTCGGTAAGGATTGCACCGGAAAGGAGTAAACCAAACTGAATACCGATAACCGTAATAATCGGAAGCAGGGCATTCTTAAGGGCGTAACGGTAAATAACCTTCCGTTCCGGAATACCTGCTGCCCGGGCAGTTTTTACATAGTCCTGCTTCAGAACCTCCAGCATGGAACTTCTGGTGGTCCGGGCAATAATAGCCAGGGGTATGGTTCCAAGAGCGACGGAGGGGAGAATCAGGTGTTTCAAGGCCGAGGTAAAATAGTGCCAGTCACCAGTCTTGAAAACAGCGATAAGGGAATCGATCAGATAAAAATTGGTAATTGTATCCATGTAAAACCGGACGTTCATCCGGCCCCCGGTAGGAAACAGATCAAAGAAAACCGAGAAAATCATTATAAGCACGAGCCCGAGCCAGAAAACCGGCATGGAAACACCGAAGAGAGCCCCCACCATGGAGACATAGTCAACCATGGTGTTGCGCCGGGTGGCAGATATTACCCCTATGATAATACCCGCCACCGAAGCAATCAGCATGGCGAAAAAAGCCAGCTCCATGGTCGCGGGAAACAGCTCCCGAATCTCTTCGGCAACGGGTCTTCCGGTGGTAATAGATTTACCAAGATCGAGACGCACAATGCGCCCCAGGTAGGAAAAATACTGCTGATGCAAAGGGCGGTCGAGGCCCATGTCCGTCCGCAGCTTTGCCAGCTGCTCGGCGGAAGCCCTTTCTCCCAGCATGACCCTGGCCGGATCGCCGGGAGACAGGGCTATCATAAAGAAGACCAACGTAATTACGCCCAAAAGAGTCGGAATCAACAGACCCAGGCGTTTTAGAATATATTTTCCCATAGAGAAGGTGTCCTGGATTTAGAGGATACGGGCGTTCTCAGGATTCCAGAGAACGCCCGTTCATAGTATTGTAACAGAAAATTAGCAGTTATGTCAGGTTATTTTTCGATCCATACACCGCGGAAAACACGTTTTCCCGTGGGATAGATATGAAATCCCTGAACACTGTTCTTCATGGGAACAGACACAACCGAGTGGGCGATGGGCAGCCAGGGAGCCTCTTCATTGAAGACTTCCTGAGCCTTTTCGTAAAGCTCGGTTCGGCGGGTCTGGTTCATGGTCTCCTTGGCCTCTTTGATCAGGGCAGTAAACTCTGCGTTCTTCCATGCGGCGATGTTACCGGCAGGAGGTTCAGCGGCAGGCGCGGAGAGGAGTACCCACAGGAAGTTGTCGGGGTCACCGTTGTCTCCGGTCCAGCCAAGCATGGCCATATCGTGTTCCAGGTTATCGGTCTTGTCCAGGTAGGTTCCCCATTCGTAGGAAACGATATCCGCATCTACACCGACCTCTGCAAACTGGGCCTGCATAATCTCGGCGATCTTGCGGGCATTGGGGTTGTAGGGCCGTGCCACGGGCATTGCCCAGAGCTCGGTAGAAAATCCGTTGGGATAGCCTGCCTGGGCCAGCAGCTCTTTGGCTTTGGCGGGATCATAAGGATAATCCTTGATGTCGTCGTTGTAGGACCACATGGTCGGAGGCAGCGGATTCTTGGCGGCGGTTCCCGCGGAGCCGTAGACTGCGGTGATGATCTCATCCTTGTTGATCGCGTAGTTCAGTGCCTGCCGGACAAGTTTGTTATCGAAAGGCTTCTTTGTGTTGTTAAAAGCCAGGTAGCCAACGTTCAGACCTTCCTGCTGCATTACCTTAACATTCGGATCGTTCTTCATAGCCTGAAGATCCTGAGCTGAGGGGAAGTCGACTACATCAACCTCGCCCTTCTGCAGAGCCAGCCAGCGGGCGGTGGCATCGGGAATAACCCGGAGGATCAGGCGATCCAGGTATACATCGTCCGCCCAGTACTCCTCGTTGCGCTCAAAGATAATGGCATCATCTTTACGCCATTCCACAAACTTGAAAACACCGGTCCCGACAGGATTGTTCTTGAAGTCTTCTCCAAGTTTTTCAACCGCGGACGGGGATACGATACCGGCGAAATCCATGGCCAGGTTGGCCAGGAAGGGGGCTTCCGGTTTTTTCAGATCAAAGCGGACAGTGTAGTCGTCTACAGCCACAACAGCCTTTACGATATTGTCCATGTCCATGTAACCCCAGTACTTCCAGGGCCCCAGGTTATAGTAGGGATGATCTTCCTTGAACTGACGTTCAAAGGTAAAGACAACCGCATCGGCGGTAAAATCGGTCCCGTCATGGAATTTGACACCTTTTCGCAGATGAAAGGTGACAGAAAGATTGTCTTCGGCGACATCCCAGCTTTCAGCCAGGGCAGGACGAACCTCGGTTTTACCGGGTACGAACTCTACCAGGTTGTCGAATACAGCGGTGGCACCGTAAAAGGATTCACCGTCGGTTTCCCGGGCAGGATCGAGTCCTACAGAGTCACCGGAACGGGCAAAAACAAGGGTCCCGCCCATTTTACCATCGCCGCCGGCACCGGACGCAGCTTCCTTCTCACCACAACCAATAAAGATCATGGTTACTGAAAGCAGGAAAATCAAAACGACGGAAAGAAACATAATGCTTCGCTTCATCAGAGTACTCCTCTTTTTACTTAGACAAATTTGAGACATCTACAATGTCTTTAACTTAGAGCCATCTAAAAAATTACCATATTGATATATTATGTCAAGTCTATTTATGATTCTATCGGCCGCACGGCCTAAAAACCATGCCAAAACACAGTTAACGCCCCTCCGCGAGACGCCGAATCAGATATTCAGGCAGGCTGTATTCCTCCATAACCTGCTGTACACCGGGGATGTCATATTCTACCCGCTGCAGCAGCCAGAGTCCTTTTTCAGTGTCCAGCAGACCGTAGGCTGCTCTGGGATCCCCTCCCCGGGGCTGTCCGGTACTCCCCGGATTAAGCAGATTCTTACGGTGCACAAGATCAAGACTATTACGCTGCGACAGGGAATGGCTTACCACCTGGCCGTTCATGCCCCGGCTGAAATAGAAGCGCAGGTGACTGTGCCCGAACAGTCCTACAGGTGTCTGCAGCAGGGAGAAGTTCTCTTCTGCATCCCGGGAATCCAGGATATAGTCTGTAATCGGACCGGTAAGTGCCCCGTGAAAGAGGGTTAGATTATCTTCGCGAACAACCGGTTTCAGACTGGAAAGAAACTCCATTGAATCGGAGTCCAGCTGCTCCCTGGTCCAGACAAGCGCTGCCCGGGCATGTTCGTTGAAATAGTTCAGATCGAGGCGGCCGATACAGGCCCAGTCATGGTTGCCGGGAACCGCGGTTACCGGCAACTCGGCCAGAGTCGTGACGCATTCATTAGGAAAGGGACCGTAGCCGACAACATCGCCAAGACAGATTATCCGGTCCCAGGTTCCCTCAGAATCCTGTAAAACCGCTTGCAAAGCAGGAAAATTTGCGTGAATATCGGAAATAACAAGATATCTCATGGTATATATAACTATGCTGCGTAGAAAGTATTATGGCAAGAGATAAGGTAGACCGGCTGGTAAACGGCCTGGCAGAGCACTTTGCTTCTGCCTGGAGGCTTCTGTCGGATACGACAATCTATTTATCATCCCTCCCCTCAGGCAAGGTTTTCCAGCGGTATGAGAATACCCTGCGCAAATGGCGTCACAGGCTGGAAAGTGAACGCCGGAACCCGGAAGTAGTCAACGAAGTCCGCTCGGAGATAGTTGCTTTTCGAAAAACACTGCGCAAGCTGGGTTATGATATACGGCTTGGAACCTACGAGATTAAATTCGAGGGTTTCCGCCATGACGATGCAATTGCCGAAGGCTTTCAGCGAATGGTCTTATTTATCGCCAAAGACAATCTCTACTACCTTACCGGGTCGGAAAACCATATCGAGCTGGACAGGATGCTGGAACGCCGGCTTCACCAGGCCAGGATACATACTGCACAATACAGACACTATTTATGGTACCGGTGGCGGCAGAATACCCTGGTGCTGTCGGGGGCGGATTCGGAAATGAAGGATTCTTTTGAAAGACTTCAACAAATGGTAAAACAAAACACCCTGTTTTTTATCAAGCATCTGAAAAAACTGTCCTGAATCCCGGGCCCCTTACCTTTATTTATGATCGTCTTTGTACTATATTGGAGGGAGAGAATCGTCGATTCCGCATCCTCCCGCATTTGAACGGAAGGTAAGATAATGAGCGTTAATTATTCCGTCTCCTCCCCCGGGGAGACCATTGTCCTTGTACCGGAAGAAATAAACTCCCTGGTCGAGAATATCAGGTCCGTTATTTTTCTGGACAGAATCAAGCTTGAATACCTGCTGGCCGCCAAGATTGCCGGAGGTCACGTTATCCTTGCCGACTCCCATGGTGTCGGCAAGACCTCCCTGGCCCGGGCCCTGGCAGGTTCTATTACATGGGAGGCCGAAACAGTAGCGGCGGAAGAGATCGCCATGGATCCCTTTTCCCGCATCCAGTCCACCGTGGACCTTCTGCCCCAGGACATTATCGGATACTCCCGCCTCTCCGGTCCGGACAACGAGGTCGTTTTTAACAAAGGCCCCATCTTTGCCCATTTTGTACTCTGTGACGAGATCAATCTGCTTACCCCCAAGACTCAGGGCTCCTTTTTCCAGGCCATGGAGGAACAGATGGTCTCCATTGAAGGCAGGACCTACCCGCTGCCGGCGCCGTTTTTCATTATCGCCACAATGAACCTTAAAGGGGCCCATCTGTTTCCCCTGCCGGCTCCGCAGCTTGACCGCTTTATGATACAGCTCTCCCTTGGTTTTCCCAACGAGGAGGACGAGGCAGCCATTATCCGTCAGCACGGACGCACCGACGGCTGGGAAACCTTCAGGGCCGTTACCCCTTCTACGCAACTGCTTCGCTGGCAGGCCATGGTGGACGAGATCAGCATCCATAATGATGTGATTGACTACATTGTCGCTCTGGTTCGGGCCACCAGGAACCACCCGGAGGTATCCATACCGGCATCTCCCCGGACCGGGGTCAAACTTTCCCGTCTTGCCAGGGCCCTCTGCCTTATCCGCGGCCGGGACTATGTTACTCTGGATACCATCAAGGAGATCTTCATTCCCGCAGTTGCCCACCGCATCAGTCTCCACGATCCCGATCGTCCAAAGGACGGGGTGCTGAAGGAAATCCTGAACTCCGTTCCCGTTGAACCGCGGCGAAGGAGACCGTAAAGGACCGTCCCGGCATGATAAAGGTCCATGAGAGATTGAAGCGCAGTTTTCCCCTGACGGTACTTGGAACCCCCGCTGTAACAGGCCTGGTATGGGTCCTGGGAAAGGCCTTTGCCGCATCCAATTCCTACGGCTATTTTTTTGCCCTTGCAGGCTTTGCGCTTATCATAATCCTCGGCGCTTTTTCCCATATCCAGGCCCGCGGGTTCAGCGAAGAAGAGATTATCTGGCACAGCAGGCAGAGGGTGTTTGCCGGCAGGGAGCCCGCTCCCCATGGGCTGGAACTGAGCCGCAGCTGGCTTCTCCCCTTTTTCCGCGTTCGCTTCCGTTTGCAGGGAGTACTACGGGCAGGAGACACTCTGCTTGGGTACCACAGTCAAAGCGGAAGATTCAAACCCGGCGAGGATTATACCGTACCCCTCTCCCTCCGGCTGCCGCATTGCGGCAGTTTTCATGCCCTGCTGACCTTGAGTGTGGAGGACATCTTCGGGCTGACCCGGGCGCCTATAGGAAATCCTGTGAGCAGGCTTATCCCCGTACTTCCCGGAGTTTTTAATCGGCCGGTACGCTACAGGATTGCCGAACGGGGTTCCGAGGAAAAGAGCCGGGTAAAAGAGAGCGAGGTAGAGCGCTACTACATGCGTGAGTATGTTCCCGGGGACCGCTTTCGGGACATTAACTGGAAGGCCTCCGGCAGGGGAGATAAACTTTTTACCCGCATATCGCCGGTTGCCCAGGATGAGAGCACAACGGTAACCCTGTGGGTCCGGTTTTACGCCAGGGAGCTCCGCCCCTCGCCTGGCCTTCTTGCGTTGGCGGAGCATCAAAAATCCTGGGTTGTAACCTTTCTGCTGCGGATAAAAGAGGAGCATCCCGACTTTCTGTTCCAGGTGTTTCTGAACCGGGAGGAATATCTGCTGGAAAACGACGAGGACCTTGAAGCCTTTGCCGCGAACCTGGGAGCCATGTGGTTCTGTTCTCCCGCCGGTGACCTGCCCGCCCTGCCTCTGGAAGGCCGGGTCTACCTCTTTGCCACATCCGCCGACGAAACCTGCGACAGTGTGCGACAGGCTTTTCCCAGGGTCGATTTTTCCCTGTACCTTTCCAGAATCGCCGAGAGGAGGGAAAGGAAACAGGGTACGGCAGAAGGTTTTCCCCTGTATACCGGATACACAGGCGAGGACCTTCCCTCCTTCTCACTGCTCCTGGGGACGTTCAGAAAGCTCAACACATTACAGAGACGTCTGGTCAACACAGCGGAAGAGGCACAGTTGTTTCCCCTGATCGGCAAAGACGGGGAGAGCAGTCCATGACGGTCCTTTTTATTCTCCGTACCCTGCTCTACCTCGGTGCCATGGCCATACCCTTTGCTCACCGCGGTGTGGTTATAGACTATGATCTTTACGGGCTGGGTCTCTATTTTCTGCTGATACCAGGACAGGCCGTGTTGGCCTTCTTTTTTACTCCACCGCAGCGGAAGCTGCAGCACACCCTGACGGCCGCAGGATTGTTTCAACTGGTTATCACCCTTCTCTTTGCCGGCAGCGGCTCAGGGATGCTCCACTACCTGCTTCTGGGAATGTGGAGTTTCCTGTCCACCTGCCTGCTTTTCCGCTTCCGCTGGCGCTGCGCTGCGATCCCCGAACTCATTTTTCTGGCCGCCGTTTACCTGCGGCTGGTCAATTTTACCCGTGGACTTTCCTCCCACGCAGGAGAAACAGGCGGTCTGCCGCAACTCCTTTTGTTTATTGGCATTGCCGCTCTCCTGGGTCAGCTGCTGGTTATAATGCTTATCCTGCGGCGAAAGCAGGAGGAACCCCGGGGATTTTGGGAATACCTGGTCATCCTTGCAGCTATGGTACCTGTATTACTGGCGGCGAGTTTACTGGTGCCCCCGGATTTTGTTCAGCATTCAGTGGTGTTCAATCAGCTCTTCGCCCCCCCGGAGCCGGAATACCGGCCCCTGGAAGAAGAGGCGGAGGGACTGCCGGGAGGGAACCTGCGGGACCGGTCCCCCCTGGAAGGACTGCGGCGGCAGAACGGACAGCCCGGGCTCTACGGGCTGCCGGCGGACCGCTGGGGAGAGGGTGACAGCCAGGGTGATCGTGAAGGAGAGGGGACCGGGACCGGAGGCCGTCAGTACGCGATCATGGTGGTCTCTTCCCCCCAGGACCCCACCTATCTGGCGGACGGGTACTTTGACAGTTTCGATCCGGTCAGGGGTTTCGGGAAAGCCCGGGACATGCCCTTGAACGAGATTGTCGAGAGACGGCTGCTGGAAACCTGGATTAATCCGGCGGTTCCCGGAGACCGATCCCGTCTGGATACCGAAATTTTCACCCTTTCAACCATAGCCGAACGGGCCTTGGCCTATCTTCCTCTACAGGCGGAGCCGACGATATACGACCGCTCGGTGTATCCTTTTTCCTACTCCTACCCTCACGTTGCGGCGATATCCATCACCGATCCCTACGACTGGGTCTCCGCCCGGGATTACCGGGAAAACGAGCTGAGGGGATTTGAGAAGGAGCTGGATATTGATATGGATCCCGCCACAGAAGAGCAGTTCCGGACATTTCTTGAATCGGCCATACAGGAAGCCCAGGGACCCGGCCAGAAGATTCTTGCCATTCTGAAGAGTTTTGAAGGGCACCAGTACGAAATCGGTTTTGATGAGGATGTCTCTGTAAATGCGATGGAGCTCTTCCTTTTTACCAGTAAAAGCGGAGACTGTACCGAGTTTTCCAACACCGCGGCCATTCTGGGCCGGCTGGCGGGAATCCCCTCACGGGTCGTTACCGGGTACCTGGCTTCCGAAGGACTCCAGACCATGTCTCACCTGCAGGGGCTGATGCTGCTGCAGGTGAACATTCCCTCCCTCAAGAAGCACCCCCTGGAGGAGCTCTACCTGGTAACCAGCGCCCACCGCCACTCCTGGGCTCAGTTTTATCTGCCCGACTACGGCTGGATCGATTTTGAAACTACCCGGTACGCGATTCCCCCGCCCCCCGGGGGAGACCCGAATTCCCGGGATGTGGTTATTCCTCTCATTGAAAACCGGACGGTAAAGGGAACAGAGTTTCAGATACCCTGGAAGCTGATTGGACAAAGCCTTGCCAGCTTCCTTGTTCTTCTTGTTGTCACATTGTACGGCTACCGCTATGGCCGGGAGTTTCTGCTCAGGTGCCTTGCAGCAAAACCGGGCCGGCGGGGACTTCTGGCGGCGGAAAAGCTGCTTCTGGTATTGCTGGCCAATGAAGGTGTCAGACTCAAAAAGCGGGCGGAAACCCCCAGGGAGTATGCCGAAGAGCTCCCGGAACTGGGCCGTTTTGCTCACGTTTACGAGGAACTGCGTTTCAAGGTGAGGATTGACCCTGTTACAGAGAAGCAGCTGAAAGCTGAACTCCTGGGCGAAATCCACCGTGCAGCTGCTGCCCGACGCCGCCGCGGACTGAAGGGGGCCTTTCTACGCCTGGTCAGCCTGAAAGGAGTCGCCTACCGATGAGACGCCCCAGATTCCTGATAATCCTGGCATTTGTGCTGCTGACCCTGTCATGCGCTGATAAAGCCCACTGGGTAATGTTCCGGGGAACTAAAAGCAGAGGCTATACCCCGGAGCGGGTCTACCCGCCCCTGGCTGTTAAATGGAAGCTGAAACTCCAGGACAGCCCCGGGGAGAAGCGCAGTTTTAATCCCCCGGTGGTCGTTGACGATACCATCTACTTCGGTTCCAACGATGGAAACTTCTACGCCCTGGATGTGGAGTCCGGGTACATGCGCTGGGTATTCAAAACCTTGAGTCCCATAAACTCCCTGCCCTATGCGGACGAACAGAAGGTCTACTTCGGCTCGTCCGACGGCTACCTGTACGCTGTGGACAGAGAAAACGGCGAGAAGGTCTGGGACTTCAATACCCGTTCTCCGGTGAACTCCACGGTAATCGGCTACGAAGACGGGATTGTGTTTACCTCCGACGCAGGGGCCAGCTACTTCTTCAGCGCCGACGGCGAACTGCAGCACCAGATCCCCAACCCGGTCTGGCTCTCCCATAGTTTCCAGATTCAGGATCATGTCATGTACTTTGCTCCCGGACCGGAAACAAGTCCCCACAGCTTCGGGGCTTACGACATCCGTGCCAGGGACTACCTCTGGTTTATCGATACCTGGGACAATGCACCCACCTGGTACTCCTTTCCGGCAAAAAAGGGAAGTATCCTCCATTATGCAACCAGCAGGCTCTATGTCGACGGCTGGCTTTTGACCTATTACGGTCTGAACGCAGTGAATGGAGAAATTGAGTGGGTTCGGGAAGAACCCGCCGTACTGCCGGTCTGGCCCGATATTGACCACTACACCCTTTTTGAGGATTCTCTGGAACTGCTGGATTATCTGGCTCCCGCCCTCTGGAAGGACCTGGTAATCTACTCTTCAGGAGACAACGTAATCCGCGCCTTCAAGGGAAAAACGGGGAAGACCGCCTGGCGGCGGGAGTTTCTGCAGCCTGCTTCGTCCTCTCCCATAGTCGCCGGAGACAGGGTCTATATAGGCTTGAGAGGCTCGCTGGATGAGGATACCATGGAAAAGCAGTACCCCTCCCTGCTGGTCTGTCTCTCCGCCCGCAGCGGCAAGGTGCTGTGGGAGTATGAGACCGACGGGGACATTCTGTCGGCCCCGGTAATCGCCGGGGGCTGGATTATCTTCGGGACCGACAACAGCTTTTTTTATGTTCTGGAAGAGGTTTTTTAAGGCCTGCCGGATTCAAATGAGAACTGGATTCCCGTGCGAATGCGGGTGGCAGTATTAATCCAGTCCGGAGGACCGATCAGCAGGTCCTGCTGGGCCTCAATGATCCACTGCATGAACTCATGGGTCCTGATCCGGATACCGCCCTTAACGAAAGGCCCCACATAGGTACGGTTTTCGTCGGCAAAGAGAAACTGGGGAGTTACACCGGCCCCAAGCAGGTAGGAGAACTTCTCGTTACCGGGAAAAAGAAAATTGAGTCCCAGGTCCAGGGGAATGTAGAATCGGGCGTCGTTGGAACCGGAGCCCTCTTCCGGCCACAGTCCAAAACCCGCACCTATACTGAGTTCAAGGTCGTTATGCAGCGGCACAATATAGGCACCGCCGATATCGAGAAATCCATCCTCATAGTTGAAGAAATCGCCCCCCAGGGTGGCAACAAAAGACGGAGCAGCAAAAGCCGCCGTTGCCAGCACCATCAGGACAAGGGCAAGATGTACACGCTTCATGAGTCGTCCTCCGAATAAGTTCAAATTGTGCTCTGCTTCTAGTTGTCGGTCTGTTCAAGCACAGGATGTAGCACCTATGGAAAAAATAGCCCATTACAGGAAAAAAACACGTCAGCGCCTGCGCAGTACAATCAACGAGGTCATGGACCATCCTTTTTTTCTATAGAAATCAAGAGCCGGATGGTTCTCCCGATCTGCCAGGAGCTGAACCCGTATCAGGCATTCCCTGCGGACAATCCTGTCGATCTCACCTAAAAGTGCACTTCCAAGTCCTTTTCTGCGGTACTCTTTCCGTACAATAAGATCCTCCAGAATACCTACCTTGCCACCTTCCGCAGTAGACAAGAGAATGTGGAGAGAAACCATACCTACAGGACGATCTGCCGGATCCGCCGCGATCAGCAGGTGATATGAGGGATCTTTGAGAATCATGCTCAACGCGCTGGCATGGAGAATCGGCCGGGGAGAAAAATCCTTTTCAATTCTGAAGAGTTCCCCCAGCATCTCCGTCATGGCGGAAATGTCACTGATACGGGCATTCCGTATATGCATAGGGACCTCCCCGGAGATATGAAATAACAGGGACTTCATAGCACTCACCATCTTCAAGAACCAGAGCTCTATCGGCAAGCTTGGCCATTTCATATTCGTCGTGGGACACAAGTAACACCGTCAGCCCCAGCTTGTCCCGGATCTTTTCCAGCTGATTCTGAAGTGAATGACGAGCAGTCCTGTCCAGCGCAGAAAAGGGTTCGTCCAGCAGGAGCAGACCGGGCCGATGAGAAAGGGCCCGGCAGAGGGCTACACGCTGACGCTGACCACCTGACAGCTGTTTCGGCCGTGCTTTACGAAGCGCACCAAGTCCGGTCATATGCAGCAAAAACTGTTCATATCCGGGATCTTTGCAGGCATAGCCGATATTCTGTTCCACCGTCATATGGGGAAACAGGGAATCCTGCTGACTCACATACCCGATCCCCCTGCTGCCGGGAGCTCGGGAGTATCCAGTCGCGGAATCGTACCACAGAGTATCGTTCATGAGAATACACCCTCTGTCCGGGGCAAGGAGCCCGGCGATCATCCGCAGCAGGGTGGTTTTTCCTGCACCGGAGGGTCCGCTTATGGCTGTGCAAGCTCCGGTTCTGAACTCTGCTGTGTATCGAAGATTACGCGGACCTGAGGGAGTCGACACATGCTTTTCAAGCTCTATATGCAGCATTCCTGCTTCCCCTTGTAATCCACAAAAAAACCGCGAGCATACCAATATTTGCTGCGGCCAACAGCAGTGCATATGCATGGGCCGCTGCATAGTCCAAAGCTTCGACCCTTTCATATAAAGCGAGAGATGCCAGCCTGGTACTTCCGGCAATGTTTCCTCCCACCATCATCATGACGCCAAACTCTCCGGTAATCTTGGCAAAAGAAAGAGCCAGTGCCGCAAGAATATTACCCTTGATCTGGGGCAGCAGAATCCTGGCAAAGGTCTCCAAACAGGATTTTCCCAATAATGTGCTGGCTTCGAGGGTCTCCCGGGGAACCATGGACATCCCGTTCTTCAGATTCTGGACCACCAGGGGAAAAGCGACCACAATCCCTGCAACCACAAGTCCGCTGAATTGGAAACTCAGAAATCCGCCAAGACGACTGAAAAAAATCAGCAGATAAAAGCCTAATACCGTAGGAGGGAGCACAAGGGGGGTAAGGAAAAGTACTTCAAGGGCAAAGCTTCCTCTGAATCTCCGGAACGAGAGCAAAATCGCCGCCGGCAGGGATATAAGCACTGTTAAAGGAGCGCTTACGGCCGCCAGGCGCAGGGAAAGTAAAAAGGGTCCGAACATCTCGTTTTATTCCTCCGCCCTGGCAAATATCTCCTGGCCTGAAAGACTGAGCAGGAAGTCCCAGAAATGCCGGGCTTCCGGATTTCTTTCTCCGTTCTTTAAAAGGAGTCCATGCTGGGGAATGGATCCCGAGTACTCTTCGTCAATAACCAGTACCCCCACCTTACGTTTAAGCTCCGCGTTCAAAAGGGACCGGGAGACAAAGGCGCAGGCAGCTCCGGAAAGAGCAAAGTGAAGGGCCTGGCTTACACTTCCTGCGGTAATTATCCGTGAAGTATCGACGCCGGGGAAATATTCCGGACACTTCTCCGACAAACGCTTATAGGCCTCTCCGTATGGAGCCGTTTGCGGATTGGCAATGGCTATCATTCCGCTCGTATGCTCCATCCAGTTCTGCAAAGCGGAAAAATCCTCTCCGGATGGAAAGTCATCCAGGCCGGAAACACATACCAAAGTTCCGCTGTAGTAGAGTTCAGGCAGTCCTGCACCATACCCTTCCTCGACCAGTCTCGCAGGGTATCTCTCATTGGCGGCCAGGTACAGATCGTAAGGGGCTCCTGAGACAATCTGGGCATACAGCTTGCCGGAGGATCCGAAGATCACTTCGATCTCAGCCGCTCCGCCTGCTTCGTGGTATGCTCCGAGCAGTTCCGGCATTACTTCCCGTAAACTGGAGGCCGCTGCAACCCTCACCTTCAGAACGCCTGAATAGCCTGCAGCATCCGCTGTACCGGAAGCAAAAAGCGGTACAAGAGAAAGAAGAACTGATAGCGTAAAAATCCGGATACTGCTTCTCAGCATAAGAGATACTCCTCTGCCGGCGAATCTTCTTCCAGCGCATCCAGGATGGCATCTATATCGTCTTCCGATTCGACACCGCCGTACCAGAGATTATCGGGATAGATTACCATCGCGGGACCGCGGTCGCACACTTTAAGGCAGCCCGTCATGGAAACGGCAACATCCCCCATACCCCGGTCCGCCAGCTCCGACTCCAGGTAGGGAATAAGATCGATAGAACCTTTTCTGTGGCAGACCCCCTGGGACTCCCCGGAAGCCCTGAAACTGCCGCAGACCAAAATGTGTCGTTCCGGTTTTTCCATACAATAACTCCTTGATGATTATTCTGTTATATCAGGCACAGCTCAGGCCGTTTCCGGCACAGCTGAAATTCCCCACTGCAAGATGTGAACAGTTCTCTCCGCGCAGGAGCCCGGCGGCAACCTCGGCGACAGTACCGGAAAGCAGGACCGGCCGGACTCCTGCGGATTCCAGAATCTCCCGGGGTCGTTCGCCGATTCCTGTAACAGCCACCCAGGCGCAATCATCCAGCAGTTCACACAACCGGGTCCAGCGGGAATCGCCGCAGCCGGAAGGCGGAGCAGTCCTTTCTTCCACCAGCTCAGGGCCCGCGTCTCCGGACGCAAAGATAAGGAACCGGCCGGCATCGCCAAGGTGCTGATTGACCAGCACTCCCTCCCGACTGGCGATTGCGACCCTGGGTTTATCTGCATATGCAGCAGCGTGCCGCAGAAGCGTCGCCACCTTTTCCGGGGGCAATCCATTTGCAAGACTCCCCGCAGCGTCGGCACGGCAGCGACGGCAGTGCGAAATCTGCTTCATACGGGTTCCGGCACGTAAACGCGCTCGTTCAAGCGCTTCCAGCGTCGGCGAGGCAATGCCGGAAAACGGCGTGTCCGCCACGGGTAACATGGGCAGGATATTCATTACGTCTGCTCCTGTAAGGCGCACCATGTCCGCGATATCTTCTGTTTCCAGGTCGTTAATCCCGGGAATCAGCACAGTGTTTACCTTCACAGTTATCCCCGCTTCTTTTAACAGACGGATTCCGGTAAGCTGATTCTCCAGGATGCGCCCTGCGGCTTCCTCACCCCGCAGGACTTTTCTTTTCCAGCGGGCCCATCGGTAAATCCGCGCCCCTGTACCGGTGGTAGCAGCATTGACAGTTACCGTCATGAACCCGACACCGAGTTCCGCTATCCGCTCTGTGTGCTCAGGCAGAGCCAGTCCATTGGTAGCCATACAAAACGCCATACCCGGGTACGTTTTCCGGACAAGCTTCAATGCGGCAAAAACCTTTTCAGGATTCGCCAGAGGATCTCCAGGACCTGCAATACCCACCACATCAAGAGGAATCTGTCCCTCCAGCATCTTGAGATACGGAACAGCATGCTCCGGCCGTAAAATTGTGCTGCTGACCCCGGGGCGCCCTTCGTTGGGACAGTCGAATTTACGGTTGCAGAAATTGCAGGCCGTATTGCACTCCGGTGCCACCGGCAAATGCACCCTGCCGGACTTTGCACAGGAGGATTCATTAAAACAGGGATGGCCGTTTTCCGGCCTTGGAAAACTCAGCATGGATTTCTCCTTAAAGGTTTTACTGATACGCATAGCCAACAGGGGACTCCGTCTGACGGTGTTCCAGCAGAGCATTGACAATGCGGTCCAGCAGCTGGTGAGAACCTCGGTAGCCAACATGCAGAATGCGTGCACCTCCTACCCGATCATGAACAGGAAACCCGATACGGACCAGTGGTATATTCTTCCCGCGGACAAGGGGATAAGCCTTGCTCGATCCCAATATCAGATCCGTCGGATGAGCCTCCAGCAGCAAGTCTATACGGTCATAGTCGACTTCTCCGTATGCGGGCACATCCTTATACTCCGGAAGAGAATCCGGGGCCGCCGCAAAACTGACAGAGGCTCCAGTCTCCCCAAGAAACCGCAGTATCCCGTCAGCAAGATCCCGGTCCGCAATGACGGCAATCCTGAGACCGGCAAGGTACTTGTGGAAGTCGGCATAACTGTCCAGCATCCGGGAGCGTTCACTTTCTATTTCCCCGGGTACCGCGGTATCCGCTATATCCCGCAGGGCAGCAATAAATGCGTCCATGGCTTCGACTCCTGTTGGATAGCCCAGGGAATATCCTTTTTCGCCCATCACATTGCCGGCAATTCTCCCTGCCGGTGTCAGCTCGCCGCCGGCAGAAAAGGAAATCCAGGAGTCCCTCCTCTCCATGGATCCCAGGATCTTGAGAGAGGTACCCCCGGGAGACAGTGCATGGTAGGTATCCCAGTTTCCTCCATCCAGGGTATCCGAATAGTCCGGCGCGAGGACCGGTTCGAGACCGAAGGACCGAGTCAGCTCCTTCAGATGCCGGAGGTCAGCAGGACTGAGAATCCCCGGCAGCAGAAGTACACGACGTCCCCCGCCTTCCCCGGTAATGCCGAGAAAGCGCTTCAGTACCGCCGCTGCGGTATCGCGAAAACCTTCGGCGTGGGAACCGCGGTAACTGGGAGTAGAAACGGTAACCAGGGGCAAAGCTTCCTTTTCCAGTTCCTTTATAAAAAGCTCTACATCATCACCAATGGTTTCCGAGAGACAGGTGGACGCGATTCCCACCGCCGCGGGGTTATAGCGGGCTTTCACGTTCTTCAGGGCCTTCAGCAGCTGTGCTTCCCCGCCGAAGATGGCGGTCTCCTCGGTAAAACTGGACGATGCGACGTCAACGGGTTCGCGGAAATGGCTGATCAAGTAACGCCGAATGTAGGTGGCGCAGCCCTGGGAACCGTGGAGCAAAGGCATCATGCCGCGAAAGCCTTTGAATACGAGTACAGCCCCCAGAGGCGCGCAGAGCCGACAAGGATTTACCGTCATGCATGTCCTCCTCTTGGACGTATGAAGCGCCAGACAGGCGAATTGACAGTATTTACCACTTCCCTGGCAAAATTGACCGCCCCGATGAATCCCGCCAGGGGGATCTTGCGTTCATGGTTATGATCGCAGAAACCGATACCCAGCTTATAGGCCAGGGGACGCTCCTTGACCCCGCCGATCAGCAGATCAGCGTCGAGCTCCAGCAGAAACCTGCAGAGCTCCAGCGGGTTTGAATCGTCCACGATTACCGTACCCGGAGGGCACATGGCGGCAAGACGTGCATAGTCCTCGGGGCCGCCTGTCTGGCTCCCCGCAAGAACCACATCCATCCCCAGTCTGCGCAGCAGCTTGATCAGGGAAAAGGCCTTGAAGGCCCCCCCCCACATATATGGCCGCCCGTTTACCTGCAAGCAGGTCCCGATACCCGGCAAGTTCCGATTCCGCCCGGAGGACCTCATCGTGAACAAGTTCTTCGGTCCTGTGACGGATCTCCGGATCGCCGAAGAAATCCGCTGCCTCGTAGAGAGCTCCGGCGGTGTCTTCAAGGCCGAAATAAGAGACCCGCTTGAAGGGGATGCCGTACTTCTCTTCCATGGCCTGAGCCAGGGGCGTCAGAGAGCCGGAGCACTGGACCAGGTTCAGTCCGGCTTCGTGGGCCCGGGCTATATCATCAACCCGACCGTCGCCGGTCATTACCGAGACAACCTTGATCCCCATGCGCCGGTAGTATTCCCGAATAATCCAGGACTCTCCAGCCAGATTGAACTCCCCCAGGATATTCACGGCTGCTTCTTTTTCCGGTAGATCTGCGGATACAACGCTTCCCACAATGCGCTCCAGGGCGGCACAGGCCGCCCGGTATCCGTCTTTCTTCGTTCCCTTAAACCCTTCAGAATGAACGGGGATTACCGGAAGACCAAGGCTCATCTCCGCCTTTCGGCATACCGCGTCTACGTCGTCCCCGATGATTCCCACAATGCAGGTGGCATAGACAAAGGCAGCCTTTGGGCGATAGCGGGACACCAGTTCATGCAGTGTGTTTTCAAGTTTCCCGGTACCGCCGAATACCACATCCTTTTCCCGCAGGTCCGTGCAAAAACTCAGGCGATGCAGCTCCGGTCCCGAGCTGAGGGCTCCCCGGATATCCCAGGTGTAGGCAGCGCACCCAACAGGCCCGTGGATAAGGTGCAGGGCGTCGGCTATGGGATAGAGAACAACCCGGGAGCCGCAGAAGACGCAGGCACGCTGACTTACTGCGCCGGCGGTGGAAGGGGCTTCACAGCGCAGGGCGTGACTGTCCTTCCCGACGGTAAGTACCTGACGTTCCCGTTCCCTCAGCAGGGTGTCTCCCTGCAAACTCCGGATTGTACCCATATCTCTCTCCTTCTGGTTCTCGTTACATGACCAGTTCGAAACGCTCCTCGGGAGCGTCCCGGTCCTGCCGGTCCATAATGACGTTTAATATCCGTTCCATGAGCCGTATGGCCCCCATATACCCCACACAGGGCATATAGCTGTGTCCAATGCGATCCAGAATCGGGAAGCCCATGCGCACAAAGGGAATGTCCTCGTCACGGGCGATGTATTTCCCGTAGGTGTTTCCTATTAGAAGGTCCACCGGTTCATTTTTTATCAGCTGATGCAGCAGGAACATGTCCGCCCGTGGACCATTATGTACATTCACTTCGTCGGATCCCAGGATCTCTCTGATACGTTCCGGAAAAACCTTGCCGGAGGTCCCGCTTATAACGTGCACCGGTTTCATACCGATATCCGTCAGGAATTCCGTTATGGATACCAGCTGATCCGGATCCCCGAAGAGAGCAACCTTTTTCCCCGTAAGGTACTGTTCCATATCCGTAAGAATATCCACTGCCCGCCCCCGTTCCAGACTCAGGACCTCAGGGACCTGGTGTCCCGTCAACTCTGAAACCCGCAGCAAGAAACGGTCCGTAGCCCGGATTCCAATAGGAAGGTCCAACACTTCGCAGGGAATACGGCACTGCTTTTTCAGTTCCCGGGCACCGGTTTCCGAAGCGAAGCTCCCCAGAGCCAGAGTCACAAAGCTCGCTCCCGTGGACACAAGTTCCTCCTGGGTCGTGCCACCCCGGGGGTACATCTCATGCCTGCCCGTCATTGGAGCATCCAGAACATCCGAGGTGTCGGGAAAAACTATTGCGGGAACCCGCATCTCCCGTAAAAGCCGCTTTATCTCCCGCATGTCCGAGGGCTCAACCCATCCCGGAATTACATTTATCTGGTTCAGCTTCTCCTCGGCATCCTCCGCAAAACCCCGCACAATGCCGGCGACCATGTTTGAAAAACCCGTTACATGGGAGCCCACATAGGACGGCGTGTTGGCATAGATAACCTTCCTGCCTTCCGGAACCTTGCCATCGTCTACCGCCTTCTTGATAATCTGCGGCAGATCATCCCCGATGGTCTCGGAAAGGCAGGTCGAATGCACCGCAACAATATCCGGATTATAGACAGTGAACAGGGTGTTCAGGGCTGTCAGCAGATTCGCCTGCCCGCCGAAGACCGAAGAGCCTTCGGTAAAGGAGCTGGTGCCGGCCATGATCGGTTCCTTGTAATGCCGGGTCAGGGTTGAGCGGTGATAGGCGCAGCAGCCCTGGGACCCGTGACTGTGAGGAAGACATCCGTGTACCCCCAGGGCCGCGTACATAGCCCCTATGGGCTGGCATGTCTTGGCCGGATTGATGGTCAGGGCCTCGCGCTGTACAATATCTGTCGGTGTATGTCGCAATAACATCTTTTACTCCTCCGTGTAGGTGTGGTAGGCCGCCCGCAGGGAAGGGTCCTTCTCCCAGGGCGCACCTATAAGGCCCCAGACACGACTGTTGATTATACGGTCAATGTCCCTGAAGAAATTGACGGCCCCGGAGAACCCCGCGTAGGGACCGCCGTAATCGTAGCTGTGCAGCTGCTTCATGGGCACACCCATCTTCTGGACCGCATACTTCTCTTTTATTCCTGCGCAGAACACCGCAGGCTTGTAGTACTCAATGGCTTTTTCCATCTCGAAATGGCTGATATCGTCTATAACCAGACTTCCTGATTCCATATCGGACATCATCCCCTCGTAATCCTTGAAATCGAAACCCTTTTCCCGCAGCACAGCCATCTCCTCGGCGGTTTTCCGGGGACGGTACCGTTCCGGGTCCTTCTCCACCTTGAGTTCCTCGATATTGCGGGAGTCAGCGTCCACCTTGATTGAGGGAAGAACCCTGCGACCTTCGTAATCGTCCCGGTGGGCAAACTCGTAGCCGGCAGCAATGGTCTCCATGCCTATCTCCCGGAAAAGGTCCTGGTAATGGTGAGCTCTGGATCCTCCGACAAATAGCATGGCCCTTTTGCCCTGGTTCTTCAGACGAATAGAATCCCTGATCGGTTCTATAGCCTCCATCTCTTCGGTTATTACCTCTTCTATCCTGGCAGACAGTTCAGAATCACCGAAATACTCGCCGATCTTCCGCAGGGATTTAGCACTGGCTTCGGCTCCTATGAAGTTGACCTTGATCCAGGGAATACCGAACTTCTCCTCCATCATTTCCGCCACATAGTTGATGGACCTGTGGCACATGATCGCGTTCAGATCCGCCATATGACTGCGCTCGAACCGGGCTATGGTGGAATTGCCGGAAAAGGTGGCGTTCAGGGTGATCCCGCAGCGCTCAAAAAGATCCTCCAGAACAAAGGCGTCGCCTCCGATATTGTACTCTCCCAGCAGATTGATAACGAACTTTCCATCCAGCGGAGTATTGTCGTTACCCACCAGATGCCGAAAGAGCTGGTTGTTGGCGATGTGATGTCCGGCGGACTGGCTGACGCCTTTGTACCCTTCGCAGGAAAAGGCGAATACGTTGCAGTCCCCGAACTTTTCCTTCATCTCCCGGGCAACCGTGTGAATATCATCCCCTATCAGACCCACCGGACAGGTGGCGAATACTGCGATAGCCCCGGGATGAAAAAGATCATAGGCCTCCTGAATCGCCTGACGCAGCAGCTTTTCCCCGCCGAAAACAATATTTGAATCCTGCATGTCTGTGGAAAAGCAGTAGGTCATGTAATTGGGGTCATCCGGCTTTTCCGGTGAGGTCTGGTTGCGCCGGGTCAGCCAGGAATAGAACCCGCAGCCTATGGGACCGTGGGTTATATTGACGATATCCCGTGTCGGGCCGAGAACAACCCCCTTGCAGCCAGCGTAGGAACATCCCCGCTGGGTAATTATTCCGGGGATGGTCCTAACGTTAGCCTGCACCTCAGGAATAAGGTTCGGATCATTAACAACAATCGCTTTCTTCCGTTTCCGCGCTATCTTGGGCGGATATTTTGCGGTTACCGATTCGGTAAACACCGCATGATCAAAATCATAATCTGACATGAGCCTGTGCTCCTTGAAGTCGATATGCTTCTGCCTCCCGATTCAGAGAATCTTGAGACCCGTCTCGCCTGTTCTCACCCGCATGGCATCAAGAACAGGAAGAATAAAAATCTTCCCGTCTCCCGGTTTGCCGGTTTTATTGACACTGATAATCGTATCTGCAGCCAGTCTGGCCTTTTCTTCCGGTACCACCAGAGTAATAATCCGCTTGGGAATCATCCGCGGCCCTTCGCCAAGACTTGCCAGGGCCTCAGGCACCCCTTCTTCAGCACCTTTCATCATCCGGTAATCCACAAGCCCCTTGCCGCGGCCGAGGACTCTTCCGGTTGCGGTAAAAGAGGAGAACCCGGCATTACTCAGGGCCTCCTTGGTCTTGTTCATCATGTTCATCCTGATGACAGCCATAACCTCTTTCATCTGCATTTCTCCTTACTCTTCGAGAAATCCCGAACTGATTGTGTAGATCTGCTCCACCGGGGAGACAAAGATCTTACCGTCTCCGCAGGCCCCCCGTTCACCGGTCCTGGCGTTTTCCATAACAGTCCGTAACACCAGGTCCTTCTCGGATTCCGGAACAACCGTCATGAGCATCTCCTTCGGAAGCTCGTCGTAAGTAACCTCCCCTACCTTCAGCCCCCGCTGCTGTCCCCGGCCGGCGACACTCACCTTGGTAACCGCCGGGTATCCGGCATCGAGGAGCGCGTCGATAACGTCCTGGGACTTTTCCGGCCGGACAATTGATCTCACTAAAATCTGGGCCATTATTTACTCTCCTTAAAATCGCGTCCTAGTTCGCTATACCGAATTCAATCAGCAGTTTTTCCAGGGTCTCTATGGGCAGGGGTTTGGGAATGATGAACATCTTGTTCTCGTCAATCTTCCTTGCCAGTGCGCGGTATTCATCCGCCTGGACATGGGACGGATCATAGTCAATGACTGTTTTGCGGTTTATCTCCGCCCGCTGGACCATGTTGTCCCGGGGGACAAAGTGGATCATCTGGGTACCCAGCTGCCGGGCCAGCTCTTCGATCATGGACGCTTCGTTATCCACCTTTCTTGAGTTGCAGATCAGCCCCCCCAGGCGTACTCCTCCGGAATCCGCGTACTTGACAATACCCTTACAGATGTTGTTGGCCGCGTACATGGCCATCATCTCTCCGGAGACAACGATATAGATCTCCTGGGCCTTTCCGTCACGAATCGGCATGGCGAATCCTCCGCAGACTACGTCACCAAGTACGTCGTAAAAGGCGTAATCCAGTTCCTTGTCGTCATCATAGGCACCAAGCTGTTCAAGCATGTTGATACTGGTAATGATACCCCGACCCGCACACCCGACACCGGGCTCCGGGCCACCGGACTCGACGCAGCAGATACTCCTGAACCCTTCTTTCAGAATGTCTTCCAGGTCAACATCTTCCCCTTCTTCTCTCAACGTATCGAGTACGGTCTTCTGCGCCAGGCCGCCCAGAAGCAGCCTGGTAGAATCGGCTTTGGGATCGCAGCCAACGACCATGACTTTCTTCCCCATCTCGGCCAACCCGGCTACGGTATTCTGGGTTGTAGTGGATTTTCCGATTCCACCCTTCCCGTAAATGGCAATTTTTCTCATAGGATTCCTCCCGCTTAAACCTTGTTTCCCTTATCCGGGAACAAGGCGTATTATGCAAGCAGCATGCCAGGAGTTTGAAAAAGCTAAAACTTCTTATAAGTTCTTTTACCGAAGAGAGTTACAACTTGCTCTCCTGAGAATGAGGTGTTTTGCATGGATTGTATTTTTTACCTTTTGGTAAACAAGTTCCCTGATTGCAGGCGGTTTCTTACCTGTTTGTAAACACTATTCCGGAGTTTAGAGAATTCGGAAATCGCGGTAATCAAGGACATACTTCCGCATGCGAATTCCGATCTGCCTGTTTGTCAGGCCCAGTATTTCCGCCGCCCTGGAGAGGTTTCCCTTGCTGACCTTGAGGGCATCCACCAAAAGTTCATATTCAAAGCTGTCCAGGCGCTGCTGCAGTGAACCGGACTCCGGAGATCCCTGCGCCGCCGGGGCGGCCACCTGAAGGGTGGGTGGAAGGTGATATCCGTGGATTACTCCGTTCTCCGAAAGAATGGCCGCTCGTTCGATGCAGTTTTCCAGCTCCCGTACGTTACCCGGCCAATGATAGGCCATCAGCATATCGATAGAGGGAGTGGATATACGCCGAATTGCAAGACCGTTACGGCGGTTGCATTTCTCGATGAAATGGTTGACCAGGGGAAGGATGTCAGCCTTGCGTTCCCGTAAAAGGAGGAACGGTAAGGGGAATAATGTTGAGGCGGTAATATAAATCTTCACGAAACCGCGTCTGCCGCACTTCTTCTTCCAGATCCCGGTTCGTCGCAGCCAGTACTCGAACATCCGCCCTGAGAGTCTGCATTCCTCCGACCCGCTCGAACTCCCGCTCCTGCAGGACACGGAGCAGCTTGGCCTGCATATTCATACTCAGTTCACCGATCTCATCGAGAAAAATTGTTCCCCCTTCCGCCAGCTCAAAACGGCCTTTACGCTCCGCCACCGCCCCGGTAAAGGCCCCCCGTTCATGGCCGAAGAGCTCGCTTTCTATGATGTTCTCCGGCAAGGCAGCACAGTTCAGGGAAATAAAGGGCTTTTCCCTGCGGTCACTCTCTTCATGGACCGCCCTTGCAACCAGCTCCTTGCCAACGCCGCTTTCCCCCAGAATGAGTACAGTGGCATTGGTCCTTGCAACCCGTTTGACCATAGCATACAGTCCCCTCATGTTGGTGGTTTCACCAATAATGTGTCTAGGCCGCAGGGAAGCTTCCAGAGCTTCTGTCAAACGCAGGTTCTCGCTGATAAGCTCCTGCCGTTCCTCATGATGGGCGCGGTACAGGCGTACCGCCTGACTTATCATGGAGGCAACGATCTCAATGACTTTAAGGTCGCGCATGGTCTCTTCCAGGTCTCCGGTCTCCCGGTCAATGCTGAGAGTCCCAATCACTTCACGGTTCGATTTAACAGGAACACAGAGGAACGAGGTATTCTCTTCCCCCACATTCCGGCGGGCGCCGGTACGGTTGAGAAAACGGGGGTCTGCAGAAATGCGTTCCACCATAATCGGTTTACCCGTTTCCACAACCTCTCCGGTTATGCCCTCCCCCAGTACATAGATGCCGCGGTTCTGTTCTTCTGAACTGAAGCCGAAGGATTCCTTGGTGAAGATCCTGCCGCTCCTGCGATCAAGAATCGTAACACTGCCCCGCAGGAATTCACTGCGCCGGGATAGAACCAAAAGAGAATCCCGAAGAATAAGAGAGATGTCTTCATCATCTTGTATAGTTCGGTTCAGTGAATCCAGAAGCTCCAGAATCTCCTTAAACTGTACTTCACAGCGTACACAGTTAACCGGGGATTCAAGACTGTTGTTTAAATTCTTCATAAAGAGACTCCATACTTTCACTGTCATAAGAGCGTTTTTCAGATCTGGCCTTGCTGCGCAGCCAGCAGAGAAACCGGGTAATATGGGAACCTTCAAGATGTATTCCCCAGGATTCAAGGCATGCCGCAAGGGCATGACGACCGGAACTTACCCCAAAAACAGTTTTCCCTTTTTCTAAGCCCAGTTTTTCCGGGTCTATCATCTGGAAGCACTCCGGGTCCCGGAGCATTGCAGCAGCGTGTATCCCCGATTCATGGGAATAAACCGAACTGCCGGCAATCGGTTTGTCCGGGGGAATATCTCTTCCGCTGAGTCTGGCAGTCAGGGAACATAATGCGCCCAGGGAAGTATGCTTTATCCGTGACCGGCCTAATCCGGAAAGCTGGAGCGCCACGACGAACTCCTCCAGAGCCAGGTTCCCCGCCCGCTCCCCGATTCCAAGAATAGTCCCGCTAACGGCAGCAGCCCCCGCCCGGACAGCAGACAGGGAGTTGGCACCTGCAAGCCCGAGATCGTTGTGGGCATGGAATTCCAGGGGAAGACCGGAAGAGGATAAGCAAGTAACTGCAGTTTCAACCTCCCAGGGGAACATGCTTCCCAGGGTATCTGCATAGCGCATGCGCATGAAGCCGGCATCTGCGGCTAAACGGCAAAATCCAGGCAACGCGCATTTCCAGCCCGGGATGCATCAAACAAACCGGCGGAAAAAAAATCAAAGTGCTCCCTGCAGTATTCGCCTAATTGCGAGACATGTTTAACAAGAGCAAAATAGGACATGTTCAGGGCGCCAAGCAGACGATCGGAAAGCGGGAAAGATATATGCACACGGTCAGCCCCGCAGTCCGATGCAGCCCGCAGGTCTTCCATGCGGGCGCGGCAGAATACAAGGGTTGTAAACCCCGGGCCGTTAAGTGCCCGTACCAGGCTCGCGACGCTGTTTCCAGCTGAGGGGATTCCCAGTTCAATCTCATCAACGCCGGAATCGTTCAATGCATGGGCAAGACTGATCTTATCCTCCAAAGAAAAAGCAATCCCGGGTGCCTGTTCGCCGTCTCGAAGGCTTGAGTCGATCAGGGTTATTCTTGACGCAGGTGTCGATGTAAAACCGCTCATCCAGGATATTCATGCAATAATTATGCCAAAGACAAATGTCCCTACATAGTCCGGCATTACAGGTTCAGCATTCCCTTATAGGCTGAAAAGGACCTACATTTATGTATACTCGTCAAGAATTTTCTACATTGTTGTGTGAAGTCGTCCCCCCTCTTGACCCTGTAACCCGGGCTGACTACTGTTAATCAGAAACCCATTCTCCAAGCCAAGGATAGCTGGTATGAAAAAAAGATATCTGTCACTCTATATCCTGATTTCTCTTTCCACCCTTCTCTTTTCCCTGGATTATCCCGGGACCGCGACCGGCGATGATTTCCTGAGCCTGAGGGTCAACCCCGCATCCATGGCTTTCGGCAATGCCGGAGGATTTGCTCTGATCCACCCCTATCTGCTGGACGGGGACGAGGGAGAACGGCCGGACCTTTTTAATGAGTACTCCCTGCAGCTGGCGTTTACCAACCTTGGATACTACTTCGATAAGCAGGATACCGATTACACCCATAATCTGCTGGCGGCCTTTCCGCTCTTTCCCAATTTCTATTTTGGTTTGCAGGGCAGCTGGCAGAACTCGGAACTGGACGACTCGGACGCGACAATCGGATTTCTGGCCCGACCGTCGGACTTTCTGTCCCTGGCTGCAACCGGCGAAAAGCTTTTTACCAGTGATGCCGCCGGGGTTGCCGGGGTGGGAGTACGGCCACTTTTTTTCACGGAGAATAACCCCTCCCTGCTGACCCTGGGAATAGATGTACCCTGGGACGGGTCGATTAACAGCCCGGTGCTGCATGCAAGCAGCGAGCCTGTAGATACACTGCCGGGTTTCGCTTTTTCTCTTGCCTACAACATGGAGACCGACAGGTTTACCGCCGGTCTTTCCTACAGTGTTGGAACCATACGAAGCGGCACCCTGATAGACAATAAAACCCGGGGAGCGGCCTATGTTCATCTGGGAACACGGAAATATTCGTCCCCCAGAGTCCCCATGACCGATCCCTATATCCGCTTTAATCCCGGTCCGGAGATTACTGAGGAGTCGGCTCCCGGTTTTTTCTTCTTCGATCCCCCCTCTCCCACTCTTTTCCAGGTTCTGGAAGAACTGAGGCGCCTGGAAAAGGACCCCGCGGTTAAAGGTATCGTAATAGAAAGGCAGAACTTCCGGACCAGCTGGGCCGGCTACCTTGAACTGATCAGCGCTCTGAACCGCTTCCGGGAAAGCGGCAAGAAGGTGGTGTACTACTACGAAAACATATCCCTCTGGAATTATGTCCTGGCGGCCTCAACAGGAGACGCCATCTACCTGAACCGTCTTGGGCGGGTGGACTTAACCGGCCTGGGGGGTACCAGGCTCTACTTTGGCGGACTTTTAAACTCCTTCGGCGTCAAGGTACATAACATTCGGTCTCATCCATTTAAGAACGGTGCCAATTTTGTTTCGGAGCCTGGTATAACCGCGGAAGAGCGGGAAATGCTCGAAACATTTTACAGTGATGTGCTGGAAGAGGTCCTGGCGCTGATCCGGTCAGGGCGGGGAGATAAACTGTCGGGAGATCTGGAAGAGATTGTCGCTGCAGGCCCCTACCTTATCAGCGGGGACGCTCTAAAAGCAGGACTCGTCGACGGAGTAATCTACCACGACCAGCTGGCAGGCAAGCTGGAAGACTTCCATCAGCACCCGGTTATCAGCAACGGAGATTTCACAAAATCCTTCCGCCGTGACTGGAGCGATCCTTTCGCAAACCAGATTGCCCTGATTTATGCAGTGGGAAACATAATTCCCGGTAAAGGAGTCCCGGGTTCAACAATCGGTTCCGAGACCCTTGGTGCTTCAATCCGCGCCGCCCGGGAGAATCCTTTCGTCAAAGCCCTGCTTATCCGGGTAGATTCGGGAGGTGGATCGTCCCTGGCCTCGGACGTGATCGCCCGGGAGGTACAGCTGACTGTCGAAGCCGGCAAACCGGTCATCGTCTCCATGGGGGGGGCAGCGGCCTCCGGGGGATATTATATTTCGGCCTACGCGGACACAATAGTTGCCTCTCCTTTGAGCGTGACCGGTTCAATCGGGGTGTATGTCGCCCTGCCGGAGTTCGCCGGGCTGCTGGAGAAGTACGAAATCGGCACCGCGCAACTCGGGACCTCCGACAACGCCAGCTTCGCGAACCCCCTCAGGCGTCTCGGTACCGGAGAGCGGGAAAAACTGTCCGCCCTCGTTGACCACACCTACGATCTGTTTGTAGAAACCGTGGCCCAGGGACGGGGCATGGATACAGCCGAGGTTGACGCGGTTGCCCAGGGGCGGGTATGGACCGGACGCCAGGCTCTGGACCGCGGTCTGGTAGATCAGCTGGGAGGATTCCAGGACGCCCTGGATACGGCGGCCGAGGCTGCCGGGATACGGGGTCAGTATATGCTGGTTGATTATTCCAACAGGGATATTCCTCTGTCTCTGCGGATGGCAGAAAGCTTCAAATCTCCCCTGGAGGGGCTGTTTATACCGGAAATTCTGCTTAAGCAGGATGGACCGCTTTATATGATGCCCTTTAATCCGACGGACTGATCACGAAGCGGAGGATCCTCCTGGCGGTAGATCTCCAGCACCAGGCTCAAGTGCTCTTTCATGCGGGTCGAAGCCTCTTCCGGCTTGCCGGTTACTATGGCATCATAGATCTCCTTGTGCTGCTGATACAGCTCTGCCGGGTTTTCCGCCCGTTCCAGCACCAGCTGGCGGCGTCCCTTAATCGAGACTTCCAGGAAGGTGGTAACAAACTCGGCGCTTTTCTGCAGAACAAAATGGTCCGCGATTTCGAATATACGCTCGTGAAACTCCATGTCCGCCTTGGCACTCAGGGTGGGATTTTCCTCTGAGACGGCGCGTTTCATGCGCTCAATCGGTTCCATAAGATAGCTGGCTTTAATCGGCGTCATCTTTACCGCTGCCAGTTCAGCAGCCTTCAGTTCGAGCAGGAAACGAAGATCAAGAAGTTCAAAGGTCAGGCCCTGGCGTTCTACAAAAAGGGGCGCCAGGGTAGAGAGAAAGGGAATTATATTGAGTTCGGTAATATAGGAACCGCCGCCGCGCCGGGTTTCAATAAGACCGACAATCTCCATGACGCGCAGGGCCTCTCTGACCGAAGCCCGGGAGACCCCGAATTTCTCGGCAAAATCCCGTTCCGGCGGCAGGCGGTCACCGGGAGCCAGGTCCTGATCACGGACAGAGTTGATAATATCCAGAATGATCTCTTTATAAACCTTCTTCACGCCTTTACTACTACCTTACGATACGAACGTACGAAAACTCCAGGAGGTGTCTGACCGCCCATAGTATTCTTCACAAATTTCCGGAGCTTTTCAAGCGTCTATTTCTTTTCAGCGCAGAAAGCCCGTAATTGCTTTAAATCCCCGGGGTCGATATAGTTATATCATGAACACCTACACTATCGTACGCATGGAACATTTAAATCATCACGGCAATCTGTTCGGCGGCCAGATGCTCAAATGGGTCGATGAGAATGCCTGGCTGACAGCAGCAAAGGAGTACCCCGGATGCATGCTCGTAACCAGGGCCATGGACGATATTGCCTTCAGAAACCCGGTACCGGTGGGAGCAATTCTGCGCTTTGATACCCGGGAGACCCGCCACGGCCGGACTTCTCTTACATACAGCGTCGATGTGTGGTCGGATGAACCGGGAGCCAGGGAGGAGAAGCTGGTCTTCTCTACCTCCGTAACCTTCGCCTGCGTCGATTGCGAAGGAAACAAAGCCCCTGTTCCACCCCGGGGGGGAGAAAAACCAGGAGCCTGCCGGGATTAATCGCCGTTTCTCTCGCGCTGATCATCCAGGGCAATCATCTCTTCGGTCAGCTTTCTGATTTTAGCCCGCAGTACGAATATACAATCCGTCTCTTTTCCTCGCCCCTGAACAATGTCCTCTGCCAAAGCCCTGCAATTGGGAGCACCGCAGGAGCCGCAATCCAGGGCCGGAAGTTCTTCTGCAAGTACTTCAAGACGTTCCAGCTTGTTTAAGGCACGCTCCGGGTCAGAGTCCAGAGCCATGACCTTGTTCTCCCTGGTCATGATTGCAGCACCCAGCAGACTGCCGCACTTCTCCTGCTCAGAGTGTTCTCCTGTCTCCCTGCCGGATTCCTCCGCCCGGGCTGCCAGCCGGGATCGCGCCATAAAGGGATTCTCCACTTGCAGCGCCCCGCCCACGCAGCCCCCGGGACAGGCCATGGTTTCTATAAAGGTAATTCCTTCGCTGTTGCCTGAATCGATCTTCTCCAGAAGCAGAGAGACGTTCCGTATACCGTCTACGGCGATTCCCTCTCCAGGGGCCACGGAACGGCTCTCTCCACCGCTGCGGCCCCAGAGAATTCCCGTCTTTCCCGCCCCGGGTGCAACATTTACCGTGCCTATGGCCTTTACAATTCCGGCAAAAACATCACGAACAGGAACAGCTGCCGCCACGCTTGAGTCCTCCGCAAACAGAGGATACCGCGCGTCGGTAATCTTGGCAGGACAGGGGGTAATAAAAACCGGAGAAGCTTCTTTTCCGTATCGCTGCCTGATAAGCCGGGCCGTAACCTCCATGGGAGAAGGGAGAGGAACCAGATTGGGCAACAGAGCAGGGAACCGTACCTCCACCAGGCGCACCACTGCAGGACAGGAGGATGAGATAAGGGGCCGGGGATATTTGCCGCTTTCAAGAATCCCGGCCGTGGCCTCGGTGACAATCTCCGCTCCCAGAGCAACCTCCTCAACTCCGGCAAAACCAAGGGATTGCAGGGCCCCCAGGAGGGCATCCATAGGAATGGAGGATTTAAACTGTCCGTAAAAACTGGGAGCCACCATGGCCACAGGTGCATCGAGAGCAAGGGCCTCGGCAAGGCTGTCGGAACGGACGGTTTTTGCATGATGAGGACACACCCGAATACATTCGCCGCAGTCTATGCAGCGTTCAGTTATGATAAAAGCCTTGCCTCCCCTGACCCGGATAGCCTCGGTGGGACAGCGGGTAACACAGAGGGTACAGCCTTTACAGCGATCCTCAAGCAGCATAACAGAGTGACGGGTCATTCAGCAGTCCCGCTTAAAAAGACAGTAAAAGAGACGGTAGTTCCGGACCCCGGAGAAGACTCCAAAGAAAATATATCAGTATAACGCTTCATGTTAGGCAATCCCATCCCCGCACCGAAACCAAGCTCCCGGATATACTCGTTGGCTGTGGAATACCCCTCCTGCATGGCAAGCTCAACATCGGCGATTCCGGGCCCCTTGTCCTTCAGCACGGCACTGATCTGTCCGGGGCTTATATCTATTTCCGCAGTACCACCGTCGGCGTGTACCGCCATATTGATCTCTCCTTCGTACAGGGCCACAGAAAACCTGCGGACATCCTTCTGGGAAACCCCAAGCTGCTGCAGAAGACGCTTTACCTGGGTGGAAACTTCACCCGCAGCATTAAGGATATCCGGAGTAACAGTATAAATCTTTTTCATGCGGTAAATCCGCGGGTTTTTTTCACGCCGGAAGTATATCATGAGGTCTGGACAATTGAAACAATTATCACTTTTCTGCAGGATTACAGCATGGAGACCAACAGATGATTTCCGCCAGAGACATTCTTTCTCTTCGGACCGGTGTTTTTGCCCATCGGGGCAATTCAGCTTCCTTTCCGGAAAACACCCTTCCCGCTTTTCGCAGCGCCTTCGATCTCGACTGCCCCATGGTGGAGACAGACCTGCATATGACCGCAGACGACGAGCTGGTACTGTGGCACGATGAAAGGACCGGCAGAAACACCAACCGGGACCTGGTAATAGCGGAAACGACCCTTGCGGACTTACGAAGCCTTGACGCCGGTTTCAGCCACAGGGGCCATAAGGGAGATTATCCCTTCCGTGGGATGGGCCTGTACATCATGACCCTGAACGAGCTGCTGGAGGAATTCCCAGACAGGGTATTCAATATTGATCTGAAAAGCCCGAACCCCAGGATTGCTGTGCGCTATGCCGAGGTATTGGCGGCTCACCGCGCCTGGGAGCGGATAATTACCGGGAGTTTTCACGGACCGGTCTTGCGCCGGTTTCGCCGCCTGGCCCCGGCCTGCCTTAGCTCAATGAGTCCGGCTGAGGTCCGCACGGCGGTGGTTCTCAACCGGCCGGGGCTGAATATTGCCAGACCTTTGGCCTTGGGACTTATCAAAGGCCGGGTATTCCAGGTGCCGGAGGTCCATGGAAACTTGCAGGTGGTAAACCGAAGACTGATTTCCTCCTGGGCAAAATCCGGTATTCCGGTGCAGGTCTGGACCGTCAACGATCCACAGGAGGCCAAACGGCTATTACGAATGGGGGTCCGGGGAATCTTTACGGACACCCCGGAAACAATGCTGCAGGCCCTGAAGGGTTTTGATCCTGATGGAGATGGATTGTCCTTTTAGAACTACTATAACTACAGGTTCCCGATAGTAGCCGCCATGACTGCTTTAATGGTGTGCATGCGGTTTTCCGCCTGGTCAAAGACCACGGAGTTCCGGCCCTCAAAAACCTCGTCGCTGACCTCCATGGCATCAAGGCCGAACTCGTCGTGTACCGCCCTGCCGGTCTCCGTATTCAGATCATGAAAGGAGGGTAGACAATGGAGGAACCGGACATCCGGGTTGCCGGTCATCTCAAGCATCTCTTTGGTAACCTGGTAAGGCTTTAAAAGAGCAATTCGCCGGGCAAACTGGTCTTCCTCGCCCATGGAGACCCAGACATCGGTATAGACGGCATCTGAGCCGGCAACACCCCGGGGGATGTCCTCGCTCAGCTCGATTACGGAGCCGCTTTGTGCGGCTACCTCCCGCATCTGGTCTACAAGCACAGGATCAGGAAAAAGCTCTTTGGGGGCAACAGCGGTAAAATTAATCCCCATCTTGGCACAGCCGATAAGCAGGGAGTTTCCCATATTGTTGCGGGCATCCCCGATATAGGCAAGCTTCATGTGAGACAGGGGCTTCGGGACCATCTCTTCCAGGGTCATCAGATCCGCCAGTACCTGGGTCGGGTGGTAGCGGTCGGTTAGTCCGTTCCAGACCGGGACTCCCGCACAGGCGGCAAGCTCCTCCACCGTCTCCTGCCGGAACCCGCGAAACTCTATGCCGTCGTACATACTGCCCAGGACCCGGGCAGTATCCTTAATCGACTCCTTTTTCCCAATCTGGCTGTTGGTTAGAAAGGTTACCCGGGCGCCTTCATCAAAGGCTGCCACCTCAAAGGCGCAGCGGGTACGGGTGGAGGTCTTTTCGAAAAGCAGGACGATGTTTCTACCGGCAAGCAGATTTCCCGGGATACCGGCACGCTTCTTCTGCTTCAGGTCAAGAGAAAGGTCAAGAAGGTAGCGGATCTCGGCAGGGGTAAAATCTTTGAGGCTGATAAGGCTGCGACCCTTAAGATTTACAGGCATAGAGACCTCCGTCAAAGTCAAATCTTCGGAAAAAATCAGTATAATAAGAGACCGGATATGCGGCAAGGGGAAAATTCATATCAGTGTCCTGAACCGTGGGGATGAATCGGAATTAAAACTTCTGCTGGCAGAGATTTATCTGCTAAATTGCGCAGCGTTGCAGAGGTTTCTCCAGATTCCCGGTAATTCTCAAATCCCGTGTATTGTTCATCCCCACGGTTTGGGACACTACGTAAGACTTTACAGGGCAGTAACCCTCAGGTTCATCACGCAGGACAATAAATCAAAACAGGCTGCCGAAAATCGGCAGCCCTTTGAAATGTCACTTTTTCAATTTGAACGGATCAATCGTACAGAAGACCTTTGATATCGGCATCGTCCATGTTGTCTGCATTGTAGAATTTCGCGCCTGTATCAACGTCGGAAACAGATTCGCCCTTGTATGCCTTAACTGCCAGTTCAACTGCCTTGTAGCCGATCTGAAAGGGATCCTGGGTTATAGAACCAAGGAAGTAACCTTTACGTACAGCGTTTTTCTGTCCTGCTCCGGCGTCGTATCCGATAACCACCAGGTCGGAATAGTTCTGGGGCAGTGCCGAACCGTCGTTGGTCGCAGCGAGAAGACCCTTAACGGTTGCTTCGTTGGAACAGAAAATGCCGAGAATATTCTGCTCATCAACCCTGTTCAGTACCGCGGTGGATGCAGCCATGGAGTCGCTTGCCGATGCGGAGGCGGGAACGACCATTTCGATCATGATCTTACTGCCCGAGGTGGGGCTGTCGGAGGCAATGTAAGCCGGGTTCCCCATGACCTTTATGTCGCTCTTGGCAATTCCTGCCTGGGAGACAACAAGTTCAACCATTCTGTCCCGGAATCCGCGTCCGCGGCTCAGCAGAGATTCACCGGAAGCATCCTGATTCATGACCACAATCTTCACCGGATTAGCGGCGCTTGCTGATTTTATATCGTCTTTTATTACTTCGAACATCTTCTCGGCGGCGACACCGGCTGCGTTATAGTTATCGGTAGAAGCATTTGCGTAAATAGATCCTTCCGGGGCCTCGGGAACACCGGAGTCAAAACCAATTACCGGGATCTTTCGGTTGCGGGCTTCGATCAGCTGGTCTATAACCGAGTTGGTATCAAGTGCTGCCAGGGCAATTGCTGCGGGAGCCTTTGCCAGAGCCGCGTTGAGCATTTCAACCTGATCCTGCACATCACTTTCCGAAGCAGGTCCTTCAAAGGTCATGTCGACTCCCAGCTCCGTGGCCGCTGTCTGGGCACCCAGTTTTACCTGCTGCCAGAAGTCGTGCTGCTCACCCTTGGATACAACAGCGATGTAGGCTCTTCCTCCGTCTTTCTGCCCTCCGGCGAATACTCCCAGAGTGAAAACCGTCAGCATGATCATTGCTAAAACCACGATACATGCTCTCTTCGATACATTCATAAAATTCCTCCTGATATTTTTACCCGAATCTACATTCAGGTTATCGACTCTATTCTTCGGATTCATCTTTCAGCTGGCGTTTCAGCTCCTCATCAGCCTGGCGCTCCTCTCTCTTTACCTGCGCCTGGGTATGTTTCTGCTCGCTTTTCATTTTACGGAACTCACGGTTCCGTTCCTGCTTCAGTTCAGCGATCTCATTTTTTATCTCTTTTATTTCTTCGTCGCCTGCAGAGGATAAGCGCTGCTTGAGATCCCTGATTTTTTCGTTCACATCCTCACGGTACACATCTGCCGCCGAAAGAACGCGAACCTCTGAAGCTTTTTTATTGCGATAGATGTCCAGCAGTACGGCGCCGATTACCACAACCCCGGTAAAAAAGGTCTGGTAATGAGCCTGCAGATCCATAGCCGGAAGACCGGAACGCAGAACGCTTATGATATAGACACCGATAAGGGTTCCAAAAACCGATCCGATTCCACCGGACAGGGATGTACCTCCGATTACCGCGGCAGCTATGGCGTAGAGCTCGAAGCCCTGCCCCTGTGCAGGCATGACCGTGGTGTAGACCGCGGGAAAAGCGATTCCTCCTATGCCTGCGCAGACCCCGCTGGTAACATAGGCCATCATTTCCCATTTCTTCACATTTATCCCGGAAAGCCTGGCGGCTTCCTTGTTGCTGCCGATGGCAAATATGTACCGTCCCATCCTGGTTTTCGTCAGGATGATGTAAGCAATCAGCGCCACAATAAGCAGAACCACCGCACCGGTCGGTATGGAATTGTAGTCCTCCGTAATGATCTTGAAAATGTTTTTAAACCATCCGTCTTCGCCAGCGCGGGTGGGAAAGGTCGCGCTTCTGACGTTCGATACAATTGACCCCACTCCCATGGAGATCATCATCGTACCAAGGGTAGCGATGAAAGGAGGCAGCTTCAGCCTGGAAACCATCAGCCCGTTAAAAAAACCGAAAAGAGTCCCAACAAGCAGAATCAGCAGAAGGGAGGCTTCCATGGGCCAGCCCCAGGTCCGGTAGGCGGTGCCGCCGATAATGGACGCGCACATCATCACCGTTCCCACAGAAAGGTCTATTCCGCCGGTTATAATAACAAAGGTTACTCCAATGGCAATAAAACCAATGTAGTAGGAGGCATCGAAGATATTCACCAGGGTGGCGTAGGAGAAAAAGTTCCTCCCGAAAAATCCGAAGAACAGATAAAGGATAACCAGCGCCGCAGGAGCCATAAGCTTCTGCAGACTCTTTTCGCTAAATAGGTTTTTCATTATTCCAGACTCCTGTTTCAGTTGCGCATTGTTGCGTATTTCATAATCTCTTCCTGGTTTGCTTCGCTTATATCGAGCTCTCCGGTTTTTCTGCCTTCGCACATAATCAGTATGCGGTCGCTCATGCGCAGAACCTCCGGAAGTTCCGAAGAGATCATGATGATGGATTTACCCTCTTTTACCAGTTCGTTCATAAGTGTGTAGATTTCGCTCTTTGCACCCACATCGATACCTCTGGTCGGTTCGTCGAAAATCAGAATATCGCTGTTTCGGATAAGCCATTTGGCGATAACAACCTTCTGCTGATTTCCGCCGGACAGGTTTTTCAGCAGCTGTTCAAGGGAAGGTGTTCTAATATTCAGTTTCTTCACATAATCACCTGCCACCTTCTCTATCCTTCTGCTCTGAATAAAAAGATGATTTACAAAGAAATCATAGGTTGGAAGAACAACGTTCTCGCTCACACTCAAACCCAGGGCCAGTCCGTAGCGTTTACGGTCCTCGGAAAGATAACCGATGCCGTGGGCAACCGCGTCCATGGGGGAACTGATAATGACCGGTATTCCCTTGACCTCGATAATTCCGCTGTCAATACTGTCCGCACCGAAGATGGCTCTCGCTGTTTCGGTTCGTCCGGCTCCCATGAGTCCGGCGAAACCGAGGATCTCTCCCTTGCGCAGTTCGAAGCTGACATCCTTAACCATTTTTCCGGCGTTCAGACCGCTTACCTTCAGCACGGTTTCAGCATCCGGCGGAACATTGCTTTTCTGTTTCGGTTCCTCGTAGATAACCCGGCCGACCATCATATTGATTATTTCGTCTTTGCTGGTCTCCGCAGTATTCCGGGTGCCCACGTACTCTCCGTCTCTCAGAACACTTACCCTGTCGGTTATCTGGCCGATTTCATCCATTCGATGAGAAATGTAGATCATCCCGACTCCCCGGGAAGAAAGATCGCGCATAATTGTGAACAATTCGTCTATTTCCGCAGTGGTGAGGGCCGCCGTCGGTTCGTCCAGAATAAGGACCTTAAGATTGTGTGAGACCGCCCGGGCTATCTCCACCATCTGCTGTTTTCCGACGGTCAGGTTCCCCAGACGTTCGGTGGGATCAATCTTCATATTGAGTCGCCTAAACAGCTCTTCCGTGCGCCTGTTTTGATTCTTTTCGCTGAGGAACAGGCCGCGGCCCTTTGTGGATTCTCTCCCGATATAAATATTCTGGGCGACTGTAAGATGGTCCATCATGTTCAGTTCCTGATGGATTATTCCGATTCCCATCTCCAGGGCGTGTTTGGGACCCCGCGGGTTGAACAACTGGCCCATATAGAAAATTTCACCAAAATCTTTCGGATGGATACCGGTAAGCACCTTCATCAGCGTGGACTTTCCCGCACCGTTTTCACCGACAAGAGCGTGGATTTCCCCGGAGTAAAGATCAAAATCCACCCCTTTAAGGGCATGAACCCCGGCGAAACGTTTATCGATATTCTTCATTGACAGGATTTGTTCTTTCTTCAAAACTCGCGCTCCTTGAGTTCGTGTGACAATTGTCAACCGGTTACAGGAATCGCGAAATCGAAAAATTTACGGTTTATGTTGAAAATATTCCGGTTATTCCGGCTGTCCGATGTTCTGAACGGGGAAGAGGAGCTCCTGGTATTCCCTGCTGAACATATTTTCCCTGGTAATGAGTATGGATCCTGTATCGATAAACGAAGGAATCGGTTTTCCAAGCAGAAATTCAGCAGCGCTTTTTACAGTCATGTAGCCCATGTTATAGGGCCGCTGGACGACCAGCGCATCGATAACACCGGCTTCGAGATAGGCCAGTTCCTGGGTGGCGTTGTCAAAGCCGACCACCAGAACCCGATCTTCCGCTTTCCTTTCCGCGATCGCGTCGCCGACTCCCAGGGCAGCAGCCTCGTTCAGGGCGATAATGCCGCCCAGATTTTCGTTCTTCAGGAGTTCGAGGGTAATCCTGTAGGCCTTCTCCTGCTCCACATCGATAAACCAGGTCCCTATGATGGTCTCACCCTCCAGAGCCTTCCGCACTCCCGCTTCCCGGTCAATCGCAGTAGCAGTCTCCTTTATGTGACTTACTATGGCAATCTCTTTTCTGTCCCGGGCGAATATCAGGCGCTTCATTTCTGTTCCGGCCTTCTCTCCCGCCTCTATGTTATCAGTGGCAATAAACGAGACCGGAATGGTTGAATTCACTGCCGAATCGAAGGTAACAACCGGAATGCCCAGCTCACTGGCCCGTTCAACCGAAGGGACCAGGCGCTTGTAATCGGTGGCCGCGAGAATAATGAGGGGGGGGACGCTGTTCAATAATGCGGTTGACCAGCTCTATCTGGAGATCAATCTCCTTTTCGAAGTTGGGACCGGTCATCTCATACTTCAGACCGTACTCACGGGCGGCCTCATCCATTCCCCTGACAGTCACTTCCCAGAAATCCATGGGTTTCCGTTCCCGGGATTTCAGAATAATCTGGATAGGCTTTTCCAGTTCCGGAATTTCCGGTGGTTTCTGCTCAAAAAAGAGGGAGAAGGTCATAAACAGGACAAAAGCCGCCATCAGGCTAAGGAGCGGCACAAACCATTTTTTCATGCAGGATAATCTCCTTTTCTGGCAGGAAACAGGATGGTAATGGTGGTTCCCTCTCCCCGGCGGCTTTCGCAGGAGAGTCCATAGTCCTCGCCGAAGTACAGCATCAGCCTGGCGTGGACATTGCGTATGCCTACACCCATACCTCCCCTTGCATGGCGTCCCTGTTCCTGGAATGGATCCTTCAAGGCGGAATTCAGGAGACGGAGCTTCTCGGCTTCCATTCCTCTGCCGTTATCCTGAACGGTGAAGACTATGGTATCATCCCTTTTTTCACCTTTTATGCTGATACGGCCTCTTCCGTCAATCTCCTTTATTCCGTGGTAGATGGCGTTTTCCACCAGAGGCTGGAGGGTTATCTTCAGGATTTCGAACTCGTACAGAGCAGGTTCTACGTCGATTATATAGTCGAACTTGTTTCGGTACCTCATATCCTCAATGGTCAGGTAGGATTGGACATGGTCTATCTCGTCCTTTATGGAAATCAGCTCCCGTCCCTTGCTTATGCTGATGCGGAACAGCTTGGAGAGGGCGGAGGTCATAAGAACAACCTCGGAGTGCTGCTTCATCTCTCCCATCCAGATAATGGAATCAAGAGTATTGTAAAGGAAGTGTGGATTTATCTGTGCCTGCAGTGCCTTAAGATCGCTCTTACGCTTGAGTTCCTGTTCGCGAATATTCTCCTGCATCAGCTCGCGTATTCTGCTCACCATTATGTCGTATTCCCTGGCCAGTTCACGGATTTCTTCAGTCGCCCGGATACGTCCGACCAGCTGAAAATCTCCGGTATCAACGCTCTTCATGGTGTTCTGAAGCTGCCTGATCGGTTTGGTAATTCCGAGGGTAACAGAATTGGTTGCAATGCCCACAATCAGAAAGAGTACCAGTCCGATAATGGCATAGCCGATCTGAACATTGCTCCATTCGGTGATAATTTCGTCGGAACGAAGCACACTCACCATGTGCCATCCGGTCAGGGGGGAGGTATCCACCATGAAATAGCGCTCTCCGTCGCTGTAGGTTATCCGCTCGCCGTAGCCTGTCAGATCCAGTATCCGGTCGATGGGTTCTCTTTTCAGATCGCTGTAGACCAGCTGCTGTGTTGGATGAAAAACATAGTTGCCTTGCTCATCGATAACAAAATTATACCCTTTTTTCCCGATAACCATGGACTGACACAGCTCCTGGATTCTGTTGAACTTGAGATCGACCAGAAGAACTCCCAGCTCTTTTCCGCTGTCTGCGTCAATAATCTGCCGGCTCAGGGAAACCACCCAGGAGTACTGGCCCTTAACCAGATTCTGAACGTAGGAGCCGGAAACCACAATTCGTCCGCCGGCGGCGACTGCCTCTATATACCAGGGGCGTTCTGTAAAATCAGTCCAGGGATTTATTTCCATCTCCGGGTCGCTCGCTATAACTGATCCATCGGGGGGAAAGATGAGTATTTCGGAAATATCGTCCCGTGCCTGAATATAATGGGTAAGCATGGTCTGTACGGCCAAGCGGTCTCCCCCGATTCCTTCTTCTGTCAGAAGACGCTGCAGGCCCGGATCGTCCAGAACTGCAGAGGCAATTCGTTCCATTCCCTGAATGTATGAATCTATCTGGCGGGTCAGCTGACCCAGCATCGCCTGGTTTGTTTCCAGCGTGGAATTCCGTACAGTATTCAGGGTAAAGCGGAAGGCTATCAGCTGCATGATAAAAATGGTGGCGAAGATCATCACGGTAAAGGTGATGTATATGCGGGAACCAAGGGTCCCGAAGCCGATGCTTTTTCTCATTGCTCCAGACTCTTCCGGTATTCCATGGGAGTCATGTTCGTATGCCTTCTGAAAAGCAGGGAAAAATAACGCGGATCGGTATACCCCGTGCACTCGGCAATCTCATAGCTCTTTAAATCCGTGGTTTTAAGAAGCTGTTTGGCGGCATTGATACGGCAGGAAGTCAGGTATTCAACAAAGGTCTGGCCGGTCCCCTCCTTGAACAGGACACTGAACTGGCTGGTGGACAGGTAGAGTTTGTCGCACATCCGGGTAAGCGAGAAAGTGGGATCGGCGTACTCCTCGGCGATAATCTTTTTAGCTTTCTCCACCCGGGAGATCATCATCTCATGACGCCGTGCCCGGATACTGCCTTCGATTTCCCCAATCATGCGGTCAAAGAAGCCCTGGGCATCACGAAGGGAATGGAAGGAGCTTGGCTGGTAGGCAATGAGGGACTGGTCATCCAGAGAAAGATCCATCTCCTGCAGAAAGTAGAGCAGAATGGAATGGAGGCGGATAAAATAGTAGGCCGCCTCGTTCATGGTCAGATAGTGGCTCTCCATGTAACGGAAGAGCTCTTCTACCGCCTCCCTGGTCTGGCGTTCGCCTCCCGCTTTGAGCTGATCGAGGATCCTCCCGGAAAGAAGGGTGAAGCCTTCCGGAGAGATGGTTTTTCTGTTGCGCACTTCGTCGATGAAAACGATCTGGGAGAGGCCGAGAACCTGCGAATAATCGAGGGCGTTACGCGCGCCGGTAAAAGAGTCGGGCAGGTCGGAAAGGGTCTGGACAATCCGGCCGCATCCGGCCGCGATCTGGTCCTTGCGCAGCCGGGAAACTTCACGGTAGGCTCCCCGGGCGATCTCCCGCGCCTTGAGCGCCATGCTGTCTTCATCTTTTTCCTGCAGCAGCAGGACCAGATTCTCTTCCTGATCCGTAAAAAGTTCATCATAGTCCTGCAGTTCCGCCCTGACCGATTCGGCAAGGGCGACCCGTTCCAGTTCGCTCCAGGAGGCGGGAATTTCCAGCATCAAAATCTGATAGAAGCAGCCCAGGTCGTTCCACTGGAAATACTCCTTTCTTCTCCGTATGATCTCCGGCTCCAGCCTGCCGGTGGCCAGACGGTAGAGAAAGCGCTCCCGGAGGAGAGGAAAGCTCTGTTCCAGCTTTTCCTTCATCTGTTCCTGCAGGGCCCGGGCCTCTTTTTTTTCGTCGAGTTCCTTTTTTACCGTTTCAAGAACAGTTCCCAGTTCAGCAGCCGTTATCGGCTTGAGCAGAAAATCACGTACCTGGTATTTAACCGCTTCCTGGGCGTATTCAAAATCGTCGAAACCGGTAAGGATTATCACCTCTGTCTCGGGAAAAGAGCGGGAGATATGGCCGCTCAGCTCGAGTCCATCCATTCTGGGCATGTTTATATCCGAGATGACTACATCCACATGATTATTCTTCAGATATTCCAGGGCCTGCTGTCCGTTCTCAAACATACCGGCCAGCATAAACCCGTTTGTGTCCCAGGGAAGACACGTGGATATGCCGTCGCGGATGATGGCCTCGTCATCTACCAGAATAAGCCTATACATCAGATGCAGTATATCCCGGCTTTTCGGTGCCCTCAAGGGATTTCATATACAGGTCCGTTCTTCATGGAACGATCTTGCGTAACAATCCTGTCTGCTCTCATAACTCCTCTAATCCATACATCAGTTCAGCACTCCTGCCGAATACCCACTCCTGCTCATCCGGGCTCAGCCCGGCGCAGTAGCTTTTTACCGTTTGGTACCATTCCCGGTATTCAGCAGCCAGCAGGCATACCGGCCAGTCGCTCCCGAACATAAGCCGCCGGGGACCAAAGGCCTCAAAAATGCGGTCCAGATACGGCTTCAGGCTCTCGGGAGTCCAGCTGTTCCAGTTTGCCTCGGTCACTATCCCTGAGACCTTGCAGCTGACGTTCCCCCGCCGGGCAAGTTCCGACAGGTTGGCAGACCAGGGCTCCAGTTCTTCCGCGGCGATGCGCGGTTTGGCTGCATGGTCCAGAACAAAAAACTGATTCGGATGACGGTCCACAAACTCCATAGCAGCCGGGAGCTGATGCTCCGCCACGAGAATATCGTAAATCAGGCCGTATCTTTCCAGGATATCAACTCCGCGGTTGAAATCATCGCCCAAAATAAACAGGGGATCCGGCTCGTCCTGCACAACATGCCGTACCCCCACCAGGCGGACGGAGGCGCTGAACCGCAGCCTGAGGTCGATCTCATTCTCCAAGGCGGGGTCACTCAAGGGAAACCAGCCGACTACTCCTTTGATAAACGGGGAATTTTCTGCCAGAGACAGAAGCCAGTCCGTTTCCGCAAGGGTCTGCCGCGCCTGTACTGCGACAGTCCCGTCGATCCCGACGGAAGTCAGCTCAGGAAAGAGCATCTGAGGGGTAAAATCCCGTCTAAGGGCCGACATTTCCGGACTGATCCAGCCGTACTCCGCCTCAGAGTAATTCCACAGGTGGTGATGCGAATCTATTATACTGCTCATTTCAGCTGCTCCGGGGTTACCGATATCAATCCCTCGGCCAGGAGCCGTTCCCAGAATTCCCGGGGAGCCTGTTTTTCCACACTGGCGACATTCTCCCCTACCCGCTCCGGGCGGGTGGTATTCATGGCCACAGACTTTACTGCCCTGGGTGCCAGGCCGAACTCGACGCAGGCATCCGCGGAGCTCACCCCGAAGTCCCGGCAGGCCCGGTTGAAACCGCTTCGCCAATGGAAAAGCTCCGGGTCCTCACCGGGATTTACCGGCTTATAATCAAAGAATGTACCCCCCACCAGAAAACCGGAATTGAAGAGAGCTGAATTGATAACAAAAACCCCGTTCCGGTCAAGTTCGGCAATAAACTGCAGAAGCTCCCGGGGATGAGTGTAGACCGTTAAACTTCCGGCGAGCATCACCCAGTCCAGATCAGTCTTTTCAACCAGGTCCCGGATCACCCGCCAGTCTTTTGAACCCACTCCGATGGCCGAAGCCTCGCCATCCTTCTTTAAGTCATCCAGGGCACGGTATGCATCCAGAATCCGGGCGAATCTCTTTTTCCTGGCAGACTCGGACCCGGCAGCAGCAATATACTCGTCAGGATCGTGAACCGAGAGCATCTGAGCCCTGCAGGTACTGCCAAGAAGCCGGTTTCCCTGCTCCCAGCACTCCAGTATGCCCTCATAGCTGATAGACTGCACAGCGTCGCAGCTCAGGTTCTTCCATACCCCGGGCTCAAAGGTGGGTTCATCAGCCTCAAGGGGCACACGCTTCCATCCGAGCTTGTTGCTTATAATAACGCGCTCCTGCGGTACATCAAGAAAACGAAGTGCATTGCCGATTTCCTCAAGAGCAAGGCCCGCACCGTACTTGCCGGCACTGTCGATGCAGACCGGAGGGTCCATTTCTCTGAACCAGCTTTCTACGATTTTCAGCTTGGACGACAGGTCAAGCTCGCGATAGAGGTTTCCCAGAGCACTGGTTCCAAAAATCAGTTTCGGCACCATCAGTTCCGTAGTGCCAATGGCCTGACGCATGTTTTCATTATTCATTAATTGATTCTCCATCAGCCCGGCGCTGCTGACAATGCGCATTTTACGCATAAGTTCATCCATTTTGCGCAGTCTCCTCTCTGTATCTGGTATACTTTACGGGATGAAACATGTCGCCCTGGGAATGGGACTCTCCGACTACTACGATCACGGTATTGCCCGCGGTATAGTCCGATATGCCAAGGAACAGCCCGGATGGCGGCTCTACGGACACGGCTGGATGTTCTCTCCCCTGGAGGACCTTTCAAACTGGAACGGCGACGGAGTTATTGCCCGTATTGAATATGAGGAACAGGTACAGAGTTTCTCGAAACTTGAATGTCCGGTGGTGGATGTGGCCAACGCTTTCCGGATCCCCCGGGTTTTCAATGTCTCAAACGATGACTATGAAACAGGAAAACTCGCCGGACGCTACTTCAGCGAGAACGGGTTTACCTCCTTTGCCTATTGCGGTACATCTCCCGGTGAATGGTCCCGAGAGCGTCTTGAGGGTTTTAAAACGGAGACGGGTTTTGGTGACCTGCCTTGTTTTGAGAGGCCGCTTAAATGGTGGCTCAAGGAGACGTACAGCGTGGAGCTGGCCCTTTTTCTGGCCAAGCTTCCCAGGCCTGCGGCGCTCTTTACCTGCAATGACAAGGTCGGGCTGCGGGTCAGCAGCATCTGCGCCGGGGAGGGATTCGCCGTACCCGATGAGCTTGCGATTCTCGGCGTCGACAATGAGGATATTCCCTGTGAACTGGCCAACCCTTCCCTCTCCTCCATAGAGCTGCGCCTGGAGACGATCGGCGCCATGGCTGCAGCAAGGCTTGATGAGCTTATGAGAAGCCCCGGATCAACGCCGCGGGAGACAAAAGCTGTCAAAGTGACCCCCATGGACATCATCGAACGCAAATCAAGCTCCGCCTATGCCAGCAGGGATCCCCTTGTGGTGGATGTCTTCCGCCTTATCCGGGCACAGGACGGACACCTTAGGAGCGTCTCGGACCTGGTTGAGGAGCTTGCCATGGGAAGAAGATCTTTGGAGACCCGCTTTAAACAGGAGACCGGGAAGACCCTTCATCAGTCACTGATCAGCCAGAAAATCCGCGTTGCAAGCCGCATACTGCGAACAACAAACAAGACAATGGAAGCCGTCGCCGATGAAGCCGGGTTCGGCTCCACACAGCGTTTCTTCGCGCACTTTCGCAAGCAGACCGGGACAACTCCCGCGGATTATCGAAGAGCAGGAAACACAATGTAACAAGGGTATTATCCAGGATACGATAATCATCCATCAGATTTGGAGGAAAAAATGGTTCGACATGGTCAAGTAATCAAACTGAAACCCGGAGTGTTGGAGAGTTACGCAAAGTATCACAGTGAGGTCTGGCCCGGAGTTCTGTCGAAGATTACAGAATGCAACATCAGAAACTACTCGATTTTCCACAAGGACGGCTTCCTCTTTGCCTACTTTGAATATGTGGGTGAGGATTTTGCCGCGGACATGCAAAAAATGGCCGATGATCCGCTGACCCAGGAGTGGTGGGACATCATGAACCCCATGCAGGAGCCCCTGGAGACCCGGGGAAAAGGAGAATGGTGGGCAGAAATGGATGAGGTTTTTCACCACGATTAACAGGAACCGCGGTTCATTTTTCTACAAGGGATAGAGTGTGCAGAAGCGACTGTAAGCCTGGTTCCACAGGGACCGTTTGCCGGGGCTGTACTGTTCCGGTTTTACTGAGGAGGAGACCAGTCGGCGGCCTTCTGCCAATCCGCTTACCAGACTCTGACCGGCAGCCTGGACGATGATGTTCCCCAGGGCGGTAGCTTCCGCCGGGCCTGCAACTACCGGACGGCCGCATGCTTCGGCAGTCATCCGACAGAGGAGCTGATTCTTTACACCGCCGCCGACTATATGGATTACCGGGTAGCTTTTTCCGGTGAGCTCTTCAATCCGTTCCATGGTGCGGCGGTAGACCAGGGCCAGGCTCTCAAAAATGCAGCGAGTGATTTGAGCCTCGGACCGCGGGATTTCCTGCCCGCTCTCCGCAGCCGCAGCCCGAATTTCCCCCGGCATATTCTCCGGCGCTGTAAAGCGCGGGTCCATGGGATTAATCAGCGCAGCAAAATCCCGGGCTCCTTCGGCCATTTCGACCAGCTCGCTGTAATCAAAGATTCTTCCTTCACGATCCCAGATGCGCTTGCACTCCTGGATCAGCCAGAGCCCCATAATGTTAGTCAGCAGGCTGATCTTTCCTCCCGCCCCGATTTCATTAGTAAAGCCGAGCTTCGCCGCCCGAGGGGTAAGGACCGGCTCGTCCGACTCAACCCCCATCAGGCTCCAGGTGCCGGAGGAAAGGTAGATAAAATCATCCGACTCCGCCGGGACGGCAGCTATAGCCGATTGGGTGTCATGAGAAGTCGTTGCAAAGACCCTTGTCTCTTTTAAGCCTGTAAAGGCCTCCACGTCGGGGGTGATGCGTCCCAGTTCCTCTCCCGGGTTAATGATCGGTGTAAAAAGTTTTTCCGGATAACCGAGTTTTTTAAGTAAAGGCCGATTCCAGTCCCGCTGTACGGGATCGACCAGAGCGGAGGTAGAAGCAATGGAAAGTTCACTCCTCAGCCTGCCGGTCAGGAAGTAGTTCAGCAGGTCCGGGGTCATCGCCACTGCCCGGGCGGACTCAAAAAGCTCCCGATTCTCCTGCTGCTCTGCGAAGAGCTGGAACACCGTGTTGATGCTCATCATCTGGATTCCGCCGGCGGCATAGAGTTCATCCTCCGGAACAGTGACAAAAAGCTTCTCCGGAACCGCGTCGGTTCGAGTGTCCCGGTAATGATAAGGATTGGCCAGGAGCCGTCCGTCTTTTCCAATAAGCCCGTAATCGACTCCCCATGTATCGATTGCCAGGGAGAGGATCTTACCGCCGAAATCGCGCCGGTAGATAATAAGTCCTTCCAGAATCTCCCGGTAGAGGCCGAGGATGTCCCAGTGGAAGCGGCCGTTCAGTTTTACCGGCCGGTTAGCAAAGCGATGAACAATTTCGACCTCAAGGGAGTCCCCCTCCAGACGGCCGGCAATGCAGCGCCCGGAGGAAGCTCCGAAGTCAAAGGCGAGGATGGCGCCTTCGGGTCTCATAATCAGGCTCCGTAAAGGGATCCGAAGTTGGCGCAGGCCCGATAGTCCGCACCCTCTTTATCCATGCCGAAGGCATTCCAGGCGGCAGGACGGAAAATCCGCTCCTGGTCGACATTGTGCATGCAGACAGGTATCCGCAGGATCGAGGCCAGGGTGATCAGATCTGCACCGATATGACCGTAGCTGATGGCTCCATGGTTCGCGCCCCAGTTGGCCATAACCTGATAGACATCCCGGAAGGCGCCATTGCCTGTCAGACGCGGTGCGAACCAGGTGGTAGGCCAGGTCGGATTGGTGCGGTCATCCAGGGTCCGGTGGACATCATCACTCAGGCTTACAGTCTCGCCTTCAGCAATCTGCAGGACCGGTCCCAAGCCCTTGACAATATTGATTCTGGACATGGTTACCGGCATCCCGCCCAGGGTAAGAAAATCGGTGGAATAACCGCCTCCCCGGAAGTAACCGGCGTCGGCAGGACAGAATTCCGTAGCAGCAAGACAGGCCTGAATCTCGTCCTCATCGATCTCCCAGAAAGGCTTTATCGCCGGTTTGCCGTTTTTGCGCTGTTCGCCCGAACCGTCAAGGCAGGTTGAGCCGGAATTGATCAGGTGGATCAAACCTCCGGCGGCGGCACCGGTCATCTTCTGCCCGGTTACCCGCTCAATTGCCTCGGGACTCCAGTAGGTACGCACATCGGAGAAGATCTGTGCGGTGTTGGTCAGAAGGTGACCGAAGAGCATGGCCGCTCCATTGAGGCTGTCGTTCTCCGTGGCAAGGATATAGGGCTGACGGGGACCATTCCAGTCGAAGGAAGTGTTCAGCATGGTCTCCATGAAATCCCCATTGGGAAAGTGATCGGTCCACTGACGCTGTCCCTGGAAGCCCGCAACCAGCGCGTTATGTCCCATAGCCTCCTCGCCGAAGCCGAGTTCTCCCAGCCTGGGATTTCCGTTCATCAGGTCCCTGGCGATCAGAGTCATTTTAACGACAAACTCCCAGTCCTGCTCCTTCTGCTCAGGGCCGCGCTGCTGGTTCGCAGAATTTGGATCCTGACCTACTTTGCAGAACTTATTGGTCCAGGCCAGGGCTTTTTTAAACTCTTCCTTGTCGTAAATTTCCTCATCAATCCGCCGGATAAACTCGGACATATCGATGTATTCGTTCCGCATCCCCAGGTAATCCTGGAAGAAGCTGTCATTCACGATGGAACCGGCGATTCCCATGGAAACCGATCCCATGGAGAGGTAGCTCGTGCCGCGCATCATCGCCACCGCCAGACCTGCCCTGGCAAAGCCGAGAATCTTGTCGCGGACATCTCCGGGGACGGAGGTATCATCAGCATCCTGAACCTCACGGCCGTAGATTCCGAAAGCGGGAAGTCCTTTCTGGGCATAGCCGGCCAGCACCGCTGCCAGGTAAACCGCACCCGGCCGTTCGGTACCGTTGAATCCCCAGACAGCCTTTGGCGTAAAGGGGTCCATATCCATGGTCTCGGTGCCGTAGCACCAGCAGGGAGTTACCGTCAGGGAGACCCCGACCCCCTGGTCGGCAAACTTCCGGGCACACATGGCCGATTCGGCCACGCCGCCGATGGTTCTGTCGGCTATAACACAGTCCACCGGATCGCCGTTGGGGTAGCGCAGGTTTTCGCTGATCAGCCGGGCCGCAGCCTTGGCCATGTTCATGGTCTGCTCTTCCAGGGATTCCCGGACACCCCGCTGCCGGCCGTCTATGGTCGGCCGGATCCCGATTTTCGGAAAGGCGTTATAGAGTCTTTTTGCTGCCATTGTCATATCCTCCGTTCAGATTAAAGCCGTTTATGCAATGTAATCGATTACATTGTACTCATAGTATGACAGAGCTTTTCCAATAACGCAACAACAAATTACAGGGTCAGGTCTTGATGGGTAATAATGCCGGTAGGTAGACGCCGAAGAACAGGAGGCCCCTCGTATTGCCGGCGAATACGGCTGAGCAGAAGCTCAGCGGCGGTCTGCCCTATCTCCTGCATGGGCTGGGACAGGGTAAAGGCGGAAAACCCCAGAAGGGGGACAAGATCCATACTGTCAAAACCGGCGGTTTGGATTCCCCGCTCCGCGCCTATACCGCTCTGCAGAAGATAGCGGGTCGCTCCGACGTGCATAAAGTAATTGGCAATAAAGAGGTGTCTGGGAGGGTCGGGTAGAGCAATCAGCCTCTTGGCCAGCTCGTAGCCGGAATTAACGTGGAAATCACCGAAGCAGACCAGCTCAGGATCGAGCCTGATACGATGGTCCTCATGGGCCCGCCGGAATCCCTCCCAGCGTTCCTGGGCGGTGGTCAGATCCTGACGCCCTCCAATGAAGCCGATGCGGCGCACCCCTGCCTCAAAGAAGCGCAGAGCCGCGGAGTAACTGCCGCCGATGTTATCCACCAGCACCGCATCGCAGTTGAAGCCGCTGACCATCCGGTCGACGACAACCGCGGGAATACCCCGTTCGGTCAATGCGGTGTAGTGCGCTCCGCAGTTTCCTGCGGGGATTATGATAACCCCGTCAACGCGCTGATCACTCAGCAGATCAATCCGCCTCTCCTCGATCTCGGCCTTCTCCGCGGTATTGCAGATAATCAGGCTGTAGCCCTCCGCTTGCAGCCTCTCCTCTACCCCCTCGGCTATGTACATGAAGAAGTCATTGGCAATCTCCGGGGTAAGAAACCCCACCGCGTGGCTGCGGCTGGTCTTCAGGGAGCGGGCAATTGTGTTGCGGCGGTACCCTGACGCGGCGATAACTTCGCTTACCGCTTTAAAAGTATCGGGCGCGATGCGCGGGTCATTGTTGAGGACCCTGGAAACAGTAGCGGTGGAGACCGCCGCGAGACGGGCAACATCCTTGATGGTAACGGCCATGGGAATATTCTGCTGTAAACGATTGCATTTGTCCAGTAAGTCGGGATACCGATCCGGGGCGGTTCACGGATGGAGGGCATGGCGCTTCTGGCGGCCTTCATGCTGCGGGAGAACGGGAATCTGTCGCTACCGGACACCTGAACGGAATCTTTGCCTCCAGCATGGCAGATGCCTCAAAGCCCGATCCGACGAACGAACAAGGCTTTCAGGGAGTTCTTTCAGCGCTACCAGACCGGACTCGGAACCGGGACGCACCGCGAGGGATACCATCTATCCGGCCTGAAGAACGGGTATGCTCCCTATAGGGGGGAGTTGCAGTTGAAGCAGATCTTTCGGAAGGTGCTGTTCTCCATCCCGCATTTCTCACAGACGACAGCGTTGACTCCGGCCTTCGGCTTATCCGCCGGCGGCTCGTCCTCATCGGCACCGCGTCGGGTCCGTCGCCCCTCTTCGTCCCGCGTCCTCTCTGGCTCGGCCTCGGAGTCGCGCTCCTCCGTCCGGGGCGAAGCGGCTTGAATCGTTTGCTGGTTTCCGGAGGATCCGGTACCTGCCTGAATCCCGGAGGGCATAACGTTAGCGGCGTAGGATGCCAGCTCCTTGGCCAAAATGTCATGGTCGAGCTTCACGTTGATCGTATAGGCCTGCGCGTCGCCGGTCTGAGGCCGAAAGACGGCCAGGAAGATCTGGTTCAACTTCTGAAGGACGATGAAAAGCTGGACGACGAGAATCGCCATCAAGCAGATTATCAGGAACAACGCAAACAGCACGATGCTCTCAAGCATGTTTTCTCCCCACACCACCGGACTATAGCCTAATCATAGCAGCCGATACCGTCTTGAGCAAGAAATCCGAAAGGTTATTTTTTTTTAAACTTGACAACCACTCCAAGGTCCACAATAATTCTACATAAGATACTCCGAATACCTTGTCAATGGAGGAATGAATGGATAAGGAAAAACAAGAACACATTGAGGAGACCTGGAGCAACGAAAGCATCATGGAGGTCGAGATTAATATAATTGAACGCATGATAGGCTGCCGGACCACCGAGGCAGTCGAAGCAGCGATCAGTTATGCTCACTTCCTGAGGCTGTCCGCCCTCAATAACGACAACTACCCCTTGTACCTGCGCTTACTCGAGGTAGAGAACCACTGGGTGATCGACGCCCTGCTCGGCAATAAGGATCCATTCCTCTTGCTGAGCTACATTCACCCAAATAACTATCTGCTGCTGAACGCCTTTAAGCTGCTCACCAATTGGCATCCCGGCGGCATCTATCCTAAGACGCTGGCGATCATCCTCGGCGTACTTCAGGCCGCGTTCGCTTCGCCCAAGGACGGATTTAAGATCTATAACGTCAGCATCAACGACGTGAACAACCTCGGCAAGCACCTGAACAAAGAGTTGGGACAGGACGACGCTAATAACAGAACGATCCTCGATATTCTCGACCGGCTCGGCTCCCTCGCCGGCACTACGAACAACGAGAGCATTGAGCAAATGGCACGTCAATCGAATAGCATTCGAACCTTTTTCTTTGACCAGAGAAAGAAGATGGAGGATATTATTCCACAGGTTCTGTTGGTGAAATCGGACTATATCGCCAAAGAGATTGCTCCGGAAAAGGTGTTCGCCTGATCAACCGGTCCCGAACCTATGAAACAAAAGGAGTAGCAGTATATGAAGGAACTGTTTGAAAAGAAACAGAAATGGACGCAGAATGATATATCGAAAATTGAATATCAGCTGCTGAAGGGCATAATGTCCTGCCGGAGTCAGGAGAGCGTCGAGGCCGCGATGACCTACGCCAACTATCTTAACAGCATTGGTATCACGAGTTCCAACTACCCGATCTACCTGAAGGTCCTGGGCGTGCGAAATCATTATGTTATCGATTCGCTCCTGGGCACCCGTGATCCCTTCCTGTTCATGAGCTCGATTCAGCCCAACTACTTTATTGTAGCCACCTGTTTCAGCTATCTGGCCAAGTACCACCCCGCCGAGATCTATTCCAAAACCCTCGGCATTATCCTTGGTGTCTTCCAGGCGACCTACAACAATCCCCTCGACGGGTATAAGATATATCCACCGAATATCTCCGACGTCAACAGCCTCGGAAAGCACCTGATCGAGGAGAAGGGGCAGGACGACCTCCTGAACCGCAGTATTCTCGATATTCTGGATAAACTCAGCGAACTGGAAGGCCAGGGAATTAACGAAGAGATGGAAGATCTAGCCGTCCATGCCCACAACATCCGGAACAACTTCTTCGACAGCACCAAGCGGCTGGTCGACATCGTTCCTGATGTGCTTTTGAAGACCGAAAAGAACCTGGATCCCGAAATCGAATCGCGGAAACAGGTATCCCTCGCTGAAGCTGAAGGCGCCGCAAGCGAAGGCGAAGAAGAGGCATAAAGGTTAGGGGAAAGAGTGTTCTTTCCCCTTAGCCTCCTACCCCCGAACTGCGACGCAAAGGAGACGTATTGCAAATGACGCGATGGGAAGAGCAAGGGTGGCAACAGGAAGACCTAAATAAACTTGAATTGAGTTTTCTCCATGAGATGTTCAGATGCGACGCTGTTGAACGGGTAGATGCTACCTTGGCCTACGCAAAGTACCTAAACCACAAGGGCGTCGATTCCGACAACTACCCGATTTTTTTACGAATTCTGGAAATGAAGAACCATTGGGTTGTGGATGCTCTGATAGGGGGCAAAGATCCCGAGCAGTACTTCTCGAATATCCAGCCCAACTATTATATCGTCAAGGCCTGCTTCGCAGCCTTCGCTTCCGCCCAGCGCGGGGGTATTTACCCGACCAGTCTGATCGCCTATCTCAGCATCCTTCAGACGACCTACAGAAATCCCCTGGAGGGATACCGGGTATATCCTCCGACCTCGACGGATATCAACCACCTGGGAAAACACCTGAATGAATCGAAGGAGCAGCTCGATCCCCTGAACCGAATTATCCTCACCATTCTGGACCGGATCTCCGCTCTGGTCGATCCGGGACGTCCGGAGGAGAGCCAGGACATTATGGCGATCGCAACCCAGGCCAACAATATTCGCGGAAAATTCCTGGATATGACCAAATCGCTGCGCGAAGCCATTCCGGACGAGCTCTTAGGCGTCTCGGATTACATCGAGGAGGAGATTCCTCCGACAGGCGTTTAACAGAAGCCAACGGGGTTCCGGACGACTCGGACGAGATATATACACAAACAAGGCAGATATCGGGAGCTCCCGGCATCTGCTTTTTTATTTTACGCAGTGGTTTCTCAACCGAGTCTAAGCAGCCGGCGGATGAACCGCAGCAAACGCTGCCAGCGTGACAAGCTCCGCCATTTTTTCCGCAATGCCTCCCGGGTTGCGGGAGGCATGGGGATCTTCACAGTTTCCGGCACCAGCTCTTCATCCTCGGCTGGCGGCGAGGTCGGCGCGTCGGAATCGTGAGCACCACCCTTCGTCTCCGCCCCCGAATAGCCCCGGGAATAGTCTTCGCCGGAACGCCCTCTATCCCATTGGCGGTACGATTCTTGCGAACCCTGACCGCGCTTCCCCGTTCCGGAGCTGAGGTCCTTATCAGACTGGCTTCCGCCGGCGTAATCACGTGTCGAGGGAAAGGTCGGTTCTGCCGAGCCTCTTGATCCCGGATCCGCCTTCTCTCCCGGGCGAAAATACTGCTTCGGGTCGTAGTTCGATGATTTGTAGGGGCGTTCTTCGCTCAGTTCCCGAAAGTCGTCCCCCTCGCGTTCCGAGTTCGGATGTGTGTTCTCGGCAGTCTGTTCAGTCCGTTGCGCATAACCACCCCGGTCGTAGCCCTTGCGCTCGGAGTAGTCGAAACCGGAGGCATGGGAATCGCCTGCCTCGTGCGGCGGAGTCATTTCACTCGGAACCGTCCGGCCGGACTCCCGCTCGTCGCCGCGATCGCGTCGGTAATGCTGTTCCAATCCTTCGATGACTCGGCGCGTCCTCAGCTCGGTGTCTTCGTTTTTGAATCTCATATCCCCGGTGACGTCTCCGCCGTTCTGCGCTCGGTTCCGGGTCTGATAATCTTCGTACGTGCGGAGAGCGAAACCGATGGGAGACAGGATCTTCGTCAGGACCTGACGAGCCATTCGGGCCACCGAACTCGTGATCTTGGCTGCAACCCGGCCGAGGCCGCGCAGGAAGTTGCCTACTCGGCTATGGGCTTTTTTTTTACCCCCCTCCCGATATTCGGGATCCGGTTCAATCGCCGGAGCGTGCTCATCCTTCAGAATCTCGTCTTCCGACACCGTTACCGACGCCAACTCCTCGATAACAAGCTCCTCGCCTGCATGTTCGGCCGACGACGGCCGCATTTGAACCCGGTACCGGTCCCGGACGCTCTCCAGTTTCTTCTGCACGTCGAGTCCCGGAATCGTGGAAACCTCAATCCCGCGCAGGATCTCGATCACCCGTCGCAGATCCGAAACTGCCTCCGGATTATAGATCAGGGTGAGAATCAGATCGTTCAGTTCCGCATATCCGGCGTCCCGTATTTCCGATTCTGCGAAACGGGCTTCGAGCTGCCCCCTGCTCACTCCTTCCGTACCGTCAGGCAGATCCCCGTACATGAGCCGGTAGAGAATCCATGCCAAAGAAAAGAGATCGTTCTTCCAGTACCCGGAGAGGGCGGTGTAAGATTTATATTCCGGCGCCAGATACCGGATGTCGATTCCCCGCCGGATATCCTTGCCGGCCTGGCCTTCATCCCAGAGGAGCGATGCATAGAGGTTGTCGAGGCGGATCCGGATCGAGTCGGTAGAGGCGCTGTCCACCCAGATATTACGGGGAGTCAGGCAATTATGGGCCAGACCGTGCGCTTTGAGAGCGATAAGGCCGTTCATAATCTGGAAGGCGATGCTGATTATGTGCGGAAGGGGCAATCTCTCGATATTCAGGAGAAATTCGTCAAGTGAACATCCTTTTTCCGCCGGATAGGCAAAGAAGGTTTGTCCCTCGAACTCCTCGACCTCAATGGGAGTATGCAGATTCGGATTCTCTATGGGAAGCGTCTTCAGGAACAGGTCCGTAATCCTCTCTTGAGCCTCCGGGCTCACCGGCTTTCCCTCTGTCCGGAAAAACTGAAGGATAAACGACTCCGTCGAGTAAAAGGATTTTGCTTCCCAGTATTCGAAGAGCGGATCTGTATACTGCTTACTCAGGACTGAGTAGCAGTTGTTTATTACCTTGCCTTCTAAATCCATGCCCGTACCATCTATTTCCCATCCTTGTAGTAATCCATGAACGACTTGCCGAAACCGGAGTATCGGTCATCTTCCGCTTTGGACTTCGCCAAATCCTTTTCTTTGAACCAGACACGGAAGTAGTTTGTGATGTAGTTTCGCCGTTCATCCAAATTCGCCGCTACAAGGTCGGCCGCCGCTTCCGGGTCTTCAATATAGCCGGTGAAGACCTTGAAGCAAATACCGCGTATCTCCGGCTTCTCCAGGCGCTCCAGAGCGCCAAGCCGCTCCTCGAAATCCTCGATGGAAAGATTCTTAAAATTATCCGGTTTCAACAGAGTCAGAAAACGGGTCTTCCCCTTCCGTTCCCAGCCGAAGTGGCTCTCGGTCCCCTTAATCTTCATTCCCTTGCTCCAGAGATCCGCCTTGTTGTAATCGATGACGACCACGAAAGAATGACCTTTGGAGTTGGAGAGCACCATATAGTTGTTCGGATTCCGGTCCTCGTCAAAAAAGAGCCAGCGGTTGATCAGGTCGTTGGCAAGGACAGTCAGAAAGGGACGCTGAAGGAAGTTATAACTGCCGATCTGCAAGGCCCCCGGAACCAGTTTGGTAGTCCGGTAATAGCGTCCGTCGATCTTCTTGATCACGTTTGGCGCCGCCATGGTATTGACCATGAAATCGATATAGTAGGCGATCTCCTGCAATTTGTGCTCGTAGATCTCATTCTTCGGGATCTCTTTTACAAGCCATGGATCGCCTGCCTCGTCAGTCGCGCCGTGATAGTCACGCAATTTGGCAGTGAACGGGATATTCTCATCATTCCCGATGCCGCTGAGACTGAGATTCTCCATACGATTGATCAACTGATGGACGTCCAGATCCAAGTAGAAGTACTTGATGATACGTTCATCACCAATATCATCTATTAGTTTTTGCCGCTCGACACTAAACATAGAACCCCTCCCTCTGTTTGGCGACTGCAAAGCGCTTTTCGACCTTTCCGTCCTCAATGTATAAATACGGGGCGCGCGTGCCGATATTCGTATAAAGTATGATATGGTTCTTGATGCCGGTTACGTCCCACCATATACCGGTCAGATTACCTGTATGCCACATGGGGTTGTGACCGACGATAAAGTAGCTCTCTGGCGGCATCTTGAGCTTCTCCAGCATCTTTTTTATATCCTCGGCGCCGTACTCTTTCAAACTCGGAGTTCCCCGAAACTCATGCACCCGGTTCCAGACCAGCTGCCGCCGGTAGTCCTCATTATCGGCGATGTTGATCAGCTCGTTTCGACTAGCGCCGTTCCGGATCGGACCGGCGTGGGTTATCACGTACGTATCTCCGATAATGAAATACGGCAAGCTCTCGAAGAACTCTTCGGTGGCTTTAACATACTCCTTGCCGCAGTTCTTCTCCAAATATGCCTGCAATTCCGCACCCTGACGGATACCGCTTTTGCTGATACGTTCGTCGAAGGTATCATGATTGCCGCGTATATATATTACACTGTCTTTGTATGTGTTTATGATTTTAAAGGTCAGCTCCAGGATTTTATAGGAGCTCTCCATCTCCTTCATATAGCCTGTCTGGTCGTTGTGAACACTATCGCCGATGATGACAAGGATCGCCTTACCGTTCTTCAGGGCTTTGTCGTTTCCCTCGTGTTCAACAATTTTCGCCAGGTTGTCCACCGCGCCGTGCAGATCCCCAATGACGATTACCGGGAGCCTGTTCTTCGATAAGTCGATCAGGCCGCCGGGATTACCGTAACTGTCGGTAAGACGATTTTGATTCGTATTTACAATTTGAGTCGCCTTTTTAATGTGTTGAATCCCCATATTCGACCTTCTCCGGAACGGCGACAGGTGCCCTGCGTGGTCTGTCTCCGGCCCGTCTCCTAATTATTATAGAATTTCTGGAAAAAAGCAAAGAACTCTTGCGAAGGAGAGACCTGCGCCTCCGTTTGAGGGAGCTTGACCAGAAGAACCTCAGGGATGACGTCGGATAAGGACTTCGTCCTGTCAAAATAGGCGATTCGTATCTGGTAAGCGTGTTTGGCGAGCTGATTTTTGTCCAGACTTTTTCTATATTCTCCCATCTTGGATATTTTATCCAGTATATCCAGGATGAGCGCATTTACTTCCTGCATCTGATCCCGTTCGCTGTCCAGGAACTTTCCCAGGTTATTGATGTCGTTGATCTCAAGGTTGTAGATCCTGAAGCCGTCGTCAGGCTTGTAATAAGTATACTGGATGATGCCGATCACCGCTAAAAGCACCTTGGGATAGATCTGCCCCGGATGCCAGAACGAGAGGAGCTGGAAGGCCCGCGTGACCAGCATCGGATTGGGTTTGATGACTGTAAACATCAGAATCGGATTCCGTTTACCGATCAACGCGTCCACGATCCACTGGTTATTGCTTTCCAGAACCTTGAGAAATAGCAGATAGTTACGCTTATCTATTCCAACATGGTTCAGATATCGGGCGAAGGTGATGCTCGATTCAACCTGAATGGGAGTGGTAGATCCGAAGATCCCGTTGAGTATAAGACTCCGGTTCGATTGAACGAACTCGTTATATTCACTATCCGGCAGGTTGTCTTCCATGCTTTGCGTAAACCTCTGTCCTGATTGAAGCGCAGATATATTTCAATTTTCGAACACATCCCCCATAAAATAAAGGACTAAGTTAAAAATAACCTGAGTTCGACGCCTATATTCCGGAAATCGCTTTGCACTTTCATACCCGGTGGATCAGAATTCAGGTATAACCAGGCAGCTGCGCAGCATAGAAACCATCATCAAGCCCGAACCGTCTGGCGGTACGGGCTCAGGCGGACCTTTACTACGGCTTTACCTACTAAGTTTCTGCCGCCTTCCAGGGCGCCTGCTATGGCTCCGTCGCCTATTTCCAGGCCGGGTATATTGATTGTCTGGGTCAGGATCGATCCTGCGGCCTTCTTCCCCAATGCCCCGAAGGCCTCGTCTGCATCCATGCCGTTGGATACGTCCGCCAGGGTAAAGATATGGGGCGGTTCACGGATGGAGGAAGATGGGTATGTAACGATCTCTCATGTCCATAGGCTTTCCGTTTGCTTCTTTATCCGTGTAATTCAGTGGGCATCCGCGGTTAAAATCTCCCTTTCTTCCAGAAGCCCCGGACTCTTGCCACTCCCTCCCCTCCCCGGTTATGCTGATCTTAATCATGGACACCGAAGAAAAGCTCTATTTTACCTATCAGCACATACATCGTTCCGTTGCCGGCCTGGCAGAGCAGGTCCGCGACTCAGGTTTTACGCCGGACCTTATTGTCGCTATCGGTACCGGCGGTTTTATTCCCGCCAGGATACTCAAGACCTACATGGACCTGCCCATTTTGACAGTGGGGCTGCGCCTGTATGGCCCGGACAACAAACCTGCGGAAAGCCCCCAGAAGATCCAGTGGATCGACGAGGTGGAAAAGAAACTCACCGGACGGAAAATACTCCTGGTGGACGAGATTGACGATTCCCGGGTTACCCTGGAGTACTGCCTTAAGAAACTGCTCTCCCACGATCCAAAGGAGATAGCCGTGGCGGTACTTCACAACAAGCTCAAGGAAAAACGGGGAGAGTATCCCCCGGAGGTCACAAAGATCTTCTTTGGAGAGGAGCTGGACGACCTTTGGGTTGTTTATCCCTGGGACGCTGAAGATATCGACGCCCATGACAGGGCGGCCGGAAAAGAATAGCCCCTTATCCCCGTTTACCTGATAAGCTCCTCGATACTCATTGCCCGGGAATTGATAAAGGAGGGCATCTGTTTCGCCGTTCTGTTCAGAACAGCTGCATACAGGGAAAGCATCGGGGAACTGAAAAGAATCCTGTCCAGTATACGATACCCCCTGTGGCGCCGAAGAAGCAAACGGGCCGCCAAGGCGGGAAGGAGTCCCCGGAGACCCCTTCCCAGGGGAAGAATCTGCAGATCATAGAGATCTCCGTACCTCTCCCGGAAAGAAATCTGCAGCCGTTCCAGACTCTCTATCGCCCTGCGGGGAAGCTCCGCGCTTAAGGCTTCCTGGGCGAAATAGTAGAGGGTAAACAGGTCCCGATGAAAAGCAGCGTCATAGGGCAGAGACAGCTCATTCGCCAGAATCCGCATTTCTTTCATTGCCCGAAGAAATACCCGGTAATCGAGTTCAAACTCCGCTCCCATGGAACGAAGAACTGCTCGCATAAAGGGGGTGACCGTAAGGGTATTCCAGAAGGCATGCAGCAGCGGCGGCACCCTCATTTTATGAACATATAGTCTTCGGTGGGCGAAACTGCGGATATACAGAACATTCAGCACCAGGTATTCCGAAAGCTTCAGGAAACGCCGCAAGCCGGCGAGCTCTTTCTGTCGATCCTCCCTGCTGAGCTTTCTTCCCTTTCGCAGATAACGGCGGTGAAACCCCTTAAGACATTTTTTGATCCCTTCGTCGTAACGGAACATTCTGATCGTTCCACAGGGAGGACTTTTTAAGAAAGGTCCGGTCCCGGAAGCACGACCATCCTCCGGTCTGGCACCAGACATGAATCCCCACCAGATTCGGCAGCTCCTTCAGCCTGCGGTGGATCCGCCTGTATTCCCAGCCCATAAAGGATGGATAGGAACCAAAGCCTTCGTATTCACGACGGGTTTGAAGCTCCAGCAGCAGCTTTACCGGGGCGGAGAAAAAATGGGGGGAAACATCCAGATACCGGAAGAAGTCGGATTCCCCGTATTTCATGGAGAGTACAAAGGAATCAGATTCTACACCCCGGATCAGCCTCGCCAGGGTGCGCGGGTTCCACATGAGGTCACCGATTTTATGCGCCCCTGCCGTCCAGGTCCTGAATATCAGGGTCTTACCGGCCTCTTCAAAAAGCGGTAACAGATGATGAATCAGGGTGTTTCCTTCCCGGGCTGTACGGACCAGAAGGCGGGAGCGGAAAAAGCCGTTCACATCGACTCCGTCCGCCTCGCCGATTCTGAGTATCCCTCCGGACAAAAGCGGAAAATCACGGAATACCTGCTCAAAGGCGGAAGAGAGCAGGTCGAGCTGGGAAGCGAAATCCTGGGGAACCTGCTCCCGCAGATACTCGTTGGAAAAGACAATATCCGTGGTTATGAAGATCCTGAAATCCATCTCCGAGGCAATCTCCATCAGGCGTCCAAGATAACGCCGGTACCTGCGGATCTTCTTTGCCTCCGCAGGCGGATAAAAAGGATACTCCAGCAGATAACAGAGCTCATCCAGGGAAATACCGTTAAAACCGTAGCTCTTTACCCGTCGCAGATACCGGGAGAAGCTCTCTTCGATCTCCCTGAAGGTCTTTTTTCCAGGCTTTCCCTTTTTTTCGAGAGTCGCGAAGGGAACCTTTGACCAGTTGACTGTATGTTTTATTTTGCGTACAAAAAAGGGAGTTATAGTATCGATAAGATATAGTTTGTCCTGCATACAGATTAAGTATGCCGGACAATTGTTAGAATTTTATGAGCGAAGAACACGGGAGGTTCTATGCCGATAGTACTGCCGATTGCAGACAGCCGGGAGAGTTACACGATTAATCCCGGCAAGATCATTGCTGTTGGACTCAACTATGTGGACCATGTAAAAGAGAGCAACATCTACGATACCAGGGAACTGGATGTTCCAAAGGAACCGGTTATCTTTGCCAAAACCCCGAACGTGCTCATCGGGCCGGGAGAAGAGATAGTAATCCCAGCCTTTCTGAAGGAGTATAATTTCCCCGAACTCAGGGTCGATTACGAAGCCGAACTGGCGGTTATTATCGGCAGGGGGGGCAAGAATATTCCTGAAGATTCGGCCCTGGACCACGTTTTCGGTTTTACCTGTTTCAACGACGTCTCCGCCAGAAACATCCAGAAAACCGACACCTCCGGCTGGTTCCGGGGAAAATCCCTGGATACCTTCGGCCCTATCGGTCCGGTAGTTGTTCCCAGAGAAAAGATAGCGGATATTCAGAATCTCACCGTCCAGTGCCGCCTGAACGGCAAAGTTATGCAGAAGGCATCTACCTCGCAGATGATCTTTCCCGTTGCCCGCTTGATCAGCTACATCAGCCGCAATATGAGCCTTCAGGAGGGCGACATCATTGCCACAGGGACCCCTTCCGGCGTGGGCCCCATAAAACAGGGAGATATCGTGGAGATCGATATAGAGGGAATCGGGATTCTGAAAAATCCGGTTGTGGAGGAATAATTCTCCTCAACCCTGCTTGATCAAGCAGGCCCTGGCTTGCTACACTGACCTTAAGAATCCTGTTGGACGAGGAGGTGTTCCATGAAAAGGAACCGGACCAACCCCAACACAGGCAAAGCCGGCCAATTGCCGGCATAAACATATAAAGCCGGTGACCCGCGATTGCGGGGGACCGGCATTTTTTATGTATATTACCCTCTTCTGGTATCCCTGTCGGCTGCGTATTTTTTCGGCGCGTACAAAAAACTGAAGGATACCGCCCCCTCTTTGGTGGCCGTTGAGTGATGCGTCCTGTGGGCGTTGATTATCCGCTTCATGTACGGGTTTTTCGCAGCCGCTTGATCCGCCTGTGAAACATGATATCGTGAAAAGAACAGCGCGTAGGCATCATTTTTCTGCAGCTTGTGCCGCGGCCTGTGGTGATCTTCATGAAGAAACCAGCCGAAACCGTGCATTACGTATTTGTGCATGAACCAGGCTACGAATTCGAAAAAAATCGCGGAAGCCAGAGAAGTCAGAATGTAAGCACTCCATTGTACAATCATATGTTCTACCTCTTTATTCCTTTGTTCTGCCGAGGCTCCAGAAAGCACTCAAGGTCGGTGATTGCAGTGCGCCTTTTTTAACACACATTCCGACGGAATAGGGTTCCAGGGGAGGCAGGACCTTCAGAACCCTAATCTTGCGCGCAACAGGGCTCTTTTCCACCACAAGCCGGGGAACAATCCCTACACCGCAGTTGAGTGAAACCAGGGCCAGTATCGCTTCGTTTCCTGCCACCTCGGCGTAGACCTTCGGAGTCTCGCCCCTCTCCCGAAACCAGCGTAGAACCCGTTTCCGCATAAGCCCACGCTCCGGGAAAATCATGGGAATCTCGGACCAGGGGACAGGCTCCTTTTCCAGGGATGCGGCATAGTGCCATTCCTGCCGGGGAGCAACAAAGACCAGGGGAGTAGTGGTCAGTTCCTGAAACAGGAGTCCCGGAGGCGGAGTGTCGGGTCTGGCAATAACCGCCAGGTCGACGTCCCCGGAATTGACGGTCTCCACTGCATCAGCGGCCGCCCCGGTGTGCAGCTTGATGCTTATTCCCGGATAGGCCTCCCTGAAACGGGACAGAATCGAGGGCAGCACGGAGTAACAGGCGGTTACGGAGCAGTAGAGACGGATTTCTCCGGTCAGTTCAGAGGAGTTGATGCTCCGTTTCAGCTCCTCCAGACCTTCAATCGAATTACGGGCATATTCACGAAAGCGCCGGCCGGCTTCCGTCAGCTGCACCCCCCTGCGGTCCCGGAGAAAAAGAACTTCGCCTATCTCCTCTTCTATACGCTGAATCCCCCTGCTTAAGGCGGAGGGACTTATATTGCACATCTGACTTGCCCTGCCAAAGTGGAGGGTCTCGGCTGCGGCGAGGAAAAATCGCATCTCATATATATCCATTACGATAAAACGGCTCCGGTTCTCAGTATAGGCGAAGGCGAGGAACAAATAAAGATTTTTCCTTTACCTGGTTTTCCGCTGTGATATACTCTTAATCGGTAGAAACCATGGCCCTGGATATCCGAAGAGTAATCGAATCTATTGAAAAATACGAACCCGTTGATCTTACCGCGTACAAGGTTCCTTCATCATCGATCGCGGGGATCGGGAAAATTCTTGAACTGTACCTTCGAAAAATCAAGCTGCAAAAGTATTACTTTCAGTTCTTCTACGCCGTCCGGGAGTTGGTAGAAAACGCGAAAAAGGCAAATCTTAAAAGGGTTTACTTCAAGCAGAATAATCTGGATCTGAACAACCCGGACCACTACCAGCAGGGGATGCAGAAGTTCAAGGATGAAGTCTATTCAAAAATCAGCGAATACGAGAACCTTTTAAAGGAGTCGGGACTCTATGTCAGGACCACCTTTGAGGTTGATGAGACCCATTTTTATATAACCATCACCAATAATGTGCATATTTCCTCTGCAGAGGAGGCACGGATCAATGACCGGCTCTCCCGCTCCCAGAGTTTTACAAGCGTCGAGGAGGCCTTCCAGACGGTACTGGATTCCAGTGAGGGCGCGGGGCTGGGGATTGTCATGCTGGTACTGATGCTGCGGAAAATCGGCCTTGACCATAATGCTTTTTCCATACAGGGAGTCAACGGGACCACCATGGCCAGGGTACGTATTCCCCGGCATGACCTTGTAATCCAGCGGCTTTCCGACCTTACCGGGCGCATCAGCGAGGAGCTGGAGCGGATTCCTCAATTCCCTGAGCACATCCAGGCCCTGCAGCGCCTGATAGCCGACCCGGAGGTAGATTTTGGCAGGATTGAGAGAACCATCAGCATGGACCCGGGCCTGGCAGCTGAAATATTACGAATGGTTAACTCCGCCGCCTTCGGCATACACCGCCGGGTTAAAACCATCTCCGAAGCGGTTTCGCTGATGGGGCTTAAGGGAATCCGCGATATGATTACCGCCTGCGGAACAGTCAAGCTGATGGTGGACCGCTACGGAGAAATGCAGAAACTCTGGAACCATTGCTACAGAGTGGCGGTTTATGCATCCGTAATAGCCCGCCGATATTCATTGCGTAAAATATACGAAGTGGTCTATTCATCCAGCCTGCTTCACGATCTGGGAAGGGTTCTTGTCGATTTTTTAAGCCCCGACCTCTTTGACAAACTGCGGCGTTTCAGCGTGGAAAAGAATATACCCCCGGAGGAGTTCGAGCTGTTTGTAATTGGCACCCATCATGCAGAGGTGGGTGCCCTTATGGCTGAACGCTGGGAGTATCCCGAGGCAATCACCGAGACCATCCGGCACCACCACACTCCGGATGCCTGTCGGGAAAAATACAAAGAACTTGTACAAACCGTCTACCTTGCCAATTTCCTTGATGATTGGGACCGTGGCCGCGCCGTGCCGGACCACCTTTCTCCTGAGGTAATGAACCGTTTCTCCCTGCACAATACGGATACCCTGCAGGCTTTGCTGCTGGACCTTAAAAAACAGTTCAAACGGATAGCGGAATCGCAGAATTGATCCATTGTCGACGGGGCCTCTTCTATATAAACTGGAGTCCATGATACGTGTGGAAGTAGATCCCGGTATATGCGGATTACGAACAACAATACAAGCCTCTTCCGAAGACGGCCGCCTGGTAAAAATCACGATTGACTCCCAATGCCCGAGTATCCGTGCTCTGGGAGAATCCCTGGGAGAGCTTGACGCATTTCAGGTATGTTTCACCGGGTTTCAGGACTCGCCGGTTTACCAGGCCGCGGCAGAACACTTTAAACACGCGGCCTGCCCTGTACCGGCAGCCATCATAAAGGCAGTCGAGGCTGCTGCGGGACTCGCATTGCCGAAGAACACGATCTTTACGATTGAGCGCACCTGAACCGCGCTTATTAAATCCCGGTGAGAGCAGCCCAGTGGATCATCTGACGGTTTTTCAAGTCCTTCTCTTAGTCGCCGGCGGGTTTTTTGCCGGCTTCGTTGATTCCATCGCAGGCGGGGGCGGAATCATTACCCTGCCCCTTTTTCTTTCCGCCGGAATCCCGCCCCACATGACTCTGGGGACAAACAAGCTCCAGGCTTCCTTCGGCAGTCTTACCGCCTCGCTCCGCTACCGGCACAGCGGGCTAATCTCGTTCCGTACGCTGAAAACAGGCATTTTCTTTACCTTCCTGGGGGCCGCTTTGGGCACGGCTGCTATCCAGAGGATCCCCGCGGATTTTCTGAACATGGTTCTGCCGGTTCTGCTACTGGGTGTTTTTCTCTATACCCTGCTGAGCCCCCGGATGGGGGAACTGGACGTGGAGGCCCGGATGCCGGTCTTCAGCTTCTATATTATCTTTGGCCTTGCCACCGGTTTCTATGACGGCTTCTTCGGTCCCGGTACCGGTTCCTTCTGGACCATTGCCCTGGCAACATTACTGGGCATGAACCTGAAGCGGGCAACCGCCACGACCAAGGTTATGAACTTTACCAGCAACATCGTAAGCCTGTCGGTATTCATCCTGGGGGGCAATGTCATATTTCTTCTGGGAATACTTATGGGGCTGGGACAGTTATCCGGGGCATGGCTGGGAACACACCTGGTAGTAAAAAACGGAACCCGTTTTGTCAGGACTATCTTTCTGATTGTTGTCGCCGCGACGATCGCCAACCTTCTTGTCCGCCGCTTTATCCAGGGCTAATCCGCCTCGATGTCCCCTGTAGAGAAACTGTAGCAACGGGATGCTATGGTCCCCACGGGAACATCCATTCCGCTTAAGGCCTTTACAATCCGCGCTGCGTGGTGATGACTGGTGCCGATAAAGTCCTTATACCGCTGCCGGGCCCCGGAAACCGCCGTTCCTGCCAGGAAGACTCCTTCCACAGCACATTCCATGGTTTCCTTGCTGTAGAGCGGCACACCCTCTCCGTCCATGGGAATCCCCAGGTCCTTGAAAAGACTCAAATCGGCATGATAGCCGGTAGCCAGGAGCACAAAATCTGAGGGAATAAAAATCTTACCGTCGCCGCCGCTGCCGGCAAGCTCGACTCCCTCTTCGGTAATTTTTGAGGGAACGGTTTCCGGATAGAACGGAATGATTCCCTTGCCGGTTAGAATTGACAGCTCCAGATGGAGCCGGGAATTAACCCGTTCCCGGTCGAATTCCCTGCGGCGGTAACTTAAAGAGACCCGGACCCCTGAGCGAAAGCAGCGCAACGCCGCCTCCAGGGCGGAGTTCCTGCCCCCCACAATCAAAAGCCGGCTGCCGAAGTAGAGATGAGGGTCTTCAAGGATATGTGACACATGGGGCAGATCCTCTCCGGGGATTCCAAGGCGGTTAACCTCTCCCATATCTCCGATAGCCAGGATTATTTCTTCACATCTTATGGACAGCGTATCCTTAAGAGATTCGGCCTGAACAACAAAGCTTCCTTTTTCCCCGCTGATTCCGGTCACCCTGTAATAACTGAGAATCTCCAGCCCCAGAATCTCAACCACTCCCCGCAAGTAGGCAAGGTAGTCCTCCCGGGTCGGCTGTTCCTGATCCGGCGAGCTGAAGGGGATTCCGGCAATGGCAACCCTTTCCGGGGAGCTGAAAAAGCGTGCGTGCCGGGGCCAGCTGTAGATTGTTGATGCCGGCGGCCCTTTTTCCAGCTGCAGATAATCAACACCCGCCCGCTTTAAGCCTGAGGCCACCTCGATTCCGATGGGCCCCGCGCCGATAAGAACAACCTTGCTGGAAAGCTCTCTACTTATGGCCTTTGTCATTCACCCCTTCCAGTCTGAAACGTTTGATCTCATTGGTAATGCCGGCAATATGCCGTACATTTTCCCCGCTTACAGCGTCCATCCCGCTGATGGCTTCCTCCATCAGGTCAGTCCCGTCACCGACTTCGGTCAGTGCATCGTGAAGGGCCCGGCTGATATCGGTGAGGGCTTCCATGTGGCGGTTCACCGAACCGGCATCTGAAGCTATTTCTCCGGCGGAACTGCTGACGCCGGATGTTATCTGATTTATCTCGTTCAGAGTCGCGATGATCTCATCACCGCCGATACGTTGTTGCTCGAGAGAAGAGAGCATCTCGCGCTCTACAGTGTGAAGCCTTTCTACCAGTTCCTGCACATTGGTAAAGGCCGCCTCGGTCTCTTCCACGGAGGAGACAACCGACTTGATGGTTTCCACTGTAGTCTTCAGCTGCCCCTGGATCTCTCTGGAATGGTTGGCGGAGTGCTCAGCCAGGCTGCGAATCTCTGACGCGACTACCGCGAATCCTGTTCCATGCTCACCTGCATGAGCTGCCTCGATAGCGGCATTCATGGCCAGCAGATTGGTCTGTTCAGCGATTGAAGATATAAGGGTGTTCGCTTCGTTCAGCTTATCCGCCTGCTGCGTCACAGTCCGGACCAGGGAAACCGCGGTCTCGATCTTTTCTTTACCCCCTGCGGCATACCCGACCAGGGAAGAAAAATCTTCTTCCAGTTTTTCGAAACTGCGGGTAATTTCAACGATTGTTCCGATCATCTGCCGGACAGCCGCGGAGGACTCCTCGACGCCGGCGGCCTGCTCCTGTATAGCACCATCCAGCCGCTTTATATTATCCAGGATGTGGAGCACCGAAGCGGTGGCTTCCTTAAGGGTATCCGCATGAACGCGGGTCCTGCCATTCAGTGACCCCACAAGACCCCGGACCTTCTTCATAACCCGCGAGGTCTCCGATGTCGCGACGGATAGTTCTCCGCCGGAAGACGACAGGTCCTGAACCAGCTGCCTGATCTTTCCGATCATGCTGTTCAGTTTGCGGATGAAGGCGTTTGTCCCTGCCGAGATCCTTCCCACATCGTCAAAATTGACCAGGGGGATCATTCTGGTCAGATCGCCCTCGGCAGCGTTCAGTTCCGCCAGCCGTTCCTGGATCGTACGCAGCTGAAAACGGTCGACACGCCGGGAAAGGGTGAACATGCGCAGGGCCATACCAGTAAAAAGAATACCCATTCCCAGGAAGCTGAATGCAGGAGCAGGAAACCGCGCCGGGATTTCCGGTACGGTGCGATAAAATTCGGAAACAATGAACAGGAAGGCCCCAAGGGCAAAAGCCGTAGAGACGAGAATAAGGTAATCCTTTAACACAAGGAAGCGGTCCATTTCCCCCTCGGCAATCTCGGTCATTCGGAGCCGTTCTTTCGCAGGAAACAGGACATTGTTCAACGTTAAAGCAGTCCATATTCCCGTAACAAGTCCCATAGAGACGGCACTGACCAGAACTACACCATAGGGATAGCCTCCCGGAGACTCCCATTTGAACACAAAAGCGTACATGACCGTAACGCCGACAAACCACAGCACGGCGTGAACACTTATCAGAAACCAGTTTATCCGAAGAGCAGCATGGCGTGCCTCAGGGGTATGAATGCCGGTATCCAGAAAGCGCAGCAAGGGCCGCAGCATAATCGTTATAACGCCGGCCGCAAGGATGCCGAATACAAGCACCATAAGATACGTTTCAGGACGAATCCCCAGGAGCAGTCTCGCCTGCAGATCCAGCACTTTATAAGGATTATAGAAAGCAACTAGGAGTTCCCGCAGGACTCCCCCAAGCAAAAGCGGAATCAGCAGATTAAAGAGGAAAACTCGTATAAGAATGCCTGACTTCTCTCTCATCCCAGTACCCTCTGATAAATCCGGGAGTTCCGCTGCCGGTCATAGCGCTCCCGCCGTTCAGGCGGAATCTGGTCCAGATCGACATCTACAAAGCCCAGGCGCTGAAACCAGTCAGAGGTCTGGGTGGTAAGCACAAAAACCCGCTTAAGGCCCTCCTGCCGGGCCTTTTCCGCCAGGTAGGAGACAACCTTGAATCCAATACCCAGGCGGTCATAGCGGGTATCCACCGCTATGCCGGCGATCTCTCCCGATCCATCGGAGTAACGATGCAGGGCTCCGCAGCCGTGAATGGAGTCATCCATTTCATAGACTACATAGTCTCCCACGTTGCGCTCCAGGTCCGCTCCGGTACGGCGGATCAGGATCTCCTTTTCCACAAAGGGTTCCATTATCCGCAGTACATCGGTAATATCCTCCACCCGCATGGGACGCAGGGAATCATAATCGTTCCCGTGAACCATGGTGCCGACCCCGAGGTTGGAGAAGATCTCCTTCAGTATGACCCCTTCCACCTTTCCATCCACAATATGGACACGGGGGACTCCTCTGCGGCAGGTTTCGCAGGCCAGCTTTACGTACTGCAGCCGCGGGTCGCTGCTGGAAGCATTGAGCTTGAGAAATTCCTCGGCAGTGTGGATATCCAGCCGGGAGATACGGCCTTCCGGATTAAAGGTGATGCCCTCCGGAAAGGTAAAGTCTCCAGCGTCCAGGCGCTTCTCGGGCAGCAGGAGAAAGAGCTTTTCCGCCTGCAGCTGTGAGGCCGCGACCCGGGCCAGCTCGTTGGAGGAGATATTGTAGGGGGTTCCCACGGCGTTCCACCCGATGCACGGAAGAATGGGAATCAGGCCTTCATCCAGAATCTTGTTCACCAGCTCAGTATCGATGCGTTCAACAACCCCGGTGGACCCGTAATCGATTCCTTTTATAACCCCCATACTGCGGGCCCGGACCCAGTTTCCCACAACCGCGTTGGCCCCGTTGGCAGCAAGCAGAGTCATGACCTGGTTGGAAACATCAAACGCTGCCATCTTGATAAAGGGAATCGCTTCGGGGCTGGAAATCCGCACCCCGCCGACCGATTCGGTCTCGATACCATAGCGCTGCAGCACCTCGTTGATGCGCCCGGTTGCCCCGGGAATAATAACCGTTCGAATACCCATTCCCTGGAGCAGGGCAAGGTCCTTGACCAGTACCGGAAAGAGGGGATGTTCGGCTACTTCGTACTCAACCTTAAAAACAAAAGTAGCTCCGGCAAAGCGGTGCACATAGCTGAAAACCTCACGGATCAGCTCGACATGTTCTTTAATATCGTTGTTTTTCATATTCCTTTCGCTGACGTATTGTAGCACACTCCCGGAACTTTGCGTATAAGCTGGAGAGGGGAATTAAAATCCCTTTGTGCTACACTGCAGTATTTTTATCTTCCGCATCCTACCACGATGTAGGATACCGGAAAAGCAAAAAGCACTGAAACAGGATCCCGATTATATATCTAACTTATTATACGTAAAACATATACGCTGATCACATCAAATATCGGCATGATTCTTGCTTTATAATACTACATCATGAATATTGCACTCTCAATCCAGGACAACCTCATGACCAGCGTCAGAGTATTCACCCGGTTCCATCCGATCTATTCGGTACGGGAGCACTGTGTTACCGGCCTCGAAGCCCTCTCCAGGGGCTATGCGGGCATTTCTGCAGAAGAGATATCCCCGGCAGAACTTTTTCGCCGGGCAGAGGAGAACGGCCGCCTTACCCAGCTGGACCGCCACGCACTTACTACCGCGGTTGCAAGCTACGCCTCACTGCCGGAGGGGTCTCACGAGGCCCCTCTGTTGTTTCTTAATATCTCCACCGGGATGATTGAAAGAGGCTATGAGGATATCCGTCTGCTCAACGAGACAATACTCAAGGCAGGAGTATCCCCTGACCAGGTTGTGCTCGAGATAATAGAGTCCCGCATTGAAAATATCGATGCCCTCTCGTTCTTTGTGCAGTATCACAGGGCAAAGGGCTTTCTTATTGCCCTGGATGATGTAGGAGCCGGACACTCCAACCTTGAGCGGATATCCCTGTTGAAACCGGACATAATAAAAATCGACCGTTCCCTTGTAAGCGGAATTAACCGCGGCTATCATAAGCAGGAAGTATGCAAAGCGCTGATCCTTTTGTCCCACCGCATCGGCGCCCTGACAATTGCCGAAGGCATAGAAGAGAAAGATGAAGCCCTTACCTGCCTCGAACTTGGCGTGGACATGCTGCAGGGCTTCTACTTCTGCCGACCCTTGAGCCTTGCCGAGTATCCGGACATGGACCACCGGAGCATACTGGAACTCGCGGACACTTATGCCCGCCATTCCATTGAACGCAAGGAGCAGGAACGTCAGCTGGCGGAGACCCACCGGGCTCTGGCCCTCCGGTTGGCAGAGCGCCTCATGGTCAAAGAACGGCACGAGTTCAGCGGAATTCTAAAAAGCTCCCTGCGGTCTACCCGTTTTGCCCGCTGCGCCTATATTCTTGATGCAACAGGACATCAGATAACCGGCACTATTGTTCAGAAGGGATTTACCAAGAAGCAGCACCGCCTTTTTGCTCCCGCACCTGAAGGGACCGATCACTCCCTGAAACCCTATGTGCTTCGCCGGGGAGAATTGGAATCCTGCTATATAACCGAACCCTATATCTCCAAAGCCACCGGCGACCTCTGCATTACCGCCTCCCTGGGATTCCGCGGAACTGCGGGCGAGGAATATATCCTCTGTATCGACATAGATCACAGCAGCTGCCGAAGCTGAGGCTGAGAGAGTTAAGAGAGTTGAGATGCCCCTTGTTTTCCTGTACAGTAATGATATTCATAAGCACAGGAGATTCCCCTATGGATCAGGACATAAAGAACCGCATTTTTGCAATGCAGAGAAACGAGATTACCGAATACCATATCTATACCAAACTGGCCAACAGGCTGAAAAAGACCAAGAACGGCCCAATCCTCGAGACAATTGGCAAGGAAGAGAAGAAGCACCACGACTTTCTAAAAAACTTTAGCGGAAAAAGCGCCCATCCAAAATGGTTCAGGGTCTGCTTCTTTGTCGTGATCGCCCGGATCCTGGGGATTACTTTTGCCCTCAAACTGATGGAGCGCGGCGAGGAGGAGGCCCAGGAGATCTACGACGCCATGAGCAAAGAAGTCCCCGAGGCCAAACAGATAATAGAAGACGAAGACGCCCACGAAGAGAAGCTTCTTCAGATGCTCAAAGAGGAGCGACTTGAGTACGTGGGCTCAATTGTTCTGGGACTGAACGACGCACTGGTAGAACTGACCGGAGCCCTGGCGGGACTCTCCTTTGCCCTGCAGAATACCAGGCTGATCGCAGTCGCCGGCCTTATAACCGGAATCGCCGCCTCATTTTCCATGGCAGCGTCGGAGTACCTTTCAAACCGCACAGAAGGAAACAACGAGGGAGCCGTAAAGTCCGCGGTATACACTGGAATTGCCTACATTCTGACTGTGGGACTGCTGATTCTGCCGTACCTCCTCTTCAGCCACTACATGGTCTGCCTGGCTGCTACGCTTGGTATCGCAATCTTTATTATTTTCTTTTTTAACTATTACGTTGCCGTAGCAAAGGACCTGAAATTCTGGCCCCGTTTTACCGAAATGGCCCTGTTAAGCCTCGGTGTTGCAGCGATCTCCTTCGGAATCGGTGTTTTGGTGCGAAGTACAATCGGCGTCGATATTTAAGGGAGGTACAGGAATGGTAGAGTGGGAGGATATGACCCCGGAGGAACGGGACCGTTTTATCTACCTCTCTTTGAGCGAAAACGCCCTCAAAGCGATTGTCATGATAATGCAGCGCAAACACGGCCCCGATGTCTCAACGGAGACGATTATGCGTTACGCTTTTACTATCGCCCGGGACCGGATGACACCGAAGCATTTAAAGCAGAAATCCAAAAACAACGATGCCATGCGCTGATCCCCGTACGGCGTTTACATATCAAAAAGATACGGCTGTGGGTTTTCTTCCCGCCAGGGGCGGTGATGCAGGGTAATACTCCCTCCTCCTTCTCCAGCCTCTTTCAGCCCGTCAATTCCAGGGAAAACAAGGTCTGTCTCCTGAGAGGTAATCACCGGAAAGTCATAAAAGGTGTTCCGATGTTTGAGGGTTCCTTTCTGCATTGTATAGTCTTCCACAAAGCTGAGGTGCTCAAGAATACGCCGCCGGTTAATGCTCCCGGCAATCCCGCCTGCGGTACACTGCTCCCGGAGAGCATCAGCAGCTGATTCCGCGAGAAAAGCGTCTATCTCCGTACAGACCGACGAACGTCCCGCCGCGGCCGCGGCCAGAGCCGTTGTTCCTGTCCCCAGAAAGGGATCTGCAACCAGATCCCCCTGCACGGAGTACATGCAGATCAGACGGTAGGCCAGTTCAAAAGGATAGGCTGCGCTCCTCTCCCGGCAAGCCTTCCGGGTCAGGAGCTGTCTCTCTCCGGCAAGGTCCCAGATATCCGAGAACCAGCGGTTGCGTTCCTCCCAAAAGAATGCACTCCGTCGGCGCAGAGCCTTCTGCTCCCCGGTAAAGAGCCGTTTTCCCCCTTTACGGAAGATCAGGATATGCTCGTGCTCGAGGGTCACATAGGCACCGGCCGGCAGCATGCCGGATCCCATAAACTTGTTCGGCGCGTTGGTACTCTTGCGCCAGATAATCCGGGGCAGAACAGAAAAACCGCGTTTTGAAAAGGCGGAGACAATGCGTTCGGCGTTAGGATACAGCATGAACGTTCCATCAATGGTCCTCAGAGCATCCCCGACATTAATACAGACAAAGCCCCCTGGCATAACAAGGGTTCCAACAATGTCCCAGACCCGGTCGAGTACGCGGTGCATGGCAAGAAAAGCCCCCCAGCCGTCACCTGCTGTCAGATAGTCCCCCAGGGTTTCATCCTGGGCAGAGAAACAGGCATCCCACATGGCGATCATGGGATACGGCGGAGAAGTAAGAACCAGGGCCAGGCTCTCCGGTTGCAGTTCCCCCAGGGACAGCGCCTCTGCCGGAATAATCCGGTGCTTCGTCTCAAAATCCAGAATCGAATTTTCCATGGACGGATTGTATCACAGATTTTTTATTGGAACATCCTGTTTATGCTTGTCCTTTAATGTCTCTTATTGTACACTATTTATATGAAAAGGACAGAAGAATCCTTAATGACCCTCAGCGAACTGGCTGAGTATCTGAAGGTTGCAGAAAAAACTGTCATGCGCATGATCAACCGCAAAGAAATTCCTGCGATAAAAATCGGCAGCCAATGGCGTTTTTCTCGATCAATGGTGGACGACTGGGTGCTATCAAATATGCAGGTGCTTCCGCGCAACGATCTTGCCAAACTGATGGAGGACAATCATGACCTGGTACCTCTATCCAGACTGGTGGACGCAGAATCCATCATTATGAACCTCAAACCAGGCACCAAACAGGAGGTCCTGGCTCAGCTGATCCGCCCCCTGGAGGCTACCGACCAGATCAGGGATTCTGCCGCCTATCTTGATATTCTTCTTGCCCGGGAGGAGATGATGACCACAGCCATTGGTCCCATCGCCTTTCCTCACGCCAGAAACCCGCAGGAGAACGAGGCAGCAGAGCCACAGGTTATCGTCGGCATCTGCCGGGACGGAACGGAGTTCGGGTCCCTTGACGGAAGCCCGACCTATCTTTTCATGCTCCCCTTTACCGACAGCGAGATTATCCATCTCAAACTGATGGCCAAGATGGCGGTTCTCTTTAAGGAAGAAAAGAACGTGCGCAGGGTGCTGGAAGCAAAAAGCAGTGAACACGTTGTGGGTGTGCTGATTTCTCTGGAACAGCAGCATCGTTCTGAACAGGACTAAAACAAGGAGTTACTCTTATGACCCTAAGCAGACATTTAAAACCGGAATGCGTGGCTATTATCGATCCGCCGGCAGACAAGGATCAACTATTGAAGAAAATCGCCGCCATGAGCAGCAGTACTGCCGAACTCTCCACGATCGGCGAGGAAGAAATTTACCGGAAACTCAAGAAACGGGAAGAACAGGGAAGCACCGCCTTTGGTTCGGGAATCGCGGTTCCCCACTGCAGTTTTGAGGGGATTGAATCCTTTGTCCTGGGGCTCCTGATTCTTAAAGGACAAGGAACCACCTTTGATGCACCCGATAAAAAGCCGGTAAGCCTGTGCTTTTTTATAATCGGTCCTGAAAAAGCACGAAACGAGCACATTCAGATCCTCTCCGGAATCACCCGGCTGCTGAACACCACGGACGCGGCAAAAAAGCTGCGTCAGGCCCGCTGGCCCGACGACGCCTATTCCATTCTTGTAGGCTCCGTAGAACTCGGCAGGGCGGCAGCTGAACAGGTTCCTGCATCCCAGATTACCGTCACCGTGCAGGACGAATCGGCCTTTATCGACATACTGGAACTCTTTACCGCCGAACCTGACTGTCATATCGCCGTCTTTGAGGGCAACAGCGCGGGACGCTACCTCCATCACCTGCCCCTCTTCTCGGCATTCTGGACGGATGAACAGAACACTGAAGTAAAGATTATTCAGGCGGTTCTGAAAACCAGTGCCTGCAATAACATGATCCGCAGGGTCAACACGATTCGGGACACCTCCCTGCCGGACGCGGGAGTATTAATCAGCGTGCACGAGCTTTCATACTGGTGCGGCAGTCTCTCATATTAGGCAGGTATATATGGAATATCCCGATCTTCCCATTTTAGTAACAGCCGGTTTAATTGCATTCCTTTCGCTGTATGCCGGAAAACTGGCAAACAAGATAAAGCTTCCCTCTCTTATCGGTTTTATGATTGTAGGAGTATTGCTGAGTCCGTCGTTAGCGGGGCTCCTGAGCGAAGATATTCAAAGCTCTCTGCAGTTCATAACAAAAATCGCCTTGGGATTTGTTGCCCTGTCAATCGGGATGGAGCTCCACATCAAGGAACTGAAACGCCAGGGGCCGGGGATAATGCTGGTCATCCTGACAGAATCCTTCGGGGCTTTTCTTGTGGTCGGCCTGGCAGTCTTTCTGCTTACCAAAGACCCTGCCCTGGCCCTGATATTCGGTGCCATTGCGCCGGCCTCGGCACCGGCGGGAACAGTCGCCATTATCCAGGAGTACCGTGCCCGCGGTCCCCTTACCAAGGCTCTGTACACGGTAGTCGGTTTTGATGACGGCCTGGGTATTATTATATTCGGATTTGCTTTCGCCGTGGCCAAAGCAATAATTTCCTCCCGCACCGGGCTTGAAACCATGACCCTCTCCGCAGCTGTACTGACCCCCTTTCGGGAGATCGGCTTGAGTATTTTGGTCGGACTGGTCATGGTACTGGTTTTTACCCTGCTGTCGCGGACTCTGGATTCTTCCCGGGACCGGTTTATTCTAACGGTAGCGACGGTCCTGTTTACCACCGGCTTGTGCGAGTATTTTCATCTTTCGGAGATCCTTACCAACATGATCGTGGGCATGGCCTTCACCAACACTCAGCCCGTAAAGACAAGCAGGGAAATTGACGAAAGTCTGAGGGCCATAATGCCCCTGCTGTTTCTTTTCTTCTTTACCCTGGCCGGAGCCAATCTGCATATAGCCGCCCTGCCTTCTCTGGGGGTTCTGGGATTGGTCTACATACTGGGTCGTGCTGCAGGTTTAATGGGCGGTGCGTGGCTTGGAACCAGCCTGGGCCGCATGGAGGATAACCTGCGAAAATACCTGGGAATGGGTATCCTCTCCCAGGCAGGGGTAGCCATCGGCCTCTCCCTGGTGGTTAAACAGGAATTGTCGGAGATGGGAAGCTCCGGAATACAGCTGGGCGCCATGGTCATAACCACAGTTACAGCCACATGTATCTTCTTCGAGATTATTGGCCCCATACTCACCAAAATCGGCCTTACAAAAGCCGGAGAGATCTCCCTGCCCCAAAAGAACAAAGAAAGCACCTCATAGGCTCCCTGCTCTAAACCAGCTCCCTGTCAAAGTTAAAAGCTGTTGTGGGGGATTCTCCGGAAGCAGCGTTCAGGTAGTCAAAGCAGTCAGCGGTGCCGTCAACCGGCGGCACTTCCAGGGGCTGTCCCGGATAGAGAATGGTCAACCCCGTATCATCGGCACCGCTTACCTGGAACTGTCCTCCACGGCTGTCGCTGATGGGACCGGATACGGGAATTCGGGCCCGGGTAATCAGCAGGGGCGGCCGGCCGTAACGGTATACCTCCACGGGCAGGGAAGAGGCATCCCGCAGGGCCTCAATGGCCGGCTTTTCCAGTTCGAGCCAGGCCTGGACCCGGCCGACCCCGCGGTCCTGAAGCTCCGCGGCCGCCAGGGAGTTGGCCGCCGGCAGGGGATACGCCGCGGCCAGAAACAGGTCGTTCCGCCCGGCCGTTTCATCAAACAGGGAGAGCTGATACAGGGAGGTAATCCGGAAACGCCGGCAGCCGGCGGCAATTGCCGCGGACACCAGCTCTTTTAAGAACCCGAGGTCCCCTTCGGCACAGAAACTCGGCAGTATGTACTCATACTCCGGATTACAAGACGCCTTTTTCGGGGGCTTCAAAGGCAGAGAGACAAGAGCGCCCGCCGGCACAGGTATCTTTGTCGCGTTCGTCGGCTTCATCACTACTGGAAACAGATCATCCGGGCTGAAATCCTGTATTTTATTCTGTGGCAGGGAAAACCGTCTCTTTCCGGGGACTTCCGGAGAAAGTCCCGCCTCAAACCATTCCCAGAAATCCCGGCGCAGCTGCTTAAGACCAGCAGCAGGAATAAAGGGCTTGCCTTCCACCGAGACCCGGCAGATAGACACCCCAAGTCTGTCGTTGCGGGTCCGCCGGAACTCTTCTTCCACCTTCTTTGTATCCAGAGGGTGCTTACGGGCCTCATCGAACTCCTCAAGGACCTCCCACAAGCGGCTGTCGACGGCGACCCGGATTCCCTGCCGGGAAAGGTGGACATCCAGCTCAAAACGCCGCACCTTCTGATACAGAGGAAGCCCGGAACCATCGAAGCTGACTCCTTTAACACTGGAGCCGACCCTGTAGACCCTTCCTCCGGGGGGAACTTCCCGGTCATAGGGCACAAAGATCTCCCCCCCTTCACGGGCAGTGCTCACGGACTGCTTACCGTCCCGCAGGGCCGTCAGGGTAAAGGAGGGGCCTTCATCACCGGAGTCCGGCTGAATACGCAGGCGGTCGCCAAGACGGATTCTGCGCGAGACCTTCAAACCGAAACCGCCCTTTTTGGCATGGGCCACAGTCCCAACCAGTTGTCCGGAGACCCCCAGAGAATCGTACTGAACAAGATCGGCCATATCCTGTTCCGTAGCAAAGCCGTGGGACCAGCGGCGTCCGTAGGAAGAAGAAAGCACCTTACGGGCTTCGCCCAGCACCTGAGGGCGGGATTCAGAAGGCGCGTCCAGTACCATTCTGTATGCCTGAACAACCTTGAACACATAATCCGGCTGCTTGAGGCGCCCTTCGATTTTCAGAGACTTTACCCCGGCCTTCTGGAGGGTGTCGATCATATCGAGGCTGTAGAGGTCCTGGGTTGAGAAAAAGAAGCCGCTCTTGGGAGCACCATCCTCTGTGCCGTGAAAGCGGCGGCGGCAGGGTTGCTTGCAGCGCCCCCGGTTGCCGCTCCAGCCTCCCATCCAGGAGGAGAAGAGACAGCGGCCGGAGAGGGAACAGCAGAGGGCCCCGTGAATAAAGACTTCGATATCCAGGGGAGATGCCGCAACAATCTGCTTAAGCTCTTCAAAGCTGATCTGACGTTCAAGGATTACCCGACGGATCCCCATCTTTCGGGCTTCTTCGATTCCCGCCGAATTATGTATTCCCATCTGGGTGGAGGCGTGGAGCTCCAACTCGGGGTAGTACGTCCGCAGAAACCTGGCAACGCCGATATCCTGAACAATAACAGCGTCTGGATCGAGTTGCGCGATCTCTTCAACTGTCTGTCCAAAGGGCTCCCACTCGGTCTCTTTAACCAGGGTATTCAGGGTCAGGTAAAAACGCCTCCCCATGGTTTTGGCCTTCCTGGAGAGGCGGGAGAGATCTTCAAGAGAAAAATTAGTGCCCATTTCCCGGGCATTGAAACGTCCGACGCCGCAGTAGACGGCGTCAGCCCCGGCAGCATAGGCAGCAAGAGCAGTACTCAAGGTACCTGCCGGGGCAAGCAGTTCAGGAAAATTTGTGGAATTCTTCATACGAGATGAAGCATAGTATCAGACAGTCCGGCCTCCGAACACCCAGTAGATCCATGCAGAGACAGCAAAAAAGACCCACAGTACTATAAGCAGGATACCCAGGGAGTTCATAAGTCCATTGAAATAGCCGATCAGACTGACAATAAAGCCAAGGCTGTCGGCAACTGCGAAGGCAAACATGGTATTGCGGACTGCAAGAGAGGATTCACTGTTGCTGGAAAAGAAACAGATCAGGGAGATCCCCGCAAAAAGGGCCCCCGTCAGCTGTACCATCAAACTTCCGTAGCGGGATACCTCTATGCCGAACCATGAGGCCGACAGGGTGGGCAGGAAAATCATCAGCACCGCGAAAACCGCGGTCACCAGAGCTTTAATCCAGAAGAAACCATAGACTTTCATCGTAAATCTCCTTGTCTGTTTCAGAATTTCAGGCATATTGTGCCACTACTAATAATAGCACTTCCCGGAGCGATATGTAAAAGGAAGAGTGGAAATTCTCTCTTCTCCGCTTGCACTGCGTTTCCCAAAATTCTATAATAACTCTAAATGAAAGCATTTCACCGTTACGTGCACCGCCACCTGTTTGCTCTAAGCGCGGCTTCTTTGCTGTTATTCATTTCCTTTGGCATATTTCTCCTTTTTGATCATGCAACCCGGAATTCTTCAGACAAATTACGGGATAATCTGGCGGTTATTAATACCCTTATACGAAGTATCTATGATTTTACCCGGCTGCGGGACCCGCAGTCCCTTGAAACCATGCACCAGGCTGCCGAGAATGCGGGACGTACGCTGCCTGACGGAAGTTTTGACGATGAGGCCCTTGCTCTGCTGCAGAAACTTGCAGAATCACCCAGCGAAGAGGAGATGCGGGCCGCGATTTCACGTCTTGGATCCACGGCCCGGCAACTCAGCTCCGTGAATTATCAGAACCGGGAGCACAACAGGATAGTATTTATTGGTTTCGGACTGGCCATGATGCTCCTTGTCGGGATACTGCTCACCCTGGCAATACGCTTTCATCAGGAACATACCCGTTATGTAGAAAGAGGCGCCAGGCTTATTCATTCACTTCAGAGAATCCTCAATTACGAGTCCGAAATAATTGATTTTTCACCACGCTGGCAGGAGGAAGAGTCCCTCCTGAATCAGGTGGAAGCAATCACCGCAGCCCACCGCTCCAACCGGGAACTTGCAGAGCACCAAGTCTACGGTACACTGGAGGCCTTTATTCCCCGGATGCGGAAGATTCTCTCCCACAGTGTTCCCTGCGACCGCCTGGCTGTCGCCTTTCTGGATGCCTCCGGACAGGTTATTGCCGAGTCCGCCGCCAGTACTCTTCCGACTGTTCATCTTGAGCCGGGCTTTATTGAAGAGCTGGATAATACCACCCTGGGATCGATACTCACGGCGCGGCAGACACGGATCATCAATGACCTTCCCCGCCACTACGAAAAAGTACATCAGTCCGAATCAACAAAGCGTATTCTGGATGAAGGAATAAAAGCCAGTATTACCGTGCCAATCGAGATTCACGGTCATGTCCTCGGCTTTCTGTTTGTATCTTCGGGGCAAAAAGACATCTACACCCTTGAACATGCCAGGACCATAGAGAAGGTACTGACCCTGCAGAAGCACAATCTTTTTTATCATTATATAATCCAGGAGATTGTTGCGGAAACTACCAGGGCTTTTGTGTCCCTGATGGAACGCAAGGACAACGAAACATCTCTTCATATAACCAGGATGTCCCGTTACTCCTACATTCTGGCACGGGAGCTCGCGAAAAACGACAGTTCAGTTACTACTATGATGCAGCGCGAGATCCTCTGGTTCGCCCCCCTCCACGATATAGGAAAAATAGGGATTCCCGATTCAGTTCTGCAGAAAAAAAGCTCCCTGAACAGCGGCGAGAGAGAGGTAATCGAGGAGCATGTAAACATCGGCCTAGCGGTAATTCACAGCATGAACTCCGGTATCAACAGAATCATTGACCTGGAACTGCTTAATACCGCGGAAAATATCATCGCGAGCCATCATGAACGCTTCGACGGAAGCGGCTACCCTAAAGGCCTTTCCGGCAAGGAAATTCCTGTTTCCGGCCGCATTGTCGCCCTGGCAGATGTCTTTGATGCTCTGACCTCCAAACGTCCCTACAAAGAAGCCTTCTCCATTGAAAGGTCCCTCGAGATTATAGAAGAAGGGGTGGGCAGCCATTTTGATCCCGATATCTACGCAGCCTTTCTAACGGCTCTGCCGGAAATTCGCCTTGTGTATGACCGTTACAAGGAGATTTAACGCAACACCTCGTACTGCCCCATCATGCCGGATGTACTCACCTCCCAGTCCTCGGTACTTCCCGCGGCGACCTGCTCATCAACGCGGTTCATGTCCATTCTGCGCCCGTTAATAGTAAGGCTCCCGCCGGGACCCATGGTCGACATCACAAAAGTACGCCTTACCGCATCCTCTGGAACGCGGGGCGCTGACAGAGAAACAAGCCGGGAGGGCACCCGGCCGTTGTTTCGCAATTTCTCTCCGATTCTGACTAAAAGGGCGTATAATAACAGCGAATGAGGTTTCGGCCTGCAACACCGTGTCCTCCCCCTGGCGTCCTTGTACGTCCAGAACCACCTCCGCCTGTTCTCCGGGAGAGAGCACCAGGGAATCCACGGGCACCGGCTCTATACCGCCGTTTACCAGCAGCACGTTACCACCGTAACCATGGATAATGTCCGGCATGCGCGGTTCGTACCGAAAGGTTCCTTCCTTGTCGAAACGCCGTTCCTGCAGTACCAGGGGAAGATCGTCCACACCGTATTCTGAGGGCAGGCTTGAGGGTCCGACATTGTCATCGATAAGCATGAACCCCGCTAATCCCCGGTAGACCTGCTCTGTAGTACCAACAAGATGCGGATGGCACCAGAGGCTGGCTGCAGGCTGATCAACGGTAAACTCGGCCCGCCAGGTCTTTCCCGCCGCGATCGGTTGATGGGGGCCGCCGTCTGCTTCAGCGGGAAGATACACACCGTGCCAGTGAACAGTCGTTGTGTCCTTTAGACGGTTGCTGACCTGGATAGAAACCTTTTCCCCGGTTCAGCCGAGATTGAAACCAACAGAACCGCCGATAGCATGATTATCCGCCATTTCATATTTACTCTTATGCAGTCCCTGATCTGGTTTTCAGAACCTGTATGAGTAATCTACGAATTTATTCCTGAGTTGCCGAATTGGAATACATGTATTCCGACGATCCCCGCTGCAGACGAAACCGGCGCTGGATACTGCGGACAACCAGGGCTGCCACATACAAACCTCCGCTTACCAGGATAGTCATGGCACCTGTGGGCACATCCAGGGAATAGCTGCTGTACAGCCCCGCTACATTCGAGAAAGCACAGATAAGCCCGCCGTAAAGCATCATCCCCGAAAGTCTCCTGGCGAAGAGTCCGGCGGTAGCCGCGGGCAGGGTGAGCATGGCGATTACCATCACAATTCCGACGGTAGAGACCATCAGCACCACAGTCACAGCGGTCAGGGTAACCAGAAGGAGCATAAAAAAGCCGGTGGGAACCTTTCTGGTGCGCGCGTAGGGCTCGTCAAAACAGACAGCCTGAAGCTGGGGATAAAACAGCAGCACCAGCACTATTACCAGCAGATTGAGCGCCATAATAAGCAGCAGATCGGCTTTTCCAATCAGCAGAATGTTTCCGAACAGGTAACTCATGGGGTCCATATAACCCGGAGTTTTGGCGATAAAGAGCAGTCCGACAGCCATACCCACAGCCCATATGGCCCCGATTATGGTGTCCTCCCGTTCGGCAGCATAGAGGTTTACCAGGGCAATGATCCAGGCAGACAGAAGAGCTGCCACGGTGGCGCCAAGAAGAGGAGAAAACCAGGTAATATCGTGGACCACCTGCAGGTAAAGAGACCCGCCCAAACCAGCCAGGGCTGCATGGCTGACGGCACCGGCAATATAGCTGATTCTGCGGACAACAACAAAGGAGCCTACCATGCCGAAGGCCGCGGAAGAGATGATCCCTGCAATAAGGGCATAACGGATAAAAGGCATGGAAGGGTCGGCCAGGGCCTGGATAAAGGAGCTCATCCTTCTGCCTCCTCGCCGGGATGGGGAAGCTTTATATCGTGGCGGACAGCCATAACCGACTGACCATAGGAGGCATGCACCAGTCCGGCACCCGCCTCCTGGGCCGGATGCTCCTCAAGGCCGCGATTGACGCAGAAAACCCGGTCCGTCAATCCGGAAACATAGCCCGTATCGTGGGTTACCAGCAAAACCGTCCGCTCCTTTGCAAGTTCAGACACAAGCTGAATAAAGCGTTCGCTCATAAAAGCATCCACGTTGGCGGTGGGTTCGTCCAGGAGCAGCATCCGCGGGTCCCCTACAAGGGCGCGGGCTATCAGAACCCGCTGCCGCTGACCGCCTGAGAGATCGGAAAAAGTCTTGCGTCCAAGGTCTTCAATACCGACCCGCTCCATGGCTTCCCGGGCGTGCCGCCTGTCCGCGGAGGAATAGTACCCGAAGCGGGGCCTGACCCTGCCGCTTAAGACAACCTCCTCAACCGTAATGGGGAAACGTTCATCGAATTGGGCGTACTGGGGAACATACCCTATCAGGGAAAGGGCCTCCCTGGAGGGTTTTCCGAGGATCTTCAGGGATCCGCTCTGGGGCTCAAGAATCCCCAGCAGAATCTTCAGCAGAGTACTCTTGCCTCCCCCATTAGGGCCTACAATGGTTACCATCTCTCCCGCCCGAATTTCGAAGCTGACATTTTTAAGGACCGGTTTCTCATCATAGGCAAAGGAGATATTCCGGGCCTGGATAACACAGCAGGGATCAGGTTTGTTCATTGCGACAATCCATTGGCAATCCTCCGGGCAAGAGAGCGCAGGTTTTCCGTATAATCCTCCATCAGAGGCGCCACCGGAACAACAACACCGTCTATGGCGTCCGCTACAGCCTGGGCGCTCTTTTTCGGGAATTCCGGCTGGACAAAGATTACCTTTACCCCCTCGTGCCGGGCCGCTTCTATTACATGCTGCAACATGGCGGGACTCGGTTCCTTACCCCCGGTCTCTATGGCCTCCTGACGCAAACCATAGCGGTCGGCAAAGTAACCGAAAGCAGGATGATAGACAAACAGAAGGCTCCCCTCTGCCGGAGCAAGAATCCTGCTAAGTTCCTCATGAAGGCTGTCAAGATCGGCAGCAAAGGCATCATAACGCTCCCGGTAAGCAGAGGCACTTTCGGGATCAAGGTCAATCAGTGCATCACGAATAATGGCTCCCTGATGCTTTACCAGAACAGGATCCATCCAGATATGGGGATCCGGTTCGCCTGTTTCATGATCATCGTCGTGTTCATCCTCGTGCGCATCTTCATCATGGCTGTGGGCCCCAAGATAGCGCTTCTCTATCCCCTCATCCGTCGGAACAATCCTCAGGGACTGAAGAGATGATGAAACCCTTCCCAGGAATGCCCTTTCGAATGGTACTCCTATGGTGAAAAAGAGGTCGGCATTCCCCAGAGAGACCATCTGGCGGGGCGTTGGCTCATAGGTCGCCGGGCTCTTCCCGGGGGGGACCATGACCGAAACCTCGACATTCTCTCCGCCGATGCGCTCCGCGAAAGACTTCTGGGGCAGGATCGAAACAAATACCCTCACAGTCTCCCGGTCCACCGGGGGAGTCTCCTTTCCTCCTCCGGCAAACAAGAGGGAAACAACAGAAATAAACAGAACCAGAATAACTAAAAATCGATTCATTTAAAACTCCTTCGCATTGCCGGAGGTCCCCGGCTCTTGATAATCGCAAAACAGAATAGTCTCCCCGCAGCCGTCGCCGCACCGCCCCACCTGGTGGTGCCGGGAAAAGGCTTTCCAGTGCTCACGCTGTGCCGGAGTCATGATTCCCGATCCCTGACAGAGGGGACAGGTACTGTCCAGAGCCTCCAGCAGCGCCTTGCGGATAAACTCGGAACGATTCGGCAACGTGTGTAACAACTCTGCAAGTTTCTCATCTGCCTTGAAGGTAACCACACTCTCTTTTTTCATTATCCCTCCCGGCTGTCGTCGTATTACTTTGTAATACCTCAATAACATAATATTCCCGTTACATAAGGTCAAGAAAAAACCATAAAACTATAATCACATCAGAACGTAAACGGCTCCGCAGTACGCAAAGTATCTGTAAAAAACATGGCGGGTTCGCGAATCGCAGTTACTTCCATGGCGTCCAGCATATAACTGGTATTCATAATATCCATAGCGGAAAAAGAATCGGCGGACAATCCGTCCGTATCCGGCTGCAGGGAATTATCCGCCGGCAGCTCAGAGACATTTCCCTTGATAAGTATCCAGGAACCATCCTGAACCAGGGATAAATCAGTCTCCGGGGGTAAGTTCACAAGAAAGATCAGGCGAACGGAGTCTGCGGCACAACAGCTCAAGAACACCCGGCCCGCGGCAATACGGTTCTCCCGGTCAAGATCATCCCTTCTCAATGCAATCGCGCGCAGCATTACCGGCAGACCAAGAGCTTTCTCCTTTTGATCAAGTGTGAGAAGGAACAGCTCGGGAACGGAAATACGGACATAATTACCGTCTTCGAATTTCGGCGGTAAAGAATCGACAGGTAAAGGCTGTTCAGAAATTGTTTCACTCGAATACTGGATTTCTGGATTTCTCGGATAATGAATCACTGCGGAAGCACCCATGGCAAGGAGCGAAAAAGAGAGGACCAGCAGCTGTATTGGTTGTATTGAATACAATCTGTTTCCGGCAGAAAAGATTGCCAGCGCCATCATAAAATAACCGCCCAGCAGTGTCAGAGGCCTGAAGCGGGGATGCATGAACGCGTCATAAACAGGAGTCAATGCAACAAACAACAGCAGCAGAGCAAAGAGAGAGATTATTAATGACGCAATAACAGAAGGCCATTTCATACCTGAAAACCTCCCCGGAGAATTCCAAGAGCCTCGATCAGCATCATTAATGCCCACACAATCATCGGCGTCAGTACCGCAAGGCGGAAGATCTGTGTCCGTGAAAAGAACCGCCGCCATTGCAGGAACAGTTTAATATCGACCATGGGTCCTATAACAATAAAGGCCAGCCTTGCGCTGAGAGGAAGATTCAGCAGAGGGGCGGCAATAAACGCGTCGGCCTCCGAGCATACCGACATGAACATGGCGGCACCCATTGACAATGGTATCGCGGCAAAGCTCTGGAGCCCCTTGTCAATAACAATACCCCGGAGAATAAATATACGGAAAAGCACAGCAATTGAAGCGCCAATAAAAAACGGTACTGCCATATGGAGCAGTTCGTTTCCAGTCATTGACATAATGCGAAAAAACCTTCCCTCGGAAGAATTATGACTGTCATCATGGCAATGACAGTGACCGCCGGTGAAAGTATCCGGCAGTGATTCTCCGCGAAACAGGTACGCGCTTATCAGGGCCACAACAAGGGCTGATCCGGCTCGTAACATAACTATCAGAATATTGCCGCGAAAAGCTACGTATGTAGAGAGCAGAACAAAGGGGTTGATTACCGGTGCTGCAAGCATAAAAGCAATTGCAGAAGACGCAGGCACTCCCTTTCTGGCAAGCCGGGCCGCGACCGGGACGACTCCGCATTCGCAAACAGGAAATATTAATCCTCCGGCGACAGCAAAAACTGTTCCTGCCAAGGGTCGGCGAAAGAGCTTTTCCAGTTTCTCAGGTGAAAAATACTCTTCAACAACAGAGGCAGCCAGGGATCCTATCAGAAGGAAAGGAAGCGCTTCTATTGCCATTGATGTAAAGATCAGCAAAAAGACTTTCATGGGCACAGAGTATAGCAGGGAGCATGGGTGGGGGGAATAAGCTTAGTCCCACTTTTTATTCACATTATCTTAGAAAATCAGTATGCTTTTACTTAACAGGTAGTAAGGATGTACAGTATGGCGGGTACCTTTTTTGATTACGTAATAGTTGGAGCTTCCCGCGCAGGTGTGAGCTGTGCGGAAGGCATTCGAAGTGTTGATTCTGCCGGTTCCATTCTTTTGGTCTCCCGGGAAGATGTTCTCCCCTATAAACGGACAAAACTGAGTAAAGAGCTTCATAAGAATTACGGAGATCAGGACTTTCTGCTGCACCCTCTCCAGTGGTATGAGGACCAGAAAATCACTGTTTATCTGGGCGCTGAAGCTGTCGACCTTGCCCCCAAAATCTATACCCTGTTTCTGGCGGACGGACGCAAGATTGCCTATGGAAGACTCTGTATAGCCTCCGGGGCTTCTCCCCTGGAAATCCAGGATCACCCCTTCCTTTTCCGGTATCTTCGGGAAAAAAGCGACGGGCAGAACATCTTTCATAAGGCGCAGGAGTGGAAGCATATCTGCGTTGCAGGAAACGGAATTCAAGGGGTTGAGCTGGCGGAACAGTTCAGCCTTATGGGCAAGCAGGTCGATCTGCTGGGACCCGAGTCACGGCCCATGGCCAACCGGCTTGATCCCGGAATGTCACGATTGGTGGAAAAAACCCTGATCAGTCACGGGATCAAAGTCTACAATCAAAAAGGTTCTTCCGCTGGCACAGATGCCGGCGATTGGGACGGCACCGTCGCATCCATCGGTGTACGGCCCGCTGCCGTCTGGCTCAGGGACTCAGGGATAAACACCCTGTCGGGTGTAATAATAGATACCCGCTGCAGAACCTCGGAAGCGGAGATCTTTGCCGCCGGGGATGTGGCAGAACCGGTATTCCCCTTCACCTCCGGGCTGTGGCACAGCGCCGAATATCAGGGCTTTACGGCGGGAGTCAACATGGCAGGCCGGGACGTGGAACTTGAACAACAACCCTTCCGGCTTAAGCTGGATCTTTTTGACAAGCACTTCTACGCCCTCTGGTACACACCGGGTCTGGAAGCGGATCCCGGGGTTGAATCCCGGAAACTGCCGGAAGCCCCCGACCTGGAGTACTGCCGCCTGTTTCGCCGGGGGAACGAGTTTGTCTCCGCTCTCTACTGCGGAGATCCGGCCATAGGAAAGACGATTATAACACCCCTTGTACGGCAGGGCGCTCCCTTTGATACCATCGTCAACAGAATACAGAACAGGCCTTCAGACTGACAGCTGCAGCTTCTGCATGTTTATCACTGTTATAAAAAATGAATAACTGACTTGTCAGACTAATTGTCAGATACTGGGAAATAATGGACGACTACCGCTTTTCCGCTTTATTGTAATGATGTTTTTTTACTGTTCATAACCGTGGGGATGAATGACGATTAACTGCTGTTCCGCAAAGAAATTAATCGCTGCCCTGTGCTTTGCTCGGGAAATCTTCCCTTTTATCGGAATAATCCGACGATCAGGTGTTTTTTATCCCCACGGTTCGGGACACTGATATGATGTTTTTCGCGGTCTTTCCGCGGGTACTCCTCGCTCCGCTTCTGCTCAGGATCTCTGCTGATCTTGGCGTAAGCTACGACAGCACGTCGTCGTTTTTTCTAACAAGTTCCGTCGGGTTTTCCCTGGGACTTGTTACCTCAGGATTTATTGCCTGCCGCCTCCCGGTATCGGGTGGCGGGGTGTATTCTTAATTACCGGAATCGCCGCCTGCGCAGCGGCTGTATTCTTTATTCTCTCGGATAAAGGCTGCAACGATTGCGGGATTCCGCCCAACTTTGCCAATATCAGACTTTTCGCCGCAGTACCCGCATACTGGGTACTTCTGTCGCTCCTGGTCATCAGTGTCTCCCTGGCAACCGGGGTTTTCTCTGTTCTTCCCACCTATCTGGAGGTGGAACATCATCTGCCGGAAAGAATGCTCAATACCCTGGTCGGTTTCTCACGGATAACAGGATTCGCTTCGATCTATCTGGCAGGGCACCTGGCTGACAAATTCGGCTACCGCATCGTGCTGGCTTCGATCCTCGTGTTTACCAGTGTGCTGACAGTGCTGATCGGTACCGTGTCCGGCCCCCTGCTGCTGATCGCGGTTTTTCTCCAGCCCGCGGCTACTCAATCATTTTTCCCTGCAACCCTCAGTGCCATAACCCGGACAGCGAAACCAGAGGCCCGGAACCTGGCAGTCTCGCTTTCGATCCCTCTGTCGAATATTCTCGGCGGCGGATTGACCCCTATGACCTTCGGGGCTGCCGGTTATTTTTCCATGAGCTTTATTATTCTCGGCAGGCTGGGGTTACTGAGTGTTTTTCTGCTGAAGCTGCTGCCCGCAACCATCGAAGAGCGCTGCTGATCAGGGAGACGGCGCGTAGGGAAGAATCCCTTTCAGGTCATTATCGGTAAAGCGCAGTCCAAGTCCGAGAAAATAATCCCGGTCAGAGGTAAGGGCATTATCGATGCCCCCTGCCAGGTAGAGCCAGTTCAGGGGATTGTTGCTCCGCGGATCGTATATCGGGTAAAAGGTTCCGTACCCTCGCAGGTAGGGAGCATCATCCTGGTTAAAACTGAACACCTCCGAGGCAAAGTTCAATCTGTGCAGCGGATTAAATTCAAGTCCCAAACCGACGCTGCTCTCGATTAATCCCCCCCGGAAGGTAAGGGGTCCATACTCTCGGGCAAGCTGGGCGGAAAACTTGAGTTCGTCATCTCCATCGGAGTCGGAATCACTCATACCCGCCAGGGAGCTGACCACTCCCACACTATAGTATTTACCTTTGTCCTGATGCACCACCCGAACTTCAGCGTGGTTTTTCGTATGCTGATCCACAGCCATATACTCTGATCTGAAACCAACCTGAATATCCATACCCAGAGCAGAATCAACATACTCATCCACCCCGGTGACAACTCTGTCAATTTTGGTATAAAGCTCCTCGTCATTGATCAGTTTTCCGATATTGCCTTCTCCCCGTTCAATCTTGGAGGTTACCGCCTTTATACTCGCAAGGCTCGCGTTCAGATTATCTACACTCTCCTGTAAAGACTGCATGGTACCGGCGATTCGTCCGTTCTGCTCCGCGAGCAGAAGATCGATCCTCTCGGTAATCCCCGCGGTATGACGCAGAATCGCCGAAAGGTCCCGTAAATCGGAGTCGCTGTTCGCCCTCATCGTGCCGGTTACCTCGGCGATGTTCTCCAGAGATTCCTGCAGTAAGAGCAGATTGGCCTCTACCAGGCGATTAGTATTTGACACAGTCTCACGGGAAAGGATCAGGATATCTTCCACCGCCGCATATCCGCCCTGATCAGTCATAAAGGAGTTGAGGTTTTTCATAAACGACTCCATCTCCCTGGCCAGTTCATCTATTGAGCCGAAAGCCTGCTCCATGCCGGAACTGCTGACAACATTCTGGATAACCTCGCCGTTACGAATGGGGATAGCCTGGGGCGTTCCCGGATCCAGGGAGACAATTGCATTCCCAAGCATGGACTGGGTCTGTTTGCGAATGACCGCATCCTGATACACCGGAACATTGGAAGAGAGCTCCATCATCAGGCGGGCTTTGCCTCGTTCCAGTTCTATTTCCCGAATTCGCCCGACATCGACTCCAGCAACCCAGACCTGGGTTCCGGGCCGCAGACCCGAGGCATCATCTATATAAGCCTGTACCTGATACGTTGAAGGGGCATCGAGACTGTCGGCAGTTTGTACGATGTAATAGATACTGCCCGCTCCGGTAATCAGTACGAAAAGCCCGATTTTAACCAACCTACTCATTCACTTCTCCCCTTACTGCCGCCGAGTCCTTACTGGCAAAGGAAAACTCGAAAAAGCGCTGTAAAACCGGGTGTTCAACACCGCGCATCGACTCCGGAGTCCCTTGAGCAAGGACCTGCCCTTCGTGCAAAAACGCGATTTTATCGGCCATGCCGAAACTTCCCGCGATATCGTGGGTTATTATAATACAGGTCATACCAAGCTCAGCATTAACCCGCTCTATAAGTTTATGTACATTATCACTGAGGATCGGATCAAGCCCGGTTGTAGGTTCATCAAAAAGCAGAATTTCCGGCTCCGACGCCAGAGAACGTGCCAGCCCGACCCGTTTACGCATTCCGCCGGAAAGCTCACCGGGCATCTTCGATTCGATTCCCGGTAACTGCACCCAGTCAAGAAGTTCGCTTATGCGTCTTCGAATTTTGATTTTATCCTTCATCTTGAGTACTTCCACCAGGGGAAACGCGATATTCTCACCCACATTCATGGAATCGAAGAGGGCGGCATCCTGAAAAAGGTAACCCAGTCTGCGGCGGATTGTTCTTTTATCCTCTGTGGACATTTCCACAACATTTTGTCCGTCGATAAGAATCTGCCCCTCATCCGGTTCCAGGATGCCGATCAGGTGCTTCATTAAGACACTTTTACCGGTGCCGCTCTGACCGAAGATAGCGGTAATCTTTTTACGGGGAAAACTTACATTGACCCCGTTGAGGATCACCTGCTCTTTAAAGGATTTCTTTAAATTCTTTACCTCGAGAATAATATCTTCTTTCATGGTAGCACCTGCAGCAAAACGGTCGCCATAAGGTAGTCCGCGAGCAGAATACTGACCGAAGAGACAACTACCGACCTGGTGGCTGAATCTCCCACCGCCTTGGCTCCGCCGCTTACATGATAACCGAAATAGCAGGAGATAACACCCACCATAAAACCCATTACCGTGGCTTTTATAAGGCCGGCAAAGATATCGTTCGGATCAACCAGGGAAAAAAGATAATGCTGGAAGGCGGCGCTGTCGACGTTCCGAAAAATAACCGAAACAATATAGCTTCCGGCTACGCCGACCACATTAGCCATAGCGGTCAATACTGGAAAAGCTAATGTTGCAGCCCATACCCGGGGCACAACCAGATACTGAATCGGGCTGACCGACATGGTTTCCATTGCGTCTATCTGCTCGCTCATACGCATGGATCCGAGTTCCGCGGTCATGGCGGAGCCGTTTTTTCCTATGAGCATCAGGGCCGTCATGATCGGCGCCAATTCCCGGGCCAGGGTAATCCCCACCCCCGCGCCGGCAAAGGCATCGGAATTATAAAACGAGAGAACATTGATCATCTGCAGCGACATGATCATTCCCGTAGCCATACCGGAAAGCAGAATAATCGGGATTGAGCCTACACCAATATGGTCAAGATGACTGATCAAGAGCTTCGGCCGCAGGGGGCGCCGGAAACTCCAGCGCAACACTTCTCCCACAAACAGGGTCAGCCGTCCGAGATCTTCGAGAAACTTTACCGTTTTTAACTCAGAGAACCATTTTTTCATTATTATCCACACCAAATGTTATCCATCTTGTAACACGTCGGGCCAAGAAAATCTATAATCCCGGGGTAAATTATGCAAAGGCAGTGTATTCTCACATTGATTGTTTGCAGAAGGAAAAATCATGTGCAATACTTAGCTGTAAAAAAGCAGGAAGGCATATGGCAGCATATAAACACACAATTTCCGAACACCGCTCTGTATGGGCACCGGAAGTAAAAAACAGAAGACAAGCGGCGCTCTATATCAACAAGCGGATTGAAGATCATGCTATTGCCGCGGATGCAGAAAAGATCCTGGACCTGGGCTGCGGAATCGGCTCTACCATGACTGATCTTGCCAAGGCAAGGGAAGCCCGTTACTCCGGTCTGACAGCCAGCAGAAATCAAAAACAGACAGGCGATGAGCTGATACTTAAACAGGGACTGCAGGAGAGTATCCGCATTTTTGAAGGAAATTTCAGCAATCCCAGGGTTTTTCGCCTTTTCCCGGATCAGGACCTTATTTATGCTGTAGAGAGCACCGCCGCCCTTCGGGCAGAAACGGATATCGGCGGCCTTATAGCAGAAAATCTGGTGTCCGGAGGCAGAATGATTCTGTGCGATTATATGCTCAGTAAAGCAGAGGAGAACCTCTCCGCACACGAGCAGAAACTCCTTGAATCCCTGAAGGAGCTCCTGCACCTTCCCGGTATCCGCTCCGCCCAGGAGTGGATCGGCGTCTTTGAAGATGCAGGGCTCGAAACCATCGCAGCGGAGGATTTTTCCAGCTGGCTCAAAGTGCCCCTGTTTTCCAGTCTCCCCTGTACAGTTCTGTTACCTGTTGCCGGAAAAATTGAATGGCCGTGGATCAAAAGGGCGGCGGGGATAACCGCCCTTCACACGCTCCTCAGACGGGGCAGTATGCAGTACCGTTTTCTCGTATTTCAGAAGAATCAGGGGAAACCCTAGTCCGGCAGTGCCAGAAAATTTGGTTCCTGCATGATATTGTGCCGGCTCTTCATAAGATGCGCGTCGATTACATCGAGCGCCTCCGGTGAATGAGCCTTTATGTACTGAACAAGCAGGCGGTGCTCTTCATAGGTTGCAGAAGAGCCATGACACGCCCCGCAGCCGTAACTGAAGCTCATGCTCAGATGAATATTGACTATCTTGTAGAACTGCTGCACATATTCGTTACGGGAGAGGTTACATAATTCACTGTGAAACTCCCGGTCAAGATCTATGTACTCCTGAAGATGCTGCGTTGCCCCCTCCAGGGTATCCTCCGAGGCAATGGGAGCCATACGAAGGAGTATATCATCCAGTCGGTTAAGCTCGCTTAAACGCACATGGCTGTGAATAAGTTCTACCGCAAAGTGTTCTATCATCCGCCGGGCGTCTATGGCATCAAGTATATCCTGCTTGGTGGGGGTCCGGATAAAACAGGTACTGCGCGGATTCACTATCACAACCCTTTCCTGTTCAAGACGCTTAACGGCATCCCGGATCGGCATGCTGCTTACCTGAAGACGCGAAGCAATCTCTTTTATATTCAGGCGGTCCCCGAACTTCAGCTCTCCGGTAATAATTCTGTCTGTTAAATACGTGTATACCTGATCACTCAGACTCCTGCCGTTGGCAATGGAAAACCTGGGGGGATCTACAACCTGCTGCTCGCTCATATATATCTCCAATCAAAGATATCAGAAAACCGGTTTTCTTACAAGCAAGCGGCATGATATCTGATATATTTGCATGTAAAGCAATTCAACTGGTACCAATCTGAAATCAGAAAGAATCCTATCATCCAATAATAATACCACTGAGAAACTGGAGAAGTTACAGATTTATTACCGAAATTCTTATTGACAGTCAGTATACGGAGGTGTAATGTGAAGATAGATTCTGATATATCAGTTAGGAGGATATTATGAAACACACCGCAAAAACAGTCGTATGTCTTTTGACAGTACTGCTGCTGGTTTCCGCGTTGCCTCTCTTTGCCGGAGGTGGAGGAGAAGATGGAGGACAGAAGAAATATGTCCTGCGCTTTAACCATGTACTCACAGAAAAGGACCCCTACCACCAGGCCTATCTTGAATGGGCAGAGGCTGTGGCAGAAAGAACCAACGGCAACCTGACAATCGATGTCTTTCACAGCTCCCAGCTTGGAGTAGAAGAAGACATCATCGAACAGATCCGGCAGGGCAGTAACGTGGGACAGAACACCGACTCAGCCCGGCTCGGCAACTACGTTCCAGGAATCGCCGTCATGAACGGTCCCTATTTTGCTGACACCCTGGAAGAGGTTCAGACCCTGAACAAACTGGCGACCGTCGAAGGCTGGAAAAAGAAGCTGGCGGATCAGTACGGAATAAAGGTTCTCTCCTTCTCCTGGGTCCAGGGCTTCCGCAATATGCTGACCAACAAGCCGATCCACTCACCCGCAGACTTGAAGGGTCTTTTGATCCGATCTCCCAATGCACCTATATGGATGGAGTCCATCCGCTCCCTGGGCGCCACTCCCGTTGCCCTTAACTATGGCGAGGTTTACAGTGGTGTTCAGACCAAGGTTGTCGACGGCGCCGGAAACGTATATCCCGCAACCTACAGCACCCGGATGTACGAGGTTCTGGACTACCTGAGCGAAACCCAGCACATCATGCTTATCAACTTTGCCATCTGCAGCGCCGACTGGTTCAACAATCTTCCCGCAGAGTACCAGACCATTCTGGAGGAGGAGTGCGAAAACGCCGGACTACGGGTATCCAAACGCATCATGGGCGAACTGGCCGACGAGGCAAAAGTGAAACTCCAGGAAGAGGGCATGACCATCATCCCCCATTCCGAGATCAACATAGCGGCTTTTAAAAAGAACTCCATAGCTGCCTATGAGGCCCTTGGCCTGCTTGATGTACGAAACCAGATCTTCAAGGAAATGGGCAAATAAATTTTCATAAGGAGGTCTTACAATGAGGCAGTCTTCATCCGACAACAACATGAATCGCTTAAAATATTTATCGAAAAAGATCGAGGACGGAGAATCTGTGGTAGCCGGTGTCTGCCTTATTGCTTCGACCTCCCTGATTTTTCTGGCGGCGGTTGTTCGGTCGTTCTCACGGCCGATCAACTGGTCGCTGGATATTTCGCTTTTTCTTTTTTCCTGGGCGGTGTTCTTCAGTGCCGATGTAGCCTACCGGGACAACAAACTGGTCAGTCTTGATTTCTTTCTAGCCAGGCTTTCGGACAACATGAAACGCATTCTTTCTGCATTCATCTATATAGTTATCTTTGTATTCCTTGTGGCCCTCTTCTACTACGGCATCATACTGGCATACAAAACCAGGGAGAGGGCTTTTCAGGGGATCCCTAACTTCAGCTACTCCTATATAACCATGAGTCTGCCCGTGGGGGCGCTGCTGCTGTTGCGCTCCACCGTGGAAAAAATTATCGCGCTCTTCAGCAAAGACGGGGGTCGGTGATGCTTCTGGTTGCAATTATTTTTCTGTTCTTCCTTACCATCGGTATGCCCGTGGCCTTTGCTATCGGGATTTCGGGGGTCATGTTTTTCCTGCAGCATCCGGAACTGCCCTTCACCATGATTGCCCAGCTGCCGGTCTCCCAGACCCAGACCGTACCAATGCTGGCGATTCCGCTGTTTATTTTTGCAGGAAACCTGATGAACGCCACCGGGATTACTGCCCGGCTGGTGAAACTATCTACCCTGCTTACCGGTCACATGAAGGGCGGACTTGCCCAGGTCAGCGTCGTTTTAAGTACCCTGATGGGAGGAGTTTCCGGCTCAGCCACGGCGGATGCCGCCATGGAAGCCCGCATTCTCGGTCCAGGCATGCTGAACCGGGGATACTCCAGGGGTTACACCGCCAGCGTCATCGGCTTCACCTCTTTGATTACTGCGACCATTCCACCGGGAATCGGCATAATCATCTACGGAACCGTCGGAGAGGTATCCATCGGCCGCCTCTTTGCCGCAGGGCTCATGGTGGGATTCCTGATGATGGTCGTTATGATGGGTACCGTTGCGGTAACCGCCAGGATCAGAAAATGGAAACCCGAGCGGGAACAGCGGGCCGGCATTAAGGAGATCTTCGAATCCCTGGCCGAGACGATCTGGGCCCTGGTTTTTCCGATTCTGCTGCTTGTGGGAATCCGCTTCGGGCTCTTTACTCCTTCCGAGGTCGGCGCTTTTGCCTGTGTTTATGCTGTTCTGGTCGGGGTATTTGTCTATAAAGAGTTTACCTGGGAGCGCTTAAAGGAGACCATGCATCATACCATCAGGGACATCGGCGCTATCATGTTCATTATCGCCCTCTCGGGAATATTTGGGTACGGAATCCCCATCGACCGGGTACCCCAGATGCTGACCAAATTCATCTCCGGGGTATCCTTGAATCCCTCGGTGGTACTGCTTATGATAATCGGCTTTCTGATTATGGTGGGTATGATTATGGAAGGGTCTGTAGCCATTCTGCTGCTGACACCAATCCTTCTGCCCATGGTGGAGGAACTTGGTGTCGATCCGGTTCACTTTGGACTGATTATGTGTTCGGTTATAACCATGGGGCTTTTGACACCCCCCATCGGTATCTCCATGTATACGGTTTGTTCCATTCTGGAGTGCCCCACCAAAGAGTACCTGCGGGAATTTATGGTATTCCTGGCAGCCTTCATTATTTACATTGTTATTCTCGTCTTTTTACCTGATGTAGTACTTTTTGTACCAAGGATACTATATGGCAGTTGATACATTTGTCGGAGCAAAATTACTTGCAGACAAAACCACAATTATTACCGGCGCGGCCCGCGGAATCGGGGCCGCAATAGCCCGGTGTTTTGCCGCCGCCGGTTCACTGGTCATCGCTGTCGATCTGAATGAGCCTGCCGAGTTAGCCTTTTCCATCGAGGCTGAGGGGGGCAATGTTGTTCCGGTGGCCCTGGATGTAACGGATCATGAATTGGTAAAAAGCACCATTGAACGCCTGGCCGCCGAGTACGCCCCCTGCGACATACTGGTGAACAACGCCGGCATTATCGCCCGGGAGATCATAGAAAACCTGAGCTATGAGAAATGGTGCTCGATTATGGATGTAAATCTGAACGGGGCTTTTAACATGTGCAAAGCGGTTGTTCCCTTTATGCAGGAGCGAAGGTCCGGAACAATCCTGAACATCACCTCTATTGCGGGAAAGATGGGAGACATTACTGCATCGCCTGCCTACGGAACATCCAAAGGCGCTGTTAACACCCTTACCCGTTCTCTGGCCCGGCAGCTTGCGAAATACTCTATAACCGTAAATGCCGTTGCCCCTCATGCGGTGGAGACTGACATGAGCGCCGAATGGTCACAGGAGAAACGTAAAGCCGTCATCGAATCCATTCCCCTAAAACGCCTGGCCCATCCTGATGAGATCGCCGAGGCGGCCCTTTTTCTGGTTTCTCCTAACGCCCGTTTTATAACCGGAGAGGTGCTGAATGTTAACGGCGGAGCATTGATGGATTAAGCTCTTTCCAGAACTTACAGGCCTCCGAGTTTGGGGATCCACTCTTTAAGTCCCTGCATGATCATCTCCACGGCAAAGGTACCTATGACGATAGAGGTGATCCTGCCGGCGATTTCTGTGTAACGCTCGATAAGCTTTTCGTTCTTGGGCCGGACATAGTCGTGCAGCATCCGCAGCAGCATCATTACCCCGACGCAGATGAACATGGCTATAACAATTGAAAGCACAGCAAGCCCGCTCTGCAGCCGCTGACCCGCCAGTACGCTGATGCTGATGGTTCCCGGTCCAATCATGATCGGCATGGCAATCGCGCCGGCGATATGCTCGGACTCGCCCCGCAGTCCCTCGATTGCCGAATTGCCCTGAAACACAAACTGAATACCGATTAAAAGAAAGATAACCCCGCCAAAGATCTGAAAAGAGGCAAAATCGGCCTGCAGAAACCTGGTGAAAATGGCGTCTCCAAGAACGGCAAAAACACTGAAGACCACTGTAGAAATAAGCCCGGCCCGCACCAGAACAGAAAGGAACCTGGGTCTGGACAGCTTATTAATTACATCAATCAGGTAGACAATTACCAGAAAAGGGTTAAGCAGAATAAGAATTAAAAGGGTGGTTTGGATAAAAACATGCATATTTCGTTAAATGTAACAATCCTGAAGAAAGATGTTAAGGGAGGGTACTCAGCATATTCTGTTATTGGAATTATAAATTCAATATTCTCAGTGTCTTTGCTTGACCAATGCAAAACCGACATGGTGTAATATTTTTCATACTATACTAATTCTCCAGGATGTAAACATGGCAAATTACCGTTACTTTCTGTCAATTCAAACCCTTCTTCCCGACGATTACCGCAATAACCGGGACTTTATTGCAAATATGAAGACCCTGCAGGAGGAAAACTTCGACGGGGTGGAACTGAATATCCGCGATCCCTTCAGTATTGATCCGGCAAACCTGAAGAGTTTTCTGGGGGACTTCGGTCTGCAGCTAGCCATGTTCGCCTCCGGAGCAACCGCCAAGGGGATGGGGCTCTCTCTGGCATCTGCCGATGAAAAGCAGCGTCAGGAATCAGTCAGGCAGAGCATCGCCTTTCTCGAGTTCGCCTCCCGGTTTGGCGCAGGAATTATCGCCGGGTTCCTCAAAGGACCCCTGGACCATAACAGCCCGGAAAACCGGGAAAAGCTGCGCCAGTCCGTATCGGAGCTGGCACCCCATGCCCTGCGTCTGGAAGCTCCCCTGCTTCTGGAAGCCATCAACCGCTTTGAATCACCCCTGGGGAATTCCCTGGATGACACCTTCGACCTGATCGGAGAAGCGGAAAACCCCTACACCTGGATTCTTCCCGACACCTGGCATATGAACATAGAGGAAACCAGCATGGCCGGAGCCATGATGAAGCACCGGGACCACTTTGGTTCCTTCCACTTGTCTGAAAACAACCGTTACTTTCCCGGATACGGCGCCCTGGACTTCAAGCAGATTATCGGGGTCCTGGATGCCTGCGGCTATTCCGGAAAAATCGCCATAGAAGGGAATATAAAAAAGAGCTTTCGGGAAGACGTAAAGCATGCCATGCGCTTTCTTAAGCCCCTGCTGGAAAAATAGAAAAGCTTTACAGCGAAGGGGCGGCTTTGCCGTCCTTGAACGAGACAAAGCGGAGCCGGAGGACGAAGTCCGATGGCGACAGTGAAAGAGGAGTTACTATGAAAATACTAGTGATCGGCGGAACCGGCGTCATAAGCCGGGAACTGGTCCGCCAGCTTGCAGACAGCGGAATGGAGACCAGCATCGTCAACAGAGGACGGCGGAGCATAAGCCTGCCCTCGGGTGTGGAAGTTCTGCACATGGATAGAAAAAACAAGGAAGGCTTTGCAAAGCTTTTTGAAAATAGAAAGTATGATGCGGTTATCGACATGGTAGCCTTTGAAGAAGCGGACGCCAGACAGACCGTTGAGATTTTCCGGAACAAAACGAATCAGATCATGATCGTCTCTTCGGTGGCGGCATACGAGCGGCCAATCCGCGCCATCCCTACCCGGGAAGACCAGGTTACTCTGTGGAAGAAAGACACCGGTTATACGTACGGCTATAAAAAAGCAGTACTGGAACGCTATCTTAATTCAGAAAGCGATGCGGGGGTTCCCATTACCATAATCCGCCCCTCCCTGACCTTCGGCGACGGCGCCCGCAACGTGGGTGTTTTACGGCAGAATATGGGTATCATAGAGAGAATCCGCCGGGGAAAACCCCTCATCATGTTCGGCGACGGGAATCACCCCTGGAGTTTTACCTTTACCCCGGATCTGGCGCGAATGATGATCCGCCTTTTGGGAAACAGAAAAGCCATTGGCGAGGCTTTTCACCTGGTAAGCCAGGAACAGAATAACTGGCTCGATCTGTATTACGGATTCGGAAAAATAACCGGCAAGGAGCCGGAGCTTGTTCATATTGCCTCCCCGGTACTCTACAAGCAGAATCCTGAGCTTTTTGGCCACATATACTTTGAAAAATCCCATTCAGGCTACTTCTCCAACACAAAGTATCTGGATGCCACGGGAGACTCCTTTACCAACATGACCCTTGACCAGGGATTGCAGCAGCTGAAGGAATCCTGGGAACGGGACGGACTTCAGGTCGATCCCAAGCTGGATGTCATGGAAGACACTATGATAGAAGCAGTACGACGGGGTTACGAGGCACTGAACTCTCTTACATAGCGGTCCGCGCACATAAGAGGAACAACCCCGGGAGGAATTGCCATTCGGCTCCACCCGGGGTACATTGAAAGAAGTATGTGGAATCTTATCTTGAGCCAGGAGCTTACTGCTCCGGTAGTAGCACTGCGTCTTATCCTCAGTTTTATCGCCGGAGGTATAATCGGCGCGGAACGGGAACGGCGGACTACTCCCGCAGGACTGCGCACCCATATTCTTATCTGCACCGCCGCGACCCTGCTGATGCTGCTCTCCATACGCATCGGCTCAGGCAGCGGCGATCCCGGCCGAATTGCGGCCCAGGTTGTCTCCGGCATTGGGTTCCTGGGAGCCGGAGCGATTATGCGTTTTGGGGCAACCGTACAGGGATTAACCAGTGCCGCCTCCATATGGGCCATCGCGGCACTGGGACTCTCTATAGGGGCGGGATACCTTTTTGCCGCCGGTTTGTTTACCCTGCTTTTACTTATCGCCCTGATAATTCTGGACCGCATAGAAAAACGGTATATGCCCCACAGGGCCCTGCGGGCAATCTATATTGTGCAGAAGGGGCAGAATTTCAATATAGACCCGTATCGGAAAACCCTGGAAAAATACAACATAGAATTAAAGCACTTCGAAATCTCTTTTTCCAGGGACAAGATGCAGACCACCCTCAAAATGGTAGCCAAGGTGCCTCTGGACCTGAACCTTGCTGCAATGGCAGAAGAGATAAGCGCAAAGAAGCGGCTGATCAAGTTCAGGATTAATCAGAACCTGTAAAAAATCAGAATTTATCCTCACTATCCTCTGGATGCTGATAAGTGTATTGCACGTTCCGCCTTTCCTTTTGTACAACAATAGAAAGCCAGCACGAATGAAGAATCTGCTTATTCGTACTTAGAAAGTACTGATTAGTGATGTTTGTTACTGTATCACACTGGTTCCTGGTAGCTGCATCCCAAAAAGGTGCCTTATCTTATCACTTTCAACATTTTTATAAAAAAAGTTGACAGAAACAAAGACGCAAGGTAGCATACCTTATTGGATATTGGATCCGATATCCAATAAATCACTTTTCTTAAAAGGAGTTAGCGTATGTGGAAAAAAATCTTGAAGTTGGCAATGGTCTCTACTTGTCTTATTGCTATTGCCGGATTTCCTGTTGTTGCAGAAGGACAACAGGATTCATCAGCAGACAAACCAATTACTCTGAAGTTAGGTCATGTCGCGCCTGAATCAGAGCCGTATCATTTAGCCGCGGTAAGATTCTCGGAGTTAGTGGAAGATCGAACAGACGGAATGGTTAAGATAAATATCTTTCCAAATAGTCAGCTGGGGGCTCAGCGAGACATGATAGAAGGTCTTCAGATGGGAACTGTAGATATTGTTCTTACCACTTCTGCGGTCCTGGCTAATTTCATCCCGACCTCTCAAGTTATCGAGCTGCCTTTTATGTTCAGAAACCGAGACCACGTTTATTCGGTTGTTGACGGTCCTCTGGCAAAGGAAATCTATAAGGGAGCCGAAGATCAGGGGCTTAAAGTAATAAGCACTTGGGAAAATGGTTTTCGCAATATCACAAATGATGTTCGCCCAGTCAGTACACCTTCTGATATGAATGGAATCAAGATCAGAGTGATGGAAAACCAGATGTATATCGACATGTTCAACGCTCTTGGCGCAAATCCGGTCCCCATAGCACGTAGTGAACTTTTTACAGCTCTTCAACAGGGTACTGTTGATGCTCAGGAAAACCCAATGGGGCAAATATACTCCTCCAGGTTCTATGAAGTACAGGATTATGTGACTCTTAGCCGCCATACTTATTCACCGGAAGTAGTTGTTATCAGCCTGAAAAATTGGAAAAAGATTCCATCGGAATACCAGTCAATCATCCAGAATGCCGCTGCGGAAGCCCGTGACTACTGCCGGGATATGAAAATCGAAAAAGATACTGAGTTTATTGAAGCAGTCAAGAAAGAGGGCATGCAGGTAACAGAATTAACTCCTGAACAGGTTGCAATGTTCCAGGATAAAATGAAACCTGTCTGGAAAAAGTATTATGATATTATCGGTGAGGACCTCATTCAAAAGGTCTACAATCACAAATAAACTCTTTCGTGAACAAAACAGAAAAGGGACGATCGTCTTCGTCCCTTTTTCTTTAACAGGAGATGCAGTAGATGCATAAGTTCAAGAATTTTGTAGATACTGTGGATAGAGTAGCGACATGGTTAACATACATAACGGTAACAATAATGGTTGGTATGGTTGCTATGCAAGTTATTACTCGCTATCTGTTCCACAACTCCTTCAGTTTTACTGAAGAACTCGCCCGCTATATGTTTATATGGTCCGTTGCGCTCGGGTCTGCCTTGGCTTTAAAAGAACGAAAACATGTCGCCGTAACTGTCGTCGTTAGCATGTTTCCCAGTAAAATCGAGAGAAGAATCCGATCATTGGCGGATGCTCTTGCCGTCATCTTCTTTGTTTTACTTTTTATCTTCGGGATTGTGATGGTATTTAACACAAGAATGCAGACAACACCCGGATTAGGAATAAGTATTGCATTTGTTTACCTGGCCATTCCCTTCTCCGCAGTCATTCTCATAATAAACGGCATATATAACGCGTTAATTGATTTTGCAGGACTGGAAGAAAAATCCAGTGGAGGTGAAGCATAATGATACCTTCAATACTATTCTCTTCATTACTGATTTTTCTTTTGCTTCGAGTACCTATTGCCGCCGCGTTGGGTCTTTCTACAGCTTTGGCCGTACTGCAAGCTGATTTACCGTTAACGCTTATTGTACAAAGAATGGTTGTATCCAACGACTCATTTCCACTTATGGCCATACCGTTTTTTATTCTCGCAGGTAATGTAATGACCTATGGAGGTGTGTCCCGACGTATAGTGGCTTTTGCTGATACCCTGGTAGGTTGGATGACTGGAGGATTAGGCCTTGTCGCGACAGTTTCGGGCGTCTTTTTTTCCGCGATATCAGGTTCCTCCGCAGCGACAACTGCGGCTGTAGGTTCGGTTCTGTTTCCGGAAATGGAAAAAAGGGGCTATGATCGATCTTTTTCCGCTGCAATTGTAGCAGCCGCCGGAGAAACCGGGATCATTATTCCTCCCAGTGTTGTTATGGTTGTGTATGGAGTTATCGCAGGCGTATCCATTGGCGATATGTTTCTCGGAGGCTTCGGACCCGGATTGCTAATGGGATTATCGATGACAGTACTGATTTATGTTCTTTCCAGAAAAAAGGGACTGCAGAGCACATCTAAATTCGTTGGCTTTAAACAGGTTGCTAAATCATTTTCAAGCGCGATCTGGGGTTTGTTAATGCCTGTTATCATTTTGGGGGGTATTTACGGAGGGATATTTACTCCGACCGAAGCAGCTGTTGTGGCAGTATTATGGGGAGTTTTTGTTGGCTTCTTTATTTATAAAGATTTGAAGCCTGCAGACTTACCAAAAATACTAAAAAAGTCAGCAGTCGGAGCTGCAGTAATCATGTTCATCATGAATGCTGCCGGGTTGTTCAGCTGGATAATCACCAGCGAACAAATACCTCATAAATTGGCGGAATCATTTGTTGCGATATCTGGTGGCAGTGAAATTATTTTTCTCATGCTGATCAATGTTTTACTGCTTATTACCGGAACAATGATTAATGCCTCGGCTGCTATCACAATTCTTGCACCGATTCTGGTACCGGTTGCAATGACCTTCAACATTGACCTTGTATTCTTTGGTGTATTGATGGTTGTCAACATGGCGATCGGATGCATTACTCCGCCAGTTGGAGTTGATCTTTTTGTGGCGACAACAATATCCGGAGTTCCAATAGAAAAAATCGCCAAATCGATATTCCCGTTTCTGATCGTATTGATAGTGGATTTGCTCCTCATAACATATGTTCAGGATATTGTCATGTGGTTGCCAAATATGTTCGGCGCCTGAGTAAGGATTTTCTCAATTATTAAGGAGTGATAGTATGTTCGACAAAGAAAAGTTTACTGATATTGTAAGCAGATTTGTCACCATGTCAGGAAAGATACTTCCCGACGATGTTGAAGATAAATTGAAAGAGCTTAGCAGGAATGAAACTGGTGAACTCGCGAAAGTTGTGTATAATTGCTATTTTGATAATCAAGAGCTGGCTCGTAAGCTTTCAAGGCCAAGTTGCCAGGATACCGGGGTTATAAATTTTTACGTTAACGCCGGGGAAAAATTCCCCGAGTTGGGAAAGGTAAACGAATGCCTGAAGGAGGCAGTCAGTCGGTCAACAGCTGATGCGCCTCTGCGCCACAATACCGTTGCAATCTTTGATGAAAAAAATGACGGTACCAATGTAGGGGAACGGGCGCCTTATATCCACTGGGAGATCGTTCCAGACAGCGAGAAGATTGAAATTAAACCTTATATGTCTGGCGGCGGATGCAGCTTACCGGGAAGAGCAATAACCCTGATGCCTTCGGCAGGGTATGAGGCTATCGTCGAATACGTGTTTGATACCATAGTTGATTGGGGAATTAACGCATGCCCGCCTTTGCTTGTCGGCATTGGAATAGCAGGTTCTGTAGAGAATGCAGCGGTTCTTTCTAAAAAAGCTTTATTGCGACCAATAGATGTACGCCATCCGAATCCAAAAGGCGCGCAAATGGAGAAGGATCTTGAAAAAGGTCTGAACGAACTTGGTTTAGGGCCGCAGGGAATATCGGGCCAGTCTTCTGTGATGGGAGTGCATATAGAAACCGCTGCGCGACACCCATCCACTATTTCCGTAGCGGTAAATGTCGGATGTTGGTCCCATCGTTGGGGTGATATCATCATCGACAAGGATATGAACTATGAAATCATCTCTCATAAGGGGGCGAAGCTGTGAAGAAAATACTGACTACACCAGTTAAAGATGAAGACCTTAAGGATATAAAGATCGGCGATATCATATATTTAAACGGCACAGTTGTAACCTGTCGTGATGTTGCTCATCGGCGCTTAATTGAATATGGAAGAGAACTTCCGGTAGATCTCAACGGCGGGTGCATTTTTCATGCCGGACCGATTGTTAAGAAAAATGAAAATGGAAAATACGAAATGGTTTCTGTAGGCCCTACAACCAGCATGAGAATGGAGAAATTCGAGAAAGAATTCATAAAAGAAACTGGAGTCAAGGTAATTGTCGGTAAGGGCGGAATGGGTGAAAAAACTGCAGAAGGATGCCGGCAATATAAAGCCCTTCATTGTGTGATCCCTGCCGGATGTGCTGTTATGGCTGCCGTTGAATTTGAAGAAATTGTCGGGGCCGAATGGCAGGATCTTGGCATGCCGGAGACACTTTGGATAAGCAGAGTAAAAGAGTTCGGTCCCTTAATTGTCTCTATTGATGCGGAAGGAAATAATCTGTTCGAAGAAAATAAAAAGATTTACACCAAAAGAAAGGAAAAACAAGTTAAAGAAATTTCGGAAAAGGTGAAGTTTATAAAATAAACGCAGACCGTGCTTCTATTTTAGAAGCACGGCACTATCCTCTTTAACCAAACCATACAGTATGATATATTATCCTCCAGGAAGAAGATATGCTGAAACAGATTGTAGCATTACCAATGAGGGAGAGAGTAGCATCCGAATTGCGGAATGCAATTTTTTCTGGAAAATTTGGTCCTGGATACGAACTACGACAAGATTATCTTGCTAATAAATTTGGCGTATCACGCATGCCCGTTCGGGAGGCTTTATATATCCTATCCGGCGAAGGCCTGGTAAAGCTTCGAGCAAACAAGGGAGCAATTGTTAAGAACATTACCAAAGATTTTGTCAGAGAACACTTTGAGCTTAGATTAATCCTTGAGTGCGAAGCAATTGCAAGGGCATGCCAATTTACTGAAGACATCTCAGAACTTGAATATATTCACGCACAGCAAAAAAAAGCAATCGACTCTTTAGATATGGTAACAACAGGAGAATGTAACCAAGCTCTTCATATGGTTATATGGAAAAATGCCAAGAATACTAAAATGGAATCCTTGCTCGAACATCTATGGAACGGTTTATCAACTGGCATAGTCGTAACACCGCAATTGCATGCAAAAGAATCCTATGATGAACATAGTCTCATGATAAAAGCGATAAAAGAGAAAAATCCCGAACTTGGCAGGGAAGTCATGAAGAAACACATAACACGAAGTATGGAAAACATGCTGATGGGGATATCCAATAATCAGGCTGACTAAGCTGAATCTTTTTTGTCACTATGCCGCTAAAAATTGAGAGTAGCCGTCACGCGCCGCATAACGGCTACTGTCTTTCGATAAAACCCCTTATCCCAAGGCCTTGCGTAAGGCCCCAAGGCGTTTATCCCGGTCCCGTACAAAGCGTTCGATACCATCGACAATATGGCCCGGAGAAAGGTGGGCCTCATCCAGCACCTCGTCAAGACTTCCGCCGCTGCGCCAGTTATTGTCCCAATCGGGGCTCAGGGCGTACTCCTCAGAGAATTTACTGAAGATCCAGGGCAGCATGAGAGAACGGGAAGATGTGCTTACCACAGTGGAATCAAGCTGGTCTGCAGGGCTCAGAATGGAGTTTTTATACCCCTGGTCCTGCATTTCAAACAGCTCGGCGCTGGAAGAGACAACAATCTTGACGTTCAATCCCCGCTTGTCCAGTTCCGGCAGGGCTTTGATCATGTTGCTCACCGCCCCTGTTCCCTGCACAATTATGGTACCTCCTTTCTCCTGTCCGGGTAGGTAGTCCCGCATCAGGTAGGCGCCTTTGGCGGCTTCAAAATAGTGGGCCATTCCGATAGCGTCCCGGTCAGGTATGTCGATGTTCGGCCTGGTTAAATGCAGGGCAATAACAGGAGCATTCTGTTTAAAGGCCGTTGCCAGCAGTACCGGTACTTCGTTGTATTCCCAGGGGTGGAGATTTATCACCTTGCCCTTGGGGAAGAACTGGGTTACTCCGGGAGAGAAGATCCCGAAGTGGGTCCGGCTGTCCTCGGCGGTCTCCGGTCCTGAATGCCCGGCGATCCAGAGTACCTTGCCGGTTTTATACTCACAGTCCTGAGCCAGCTGACTGAAGAGCCTGAATGGACCGTAGAGAAGGTATGAGAAACTACCGTAGGTGGACGTGGCTCCCCAGAATCCTTCGAACTCCTTTTCCGGATTCTTTGACATATTAACGGACGCAAGGCCCGCCAGAATCCCGGCGTTGGAGAACTCGGTAATCTCCTGGGGCAGCATGATACCCTCCCTGGAGCCGACCCTCTCGTACCAGCCGTAGCCCCGGTCTCGCCGTAATCCGACGCAAAACCGGAGATATTGGTGGAACCCGACAGGTCCGCGGAGCTGACAATAAAAAGGGGCCTGTCGTATTCCTTTTTGCCGAAGGCGTTGGCCCAGGCGCCCCACTGGGCAAGGGCCGCGCGGTTGGAGTTCTTTGTACCGGGCTCGGCCCACATATCCTGGGGATAATTTTTAAAATCATAGAGCCGCTCATCAGAAAAGGGGTTTCCCATTTTCCCAAGACAGAAGCTCTTTGATTCCTCCGGCACACTGTCACCGATTTCTACCAGACGTTCTGCCAGATAGTCGACCAGGGCCTTATCCGAGGCCAGCACATCCATCACCACTTTCAGGTTGGAACGGAACTCCTCCTTCAATGAAGCCGGGTCGGCAGGGGCTTTTCCACCCATGTTCATAAACTCGACCCCGTATTTATCGGCAAACTCACGTTTAACCTGCCAGAAGGCGTCGCTGTTCATGGGATGAGCCGCGCCGTGGGATGCATTGTCGTATTTACCATAGCCCCGGCCTTTGCGGGTTTTAAACCACATGGCGCTGGGGGCCCGGTCCGGATTGGGAGAGGTCATCATGGCGGACATACCCTGTGCCAGGGATTCCCAGTCGCTGCCGTTTTCGGCACCAAAGACCCTCCAGCCGTGGGAGGCAAACCAGTCCTCCGGGGTCCCGTACACAACATCGCTGGCCTTGTGATCATCGATACCGTAGTCGTTCCAGTCCACCATATAATAGAGGTTATCCAGAGCAAGCCCCCAGGCAGAGTTGGCCGTCTCGTGGGTTGCTCCGGGAGTAAGGCCACCTTCTCCTTCAAAGATAAAAACCTTGCTCCCGTCCACTCCAGCCCGTTTCAGGGCAACCGCGATACCCGCCGCCGCAGGACTGCCGTGGCCTGAAGGCCCGGTGTTGAACTTTAAAAACAGGGTCTTACCCGAGGCTTCAGCATGGCCTGAAAGTCCTCCGCGATGGCGAAATCCCAGCAGGTCTTCCCAGGTAAGGATCCTTTCTCCGGGCTGGGTGCTCAGAAACTGCTTCTCCCCGGTTCTTTCATACTTGAGCCTGAGAGCTTCGTTAAACACAGCCAGGGAGGTATAAATCAGCGGCACCGTGTGTCCGGCACCGAGTACAAAACGGTCTGCAAAGCGCTTTCCCGGGTCTCGTGCATCCCAGCGCATCGCACCGCTTAAAACCGTAACCAGGAAAGCATGGACCTTTGACCGGGATCCCCCGGGATGACCGCTCTGCCTGTAATTCAGAATTATATCCAGCAGCTGGTCTATAAGGTCTTTTGTTTTTTCCCAATACCTGAAATCACCTTTGATTTGTTCCAACGAATCCATTGTAACTCCTTTCAGTGTATCCATATGTAAACAGGCCCCAACGGACCTTCCGGTAGTTACGCGTGACTTGGAAAATCGTCCCCCATCTGCTTAAGGATAGGCACATAGGCATCCTGAATGTGTTCCCGCATCATGGAGTCGGCCTCCAGGGGGTCGCCTTTCAGGATTACATCCACCAGCCGCTTATGCCAGTCGCTCTGAACCTCCGCCTTCGACCCCCGGCGCCACTGGACGCTGCTCATCAACAGCCAGAACAGATTTGCCTGCCGCAGGCTCTTAACCAGGGTCTCGTGACCGGTAAGCTGTGCCATGAGCAGATGAAACCTGTAATGGGTATCGTAGATCTGTTGCTGGGTATCTTCAGAATATGGAGTCCCGTCCAGAGTCTTTGCAAGCTCATACAGCTCCTGAGCCTTCTCCCGGGTCAGGGTTATCGCCAGGATGCGGGCGACCTGGCACTCCACGGCCTCTCGCAGAACGTACATGTCCTTGACCTTTTGAGCGGTGGGAACAGTAACGACACAGCCCCACTGAGCCTTATACTCAACCAGCCCCTCCTGCTCCAGCCTCTTCATGGCCTCTAGCACCGGAATCTGGCTGGATTGGGTGCGTTCCGCCAGTTTCCGTCGGGGCAGGCGGCTTCCGGGAGGATACTCTCCGGCAAGGATCATCTTCAGGATGCTGTTGTACACCCTCTCGGCGGTAGTAATAAAAACCGATTCTTCACCGACACTGCTTTTCTTTATTGAATTGGTCATAACTGATATAGATGCTATAGCATCTATATCCAAGAGTCAAGTTTTTACTCTGTTTTCCAGGGCGGCAAGGGTTCCTGAGATTCTACAGAAAAACTGAGTGATGCGTTTCCTGTTTCAAAAGGCCCCGCCTGTTATTTGGAAGAATGGTATCCCGTTTGCGGACAGCCCGCTGAAACCATGCCCGTACAACAGAGGTATCTTCACGCCACTGGTAAAGGTCGGCAAATCCCGTTTGCAGATTATCCGCCAAACGGGGAGGAACGATCTCCGGCTTTGCCAGTGACGGGCTGCCGGCAGAACAGCTTGGAAGAAGAATTCCAAACAAGCCGGTGTGCAGATAACGCGCGGTATTAAGCAGGGAGGCATAGATCTCCCGATCGATCATACACGACGCGGCGGTTCGGGGGCCGATCAGAACCGCAGTGGCTACAGCGTTGCGTATCTGGTTGTCCTTGATGTTGACCTCCGACTGGTCCTCACCGATTCCGCTGCTGTCAGAAAAGCGCAGACAGTCGCCGCGCATAAGCTGCCTTAACCGCAGAGCATAGTCTTCGTCAGCCGGATGGAGATAGCAAATGTGGATTCCTAAAGGTGATATCATAGGGCCTCTCCCTGCCATATGGAGTCATGGTATAAAACCATTCTTTGAGAGAAGCAGCTGACCGTCAATTGGCCAGGAGGCCAATATACACTTCGGTGGTCCTTACGACTTGTCTTCGGTATCCCAGGTATTATAACGGCACAGATCAATAACAGCCCAGCGGTTGTCTGCACCCATTTTGTCGAAAATGGAAGCTAAATGGGCCTTAACGGTTGAGCGGGAAATCCCCAGGCGCTGGGAGAGTTCGACATTGCTGCCCCCGTACTCGATTAACGCCCTGAGGACCCGCTTTTCCGCAGCGGTAATCCCCCGGGAGTCCAGGTCGAAGGGTTCGGTCTCCCTTCGAAAACCCTCTACCTGTTCGGAAAGATCGGCCAGCTTATCCTGAAACTGCCGGGCCCTTTTCTTCTGCTCACGCTTGAGCCGGCGAATATACGCAGTCTGCCGTTTGGAGAAGGCGACGTACCTTTTTATCTCATCTGCATAAATAAAGAACAGCAGGACTCCCACCAGAAGCAGATACAACACAGCATTAATACCCTTCCCGATGCTGTACTCAGGGTCGGCCACTCCGGAGGCAACTATTACTGTGGTCAGAACATAGAAAAGATAGACAGAAAGCTTGAGTTTAAATCCCCGGCGCAGCAGGCCGTGCTTCAGGGCAATGATAAAGGAAACTGCATACAGGCCCAGACCGTAGATTGATTCATAATCATCGAATACGGCAATAGTCCCCACCAGAAGAGGTAGAAAGGTCTGGATCCACTTGGCTATCCTGAATCGAAGACCGGCGGTAAAAAGTATCAACAGACTGAAAACAAGGACGAGATAAACCCGGAAGTCCCGGAGGGCGACAAAAAAACCGGCCCTGACGGCGATTGATGCCATGTTTACTATGGCCGCCGCAAGGCCGATAGAGGCGAACAGACAGCCAATCCGCCTCTGTACAGAGCTCATACCGACCAGAACCCTCTGATCGATTCATCAAGGTCCATAATCTCGTCCATTTCCTTATGAGGATGGGCAAGAATATCCGCACGTAGCTTCTCGATAATCTCCTCCGCGTTCCAGACACCAGCGGCCACCGGGTTGTACTTTGTAGTGCGCATATCCTTTTCCACATCCCGAAGGTACCCTGCAACCATCTGCAGCTTCAAGAGGTTCATACCGCGGGTCAGTACTCCCGGATCTCCGCCGGAGAACTGCATAATCGGCTGCAGCCGGTGCTCCAGACTGCTGTTGTCCGCCTCGGTATGCAGAAAAAACTCCTTTGTTCCTTCCAGCTGGGCCAGCACATATATCGATGTATGCTGAATCGAAGTCTGCATTGCATGCTCACAGCCGGCAAGAACGGGAAGAGCCCCAATCAGCCTGGCTGTCTTTTTGGCTTCCAGTTTCCGTCTGAACTCCCGGTCCATATTAAAGGACACAGCTGTGCGCTCAACAATCCAGTGCCACAGTGCGGCACTGAAATCCGTACTTTTTTTCATGGTTTCCATTGCGGTCATTACAAATACCTCCGTAAAGATTTGACCTTACTATAAAACAGCCTGAATGCCGGAGGTATTGGCCGGGCGGCCAGTGTATGCAAAAACAGACATCATCAGCGAAAAAGCAGCACGTCCACGGGAGTACGCGGGCCGTAATACTGGCTACCCGCGGGAAGCAGGGCAAGCCCGTCCGCCCCAATAAGAGCCGTAACATGCTCCGGTCCCTCCACGGGTATCGGAACAGCCAGGAGCCCTCCTTCCGGTTCCGCGCTCAAACGCACGGGTATAAGCCCTGTCGGAGAACCGTTACCGCGTTCAAGGCCGTCCGCCAGGAAGCAGCGCAGCATACAGTCCGGGGCAGCCCCTCCATTCAGGAAAAACAAAAAAGGCCGGAGAAAAAGATGGTAGAGGAAGAATACCAGCACCGGTTCCGAGGTAATGGAGAACAGGAATCCCGTTGAGTTCCCCTCTCCGTCCATTAATCGACCGAAAAGAAGGTCTTCTCCTCCCTCGACGGCAACCCCGTCGCACAGGAGCTCCCGTCCCGGGGCGGAGAAAAAGCCCCGCATCTGTGCAGCAACGGCGCCAAGCACAAAAAAGACCGGACACTCCTTCAGCCCCGTCTCGACTGCCTTAAGAACAGAATCACCGCCGGGAGCAATGCCGTAATCCACCGGCCAGGCCCCTGCCCTGCTCAAGAGGCTCATAAGCATATATCCCAGGGGGCTGAAACGTTCCTCAAGACCCCGGTCCTCTCCGGGAACAACAAGTCCCTCTCCGGCGGTCAAAAAACCTGTATTTACAATGCGCCGCACCATGACCCGGCTGATCCCGGCCGCCGCGAGACCGGCAATCTCTGCAGGTCCCAGCCTGCCGCAGAAAACAAAATCCTCTCCCGCCTTCAGGTAGCGCCCTTTTTCAGCGCCAGGACTCTTTACAGTCTGACCAGGGACAGTAAAAGGCGGCAGATCAATGGGACTTGCAATCGCTTCTGTTGGAAAACGCCCCAGGGCCTCCCCAAGGGGCACCGATTCGGGACGAAGCTCAATGGACTGGGAACACAGCAGGGAAAGAAAATCTTTTACGCCGATCATGACAGAGCGCCCTTTTCCACCGCGGAACGGTAGGACGCCTTCGTAAGCCTGGGTACCAGCAGAAAGGCGGCGGAACCGTACAGCAGCCCGGCAAGAATATCCACCAGGTAGTGGGTATACAGGTATACGGTAGAAATAACCAGGAGAATATACAGCACCAGCATGATTCGCCCCAGAATCCGGTAAAACGTACGTACAAGCAGGAGAGCAAGCAGCCCGATGGCCACATGAGAGGACGGCAGAGCGGCCCCGGCCATGGTAGAAGGAGTAAACATGTTCTTCATAAACAGGGTAAACAACCCTCCGGAAAAGTGATCGTACCAGAGGGCCTTCAGTTCAGGATAAAACAGCTTTGGCCCCTCCACAGGAAAAAGAATATACCAGAGGTAGAGAAAACCAAAAGCAGCTATAATGGTAAACAGCGACTCTTCGGCTTCCCGTTTTTTACCCTGAAAATAGAGCAGCCACCAGGGCAGGGTCAGAAAAAGATAAAACGAGAAGTAGGCAAAGAAAAAAAGCTCATTCAGAACAGGGTGCTTCGGCAGAGCATAAAACAGATCCAGCACCGGCCTGCCGCCAAAGAGGATCTCCTCCAACCGGGCGACCGGCCCGTCAAAGGTGCCCGTGTGCAGCAGACGTGAGAGCCGGATGCTCTGGGTAAAATAGAGGGTTAACATGGCCTGAGGGTAAAAGCAGTGCAGCCAGCTCAGACAGGCAGAGGAAGACCCTCCGCTTGCGCGGACAAGCAGCAGCGCCGCCGGCATGGTCAGAATAAAGACGAGCAGCATCACCAGGGAAACTGCGTCGCTTGCCCCCCGGAAAACCGCCAGCAGATACATACAGGCATAGAGTGAATTAAGCACAAGAAAGAGCCGGTCCAGAGGCCGGAGAATAATGGGTGCACCGATCATCCTGTCCCCCTACAAAAAGGCCTCGACTTTACGCTTCAGCTTCCCCATACCCGGCAGCCTGGGATACACCTTCTCGGCCCCTTTGTAGTTGACCGCCGCCATGTAAAGGTCGCTTCTTTTCAGGTAGATCTCCGCCATGGTCTTGTAGATTTTAGCCCGGTCCTTATCCGGATAATCCAGATCAGAAAGCTCCTTCATCATGCTCAGGCGCAGGGCATCATCTTCGTCTTCCTCGATAGGTCCCCGGACAATCTTCCACAGCAAAATCAGTACCTCCGCGTAAAAATGCTTGAAGTAGGGCTTCCGTTCCTCCTCCAGAGCGATGGTCCTCAGTATCTGAAAGGCCTTTACCGGCATACCCCGGTGCATATATTCCTCGGCAATAATAAAGGTATAGTCCATAAAGTCTTCCCGCTCCAGGTAGCTGCGGATCTCCTCGACCTCGCCGGAGAAGGCCTCCTCGTACACCTCCAGGGCCTCGGACTCGAGATCGTGAAGCAGGTCGTAGCAGATCAGCTTCGCCTGACTCTCCTTGTCCCACATGCGGCTCTTTAAAAATTCCCGGTAATTGAATTCCTCAATACCAAAAAACGAGTTATACGCCCGGTCATACTGCTCCCGGGTCCCCTCATCGATCAGAATCTCATAGGCCTCCCGAAGAAGGATAAAATGTTCTTCCGGGTTGTCTCCGTCGTTCAGGTCGGGATGATACTCTTTTGCCAGCTGTCGATACGCCTTCCGCACCAGGGCCCCGGAGGCGTCACGGGGAACCCGCAGAATCGAATAGTAATCCTTCACGAAATCCATGCTCCTGTTTCTAAAAAGGAGGGTTTAAAAATCCTGTAATAGTAGCGAAAAATCGTTAAAAGGAGAAGGAGGGGGAACGCCGCCAACACCTTCCACAGCCGATAATCCTGTTTCAGTTCACCAAGGTCCGGGGAAGAAGACGGAAAAAAGTCGCTCTCTTCGCCCCGCTCCAATTCTTTCCGCCCCCTCCCCTTTGGCATAGTAGTTAATCGGCTGCGAGCAGCCCCTCCAATCTCTTTGGCGCTTACTTTAACGCTGCTCCCCCTCGCTTCCGCCCTGCGGGCTCCCGCTACCCCCTCGCAGATCTTCAGGGATTCACAGCGGCTGCGGAAAACTCATAACGGATATCCGTAATTTCACCCCGCCAGCAGGCGTTTTCTCCCTCCGGAAGATGCCAGAGGACTTCCCCGGAACCTGGAATGAGCATGCCGCCGTACCGCCGGTAGTTCTTCCAGGGGAATGAGCCCCCCCAAAGAGGCATGCAGGATGCCCTCCCCGCCGATATATCCGTCGTGAACCCGGGCGGCGAGGGGAGAGAGTCCCGGAAGAACAGATATCTTCGCGTCCCACAAAAAGCCCGGCGGATTCACATTAACAAGCTGCCGTGAGGTAAAGGGTTTCCAGTTGCTGTCATCCTCAGCCATGTTGAAGCTTCCCCGGTGCCGTACCCGCACTTTTGCTACCATGGGAGTCCCGGGCTCCAAAGCACGGCGAAAATATCGCTGTACTGGGGCGGGGAGGCCTTTAAGCATCTCCGGCCGGGAGATTTCCGTTTCAGGGCTACTGCGTAAAGTCTCCAGTCTTTCGGATAGCTTCCTGGTCTTCTGTTTCCAGTGGGCAGAGGCAATGAGCAGGCCAGCGATCATAAGCAGCAACACCATACCGATTACAACAGCCGCAGATCTGACCATGGTTTTTTTCTTCTCCTGATTATTATCCCCACGCTTTGGATCACCGGATTACAGTAACGCCGACCGCGGGATATCCGCAAGGGCTTTTCATCACTACCATCCCCGCCGATACATAAAGCGAGATCCTTATGCAGACGAAACCGCCCCGAAAAGAGACAGCCCTGTACCCCCCCGTCAAAGCTTATCTGGAAGAACTGGGCTATACTGTGCGGGGCGAAGCGGCAGGGCTGGATGTTGCGGCGGTAATTAAGAATGGCGCCGGGGAGGAGCTGATCGCGGTGGAGCTGAAGAACACCCTCTCCATAAAACTCCTGGCTCAGGCGGTGGAACGACAGGACTCCGCCGACGGGGTATACCTTGCCTTGCCGGCAGAAGGCAGCAGCTTTCCTCAGAAGCTGCGTCCCTACCTCAAGCTTATCCGGCGCCTGGGACTGGGACTTTTATTGGTCCGCTTTATGAGCCGCCGCATCCGGGTCGATCCCGTCATCCATCCCGGAAAGGGAAGCATCCGCCGCAACAAGCGCCGCAGAGCGGCTATACTGCGGGAGGTCAGGGGCCGCTCGGGAGACCACACCCCCGGCGGTACCCGGGGCAAAGTAGTAACCGCCTACCGAGAGGAGGCCCTGCTCATCGCAGTGCTGCTGAAAAAGCATGAAGAACTCAGCCCCGCCGCCTGTATAAAGCTGGGAGGCCCGCAAAAAGCCGGCAGAATGCTGCAGGACAACCACTACAACTGGTTCCAGCGGGTCCGGCACGGGGTATACAGCCTGAGCGGGGAAGGAGAAACGGGTTTAAAGGAATACGCCGCGGTAGTCCGCCTGATACGGAAAAATGCGCATCATGAATAAAGTCCGGATTTTTATGATGCTTCCATGAATTAACAGAAGTCTGTTTTTTTCCTAACGATCTCCACATTCTCACTCTATAGATTTCTTCCATACAGTCAAAACGCAATGATTTATTTTTGGAGGAAAAAAATGAGAATGAAAGGTTTACTGATTCTGGTACTGGCGGCCCTGTTCGGATACCTCTGGGCCAGCGGTCAGCAGGATGGAGAAAAGGCCGTCGCAGCGGCGGGAAATCAAGAAAATGCGATAGAAATCTACTGGTGGCATGCCATGAATGCCGCACTGGGCGAAAAGGTCGACCAGATCGCCGCTGATTTTAACGCTGCTCAGAGCAGGTATAAAGTTATCCCCGTAAACAAGGGAAACTACTCCGACACAATGACCGCTGGGATCGCTGCATTCCGTTCAAAGGAACAACCACATATTATTCAGGTCTACGAAGTGGGAACCGGAACCATGATGGCTGCAAGGGGGGCTATCAGACCGGTATATCAGGTAATGAAAGAAGCCAACGCCGACTTTAATCCCGATGCTTTTCTGGCTGCCGTCACCGGTTACTACACCACCCCGGAAGGTCAGATGCTCTCCATGCCCTTTAACAGTTCCACCCCCGTTATGTACTACAACAAGGACGCCTTTGCCGCAGCCGGTCTGGATCCGGAGACCCCCCCAAAAACCTGGGAAGATGTGGAGAGAGTTTCCAGGATTCTGCTGGACAAGGGGGTGGTAACAGCGGGCTTTACCACAACATGGCCCTCCTGGGTTATGCTGGAGAACTTTTCTGCCTGGCACGACATCCCGATAGCGACCAGGGGCAATGGATTCAGCGGCATGGATACGGAATTCACCTTTAATACAGGCGATGTTGTCAAGCACCATGAGAAGCTGGCGGTCTGGCAGAAAGAGAAAATCTTTAAATACGGAGGAAGAAAGAGCGAAGCCGGTCCTCTGTTTAATACGGCAGAAGTTGCCATGACCTTCGGGTCCTCCGCCGGTTATGCAGGTTACAAGAAAAACTGTGATTTTAACTGGGGAACGTCCACCCTCCCTTACTGGGAATCCATGGTGGACGAACCGCAGAACTCCATCATCGGAGGGGCCTCTCTCTGGGTCTTCGAAGGGCATTCCAGGGAAGAGTACAAAGGCGTAGCCGAATTCTTTTCGTACCTTTCCAGCGCGGAGGTTCAGGCTGATTGGCACCAGTTCACCGGATACCTTCCTGTTACCTACGCCGCCTACGAACTGACAAAACGCCAGGGATTCTACGATGCCAACCCCGGTACGGAAACCGCATTATTGCAGATGACCCGCAGTAATCCTACAGCCAACTCCAAGGGGCTTCGCTTTGGGAACTACAACCAGATCCGGGACATCATCAACGATGAGCAGGAGGCGATCTTTTCCGGTTCTAAAACTGCCAGGGAGGGTATGGACAATGCCGTAAAAAGGGGAAACGACCTGCTGAGACAGTTCGAAGCGGCCAATAAATAATCATACAGGAATAAAACACCCTCGCATTGCTGAACCGGTTCTGCCTCAGGGCCGGTTCAGCTGGATATAAACATGAAAGACAAGCAGATTATATACAAGAATCAACTCTTGCCGTATTTACTTATCATGCCGGAACTTATCATTATTCTCCTCTTTTTTTTCTGGCCGGCATTACAGGCCTTTTATCAATCTTTTCTGATTGAGGATCCTTTTGGTCTGAGTTCACAATTCGTCTGGTTTGATAACTATCTCGCCGTCTTCTCGGATGCCCTTTATCTGTCAGCTGTGGGGACAACAATGCTGTTTTCATTCTGGATTACCCTCATCTCCATGGTCAGCGGGTTGGTCATGGCCTGGCTGGTCTTTCAATTAAAGAAGCGGAAAGTTTACCAGACATTTATTATATGGCCCTATGCTCTGGCACCGGCAGTTGCCGGAGTTATCTGGTACTTTATCTTTAATCCCACCCTGGGAGTTCTCCCGTGGATCCTTTCGTTTCTCGGCATAGCCTGGGACCCCCTGCTTGTAGGAAAACAGGCCGTTTTCATGGTGATTCTCGCCCTTTCATGGAAGCAGATCAGTTACAATTTTCTTTTTTACTTAGCCGGGCTGGAAGGAATTCCGAAGTCTCTAATGGAAGCGGCCATGGTGGCCGGGGCTTCAAGCGGTTCAATCTTTTTCCGGATAATTCAGCCTCTCCTTTCCTCTACAACCTTTTTTCTTTTCACCATGAACATGCTTTACACCATTTTCGACTCTTTCGGGGCTATCCATAGTCTTACTTCCGGGGGGCCGAATCATGCCACGGAGAATCTGGTGTACAAGGTTTATTCAGATGGCTTTATCGGGCTCAACCTGGGCAGCGCATCGGCCCAATCGGTGATCATTATGATAATTGCAATCAGCTTCACCCTCATCCAATTTAAGGGCAGCGGAAAGAAGGGGATTATATGAACAGGACTTTCTCCACCCGGGTAATACGTGTTATTGTGATTTTATCTATTGTGATCATGTTCTTCCCGGTTTATATGACCATTGTCGGGTCAACACACAGTATGACTGCACTATTAAAAAAGCCGGTTCCCGTGCTTCCAGGCCCTCACTTCCTGGATAATATGAAAACTGCCATTTTTTCCGGGGCCCAGTCGGCAGGCAAATTCTCAGCATCCGGTCTTACCATGCTTAAGAATACACTGCTTGTTTCCCTGGGAATCACAACGGGGAAAATCTGCATCAGTTTTCTGGCCGCCTACGCCTTGTCTTTTTTTAAATTTCCCGGTAAAGAGCTCTTTTTCCGGATGGTGCTCATTACTCTCATGCTGCCCCTGGAGGTGCGGATAATTCCCACGTATGCAATTACTGCATCCCTGGGACTGCTTAACAGCTACGGCGGGATAATCCTTCCCTCAATTGCCTCAGCCACGGCTACCTTTATCTACAGGCAGACCTTTGCGGGAGTGCCCGAGGAAATTACAGAGGCTGCCATGATTGACGGCGCGGGGCCATTAACCTTTATGTGGTGGATTCTCCTTCCAATGACAAAAACCATTACTGCCGCTCTGGTAGTAATCCTGTTTATCTACGGCTGGAACCTCTATCTCTGGCCCCTTATTATAACTACCGATCCTCAACTGCATACAATAGTTGTTGGAATTTACAATATGCTCAACGCAGGAGATCAACAGGCGGAATGGAATGTTATGATGGCAGCGACTCTGCTGGCCATGATACCGCCGGTTCTTATTATCATTACCATGCAGAAACAATTTATCGAGGGAATGAACGAGAAGGACAAATGAACTTGATACTTCCACGGAAATAGAAATACTATAAATCCGCGAGGGTCTTTACTTGAAGCCGCAAAACAGGGTGAAGGCTAAACACCGGACAGGAGGAAGAATCATGAGGAAAGTACTGCTCTTTGTTTCAGCAATACTCATAGTTATTGTATTTACAGGCTGTCTGCCCAGAGAAACGCAACTCGCCGGCGACAGACCGGCAGGTTTCCTGATGGGTATCTGGCACGGCTGGATTGCACCAGTATCGCTTATTGCCGGGATTTTCAGCCCCGGGGTGCGGGTGTATGAGACCTTCAACAGCGGCTGGTGGTACGATTTCGGCTTTTATATCGCCATTATTTCCGGTTTCGGGGGTATCAGTCTGACCCGCAGGAAGGCCTCCGCCCACTACAGGCAGGGGCCGGGGTAATAAACTCCCGGACTGGCGTTGTTCTCAAAAATCATATATGATAAGTATTACTAAGGGCACCTCTAAAAACGCGAGTAGTTTTTAGAGATTGTATGATTTACGTGGTTGGGCGCAGAGAGTTATCCTCTATCTGACGGGATTGGGGAGCCGGCGGTAGGTTGAGGGCACCGGGAGGCATAAGACCTCGCTTTAGAGATTAACTGAAACCTGCCACCGAACACCATAGAGCGGTGCGCCGAGTGACCGGCGCAACCGCGAATAGGAGTACGGTGTAACTCGCGTCTGACCAAAGACTCCCAGTCCTTCTTATAACCGAAAGGAGGGAAAAATGGAAGAGAAGATTCGGTATGTAGGCATCGACCTTGGTAAACGGACTTACCAGTGTGCGATTCTCGATGAGAAAGCCAAGAATCAACAGTTCAATGGAAAAGCCGATGGGATTGGCTTAGAGCGACTTGCCAAGAGATTGGGTAATGATGATTTGGTAGGACTGGAAGCGGGGAACAATGCGTTCAATATTGCTCGATATCTGACTGACCGGGTTGGGTGCCATGTTGTTGTTCTGAACCCTGGGAAGCTTGCAATGATTTACCAATCGCTGAAAAAAACGGATAGGGAAGATGCAGTACAAATTGCCCGCCTGTTACAGCGGAACCCGGTAGAAGAATTGCCAACCGTACCGTTGCCAACGAAGAAAGAGGAAGAGGAGAGGTCAGTTGTAGCCGAACTGGCAACTTACAAAGCAGACCGAACAAGGTACATAAACCGGCTCCATAGTGTGTTTCTCGATTCGGGTATTACAACGATAACGAAAGCGGATCTAAAAACGGCATCGAACAGAGAGAAGAACGTATTGACCCTTCTTACCGGACGGCATGTTCGAGAAGCGAGGCGACTGATAGAAATGGTTGCCTACTGTGAAGCGATTATTGAAGATTTAGAACAGGAAACAAAGCAGTTCCTGGAATCCGAGAAGAACACTGGGATTCTCATGTCTGTCCCAGGAGTCGGTCCTGCTACCGCGTTGGCTTTTATTGCCTACGTAGGGGATGGAAGTCGATTTGCGAATGCAGATCAGGTGGCAAACTACGCAGGCCTCACACCTCGGGTCGATAGCTCTGGGGAAACTCATCGAATGGGGCCAATATCAAAGCAAGGATGTGCATATTTGCGCAGAGTGATCGTACAGGCAGCATGGTCACTGGTGCGTTCGAAAAGTGGGGGGCACTTGAAAGAGGCTTACAAAACTTTAATCACTCGAAAACCTAAAGCAGTAGCGATTATTGCCATTGCTCGGAGATTAGTAAAGCTTCTGTACACCTTGGTGACAAAGAAGACATATTATCGGTATAGCCAGCTTAAAGAGAGGCTTGCGAAGCTGAAATATCATAAATTACAAATTATTGGATTGGGGTCTTGACGTAAAACATAGGAGGTGCCCCTACGATTTTCTTCGAACCGCCGGACCTGCAGGATTTCTATCCATGGTTCGCCGGTCGATGGGTACGAAGGGAAACCGCCGTGCCTCCTGTGTTTGGAAAGGAGAGAATATCAAAGATCTGTTTAATCGCGAAATTTACTATCTGCGTATTTCCATAACCGATAAGTGTAATCTCCGCTGCACCTACTGTATGCCCGACGGAGAGGTCCCTCGGAAAAAACACTCGGATTTTCTCAGTCTTGAAGAGATTACCCGTATTGTACAGGTCGCCGTCTCCATGGGAATAAGGAAGGTGCGCCTGACAGGCGGTGAGCCCCTGATCAAAAGGGGGATAACCGACCTCATTAAAATGCTTAACGCCATCCCCGGACTGGAACATCTTGCAATGACAAGCAACGGGGTACTCCTTTCAAACATGGCTGCGGAACTTAAAGCCGCCGGCCTTGACAGCATGAATATCTCCCTGGACACCCTGGATCCCGAAAAGTACCGCAGCATCACCAGGGTCGGAAACCTTAAAGAGACCCTGGCGGGAATAGAAACCGCACGGAAACTGGAATTCCCGATCAAGATAAACAGTGTTGTAATGGACGATACCTCTGATAAAGAGATCACGGCCCTGGCGGAGTTCTGCCGGCTGAATGGATTTCGTCATCAGCTGATCAACCACTACAGCTTGAGCGCGGACAAGAAAGACAATTACACCTTCGATCGGCCGCCCAGGTGCTCCGCCTGCAACAGAATCCGTCTGCTCGCCGACGGCAAGATGAAACCCTGTCTCCATTCGGATCAAGAAATCCCGGTTAACATGGACAATATCGCCGAATCGATCCGCACCACAATCCTGATGAAACCCGAGCGGGGCGGTATCTGCTCAAACCGCTCGATGATAGAAATCGGAGGATAACATGGAACTGTCCCACGTTGATGCAGCCGGAAACGCCCGCATGGTGGACGTATCGGCAAAACCGAAGGTGCTGCGTACCGCTTCGGCGGCGGGAAGCATCCATATGCAGGCCGAAACCGCAGAGCTTATTCGGAAAAACGGCATAAAAAAGGGTGATGTCCTCACTACGGCCAAGATAGCCGGGATCAACGGGGCCAAGCAGACCGCCGCGCTGATTCCCCTCTGCCATACCATCACCATTGACCATGTCGACCTGGAGTTTGAACTCTTCGAGACGGGTGTGCACATCCGTTCCCGGGCGGTCTGTACCGACAAAACCGGCATAGAAATGGAGGCACTGACGGCGGTCAGCGTTGCCGCCCTTACCATCTATGATATGTGCAAGGCGGCGGACAAGTCCATGCGGATCGACGAAATCCGGCTGCTGGAAAAAACCAAGGAAGAACGGACCCGAAGCGTATGAGAAAATCCTTTACAATCCTGTCGATTAATATTTCAGAAAAGGCGGGAGAGCAGAAAACCCCGGTTAAACAGGCGGTACTGCGCCCGGACCACGGCATAGAGGGGGACGCCCACGCCCGCAACTGGCACCGTCAAATCTCCCTCCTGGCCGACGAAGATGTCGACACCATGCGGGGCAAGGGTGTCGAACTCAAGGCCGGCGATTTCGCCGAGAATATTACTACCCGCGGGGTCGACCTTGCCTCCATCCCGGTGGGTACAAAACTCTTCCTGGGAAACGCGGTGCTGGAGGTTACTCAGCACGGCAAAGCCTGCCACCACGACTGCGAAGTCTTCCGCAAGGTCGGTGACTGCGTGATGCCCCGCAAAGGAATCTTCGCCAGGGTCCTGAAGAGAGGAGAAATCGATTGTGAAACTCTCTGTTATTACGATATCTGACCGCGCATCCAGGGGAGAATACGAGGACCTGTCCGGACCGGCTATTGCGGCCCTGCTGCACGAAGCCTATCCCTCTGCAGTACTACAAAGCGCTATGGTTCCCGATGACGCCGATGCAATCCTTGCAGCCTATAAAGCTCACAGGAATGCGGACTATATTCTCACAACCGGCGGTACCGGCATCTCCCCGTCGGATATAACTCCGGAGACCACAGAAGAATGGTGCGACAGGTCCCTGCCTGGAATCGCGGAATTGCTGAGAGCAAAATCGTACGCAGAAACGCCCAACGCCATATTCTCCCGGGGCTATGCCGGAATTAAGGACAGTACCATTATTATCAACTTTCCCGGCTCCGTCAAAGCCGCCCGCTTCTGCACGCAGCTCTTGATACCGGTACTGGAACATGGAATCCGGATGCTCCGCGGCGACGATCATGGCTGAGATCTTCCGCCTCAGCCGTCCGGAGGATGCCCTTGAGGCTCTGCTTTCCTCCCTGGCTCCCGGTCCCCTTGACCGTGAGCTTCTGTCCGCGGCGGAATCCCTGGGCCGGGTTTGTGCCGAGGACCTTCACTCCCCACAGGCGCTGCCCTCATTTGTGCGCAGCACCATGGACGGCTACGCCGTCAGGGCAGCTGATACCTACGGCGCCAGCGAAGGCCTCCCGGCCTACCTGCATCTTGCAGGGGAGGTTCCCATGGGTTCCGACTCGGGACTGCGTTTTAAAAAAGGCGAATGCGCCCTGGTCCATACCGGCGGCATGATTCCAGAGGGGGCCGACGCGGTGGTCATGGTGGAACAAACCCAGAAGTCCCGGAATGACGAGATCGAAGTCCTGCGCTCCGTCGCCGAAGGGGAAAATTCGGTGCAGATTGGTGAAGATGTAGCCGAAGGGTCCCTGATCTTTCCTGCCGGGCAGCGTCTGCGGCCCCAGGACATCGGGGGCCTCACCGCCCTGGGAATAACCCGGCTCAGCCTGGCTGCCAGACCGCGGGTCGCGATCCTCTCAACCGGTGACGAGGTTCTGCCGCCGGAAACATCCCTTGTCCCCGGCAAGGTGCGGGACATCAACAGCTACACCCTTTCCGCCCTGGTCGAGGAGGCCGGAGGCGTGCCGGACAGGCGGGGCATCATAGCCGATAACCATGAACGTATCCTCTCCGCCGCTCAAACAGCCTTACAGGAGTCTGACATCCTGGTAATCTCCGCCGGCTCCTCTGTCTCGGTACGGGACCTAACTGCCAAGGTAATCGACGCACTCGGCTCACCCGGGGTCCTTGTCCACGGGGTTTCGATTAAACCCGGCAAACCCACCATTCTGGCTGTATGCGACGGGAAGCCCGTTATCGGACTGCCGGGGAACCCCGTCAGCGCCTTTGTTGCCGCCCGTCTATTCCTGCTGCCGGTCCTGCGAAAACTCCTGGGCCTGCGGGAGTATCCGGCAAAGACGGCGGAGCGGACCGTACGCGCCCGGCTCGGCAGAAAGATCGCATCAAGTGCAGGAAGAGCGGACTTTGTTCCGGTAAAACTTGTCTATACGGACCGTGGACTGCCGACAGCAGAGCCGGTCTTTGGCAAATCCAACCTGATCTTTACCCTGATACATGCCGACGGACTCGTCAGTATTCCCGTGGATGCCAACGGGCTGCACGGGGACGACGAAGTCGAGGTGCAGCTTTTTTCCTGAATTCGAAATTGATAGAAGGAACCGCTAATGACAAAAGAACACCGCATATACCTGGATGATATTCCCCTTCCCCAAGCCTGGGAAAGATTACTCTCCTTCCTGAAAAGAAATCACCTTACAGGCCCATTAGAGGGCGAACATGTCCCCCTTTCCCGGGCCGCCGGCCGGATAACTGCGGAACCGGTATGGGCTTCCCTCTCATCCCCGGGCTACCACGCCTCGGCCATGGACGGTTATGCAATCAGATCAAAGGACAGTTCCGGGGCCACGGAGACGTCCCCGGTCCGTATTCCACTGGGACCGGAGGGACCCGCCTCCTACGTGGACACCGGAGACCCTGTACCGCCCTGGGCGGATGCTGTTGTGATGATAGAGAACGCCGATCTGGTGAATAATGACACAAGCATCGAAATCCGCGCCGGTGTGGCACCCTGGACTTCGGTCCGCTCCATGGGAGAAGACATGGTTGCCACCGAGCTGGTACTCCCGGCGAATCACTGCCTGAGCCCTGTTGACCTGGGGGCTATAGCCGGCAGCGGTCATGCAACCGTGTCGGTACGGCGCAAACCGGTGGTTGCCATTATTCCCACCGGGACCGAGCTTATCAGCCCGGAAGCGGCAGAAAGCCGGAAAATGAATCCCGGAGAGATCATCGAATATAACTCCCTGATGCTGGCGGCCCAAGTTGAATCCTGGGGGGGAGAAGCCCGGCGGCACCCCATAGTAATTGACGATCCGCAGCTGATCCGTGAGGCCCTGGCCGGGGCCGCGGCAGAAGCGAACCTGGTGGTAATGATCGCCGGATCTTCGGCAGGCAGTGAAGATTATACCGCCTCGGTAATCGGGGAACTGGGGGAGGTCTTTGTCCACGGCATCGCGGTAAAGCCGGGACACCCGGTAATTCTGGGCATGGTAAAGGAACCTTCACCGGTTCCGGTAATCGGCTCTCCGGGCTACCCGGTATCCTGCGCTCTTACCGGAGAAATCTTTATTGAACCCCTTCTTTCCCGCTGGCTCGGCAAACAGGGCAGGCGGCGCCCTGAAATCGGAGCGTTTATGAGCCGAAGGCTCCACTCCGCCGTGGGCGCCGAGGAATTTGTGCGGGTAGCCTTGGGCGAGGTAAACGGAAGAACAATAGCGGCACCCCTGCAGCGCGGTGCAGGGATTATTACCTCTCTTGTTAAAGCCGACGGCATCCTTCGTATTCCCTCCCTGTCTGAAGGGGTCGACGCGGGAGAAGAGGTCCGCGTCAGCCTGCTGCGGGACCCGGAAGAGATCAAGCGGACGATCGTACACATCGGCAGCCACGATATCTGCCTCGATATCCTGGCCCAGTTTATCGCCGGTCACTCCTCCCGCTTTACCAGCTCCAACGCCGGCAGCCTCGGCGGACTGATCGCCCTTAAGCGGGGAGAGGCACACATAGCAGGATCTCACCTGCTGGACCCGGAGACAGGGGATTTTAACGATTCCTACATCCGGCGTTATCTGGCAGGAGAAAAGGTCGTGGTCATCAGCTTTGTTCACCGGGAGCAGGGACTTATAACCGCCAGGAGTAACCCTAAAAGCATCCGGGATTTCAGCGACCTGACACGGGAGGACCTGCGCTACGTAAACCGGCAGAGGGGTGCCGGAACCAGGGTGCTTCTGGACTACAACCTGCAGAGCCTTGGTATTGACCCGCAGCAGGTGCCGGGCTACGATCGGGAAGAGTATACCCATCTGGCAGTCGCAGCGGCAGTACAGTCAGGGGCCGCGGACTGCGGACTTGGCATCGCCGCAGCGGCACAAGCGCTGAATCTTGAGTTTGTTTCTCTGGCAGAGGAACGCTACGAGCTTGTTACCCTGGAACGCTTCTTTGAAGGACCGGTACTGGAGCCTCTTATAAAGATTCTGCAAGACCCGGAATTCCTTAAGACCGTCAACTCCATGACGGGATACTCCACCGCAGATATTGGCAAAATCCGTCGAATAGAGACTTGATCCGGCCTTAGTGTCCCGAACCGTGGGGATGAAAAATACCTGATCGTCGGATTATTCCGATAAAATGGAAGATTTCCCGGAAAAAGCACAGCACGGCGAATAATTTCTTTGCGAAACAGCAGTTAATCGCCATTCATCCCCACGGTTATGAACAGTAAATGCTGCTTAAACCCGATCTTAACGTCGTTGACGCCTACACGGTCATGAACTCAGGCGGCCCCCGGGGGAACTATTCCGGTTCTGACCTGAGCGTACGCAGAATGCAGATTCTCTCCCCGGATATCGTCGCCGTGGACGCTGCCGCCGCCCGCACCTGGAGAACCGACCCCGGCAAAGTACGCTATATCGGCCTGGCCGGAGAGTTCGGTTTGGGCCATGTGGACCTGGATAAACTGCGGATAAGCAGGATACGGGTATGAAGCAGCGCCGCGCAGCCGGCATCTATCCGGCCCTGCAAAAGGGACGTGCCCTGGTTGCCGTCTTCGTGCTTGCCGGTTTTACCGCAGGCCTGAGCCTGAGCGGCCTTGTTTTTGACGGACTGCTTAACCTTCTCGTTTCCATGCAGTTCGTGCCTGCCCTTCTGCGGCTGCTGCTTTCAGGCGGGGCCCTGGCCGTCTCCGCCCTTATACCGATGCTACTTGTTTCCGCTCTGCCCCTTGTACTTGGGCGGGTATACTGCTCAGTTCTCTGTCCTTTGGGAATCTTACAGGACCTTATGCTCTTTCTCTCCCGCCGCATATCACGGGGAAAACTGCGCAGCCTGCTGGAACCCTATGCCTTCTGGGGCAGAATACACCGGGACGTTTTTGTCCCCATAACAGCTTTTGGAAGCTCGGGGTTCGTGGAAGCTTTAAAGAGCTTCGAAATCTACCTTGCCCCCGTCCCCTTCCGCGGAGAGCTCAGAGCAGTGTTTTTCAGCCTGATATTCCTGATTGTACTGATGTTTCTCACAGTCCGCTGGGGTCGCTGGTACTGTAACCGTCTCTGCCCCGCGGGCTTTATGCTGCGGGTCTTAAGCATGCGCCCCCGTTTCAGCATGCGGCTCAGCATAGAAAGCTGCATCGACCTTGAAAAGCAGGTAATCGCGGCAGACCGCTGTGTCCTCTGTTTTGACTGCGCCGCGGCCTGGCCCTACCGGAGCCGTGTGTATGGCCCCTTACCAGGGAGAATTAACCCAGACCTTAACGGACAGCGCCTTCTGCTCCGGCTGCGGCAGTTGTGAACACGCCTGCCCCGTGGAAGGAGACAAGGCTATTTACGTAAGCGGACACCGGGAACACCGCATACGTAAGGAGAAACCTCCTGCCCCGGAGTCAGACGAACCGGGGGAGCCGCCCGAAGAGGAGCTCGAGGAGTTTCCTTTTTAATACAAACGTACAGTGGAGGCTTTAAACGAAGCAAACACCATGCTTCCAGTGTCCAGGCCAAGTTCCTTGCATGACTGTTCGGTAATACGCGAGGTGAGCCGAAGATCCTTCACAGCCAGAGTTACGTCCATAAGCGGGTGCGCCTGTCCCCTGATCTGCATGGGTGTAACCGCTTTTACCTCTGCCGCGAAATTATTGCGTGCCGAGGAATGGAGGGTTTCACGGGAAAGGACAATTCTGTCATGGTCAACGACGGCTTTTACAAAATCACCGTCCATGTCAGGGCAATGGATGCGTACTCCACCACATTCAAACAGCCGTTCATCCCTTTCGCCGGAGACCATGGAACCGGACAGGATATTTTCTCCTGTTGGGACTACCTTTCCCTCGTCCAGATGCACCAACCTGTCGCAGATACGGTAAGCAAAAGGAAGGTTGTGGGTGCTCACAATAATGGTGGTCCCGTATCGATCACGGATGGAGGGCAAAAGTTTCTCAAAGCGGCGTACGTTTTCCAGATCGATACTGGATGTGGGTTCATCGAAAAGAATGACCTTGGGCCGCAGGACCAGGGCCCGGGCAATGGCAACACGCTGAATCTCCCCGCCGGAGAGGGCATTGTGCCGGCGTTTTTCAAAGCCTTCAAGGCCAGCCACAGTCAGAGCTTCGTTTACCCTTTCGGCAATCTGCACCTTCGGCATCTTGCGGATCTTGAGTCCGTAGGCAATGTTATTATAAACCATACCGGAAAACAGCAGCGGATTCTGATGCAGATAGACCGTCTCTTCCCTCACGGCACGGTTCTCACCAATATCTTTGCCCTCGAGTAAAATGTTTCCCTTTTGCGCATACAGCAAACGATTGAGAAGTTTCAGCAGACTTGTTTTTCCGGAGCCGTTTGGCCCCAGGAGCACATGAATTCTGTTCTTCTCAAATTCCAGTTCTCCCACAGTCAGGACCGGAGGTCCGCCGTATCCGAATTCAAGGTTTTCTACACGAAAAATGGTGTTCTCAGACATCGTTCTTAACCAGGCTGTGGGTCAGAATATTGATGGCAAGGGCAATGGCCAGCAGGATCAGTCCCAGGGAGATTCCCAGTTCGAACTGCCCCTTACTGGTCTCCAGGGCAATGCTGGTGGTCATGGTGCGGGTATACCAGCGTATGTTTCCGCCCAGCATCATGGAGACCCCTACCTCTCCGACAACCCTGCCGAATCCTGCCAGGATTGCGGAGATAATAATAAACCGGGCCTCAATAATAGAGGCCTTGAGTACGTCTCCCCGGCGGGCACCCAGGGTTATCAGGGTCTCATGAAAGCGGGGATCCATCCTGGAAAGACCCGAATAAACCAGGGAGGTCAGGATCGGAAGCACAAGGAAAACCTGACCTGTAACGACAGCACCGGGGGTAAAGAGCAGATTCAATCCTCCCAGGGGACCGGAACGGGAAATAAGGGAGAAAACCAGAAGGCCGATAACCACGGTGGGCACCGCCATAAGGGCGCTGAGCACGGAGATTATCGGCCGTTTAAAGGGGAGCCTGCCGAAATGCAGGGTTATTCCCAGGGGGATACCCGCCAGAGAGGCAATAAGCGTGGAAGCCGTAGCCAGACGCAGGGAGGTAAATGCAATAAAATAAACCTCCCTGTCGCCGGATACGATCAAGCGGAAAGCCTCCGCAAAAATGGAACCCATGGTACTCCCTTTTTAGATCATTTTAGCGGGCGTCGGGATAAAAAAGCTGTTCCCCGCCCTTCTTAAAATCCCCAATGAGCTTCTGTCCCTTGTCGCTTACAATCCAGTCGACCAAGGCCATGGCGCCTTCGTAGTTTACATGGGAGTGAAGCTCCGGATTGACCGCGATTATTCCATAGGGATTAAAAAGAGATGCCTCCCCGTCGAAGCAAACCACCAGATCGATGGAATCCTTCATGGAAATAAAGGTCCCCCGGTCGGCCATGGTGTAGCCCTGCAGATCGTTGGTCATGGTTATAACGGCTCCCATGCCCTGTCCGGCTTCCTTGTACCAGGCACCTTCTGGGGTAATTCCTGCGGTGTCCCAGAGGCTGAGCTCCTTGAAATGGGTGCCGGAATTGTCTCCCCGGGATACAAAATCAACTTTAGCTTCTGCAATCAGCTTTATCGCCCCGGCAGCGTCGGCGGCCTTGCCGATTCCTGCAGGATCATCCTCGGGCCCCAGGATTACAAAATCGTTGTACATTACGTCCTTCCGGTTGACGCCGTAACCAGCATCGACGAACTCATCTTCCTTGGCCCTGGCATGGACAAATACAACATCAACGTCACCCTTCTCACCAAGTCCCAGGGCCGCACCGGTTCCGACTGCGATAACATCCACGATGTACCCGGTGTCTTTGGTGAATTCAGGCAGCAGGTAGCCCAAAAGACCGCTGTTGTCGGTACTGGTGGTAGTCGCAAGCTTTACCCTGGGCTTGTCCGGGGCGGGTGCCTGTTCAGTGTCGTTTGGGGATTGGGGGCTTTCAGAGACGCCGCCTGCGAAGAGGGTCATGGAACACACTACAAACAACACAGCGGCAAGAGTCATTGCCTTTTTCATTAGGGAACTCCTTTCCAAATTTCGGGAGGTCGGCAAATTTCTCTGCCGGCCCTTGGACAGCCATACAGCTGTCCGCGACCGATCACCATAGATCAGAGATGATCCTTAGGCTGACGGTTCGGAGAATTTCTGGAATGGATTGTAGTACAGGAAAATTGGAAAATCAATAAAGGAATATCTAATTTACCGGTATCCGCGGGACCCTGCCTGAGATGCGGGTAACGATCTCATAATTGATGGTCCCCAGCTCTTCAGCCTGCGCCTCGGCGCCGATGAACTCTTCTCCCTGCCGGCCGATAATAACGACCTCATCCCCTGCCTGAACATCTCCCCGCAGGGACGTTACATCGATAAGACACTGATCCATGCAGATTGTTCCCACCTGCCGGCAGCGCCGTCCGCGGACAAGCATCTCAACACGGTTGCTTAAGGGACGGGCAAGTCCGTCTCCATAGCCAACAGGTACGGTCGCGATAAGGGACTGCCGGTTGGTAACAAAACTGTGACCGTAGCTCAATCCTGTTCCCGGAGGCACCTCTTTGAGCTGGGTAATGGAGGTTTTCCAGCTCAGTACCGGTTTAAGCTCATCAGCTTTCGGATTGAGTATTGCGAAAGAAGGCTTCAGTCCGTAGAGGGCGATCCCAGGCCGGCAGACATCGAAGCAGCCCTGGGGCACATCGAAAATCGCCGCACTGTTTGCCATATGGGTTACAAAATTACCGGATACTGCAGACTGGTCCAGAACATTCTGAAAGCGGCCGACCTGTTCAAGTGAATACGCCGGGTCTCCTTCATCGGCCCGGGGAAAGTGACTCATAAATCCCGCGATCTTTATACCTGGATATCCGGCAACCCGGGACAGGACCCCATCGGCCTCCTCCGGATTAAAACCGACACGCCCCATACCGGTATCGAATTTAAGGTGGACCCGGACATCCACCCTTTGCCGCGAAGCCTCTGCAGAAAGGGTCCGGAGCTGGATATCCGTCGCGACTACAGGCTCCAGACCGTTGGCGGCGACCTCCGGCGCGGTATCCCCCAGATCCGGAGAAAGAATCACAAAGCGGGCTTTAATTCCGTTTTCCAGCAGCTCAAGGGGCTTCCTGAACCTGTGCTACACCAAAGGTGCTGACTCCGCGGGCAAGCAGATGTCCCGCGATAATAAGTGCACCATGACCATAAGCATCAGCTTTTATCGCGGGCCACAGAGGACGGCCCCCGGACAGCTCCCGCAGCAGCTTGAGGTTATGATCAAGATTCTTCAAGGATATGTAGACTCTGGTCAAGGGAAGTCTGCTCATGTTTAACTCCGTTGGAAACCAAGAATAGCACAAGACCAGTCAAGGGGGAATAGATTTACAGCCCACGTTTTTCTGATATTATACATGGACCATGGATGCAAAAAAACCTGCACTGCAGATCCGTTCCGAAGTGGGCCCCTTAAAGACCATTCTCCTCCACCGGCCCGGAGGAGAGCTGGAACGGCTTCTGCCAAAGTACCTCGATGAAATGCTCTTTGAAGATATTCCCTATCTTGCGCAGATGCAGAAGGAACACGATGACTTCGCCGATGTACTGCGGAAGAATGGCGCAGAAGTGCTTTACTTTGAAGAGCTTTTGACCGACATTCTCGCACGGCAGGAGATCAAAAAAGAGATTATCGGCGAGATTACCGCGGGACTCAGGGTAAGCTCGGCGGCATTACGGGATGACATTCGCTCCCTCCTTACCGGAATGGCTCCCCGGGAACTGACAGCCACTCTGCTGTCCGGTCTTGCAAAGAAGGAAGTGGACCACTCGGAAGCGGAAAAACGTCTCTCCTTTTACATAAAAGACGAATACCCCTTCTATATTGATCCCCTGCCGAACCTCTACTTCTCCCGGGATTACGGGACTGTCATCGGCGAGCGGCTTTCGGTGAACACGATGAAAGCCCGGGCACGGAAGCGGGAGAGCATGCTGCTGCAGTACATTGCGGAAAACCACCCCCATTTCCGATACACCTCTCGCTGGCACCATCACGGTGAGCCGGACAGCATTGAAGGTGGAGACATCCTGGTGCTGAACGATTCGGTCATTGCCGTGGGCTGCAGCGCCCGGACCAGCCCTGAGGGTATCGAGACCCTGGCATCCCGGCTCTTCGCAGAAGACGAAACGGTGCGGGAGGTCCTGGTCATCCAGATTCCCTTTACCCGTGCTTACATGCACCTGGACACGGTATTTACCATGGTGGATGTGGATAAGTTCACCATCTTTCCCGGCATTGTAGATACTGTCCACGTGTTCCGTCTGAGCCCCGGAAGCGCAAAAACCAACGGAGGAATCCGCATACGGCAGGAAAGAAACCTCTCCCGCGCGCTGGCAAAAAGCCTGAAACTTTCCACTGTCAATTTAATCGCCACAGGAGGGGGCGACGCCTGGAGTGCCGAACGGGAACAGTGGAACGACAGCACCAACACCCTGGCTATTGCCCCGGGAAAGGTCATTACCTACCGGCGGAATATCCTCTCCAATGAAATTCTGCGCAAGAACGGAGTGGAGGTCATAGAAATCGCGGGCTCGGAACTGGTCCGGGGACGAGGAGGCCCCCGCTGCATGAGTATGCCGCTGAAGCGGGAATTAATCTGAACTGCCCGATTCAACCAATCAGCTTTTTCACTGCAGACAAGCTTGGCATCGAACTCTGGGCGCCGTAAGCAGTACAGGCGAGACCACCGACGGCGGAAGCAAAGCGGACCGCTTCGTTCATGGACCATCCCTGTCCAAGAGCATACGCCAATCCGGCATTGAAGGAATCGCCTGCACCGGTTGTGTCAGTAACCTTGACGGGGAACGCAGGCACATGTTGGACTCCTTCATTGCTTACAATATACGCGCCCTTACCACCGGCTTTGATTATAACCACGGAACCACCATGTTCCAGCAAAACCCTGCCGGCCTTCTCCGCGGTTTCAAGTCCAGTAATCTCAATGCCGGTAAAAAGCTGGATCTCCGTTTCGTTCGGTGTAACAATATCGGTATATGCAAGCAGCTTTTCAAACTCATCCACGGAAGGCATCGGTGCCGGATCCAGAATAACACGCTTTCCACGCTTTTTCAGCACCTTCAAGGTATAAAGAACTGTGTCCAGCGGAATCTCCAACTGCAGAAGATACAGATTACCTTCCATATTTTTTCTCAGATACTGTTCAATATAGTTCGTATCCATCCTGTCGTTGGCCCCGGGAACAATGACGATATGATTCTCTCCCGTTCCATCAACCTCAATAATCGCCACACCGGTCGAGCAAGCAGGGACTGTCTCAACCAGGGAAATATCAACCCCAATGGAGGCTAAATAAGCGGATTCCTGTCTGCCAAAGGCGTCGTCGCCAACCTTACCGACCAGGTGAATATCCGCCCCCAGTTTAGCCAGAGCAACCGCCTGATTGGCGCCTTTGCCGCCGGGAAAGGTGTTGAACACCGATCCAGTCAACGTCTCACCCGGTTCAGGGAAACGCCCCACATGGACCACCAGATCCATGTTTATGCTGCCGATAGAACAAAAACGGGGTATCATATGAACTCCTTTGAAAGAAGAGTAAGAGAATGTGTAAGTATCTCATTTTATATTTTTTAAGGATGTTCCCTGAATCCATACAATCAAAAAACAGAGCTTATTTCGCTACTATGAGAGTACTATTATAATTCACAATAGCGGTTTTTTTCTTGTTCATAAAGTAACCGATGTTCCCTATTTTCCGCACTTAAATACTGAATAATATATACAGCAGTTAAAGTGAATTAACTTAAACTTGCGACCATACGCTTAATCTGAGTCCACAAGATCTACATTCTGCATCAAACATGTTGATAAAACAAGAGATGAATACAGGAACACCGGATACAGCTTGTATTCCATATATCGGACAGAGTGAACTCTGCTTTATTTGTTGAATATTAAATTTGGGAGCCAGAGAACTACATCCGGTAAAAACGTTAAGACATATAAAACGCCAATCAACAACAGAAGATACGGAACAACTGCCTTTGCGATTTTCTCGAATGGAACTTGCGAGACAGTCGACAGCACATATAATACCATTCCAATCGGAGGGGTCAGCAAACCTATCATCAGATTTAGAATCATCAGAATTCCAAAATGGACTGGATCGACACCCAATTCAAGAACGACTGGAAGCAACACGGGAGTCAGGATAGTTATTGCCGCAATAGTCTCCATAAAGCTTCCAGCTATTAAAAGAAATAAGTTGATAACTACAAGGGCAACATACTTGTTCGGAAAAGCTACAAGAAAAACCTCCGCAAGTTTCTGCGGTATTTGCTCACTTGCAAGAATCCATGCAAAGACTGCCGAGCTTGCAACAATCAGCATAACGGATACTGTTGTATTCGCCGTTTCTCTGACAAAGACAAGCAAATCCCTGACTCGTATAGACTGATAGGAAATGCCTAAAACAATTGAATAGATAACCGTAATGAACGCAGCCTCGGTAGGAGTAAACACACCGATCAGTATTCCACCGATAATCAGTACCGGAGTAAGCAAGGGAAAGAAAGCATCTTTGAAGGCGAGACTAAATTCTTTAACAGTCGGTCGTAATTCCTTGGGATATCCGCGCTTCTTTGCTTGAATAAATACAAGCACACTTAACGCACAACCCATAAGAACTCCCGGAATAAATCCGGCAGCAAATAAGCGACCGATGGAAACACTTGCAACAACACCATATAAAACAGCGGGAACACTCGGTGGAATAATAGGACCAACTATTGATGATGCACCGGTAACCGCAAGACTAAAATCTTCATCAAATCCTCGGTCCTTCATCGCTTTTAGTTCTACGGCTCCCATTCCAGCAGCATCCGCAATGGCAGTCCCGGACATCCCGGCAAAGATTATACTGGCAAAAATATTCGCATGCCCCAATCCTCCAGTAATATGGCCAACGCATTTGTTCGCAAAATTAAAGAGGCGCTCCGTGATCCCTGAGGTATTCATAATAGTACCCGCAAGAATAAACCCCGGAACAGCAAGAAGCGGAAAAGAATCTGGTCCAGAGGCCATCCGCTGCACCGCAACTAACACAGGAATGTCATATGTCAGCAGATACAGGATCGAACTTACAAACATTGAAAAGGAAACTGGCGTTTTCAATAATAAAAGAACAAGAAAAGAACCTATCAGCACAATCATTATCGGCCTTCCTCAATCTCTGAGATATCACGCCGTCGAATTATCTCTACGGTATCAATAGCAAGGCGTACAATCAGGATCAAGCACCCAATAGGAATTGAAACATAAACAAATCCCATAGGGATTTTCATGGCTGTAGAAACAATCTTACTCTGATTCGCAACAAATCGAACTGAGTCCGGTATTATGCATCCATAAGCAAGTATACAGGTAATGTTGGTAACGACCAGAACAATTTTTTGAAAAGACTCAGGAAAGCAGTTAAACAGAGCCTCCATCTCGATATGATAATGGTGTTTAACGCCATATCCCGCGCCAATAAATGTTATCCAGATAAAAAGATAGCGTGCCATCTCTTCGCTCCAGGAGAGAGGCATATTCAATACATAACGAAAAAACACCTGTAAGCCGAGAACTATCGACATAATTGCTAATAAACCAACAACGATATACTCCTCAATACGATTGAAGATAGATTTCAACATAGTACTATAACTCTCCTTTTTAAGCCTTTCCAGAAGATACCTTACTACTATAATGGCATACCGGATAACCGGTATGCCATTGTTTTTCATTTTACTTCCTGTATTCTTTCATACAATCCAGCACCCCATTTGGACTCAAACTCTTTTATCACAACCTTTGTAGCTTCGCGGAAGGGTTCAAGATCAGGCTGGATCACAATCATTCCCTTTTCTTTCAGTTCTTCAATCTGATGAAACTCGCTCTCAACGATCTTATCATTCACCTCAATTACCATCGCATTCAAGGCATTGTTCAGTATTTCTTGGTTTTCAGAGGATAAAGATTGATACGTCTTATCCGAAATCACGATAGTAGCACCCTGGCAGATGGCACCAGAAAGAATTAGATATTTTTGTACTTCATAGAGCCTCTGGCTGATGATTGTCGGGATCGGGTTCTCCTGACCTTCAACAACCCCCTGTTGCAAACCTAGATACAATTCAGTAAAAGCCATTGGAACAGGACTTGCACCCAGAGAACGCGCGATTGCCATATTCATGGGAGAGTCAATTACACGGAACTTTAATCCACGCATATCCATCGGATTTTCAACAGGTCGCCGGGATGTCGTTATATGTTTTTTACCATAATACAGTACATTCAATACCCTGATATTAGATTTCTCCACTAGGGAATCCCACATCTCCTGCCCAACAGAAGACGCAGCGGTCTTCAGCATATGATTGGTATCACGGAAAACATATGGACCATCAAAAATAAAAATCGGGTCGTGCCGCTTTGCAAGTTCACCAGGCCCAATGATCGACATGTCAAGAGTATTCATGCTGACTGCGTCACACATATCCTTCTCATTGCCAAGCTGACCAGCTGGATAATCTTTAATCACCAGCTGACCATTCGTTAAATCCTTAACCTCAGCAGCAAACTCTTTAATCGCAGAGGTATACGGATGGTCCGGAGCATATAGATGTCCAAGTTTAATAGTAATCGGCTTACTCAAGCCCGAATCCTTCTGCCCTTCCGCTGTAATTTTTACCATTCCGACTACAAAAAGCGAAAGAAAAATAAAAATGCATAGTCTCTTCATGCCACTTCCTCCTTTGAAGTTATATATGGAACTGAACCACAACTGTACTTGTTCAGTTCAATTAAAGTGCTCTTGAGAGTAAATAACTAACCATCCACCGTCATTGAGCCTTTACCACATCCGGATAAACCTGATACAGATATCTCTGCAGGACTTTTTTGTCAGCAGGACTCATCTCCTTTGTAGGCAAGCGGGGCAAACCGAAATCCTCTCCCATAAGTCGCAGCGCTTCCTTGAACACCGCAAGCCAGTGTGGAGAGGCATTATCGCCGACACGTTCGTACATGAAATAGTAGGCGATCGGCTGCAGCCGTTTCCATATTGCCTGAGCTTTTACCAGATCCTTATCCTGAGTAGCAGCAGTAAACAGATCGACAGCAAGATCGGGGATGATATTCGGCAGACCGGAAAGCCACCCGTCCCCACCTACCGCAAATGCTTCAAGAGGAGAGTAATCATGCCCGTAGAGGGTCGAGACTTTCTCGCCACAGAGATATTTGATGTAGTTCACCCGCATGGGATCGCCATGGGCTGCCTTTATCGAGTTCACAACCCCCTCATCAGCAAGCTGCTTAACAAGAGCGGGACTCAATTCGAAACCTGCAAACCAGGGATTGTTGTAAACACACAAAGGCATGTTTACAGCTTTGGATACTGAACGAAGATAATCAAGCGCATCTGGTATGGTTGGTTTGTAGTAGTAGGGCAGCAGGACCATGAGCGCATCTGCTCCTGCATCTATGGCTGATTTTGCCAGATCAACACCCAACATAGTAGAATAATGGATGACTCCAGCTACAACTGGTACACGACCGTTAGCCTGTTCAACAGTAGCCTTGATTACTTGTAACCGCTCTTCATCATTCATCGCTGCTCCCTCACCAGTACTACCGACCGGGGAAAGCCCATGAACACCTTTCTTGATCAGCCATTCGACGTACGCCTTCTGGCCCTGAATATCAATACTTCCGTCTTTATTAAAGACCGAAAGCATTGCAGGAATAATACCCTTTGGTTGATACATTTCATCCTCCTGGAGTTTGAACTTAAAATATTGCGCCCAACATGTCGCATACAATATGTTGGGATTATATCACACAACTCCAACATGTCAACATCCAACATGTTGCATTTTAAAGAAAATAATGTATAATAACTGACATATTTGTAATGGAGCTGTTATGCAGGAGTTATCAACGTCATCGGATAAGATAGAAATCGCATCATTAGCTGATGAATGCTATAAAAGAATAAAACATGACATTCTAGTAGGAAAAATAAGTTGGGGGGCAAGATTGAATGTAATTAGTCTTGCAGGATCATATGGGATAAGTCGCTCTCCTGTTGTGAAAGCTATTGACCGCTTATCTATGGAACGTTTAGTAAGAATTATCCCGAATAAAGGTAGTTTTGTATCCATACCGACAGAGGATGACGTAGTCGAAGTAACAGAAATACGGTTAATGATTGAGAATACGCTCTGTACACTTGCATATAGTAAAAACAAAGACAAGTTGGTCGAATCATTGAAAAAATTAGATGCATCGATACTCCCAGCAATGCAAAATATACAATTCGAAGATTTTCTGGAATATGATCGGCACTTTCACTCGACATTTAGTACATATGCAAACAATAACCGGTTACGAGCTTACTATGAATCGATTCGAAGCCAGATCGAGTTATTCAGAACCAAGACATTTTATAAACAGAATATCGAGCATGCAATGAAAAGGCATACAGGAATAACTGAGTGCTTAACCAATGGCGATTTAGGGAGAGCTCTCGATATTCTTAAAGAACATATTTCCGATGTACAAAATGAAACCATTGAATCCATTCGTTCAGAAAAAGAAGTCTTGGATTACGAATAGTAAGCACATTATACCACTGTGCAGTTTCCTATACCAAGCTACATATAGCTTGCTGGTCATATATTCAATCCATCTCGTATCCGCCGTCCACATTCAGGGTCTGCCCGGTAATAAAGTCGGCGTCTTCGGAACAGAGAAAGCTGACAGCGGCGGCAATATCTTCAACGGTCCCGATCCTTCCAAGGGGGATTTTTCCGACCATCTCTTCAGTGGCTTCCTCAATGGAAACCCCAAGGGTTTTCGCCTTGCCCTGGATGCTCCGGTCCCACATGGGGGTATTGACGACACTCGGCGAAACAGCGTTGACATTGATACCATAAGGGGCAAGGGCCGTAGCCGCAGACTGGGTTATGCTGATTATGGCCGCCTTTGAAGCGGCATAATGGAGCTGGAAGGAGCGGCCCCTTCTTCCCGCAATGGAAGAAAAGTTAACAATCTTGCCGTTACACAAGGCTCTTTCATTCTCCAGGGTTCTCTTACACTGATCCACCATCTGCTGCCCCGCGATCCGGCAGGCGAAGGCCGTTCCCTTCTGATTGATGGCAATGATTTTGTCCCAGTCCGCTTCTTCAACCTCCAGAAAAGCCCGGCTCTGCACGATTCCAGCAGCATTTACCATACTATCAAGCCTTCCGAAGGTTTCGACGATAGACATAACCGCCCTGCGGATCTCATCAACAGAGCTGATATCCGTCCGCACAAAAACAGCTTCGGCCCCCAAGTCTCTGCACTCCTCCTCGGTCTGCAGTAATTTCTCCTCATCGATATCCGCAAGGACTATTTTTGCCCCCTCTGACGCAAGACGAAGGGCGACCCCTCTTCCGATCCCCGAGGCCGCGCCGAAGATCAGGGCACTCTTGTTACTGTGGCACCGTTCCATTACTGTACTCCCGATTACACTACTTCCAATCATCACCAGAAAGAGTCCAGGTTCAACAGTATCCATAATTGCGATACAGTACACCGGTTGCTCAGCTTTCCTTACTTATCTTATATGCTTTTAACAGATGTTCCCTCATCAGATTTTCCGCCAGCGGGGCATCTCCGCAACGAATAGCCTGAGCAATTTTCTCATGATCCTCCAAGGCCTCAGATGGGACACCCCTGCGAGAAAGAGTCTGCTTACGTGTCTGCACAATCATATCTTCCACCAGTTGAGAAAGCCCATAAAGAAACTCGTTTCCCGATGCTTTGGCAATTGCCAGATGGAAAGCATGGTCGGGCCGAATTCCAATACTGCCGGCAATAATATCATCAGCCATATTGTGCAGGGCCGAATCGATGGAATTGAGATCCCTCTCCGTCCGTCGCTCCGCTGCCAGGGCAGCAGAACGGGTTTCAAGAATCAAACGGACCTCAACAACATCAGACAGCATCTGATTCGTACGTCGAAATAATGAGAATACCGTATTAAGTGCGTGATTGAAGGTAATATTGCAAATAAAAGTTCCTCCGCCGACGCCAATCCGTGTTTCCACCTCACCCATCAGTTCGAGAGCCCGTATCGCGTCCCGTACAGCTGCCCTGCTGACCCCAAGCTGTATAGCAAGCTCTCGTTCCGGTGCAAGCTGATCACCGGGGGAAAGGACCCCCGCATCAATCATTCCGCGGATCATCTCAACTACATTTTCAATTGACTTTTTTTTTATGTTTTCTTCAAAATGTGTATCATCAGTATTATCCATACCATTCACACTAGAATGTACTATCGATTTCATCAAATGTACACTATTATCCATAAGGATTGGGATCAAGGCTCTATCTGATACAATCATGTTTTACATGGTTAATCCGCCGTCTATGGTTACAATCTGCCCCGTCATCAGGTCAGCCTGACACAGCAGACTGACAATAACCTGAGCAACATCGTCGGGACCGCAGACCTTTTTTAAGGGTGTTCCTTCGGACATCTTCTCTATATGATCTTCCTTGCCGGCAACCCAGCGGGTAGTAACAATTCCGGGAGCAACGGCATTAACCCGCACATCCGGGGCCAGCACCTTGGCAAGGCTTCTGGTCAGGGTGTCTATTCCACCCTTGGAAACACAGTAGGGAATGGAACTGCCGGCTCCCCGGGAAGCAATGGACGATACATTAACAATGGCACCCCCGGTTTTTTTCAGTTCCCCTGCACAGGCGCGGCTGACCTTGAAGGTCCCTTTTATATTCACATCGAAGATGGAATCCCAGTCTTCGTCCTTAACCGCATCCAGATCCTCCAGGGGAATAAACTCAGTTTTGCCGGCATTGTTTACCAGATAATCAATGCGCCCGAAGCGTTCAAACGTTGCGGCCACCATCTCTGCTACGGCTTTCTCCTCGGCCACGCTGGCGCAGAAGGATACTGCGTATCCTCCAGCGGCTTGTATATCCGCCACGGTTTTTTCTGCGTCCTCTTTTGAGCGGGAATAGTTTACTACGCAAGCTACACCTCGTTCAGCCAGCATTAAAGCAGTGGACCGGCCGATACCGGTGCCGCCGCCTGTAATAATTGCCACCTTTTTATCCATGGATACATCTCCCCTTCTTTGAAGTACCGAAATAATACGTCTTGGAATTATTGTATCATATACTCACAGTCACCAGAAACGCAGCGGTTCCGTCAGCTTTCGCACTGTCTGCGGCGATCTATTAAATATCCGCTCCCGCCTTTTTTAATATTGCGAGACTTTACCCTGTTCTTTATCATCGCCGCGGTCTGGCTCAACTGCCCTGGATGAATATCATCAGAAAAATTCGCCCGTGTTACAACTGCAAGACTTAACGACACCAATGGAACACGGACCTTTTCACCTTTGCGATTGGTCGTCTCATACCAGCCACGCTCCATATCCTGTTCAGAAAACAACTGGGTTCTTGCCTGGTCAAAGGCAGAGCACAACTCTTCAAGCAACTGTTCTTCTACCCGTTTCTCACTCACAATAATAAAGTCATCCCCGCCGATATGACCAAGCCGGGCCATAGGAAACCGCTCCTGAATAAACTCGTTAAGAATTCTCGCGGTGAGCTTTAAGGCTTCATCTCCGCAGGAAAAACCATAAGAATCATTGTACGCCTTGAAATTGTCCAAATCGCAGTAGACAATGCTGAACTCCGGCGACCGGACCGCTTCTTCAAGCCAGAACCCAATAATCAAGTTACCCGGGAGCTGGGTCAGGGGATTGGAACAGGTTGCAATTCTGATCTCCATATCAAAAGCCTTGTTGATAACCTGCTTCATGGTAATGGTACCGACAAACTCTCCATCATTGCCGGTAATCACCACCGGATCATACAAATCCTCCTGTTTCCGGTCCATCGCAAGCCGGCCCGTAGTTCGCAAATCGGTATGCTCGTTCAGGCACAGCATCTCTGTTTTACCAATTGTCTCGGAAAATTTGCGCTGGAACAGACTGTATCCGTATCGCCCTCCGATAACCGAATAAAAGTGGCGGCGAGGAATGAGGCAGTGCGGTTTTTCTTTTGCCAGAATGACCACATGATCAAGATCGGGATCCTTGTGGAAAATGAGATCCAGATCTTCGCAGGTAATCTCTTCCAGGCAGAAAGCCTTCGGTTTAACAACCATTCCGGACAGGGATACGTCCACAGCGAAGCGCCATTTGTTTTTACGAAGAATCATTCTGTGAAGTCCTTCGAGCATTACAGGATCGGGCTCTGCGGGACACGGTGCCGGCCTGCCGATAAGGAATCCCTGGCCATACTGACCCCCCAGCCTGTGAAGCGTTTCAAGATCTCCAAAATGCTCGATTCCCTCTGCGATGCACGCAGCGTCAACCTCTCTGGCAAAAGAGACTATAGCCCGTACCAGCTTCTGTTTATAGGCGCTGCTGTTTATTCCCTGGACCAGAGCCATATCAATCTTGAGAAAATGGGGAGTCATGGCCACCAGCGTAACCAGACCGGAATGACCGGCACCAAAATCGTCCAGGGCCACCTGAAACCCCTGATTCTTGTAATAGCGAATGAGCCCTTCAAATTTCTGATAATCATTTACCGAGGCAGTTTCGGTAATCTCAAAGACTATGTTCCGGGAATTGATTCCCAGATTACGCAGGGTCGCGACTGTGGTACCTGAAACAAACCGGGGGTCATTGAATATATAGGGGCTTACATTCAAAAAGAACAACATGTTTTTCATTTCCGGCATGAATTCGGTAATCGTCTCCAGGGCACTGGTGCGACAGGCATGTTCCAGGTCCCAACTCAGACCCCACTCCCTGGCACAGGCAAACATGTGTGCAGGATTTGCAAAAGGTTCTTCACACCTGCTTAAGACTTCGTACGCAAGGATTTCGCCGCTATTCAGATCCATGATCGGCTGGAAATACGGGTTTATACGCTGCTCCCGGATAATATCTTGCAGGAGTGCCTGCTCCTCCGTCTCTTCTTTCGTTGATTGGCCCTGCAGCAGTGTAAGCATACAACCTCACCTTTACCCGATTCTCATTTATGAATTTTTGCTTCTGTATCTATAATACAGGACCATGACGATACGATAAAAATCGTGTAAGGTTTTGGTTAGAAACGGAAACCGGAGTTCACATGCTGAAGAAATTCCTTGACTATTACCGTCCACACCTGCGGCTCTTTATTATTGATATGTTCGTGGCAACGACAATGTCGCTGCTGTCGATCTTTTTTCCCTACATAACCCGGAACCTTCTGCGGAGCTATATTCCGGACAACAACATTTCAATGATAGGCTGGTCCCTCGCGGTAATGGCTGCCATCTACCTGCTTACGCTGGTCCTCAACTATATCCGGATAAAATGGGGACACATCCTGGGCGTCCGCATGGAGGCAGACATGCGGGGAGACATCTTCCGGCATGTTCAGAAGCTCTCCTTTACCTGGTTCGACAACACCAAAACCGGGCACATCATGTCCCGCATTTCCAACGACCTGAACATGATTGCCGAGGTTGCCCATCATGCCCCCGAGGATCTGCTAATCTCCCTGGTGGTTATAACAGGGGCGTACCTTTTCATGTTCAGCTTCAGCTGGCCCCTGGCGCTTATCTCGCTTATTCCCTTTCCTTTTATGCTGATCTGGGGAATTATCTTCGGCGGCCGCATGCGTTCAGGTTTCAGAAAGGTGCGCAAAGAAATCGCCGAGATCAACAGTACCGTGGAAAACTCGGTGCAGGGAATCCGGGAGGTCAAAGCCTTTGCCAATGAAGAGCTGGAAGAGGAGAAATTCCTCAATTCCAATACATCTTTCCGCTATGCCAAGGAGAACGCCTACACCGCCATGGCGGGTTTCCACTCGGTTATCCATTTCTTAAGGGATTCCTACTACCTTGTGGTTGTAGGCGGAGGGGTCCTGCTCATATTGCAAGGAGAGATAGAAGTATATGATCTGCTCTCCTTCGTTCTCTTTATCGGGATCATCCTGCCCCCCATCGACAGGCTGATTAACTTTAACGAGCAGCTGCAGCAGGGAACAGCGGCCTTTGAACGCTTTGTGGAAATCATGCAGATAGAACCGGACATTGCCGATCATTCAGGCGCACAGCCCCTCCCAGAGCATAAAACGGAGATCCGCTTCAGGGATGTGAACTTCAGCTACGAAGGCTCTCCAGAACCGGTCCTTACGGACATCAATCTCCGCATACCCTTCGGCAGCAAGGTGGCTTTAGTCGGTGAATCCGGCGCCGGAAAAAGCACCCTGGTTTCGCTGATTCCCCGGTTTTACGAGGTCCAGCACGGTGAGATATCCATAGACACAAGGAACGTTGAATCCCTGACCCAGAAATCCCTGAGGGAACAGATCGGCATTGTACAGCAGAACGTTTTCCTCTTTGACGCCACCCTGCGGGAAAACATCATGTACGGTAATCCTTTGGCCGCCGAAGAGGAGATGATCCAGGCTGCCAGGTGGGCAAACATCCATGATTTTATCCAGACCCTGCCGGAAGGCTTCGATACGGAAGTGGGAGAACGGGGAGTAAAGCTCTCGGGCGGTCAGAAGCAGCGCATAGCCATTGCCAGGGTCTTTCTGAAAAATCCCTCCATTCTGATCCTCGACGAGGCAACCTCATCCCTGGATACTGAATCCGAGGCCCTGATCCAGGAGGCCATGTTTAAACTGGCGGAAAACCGAACCACCATTATCATTGCCCATCGCCTTTCCACTGTTCGGCATGTTGACCGAATCTATGTCATGAAAGCCGGACAGATTATCGAAGAAGGGGCGCATCCCGAGCTGCTTGAACAAAACGGCTATTATTCACGCTTATACACCCAGCGAAGGCTCTGATTCCCAGGCCGCTGCCCAGAATCCACCAAAAAATGTTCTCCCAAAGGGGTATGTGAATAATAGAACCCCTTGCGGAAGGGATTTTCATTAATCTTTTTACAAAACCCGAAAGTCGAATTACAATAACATACAAAAAAAGGAGGTCCGCAGATGGAGTTGACGATCAAGGAAATTCCGGCGGCTTTTAAAGCCAACATCCCTCAAGGCATGCGTCTGTTTACCAAGCACGAAAAGGAAGTGCTTCTTGTAGAATCCATTTTTTGCCCCAACGGACACAATCTGCTGGTAGACAGTGTCCGCATCCACGATGAACCTTCCATTCGCCTGAACATCAAGCTTGGAAACCAGAACGGTGTAGTTTTCCTGGACTCCTTCTGGGGCAGTCATGCAAATCTTTTTTCCTTTCTGCCCACCCAGATAAAAGCGAACAGTGCGGTAGAAGCCCATTGCCCCTACTGCGATATCCTGCTGAATGTTAAGCGCCCCTGCGAAAACGTGGATTGTGACTCCCAGGAGCAGATTGCCCTCTATCTGCCGGGACGCAACAACCGGATTTATGTCTGTCCCAAGGTAGCGTGTCCGCATCATATGCTGGTAGTGGAGGATATTCCCCACGATATTCTGGAAGCCATAGACGAGATTAACTACTTCGGTACCGGACAGGACGAAGTATTCGGGGGTATCTGATGAACTATGTTCGAATATCTGCCAATGAATGCAAGGGATGCCGTCTCTGCGTGCAGAACTGCCCCAACAACTGTCTTGGAATCGGTTCCGAGATAAATCAGCTCGGTTACCAGGCTGCAGTATTCAAGAATCCTAACTGCACCGCCTGCGGTATTTGTTTCTATGTTTGCCCTGAACCCGGAGCTATTACGGTCTACAAGAATGAGGAGCGGATGCATGCATAAGCAGCTGATAAAAGGAAACGAAGCGGTTATTTATGGTGCGCTTTTAGGCGGGTCAACCCACTTTTTCGGGTATCCAATCACCCCGGCGAGCGAGATCGCCCATGCCGCAGCGGCCTATTTCCGGGCTGCCGGCAGAACCTTTCTGCAGGGTGAATCCGAGGTCAGTGTTATCAATATGATCTATGGTGCCGCCAGTGCGGGAGCCAGGGTAATGTCCGCGTCATCAGGCCCGGGGATTGCCTTGATGGCGGAAGGGATCTCCTACATTGCCGGGGCGGAACTGCCGGCTGTCCTGGTCGATGTGCAGCGGGCAGGCCCGGGCCTCGGTAACATCTGGCCCGAGCAGTCCGACTATAACATGGTTGTCAAGGGCGGGGGCCACGGGAACTACCGCAACATCGTACTGGCCCCCAACTCGGCCCAGGAGATGTGCGATTTTACCTATCGGGCCTTTGAGTTGGCGGACAAGTACCGGATGCTCGTCTTTATTCTGACCGACGCCTACATCGGCCAGATGATGGAACCCGTCTCCTTTCCGGAAAAGGTTCTCCATGGAGAGCGCCACACCTGGGCAGTCTACGGCGACAAAGAGAGCCGCAAAAACCTGGTTACATCCATCCTGATGAACCGTGAACTGCTTTCTCAGCACAATCTTCACCTGCAGGAAAAATACCGGCGCCTGGAGAAGGAGATTACCGATTACCAGGAGGTTCAGACCGGGGATGCCGAACTGGTCTTCGTAGCTTACGGCATAAGCTCCCGGCTCTGCTACTCGGCGGTATCGCAGCTAAGAAAGAAAGGAATAAAAGCCGGCCTTCTGCGGCCGAAGACCCTGTATCCTTTTCCGCGGCAGCGGCTTGAGGAGCTTGCCTCCTCGGCAGAGCTTTTTATCAGCCTGGAACTGTCCAATGGACAGATGGCCGACGACGTAGAGATCGCCCTTATGGGCCGCAAGCCGCTTTTGCGGTACAACTGGATGGGCGGAGTAGTCCCGGAAGTATCTGAAATCGTAGCCCGCACCGAATCCGACCTTGAAGGGGTATTTGCATGATTGTAAAAGAGAAACCGAAAAGCTTTTATGAGACCTTTGAACGAAAAGGGCCGGAGCAAAGAACAACTCATTATTGTCCAGGCTGCGGACACGGTACCGCCCATAAACTTATTGCCGAACTGATCGACGAGATGGGCATACAGGACCGTACTGTATTTCTCTCTCCTGTGGGGTGCTCTGTCTTTGCCTACTATTATTTTGACACCGGCAACATCCAGTGCTCTCACGGCCGCGCGCCGGCGGTCGGAACAGGCGTCAAACGGGTCCGGGAGGACGCAGTGGTAATCTCGTACCAGGGCGACGGAGACCTGGCGGGAATCGGCACCACCGAGATAATCCACGCCGCCAACCGCGGAGAAAACATGACGGTCATCTTCATTAACAACGCTATCTACGGTATGACCGGCGGACAGATGGCACCGACAACCCTTACGGGGCAGAAGACCCTCACCACCCCCACCGGACGGGACCTTTCCCTTGACGGTGCCCCCATCGGAATGGCAGAGATAATGAACGCTATTGCCCCCCCTGTTTACATTGAACGGGTAAGCCTCTCCACCACTTCAGGGATCATGAAGACCCGCAGGGCCTTTAAAAAAGCCCTGCAGAACCAGCTTGATAAAAAAGGCTTCTCTTTTGTCGAGGTCCTCTCCCCCTGCCCCATCAACTGGAAGATGGACCCCGTTAAAGCCAGGGAGTGGATGAAGGAGACCATGGAGGAGATCTATCCTTCCGGATGTCTCAGGGACACTGCCGAACAATGCTCACCCGGAACATCGCTGAAGCCCCTCGGGGATACGGAACTTATGGACCTTTTCCGGGTTAAAAAGGAACTCCCGGAGGTGGAAATACGGGAACTCCCGGAGGAACAGCATGTTAAGATATCCGGGTTTGGCGGCCAGGGAGTACTGTCTGCCGGGATTCTGCTTGCCAACTGCGTTATTGCCGAAGGTCTGGAAGCTACCTGGCTTCCCTCCTATGGACCGGAAATGCGGGGCGGGACGGCTAACGCCAGTGTAATTTTGTCAAAAGAGGCGATCGGGTCCCCCGTTGTGGATGAACCGAACGTACTTATAGCAATGAACCTGCCTTCTCTGCTGAATTTCGAAGAAAAGGTAGTCCCCGGAGGACTTATAATCGTCAATTCCTCGGTAGTCAACCGTAAAGTGAAACGGAAGGACCTTAAGACCCTGTATGTTCCCGCCGCCGATATGGCCAGGAACGAGGGACTCATTTCTGCAGCCAATATAGTCATGCTGACAGTGTATCTGCTGGAAACCAGAGTGGTGGACATAGAGACCTTCAAGGCGGTGCTGCCCCTCAGTCTGAAAAAGAAGGAGTATCTGGACCTGAACCTGAGACTGATAAAGAAGGCCGAAGCCTTTTATGCCACCCTTTGATTCATACCTGATTCTGGTTATTAATCCGGGATCGACATCAACCAAGCTGGCCCTTTCCCGCGGCGGAGAGTGCCTTAAAAACCAGACCATCCGGCATTCAACGGAAGAGCTGAAAGGTTTCTCCTCCGTCGCCGCTCAGAAGGACTTCAGGCGGGAGCTTACGGAAAACTTTCTTGCCGAAGCCCTGCCGAAGGGAGAAGACCTCGCGGCCGTTATCGGACGCGGGGGGCTTCTTGCTCCCCTGGAAAGCGGAATCTACACGGTCAGCAGCGCCATGATCGCGGACCTGGAAAGTGCCCGCTGGGGAGAACACGCCAGCAATCTGGGGGCCGTTCTTGCCGAGGGAATCGCCCGCCCCAGGGGAATCCCCGCGTATATTGCCGACCCGGTGGTAGTAGATGAAATGATCGAAGAAGCCCGTTACTCCGGCTGCCCGGAAATACAGCGGGTAAGTATTTTTCATGCCCTGAACCAGAAATCCGCCGCCCGTAAAGCTGCGGCGGAACTCGGCAGGTCCTACGAAGAGGTAAACCTCATCGTCGCCCATCTGGGGGGAGGGATATCGGTGGGGGCCCATCAGCGGGGAAGAGTTATCGACGTTAATAACGCCCTGGATGGCGACGGCCCCTTCTCTCCCGAACGCAGCGGCGGTCTTCCGGCGGGGCAGCTCGTCTCCCTTGCCCTGCAGTACCGGGAAAGAGAAAAGGAACTGCGTAAAAAGATCGTCGGTCTGGGAGGAATGGCAGCCTACCTGGGGACCAATGATTTTGTAGAGGCGCTGGAGCGGGCATCCTCCGGAGATGCAAAGGCACAAAGCATTATTCAGGCTATGGCCTACCAGATCAGCAAGGAGATCGCCGCCCACGGCGCGACTTTAAAAGGAAAAATCGACGGGATTGTGCTTACAGGCGGCATGGCAGGCAGCGCCTATTTTACAAACCGTATCCGCGACAGGGTCTCGTACCTTGGGCCGATACTGATAATCGAAGGAGAACGCGAAATGGAGGCCCTGGCGGAGAACGCCCTCGGAGCCCTGAGGCAAACACGGGAAGTTAAGGAGTATCAGCGGTGAATCTTGACCAGTTCCTGAGCGTTAACAGTAAAGCGACCGTAGCAGTCCCCTTTCCAGAAGACGAAGCGATCCTCCGGACCTGCAGGACCGCGGCTGATCAAAACTGGGCACGCTTTCTTTTTTTCGGCGATCCGGAGAGAATCGGAAAGGCCGCTGAAAAAACCGGCATCGACAGAGCTTTCTACGAAACTGAAACCGCCAATACCGAAAGCGAAGCCTGCGAACTGACAGCCAGAAGCCTGCGGGAAGGCCGTGCCCAGGTAGCCATGAAAGGACAGGTGCATACAGGGGATTTCAGCCGCGCTCTTTTCTCCCGTGAAGCAGGGCTGCTGGAACCGGGCAGGCTCGTAAGCCATATTGCCCTCTGCCAGGTTGCCTCCTACCATAAGCTGCTCTTTATGACAGACTGCGCCATAAACATCAAACCGGACTATGACGACAAGCTCCGGATACTGGACAACGCCGTCAGGATGGCGCAAAAGCTTGGCGTTCCGCGGCCCAGGGTCGGACTGGTGGCCCCGGTGGAAACGGTAAATCCCAAGATAGATTCAACAATCGATGCCGAACGTCTTCGAAAGGAGTATGACCCGGAAAAAGCCCTGCTCGGCGGCCCCTTCGGTCTTGATGCAGCCCTTTCCCGGGAGGCAGCGGCGATCAAAAAAATAGAGAGTCCTGTTGCCGGGGACGCGGATATTCTGCTTTTTCCGGACTTGAATACCGGCAACGCCGTCTACAAAACCCTTACCGTCTTGGCAGGGGCGACCATCGCCGGACTCCTGATCGGTCTGCGGGTACCGGTGGTCGTAACCTCCCGGTCCGACAACGAAGAGACAAAACTTCTGTCACTGAAAATGGGCCTTGCTTCGGCGTGAATGCGGCTTGGCATCTGCAATAGAGGGCAAGAAAATCTCTTGACCTTTGTTGGAAGTATACACAATCTACCTGCTAATTTCCCCAGGCAGGAACCTTTTCGCGGGTCCGTGTATGAGCTGCGGAATAATAAAATTGACAGCGGCTTCTTATCATGATAACGATAAAGATACATGTTACGGGACAGAAAACCAGCAAAATATACCAATTCCGCAAGATACCGATGCCTGGAACACTTACACAAACAATCCGTTGAGTTATACCTCAGTTATTGCGGTCTGGAAGAATGTGATTCCGATCATTCGTATGGACCTACCGAGCGATCGGAGTTCCTCCTTCATTATATTATCGAGGGAGAAGGTTTATATACGGTAGGGAAAAAAAACTACACCCTGCGCAAACATCATGCGTTTCTTATTTATCCAGATATTACAACATATTACAAGGCTGACCATAATTCTCCCTGGAAATATATCTGGATAGGTTTCGGCGGAACTAAAGCCCTGGAATATCTCCGATTTGCTAATTTCAATGAAACAAAGCTCGTGAATGAATTTAATAACGAAAGAGCACTTATAGAGTGCGTCAACGGGATGCTCGAAGCATCTCAATTAACCGCCGCTAATTCCCTTATCCGGGAAAGCTATCTAATGCGCTTTCTGGCGACGCTGATCCAGGAACAACAGATTAATGATACGGCAAGTCATTCGTATGACTATTCAAGCAAGGTATACATAGATCACGCAATCGAATTTATCGAGCATAATTTTCATCAGAATATCAGGATCAAAGATATAGCCGATTATATTGGAATCAATCGCAGCTACCTGACATGCATATTCAAGAAGCAGCTGCAGGTTTCACCACAGGAGTATCTGATTAATTTTCGCATGGATAAGGCAGCAGGACTTTTAAAAACTACAAACCTGTCGATAAACTCGGTTGCACTAAAAAGTGGTTATGAAGACCCTTTTGCTTTTTCAAAGACATTCAAGAAAATCCATGGAGTAAGCCCGAAGTTCTACCGCATCCAAAAAGAAGAAGTTATGAAAGCTAATAAGAAATATGAGTAGCCATTGCACACCCGCAGGATCAAATCATACAATTCACATAGCCGATTTAATCACATAAATAACGGAGGAAAAATCTCTATCCGGTGGAATCAGCTCTTCCGGTTCCACAGATAGACCGCAGAACATCAATTCATCACCCCAGTAAACACCGGGCTTTCCGGATACTTCATATTTGGTATCAGGATTAAGTCCGGTAAGCTTCAGAAGACAGTCCCGATGATTCGGCTTATTGAGAATTAAATAATACCCCACCAAGGCCTCATTTTGATCCTCCGAAACTACCATCCATGCGGCTTGCTCCTTAAGGAACGGGTCAAGAAGTCTGTAGAATGTACCAGCATGCAATAATTGGCGATAATTCTTGTAGAATTTGATTTGTTTCCGCACTATGCTCCGTTCCTGTTCGGAAAACTTGGTGACATCGAGCTCATATCCAAACGACCCGAAAAGGGCAACATTACCCCGGGTTTGAAGCGGGGTCGTTCGTCCGACCTGCTGATTCGGCACACCAGTTACATGCGCACCCATACTGCTTAAGGGATAAACATAGGATGTTCCATACTGGATTTTTAATCGTTCCACCGCGTCGGTATCATCACTGGTCCAGCCTTGCGGCGCATAGTACAGTATTCCAGGATCAAAACGCGCGCCTCCGCTGGAACAGGATTCGAACAACACTTCAGGGAATGCCGAGGTTAACCTCTCATAAAGCATGTAAACCCCAAGGATGTAGGAATGGAACACCGTACCCTGATAATCTGCATCCTTTGTACGGGAATAACATTCAGTAAGATATCTGTTCATATCCCATTTGACATAGGATATCGGGTTGCAGGAGAGTAATTTCTCTATAAGACCGTAAATATAATCAATAACCTCAATTCGTGAAAAGTCCAACACATACTGGTTCCGCGCGATAGAAGCAAACCGATCCGGGGTAGACAGTATCCAGTCGGGGTGAGAGCGAAACAAATCACTGTCTTTATTTACCATCTCTGGTTCTATCCATAACCCAAACCGCAGGCCAAGGGCTTCTACCTTTGAAGACAAGCCTTCGATCCCTCCAGGAAGTTTATTAAAGTTTGTTACATACCAGTCCCCCAGGCCTGCTAAGTCATTGTCTCTTTTGCCAAACCACCCGTCATCGAGAACAAACAGCTCAGCCCCAAGGTCCTTTGCAACTTCTGCAAGTGCAAGGACATGGGATTCGGTGAACTCCATCCCGGTCGCTTCCCAGTTATTAACCAAAATCGGTCGTGGGCGGTCCCGCCAATATCCCCTGGCAAGCCGGGTCCGGTAGAGCCGGTGATATATACTACTCATCCCATTAAGTCCGTCTTTCGTATATACCAAAACAACCTCTGGAGTCTGAAAAGCTTCATCCTTCTTCAAAGGCCAGGAAAATTCCTCGGGATGGATTCCCATAAGGACCCGGCACATACTGTGAGAGTCTACCTCCACCTGCGCGAGGAAGTTTCCACTGTAGACAAAACTGAACCCGAAAACTTCACCGCTGAACTCATTTGTGTTTTTTTTCTTCAAGGCTAAAAAAGGATTGTGCTCGGCGCTGCTCGTTCCTTTAAGGCTATAAATTGACTGCACCCCCACCTCTAAAGAGCGTGTTTTAACATGACGTTCCCGTGACCACGCCCCAGCCAGATGAACCATGTCGTATGAGTCGTTTGGAAGATCAACGCATACGCTTAAAGCACGTTCAAGAACGATAGTTGATGGGCCCCGCTGTTCAAAACGGGCACTGCGAGTGATGACCGGAACCTGTAAAAACAAAGTATAAAAGAGCGTCAGGTTAGTCTCAGATATTGGGTCAAACAGCATTATCTCAAGAGTCTCAGCCTCTTCCGGGTCATCCACGTATGTCGCGGGAAGACCCGGAAGCGGATCCTTCCCTTTCCGTATCCTGTGGTCCTGATAAGTAAAATGCGAAATTCTGCTGCCGTTTTTCTGACTTATTGTAAAAGACGGATATCGGAAATCAGAGGTTCCATACCCCGGATACTCCTGTCGGGTATATTGGAGCGAAAACCCGTCGGGACCTCCGTTCGTATATGCTGTGAGAGACCGTCGTCTGACAGGAGCAAGATACGAGAAGTCCGTTTTATCATGGACCCGGGCACCGTAATACAGATTTCCTAATTCGCCGTTGGGCAACACGGTGATAATATAGCTTATGTAACTGTTACACAGATGAAACTGTTGTGATTCCTGATGAAAAATAATGCTCATATAGTTTGTTCGGGACTCTAGAGTTTACCTCCGGAAGTCGCTATTCCTTGAATAAATTGTTTCTGAAAAATGAAATAGATTACCAGCATCGGGAAAATCGCGAGTACCGACGCCGCCATGAGCTGTGGATACTCTACAGAGTAGGCACTTTGTATTTTTGCCAGTGCTGAAGAAAGGGTTGCTGCATATGTACTGGTATTTACGACCAGCGGCCACAACAAATCCTTAAATGAGAACAGCGCTGTAAAGATACCAAGGGCGATAAGACCGCTCTTTGTGAGCGGCAGCATCACAAAAAGAAACGTTTGCCCAATATTACAACCGTCTATTCTGGACGAATCCCCGAGTTCCTTCGGCAATCCAAGATAAAACTGCCTCAGCAGAAAGGTACCGAACGCACTTACAAGACCGGGGAAAACCAGAGCAAATACTGTGTTTCTTGCACCGAGAGCATCTACCATAAGGTACTGCGGAATAACGAATATCTGCACGGGAACCATCATCTGCATGAGCACAATACCAAAAAGGAAATCCCGTCCCGGAAAACGCAGCCTCGCGAATGAATACGCTGCCATTGAGCTGAAACTAAGCGCACAAAGTACCCGAAAAAACATCATCGAGAAGGTATTGTAATAAAGGCGCGGCATGTTGTTCTGTTCCAGAACCGTCTTGTATGTGTCCCATCTTGGTATTTCCGGAAGAAAGATAAACGGATTCATTGATGTCGCTTCAGTATTTGTTTTAAGCGATGTGATGACCATCCAGACAAATGGCATTATCATAATCACTGATCCGGCTATCAAAAAGAAATATATAACGGTTTTCCTCAAAAGAATTTCTTTATCCATCCCTGCACCCCCGCTAATCCCTGTAATTTACCCATCGTTTTTGCAGCTTCACTTGAAGAAAGGTAATAATCATGATTATTGCCAGGAGAAGAATAATGATGGCAGACCCGTATCCCTTGTTGGAATATTTGAAAGAATTATTGTAAAACAGGTAAACTAACGAGACAGTGTGTTCATACGCCGGACTCGTTACACCGATCATCATATATATGACATCGAAAACCTGCATGCTTTGAATGATGCTTGTTACTGCGATAAAAAACATAGTGGGAGATACAAGAGGAAGGGTTATATAGCGGAATTTCACGAAGCCGCCACCCCCATCAATATCGATGGCTTCATAGTAGTCCTTCGGAATCTCCTGCAAACCAGCAAGAAACAGGACCATGGCGTATCCTATCAAGCTCCAAATTCCTATTATCGATACAGAAATCAGAGCCACCCTGGGATTATGGATCCAGTCCACTGCATCGAAACCTGTCGATTCAAGAATATAATTAATAAGCCCGAACTCACGGTTATAGAGCCACTTCCACACCATGGTTACTGCGGCCGGAGCCGCCGCCATGGGAATAAAGTATATAGTCCGAAAAAAACCCTTTCCTGCAACTCCACTGTTCAGCCAAACCGCTAAAAGAAGTGCAATAGCCATACTTGTCGGAACAACGAGAAGCGTATACAAAAGGGTATTACTCGTCGCCATCCAAACTTGTGGATCAAAAACGAGAGTTCGGTAATTATCCAATCCCACAAATACATTCCCTCTGCCAAAATCACCACTCTTGAAAAAACTCAAATAAAGGGACTGAAAAATCGGGATAATATTCAGGATAATTAATCCAATGATCGTGGGCGCCACAAGAAAATAGCCCCAGCTCCATTCAGCCCTTTTGTTCCACACCACAAAAAACCTTCCTTACTTAAAAAAAAGATCGCGGTAATCAGACGATTACCGCGAAGATACACGCTTGCTGTTAACGTTCGTCAGATAATACTTTGTTCATCATTGTGGCAGCATCCTTGCAGGCCTGTTCAACTGACTTATCATCGTCAAAGAAGGCGGGCATGAGCTCTTCGTATGCACGGTCTTCCCAGAGAGCTGTAGTCTCGGAATAGGGTCTGATCTGAGCATAGTCGACCATATCGATAAAGACACCAATGTCATATGTATCGTTGGATTTAACCCAGGCGCCGGAAGTACCATTGTACGCCGATATGGCTATACCTAATTCTGCCTGACGCAACTGACCTTCCCTGGAACTCAGATACTCTACGAATTTCCATGCCGCCTCAGGATGCTTGCAGTTATATCCAATTGCATGGCCAAGTCCGTTAAAAATGGTGGCCTTTCCGCCATTGTTGGTCATAGGAAGAACCGCTACGTCAAAATTTTCTCTCATGTATTCGTTGCTGGTAAACCCAGTCAGATTCCATGAACCGAAGAATCCCATTGCGCATTTTCCATTCTGTAACCACATGGCCCTTTCCTGATCACCAAATTCGAGTGGAGACAGCCCTTCCTTAACAAAACTGATATAAAATTTCATCGCTTCAATGGTCTTGGGATCATCGTATCCTGAATATTTATCTTCAGTGATAACCGTACCACCGTTCTGATAAATGAAATTATAGTACCCTTCCTGATTATGCAGAGGAGTTAGAATTCCGTATTGTGAACCATCTTCTTTAGTTAATTCTTTTGCAGCTGTATACAAATCATTCCAAGTCCATGTCTCATCTGGATAAGAAATTCCAGCCGCATCAAACATTGTTTTATTATACCAGAGACCTATTGTATCGTAGTCTTTGGGAACAGCATATTGGTTACCTTCATGGTTATATATGGATACAAGCCCCTCCGGGAAATTTGACAAGCTGACATCACTGCTTTCTTCAATCCGGCCGGTTAAATCCAAAAGCATACCATTCGATGCATAGCGAAAAATTTCATTGGAATGCATCCAAAAGACATCCGGAAGGTCTCCTCCAGTTGCAGCGGCTTCGAGGGCAGTCCAATAATCGCCCCATCCGTTCACTTCTATTTCTATTTCGATTTCAGGATTTTCTGTTTCGAATTCATCCGCTATAACACGAAGATTCCTGGCCTGGTTTTGGTCCCACAACGCGTAAGTCAGAACAATCGTTTCTGCATTATCAGATACGCTTTTGTCCTGCTGCCCTCCGGCAAACGTTGCCACTGCAACAAGAATTATACCCATCATTATACCAAGCCTATTTCTAGCCTTGCTCATAGTATCCTCCTTAGAAATTTCACTCATTTCGAAATGATGTTTTGATTGTAATCCGTAATCTATAAACGAAGAATAGCGTAATGTAACATCTTCATGGCTTTATGTGATGTTTATTCTGCTCAACAGTCTTGCACAAAACAACCGGAGCATCGCTGATTATCGGCCGAAAATTGCTTAAAACCTGTCAGTGTCGCGATGCATTGCCGGTCTCAGAGGAAACACCTGTACCCCATCGTATAATTGGGCCGCTACTACTATGCCCTGCAGGGGAACTTCCGGAAAAACGAGATCCGTTGTAGCCCTATGCCCGTCATCAAGAAAACACTCCAGAATAGAACGATCAAAAAGCACCCGGGTAAGCGGTTTTTCTCCACAATCAGGATACAACACGATTGTTTTTACCGGATCCACCAGGCCGGAAAAGCGGCCCATGTCACAGGCAGTCCGGTCAATTGTAAACGTTCGTTGGCCCCTGTATATGGTGATAAAGCCGGCCGATCCAAAACTCAGCAGGATCCGGCATGATTTCGCTTCGACAAGGATGTCCCAGGCCGAAGAGTTTTCCACCCGGTAGTAACGGGACAATCCGGCGGAGGTGAACCGCTGCTGTACCGGTTCGACGGAACTGCGCCGCTTGGACGCCAACTCCCGGAGAGGGACCTGGCACAGAACTGGCCGGCCATCCATATAGCGCAGCCTGATCTCCCGGGGAATACTCATAACACCTGCCCAGCGGGATGTAGGCTGTCGGCGGGCATAGGCCGAATTGGCAGACCAGGCAATCCACACACGGCGCTCATCTCCGGGAGCCATATTTGCCCACGACTGGGTTGCATAGAAGTCGTGGCCGCCATCTATTGGCAAAAAGGCGTCATATGTTTGCAAAAACCGGTGCCCATCGAAGGAACCAACAGTGTAATAGGCTCCGGGATCGGCGGGGTCTACGTTTTCGACATGAATAACCAGGACCCACTCTGTCCGGTTAGAAGCATTCATGACCGGAAGCGGAAACAGATCGGGGCATTCCAGTACTCCCGCAGGGAGTGCTGTGCTTACGGTAATAGTATCACTCTGGTTCCAGCTGCGAAGATCGTGAGACGTGTAAATATTTATATTGCGTTCTACCGCCAGAACCATGAACCAGTGACCTGCTTCCGGGTGCCAGCCAACTTTGGGATCCCTGAAATTCTGGATCCCGGGATTGTCCAGTACTACACCTTCGGGTACCCAGGTATGCCCGTCACGGCTGGTAGCAATACATTGACGCTGATGGTTGTCCAGCGGCGTCGTACGCTGAATCGCGCCCGTGTAAACGGCTACTACCGTGTCAGGCTCCCCATTCCAGCCCGCACCGGCGGATTTCTCAGACGGAACCACTGCAGAACCGGTAAAGGCCATGCCTTCAGGATCAGTGGGAAACAGGGCTATCGGAGCATCGTGCCAGGTCAACAGGTCTGTACTTACGGCATGCCCCCAATGCATTGATCCCCAGTCTGCATCTGACGGATTGTGCTGATAGAACAGATGGTATTGCCCGTGGAAATAGACAAGGCCGCAGGGATCATTCATCCAGTTAAGCGCCGGTGTAAAATGACAAGCAGGACGCCACATGCGGTCCCTGTTCCGCAGGTCTTCGAGGGTGATGTTTTTTGCATTCATACAGGTAAACGATACCATAAAATGCATATTCTCGTCGACTATATTTTTTGGACTTATATAAACATATACAGTATATATACTTATAAATTTTTATATAAGTTTTATAGGAAAACGTTGACATATTGTTTCAGCGGTTTTATACTGAACAGGATAAAAAAGAAAAACAGGAGGCCCACATGAAGAAAATTTTTCTATTAACCACAGTACTGATTATGACCTCGGCATTGCTCTTTGCCGGAGGACAGGAAGAAACAGCCGATGACGGCGTAGTTGTCGTTGAGGTGTGGAATCATTCCGGCAAAGGTGCTGAGCGTGACGCCCTCGATGCGTCTATCCAGGCATTCAATGCATCACACGACGACATTCAGGTCAATCTTACCCGTCTTCCTGAAGGATCATACAACGAGCAGGTAAGCGCCGCTGCATTATCCGGCGATCTGCCCGATCTACTCGATTTTGACGGACCCTTTCTCTACAATTACACATGGTCAGGACATCTGATTCCGATAGATCAGTTCGTTTCCGATTCCTTGCGGAAGGACTTCCTCCCTTCCATCATCTCCCAGGGCACCTATGACAACAGGCTCTGGTCGCTCGGACAGTTTGACTCCGGTCTGGCGATCTGGGGGAATCGGGCATATCTGAGAGAAGCAGGAGTCAGGATTCCCAAATCCTTGAACGACGCCTGGACTTTTGAGGAATTCAACGATGCACTGGCAAAACTGCAGGCCCTGCCCCAGGTTAACCATGCAATAGACTTTAAAATGAACTACGGTCAGGGTGAATGGTACACCTATGCCTTCTCACCGATTCTTCAGGCTTTCGGTGCGGATCTGATCGATCGGACTGATTACCAGTCTGCGGAGGGTGTCCTTAACGGCCCCGAAGCTGTAGCCGCAATGAAATGGTTCCAGAGTCTCTTTCAGAAAGGCTATGCCGACGCGGCTCCCGCCGGGGATGACTCATTTTATGGTGCCAAAACGTCAGCCCTTGCCTTTGTCGGTCACTGGATGGGTGGCCCCCATACGGAAGGACTCGGCGACGACCTGGTTCTGATTCCTGTATTCAAAGGGCCTGATGGCGGGCATGCCACGGGTATGGGTTCATGGAACTGGGGTATTACCTCAAGTGCGAAAAACCCCGAAGCAGTATGGGAATTCCTGGAGTTCCTGCTTTCTCCGGAGGAGATTTTGCGCATGACCGATGGGAATGGTGCGGTTCCTGCGAGATTAAGCGCCCTGGAACAGCGGGATGCCTACAGCGAGGACGGAATGCTGTCCATTTTCCGGCAGCAGCTGAATCAAATCGCAATTCCCCGGCCGCAGACACCGGCATATCCTACCATCACAGTAGCCTTCGCGGAGGCTGTACAGAATATCGTGAACGGCGCGGACGTAAAAGCTCAACTTGACGCCGCGGTAGAGGAAATCGATCTAGACATATCCGATAACAGCGGGTATCCTGTCAACTGATCGATATGCAATAACTTGAGAAGGTCGGGGCGGTAGAATTCGCGCTCCGACTTTCCTGTACGGGAGAATCGATGAGAAATAAAGTTACAAGCAGAAAGCTGATGGGACCACAGGAGCGAAAGGAAACACGGGCAGCGTGGTTAATGATGATACCGGCCATAGTGCTGTTGGCGCTATTTCTGGTAACACCGTTTTTACTGGCATTCGGCTTGTCCTTTACGGACCAGCGTCTTATTCCCAATCCTAACCTCCCGACAAAGTTTATCGGACTGCGAAACTTCATCCGATTATTAACGGATTCCACCTTTCACCGGGCACTCTTAAACAACTTTACCTTCACGATAGTTGTCGTTCCCGTGCAGACAGCCCTCGCGCTCTGCCTGGCGATGCTGGTGAATCTGCGCCTGAAAGGAACCAACATCTTCCGAACAATCTACTTTTCACCGGTCGTCATTACCATGGTGGTGGTTTCTATCGTCTGGTATCTCCTGTACAACCCCGATCAGGGATTTATTAACAAGGCTTTAAAGACGATTACCTTTGGTCACTGGCCTGACGTACGATGGCTCCATAGTACGTTCTGGGCACTGCCGGCGATCATGTTTCTCTCCATTTGGCAGGGGGTGGGTTTTCAAATGATCATTTTCCTGGCGGGGCTGCAGGATATTCCCAGGGAGCTGTACGAAGCAGGCAATGTTGACGGCGCAACGGGTTGGCAGAAATTTTTCAACATCACCTTGCCGCAATTACGGAACACCACGTTGTTTGTTGTGATTTCTACTACCATTCTTTCATTCAAACTATTTCATCAGGTATGGGTAATGACAAAGGGAGGTCCCCAGGAATCCACCATGACGACCGTTGTCATGATGTACCGGGAGGGATTCCGGCAGGGACGTATCGGATATGCAGCCGCAATTGCACTGATTTTCTTTCTTATTGTCCTGGGAATCTCAATGATACAGCGATCCATTCTGAAAGAAGAAAGGACGGTTAGCTGATGGCTGGTATCGACGTTAAATCCATGAGTTTCCGTAAGAATCTGCTTAAGGGCATAACCTATCTTCTAATGATTATCCTGGCCTTCTATTTTCTGTTCCCGACGGTATTTATGGTCGTCTCTTCGCTGAAGACAGACCAACTTCAGCTCCTCAGGGATATGGGCGGGCTGAAGGGCTTTATACCCACCGGAGAAATCGGATTGGGAAACTACCGCTTTGTGTTCCAGGAGATGCCTTTTGCCCGGTATTTCTTTAATTCAGTATTCATCCTGGCTATGACAGTTGGAATCGGACTGTTCATTAACAGTATGTTCGCCTTTTCGCTGGCACGGCTGCGATTCCGGGGACGGACAGTCCTGGTAAGCGTGGTAATTGCCCTGATTATCGTTCCTACCGAATCAGTGGTTATCCCCATGCTCCTCATGGTGAACAAGCTTGGGTGGATAGATAGTTACCATGTGCAGATTATCCCCTTCATTGCCGACGCGTTTTCAGTATTTCTCTTTTACCAGTTCTTCATTCAGGTTCCCAAGGATTTTGATGAAGCGGCTATTATCGACGGGGCCGGGTATTTTTCTGTATATACCAGGATTATTGCTCCTTTGTCCCGTCCCGTCTTTGCTTCCGTGGCCATTCTGCAGGGAATACAGCATTGGGGCCGATTTCTGTGGCCACTGATGGTAACCAGACAGGAAACATTCCGCCCGCTGCCGGTTGCAATTCAACAGTTTTTCAGCCAGGATCCCAAGGCTTGGGGAGCAATTTTTGCATTTGCATCGATGACAACCATTCCCCTGCTGATTATCTTTCTTGTGTTTCAGAAGTGGTTTGTTCAGTCTGTGGCCAGTTCCGGCGTAAAGGGCTGATAACGGATACCGGTGATATCGGAACTTTCGGACACCCTGCGGGTTAAGGGATTCATCGGTATCTGCTATAATCCTGCGTTATGCGACCAAGAATGGTGGACGTGGCAAAGAGGGCGGGAGTATCCATTGCCACAGTTTCACGCGTATTAAACAAGACAAAGCACGTCGAAGCACCAGTCGAAGAGGCGGTCTGGAAGGCGATCAAGGAACTCGGTTTTACTCCGGATCAACACGCCCGCTGGCTCTCCTCCGGCCGAAGCAACGTCGTCGGTATTGCAATGCCGTCTGTGGAAAGCTGGGATCTTTCGCCCTTTCTTCATGCCTGCTCCGAGGAACTCAACGCCCGCAACTTTGATGTTATGGTTGCACTGACGGACGACGACAAAACCAACGAACGTGAACTGATTCAAACCCTCGTCCGGTCCCACGTATCGGCGGTAATCGTGGTAACCCGCTACGTCGACGCCAAAATCAGGCAGCTTCTGACCCGGACGGGAGTCCCCGTAGTTCTGGCATTCAATGAAGACCCGAACAGCCGTATTCCTGCAGTGATTTTTGATGATGAGACAGCTGCTCAGGCCCTGGCAAACGGAGTGCCGGAAAACCGTAAATCCCGGGCAATTCTGTCACAGCAAGGCAGCGAAGTTTCAATCGACCGGCGGGTCAGCGGATTCCGCAGAGTATCCGCCAAAAAATGGAAAATGGATACCCCTGTCTTTGAATGTGACGGAACAATAGAAGGCGCATACCAGGCAAGCAGGAACATTTTTGAACAGAGCTGTCCGCAAATATTACACACCACATCGGATTATCTGGCAATTGCCGCCATCCGTGCCGCCTACGATCTTGGTCTGTCGGTTCCCCGGGATGTTGCCATTACCGGCTTCGGGGAAAATCACTACTCCCAGACAGCGACGCCGTCTCTAACAACCGTGCGTATCGACGGACGGAATGTGGGGCGGCTCTGCGGAGAGGGAGCTATTTCCCTGCTGGAAAAACGGACGGTTCCGGCGGTTCAGAAGGTCGGGTTTTACCTGGTAGCAGGAGACAGCTGTCCCCTCCGGAGGCAGCAGTAATGGCTACAATGAAGGATGTGGCCCGGCATGCCGGGGTATCTACCAGCACAGTGTCCCGCGTTCTCAACGGCGGATTTGTCTCTACCGCGGCAACCCGTCGGGTAATGGAAGCGATGGACGCCCTGGGCTACCAGATAAGCACCTCCGCGAGAAGCCTGAAAAGTGAGTTTACCAATATTATAGGCGTTACCGTTGTTGATATCTCGAATCCATCTACAACACGCATGCTCCACGGAATTACCAGTGTCTTTCACGAGCACGGCATGAGCGTTATGCTGACCAACACCGACGGAAATCCCGAGATAGAGCTGGAGTCAATCGAGATGTTTGCCCGTCAGCGGGTCAGCGGGATTATCTATACCGGCAGTCACACCCGGGAGGATGTTGCCGCGGCACTCAACGCTTTTCCCGCACCGGTGGTTATCGGCGGCCAGGAAGCCGGGATTGTACGATGGCCTGTCGTAGTTTTTGATAACTATAAAGCAGGGATCGACATTACCTCGGCGCTGCTTAATCTTGGGCACCGCGAAATCGGATATATTTCGGCTCATCTGGAGGATGAACATACCGGTCGATTCCGCCGCAAGGGCTACATGGATGCTCTTGCGTCTGCGGGGATACGCCCGTCACAAGGCTGCATTCAATACGCGGATTTTACCGTAGACTCAGGGCATGCCGCCATGGAACGCATGCTGGAAGAGACAGAGACTATGCCAACCGCAGTTGCCGCGGCATCCGACATGATCGCCATTGGAGCCCTCCGCTGCCTGCAGCAGCATGGAATCGAGGTTCCAGGAATGGTTTCCCTGGCGGGATTTGACGATATTCCGGTAAGTTCAAAGCTGATTCCGTCGCTTTCGTCGGTTGCCCTGGATGTCAGGGAGATGGGTGAGATGTGTGCCGAATTGCTCTATCGTATGATTCGCAAAAAGAACACCGTCGTTGAGCGGGTAGTTCTTGGTCACCGTATTGTTCAGCGCGAGTCCCTGGGACCTTACCCGTAATTCGGCTCCACACACAAGACACAAAATTTCATATTTTTACCTGCCTTATGCCATAGTTATGCATTACCGGAAGAAGCGCCTGCTATCTTTTTTTCTGCGTTGCAGTGTTCGCAGTGGGGGAGCAACGAATGCCGGATCCCATGGCATTCCGAACATTCCTCAAAAAGAGAGGTGCCGCATGCCGGGCAAGAGTACGGCTGGTCTTCTGCTGTCTCATTCGGAAGGACGATCTTGTTCACCGTCCGTCGGGTCCAGAACAGGAACTTGCGCGGGCCGATGCGAATAGGATACTCACAGACAGGACAAAGGAAGCGCTCGTATGCTTCACGATACTGCCTGGTCAACCATTGGGTCTTCGGAAACGCAACAACGCGGATAAAGTAGACAAGGAGTTTAACCACCGCTATAAGGAGGCCAATGACAAGTACATACTTGAAATACCGCGTGGGAAAGTACTCATGTATTACAAGAGACACCTTCAGCAGTACCGCTGCTCCATACCCCACGAAGAGAGGAAAGTAGATGCTGTTCCGTTTTTTAATAATCAAAAATGCCCCTGCTGCCAGAAGCGGGATCAGAATCAGAAGCTGAAGCACAGCAAGACGCAAGTCATGTTTCTCTTTAAGGCGCTGGTAATCCTTTTTTGCGGGTTCACGCTGACGTTCAATCTGTTTTTCCACACTCAGTTTCTCGGACTCCAGACTGCGTTTGCGGTCGGTGAGGATAGAAAGCTCGGCGCTGTGCGCCTGATACTGCTTCTGGCTTTCGAGAAAATGGCCAAGACTTTCAGACAGATTTGCCTGCTCCGTTTGCGGAAGTGCAGCCGATTTCTGGACCGCTATCTTCTGAAGTTCGATAAGCTGATTGATGGTCTTCTGAAGATTCTGTGAGCTGTCGCTTACGATCTGCATTTCTTCACGCTTGTTGGCAATAGCGCGGTCCACTTCGGCAATATCGGCGGTGAGATTCTCTTCCTGTTCAACAAGGGACTGATCGACGTATTCTTTTTCGATCTCGCTGTACTGGGGGCCCTTGATCGACTCGATATCCTCGACAAAAAAACCGAGAACCCAATATACAAGTATGGCCAGAATCACCGTAAAAAGACGTATCGAAAAACGGTGAATCCAGGGTCCTTTGGGGTTTGGTGTTGACTTCATGTTGTCTCCTGTTCTGATACCTGCTTAAGCAGTAAGCTGTTCGTATATTAAACTCTGAGTATGTAAATATAGCGTGTTATTCTATATTTTCACAGTTCAAGAACGCAGCGTATTATTTTTCCGTATACCGAAGATAATTAAACCAACATAGATAATCATTGCTACAGAATCAATCAGAAGAGTAGAAATTCCGTTTATGTCTTTAATCAGAGTACCGGCGAACATAATCACCCAGCGGGCGCAGATAATGAGCGCGGTTTTCGTTTGTTAGTTGGCTCTTCGCAGTAAACCGTCGGACCCCTGATGGATGGCAAAGATCGCCTCATGTCCGAAGATTTTGGTACTACTACCAGAAAGGCGGATGTGATGATTCAGGTACTCATCCATGACTTCCATCTTGACTGCCTCCAAGTGGTTGCGTCCCAAAATACGGGCAACCAGAGGACGGCAGGGCCGGGCGTACCTCAAGCCCACTTCAAGAACCGCTCAGCTGCAACCTGTGGGCTCTGAAGAAGGCGCCAATGTTCACATACAGTTTTCTCGGTACCCCCTCGCTTGCGCATTGCTGCCCACAGGCAGTCCAGCTTCCTGATTCCCTGCATCGAACAAGAAATGCCTTCCACCGGTGCTGCCGGACCTGACGCGAAATGCTCGTCAGAAATGGTTTCAGTTTTGCTTCCAGGCTCCACTGTTGAGTGGGATAAGGATATTGAATGCCGGAGAAAAAGCCTTCAGGCCGTGTTCTATGAACGGATCCGCAGTTTCATTAGGCTTAATTGCTTCTCCGTATTTCTTAAATCAAAACAGCATATTGCCCTAAGTATTTTTCCTACTATTCATTCCATTTCCGTGGCATCATACACGCTCTTCAGTAAATCCTGTCGGATACTTCGCAGGACCGGTTCGCGCTTACGCTCCTCGGCAATCCGGTCTATATGAATTTCTGCGGAAATGACTTCTTCTTCCCCGGACGCTTCGGCCAAAACGGTTCCCGTTGGGTCCACGATTTTACTTAGCCCGCAGTATTCGACCGTGCCTTCACGGCCCACTCGGTTCGCCGCTGCGACAAAGACCTGATTGTCCTGGGCCCTGGCCCGCGTCCGCAGATCCAGAAGGTAGGCATACCCCCTAGGTACGGCCGATGGTATGACGATAATCTGGGCCCCTTGAAGCGCCAGCAGGCGAAACAGCTCGGGGAAAGCGTGGTCAAAACAGATCGCCATTCCGATTTTCATTCCATCCAGGTTAACGACCGAAACATCGTTTCCGGGACGAAAATAGGAATGTTCGGTGGGATAGAGATGGTATTTACGGTATTTCCCTTTTAGATCACCTTTCTTATCAATGACAAAGGCAGTGTCGTAGAGGACCGATTCCTGCCGTTTGTCTTTTTCGACAATTGTTCCAATTATGGCAAATCCCTTTTCCACGGCTTTCCGGCCCAAGGCGGCGGTCGTCTCGCCGGGTACAGTCTCGGCCAGATAAAAGTAGTCGGACCCGATCAGATCAAGGTTATAGCCGGTTGAGAAAAATTCGGGCAGGCAGACAATATCCGTATCAGCCTCCAAGCGATCGAAGAATTTCATCGTCCGTTTCATGTTCAGCTCTTTGTTTTTTACTTCACAGTCCATTTGAATAACAGCCAGACGCAGGTTTTTTGTGTTCAATGTTCTATCCTTCGTAGTTGATAAAGCCTTCGATGAATACATAGATAGACAGGAAAAGTAAGCCTGAAAAAACCACCCGCCACATCAGAAAAGTTGTGGACAGGTAGGAAAAGAGACCACCGGCGAACAGTAAAGCGACTCCTGCGGCAATGACTTTTTTCATACGAATTCCCCCATTTTTCCCATATATCCGCGGATGATGTACTTACCGAGTACAATAAAAATGAGCATGGTGGGCAGGGCCACCCATAAAGCCCCGGCCATTTGGAGGTTCCATTTGGCCACGAAGGACCCCTTCAGATTAGCCAATGTTACAGTGACAGGATGGTTGGCCTCGCCGGTAGTCAGTATCAGGCCCCAGATATAATCGTTCCAGATAATCGTTACTTGCAGCAGCGAGGCAATGATCAACGGAATACCCGAAATCGGCAGCATAATCCGCCGGTAGATCCTCCAGGTACCTGCCCCGTCCAGTTTTGCGGCTTCGAGCAGACTTTCGGGCAGATCGTCGTAGAGCGTTTTGAAGATAAAGGTACTCATGGGAATCCCGAAAAGCATATAGATGAGTACCAGCGCGCTGAAATTACCGTGCAGCCCGATCAGAGAGGTGATCCTTACCATCGGAATCAGCTGGGCCTGTGGAGGGATGTACAGACAAAATATCAGCATATAAAAGATAAACTGCGATCCCCTGAAACGGTATTTCGAAAAGGAGAACGCCAGAATCGAGCCGAAAAAGCTCGAAACGACGACGCCGGTACAAACCAGCACGATACTGTTGAACAGGGCCTTTCTGATAATGCCGAATGACTCGGCGAACGGCATGAGAGTCGGTTCCAGCGGAGGACTGATCGGCGTACTCAGAATTACCTCCTTGGACGTCTTCAAAGCGGTCACCATACTGCTCCACAGTGGCAGCAGAGTGAAGATCGCAAAGAAAATCAGAAACAGATAGAGAATTACGCGGTTCGGTTTGATTGCATGTCTTCTATTCATAACGTTATTTCCTGCTGTAGATTTTGGTTAAAAACGGAACCACGAGGAGCAAACTGAGCAGGAATATGATGGACGAATACGAGGCTCCGTAGGAATACTTATCCAGAACAAAGGTCTCTTTGTACATTGAAACTCCCAGAATGTGGGAAGAATAGCCGGGGCCTCCCTTGTTCAATACCCATATAAAGTCGAAGGCTTTCAGGGCGAAACACATGAAGACTATGAAACCGGTGACGAAGGAGGCCTTCAGCTGCGGGATGATAATCTTCAGGTACAGCTGCAGACTCGAGGCCCCCTCCATTTTGGCCGCTTCGATGGAGGAGTCGGGAATGGAGCGAATACCCCCCAGGAATATGATCACCGAGTAACCGCCGAACTGCCAGATCAGCGCGACGATGATGGAAAACATCACAAGGTTCGGCTCGGTGATCCATCCAGCCTGCAGAAAATCCAGGCCCGCCATACCCAGCAGTGTGTTGATGGTACCCACCTTCGGACTGTACATCCAGGTCCAGAGCGTGGCCGTAACTACAAAGGAGAGTGAAAACGGCAGCAGAAACACGGTCCGAAAAAAGCCTTCCCCTTTGATATTCTGATCGAGAAAAATGGCGAACAGCAGACCGATCAGCAGCACTCCGGGAACGAAGACGACTATTAGGAGAAGATTGTTCTTAAGCGAAATCCAGAAAAGCGAATCAGTAAAAAGTTCGTAATAGTTCTTTAATCCAAGCCAGTTGTATGTCGGGATAAACCCCTTCCAGTCAGTGAAAGAGATGTAGAAGTTCCACCCCACAGCGTAGTAGAAGAGCAGAAACACCACAGTCAGAATGGGAACTGTAACAACAAGAAGGCTAGTTGTTTCTCCGAGCTTTTTCATAATATCTATCCTCTCTTTCCGCCGAATAGTCCCTATCCATCGGAAATCTGGTTATTGCGCTGATAATCTCCGCCGCTTTGACAACCGCAACATCCGCGCTCAGTCGCTGACTGACCACATTCTCGAACATAGCCTGAATTTGTTCGGAAACCAAAGGATATTCCGGCAGGATCGGACGCATGCGCCCCTGGTAGAGGAATTTGGAAGTCTGGTACAGGAACGATTCCTGCCTGGGGTTCAGGCTCTTATGGACCGATATCCGGGACGGGTTCTGGTTGGTGGATACGCTGAACTCACGCATCAATTTCGGCCGGGTGACGATTTTCAGTATTTCCAGGGCCAGACGGGGCTGCTTGGCCTGCCGGTAAATGACGTAGCCCATGCCGCCGACATTCGTACTCTGTGTTCCATTCCTGCCGGCGGGAATAGGAATAAATCCTGCATGCCGGCAGAACTCTTCCTCACTCCAGCCGGCAATCTTTTTAATCATACCGCTCTCATAGCTTCCGCCGAATGAGAGCGCTGTCTCCCCGCGGGCGAACAGGCGCATGGCGCTGTCCCATTCGTTGGAAGTAACCTCCGGCGAAGCCACTTTGTAGCGGTGCACCAAATCGCTGAGGAACTCCACGGCCCTCCTGGTACCGTCACTGTCGAGCACAACCCGGTTATCGTCGAAGATATCAGCCCCGGTCGACCAGAGCAGAGGCAGCAGTTGATGGGTGGTAGTCTCTCCGGCTTTCAAACCGGCGGTAAACCCAAGGGCGAACGGCCCGATCCGGTAACGTTTGCGTATCTCCTCCCGCTGAAAGTATTGAGATACCCAGATCAGATCATCCCACGTGGCCGGCGGACTGATGCCTTCGTTCTCGAACCAGTCTTTGCGATACCATATCAGGGCCATATCCGTCTGGGCCTGGATGGAATAGATATGATCGTTATAATAACTGCCATGTACGCAGGCTTGAAAAAAATCCTGCTTATAGGTTTCTTCGACCCACTCCGGATCGATCTCGTCAATAGGTAATATAAAATAGTCCCGCGCGAACTGGGCAAACCCGACTGTATCTATCAGCGAAAGGTCCGGGGCGTTACCGCTGGCGAGGGCATGCATAAGCTTGAATTGAAACTCAGCGTGACCGACGGTAAACAGTTCGAGCTTGACTTGTTGATCAGGATTCTCCTGGTTCCACACCGCGGCCGCGTCCTGCAGGGTCTGGGCCCAACGTTCCTCCGGAATCATGACCTTTATCCGCATAATGTCCTGTGAAGGAGATAGGGAGAAATCACTTATGAAAGTCCCCGCCCCGGGCCTGCGATAGAGGATACCCTCGTGACTCAGATCGGACAGGGCCTGACGTACGGGTGTCCGGCTGATCTTGAAGGTCTCGCACAGTTCGAGTTCAGTTGGCAACCGGCTTCCGGGGGTAAACTCGCCCGTCTCGATTTTCTTTTTGATCATTTCCTTCAGCTGATGATAGATAGGTATCGGATTGTTTTTATCAACGTCGTTCAATGCTGTACCCTCTCCTTTGTTTGTAATTACATATTACACAGCAACGCCCTTATTTGCAAGCAAATTTTATTACACAATCAAATATATAGTTATATTTAAGCGAATTTTGGATATTTGAAAAATATTTTGACATATTCAACTTCTTTAGATTATAATGTAACTACAAACTGAAACGGAGGAAAGATAAAATGATGAAAAGAGCATTTCTCATTCTATTGTTTTCTGTCTTCGTACTCCCGGGTATCTGGGCAGGCGGAGAGCAGGAAAGAGAAAAGACGAATGTATTGGAGATCTATCACTGGTGGACATCCGGTTCTGAAAAGGCCGCCATGGAGGCCTTAATAGAAGTGTACGTGGGAAACAATCCCGGTTCGATGGTCCTGCAGAGTCCCGTATCGGGAGGAGGAGGTGCTTCAATGCGTCAGATTATGCACTCGCTTATTCTGGGCGGCGAAGCACCTGATTCATTCCAGAGCTATCCCTTCGGACTCGTGCCGTACTGGGAAGCCGACATGCTGGAGATAATCGACGATGTCTGGACCGACGAAGTCCGCGCTGCGGTCCCTGATGTAGTTAAGAATATGTGCAAAATGCCGGACGGTCATTTCTACGCGGTCCCCGCCGGGGTCCAGCAAGCCGGAGTTGTTTTTTATAACAAAGCCCTGTTCGACCGTTACAATTTTGAGGAACCTGAAACCATGGAAAACCTCTGGGATATCTGCAACACCCTCAAATCCAACGGCGAAAATGCTATCGCCCTCGGAGACAAGAACTCCTGGCCGCTGACCTACATATTCCGCTCCCTCATCGCGGCCCAGGGGATCGAGTATTACGAGGCCTTCATCAATGGCGAAATAAACTCGGCCGACAATGAAAACCTGGTCGCCTCTCTGCAGCAGCTGACCAGAATGATGGACTATGTGAACAGCGATCATGCGGCCCTGACCTGGGACGAAGCCATGGGCATGGTCGCCAAAGGCGAAGCCGCCATGAGTGTGATGGGCGACTGCGGAGCCGGAGAGTTCATTGCCGCGGAGAAGGAATACGGGAAGAATTTCGGGGCCTTCTATTTGCCCGGCGCTCAGAACATCTTCGGAATAAGCCTGGACGTGTTCTGTCTGCCGAAAGGGGCCAAGCATCCCGACAACGCCAAAAAATGGCTTGAAACGGTGATATCCGCCGAAGCCCAGAGCGCTTTTGCCGGTCCAAAAGGTTTCATTCCGGCCCGTCTGGACGCTTCGATGGGCACCGGCTTTTCGTCCTATCAGAAGAACGAGTCTTTTGTACATTTCAAGGAAGCTGAATACTACCGGCCCGGCATGTGGAGCGGCACTCCACCTACATTCATGGGAGCGCTGACCGACATCATCGCCGACCGTATCGGTGTAAACGGAGATCCCAAAGGCGCGGCGCGGCAGATAGTCGATCTGGTCAAATCGACGGATTGGCCGACGAATTGGGCCCTCACTAAATAGAACGAGCGTTAATACAGAAAGATCCTGCGCCGGAAGACCCTCCCTGATCTTCCGGCGTATTTTTGGAGTATTGTTATGCCGACCGAGAAGATGATTATCCATATAATTTCGCATACCCACTGGGACAGAGAGTGGTTTCTCAACAGTCCCTACACCAATGAATGGCTGGTAGATTTTTTTGACGCCTTATTCGATATGCTTGAAAAAGAACCGGAATACCGCTTCGTCCTGGACGGGCAGATCCTCCTGATCGAGGATCTTGCGGAAGAACTCGAAAAGAGGGGCTCCAACCCGGAAAACTATCTCAAGCGTCTCAGGGAATATGTACACCGGGGCAGGATCTTCGTCGGTCCCTACTATCTGCAGCCGGACTGGCAGCTTGTCAGCGGAGAGTCGCTTGTCAGAAATCTTCTCCTGGGCGCGCAGGAGGCGGAAAAACTGGGGGCATGTTTACCGGTCGGATGGCTGATGGACAATTTTGGACAAATCTCTCAGGCGGTACAACTGCATAAAGGATTCGGTTTAAAAGGAATATTCGTGTGGCGGGGCGTCAATTTGCATCCGGACAAGGTCCGCACCGAATTCCGCTGGAAATCAGCCGACGGGTCTTCTCTGCCCGCTGTTTACATGCTCGATAGTTATCGCAACGCGATGCGGCTGTCGGATACCGCTTCTATTTTCAACAGCCGAATAGCAAACGAAGCCCGCAAAATAGGACCCTTTCTCAGTACCCGCCATCTCCTGCTGATGAACGGTTACGATCAGGAGATGGTCCCGGACGACATTCTGCCTCTCATTCGTGCCTACAGGAGCGACACGTATACCTTGCGGCAAAGCTCCCCGCAGGAATATCTCGATGCCGTGTTCCGGGAATGTCCGCCCCTGCCAGAGGTGAGCGGCCCTCTTTACAATGGACGCTACATATCCGTTTTCCCCGGAGTACTCTCAAGCAGAATGTATCTCAAACAGATGAACGATCTATGCCAACGTATGATCGAACGCTACCTGGAACCCTTTCATACCTTTGAATGGCTCCACGGCGGGAGGTACCGCTTCGGAGAGATCACCTCCCTCTGGAAATTATTGTTAAAAAACCAGGCCCATGACGACATTTGCGGAGTAAGTATCGACGATGTTCATACCGATATGGAGACCAGGTTCGCCAACGTCCGCGCTTCTGCTGGCCGGTATCTGGAGGAGTCCATGAGAAACCTGGCAAGCCTGATTGATACGAATACTCCTGCGTCTGGAGGGCCTGCGCTGATTGTGTTCAACGCCTCTCCCCATCAACGCGGCACGATCGTAAGTCTCACACGGCCGGCAAGCGGGAGGCCCCTCGCGGAAATCAACGGCCGCCGGCAGCTCCTCTCCTGCCAAAGAGGACCGAACGACATTCTGCATGTCCTGGTCCCCTCGGTACCGGGTTTCGGGTACACAACCCTCCGGCACGCAGCTGCCGAAGAAGAGGATGATACATCATCCGCTCCGGAGGATATCACGGACATCGTTAAAACAGACGAAGCCTCGCACAGCATGGAAAACTGCTTTCTGCGCCTGACCGTCCAACCGGACGGGTCTTTCTCTGTCACCCATAAGTCGACCGGTATTACTCGAAACAACCTGGGAGTCTTCGAAGACTCGGCCGATGCCGGCGACACGTATAATTTTTCACCGCTGCCGGGCGACAAACCGCTTCTCAATACCTCCGGCGAAGGCTCCTTAACGTGCATACGATTTTTGGAAACCGGCCCACTGCTGGCTGTGGCCGAGATGCGTATCGATTTGCAAATACCTCGGGGGTTGAACAGGGACCGCAGTGCCCGCAGCACTCCAACCCGTACTATTCCGGTAGCAACCTATATCACGATTGAGACAAATTCGCCGGTGGTTCGCTTCCGGACCGTCCTGAAAAACACGGTCCGGGATCACCGCCTGCGTCTGTTATTTCCCACCGGTGTGCAAACCGGTGTCTCCTGCGCCGAGACCCAGTTCGACCTGACAGAACGGCCTGTCAGGCCCGGACCGTTCCCGGGACGCGTATCAAAAGAATTGCAGAGGGTGATCATCGGTGCCAGAGAAAAAGGACCAATCACCACCTTTCCGCAGTTGTCGTTTGTCGATCTGCATGATTCGAAATCGGGAGTCGCGCTTTTCAACCGGGGACTTACCGAATACGAGATCACAGGTGAGGAGAATACCATCTCTTTGACTTTATTCCGTTCGATTGGTTGGCTCGCTCGTACAGACCTGCAATCACGGCACGGGGATGCAGGCCCCCTCATCCGGACGCCGGAAGCGCAATGTCTGCGGGAGATGGAGTTCCGTTACGCTCTCTACTTTCATGATGGAGGGGTACCGGAGGGGGCCGTGTTAAAATACAGTGAGTTATACAATGTCCCTCCGGCTGTTATTGAGACGGGTCGTCATTCCGGCCCCCTGCCCGGTACAGGCTCCTTTTTCACACTTACCGGCAGCGAAAACGCGCTGCGCTTATCAGCCTTGAAACGCTCCGAAGATGGAAGCGCCGTTATTCTGCGCTGTACCAACCTGTCCGAATCTGAAGTCGAAGGGACTGTACAGTCCGCCCTGCCTATAGAGGAGGCCTGGTCCGTGGACCTTGGAGAAAACCAGGCCGTCCCCCTGGAAATCTTCGAAAGCGGCACTTGTACATTTACAGCAGGCCCAAAGGAGATCCGCACACTCAAGTTCCGCCTTCTTCGAAAAAACCTCATCCCGGAGACCGGCCCGCAAGACTTCGCCGTCGGGTCCGGACAGTCTCCGGATAATATACGACTACTGACACTCGCGGATCCGGACTATTGGCAACCTGCACCTGATTTCTCCGCGGTCGAATCACCGCCGCTCGTAACCGACCGGGATATATCGGACGAGAGAGGAAGGCTGCAGGATTTGGAATCCCAACTTGAAGAGATTAAAAAGAAAGCCGCGGGAGAAGAAGCCCCGATCCATGTAAAAGCTGCTGTCGCCACCCTGGAACGTTCGGTCTTGGAGGCGCAGTTGTCGCTTCATCTGCTGCGGAAAAAGCTCCGCGAACAGGACTCCTCCGTCGAAGAAGAAGAGCCTGACTCCGAAGGACTTAAAAAAATCGGACTTCATCTGAACAAGGCCCGGATAAAAAAGAGGACCTGTGATTATCTCGCGGATGAGACGGTTTGAAAACATAGCGATCGAAGATTTTGCGGACATTCATCTGACCGATGACCTTCTCCGGTATTATTATCGCCCAGTATTTCCACAGCAGAATAAAACTACTTGCTGACAGGTTTCCTGTGAATGCCAATTAGTTTTCCTTGAGGTTATATTCCAGCTATCACTTTAAGACCATCTGGTTGTGTCCGCTACCTCGCTTCCTACGTTTTTCGTACCGCTATTTCCGACAGCCGGATTGTCGCCATCGAGGACAACCACATCCTCTTTCGCTACACTGATTCAGCCACTGGGGCTGAGAAGCTGCTGCGCCTTCAGGCATGTGAGTTTATCAGGCGATTCCTCCAGCATGTGCTCCCTTCAGGATTCATGAAGATCCGCTACTATGGATTCCTGCATCCATCGTCTTCCATTCCCGTAGCCCTGGCTATTCTCCTCCTCGGGGCACGGGCAGGCATCCCATCCCGGAGGAGGATGAAAAGCAAGCATCCATCCAATCGGAGCCGCCGCTGTTGTATATGCGACGGAGCTATCTCTTATCTTTTTATCAGTCCTGTGAAATATGCCGGGATTTCACCACCAGGGACAGCTGTATCCAAAGGAGTAGAAAATCTTTATTTTTCTCTTGGCTGCACTCGTTTGATCTGCTACTCTTTTTAAGAATCGTTCCATACTCGCAGGTGGCGACGCTTCCTTTTTCCCATATTTCGTTTTTCTTCCAACAGAAACCAGCGAGCATTTCCCATTAATAAGAAACGATACTGTCGATCAGGGCTTCTTGAACATTGGATTGAATCGACCGTGAAGGTCGACTCAATCCTTGAGGTTATGTGCAAGTTATTACTTATAGATACATGATATCTATAATACCTTTAGATAAGAATGTTAACGGTTTAAGGTGCATTATTTCAATAATTAGATCATGTGGTAGACCGAAACCCCCATAACCTAAATTTATTGATAAATTTATCAAATCAGTTTTACCTGCTAATAATTTCATTTTGACATTAAATTGATCTCTAATTTGTATTTCAATTTCTTGATCTTCAACACTCAAGACATCTTGAAGCCAATTAATAGTTATAATTCCTTTTCTTTTTATTTTTATGACAAAACTTTTTGTATCTAATTCAAAGAATATATGTGAGTTAGTACTTTTCTTTATAGATAGCTCTTTAAGACCTTCAGGATATCCCCATGATGTTCTTGAGTATTCGGTATGTAAGTATCCATCTTTTTTTAATTGAAATGACGTATATTCCATTTTCTTCTCCTATATAACATTTATGCTTAAATATTATTCATATATTTCTTTTATTCATAAGAAATACTTTACAAAGATGGTTTATTCTTGGTCTTTTTATGAAGGGAATGGAACAAATTTGAGTACATGAGGAAGACGTCTTCAACTCGATTTCTTAATAAAGCATTACTTCTACATTCATCCATAAAAGTTCTACCTGCTAAAATAACATCATTAATAAATGATCTTGTTCCAATAATTGCTAACGTAGGATCTATTTCAGGATTATATGCATGCTTTCCTCCATTGTGATAAGCAAATTTTATTAAATCTGGATTTTGTTCATGTAATTGTGCCTCTGATCCATAAGTATGTAGAAAAGCGCAGCGTGCTGCATATACATCCTTTCCTCTATATTTATATGGCTGATCTGGATGACCTTTTAAAAATTGGTTTACCCAATCAATGAAATCGGATCTGGTGGCCCAGACTTTATTTTGAGGACGAGCAAGGCTATAAAATGTATCAATACAAATATACGCCATAGCAATAGCCGCTGTAGGAATATTATTAGTATCACACTTTTCTAATTCCGATACTAACCCAACAACAGTATCCCAAGGAGCATTTTTATTCATCCCCTCCCCCCTTTGTCCACAATCGTGGTAGGTCTGCCGGTTACCCGGCAGACCCCACACAGATCCCGGCGTGCGATACTACCGCACCGGGCTCCTCAGAAATACTCGCTTCCGTATTAGTAGATCAATACCTTCTTCACCATTCGGCGGCCGCCTTTTTCGTTAATTGATGGTCCCACCAGTTTAAACCGTTCTGCCAATCTTTTCATCTTTTCCCAACTGAGCTGTCCTCTCTGACTTCTTCGACTCAGCCATTTCCTCAAGTAGAATACAACATGCCAGTGGTATTCATGAATACTATTGTAATTCCCAATTATACCATAATAAGTGAAGTAGCCACGGAGCATTGAATTCAGTCGCCGGAAGAGATCCTCCAACACCAGGCTCCGATTATTTTTTACCCAGTCATTAACATTCCTGATACTCTGACGTAATTTCTTACGTGAAGTCCGCTTCTTTACATGCGGACGTCCTTTTCTGTCACGGCTCCAGTAGAACTCAAAACCAAGAAAACAGAATCGCTCTTCAGGTTTGTGCCTATCGAACTTGATTATACTACTCTTTTCTTCTGACAATTCCAGCTTGAATTTCTTCAATCTGAGCTTCAAGGTTTCATAAAACCTATCAGCATCTTCTTGATATTCGAACGCCCAGACGCCATCGTCAGCATAGCGGATCATACATCCTTCGCCTTTGCACCCTTTCAGGTACACCTTGTGAAACCACAGGTCAATGGCATAATGCAGATACATGTTAGCAAGCACTGGTGACACGATCCCACCCTGCGGGCTTCCGTTGCCAGGCTTCACTATGCTTCTTCTGTCTTCCTCCAGGATTCCTGGCTTTCAGCCACTTTTTAATCAATCTCAGAAACGGTTTATCATCGATTCGCTCTTCCACCATTCGCATCAACCAATCATGGTCCATGGGGTCAAAGAAACCTTTGATACCGGCATCGACAACATGATGATAATTTCCGAATTGCAACTTTACAGTCAGTTTGCTGACTGCATCTCGGGCGCCCAGATTCGGACGGTAACCGTAACTGCAACGCATAAAATCCTGCTCATAGATTGCCTGAAGAATACGTTTAGCGGCTTGTTGTACCAGCTTATCTCTCACCACCGGAATACCCAATGGTCGCATCTTCCCTTGCCCTTTGGGGATATTCTTCCTCCGGACCAAGCGCGCTTTGTACCTGCCAGGTTTCAACTCATCCACTAATTCCCTGATGTTTTCATCAAGATTCTTCTCGAAATCTCTTACACTCTCTCCATCAACTCCACAGGCAGCCTTCTTGTTCATCCAGTCCCAGCTATCCCTGAGCATTCTTTCGTTAAGCATCCCAAAGAGATTTCTAAATCGGTATTTTGGGCATCTTTCCGCCTTCTTTGCTATTCCTGACAGTGAGGTTTGCACAATTTCCCAGTCTTTCATATCCGGCTCGTGTTTCCTTTTTCAGCTGCGTATTTCCGCCAGCCCCTTCCCCATGTGATCGGGCCCTACCGTCTCAGAGTACTATGAGCTGGTCTGACTCCCTTAATGTCATCGAATCCGCTTCCCATGAGGTTGCTTCATCTTCCTTTTCCGCCGACCTTCTCCATCGGTGGATTCCTTTTCAGCACCAGTGTCCTTTAAGCGCCCGGTTTGGCACCCGATGAAAAGGTTGACTACAAGGTACATTAAGGGTCTCCCAAGTTCCCAGAACTTCTCTCTCTACATGCCACTGCCTGATGACCCCGCCAGCCTGAAGTATTCTTACCATCTCAAATACACCATATTGGCTTCCGCTACGTTAAAGGCGTCGCCGACTGGATTTCTCGATTTCTCAAGAAAGTAATCACGGGGCTGTACCAGCACCTCAGGAAGTACGGCCTTCCTTGCGGCCTACAGAGTTCCCTGTGTACGCTTCGGCTATATCGTTCTGCCATGTTTCATGACATCCTCAATAACCGTAACACTCGGTATGGGTGGTTGGTTAGACCCTACCCAATAAAGACTTTCACTTTATAAGAAGCTCCATGCTTAGGTACGGATTATGAACATTGTTTACAAAAAGCTAATAACATTGCTTACAGGTGGATGCCTTGGTAACTTCGGCTATTCGCAGAACGTTTGTGGCCACGATGAACTTGCCCTTACGGAGTCTGTCGGCCTCTATACGCTCCTCATCATAGCTGAGCACCCCTTCTGATAAACCATGAGGTCGGGATGGGAGTGCTGCCTGCCTTCGGCCGACCTTTGCCCTCATAGCAGGGCCTCTCATAGACATGGAAAGCTATATGCAAGTGCTTGAGTTTCCGAGAGAAGGATTCTGCAGCCGTCCGGACATCCTCGGCACAGGCAGTGTTACGCAGATGCTTCAGTTCTATTTCTTTCTTTCTCAAACTCTTTCTTCAGGTTCTTTCGGAAAGTCTTCATCTCCCGTTCGTAGGCTTTCTCGGAAAATATGAGCAGCCACCTTTGAGGGACACCGGCATATTCTTGTCCGAAAAGGGAGAACAGGATTGATATATCCAGTAAATGATCTATCTTATAACCGCCTGTATTGAGGAGTGTAGATGGAACGAGAAACAAGTGATTTTCTTTTTTCAGTTTTAGAAAGGTTTTTTGAAATTCCGGAAAATGAAAAACAGTCAGCAAAAAGGCTTGCCACTGTCCAATCGCTGAAGCCGAATGAATATCTCGTTCGACAGGGAGAACGGTGGGGACAGATCGGAGTTGTATATAAAGGGATATTCAGGGTTTTTTCCATTGATATGGCGGGAAATGAGCGAATAATAAACTTTCGGCTGAAAGGAGACATTTCCGGTATATACATGCCCTATTTTACCGATTCTGGCAAGGACATCTGGTTTTCAGGGCCAGCGCACATAGTTATGCACAAGCAGTGGGCTCGAAGAGCGATTATTGAATTTTTATGCAGCCATACATGAATTTTTATACGTTCTAGACTTTTTCTCCATGATATAGCAGACTCTTTGCATCAATTAGTGAGAGGGCATAAGATGGGCAAGAGTCAGTCAATGAATATTATTGAACATTTTCAAGCAATTGAAGATCCGCGGATAGATCGGCATAAGCGACATCTCATCCTGGACATCATAGTAATCACCATCTGTGCAGTTGTTTGCCATTGTGAAACCTGGGAGGAAATTGAGACCTACGGAAAGGAGAAGGAGCACTGGCTTAAGAAGTTCCTGGCCCTTCCGAATGGGATTCCTTCTCATGATACGATTCGGCGCTTGTTTATTCGCCTCAATCCTGAACAACTCCAGCAATGCTTTCTCAGTTGGGTGAATGCCATCCGTGAACAAACCCAAGGAGAAATCGTCGCGATTGATGGAAAGACAGCCCGTCGCAGCCATGATCATTATAGCGGGAAGTCTGCACTCCATATGGTAAGCGCCTGGGCGTCAGAGAACCGCATGGTTCTCGGTCAGGTGAAGACTGACGAGAAATCAAATGAAATCACCGCTATCCCAGAGCTTCTTAAGCTGCTTGAACTAAAGGGATGCATCGTGACTATAGACGCTATGGGTTGCCAGACAGATATCGCCAACCTCATTAAAGAGAAACAAGCCAACTATGTGCTTGCGGTGAAGGGAAATAGACCTCATCTGCACGATGAATTGAAGTTTTGCTTCGATGAAATCAAACCCGGGACTGAGAAAACAGAAGAGTGGATTGATTATCACAGGGACTTCAACAAGGAACACGGTCGATGTGAAGTCCGTGAATGTGTGGCGACTGATGAGATCGACTGGCTGAAGCCGCATATCAAAGATTGGAAAGGGGTACAGAGTATCGCCATGGTCAGAGCACAGCGTACCATCGGTGATAAAGAAAGTGTGGAAACTCGCTACTACATTAGCTCGCTCCCTGCGAATGCAGAGCTTCTGAACTCAGCGATACGAGCCCATTGGGGGGTAGAGAACTCCGTTCACTGGGTGTTGGACATGGTCTTCCGGGAAGATGAAAGTCGCATGCGAAAAGGCTATTCCCCTGAAAACTTTGCAATTTTACGTCGCATAGCTATGAATCTCGTCCGCCGTGATAAGAATAGCAAGGGAAGCTTAAAGGGGCGGCGCAAAGCGGCTGGTTGGAATAACCGCTATTTGGAAGAATTGCTATTCGCTCCAGACGAAGCATTCAAGCCAACTGCCTGAGCTATTTTAATGCGCTGGCCCTGTCTGGTTTTCAATACAGGCATTGACTGAATGTGCCATTATCAATTTACCTCCTGAATCCTATCAGCTTCTTATACACCGGCATCCCTGCTGGAAGGAAATAGAGAGTGCAATATTTTTTGACCATTATCTGGAGATGGAAAACAGGGTCCGGTCTCTGCTAATCGAAGATGCTACCACGCGGTACCTCAATTTCCGGAACGAATATCCCGAAATAGAGCAGCATATCTCTCTGTTCCATGTCGCTTCATACCTGGGAATAACTCCTGTGTCCCTGAGCCGGATCAGATCTATTATTTCTAAACGAAAATGATCGCTTTTCTGAAAAGTGTAATTTTCACTTCTTCAGAGTCTTCCAGCTCCGTAAGTCTGATGTCTCCTTATAACAGCTTTGGCACTGGATCATACAATCTCTGCATAGCCCTCCCAGACAAAAGACTTCGTAGAGCCTGAAATACGAATTTAACATATGTTAATTACCCAGCTTTGTATCTGTGATAAATATAGAAAAACTCAAGATAATTACTGAGTTCAGCAACTCTAATATATGGAGGAAAGAAGGAAACATGAAAACATATAAAAGAATTTTGTTCGTTTTGGGAGGGCTGATCGTTATGCTGGCTGGATGCAGCGACCCCACAGGCGACAGCGGTACAGATACAACAGATACAGTAACCCCCCTAAGTCAATTATGGGCTTCTGATGCCGCAGGGGATGATTGGTTTGGAAACAGTGTCAGCCTTTCCGCCGATGGAATGCTGGCGCTGGTCGGGGCTCACGGGGACGATAATACCAATGGGCTGGACAGCGGGGCAGCCTATATCTATGCCCGAAACGGGTCGAGCTGGACGCAGATGGCGAAGCTGATTCCTGCTGATGGTCTAGCCTATGATAAATTCGGCATGGCAGTATGCCTTTCTCCCGATGGATCGACTGCAATCGTCGGCTCTCCCAATAATGACAGTTCAGGCTCCTGTGCCGGCGCTGCCTATATTTTTACCGGAAGCGGCAGTACCTGGACTCAAGCGGTGAAACTGAGTGCTTCCACTTCCAGCGATGGATCACAGGTCAACGATAATTTTGGCGTAAGCGTCAGTCTGTCTTCCGATGGTTCGGTTGCTCTGGTGGGGGCACTTGGGGATGATACCCTTCAGACTGCAAATGTTGGATCTGTATATATTTATTCAGGGATAGCCTGGTCCAATGAAGTTTGGATACCGTCCCCATATGTTGACCACGTTAAGTTCGGTGAAACAGTGTGCCTTTCCTCCGATGGAATGACCGCCTTGATCGGAGCTCCTTCAATTTATTCTGCGCAGGGGAGAGTTTTCTTCTACTCCTATAATGCCTCTACCGGATGGACCGTGAAGTCTCAATTCGGAACCGGTCTTTCCTCCCCGTATGATTCAAATAACGGAGACCGTTTCGGTTCGAGCCTTGCCTTGTCTTCCGACGGTTCGGTTGCCTTGATCGGAGCAGAAGGAAAAGGAGCGGCATATGTCTACTCTGAATCGATGGGCAATAAATGGGGCGGGTTCGTTGATATCGGTTCCCTGGGAGGAGGTTCCGGCTTCGGCTGTTCCGTTAGTCTTTCATCGGGCGGTTCCATCGCCCTTGTAGGTGCCCAATCCGATCAGCAGAATGGCGCCGCCTATCTTTTTACCGGAGTCTTTGATTCTACCGATTTTCTGCAACCCTCCACATGGACCCAAAAAGCAAGAATCGCTGCTGCCGACGGTGCTTCGGCGGATTGCTTCGGTAAAAGTGTCTCCTTGTCCGAAACGGGTACGACCGCCATAATCGGAACATACCAGAACGATGTTGATGATACAGAGGGGGCTGATTCAGGATCGGTCTACAGCTATGGGATTTCTTACTGATCGTAAGGCTTTTCTTTCCTGAAGGGCCGGGGACAGATTGACGGGTCTTCCCTGCTTCCTATGGGATGCAGGGAAGACTTCTTTGTGAGTGGAGGTCTTCTATCATGAAGAAGGAAAAATGGCTGAGAACAGGATACTGGCTGGCGGCCATTGCGGATTTAATAATTGCGGCCCGTGTTTTCATACCTGCATTGCTGCGCTATCGAACATATGAATATCCACTGGGGATTGTTGCAGCCGTAGGTGTTTCCTGGGGGATTTTATTACTGATTGCTTCGAAAAAGCCTGTTGAGCGGAGATGGATTCTTTTACCGACGATTTTTGTCATTTTTCTGATCACAATCGTATATACACATAGCCTTGTAACCCGTCAGATGCCGTTGAGCCAAGGACTTTTTTCCAGTGTTTCCGGATTGTTGATATTGCTGGTTAATGTCATTGCATTTATCAAATCCGGACAGAATTGTCAGGCGGGGGGACCCAAAGATGGAAGAGAGTTTTGATCCGTTTTTTGAATCTTCTATGAATGAACTCAGGATAATCCGGGTTTATCCCTGCAGCCACAAAACACTGCCCGGCTTATGGAAAAAATAATATTGGAGGATAATCCATGGAAAAGAGAAGAAGTATTTTAGGACTCTTGATTACAGTAGCGTGATTGCTGGCAATCGGGTGTAATACGGGAGGATCGGATGGCGGGGGCAGCGCCGGTATTGTATATGCCATAGGCGACAGCGGCCCAGCTCTGTGACGCCTTAAGTTATAATGGCTATGACGACTGGTTTTTACCTTCCAAAAATGTACTTTTTGTGATTACAGGTCTTGAAAGTGGGGTATTTATTTCTGATCAACATTTATGTCCGTAATAAACTATAATATATTCGTTATTATTTTGGCGGATACATTGAACACACCTTTAATAACGATAGCACCAAAATGTCTGCCAGTCTGTGAGACAGATCTAAAAAGGCATTGCAGTGGAGAATGAGAAAGATCGGTTCGTCATCTGGGCAGAAGTTTTCAGTGATGTGAACGAGTCAGGAGATCTCTCTGAGATACTTGATGAAGTGGATCAGTATTGACAGAATGAGATAAGTTTGCTTAGCATTAAGATAATTATACTTATCATATGGATGAGCAAAATATACATGGAGTTAGGTAATTACATACGCAAGCTGCGATTTGAAAATGGCGAAATGACTCAGCAGGAATTGGCTGATGCGGTGGGTGTGACCCGGGTGACCATCTATTCTGTTGAATCTGGCAGGTTTGTTCCTTCCTGTCTTTTAGCAATGAAGATTGCACGCGTATTCGGTGTTTCCTTCGATGATGTTTTTTACCTAAAAGAGGAGGAACAGGATGAATCGAGGTAACGTTTTGTTTTTCTGGCTCATCCGAGCCCTTGGACTGGCCGCTGTCCTTTCCTGCATCGTCGGCTTTACTCAATTATTCTCTGCAGTTCGACTCATGGAAGACGCGAACATCCGCCCTCCGGACCAACAGTCATTAGTAATCGTTGGGTGCTTGGCAATCCTATTCCTCTACCAATTCGTCTCAATCGCCCTGCTGATACGACAGCAGAAATCGGTCCCGACCCTCCGGCGAATCAGGGCTGCAATACTATTCATGGGTATTCTGTCTTTTGTTCTGATGTTCAGCGATTTGGCGATGCTCCAGGATATCGGCCATCAATTCGAAGCGAATCTGTCTTTTCAAGGGGAATGGAATATCCTGAAAGCGAATTTCTTCATTCATCTTGTCTATCTACTTTCTTCCCTTGCGATCATCATTCTTTATCTCAGGGAAGGTTTCCTTTTTGTTTTTTCAAAGACCGGTAAAGATGATGCCCTGTTTCTGACTCTGCATTATACTGGAAGTCTTTCTGGAATCAGTGGGCTGGTATTCTTGTTGATAACACTGTGGATGCAGAAAGGACAAACAGGTGATTCTATTTTGCTGGCTATACCGATGTTCTCACTGGTTATAATGAGCCCTTTCATTTTCATATTAGTATTATGGTTTTTGGAACGAATCCGGCGCCGCAATATATGGGACGACGAGATGCAGTCAGCTGATGTATGTAAGGCTTCCCAAATAGCCATTTGGCCCACGGCTATTGTTGCTTTGGCTTTCTATCTGTTGGCGTTTCGACTTCCGGATAATCGGATAGCCGCTGTCTACTGGTTTCCGATGCTCTTCTTTCTGTTTCAGACATTACGTTCATTACAGATAGTATTCCGATGGAGAAGAGAACTCTCTTCATAATCGGTGGTATCCGACTACGAAAAGGCTTCGGAATGTCGGTTAGGTTATCCCATCGTTGCTATTTCTATTGAGTGAACGTATGGGGTCGGCTATATAACGAGCCTGTAGAAAAACTCATTGTATAAAAATACTGTGTTAAAAAGAAATAGGAATGGGGAGTGACACTTTTTCAACACTCGTGTGTTTAGACGGTAAAGAGGAAGTAATGATTGCCTGTGAAAAAAAATAGACTGATTGCTGCATGTCTTTTTCTTGTAACTATTTCCTTGTACGGACGGGATATACGTATCATCGTCAATGACAGGGATTTGGAGATCCCTCTGGAGGGGGCTATGATTCATATCGTGGGGGAAGAGGAATCCGTTTACACTGATATGACAGGGAATGCGGTGGCTTCCGTTCCGGAAGATATGGAACGAGTGGTTCTTCTTGTCAGTTATCCGGGATACGAAGGAGTCCGTTTGCCTGTTTCCAAAGGTACGGAAGAGATTGAAGTCGCTATGGTTCTTTCCGGATTCATCGAAGGAGAGGAGTTGGTGGTGGAGCGTTCCGCCCCGGGAGAAAGCGACGAGGAAGTGGGTGTCTCGATCGCGATGGATCGGGAAGATATGAACTCTACCGCCAATATCGGCATTGTAGAGGATGTCATGTCTTCCATAAAAACCCTTCCCGGAGTCGGCTATACCGGCGGCTGGGACGCCCAACCTTCCATCAGGGGAGGATATCCGGAAGAAATGGCCGCTGCCCTGGACGGATTTTATGTGACGTATCCCTTCCATTGGGGAGGCGCCTACTCCATTTTCAATCCGAACATGGTGGAGACAGCCAAGTTGTCTCACGGGATCTATTCCGCCCGCTACGGCAGGGCTATGTCGGGACTCCTTGAAATTACGACGAAAACGCCGGACGAACCGGAGATGCGGGTGGACGGCTCTTTTTCCACCACATCCGCCGATCTTTTTATCCGATCTCCCCTAGGAGAATCCTCCGGACTGTTTCTCGGGGGAAAAGTCACCTACCTGGATACGGCGAAACTGATTTATCCCGATGAACTGGAAGATATGACGACCATACCCTATATCCGGGATTTTTACGGCAAATGGTACTACAAACCCACTACGGCCATGGAATTCTATCTCAACGGATTTATGGGAACCGATGGTGTCGGTGTGGATACCAGTGCGAAACACGACGGTTTCACGACGGATGTTTTCTTCGATTACGACTATATCAACTCCTTTTTGTCCGGAGGGATGAAGTGGTCTCCTACGGATACTCTGTTCATTGATATGCTGGCGGGATACAACTGGAATATCATGAATATGGAATACGAGGTCTCCAACAGGGGGAGCAGAGAATATAGCCAAAATTTTATCGATCAATACAGCTCCTATCTTACGGGAGATTCCTATTCCATTGACGGCTTGACCAATGAGGGCTCCTATGATTTGGATATGCGGCAGGCCCAGGTAAAGCTGACTGGCGAAAAACTGTTGAGCGACTCCCATGTCCTTGTCCTGGGAACGGAAGAGGTTCTGAAACAGACATCTTCCGATACGGATTTTACCGGATGGACGAGCAGCTTCAACGGTTCTTCTTTCGAACTGGAAAAAAAATCCTTCACAAACAAAGTGGACGATAACAACTCCATAAACTCCGCCTTGTTCCTGATATGGGAGTATGGAGACGATCAGTCCCGGATCAGCAGTGAAGTAGGCCTCCGGGGCGAGCATTATTTCATCTGGCATGACGGTTTCAATATGCACGCCAAACCTGCGGTCAATCCCCGGGCCAGTGTAACCTGGACGGCTTTTGAAGATCGCTACGGGATCAATGCCCTGAATCTTTCCTGTGGAACGGGATTGTTTTCCTATTTTCCCTTATCTTCCGAAGTTTTTGAGAAGAAAGAAGGAGTCGATGACTGGAAGTTCAGCCCCGATCAAGCGCTTTTCAACCTCGTCGGAGCGGAGGTCCTTTGGGGAAATGGATGGAAATTCACCGCCGAAAGTTACTATAAGTATTATCTGAATCGCTTGATTATAACGACGGAGGATGATGCGAGCGGAGATGCCATACTCTATTACAATACCAAAGGGAAGGGGCATGTGATCGGTTTCGATGTGATGCTGCAAAAAAAGACAGGCAGAAAGTGGGACGGTTATCTGACCTACTCCTTCATATACGCCCGGTATTACAACCCTTCCAATACAGGTTCGGAGGAGGAAGCGGACGATTATTATCAAAGTAACGGAGACCCTCTGGACGAATGGTATTATCCCAGTTTTCACCGTTTTCATAATCTCAACCTGGTGGTGAACTGGCGGTTCAATCCCGGCTGGACCTTTTCCGTTATGGGATCTCTGGCAACCGGTGCGCCTCGTTCGCAGGTGGGAGACATCACCATGTATCCGGCCGATTTCAATGGGACCATTATCGAGCAGTATGCCCGCAGATCTTTTTATTCCGACAGCCTGCGGGACGGTATTTCCGCTCCCATCGATTTGAGGTTGTCCTACGGGCATTACAAACCGGGATCGAAAGTCTACTGGGAGTGGTATATTGCTCTGGAGGATATTCTGGCAGGTTTGTACGAACCTGAAACGAATACATCCTTCAACTCCTATACGGGAGAAGAGGATAAGGATACATCCGCTGACTTCAATCTGGGGGTCCCTATACCATCCTTCGGCATCAAGGTCAGTTACTGAGGAGACCGAATATGACAAAAGGAAAAAACATCCGATGGAGCATCGTTTTTATTTTGGCAGTTCTCAGTTTCTCCTGCGCTACAAGGCAGGGGCTGATGATTTGGACTGGTGAAATTTCCGGGGAGAAAAAGCATCCTCAGGTATGGACTCTTTCCATAAACGGAGAGGGGCAGGCTTCCTTATCCCTTCCATACGGAGAAAATATTCAGGTGACAGGGGAAGCCTTCGGACAGGAGAACGGCAGCTGGATTTTCCATATGGATTATCTGGAATGGTTCAGCAACTGGCATAACGGATGGACCGAAGCCCGGTTCGGTATGCTGGGCAGTCTGGTTGTCCGCCCACGGGGGGATTCCTGGAATCTGGAGGTTCAGGAATTCCCCGAAATAACGGGAGTTCTGGAAGGAGAAATCCGCTATAAAGAGAGCCGGTACTACGGCGACCGGTCCAGGGATATGGTCAGCCGTCGTTGGACCCGTATTGAAGCGGCCGCTCCTTTTATCGAAGACTCCCTGGATATGGAATCCTATCATTTCGCCCATAAGAAACGGGGTTATTATTCGGAGGATTTTCAGAGAGATCTGGAGTCTCTGCTTTTTCCGGAGTTGTACGGGTACGGAGACAAATTCCCCAAACCGGATTCCTGCAAAGACCCGGAAAAGAGATACGTCCGGGAAGAAGGAGTCACCTGGGACGGCTGTTACAGCACGGCCTATCTGCCGGAAGAACTGATCCCGGTTCGGGATTCGGGAACCCTGTTGAGGGATTATGAGGAGACCGCCGGCTTCTTTACCCTGGCGGTGACTTGGCAGTCCCTGTGGGAGGAAAAAATCCCCCGCTCGGATATCACTTTGAAAAAGAGTGATAAAATGAAAGATGATTAGACAGTTGAAAAAAGTGTCTGCAATACTATAGGAGAAAGAAAAATGACAGAACAATGGAGTTTATTCCGTTTCTTCGAAATGGGCGGGGTTTTTATGTGGCCCCTGCTGATATTTTCCATACTTACGGTTGCTCTGATCCTGGAGAGGGTTTTCTATATTCTTTTCCATGATCTGAGAACCGGAAAAGTCCGCCGGGAGGCCCTGGACCTGATAGAGCACGGACGGATTTCCCAGGCAGAGGAGTATTTGAACAGTTTGAAGCCCCGGAATGTTTCCGGAAGGATCCTGAGAGAGGTCCTGAAAAATGCTCCCTACGGGGAACACCGGATGGAAAAAGCCGTGGAAGCGGAGGGGCAGGAGCAGATCCGCCGGCTGGAGAATGGTTTCAATTTTCTTTCCGCTTTAGCGTCCATTGGTCCCTTGACGGGATTTCTGGGAACCGTTTCAGGTATGATCGGCGCCTTCCGGTCCATTGCTGAAGCGGCCGATGTGAATGCCCAGCTGGTTGCCAACGGGATATACGAAGCCCTCATGACAACCGTCTTCGGTCTGATTATCGCGATTGTCGCCCTGGTGGGGTACAATATCCTCTCCCATCGGGTGGATTCCTTTGCGGCGGATATTACCAAAGTGGCCAGCGATATGGTTGCGGCGGTATCCATTCGACAGGAGCAAACCTCTACGCGGCAATCCCTGAAGGAAACGACTGCGTGAAGTTGAAGAAATTTTTCACCCACAAAGCGGATGATCCCATGGGAGCCCTCAACGATCTGAGTTTTCTCCTGATCATCTACTTTCTGGTGATTGCCGGATTCAACACGAACAAGGGATTTCTGGTCAATCTGCCTTCCAAGGAGAAGCCGCGGATTGTCCAGAAGGAAGATCTCCTGAAACTCAATTTGACCGCCTCGGGAGATTTGGTCTTTCAGGAAAAGTCCCTGAACGGGGAAGATCTGGATGAACTTTTGGACGTGAACCTCCGGGTCCATCCCAATCTGACAGTGGCTTTGCTCATTGATCCCGATGTGCCTTATCAGCGATTTGTGGATACGCTCCATACCATCCGCATCCGGAAAATCGAAAATTTTTCCTTTATCATGGCGGCGGAAGAGGGAGGATCATCGTGATTCAGCTGAAAAGTTCCCGCCGGCCGCCCAGAACGCCTTTATCGGCCATGTCGGATATCGGATTTCTCCTTCTGGTTTTTATTATGCTCCTTTCGCTGATCAATTACCGGAAAGAGGTTCGGATTGAATATCCCGAGGCGAAACAGGTTGAACTGACCGATGCGGAGCACCAGTTGGAAATCTGGATCGACCAGGAAGGGGTTGTCGTTGTCGACGGGGATCCGGTCAACGCGGAGGAGCTGGAAATGCTTATCACCGCAGCCTTTGTCGAGTTTCCCGATTTGAGAATCCATATTCTGGCGGACAGATCGACTCCTTACCGCTATGTGAATGAAGTGGTTCAGATCCTTCAGCTCCTGCAGCACCGTGTGGTCAGTTTCGTGGTAAAGGAGGATTTGTAATGACCCTGACATCATCTCATTCCTCCCGTACAACCTTCATCCGTTTCAGTATGATCGGCCTGGCAGCTTTGGCTCATGTACTATTGCTGCTCTATTTTCGTTTTTCCATTACCAGAGAAGCCGTTGTTGCCGTACCGGAAGCGGAAGTTATCAAATTGGTCGATTTTCAAGAGTATATTCCACCGCCGCCCCCTCCGAAACCGCAGCCTAAAAAAGAAGTTACCGAAGTGAATGACCAACCTTCGGTTGCGGAGAAGATTATCCAGGTCGACGAAGAAGTCGTGGAGGAGGAGGAAACCGTTTCTCCCGTGGTCGAACAGGAGCCTGAATACCTTCCCCAGCATAAAATCTCTAAAATTCCGGTTATTCCCGTAGAGGAGATTCTGGACCGGATTGAGTATCCGCCCATGGCTCTGCGCCAGAAGCTGGAAGCTGTTGTGTATGTGGAACTCTACATAGATCAGACCGGGTTAGTCAGACAAGTCATTGTTTTGAAAGACCCGAAAAACGGCTTTGCCGAAGCGGCCGTAAAAGCGTTGGAAGGACTGCAATGCGGCCCGGCCGAAGCCAACGGAAAACCTGTGGCCGTGCGGTTTCGTTATCCGATCCGATTTGTCCTGAATTGATCCAATCAATAGGGGACGGAGGACGAGATATGGGAGGAAAACAGGGATAATGTACTTTTTTATAATCTATTCTGCTTCATCGTGAGAAAAAATGGATATGATGAGAGGTCAAAAATCAGAAAATGACATGGCCTCATACTAATTGGGCTTGCTGATTTGCAGATTGTATCACAAATTGAGCTTCTAATAGAGTATTGGATGGATGTATCGAAATTTCAGGTGATTTTTCGCCTATGGAATACTAAAAGAGTGGTTCATCGGGATCTCTCTTGAAAGCCCTAATTGGATTTTTAGTTGTGATCTTCGGTTATATTATCAGTTTCAACCACTCATCCGGTGGATCGAGTAGTCTCAACCTCCCTTTTTTCAGTTCATAGAGTCCGCTCCACATATAATTTTCGGCTTTTACAATCAAATGGACGTGGTTACTCATTATTGTGTATTGAATTAGCTTCGGTTCGAATTTCTTTTTGGCATCTTCCATCACGCAAAGAAACAACTCTTTTACTTCATCCGAGTAGAGGATGAATTCACCTCTGTTTGAATGGTAGGAAAATTAATCGAGGAGCGCAAGGCCGAAACTGGCAAAATTGGGAAATTACCTACTTTCAAGGGCAGATTAATCGTTTTTTAAATTATTCAATGTTGAGAACCTAAACAGGTGACTAGTATCAATTCCTCCCTGGAGAACTACTCATCGAAACTGATTCAACACCTCGGCATTGTCGCAGGGGTGTGTAAAGAGATCCGGTTGGCCGAGCTGATTGACCGGCATGTGGAAAACGGTGAAAGAAAAGTGACCATAGGCGAGGCAGTCGTGGCGATGGTCTTAAACGCCATGGGCTTTTATGAGTATGGAATTACCGAGCTGTTTTTTCGGTTGCTTCACAGATACTGGCGGATCAGGGGGTTGATACCCGATTTGCTCACCTCGACTCGACTACTTTCAGTGTTCACGGCGAGTATAACAGTAATGTCGAAAAAGTTGAGGAGGGAGTAATACAGATCACCAAGGGCTACTCCAAGGACAACTCTCCCGAGCTGAACCAGGTAGTTGCGCAGATGATAAGCGTCAACAAAACTTCTTTGCCGCTGTGGGTCGAGGCGCTCAGCGGCAACAGTAACGATAAGAAAACCTTTCGGAGACAGTGAAGAAGTTTCAAGAGCAGTTCACTAGAGATGATATGCCCTATATCGTGGCCGACTCGGCCTTTTACACCAAAGAGACCTATCGCCTCCTGCTCGAAGGATCTACGATGGGTCCACCCGGGTGCCGGAGACGATCAAGGATACAAAAGACCTCTACAGTTGTCTCGCCGATGAGCAGATGGAACAGATCGGCGGAGGGTATTGGTATATCCGTGTCGGCAGCGAATATGCCGGTGTCCCTCAAAGGTGGCTGCTCATATTCTCCGAGAAAGCCTACGAACGGGAGATGAAGACTTTCCGAAAGAACCTGAAGAAAGAGTTTGAGAAAGAAAGAAATAGAACTGAAGCATCTGCGTAACACTGCCTGTGCCGAGGATGCCCGGACGGCTGCAGAATCCTTCTCTCGGAAACTCAAGCACTTGCATATAGCTTTCCATGTCTATGAGAGGCCCTGCTATGAGGGCAAAGGTCGGCGAAGGCAGGCAGCACTCCCATCCCGACCTCATGGTTTATCAGAAGGGGTGCTCAGCTATGATGAGGAGCGTATAGAGGCCGACAGACTCCGTAAGAGCAAGTTCATCGTGGCCACAAACGAGCTCGATGAGGAAAACCTTTCAGACCGACAGATAATCGAGGTCTACAAGGATCAGAATGTCAGTGTAGAGCGGGGCTTTCGTTTCCTGAAAGATCCCCTCTTCTATACAGACCGGCTGTTTCTGAAAAAACCTGAACGGGTGATGTCACTGATCATGATCATGACTCTCTCGCTTCTGGTCTACTCCCTTGCGGAAAAACGCATTCGCCGCGCTCTCAAAGAAAAGGGAACACATATATGGGACCAGAAGAATAAGCCGACTGATAATCCGACGGCACGATGGGTTTTTACCATTTTCGAGGATGTGCTGCTGTTGTATACCTACTCAGAAAATTGTCGCCATCGAGGACAACCACATCCTCTTTCGCTACACTGATTCAGCCACTGGGTCTGAGAAGCTGCTGAGCCTTCAGGCATTTGTCTTCCAATAGAAACCGGCGACCATTTCCCATTAATAAGAAACAATACTGTCGATCAGGGCTTCTTGAACATTGGATTGAATCAACCGTGAAGGTCGACTCAATCCTTGAGGTTATGTTCCAGTAACTACTTTAAGCCCATCTGGTATATATTGTTCGATCTTGCTATCCTTAGTGATTAAAATAAAATCATTCTGGATTGAATACCATATCAACATCCGATCGAATGGATCTTTGTGATCCTCCTTTTTCGGTAATTTGTAATATGATGCATACGATTTATAATCAATATCTGTTATCTTAAATCCAGCTTCTATTATGCTATCTGTAATTTGTTCAGGATTAAGACCATTTATTTCTAATTTTCCAAGGGAATATTTTAATGATATTTCCCATAGATTTATTCCAGATATATATTTTTCATCTTCTTCATTTTCAAGTATTGAAAGTACATTTTTATCTATTTTTTCAGGGTCAAACAATGACCATAAAAGATAATGTGTGTCGAGAAGATATTTCATATTCCAAGTAATTCTTCTTCAGTCATTTCGAAATCTTTTTTTATCTCATATTCTTTATCTTGCAAGAGCCCAAGCTTTATCTTATTTCGCTTTTCATAGGCGGAATATGGTATTACTACTGCAACGTTTTCTTTCTTTTTTCCGTATGTGATTATAATTTCCTCTCCTGCACGTACATCATCTATTACTTCAGAAAAGTGGGTTTTAAATTCACCGACAGGTAGTGTTTTCATACTTCTAATATACATTATCGTGACAAGTTGTCAAGTATTATTGCGATTAAACTTTATACCTCTATTATCTCCACTGTGGATATAACATTTTGTTAACCTGCAATTCCGGCCCACAGGGCTTGGCGCAATTTTTGCAGCGCAGCGTCCGCAAAAATTGTGACAACAGGAATTGTCAGGTTGAATCAGTTGTTAGCCATCTTCTATTCGATTAATTCACTTAATGAATTAATTTCATAAGTTGGTCTTTTTTCTTCTGTCCATACTCGATTATTCCTATTTATCCAGACAGAATCTGAACCTATAAGGTTTGCTCCAAGAACATCATTGCTTCCATCTCCAATATGAAGCATTTCTTTTGGGTAAATATTGAAATCTTTGATTGCTTCCTTAAAAAGAATGCCCGATTTATCAAATTTATATGCTTTATAACTTTCTGATAAATATACTTTAGATATTCCAAATTTAGTAAGCAGTGCTTTAATCATTAAAGTATCAGTATCACTTATGATGCATACATTCTTTATTTTCTTGATTTGATTAATGACATACAATGATTCTGGAAACAGTTCTGAATCATTATGTGATTCAGCAAGTATTTCAGCTCCTTTTTTTGGTGATAAGTTAATATTGTATTTTGGGAAAAGTTGCTCATAGCATTGTTTAAATATATCAATTACAGTTTTATAAGGTTGATCATTATTTGCTATTCTATGGAAATATTGGAAAACATATTCATCAGCATCAGACCAGAATTGATTTGCAATTTCGCTATTATATGAATTACCAAAAAGCTTCTTCAAGATAACTTTCTTTTGCGAATTTAAATCGACTATTGTTTGAAACATATCAAAACTAATCAACTTATATTGTTTTAAATCAATCATGATTGATAATTATTCCTTTTCTTCATCGGCGCCCGCAGTTTGTACAAACCAGGACATCACGGACAGTTAGCCAACCACATCCCTTACAGTTTCAACTCATTCTTATAGGTCATTATATCGTAGACCTTCATGTCCTTCATATCTGCATATCCTAGAAAGAATTCCCGGAAGAAGATCCGGTTCCCGATCTCTTCAAACCCAACATTTTTTCCGGCCAGGGCTGTTGTCAGGAAAAGCCAGGCGTTTCTTCCCGTTCTCACTGCTCCGTTACGGCTGACGTATTTTTCAATCACGTCCTTCGGATATTCCCATTCTACTACCGTTTCACGGTATTTTCTATCGGAAATTTCATGCACTGATTCCGGCGGTTTCATGATTACCTTCACCGTTCAGGCGCCGTTCCGCACGCTATTTCGACAGCATCAACGATTCGCCTATGCCGCCTTTTTCGCCGCCACGTCCGGTATCATGAAAAAACTTGCTTCCGAACAGACCTGGTTTCCGGGGGATGTTCCGGGATTCTTCGGCGTACTGCATACCCGGGGCCGGCAACTCCAGTACCACCCTCACATCCACTATGTCGTTCCCGGTGGTGCTTTCTCTTCAGAAGATCATAGCCGGCACCCCTGCCGGAAGGCATTCTATCTTCCCGTCCGCGTAGCAGCAAAACTGGTGAAACACCGGATGTACACGGCCCTGAAGCGAAACGGTCTGCTGTCATCTGTCGATGCCGCAGCCTGGAGCCAGGATTGGAACGTCAACTCCCAACCAGCCGGAAGCGGGGAACGAAGTATTCGCTACCTCGCTTCCTACGTTTTTCGTACCGCTATTTCCGACAGCCGGATTGTCGCTATCGAGGACACAACCACATCCTCTTTCGCTACACTGATTCAGCCACTGGGGCTGAGAAGCTGCTGCGCCTTCAGGCATTTGTCTTTCAATAGGAACCGGCAATCATTTCCCATTAATAAGAAACGATACTGTCGATCAGGGCTTCTTGAACATTGGATTGAATCGACCGTGAAGGTCGACTCAATCCTTGAAGTTATAAAGCAATCGCCTTTATTTTAAGATTTCCTCTACCTTCTCTTTTAGATCTTCAACGAACGAAAGAAAAATAGTTATTGTTTCTTTCTTGGGAATTCCTTCAGGAATTAATCCAGTTGACGATGGATATCGCGTATCAATATAAACATCATTGATTTGATCTAATACATCATGATCATATCCAATCTTGTAGGTTTTCATAACAGTATTCATTAATACTTGTAGAGTGTGTACTTTCGGTACGGGATTATCTTTATTTTCTATCAAAGCTTTTAAATATTTTTCAACAGATTGTTGACAGTGAAACGCAGCAGTGGAGGTCAAGTTTTCATCTTCGCTTAGTTTCAATGCTGATTTATAATCTAATTCAGCGTATTTCATCCATTCTTTAACTTTTTCTTTCATAAAGTGTTTTCCCTTCTGATTGGATTTCTTTGATGAAAGAACTATTTTGTGCTGTTAGAGCATCATATTCCGGACGGGTATATACTAGAATATCTATTGGTACTTTATAGCTTTGCTCGCGTATTGTTTTTCTTACAGCGAGTTTTATCTTCATTTTTTCTTCGTATGACTGAGGAATCTTTTCAGTATCCAGGACAACCAGAAGATCTAAATCACTCCATTCATGTGTATCCCCACGCACGGTAGATCCAAACAGTACAATCTTAACTGGATTCAGAGTTTTTAGAGATTCTACCGTTTCATTTAAATAGTCAATTGGTAAAAGTGTACTCATTGAAATAGTTTAGTCTATCTAAAACAGTTTGAATAGTATCTTTTAATTCCTTGCAAAGTAACACATTGCACCTATCTTTTGGTTGTACAAGCTGTCCCTGGCATAATGATCTGGTGTAGACTCGCACATTAAATTAGACAAACCTGCGTAGAAAAACTCAAGAACAGTTACACAATCTCGCAAATGATTTAGGGAGGAATTCTATTCGTCCGACATAAAAAAAGAGCAATGGTTAAGAAGTTGACGCTTCCCATTGCTCTTAAAACTCTCCCCGAGGGGAAAAAATCGTTACTTATTTGTCGGATAGGATTAGAAAAAAATCAAGTACTGGGGAAGAAATTCCGGTGAAAAAATCCTGGCAGGTGTCCTGCCTGCGGAAGTAGCCGCCTGTGGGGACATGGATTTGTCCTGCGGTACTTCTTTGGCGTTGCTTCGGGATTGTGGATAAAACGATGGCGGTGCCCGAAATGCGGTCCCGAGATGAAGGTGATAGCGGTAATTCAGGAACCGGAGGAGATAGCCCGTATCCTCCGCTGTCTTGCAAAACAGGGGCGGCCTCCTCCCGGTTTTGATCCTACATCGCCGAACTGATTTTTTTCCTTCTCTCATCCTGTTATAATAAAGGAGAGGTTCGTCATCTTGGGAATGTCTTTCGAGCTTCAGGAAGCTTTTTTATGCCTGTTTCGAGGCCAATCCCTTCTTTTTTGCCTTAACAGCTTGTGCATATTGTCCATTCCTCTTTCTTTCTTTTCTATTCTCCGCGCTATTTCCCCACGTTTTTCGCCGATTTTCGTGATTGTGACGTTGATTGCCCAGATTAATTTTCCTACTATTCATTCACTGTCATGCTCCTTGACTCACGGTTGAGAAAGCAATAAAACGGAGAATTGAATGGGTAAACTGAGAATTGACAGCTACCGCAAAATCCAGGATGTTCCGCTGGAAACCTGGAACCGGTTGGCCCCCAGAGAAGCCGTGGGGCTTGAATCAAATCACCTTCTGGCGAATGAAGAATCACGCATCAATGCTCTGAGTCCCTGGTATCTGATATGTTATGATGACGACACCGCTGTCGGCATAATATACGCTTTTTCCATCACGCTGAATCTTGCTGAAATGGCAGGAATCTATCCCGCCGATGTTCTTGCGACGGTAAATACCTGGCGCAGCGGGTTCATGGAAACGCGTGTGCTTGAAGTCGGCCATATCGCATCTGTCGGACGGACAGTCTGCATCGATCCCGTGGTTCTGAAAAAGTTCTGGCCGCTGGTCAATGCCGAACTCGACAGGATTGCCGCGGCCGAAAATGCGGCCCTCTGCTTTATTCGGGATATAGAACAGCCCCTATGGAATGATTTTGCGGAACTGGAAGATTTCGCATACATACCGGTCGAGGGATTTCCCCTGGCTCAGCTTGATTTGCCGTGGGATTCGTTTGATGGCTATCTTGGTGCCCTGAAGTCAAAGCGGCGGAATGATCTGAAAAAACGAATGGGAAAGCTGACTGCCAATCCGCGTATTGAAATCAGGATCATTTCTGATTATGCCTGGCTGGCTGAGGATATGGCACGATTGTGGACCCAGGTCGCCAAAAAAAACAATGGGTATTCCCACGAAAAATTGACTCCTCATTGGTTCAGAATGATGGCTAAGCACCTGAGTGACAGAAGTCATGTTCTTGCCTTTTTTCTTGATGGCCGGCTGGTTGCTTTCGGTTTGAATCTTGTCGGTGATGAAGAGTTTTTTGGCATGGCAGAGGGGCTGGATTATGAATTGCGGGATGAATATGCCCTTTATGCCAATTGTTTTCTGGAATCCATCAGGATTGCCTGCAGTCTGGGGAAAAAACGCATCAATCTGGGCATTACGACTTATGATTTCAAAATGTCGCTGGGAGCTGTTCCCCAGCGATGCCGTTATTACATGAAGGATTGCCGGGGTGGTACGTTTACTGCAGTGTACGCCGATCTTTTCAAGGAAGTTATTGAACTTCCCGGGACCAGTCATAGCCCCTTCCGGCAGGAGCAGGCAATAGAAGTGTCTGAAAGCCCTGCTCCGAACGAGACGGAGCAGGGCGGCAAGCCTGATCCGTTCCGTCATCACCTTCAATCCAGTCGGTTGGGACGCGTACGTCTTGCGGGAATGTACCGGTATTTTCCCGTTTTTACGGGACCGCAGGGACCCGTTGTAGAATATGAAAACCGCGAAGTCATCATGATGGGATCCAATTCCTATCTGGGTCTTGCCAATCACCCCAGGGTACGTGAGGCCATGCACACTGCTCTTGACCGGTATGGAAGCGGCTGCTCAGGTTCCCCCTTGCTGAATGGAACCCTGGATGTCCACAGGGAACTGGCCCGGCAGCTTGCTGTTTTCACGGGAAAAGATGACGCCATGCTTTACAGTACGGGATATCAGGCAAATGTCGGGGCGCTTTCCGCATTGGTCGGACGTCATGATGTTCTGATCATGGATCGGCGGAATCATGCCAGCCTGATTGATGGAGCCCGGCTTTCGGGCGCCAAACTTGTCCGGTATGAGCACAACAATGTGCATTCACTCGAACAGGTTCTTGCGCGTCATGCTGATGAAGCATGTCTGATCGTCAGTGACAGTGTTTTCAGCATGGAGGGAACCATCATCGATCTTCCTGCCATGGTCGCATTGAAAAAACGCTATGGCGCGCGGTTGATGCTTGATGAGTCGCATGCCATTGGTGTTTTCGGGAAAAATGGAAGGGGCATTGCCGAACATTACGGCCTCGGCAGTGAGGTTGATATCATCATGGGGACTTTCAGCAAATCGTTCGCATCTGTCGGTGGTTTCATCGCCGGCGATGCAGCCATTATTGACAGTCTCCGCCACAATTCCCGGGGTCACATCTTCTCGGCCAGCCTTCCCCCGACGGCTGTCGCGGCGGTTCTGGCTGCGCTGAAATTGATTGAATCCGAACCCTGGCGCCGTGATGTTCTGAAAAGAAATGCTATATTTCTGGGTGAAGGATTACGGTCTCTGGGGTACCGGGTCGATACGTCTGAATCTCCCATCGTACCCGTATTCTGCGGGCACGAGGTAATTGCCCTCGGGGCATACGCCCGGCTGCTCGATCTGGGAGTCTATGTCAATCCGGTTTTATCTCCTGCTGTCCCCCAAGGGCAGGAGGTCCTGCGTGTAAGTGTGATGGCAACACATGAACAGACACACCTGGATCGCGCGCTGGAGGCTTTTGCCTTTTTGAGAACATCTTCCTGGCCGGCACCGGTACGTCCGGAGGCCAAAACAGAACCTGAATGTGTACCCGATTTCCGGCTACAGGAGTGGGGGAATACCGATGACTGCGAGGAATTGCGATGACAGATAAAGATTTTCATTTTCTGGTGGAGTCCGCGGGAATGGCTCCCTCATCCGATAATACACAGCCCTGGACTTTCTCGCCCGGGCCGGATTTTATCGATGTATACATGGTGAGAGATCGCCTGCTTGCCATTGATGTGCTGGACATGTACTCCTTCATCAGCATAGGGGCGGCTATCGAGAACATGATTCTTGCCGCTGGAATTCGCGGGCTGGAATGCCGCCCTGATTTTTCCCCTGCAGATGCGCTTGATCAGAAAAATGATTCATCACAATCACTGATTCCAGTCGCACGGCTGCATTTCACTCCTGCTGATTCGGTTTCGGCTTATCCGGCCGTCACTTTCTCTGAACGTCATACGGACCGGCGAAAATTTTCAACCAGGGTATTGCCGGACAGCATGATCAAGGAGCTGTCCGGGGCAGCGGCAGGCAGCGGAACTGCTGTTCACTGGATTCGGGATATCGATACCAGGAAACAACTTGTCGGGATCGACAGTGTATTCTCGTCAATTCTGCTCAGCCATCCTCCCCTGTTTGACGGGCTGTTCAACACTGTCAAGTTCAGCCGGCGGAAGCTTCTCTCCGATGGATGGGGGATGGACATTAAAAGTCTGGATTTGCCGTTTCCCGCTGCTATTGCACTCCGGATCTTCGGAAGCCGTTCGCTCGGGCGGATTATTGCACGGTGGGGTGTCGGTCCCCTTGTCGCGAAGGGATTATCGGAGCGACTGTCATTCTGCGGGGCTCTGTGTCTTGTCACTGCCCCCGGCCGGAGCAGACGGGCATTTCTGGAAGCAGGCCGGACAATGCAATCGGTCTGGCTTAAGGCAACCGAACTTGGACTGTCGGTGCATCCCTATGGGGTCATTACTCAGTATTTACATATGGCGGAGCTGGAACCGTGGCGGTTCACCCGGGAAGCAGTTGCGACAATAAAGGACGCGAAACCCCATTTTTCCGGACTGTTCGGCTGTCCTGAAACCAGGCATCCTGTGATGATTCTTCGCCTTGGATACGGAACCGGCAGGCAGCGAAGCAGACTCACGGTACGATTCCCGCCGGAGAAGATCATGACCGCTGTCCCGTGAGGGGTCTCCTGATTTTGAAGGACCTCTCCGTCAATGCTAGTCGCCAGCAGAATTCCAGACTCACAGGTGGCGCCGCTGCTTTTTCCTACGTGCCATTTGTCTTCCAATAGAAACCGGCGACCGTTTCCCATTAATAAGAAACGATACTGTCGATCAGGGCTTCTTGAACATTGGATTGAATCGACCGTGAAGGTCGACTCAATCCTTGAGGTTATGCTGCTAAATTTAGTTAACAATTAACATCTGTAAAACCAACTGATAATAGTTTCAACTTTGTATTTATTCCTCCAATATAATAATAAACAGCAGCATAGTTATTGAGATGAATATATTGAAGATTTTCATCTTGAAATAGAATATAGTATTCTTTATCGTCTTCTTTCACCTTGACCTTCTTATGATACAGTCCAATCATTTGCTGTGCATTACGTGTGGAGAGATAACGATTAATAAATAAAATATCATCTTCTTCAAGATCTACTGGTTTACTGATAAATTGCACTATAGATCTAGCACCTTTATATTCTGCACTGTAAGAATATACCGTTCTTTCACTATCTTTGTTCTCATTTAATCCCATAACTTTTTCTATGAAACTAATTTTATAGAAAGGGAATTTAGTTAATAGCATAGTATCATTCTCAGTAAATAACAGTTGCTCTTTGTCATAGTATTCTAACCGTATAACTTCATTTTTCTCATTACAATATTCGATTACTTTAGCAATCCCAGTTTCCTCAATATTTTCATCTGTATACGTCATTGTGTATTTTTTATTATCATTTATGGATTCATTAATTTGCAAGATCACACCAGTCTTATTTCTCACCCTTGCATTGTTAAAATATGTCGTTGAAATGAGTAAGTTGTTTTCATTATATTTGAATACTACTTTCTCAAGTTCTTCAAAATTCTTATCACCTTCTTCTAATATGTGCGTCTTGATCAGATATTTCCTATCAGTTGTATATTCTGTTGTGACTATTTCTCCATACATCTGTATACATACTAATGTAGCCGTAAGTATATATATCATCTTCATGAAATACCCCCACTATTATTCTTACAATTATTCGATATTGTATTACTTCCTTTATTTGTGAACGCTAATAATCAATAGCATTGCACTTCTTCTTTTCATATTAAACAATGTATGCAAATATTCTTATTATTTAAGGGCACCTCTAAAAACGTGGTATTTTTGCCATAGTCAAGGAGGGAAGATTTTGTAGCACCCGCAAACTCTTGTGGTAACAAGAGTTGAGGACTGCGGGAAATCTTGACGACGCAGGATATGGGGAAAAGAGTAGTTTTCAGAGGTGCCCTTAACCAAATTTGTCTACATAACATACGCCTCACCAGCGAGGCGCGTGTTGCATCATCCTGTAAAACCCTCACCTTCAGCTCCCGCCCATTATTCGCCTCGTCGGGTGCAGGCGCTTGTTCGACGGTTCCCCTATTCTTTTATAATCATTTCTTCACAATATTCATAATATGGTCTTAATTTCTGGTAATTTCTATCAAAACGCAATTTTTGATCAATTTGCTTTATCAGAATATCTGTGGATTTTTCATTATATCGCCTACAGATATATCGTGTATCTAAATCTAATATTTTGCATGCTTCAAGTGTCGGACAAAAATTCATTGAATGAAAAAGTATCTTATTATTCTCTTTTAAAATAACGGGTGCATCATTCTCATTAATGCCAAATCGACATAACAATAATTTGTATGCACTTTCCAATGTATTCTCATTAATAAAATCAAAATTATCTTTGTTTTCCTTAAACCATAAGAGACGTCGTTTTATTGAATCTTCATTATATTCATAAAGTTTTTGTTTATTTACTCTTCGTAGTCGCTTTATTTCATCTCGAACATTTTTATTATAAAGAATTTGACATTCGTCTTTTAGCATATCAGTTTTGAGGTCTAAAACAATTCCTGACCTTTCAAATATCTCTTTACATGATATATCGATCCTTTTTCTATCTTGTTTTAGAGATTCTGCTATAGAGAATCCATATCCTACTTTCCTAATCTTTGACCAAAGTATTGCGGAAGAGCACATTGGACAAGGTTCATGAGTTGAAATAATAGTACAATCAGAAAGATTTTTATCATATTTTTTAGAAGCTATTTTTATTACATTAATTTCCGCATGGGATGTCGGATCGTTATCAGTTTCTTCTGTATCATGAGCTTTTGCTATAATTTTATTTTCTTTAACTATAACAGCTCCAAATCCATGATTGCCTTCTTTTAAGCTCTTTTTTGCTTCGGTAATTGCAACTCTCATTGCTTCTTCTAATATTTGCATTCATCTCACCTCAGCTATTGTTACTCAAAAGTATTTGTACAAACCAGGACATCGCGGACTATTAGCCAACCACATCCCTTACAGTTTCAACTCATTCTTATAGGTCATGATATCGTAGACCTTCATGTCCTTCATATCTGCATACCCTAGAAAGAATTCCCTGAAGAAGATTCGGTAGATCCGGTTCCCGATTTCTTCAAAGCCAACATTCTTTCCAGCCAGAGCCGTCGTCAGAAAGAGCCAGGCGTTTCTTCCCGTTCTCACCGCTCCGTTACGGCTGACGTATTTTTCAATCACGCCCTTCGGATATTCCCATTCTACTACCGTTTCACGGTATTTTCTATCGGAAATTTCATGCACTGATTCCGGCGGTTTCATGATTACCTTCACCGTTCCGGCGCCGTTCCGCACGGTATTTCGACAGCATCAACGATTCGCCTATGCCGCCTTTTTCGCCGCCACGTCCGGTATCATGAAAAAACTTGCTTCCGAACAGACCTGGTTTCCGGGGGATGTTCCGGGATTCTTCGGCGTACTGCATACCCGGGGCCGGCAACTCCAGTACCACCCTCACATCCACTATGTCGTTCCCGGTGGTGCTTTCTCTTCAGAAGATCATAGCCGGCACCCCTGCCGGAAGGCATTCTATCTTCCCGTCCGCGTAGCAGCTAAACTGGTGAAACACCGGATGTACACGGCCCTGAAGCGAAACGGGCTGCTGTCATCTGTCGATGCCGCAGCCTGGAGCCAGGATTGGAACGTCAACTCCCAACCAGCCGGAAGCGGGGAACGAAGTATTCGCTACCTCGCTTCCTACGTTTTTCGTACCGCTATTTCCGACAGCCGGATTGTCGCCATCGAGGACAACCACATCCTCTTCCGCTACACTGATTCAGCCACTGGGGCTGAGAAGCTGCTGCGTCTTCAGGCATGTGAGTTTATCAGGCGATTCCTCCAGCATGTGCTCCCTTCAGGATTCATGAAGATCCGCTGCTATGGATTCCTGCATCCATCGTCTTCCATTCCCGTAGCCCTGGCTATTCTCCTCCTCGAGGCACGAGCCGGCATCCCATCCCGGAGGAGAACGAAACGTCTGCCTCCTGTATCCAGTCAGAACCGCCGCTGTTGTATATGCGACGGAGCCATCTCTTATCTTTTTATCAGTCCTGTGAAACATGGAGGGATTTCACCATCAGGGTTTACGTAACAATTCATCCATGATTTATTCACTCTAAAGAAAACCTGAAGGCTTGTTCTCATTTCCTTGCATGGCAGGGAGAGCTGTATCCGAAGGAGTAGAAAATCTATATTTTTCTCTTGGCTGCACTCGTTTGATCTGCTACTATTTTTAAGAATCGTTCCATACTCACAGGTGGCGACGCTTCCTTTTTCTCATATTTCGTTTTTCTTCCAACAGAAACCAGCGAGCATTTCCCATTAATAAGAAGCTATACTGGCGATCAGGGCTTCTTGAACATTGGATTGAATCGACCGTGAAGGTCGACTCAATCCTTGAGGTTATATGGTGTTACTCGACTTCGTGCTCAATATATTCTTTCACTTGATTGTATATCTTTTCTGCTTCAAACATGAATTCTCTTGCCTTTTCTTGAGAAGGTATTCCGTCAGGGAGTAATCCATGATCTGCAGGATATCTTGTGTCGATGTAGACTTGATTAAGTTGATCAATAATTTCATAATTTACATCGATTATATTAGCATTTCCCTCAATTTCTTTATACAATTTTCTTAAATCATGAACCCGTGGTATTTTCATATCGTAGTATTCCAATACTGCCTTAAAAACTTTTTCTATACATTGTTGAGCATGGAATGAAACTACTGAAGTCAATTCTTGATTTACAATCATCTGTCGCGCCGCGAGTAAATCTACTTGCGCGTATTTTAACCATTCTTCAGCTTGCTTTTTCATATATCACTTTTCCATTCTCATGTATTTCTTTTAAGAATGAATTCATATTATTTAATAGTTGTTCATATTGTGGTATTGTATATACCAGTAAATCAATACCAACATTATTATTAATCTCTCTTAATAATCTACGTACCTTCATTTTTATTTCCAGCCATTCATCATACGTTGATGGTTGGTAATTTTCATCTAACACAACGAGTAAGTCGATATCACTATCCTCAGTCTGGTGCCCAGAAGCATAGGAACCGAAGAGAAGCACTTTCTTAAGATTCAATGTGGATAGATTCTCTAATATTTCTTTTATATAGGCTTTCTCAACAGTCATAACATTATAATATTTCACTATTAATCATTTGTCGAGCCACATATCCAGAGTATATCTTTTATATATTTTAGACTTTTTTGGCAATATAATTTTTACATCCATAATCGTGGTAGAGCTGCCGGTTACCCGGCAGACCCCACACAGATCCCGGCGTGCGATACTACCGCACCGGGCTCCTCAGAAATACTCGCTTCCGTATTAGTAGATCAATACCTTCTTCACCATTCGGCGGCCGCCTTTTTCGTTAATTGATGGTCCCACCAGTTTAAACCGTTCTGCCAATCTTTTCATCTTTTCCCAACTGAGCTGTCCTCTCTGACTTCTTCGACTCAGCCATTTCCTCAAGTAGAATACAACATGCCAGTGGTATTCATGAATACTATTGTAATTCCCAATTATACCATAATAAGTGAAGTAGCCACGGAGCATTGAATTCAGTCGCCGGAAGAGATCCTCCAACACCAGGCTCCGATTATTTTTTACCCAGTCATTAACATTCCTGATACTCTGACGTAATTTCTTACGTGAAGTCCGCTTCTTTACATGCGGACGTCCTTTTCTGTCACGGCTCCAGTAGAACTCAAAACCAAGAAAACAGAATCGCTCTTCAGGTTTGTGCCTATCGAACTTGATTATACTACTCTTTTCTTCTGACAATTCCAGCTTGAATTTCTTCAATCTGAGCTTCAAGGTTTCATAAAACCTATCAGCATCTTCTTGATATTCGAACGCCCAGACGCCATCGTCAGCATAGCGGATCATACATCCTTCGCCTTTGCACCCTTTCAGGTACACCTTGTGAAACCACAGGTCAATGGCATAATGCAGATACATGTTAGCAAGCACTGGTGACACGATCCCACCCTGCGGGCTTCCGTTGCCAGGCTTCACTATGCTTCTTCTGTCTTCCTCCAGGATTCCTGGCTTTCAGCCACTTTTTAATCAATCTCAGAAACGGTTTATCATCGATTCGCTCTTCCACCATTCGCATCAACCAATCATGGTCCATGGGGTCAAAGAAACCTTTGATACCGGCATCGACAACATGATGATAATTTCCGAATTGCAACTTTACAGTCAGTTTGCTGACTGCATCTCGGGCGCCCAGATTCGGACGGTAACCGTAACTGCAACGCATAAAATCCTGCTCATAGATTGCCTGAAGAATACGTTTAGCGGCTTGTTGTACCAGCTTATCTCTCACCACCGGAATACCCAATGGTCGCATCTTCCCTTGCCCTTTGGGGATATTCTTCCTCCGGACCAAGCGCGCTTTGTACCTGCCAGGTTTCAACTCATCCACTAATTCCCTGATGTTTTCATCAAGATTCTTCTCGAAATCTCTTACACTCTCTCCATCAACTCCACAGGCAGCCTTCTTGTTCATCCAGTCCCAGCTATCCCTGAGCATTCTTTCGTTAAGCATCCCAAAGAGATTTCTAAATCGGTATTTTGGGCATCTTTCCGCCTTCTTTGCTATTCCTGACAGTGAGGTTTGCACAATTTCCCAGTCTTTCATATCCGGCTCGTGTTTCCTTTTTCAGCTGCGTATTTCCGCCAGCCCCTTCCCCATGTGATCGGGCCCTACCGTCTCAGAGTACTATGAGCTGGTCTGACTCCCTTAATGTCATCGAATCCGCTTCCCATGAGGTTGCTTCATCTTCCTTTTCCGCCGACCTTCTCCATCGGTGGATTCCTTTTCAGCACCAGTGTCCTTTAAGCGCCCGGTTTGGCACCCGATGAAAAGGTTGACTACAAGGTACATTAAGGGTCTCCCAAGTTCCCAGAACTTCTCTCTCTACATGCCACTGCCTGATGACCCCGCCAGCCTGAAGTATTCTTACCATCTCAAATACACCATATTGGCTTCCGCTACGTTAAAGGCGTCGCCGACTGGATTTCTCGATTTCTCAAGAAAGTAATCACGGGGCTGTACCAGCACCTCAGGAAGTACGGCCTTCCTTGCGGCCTACAGAGTTCCCTGTGTACGCTTCGGCTATATCGTTCTGCCATGTTTCATGACATCCTCAATAACCGTAACACTCGGTATGGGTGGTTGGTTAGACCCTACCCAATAAAGACTTTCACTTTATAAGAAGCTCCATGCTTAGCTTGGCGCACTAACGCCCGCATAACCTGCGCCCTCACAGGCGAAGCCGAGAAGGCGTCAGGTTCATGCACTTGTTATAAACCACGTCATATTTCATCCAATAACTTTAAGTTTTTCACAGAGTCAATTACCAGCTTCTTTTCGGCTTCATATTTATCAAACAAAGCCTTCTGCTTTACATTAAGCTCTGAATTGTACTTTGACTCTATCAAAATCTTGTCGCCAGTGAAAAAGTCTATTTCATTTCCATCTTCATACAAATAATACAATTCCTTGAGATTTCGTAATTTAAGATAGATATAATTTTCAAAATAGCTTCCCAAATCCCTATCACCTATAAAAAGATGTTTTATCCCTAAATCACATGCATATATTTTTTTAGCAGATAGTAACTTTTCATTTGTTTTCCCCCATCGCGGGAGAAGATGAACTAGAAAAGTTTCTTCAAAATAACCCAAATATCGCCTTGAAGTATCTGGCGAAATTTTTAGGATATTACTAATTTTGTTTATACTTAGCTGCTTTCCGCTTCTCTCCATTAGAAGGGTATAGTAATCTCGCAGTAGTTGATGATTTTTTAATCCATGAAATGCAGTAATATCCTTTTGAATAATATCATCCACTAAATTCATTAAGTATTCACGATTAGGATTTAATACATTTTCAGGAAGTCCGCCCTCCTTCATATAGTCCTTAAAATAGGACTCATTTAAAGAATCATCTCTTTTCTTAAGATCAACTTTTTTAAATAGCTTATACTCTTCAAAATCGAGTGGCTCGACTTCTAAGGTAATTGATCTACCAGTCAAATTAGCTTTCTTATCGCGTAATAGAGAACTAGATGAAGAAGTAGCAAATACTTTCAAATCAAATTTATCGTAAAGATTCTTTAATTGCTGATGGTAGTCAGATATATAGGTAATTTCATCAAAAAAGACATAGAGCTTTTCTTCGGTTCGAATCTTATGGATTTTTTTATGCTCAGAAATAATCTCTAGGAGAGTTGTATCTTTTAAAAGATAGTCATCGACACTGACATACAGAATGTATTTTGATTCTATCCTTTTTACTAAAAGGTGTTTTATAATCAGCTTCATTAGGGTAGTTTTTCCTACTCGTCTCAAACCAGTAAGGAAAATAATGTGCTTGTTCTCGATATTTTCTTTAAGAACATGTAAGTATTTTTCTCTTTCGATTACATGTGTAAGATTATATTCTTCTTCCCACCAGGGGTTATACTGATAAAGTAATTCATCCATACATTTATTATACGTTTACATCATATACTTTGCAAGCTTTTTATACGTTTAAAACGCACCAGCCAGAGTGGTTTAATCGTGGTAGAGCTGCCGGTTACCCGGCAGACCCCACACAGATCCCGGCGTGCGATACTACCGCACCGGGCTCCTCAGAAATACTCGCTTCCGTATTAGTAGATCAATACCTTCTTCACCATTCGGCGGCCGCCTTTTTCGTTAATTGATGGTCCCACCAGTTTAAACCGTTCTGTCAATCTTTTCATCTTTTCCCAACTGAGCTGTCCTCTCTGACTTCTTCGACTCAGCCATTTCCTCAAGTAGAATACAACATGCCAGTGGTATTCATGAATACTATTGTAATTCCCAATTATACCATAATAAGTGAAGTAGCCACGGAGCATTGAATTCAGTCGCCGGAAGAGAGCCTTCAACACCAGGCTCCGATTATTTTTTACCCAGTCATTAACATTCCTGATACTCTGACGTAATTTCTTACGTGAAGCCCGCTTCTTTACATGCGGACGTCCTTTTCTGTCACGGCTCCAGTAGAACTCAAAACCAAGAAAACAGAATCGCTCTTCAGGTTTATGCCGCCTTTTTCGCCGCCACGTCCGGTATCATGAAAAAACCTGCTTCCGAACAGACCTGGTTTCCGGGGGATGTTCCGGGATTCTTCGGCGTACTGCATACCTGGGGCCGGCAACTCCAGTACCACCCTCACATCCGCTATGTCGTTCCCGGTGGTGCTTTCTCTTCAGACGATCATAGCCGGCACCCCTGCCGGAAGGCATTCTATCTTCCCGTCCGCGTAGCAGCTAAACTGGTGAAACACCGGATGTACACGGCCCTGAAGCGAAACGGTCTGCTGTCATCTGTCGATGCCGCAGCCTGGAGCCAGGATTGGAACGTCAACTCCCAACCAGCCGGATTGTCGCCATCGAGGACAACCACATCCTCTTCCGCTACACTGATTCAGCCACTGGGGCTGAGAAGCTGCTGCGCCTTCAGGCATGTGAGTTTATCAGGCGATTCCTCCAGCATGTGCTCCCTTCAGGATTCATGAAGATCCGCTGCTATGGATTCCTGCATCCATCGTCTTCCATTCCCGTAGCCCTGGCTATTCTCCTCCTCGAGGCACGAGCAGGCATCCCATCCCGGAGGAGAACGAAATGTCTGCCTCCTGCATCCAGTCAGAACCGCCGCTGTTTTTTCCCACATGCCATTTGTCTTTCAATAGAAACCGGCGAGCATTTCCCATTAATAAGAAGTTATACTGTCGATCAGGGCTTCTTGAACATTGTGGATTGAATCGACCGTGAAGGTCGACTCAATCCTTGAGGTTATGTTGTTTTAAACGTTAAGAATTTCCTGTAATGTTGATAGAATATTAATATACTTATCAAAAACGATATTAATCTGTTCATTGCCTAATTTTTTTGCGATAATCGAAAGATCATTATGTAAATCAGCATAGCTACGTTCGATTCGAGCAATTGTAATATCGTTAATATTTAATTCACTAAGTACAAGTCTTTCTAAAATTATTCTCATTTTACATCTTTGTTCATTAATATTTTTTACTTTTTTCCATAATTCTCCTTTTAAATGCTCTAATACATTTCTAAATGATATTGCTACAAGGTATGCTCTCTTTTCAGAAGATTTATACAAGTAGTATGTCTTAATACTCTCTTCAAATTCATTAAGGATCGTTCTTTTTATTCTTGATAAAAAATCTTTTACTTTTTCAATTTTGGACTCAATATCGTCTATTTTATTTTTTTTAGATATCTGTTCATTTAAAATATTTAAATCCTTATCTGAATATCCCGGAGATGATCCATTAATGTAATATGTCAATAAAACATCAGAACTTGTACTTTCGATTACCATAGATTCTGCAATTAAGATTCTTTTATTGAGTGCTTTTGGTAATGGATTATAATGAGCCCAGGAAACGAGACAGCTTCTGGGGGTGCCTTTAAGGTGTAACTCTCGCCTTCCAGGGAGCAGAGAGGTATAGTAGTACCATGAGGAAGAGCTACAACACCGCATTCAAATCGAAAGTGGCACTTGAGGCTATCAAGGAGCAGGAGACCATACAGCAGATTGCACTTAAATACGATGTGCATCCGAACCAGGTATCGCAGTGGAAAAAGCAGCTGCCGGACAATCTTCCTGCGACTTTCGAGCGTCCTAATAAGAAGCGAGAAGAGGAGCGCAGGCTTGAGCAGGAGCGTGACCAACTGCTGCGAACTGTTGGAGAACTGACAGTTGTGAACGAATTTCTCAAAAAAAAACACCGCGAGTATTACGGGAAAGATCCGGAATGATTGATCCGAACCATCCCGAGCTGAGCATAGCGCAGCAGTGTCGTACTCTTGAGGTCACTCGGAGCTCCTACTACCGCAAAGGCCGAGATATGCGAACAGAGACGGATCTGGAGGATCTCACAGTCATCCTGGAGTATCACAAGAAGGTCCCCTTTTACGGCTATCGCAAAGTATCACGAGTGCTGTTACCTGAGCATCCTCACCTGACCAGAAAACGAGTCAGGCGGCTGATGAAGCGTTTTGGACTGCGGGCATTATATCCTGGGCCAAATCTGAGCAAGGCACGCAACGATCACAAGAAATATCCGTATTTGTTGCGCGGTAAGCAAATACGGCATCCCAATCAGGTTTGGGCCAGTGATATCACCTATATTGGTCTTCCGCAGGGGCACGTCTATCTGGTGGCTATAGTGGATCTGTACTCTCGTAAGGTCTTGAGCTGGCGGCTTTCGAATAGCATGGATCCGTCATTCTGTGTTGCCGCGCTGCAGGAGGCGATCGAGACCTATGGGGTCCCGGCGATCTTTAACACGGATCAGGGTAGCCAGTTCACAAGCAGGGCCTACCTGTCGGTGTTGGAAGAACACCAGGTGGAGATCAGCATGGACGGCGTTGGCCGCGCACTGGACAATGTGTATGTCGAACGACTGTGGCGCTCATTGAAATATGAGGATATCTACCTGCGGTCATATGAGAGCATGGTGGAATTACATCATGGGATTGAACACTACTTCACGTTCTACAACACCGAACGGCTACACCAGTCGCTGGAGTACAGGACACCGGAAGAGATGCATCAATCATTCGCTACGGAGAACCCGCTGCCGTTGGCAGCGTAGAATAAAACAGGAGGGAGGAGTACACCTTAAACTTCCTATAAAACTGTCTTGACAATTGGGCGCAGTTCATATGAACACCAAATGCAGCTGAGAGTTTACCGCCACGTTCAATTAATATCTGCTGAATCATTTGCAATGATTCTCCTGGCCCTCCCCCATAAGTACAAACTGCAAACAGATATTTACCTTCAATTTGCATTAACAGTTTTATGAACTTTTCAATTATTATAGGAATCCGATTATAATATACTGGAAATACAATACCGACAATATCGGTATTTATACCTATGTTATTTTTATTCATTTGCGATGCAATTGGTATTAATTCTCCGTTAATATTTTTTACAATTTGTCTTGCGACATAAAGTGAATTACCTGTTGCAGAGAAGTAATATACTTTTGGTTTCATAATTTACTCCAACAATTTTATTTTAATCAACAGTTGCATTTACTATTGTTGTACAAACCAGGACATCGCGGACTATTAGCCAACCACATCCCTTACAGTCTTAGGTCATTTTTATAGGTCATTATATCGTAGACCTTCATGTCCTTCATATCTGCATACCCTAAAAAGAATTCCCGGAAGAAGATTCGGTAGATCCGGTTCCCGATCTCTTCAAACCCAACATTCTTTCCGGCCAGGGCTGTTGTCAGGAAAAGCCAGGCATTTCTTCCCGTTCTCACTGCTCCGTTGCGACTGACATATTTCTCTATCACATTCTTCGGATATTCCCATTCTACTACCGTTTCCGGGTATTTTCTATCGGAAATCTCATGCACTGATTCCGGCGGGTTCATCCCCAGCGCTTCATGGGGACGGATCTCGTTATACTCTTTCACAAACCTGTTCAGCTTCCGCTGCTGGGCCTGGAGCGAATGCCCGGGAGGTCGAGGACATCTCCCCCTTCAGTTCCCTGTGCATGCGCTCATGACGGCCATTTTGCTCAGGATGGGCAGGATCCGAGAACACCGGCTGGATACCTAACTCCATGAACCAGACCGAGAACTTCGAGAGTCGGCCTAAGGAGTAGATGTGTGCAAAGGGTGCTCCGTTGTCCGTGTGAATTTGAAGCGGTAATCCGTATTTTCTAAATACATCGATAAATACCGGCTTTGTGTTTATCAGTGTTGCTGCATGCAGCCCTTTGGCGGCAAAAACTTTCCGGGAATATGAGTCGGCAATCGTCACGGGGTAGCAGTATTTCTTGTTACCCATCCGGAACTTACCCTTGTAATCTGCGCTCCACACTTCGTTCGGAACCTGCGGATCATAGCCACGACAAGTTGAAGCGATTGTTATACATAATTACTATACAATTTCATTATTCCTTTCTAGCTTTTTATATTTTCAGGTGCATCACTATTTCTTTAGTATTCTTTTCAACATTTCAACATCTATCAACAAATTAACAGTTTCAAATTTTCCTTTATAAAAAACGCACCAATTATTGAATACACATGGTAAGCTTTTTGCTTTTTCTAATGAATCAACATAGTTTACCGTTAAAGGCACATTATTCTCTTCACAGTATTTCTTAACAACTTCAAGACTTTTTTTGATATACGGACATTGATTATCATAAATTATCGTAAAATCATTGTTTTCAATTCTCATGCTTCTGGCATTAGGTGCAAATTGTGGTTTTCTGCCATCAAAAGAAAGTACCAACAATTCATATCCATTATCAGTATCATCAACAACATTAAAACCGAAACTTTTAGCAAACGATTGATCAGTTAACCATGCTTTTTGCTTTTTTGATCCAAGAATACATACTCCAGATTTAGCATTAGATTTTGCATCATCTATACAGTACTCCATAAGGGCTTTTCCGTATCCTTTTCCCTTATATGGTCCGTCAACCCATAAGCAATAAATGTAGTAAAAATTGTCACCTTGTATTGGGACTCATGCTGTTTCAATAGGTGCATATTCAATAAACACTGTAGCATCAGCACACAGCTTTCTAAAAACATGTCCCTCTTTTAAACGATCATACAGCCATTTGCGTTTAGCATCTATACCAGCATGAGCAACTTTTTTTCTGATAATGCAACATAAATGCTCATTAAATACATTGTCAATATTTAAATTTACAAATTCGCTATTGATTGTTTCAACCCTCATAGATTCATCCTAAAAAATATTTAATTGTCACTTTTATTATACGATTTTCTGTTGAAAGCAGAAATAGTATAAGACTATCAGTTTTGTTTTTTTATATTTCAATTACCTTTTGCACCGCGAAAGCGGGTGTACAAACCAGGACATCGCGGACTATTAGCCAACCACATCCCTTACAGTTTCAGCTTATTCTTATAGGTCATTATATCGTAGACCTTCATATCTGCATATCCTAGAAAGAATTCCCGGAAGAAGATCCGGTTCCCGATCTCTTCAAAGCCAACATTCTTTCCAGCCAGGGCCGTTGTGATAAAAAGCCAATTATTTCTTCCCGCCCGTACCGCCCCGTTCCAACTGACATATATCAGGATCACATTCTTCGGATATTCCCATTCTACTACCGTTTCACGGTATTTTCTATCGGAAATTTCATGCACTGAATTCGGCGGTTTCATGATTACCTTCACCGTTCCGGCGCCATTCCGCACGTTCTTTCGACAGCATCAACGATTCGCCTATGCCGCCTTTTTCGCCGCCACTTCCGGTATCATGAAAAAACCTGCTTCCGAACAGACCTGGTTTCCGGGGGATGTTCCGGGATTCTTCAGCGTACTGCATACCTGGGGCCGGCAACTCCAGTACCACCCTCACATCCACTATGTCGTTCCCGGTGGTACTTTCTCTTCAGAAGATCATAGCCGGCACCCCTGCCGGAAGGCATTCTATCTTCCCGTCCGCGTAGCAGCTAATTTTTTTTTACTTTCCCATAAAGCCCTACGGGTATTCTTTCGCCACGACAGGAGGCTTTTTGCAGAAATTTCAAAAATGATATTCGCCATGATCAGCGATTTCTACCGGGAAGTTGCTGGTAAAGAAATACGCACAGGAATGGTCATAGCCCATCTCAGGTTTTTGCGAAGTAAAATACCATGCGCACACCCCATATAAGGCACTACAAACTTTCGGGGATATGCTCCGGTGGAACCCTCATTTTCATGTAGGTTGCTAAGGCGAGCAGCAATCCGCAGGATTGCGACCAGCCCTATTGTTCTTGAGGGGGGATTTGATGCAGATGGGACATTTGTCTATCTTCCCTTTTCTGGTCTCGAGAAAAGAAATGAGTACTTCAGGCGCACTGTGGTACGACTCTTCACCGAAAAAAAACTGCTTACCGAGCATTTTGCCCGGAATCTACTCTCCTGGCGACACTCAGACTTCAGTATAGACAACAGCGTACGGATTCTCAGGTGAGAGCTCCCGGGAGAACATAACTCAGTATATAGCCCGTCCGCCTATATCCTTGAAGAAAATCCATTACGAAGGTTTTTAAAGGACGGGTGCTGTTTCACACCCATTACAACGAGTATTTCAAGGAAAACATACATATGTTCAATGCCTGCGACGTCCTGGCAGAGCTTACGCAGTATGTCCCTCCGAAGAGAGTGCAGCTGATACGGCGCTACGGATTGTACTCATCCCGCATCAAAGGTGCCTGGGAAACCATGCCACATATTGCAGAACGTGCTTCGACCGGCTGGAGAAAGGCCCATGAGCAGCAGGTAGGTCCTTCCCTTCCTGAAGGATTCGAACCGCAAGAAAATGCTGACCTTCCCGATGAATCGCCTGATGCGCAGGCTTACAGGAAAGCATGGGCCCGCTTGTTGTCGAAGGTCTACGAGATTGAAGGTCATTTCTGTTATCCAGGAACCAGCGGAAATAGACCGCATTTTACGGCATCCAGGATGCCAGGCCGGGCAGGAGCTGAAAGCTCCGACCAGGCTCGTAAAACAGGGGCGGCCTCCCACGGGGGTTGATCCCGCATCTCTGAACTAATAACTCCTTCCTCACGTCCGCTCGGTGGGAGTGGTCTTTACTTTTACCGGCGTTCTTCGGGCGTTTCACATTCATTGTAAGCGAATCGGTCCGGGTTGAAGTGTTGTGGAGTCCGACAGGTTGCGCCCATCCGCTCCAGAACGGCTATTTGCGCCGGTTTTAGACTGCATGTTTCCATTTTCCCTGATTTTCGCCTTAACGCCTCGGATCATTTTTCATTTAATATTATGAACCCGCTGTCAGGGATCAGTTCATTTCGAAGCCGCCGTCTACGTTCAGGGTCTGTCCGGTTATGAAATCGGCATCAGTTGAGCAAAGAAAGCTCACAGCTCCTCCTATATCTTCTGTGGTACCGATTCTTGCAAGGGGTATTTTTGTTATCATCTCGGCGGTGGCTTCCTCCACCGAAACACCCAGAGATTCAGCTTTGCCTTTGATACTGGCATCCCACATGGGAGTCTTTACCACACTGGGAGATATTGCATTAACGTTGATACCGTAGGGAGCAAGAGCCATGGCCGTTGACTGGGTAATACTGATAATTGCTGCTTTGGAAGCTGCATAATGGACCTGAAAGGAGCGTCCCCGGCGGCCTGCTATGGAGGAGAAGTTGATAATCTTGCCGCCGCACAGGGGCCGCTCTTTCTCCGGCAAGGCCTCTACCTGATCAACCATCTGCTGACCGACAATCTGGCAGGCAAAGACAGTTCCCTTCTGGTTGATTGCGATAATCCGGTCCCAGTCCTTCTCTTCGACCTCAAGAAGTTCCCGGCTCTGTACAATGCCTGCAGCATTCACCATGAAATCTATGCGGCCGAAGCTTTTAACCGCAAAGTCAACAACCTTGCGGATATCTTCAGTTTTTGAGATATCCCCGGCAATGCTGACCGCTTCTGTACCACATGCGCGGCACTCCTCAACGGTGCCCGTAAGCTGTTCCGCACTTATGTCGGATAGAACCATCTTTGCTCCGTCCGCAGCCAGCCTGAGTGCGACTCCTTTTCCTATTCCAGATGCTGATCCGAAAACCAGCGCGACCTTATCTTTATGACGCTTTTCCATTTTCTGCTCCAAAAGAGTTGAAGAACCATTAGGTCCAATGATTATACCAATTATATCCCCAGTCCGGATCTAAGGCAACAACAGGAATTCAGGAAAACAGAATAAAAAAATGCGCCGCAGACACGGCGCTTATCAGAGACCATCGGAACAGGTCAGCCGAAAACCTCAGCAAATCCCTGAACAAGAAACAGTCCTGCTGTCGCTCCGGGATCCTGATGCCCGAGGGACTGCTCCTGGTAGTAGGCAGCCCGGCCGCGGCATGCAAGCATATCTTTTGTGGCATCAGGCCCGGCTTCCGCAGTCTCAAGGGCTGCGTTCAGGGCTGTAGCCATGTCCGGATACTCTATATCAAAAGAGTCAGAAACAGGTCCGATGACATCGATTATGGTCTTTTCACCCCGGACGGACTTTCCTCTTTCCATGAGCCCCTCGAGAAAGGCATGAAAAAAACTGCGGAGCCCATCCAGGAAAATCTCTTCGACCCCTCTCAATGCCTTACCTCCCCGCATAAAACCACTCGCCATTAAAGTCCCCATGGTAGACGGAGCCGCATTGTTCATGGCAAGCCCAGCTTTTGCAAGATACTTACCAATATCTTTCTCATCGCCCGGAGAAAGCGCAGCCGCGGCAGCAAAGGCCCCGGTCATAGTCAATCCGAGGTCTCCGTCGCCCAGCCTGGAGTCAAGCTCTATAATAAGGTCCCTGTTTTCCTGCATCTTCTTCTCCACACTCCGGAAAAGATCTGAAACAGCAGCTATACCAAACGCCATGGTTAACTCCTAAAACTGTATCTGTGTAAAGAATGGTGTGTCTGCAGGTTTGGCCGGCAGCTGTTTGAGCTCCTTATCCAGCTTGAAAACAGAAATTGAAAAACCGGTCATCTCCATTGAGGTGGCAAACTCACCTAAATAGGCTCTAATAACGGTGATTCCTTTCTCTTTCAGCACCTGATTCACCCGAAGGTAAATGATATACTGTTCTTCTTTTAGGGGGTAGAACCAAGACCGTTAATAAGCACAGAGACCTCGTCCCCCCTTTCCGTACCAAGATCCGGAAGAATCTGTCCAGGATCTCATCCACCACCTTATCAGCAGTTTCAAGGGGCCCTTTGCGAATCCCGGGTTCGCCGTGGATTCCCATACCTATCTCCATCTCACCATCGGCAATGGTAAATGACGGCTTGCCTACTTCGGGAATTATTACAGGTGACAGCGCAAAACACCCATGCTGCGCACTGCTGCACCAGCTTTTTCTGCTACACGCTTTACCTCAGCGAGATCAGCACCCTCATCAGCCATGGCACCAGCACATTTGTAAACATAGAAAATGCCTGCAACTCCCCGCCTCTTTTCGGCATTGTCCTTTGATGCACTGGCTACATCATCTGCAGCAACATAAGTCTCCACCGTAATATCTTCAAAATCCGCCATCTCGGCAGCCATATCAAAGTTCATGATATCCCCGCCATAATTGCCGTATATATAAAGGACGCCTTTTCCGCTGTCGATGGTTTTAGTTATCTCCAGCATCTGCTGTGCACTGGGGCTCTGAAAAACGCCTCCCACTGCACATCCATCCAGCAGACCTGCTCCGACATAGCCCAGAAAAAGGGGAAGATGACCGGACCCGCCACCGGTGGCCAGGGCAACCTTACCCTTTACAGGGGCATCTGTCCGGACTATGACCCGGGGTTCTCCGGGAACTCCCTTAAGTCTGTCCGGATGTGCCGCAAGGATCCCCTCAACCATTTCATCTACAAAATTTTCCGGTTTATTCAGGAATTTTTTCATTATTCTGTTCTCCTTACCTATCCTCTACTTAGATCCGCCCACCGGATGAGGATTACCTTTCCCCTCTATGACGGATATGACATTCTCCATGGACATATTCGCCATATTAAAGGTCGCTTCAAGTGTTCCCGCTCCGATATGGGGAGTGACAATAAAGCGATCATCTTCAAGCAACTTTGAACCCGTTGGAGGCTCAAATTCGAACACATCCACCGCAGCCCGCGCTACAAGTCCCTCCTGTACCGCCTGAAAAAGAGCCTCTTCCGCTACGACTCCGCCCCGGGCAATATTCACCAGGAACAGCCCCGGTTTGACAGTGGATAAAAGCTTCATGTCGACAAGGTGGTTAGTCTCCTTTGTAAGCGGTAGATGTACGGAGATAAAATCAGCCTGGGCAAAAATTTCCTCAAGTGACGCAAACTGAAGCCCCAGTTCCTCAGCCGCCTTCCGGTCCTGATAAAGATCGTAAGCAAGGGTTCTGGTACCAAAAGGTTTCAGATAGGATGCAACCTTTCGGCCGATATTGCCAAATCCAAGGATTCCGACGGTTTTACCAGCCAGTTCACTGCCTACGTACACCCCGAACTGTTTATTGCGCAGATCATTACAGAGATTCTGCACATTCCTAGCCAGGTTCAGCATAAGACCAACGGTAACCTCGGCTACTGCATTGCTGTTTGATCCTGGGCAGTTGGATACAGAGATACCCCGTTCCATGGCCGCCGGTATATCTATATTATCTGTACCGACACCATACTTGGAGACCACCTTCAGGTTCGGCGCAGCATCCATTACTGCGGGGGAAACTTTTTCGAGGCCTACGATAAAACCGTGAACATCGCCTGCAGCCTCTTTTATCTCCGCTTCTTCCAGTGGATCCCAACTGTAGCGGGTCTTCATCTCATACCCGGCTTCCGCCAGGGTACGCTCCATGTGACGATGAACCAATTCCTTCAGACTGGGCTGAAGGGTTACCAGTATCTTCTTTTTACTCATTGTTTTTTCCTCAGGCAAATCCGAGCAGCCGCGGCACAAACAGTACCAGGTCGGGAATAAAAGTGATCAGCATAAGAGCTGCAATCTCCATTACTATAAAAGGGGCAATTGCTTTTGATATCTTCATCATACTGACGCCGGCTATGGGACAGGCAACAAACAGGCAGACTCCGAGCGGGGGCGTCGCCAGCCCTATATTGAGGTTGACCAGCATAATAAGGGCAAAATGCACCGGGTGGATTCCCAGGCGTATTGCCAGCGGCATAAGAATGGGACCAAGCAGAATTGCGTTAGCACCAGTCTCCATGATCATACCCATAAAAAGAAGCAGCACATTTACCAGCAACAGGAACTGCACCCGGCCGAGATTGGCACTTACCAGAGCTTTTGCCAGAGCCTGGGGAATCCGCTCAATAGAGAGGGTCCAGCTCAATACGCTGGCAAAGCCTACGATAAGAATCAGAATCGAGGTTGTTGTGGCGCTCTTAAGCAGACAGGCGGGGATATCTTTCAGTTTCAGAGTTTTAAAAACAAAGAATCCGACCACAAGTGCATAGCAGGTTGCAACCGCCGCCGCTTCAGTAGGGGTGAAAACACCGCTTAGTATTCCACCGATAATAATAACCGGCATAAGCAGAGCAAGAACTGCATCTTTCGTTCCTTTTATCAGCTCCATTGCGCCTACTTTCTCTTTCCGGTAGGGATGGTTCCGCTTAACCCCGATAATATAGGCCATAATCATAAGGGCAAGGCCTACAAGGATCCCCGGTACAAACCCGGCGGCAAAGAGTGCCCCGATTGAGATGCCCATGATTGATCCGAATACAACCATAATAATACTGGGAGGAATAATCGGTCCGATTACAGATGAGGCAGCAGTAACCGCCGCACTGTAATCAGCCTCAAAGCCATCTTCTTTCATTGCGGGAATCAGGATTGAACCGATAGCTGAAGTATCGGAAACCCCGGCTCCGGTAAGACCGGCAAACAAAATACTTGCCCCTATGTTCGCCTGAGCAAGCCCTCCCCGCAGCCGGCCGACAACCAGTCCGGCAAACTTTACCAGACGGGTTGTAATACCAGTTTTATTCATCAGCTCTCCTGCAAGGATAAAAAACGGTATAGAAAGAAGAACGAAGACATCCACCGAACTGTAGAAGCGTTGGGCAATCACGGTAAAAGGAACCTTGTCCCATACAATAAGAAATGTTGTCGCACTGATTCCAAGAGCAAAAGCGATGGGGACTCCAACCAGGAGTGTTACCAGAAAAGGAACAAAAATCCATGCGGTCATCAGAGAGCCTCCTTACCGGCGCGGGGAAAAAGATCCTGTATTTCCGCCGCCAGAAGGTAAATTATATGAATGAGTATAAGTACCGACCCCACCGGCAGTGCCAGCTTTGGGAAGTACATGGTAATTTCTATGGTAGTGGCCTTAACCCTCAGTGCACCTTCCGCTGCCTGCAGGCTGTACTTGGCAAAAAAGAACAGAAACCAGACCAGAGTACCTTTTATAAGAATTGACAATATCTGACTTAATTTTCTCGGAAGAACAGTAATAAGAAAATCTACTCCGACATGAAGACCATTCTTTGCAGCAATCCCGGCCCCAAGCATGCCGATCCAGATAAGCAGCATACGGGAAAGCTCTTCGGACCATGGCACTGACGCCCGGGCCGCCCTGAGAGTAACTTGGACCATTACAACCGTAAGCATAACTGCAACTAAAACCATACAGATATAGCCGACAAATTTTTCCAGTATATCGCTAATACGCTTGAGAACATCAACCAGTTTCCCCACTTTAAGAACCTCCTCTCAAAGAAACATCATATGAGGGTCTCCGCCTGTTGTGGTCATTGGACAGACAGAACAAAACCCGCCCCTGTTTCAGACAGGGACGGACTGTCTACATATTTACATAGTGTAATCAGCGGTAACCGAATTTTTTCTCGGAATCAGCAACTGCATCCATAAGTCCGTCGATATACTTGGCATCAACCTTTGCCCGGAGATACTCAATTACCGGGGGCTGAGCAATGTCAGCATACTGCTGTTTTTCAGCAACTGTAGGGGTGTACACATTCATTCCGACTTCTGCCAGATGAGCAAGACCGGTACTCTGAGAGTGAATGGTCTCAACAGCACGGTTCACGACAGCAGCCTGATGTGCAGCAACTTTGACGATCTGCTGCAGATCTTCCGGCAGACTGCTCAGGAAATCTGTATTCATAACGAAGTAGTCTTCACTCCAGAGGTGACCATCCAGGGTAAGATAGTCCTGCACTTCGTAGAGTCCGTTGGTTGCGATAACGGAAATGGGGTTTTCCTGCCCGTCCACAACACCGGTCTGAAGAGAGGTATACAGCTCGTTCCATGCGATAGGCACTGCATCCGCACCGAAGGCCTTCATCATTTCGACAAAGATCGGAGAGGTCATTACGCGGATACGCTCACCTTTGAGGTCAGCCGGGGTTTTGATCTGTTTTTTAGCATGGGTAAAGTTTCGGGTACCATTCTGCCCCATGGCAAGAACAGTCAGCCCTGTCTCGTTTTCAAAATCTACACAGAAATCCTTCCAGAACTGGCTGTTGTCCAGTACATCCCAGGCAATCTCTTCTGATTTGAACAGATAGGGAATGTAGAGAATCTCAAAGGGAGCGAAGAACTGGCCCATGGTGCCGGTTCCGACTGCAGCTTCAAGTGCTCCGCTCTGGACCATCTCACAGGTGGCTTTGTGGTCACCAAGCTGCCCGTCGGGATAAACTTCCACATTAATCCGTCCGCCTGCACGGGCTTCTACAATATGCTCGAAAATGTCACACAGAGCATATTCCTGTTCCCACTGGATGGTGGGAGTACTCTGATAGCTAGGAGCATTGATAGCGATACGGATTGTGTAATCCGCATCTGCGACAGCAGGATTTTCCTTCTTTTCAGGTGCCGGGGGTATGGGATTCGATGCTGCAGCTTCCTGTTTTTCAGCTGCAGGCTCAGCAGCCGCAGATTCTTTTTCAGAACCTCCGCATCCGACAAATACCACAAACATTGCAAGTATTAACAGGACGGCAAGTAATCTGGATCTCATAAATTTCCTCCTTTCATGAGACACATTTTGTTTCCCGGTCCAGAGGACCGGTATCAACTGTGACCGCATAAATCGGTCACTGAATACCACGTTTACGTTTTTCCTCCGCATAGCGGGCATCAAGGTCCTTGAGATCGGCGAAGAATGCCTTCTCTTCATCCGCTGTAAGCTTCAGTTGAGGAGCACGCATCTGATAATCAGAAATGATGCCCCGATAACACAGGGCGGCTTTGAAATAGGCCATATTGCCGCCGTTGCGAAGAACATTGGCATAATCGTCGGCAAAATGCTGATGAAACCGGGCTGTATCCCAGTCATTTGCCTGTATAGCCTCGTACATTGCCACATAGGGTTCGGGATAAGCAGAAGAACAACCGGATACCGTACCGTCACAGCCCAGGGACATAATGGCGGGGAGTAGTGCGTCAGATCCGTGCATTACCGAGAAGTCTCCCCCCCGGACACGTGCATACTCGGCGGTTCTGCGGAAATCCGCACAGCTGTACTTGATTCCCACGATGTTTTCTCTTTCCCGGGCGATCTCCTCCACCAGAGACGTGGGCAGGTCATTAACCGCAAGCTGCGGAATACCGTAGAGATAAACCGGATACCCCGAGGGTACCGAATCCGCCAGAGTAAGGTAGAATTCCCTGATTTCCCTCGGATTCGCACCGAAATAGGCAGGAGTTACCGCCCCTATGCCATCAGCACCGGAAGCTGCAGCATGCTTTGCCAGCTCAAGAACCTCATCCTGAACCATGGCTCCGACATGGATATAGACAGGTACCCGGCCCTTTGCCTGTGAGATTACAGCTTCTGCAATCTGTTTGCGTTCATCCGCTGTCAGGCGGTACATTTCACCGGTAGTACCCAACGGATAAAGACAATGGACCCCCTTTTCGATAAGAAACTCAGTAAATTTTCTGGTGGATTCAAGATCAATGCTGCTGTCTTCCTTGAAGAGACTGACCATTGCAGTTGTTATTCCATATAAAAGTGTACTGTCGGTATTCCCCATGATGCTTTCCTTGTCTTAAAAGCTATCTGCCGCCGGTTTTTGCCGGTAGCAGCAAGTGAAGGAATTCTAACTCGACTTATGTCATATGTCAACTCATTCTGATTGGTGTTTTTTATTTATCGTCAGGTAGAGGAAGCATAAAGGTACGGATGTATTCAAGAAAAGCATCATAGCCCTGAAAGAATTCCCGCATGGTCCTGCGGAATGCGTCGTACTTATTGAACTCCGCGGGCTTCATACCATTTTCGTTATGGATTTACCGTATTCAGGGATATGTTCCAATCAGCTCTTCGATAACCTCATCCGAAACCTGCTGATCCATGCGGTCTTCCACAACTACAGAACAGCCTTCCAGGCGCTTCCACCAGACAGGATTTACGGTAAGAATCAGATCTCCGCCCAGAAAATGGGACCAGAGCCAGTGGCTGTGATTCAGCGATCCAAGGATCCGCAGGCGGTAGCCCCGTTCCCGGAACAGGGTGTAGGCCTTTTTCATGATAGCCACCCCGGCAAGTTCGACGGAGTCGGGATCCACCGGCAGATTATCTCTCGCGACCAGGGCAGTCATGTAATCGTTGATTCTTCCAACCATTATTGTACAGCTTGGATTAAGTTCGGAAATGGACAGACCATCCGCTTCCCGCCGCTTCAGTCCCCGCTCCATCGCCTCCGCAACCGCAACCGCCTGGGGTATACCGAAAAAGACGGTTCCGTTAACACTGACACCGTGATAGATACACTCCTCAATCGCCCCGACGGCCGCAGTAGAAACAGGCATCTTAATAAGAATATTTTTATTCAGTAAAGCCAGGGCCCTTGCGTGAGCTACTGTTTTTTCCGTACTGCGATAGTAGCGTGGATTGACCTGAAGTGCCTGCCAGCCCCGCTTTCCATCTGTTTCCAGGAACATGGGCATAAACATTTGAGAACTGGCTCTACCAGCCTCCTCGGTGAGTTTCCAGCAGAGCTCCTCATCCAAGGCTTCGGGAATCTCATCAGCAAGGAGGGAATCTATTCTTCCGCGCCAGTTCTGCATCTCCTCTTTCAGGATTCCACCGACTATGACCGGGTTGGATGTCGCTCCAACGGCCCCCCGTTCCATGGCAAATTTCACCTCTGCTGCACCGCAGGAATCATTCCAGAGTTCCGTCTGGGGAAAACGTACCGCAGCTTCATGGAGAGGACTTAAATATTTCATTTTAAACAACCACATTTGGTCTAATAATTAAAACGTTTGTTTAATTATGCCAGCACATTGTTCTGCACGCAAGAAAAACTCTTCAGATTATGCTATAGCCTTTCAATTTACCGGTAATTAATTTATAAGTATGGGCAGTGATTATTAATTACTAGGAGAATATTGATGCCGAGCAAGCGACCAAAGGTATACGAGGAGGTTGTTGCAACCCTTGAACATATCATTGACAGGGATAATCTGACAGCCGGAGACCGGCTGCCTTCTGAATCTGAGCTTGCTGAAATGATGGAGGTGGGAACCAGGTCGATTCGCGAAGCCTACACCACCCTCAGGACCATGGGGATTGTTGAAGTTCAGCACGGAAAGGGAATTTTTCTGGCAGAGAACAGTATGGATCATTTCCTGGAATCCCTGGCTACTTCGATTAAATTCACCTATTCAGATACCCGTACACTGCTTTTAGAATTGACCGATGTCCGCCTGCTTATTGAAACCGGCATAATTCATGATTTTGCACTTCAACGCTCTGACGAAGATATAAAAAACCTCACCGCGATTGTTGATGATATGCGCAAATTCAATACGGACCAGGATCTGAATAATTTCAATCTGAAAGACCTTGAGTTTCATGCATACCTTGTCCAGAGCATTCCCAACCGTATTATTAAATCACTCTACATCCACCTTCAAAGGCTGCTGAGGCAGAGTATTGAACTTACCCAGTATTACGGAGGAGAAGAATCACTCTGCCTGGATCAGCATAAGATGATGCTGGAACTGATAGAAAAAGGCGATGGAGAGGGTGCACGCCGGGTACTTTTTGAACACCTGCGGCGCACACGAAATACAGTAGAGTCTCTGGAGCTCTGACGGGAAAGTCAATCAGCCAGTGGTGCTGATATTGTAGGCTTTAATCAGGTGCTCCCTCATGAGGGTTTCTGCCAGGTCAGCCTTACCGTCCCGTATGGCATCGGCAAGAGTGCGGTGATCCTTCAGGGCCTCTTCCGGCACCCCACCGCGGGAGAGGGTAAGCTCCCGGGTCTGTTCAATAAGATCTTCCACCAGCTGAGACAGCCCGAACAGAAAATCATTCTCCGATGCCCGGGCAATCGCCAGGTGGTACGCATGATCAGAACTGATCCCGATACTGCCGGAACCGAGATCCTTTTCCATATCGTCGATGGCCTTATAGATCTCTTTAAGATCATCCTCTGTCCTGCGTTCCGCGGCAAGGGCGGCTGACTTTGTTTCCAGAATCAGACGTACTTCGATAATATCGCTGACCATCTGGTTGGTACGGCGGAACAGGGTCTGTACTACATTCAGAGCATGGGTAAGAGAAACTTCGCGAATAAAGGTTCCGCCGGAAACCCCTACCCGTGTTTCAACCTCTCCCATAAGCTCCAGTGCCCGGATTGCCTCCCGTACAGATGTTCTGCTTACCCCGAGCTGCTCAGCCAGCTCCCTTTCGGGAGGAAGCTGATCGCCGGGATTGAGGGTCCCGGCGTCTATAAGGCTTCGAATCATCTCAGCTACCTCTTCGAATACCTTTTTCTTGTTGAGTTTACCGAATAGATTGTCCTGTTTGTTTGACATCATACCACCGGGCAAAAACTTATCACATCAATGGTAAAGATGACAAGAAAGGAAATCACTAGCCGGTTATCCAGTTTTTATCGCCGAAAGCCTTCTTCCATGCACCTTCGAATTTTGCCCAGCGGTCGATGGTGTTAGGCGTTTGCAAAGAAGAGTTTCCAGAGGCTGTAGGAACAGGTCATCTCGTCGGCACCCATCCGGAATCCATCAACAATCTGCTGCAGAGACCTGGCGGCACTCATTACCCGGGTATCGATACCGGCTGCCATGTATGCTTCCGTTACTCCCTGCATAAGGTCGTTGGTAGAACGCTCATCAGCTTCACCAAGCAGTCCACGAAAGATCGCTGCATGGTCGGCACCGGCCTTGTGCTACAACAAGAGCTTCCATGGTTGTATGAATAGCGTTTGCACAGATTTCGATGTCTGTAGTTTCCTTGATTTTCTTAATGGCCTTGATGCCTTCAATACTGGTCTGGACTTTAACAACTACATTGTCACCCAGAAAATCTTTTTTTTCTCTTGGCTGTACACTTCTGATCTGCTGCTATTCATCAGCAGAGTTCCATACTCACAGGTGGCGATGCTTCCTTTCTCCCATATTTCGTTTTTCTTCCAACAGAAACCGGTGAGCATTTCCCATTAATAAGAAACGATACTGTCGATCAGGGCTTCTTGAACATTGGATTGAATCGACCGTGAAGGTCGACTCAATCCTTGAGGTTATATATTTCTCACCTTTTTACCGTATCCAATTCTCAATTTTAAGCTCATCGATGCGGTTATAGTGTTTTACATTTCCCGTTATCAGCTTCTCACATCCATCCAGACATGTTGCTGCAATAAAAACATCTGCATCTTCTATTGGAGCTCCGGTTAACTGCAGTCTGCTTTTAAGTTGTCCAAACAATTTTGATATTCTTATATTGCTTTGGATTATATTTACCGTTAGTAAAAACTCTTCAACATGTAAGCTATTTTCTACCGGTTTTTTAGATTTATACGCTCCATAATACAGTTCAGAAGCTGTCATGAACGATACTGCAATACTATCGTTTTCTTCTTTTCTTTTATCTATTACTTGCTGGTTTCCACGCAGTAATTCAACACAGATATCTGTATCAAGAAGAATCATAATTCTACGTCTCGCCCTTTTGTGCGACTACTATAAATATCGCTTATGATTTCTTCGGTAGGACGATCATCTTCCCAGGAACCAGAAAGAGTTTCCCACATTTTGATCTGATTTTCTTTTGATATCGGAGTATTTGAATTTTCGCGGGTCTCAATTTCAGTTGTCAGAGCTTTCTCAATAAGTATTAAAAATTCGCTGTTTATGCTGCGCTTTTCTACCTCAGAAAGAGTTCTTACACGACTTAAAACAGAATCTGGGATGTTTCTTATAGTAATACTTGCCATGCTTATAATCCTTTATAAACATATTATACAACCATTTTGCAACTACTTCAACTGTTTTCTATTATTCTATTAAAATAGCCTATTTTCTCAGGAATTTCCGTAGGGGTTAAAATTGGCACTAATTACATACAGCTGCAATATTTATCGTGTCATCACACCCTAAGAATATGCTGCATTTAACTCAAATTTTTTGAATATATATAACATCCAATTGAGCTGTGTGGCGTTAAGCTGGCATGTGTTCTTGCGCAAGCAAGAACCGTGACAGTAGCCACATCTGCTCCAATTGCTGGTTCAAGAAAGCCGCTTCGCGGCCGGATGTACCATGAGGAAAATCGTACCCAATTTGTCATAGTTTTTCTACTCATTGTATTGGAGGAACAGTATGACAAATGAAAACCACGATTGGTACACAAAAATGGTCCGCACGCTCCGGATCAACGGCAAGAGCAGCAGAACACAACAGGCCTACACGCGAGCTGTCCGGCAACTGACCGCTCACTGCCGGAAAAACCCTGAAGCGATCAGCGAACAGGAACTGGAAGACTACTTCCTCTTTCGCAGGAATGAGAGTCAGTGGGCCCCCAAGACCCTCAATCTCTCGTATTGCGCTGTCAGGTTCTGCTATCTCCACGTGTGTCACCGCGAATGGAAACTCCTTTCCATCCTCAAAGCTCAAAAAGAGGAGCGTCTGCCGCACATCCCGTCCGGAGAGACGATCCATCACATCTTCTCCTGCGTCACCACCTTCCACAACTTTGTTTTCTTCGCCACCGTCTACTCCTGCGGGCTTCGCCTGCAGGAAGCATTACACATCCAACCGGCCGACATTGATGGTCAGCGCATGATTCTGCATGTCCATCGCGGCAAAGGTTCAAAGGACCGCTACGTTCCTATCCCCTCAGAAACCCTGGTCCTGCTCAGGCGGTATTGGAAAACCCATCGCAACCGGCAGCTCATCTTTCCTGCCCTGGGGAGGGGACATACCACAGGAGCAACCGCAACAACCCCGATGAATCGGGCCAGTGTGCAAGGGGCGCTCGCCCGCGCAGTGAAAAAAGCCGGAATCTCACACCATATCTCCATCCATACCCTCCGGCACAGCTATGCCACTCATCTCCTTGAACAGGGGGTGAACATCAGGACAATCCAGCGCTACATGGGGCACTCCAGCCTGGAGACCACCATGCGCTACCTCCACCTGACCCGTAAAGGACAGGAGGACGCTTTCGGTATCATCAACACATGGATGTCAGGATTCTCCCATGACCGTGCGTGATATCTTTATCGCTTACGGGCCATCATACCTCAACGAGTTCGGCCCGCGGATCCCCCGGCACCACAGGAAAGTCATTCAGGCGATCACGCACTGCAGAACTCCCTCCCTCGGGACCATTCTTTGCCGCTGTGAATCGTGCGGCCAGACCATTGAGCTGTTCCGTTCCTGCGGCAACCGCCACTGTCCTGCCTGTCAGGGAGAGAAAGCGCACATCTGGCTTGAGCGCCGACTCGAGCGCTTGGTACCAGTGCCGCATTTCATGATTACCTTCACCGTTCCGGCGCCGTTCCGCACGCTATTTCGACAGCATCAACGATTCGCCTATGCCGCCTTTTTCGCCGCCACGTCCGGTATCATGAAAAAACTTGCTTCCGAACAGACCTGGTTTCCGGGGGATGTTCCGGGATTCTTCGGCGTACTGCATACCTGGGGCCGGCAACTCCAGTACCACCCTCACATCCACTATGTCGTTCCCGGTGGTGCTTTCTCTTCAGACGATCATAGCCGGCACCCTTGCCGGAAGGCATTCTATCTTCCCGTCCGCGTAGCAGCTAATTTGTTTTTACTTTCCCATAAAGCCCTACGGGTATTCTTTCGCCACGACAGGAGACTTTTTGCAGAAATTTCGAAAATGATATTCGCCATGGTCAGCGATTTCTACCTGGAAGTTGCCGGTAAAGAGATAGACACCGGAATGGTCATTGCCCATCTCAGGTTTTTGCGAAGCAAAATACCATGCGCACACCCCATATAAGGCACTACAAACTTTCGGTGATATGCTCCGGTGGAACCCTCATTTTCATGTAGGTTGCTAAGGCGAGCAGCAATCCGCAGGATTGCGACCAGCCCTATTGTTCTCGAGGGAGGCTTTGATGCAGATGGGACATTTGTCTATCTTCCCTTTTCTGGTCTCGAGAAAATGACCGAATACTTCAGACGCTCTGTAGTACGTTTCTTCACGGAAAAAAAGCTGCTCACCGAGCAATTTGCCCAAAATCTACTCTCCTGGCGGCACTCGGGCTTCAGTATAGACAACAGCGTGAGGATTCTTGATGAGAGCTCCCGTGAGAATCTTGCCCAATATATTGCACGTCCACCTGTATCCTTGAAGAAGATCCATTACGAAGGTTTTAAAGGACGGGTGCTGTTTCACACCCATTACAACGAGTATTTCAAGGAAAACGTGCATATGTTCAATGCCTGCGACTTTCTGGCAGAGCTTACACAGCATATCCCTCCGAAGGGTGTACAGCTGATACGGCGGTACGGATTGTACTCTTCCCGCACCAAAGGCGCCTGGGAGTCCATGCCGCATGTTGCAGAACGTGCTCCGGAGGGCTGGAGAAGACGGCACGACAGTAAGGCCGTCCCTTCGACCCCTAATGGTTTCGGGTCCTCCGACGATGCAGCCTTGCCGGATGACTCGCCGGATGCGCGCGTCTACAGGAGGGCCTGGGCCCGCTTGCTTTCAAAGGTCTACGAGATAAATCCTATGGTTTGCCCCAAGTGCGGATCGGAAATGAAAGTGGTAGCGGTAATTCAAAAACCAGCGGAAATTGACCGTATTCTACGGCATCTCGTAAACCAAGGACGGCCACCGCCTGGATTTGATCCGGCTTCTCTGAACTGATTATCGTTTCTCTTGCTTCGACCGACGGTCGAGGTATGCTCTTTTGTCCTGTGCTACCAGGTCATTTTGGGTTTATTTAGGTCTATTTGCCCGGTTTGAGGGATTTTGAAGATCAACAGGATGTGCCTGTTCGCTCAGAGCGACGATTTCTGAAAGCCTCTGGTCGGCAATCTGCAGGCTGAGGACCGTCAGTTAGACTACAATGTATATGCATTCCGCCGTGTATAACGTGTGTGCAGCAGATGATGCGACCTCTCTCCCCCCGGCTTATCGAGGTAGTGCTCATAAAGTGCTGCTATCTCAGGATTCTCATGCGATTTTCTAACCGGCAGTCCCGCATCTTCTTTATACAGTCCCTGGCCCCGCAGATTGCGCTGGTATAAGGAGTTCTCGATTGGCTGGCCGCCTCCTCCGACACAGCCCCCGCGACAGGCCATTACCTCTATAAAATGGTAAGGTACTCTCCCGGCTTGCTGCTCATTTTGAACATAGCTTAAGAGTTCACGGGCATTTGAGAGGCCGTGGACAACTGCTACTCTGAGTTCTTCGCCCTCAATGGGAATAGTGGCGGTTTTGGTCTCCTCCATGCCCCGTACAGGTTTTAAGTTTATGTTTTCTAAGGGCTTACCGGTGTGCAACTCATAGGCAGTCCGCAGTGCCGCCTCCATTACCCCTCCGGTAGCCCCAAAAATTGTGCCTGCCCCCGAATAGGCTGAGAGAAGCGAGTCTGAAGTAGTCCCTTCAAGTTTATCGAAGTTGATACCCGCTTGTCGAATCATACGTGCTAACTCCCGGGTGGTTAAGACATAATCTACATCCTTAAACCCGCTATCGTTCATTTCAGGACGATCTGCTTCAAACTTTTTAGCAGTACAGGGCATAATTGACAGACTTACAATCTTTTCGGGAGGGATGCCCCGGGTCTCAGAAAAGTAGGTTTTTATCAATGACCCCATCATCTGTTGTGGAGATTTGCAGGATGAGATATTATCTATCAGATCGGGAAAATAGGTTTCGCCGAATTTAATCCATCCCGGTGAACAGGAGGTGATGAGCGGGAACGGACCTCCATTAGAGAGTCTGTTCAGAAACTCGGTGCCTTCCTCCATAATGGTAAGATCGGCCGAAAAATTAGTGTCAAAGACCGTATCAATCCCAAGCATTTTCAGGGCGTGGTAAATTTTATCAATAACCAATTCTCCGGGGGCCATACCAAACTCCTCACCCAAAGCAACCCGCACCGCCGGTGCTATTTGAGTTGCCACATGCAGTTCAGGGTTTTCGATAGCCGCCCACACATGGTCCACCTGCTCCCGTTCGTGTAAGGCTCCTACCGGGCAGTAGACCACACATTGCCCGCAGTTTACACAGACACCCGAACCCATATTCGTTTCAGCCCCGGGAGATACAATGGTATTAGCTCCGCGTCCAAAAAATGAGATTGCTTTTACGGTTTGTAAATTTTGACACACCTCGACACAGCGCCCGCAGCCGATGCATTTATTCATATCACGCACAATTCCGGCGGCAGATGAATCTATGGGAAGACCCCGTGTATATTGATCATATTCAAGATCTCTAATTTCAAACTTCTCAGCAAGCTTTTGTAACTCACATTCACCGTGTCGGATACATTGAAGGCAATCGTCAGGATGAGCTGCTAAAACAAGCTGTAACAATCTGCGTTTTATGCGGCGCAGCTCGCGGGTATGAGTTCGAATCTGCATTCCCTTTTGAGCTTCTGTGATGCACGCGCGGGCATAATCCGGTTTTCCGTCAATTTCAACCATACACATGCCGCAGGTACCCAGTGGTGCGAGGTCTTCATGCTTACATAAGGTAGGAATATTAATACCGGCTTTATCGGCTGCTTCTAAAATAGTGGTTCCGGTTTCTACTTCTATAGGTTTGCCGTCAATATTAACATTAAGCATTCTAAATTACCTCCTTTACATAATCCTGCTGCTGAATAAAGCCTTTCACCTCATCGCCAAAATGCTGAAGTAGTGAATTAAGGGGAGTACTGACCGACTGTCCAAAGGGGCAAAAAGAGGTGGCCCTCATTACCTCGCCGGTATCCTGCATGAGCGGTAGATAGCTTTGCCTTCCGGTGCCGGCGGCGATGCGTCGGGCCATATAGTTGAGCTGGCGGGTACCATACCGGCAGGGGAAGCATTGACCGCAGGACTCTTCGGCAAAAAAGCGCATGCTCACATCCAGAACCCCGGCCATATTGGTTTTTGAGTTCATTACTACTACTGCCCCCGAACCGAGGGTACCACCGGCAGCTTGCATAGCATCGTAGTCCAGCTGCATTGCCAGGGCTCCGGCAGCATAGATGGGGCCGGCGGTACCGCCAATTTGGACGGCCTTTAATTGCCCCTTTACTCCGCCGGCAGCCTTTAGGAGGTCCTTTACGCTAACCCCCATCGGGAACTCGTATACACCCGGCGAGTTCACGTGGCCGCTGACACTATAAAGCTTTGGTCCGGTAGACCCTTCTACTCCAATCTTTGAGAATGCAGCTGCTCCATGGGCGAGAATGAGAGGCACATATGACAGGGTCTCGACATTGTTTACCACAGTCGGTTGGTTCCATAGCCCCTTCTTGGTTGGGTAGGGAGGTTTCATCCACGGAAAACCACGCTTGCCCATGAGGGAGTTCAGCAAGGCGGTCTCATCACCCACTACATATGAACCGCCGCCTCGTTTCATTTCTATATCGAAGGAGAAAGCTGACCCCAGGATGTTGTTTCCAAGCATATTCTGGGACCGGGCCGCCTCAAGCGCCTTTTTGAGAGTATCGGCAATCTTGGGATATTCACCCCGAATATATATGTAGCCCTTGGCGGCCCCGGCCGCATACCCGGCAATGGTCATGCCTTCGAGCAGTAAAAAGGGGGTATTTTCCATGATGTAACGGTCTTTAAAAGTACCTGGTTCACCTTCGTCGGCATTGCACACTAGGTGGGTCTCTTCGCTCGGTGGTACACCGGCCCATTTTTTTCCGGTAGGAAAACCTGCCCCGCCGCGCCCGCGGAGTTTTGAATCTTGAACTTCCTTCACTACATTGATCTTATCCATATCTAATGCAGTCTTCAGGCCGTGATAGCCGCCTATTCCGATGTAAGCCTCAATGTCCTGTGTTTTCATTGCGTATTGTGTCAAGGAAACTTTATTCTGTTTCATTCTCAGCCTCCTCCTTTAATGACTGGATAGTGGTTTTAACCTTCTCAAGTGTGAGGTCGGTGATAAGCTGTTCGTTTATCATCATATTCGGAGCGGTATGGCAGCTTCCTAAGCAATTCACAACTTCTAGACTAAACAAACCGTCGTCGCTGATTTTCTTGCGTTGCAGGCCTAGTTCACGCCTGAGGTATGTGTAAATGTCGAGAGAGCCGACAATGCGGCACGAGAGGGAATCGCATAAGCGAATTACATACTTGCCCCTTGGGCGATAGGAGAACATGTGATAAAAAGAGAGAACACCATATACCTGGGCCATAGAAAGATCGAGATGTTCCGCTATTCGCTGGACTGAGGAAGCTGGTATAAAATTACAGTCTGAATCTCGATCCTGGAACTCGTGGAAAAGGTGCAGAATATGGTCTGGTGAATGGGGAAATTCGGTCAATTGTACCGACTCCATGGTTACCCTCCTAAAAAAAATAAGGGTGACTGGTGAAAGACGGCTGTAGTGCTGTGGGAAGTGGTAAAACGGCTGTGTGTATATTTTTTGCTTTTTCGTCACAAAAAATAGTGCTGATATGTGTTTTCTTCAGCTCCCTGTTATATTAACATTGTAATACGGTTGTGGGCCGAAATAAAGAGGAAGATTAACTGAATGCTGAAAATCGGTGATTATAATACTCTGACGGTAGTAAAATTAGCCCGCGGCGGCTGTTATCTTGACAGCTGGCTCCCGGGAAATCTATCTCTCTAAAGCCGACACTCCCGCAGGTACCGTTCCCGGGGATGAGCTGCGGGTTTTTGTGTATAACGATGGCAAGGATAGTCTTGGTGCAACTACTCAGGAGCCCCTGGCAAAAGTGGGCGATTTTGCGGCCTTGCAGGTGATATCGGCTGCTGATTTCGGGGCATTTTTAGATTGGGGGCTTGAGAAAGATCTGTTTGTACCGAAAAAAAATTGGAATGAACCGCTCAATGCCGGGGATACGGCGGTGGTGTACCTGATGCTAGATTATGAACAAACCGGTGTAATCGGTACCTGTCTGCTGGATCCGTATTTCGACCCTGATACCGAAGATTTACAGTTATCAGGAAGTATCACTGATAGTCTGGGAGCTCACCAACCTGGGCACCAAGGTAGTAATTGATAATCGGTACTGCGGTCTGTTGTACCGGGGTGAAATTTTTGAACCCCTTAAAATTGGCGACTGGAAGACGGGCTATGTAAAGAAGGTAAGAGAAGACGGACTGGTCGACGTGATCCTCCAGCCCCAGGGCTTCTTGCCGGCCTCCGAGCAGGCTGCCGAAACTATCATTGACGCCCTTAAGCGCGTCGGCGGATCCCTGCCGCGGCATGATAAAAGCGAGCCCCGGGAGATCTACGATCGGCTGCAGATGAGTAAAAAGTTGTTTAAGAAAACGATTGGAGCTCTTTACAAGGAACATAAAATTATAATTCACAAAGATGGAATAGAGCTGAAAAAATAGCTGTTCCATTGTGAAAATTGAGTCTCTACATCAGAGCTTTACCATAGGGCTTTTGACGCCCGGATAAAACGCATGACCTCCAGTGAATCTTCGGCGCTGGACAGGGGAGTGTAGTGGGGATCACGAAGGCTCTTTCAATTCGCACAGAATCGAGATGAAAGGAGGGTCGGTGAGAAAGAAAATGTATGGAGTAGATTGACTTCAAAACGGACACCCGAGATAATGGATCTGAGGATTTTTTTTACCTAAGCAGCTGTCCGTTTATTTCCGGAACAGCTGTCCGGTTTCACCGGAATGTCCAGAAGATCAAGCACCTCAGGCTGCTAACATCGATGAACAGAATGAAACTGTGTTACGAGCCCTTGGTTCCCCCTATGAAAAAATCTATTTTTTGCCTTAGGAGGTGCGGAATGTGGGAGCGACGCTTCCTTTTTCCCATATTTCGTTTTTCTTCCAACAGAAACCAGCGAGCATTTCCCATTAATAAGAAACGATACTGTCGATCAGGGCTTCTTGAACATTGGATTGAATCGACCGTGAAGGTCGACTCAATCCTTGAGGTTATGCAGCAGGATTTCTATTTTTATGAATCTATTATTTCTATTGCCTCGATAGCAGTATAAATACTATTTTTTGATTTCTTAAAATCCTTCATATCTCTTGTAACTATGAAATCTACTTCTTCGTTATAAGCAAGCTCATCTATCACTGCATCTTCATAATCTCCGATTTCAGAATGTAACGCATCTCTCAAGATTTTTTCATGGGCAGTTAGCACACTTAGATTATCCAATAACATATTAATTATTTTATTTCTTTTTTTATTTTCATATTTTTCTCGTTCTAGAAAATATGATAGTGTTGTTATTTCATGTGAACAAATGTAACCTTTGATTTTTCTTTTCACACATTTATCAAATACTGCTGCTGCAGCTTCATGGTCTTGACGCATTGTTAGCATATCAAGAACGATATTTAGATCAATTAATACTTTTCTCATAAAATCTCTTTCTCATTTCTTTCTTGTCTGGTATGTCTTTGCCTTGTAATATTCCATGCAAATCTTCTGTTTCTTTTGATAGATTTTCATTGTCAATTTCATTTCTCAATCTTTCCAAATATTTTTCTATTAGATATGAAATCGATTGATGAGTTTTTTTCGAATAGTTATGTGCAAATTTTATTAAATTTTCATCTACGTTAAGTGTAAGTTTTTTATCCATATTAACACCTCTACGTAATATTATACTATATTGTTACGTATAAAACAACTATATTTACGTAATTAATTTCAATTTATATACGTATATTTTTTATATCTAATTGCTATGAATAATAATTACCGAAACAGCTGCAATCGTGGTAGAGCTGCCGGTTACCCGGCAGACCCCACACAGATCCCGGCGTGCGATACTACCGCACCGGGCTCCTCAGAAATACTCGCTTCCGTATTAGTAGATCAATACCTTCTTCACCATTCGGCGGCCGCCTTTTTCGTTAATTGATGGTCCCACCAGTTTAAACCGTTCTGTCAATCTTTTCATCTTTTCCCAACTGAGCTGTCCTCTCTGACTTCTTCGACTCAGCCATTTCCTCAAGTAGAATACAACATGCCAGTGGTATTCATGAATACTATTGTAATTCCCAATTATACCATAATAAGTGAAGTAGCCACGGAGCATTGAATTCAGTCGCCGGAAGAGAGCCTTCAACACCAGGCTCCGATTATTTTTTACCCAGTCATTAACATTCCTGATACTCTGACGTAATTTCTTACGTGAAGCCCGCTTCTTTACATGCGGACGTCCTTTTCTGTCACGGCTCCAGTAGAACTCAAAACCAAGAAAACAGAATCGCTCTTCAGGTTTGTGCCGCCTTTTTCGCCGCCACGTCCGGTATCATGAAAAAACTTGCTTCCGAACAGACCTGGTTTCCGGGGGATGTTCCGGGATTCTTCGGCGTACTGCATACCTGGGGCCGGCAACTCCAGTACCACCCTCACATTCTCTATGTCGTTCCCAGTGGTCATCCATAATCCATTCTCCCTGAAGAAAACCTGAAGGCTTGTTCTCATTTCCTTGCATGGCAGGGACAGCTGTATCCAAAGGAGTAGAAAATCTTTTTTTTCTCTTGGCTGCACTCGTTTGATCTGCTACTATTTTTAAGAATCGTTCCAGACTTACAGGTGGCGACGCTTCCTTTTTCTCATATTTCGTTTTTCTTCCAACAGAAACCAGCGAGCATTTCCCATTAATAAGAAGCTATACTGGCGATCAGGGCTTCTTGAACATTGGATTGAATCGACCGTGAAGGTCGACTCAATCCTTGAGGTTATGTTTAAATAAATTATTTATTAATTTCTTTTTCTAGTTTATCAATTAAAGCAAAATGAGTAGATGTCTCTGTAGGTGATGCGGTAAAATATATTTTATCTGCAGGATCAGTCTTTTCTCTTTGTTCAATAGTTAAAAACTTATCAGCAAGGGTAATTCTTTCCTTTCTTAGCTTTTCGGGAAGGTCATGATAATCTATTCTTACACGAAAAGAGAAAGGCACTAAAGACATCTTTGCCGCGTATGTAGGTAAATTGGTTTCTATATCTTTTAAATAGTTATTGAACTTCTCGTTAAACATATGATGAAAATCAAGATCTAATTGGCAGACACAGATCGTCTCATATGTTGACAATAATGGAGCATAATCTCCTTTGTTATCTCTAATATCCAGAGCCTTTAAATCTTTTCTAAATTGTGAGAAAAAATCATCTATTACTTCAGAAGGACCTAAACTTCTAATTATCAATCTTCTCTCTTCAATTATAATTTCATTTATAATAAACAATTTTCCTTCATGCTTATATTCTCCGTTCCTAAACAGGATATTATTCTGTGGAAAAGGTAGACTTTCGGGTACCTTATTTAATTCTAGATTGTATTTGTCATTAAATAGCTTTACACTATCTTTTCTTTTTATACTCGGTAGATGAATGTCATCTGCAGGAAAGATCATAATAAGTGTCGATTGTAATGATTTAATATCTTTCATATTTTTCTCTATGCTGACAATGTATTTTTATCTTCACAAGTTTCTTCTGGTAGACTGCCTGCTTTGTATACCAATGGATCTGTATTTACATCAGCATAACTTTGTGGATTGGCGTAATCACTAGTAGATACAAATTGTTTATAAAATAACTCGCTGCTCAAAGTTCTTAACATGTCAAGTTCATCCGTTAACCGATCAAGTTTACTACTGAAATCGCTCTTAAGTTGATTAATCTGATCGTAATACATATTTCTTTCTATAATAGATGTTATCATCTGATTTAGAGAGATGTTCTTTTCTGCAGCTAAAATGGTTAATTCTTTATGGGTTTCAGGCGGTATTCTTAAAGATATATTTCCTTTGTAACTTCTAATCCCAAAGGGTTCTGGGATTCGCTCGCCTTCCTCTTCCATCCAATCAAGAGTAGAGCTGAGAAGAGTTTCCATTTCAGACAAAGCAGCCAATCTAGATGGTCCGTGTGATCCTAAAGATGGGAACTCGAGGCAACGGGCTATATAAGACTCATCTTCTTCCGACCATTCGACTCTGATTGTATATTTGTCGAGATCAACCATAGTTTTCTTCCTTATATCTCTCAATAGCTTTTAAAACATCTTTAACTTGATAAGGCTTAGCCATCTTGCCGTCCTTTTGCAAATTTATCCGAGGATCGCCAGGCCATGGCATCTTAAATATATGATGGCTCCCGCTTATCCTCGGTTCACCAAAAAAATCTATACAAATATGGAGCAAATCTTTAAATTTGACATTTTTCGGATTCTGAAGCTTTTCTAATGACATTTTCGTCCCAAAATTCGTTTCCCATGCCTATAGTATCGTATATGATAGCACATTAATCAAGCATTTTAAACATAACATCCAATTGAGCTGCATGGCGTGGAGCTGGCGTGGTTTGTGCTGCAACTCATACACATTCTACTATGAAATCAGCTCGGAATCACCTGGAAAGAACATTTCAGAACCTATCTTTCTTAGCACAAACCATGACAGTAGCCATGACTGCTCCAACTGCAGGTTCAAGAAAGCCGCTTCGCGGCCGGATGTACCATGAGGAAAATCGTACCCAATTTGTCATAGTTTTTCTACTCATTGTATTGGAGGAACAGTATGACAAAAGAAAACCACGATTGGTACACAAAAATGGTCCGCACGCTCCAGATCAACGGCAAGAGCAGCAGAACACAACAGGCCTACACGCGAGCTGTCCGGCAACTGACCGCTCACTGCCGGAAAAACCCTGAAGCGATCAGCGAACAGGAACTGGAAGATTACTTCCTCTTTCGCAGGAATGAGAGTCAGTGGGCCCCCAAGACTCTCAATCTCTCGTATTGCGCTGTCAGGTTCTACTATCTCCACGTGTGTCACCGCGAATGGAAACTCCTTTCCATCCTCAAAGCTCAAAAAGAGGAGCGTCTGCCGCACATCCCGTCCCGAAAGACGATCCATCACATCTTCTCCTGCGTCACCACCTTCCACAACTTTGTTTTCTTCGCCACCGTCTACTCCTGCGGGCTTCGCCTGCAGGAAGCATTACACATCCAACCGGCCGACATTGATGGTCAGCGCATGATTCTGCATGTCCATCGCGGCAAAGGTTCAAAGGACCGCTACGTTCCTATCCCCTCAGAAACCCTGGTCCTGCTCAGGCGGTATTGGAAAACCCATCGCAACCGGCAGCTCATCTTTCCTGCCCTGGGGAGGGGACATACCACAGGAGCAACCGCAACAACCCCGATGAATCGGGCCAGTGTGCAAGGGGCGCTCGCCCGCGCAGTGAAAAAAGCCGGAATCTCACACCATATCTCCATCCATACCCTCCGGCACAGCTATGCCACTCATCTCCTTGAACAGGGGGTGAACATCAGGACAATCCAGCGCTACATGGGGCACTCCAGCCTGGAGACCACCATGCGCTACCTCCACCTGACCCGTAAAGGACAGGAGGACGCTTTCGGTATCATCAACACATGGATGTCAGGATTCTCCCATGACCGTGCGTGATATCTTTATCGCTTACGGGCCATCATACCTCAACGAGTTCGGCCCGCGGATCCCCCGGCACCACAGGAAAGTCATTCAGGCGATCACGCACTGCAGAACTCCCTCCCTCGGGACCATTCTTTGCCGCTGTGAATCGTGCGGCCAGACCATTGAGCTGTTCCGTTCCTGCGGCAACCGCCACTGTCCTGCCTGTCAGGGAGAGAAAGCGCGCTTCTGGCTTGAGCGCCGACTCGAGCGCTTGGTACCAGTGCCGCATTTCATGATTACCTTCACCGTTCCGGCACCGTTCCGCACAGTTCTTTCGACAGCATCAACGATTCGCCTATGCTGCCTTTTTCGCCGCCACGTCCGGTATCATGAAAAAACTGGCTTCCGAACAGACCTGGTTTCCGGGGGATGTTCCGGGATTCTTCGGCGTACTGCATACCTGGGGCCGGCAACTCCAGTACCACCCTCACATCCACTATGTCGTTCCCGGCGGTGCTTTCTCTTCAAACGATCATAGCCGGCACCCCTGCCGGAAGGCATTCTATCTTCCCGTCCGCGTAGCAGCTAAACTGGTGAAACACCGGATGTACACGGCCCTGAAGCGAAACGGGCTGCTGTCATCTGTCGATGCCGCAGCCTGGAGCCAGGATTGGAACGTCAACTCCCAACCAGCCGGAAGCGGGGAACGAAGTATTCGCTACCTCGCTTCCTACGTTTTTCGTACCGCTATTTCCGACAGCCGGATTGTCGCCCTCGAGGACAACCACATCCTCTTTCGCTACACTGATTCAGCCACTGGGGCTGAGAAGCTGCTGCGCCTTCAGGCATGTGAGTTCATCAGGCGATTCCTCCAGCATGTGCTCCCTTCAGGATTCATGAAGATCCGCTACTATGGATTCCTGCATCCATCATCTTCCATTCCCGTAGCCCTGGCTATTCTCCTCCTCGAGGCACGAGCAGGCATCCCATCCCGGAGGAGGATGAAAAGCAAGCATCCATCCAGTCAGAACCGCCGCTGTAGTATATGCGACGGAGCCATCTCCTATCTTTTTATCAGTCCTGTGAAACATGCCGGGATTTCACCATCAGGGTTTACGTAACAAGTCATCCATGATTCATTCTCCCTGAAGTAAACCTGAAGGCCTGTTCTCATTTCCTTAACTGTCAGGGAGAGCTGTATCCAAAGGAGTAGAAAATCTTTATTTTTCTCTTGGCTGCACTCGTTTGATCTGCTACTATTCATCAGCAGAGTTCAAGACTCACAGGTGGCGACGCTTCCTTTTTCCCATATTTCGTTTTTCTTCCAACAGAAACCAGCGAGCATTTCCCATTAATAAGAAGCTATACTGGCGATCAGGGCTTCTTGAACATTGGATTGAATCGACCGTGAAGGTCGACTCAATCCTTGAGGTTATGTGGATCATTACCTTAGAATCCTCTTTAATATTTTTTTTACATCCAGACTTATTCCAAATATTCCTGGTTTAAGATCAATAGCTGACCATAGCTCCTGTAAATTTGTATTATGATCATTTTGTTCAATAATACTTCTTTTTATCGATTTATCTATTAAGCTGTAATTATTTCTAATTAGTATATCCTTAAATGAACAATTCTCTAAATTTATAGTTCTCATTATAAGTGGCTTTGATTTTCCTGTCTTTTTATCATTATATTCAGATAAAGAGCACTCATTTAGGTTAATTTTCTTTAACGAAGCTTTTGTAAAATCGCTTCCATCTAAAATTGACCTATAAAGCGTACAATCAAACAATTTTGCCTGACTAAAATCCGTATTTATTAGTTTTGAATTTGTAAGTATTGAATGATTTATCTCCATTGTATGACTTATACAATTAGATAAGCTTACACCATAAGCATCACAAAAATCCATTCTAGCATCATATAAATTTGAACCGTTTAACTGTGCAAATGTTAAGTCTGAATATGAAAGATCAGCATGCCTAAGATTTATACCATTATAATCATTTCCGGATAAATCTAATCCACAAAGATTAATTCCTCGCAAATCATTCTTGTAGAAAGTCCGGAATCCTCGTTTATCAAGTATCTTATTCCACTTCAATAGAACCCTATTTAATAATATATTTTCATGATCATTCTCTCTGAGTAGTTTTTCTATACTTTTTTTGTAATCTTCTATATTACTAAATAAAGCGCACCATCTTGTTCTCAACCCAAGCAAATCAGCTAATGACTCATGAATTATTCCATCTTCTTTTAGACGTTTATACCTTGGTGGTAATAAAGGCCAAGATATCATCATTGTCCCGTTTCTATTCATTTGTATTGACTTAAACATATCTTGTTCATTTGGTAGTTTGTAATTACCAGCAGAGTCAATAAAATCTTTGCATTCATTACAGGGATTGGCTAATAACATTTCCGATAAGTCTGGGTCTTTGTATCGCCCTTTCCAAGTATTCCATGCTTCTATAGCGTCTTCTTCACTCATTTCTCATTACCAAATTTTGAGTCGGGTAAGAAGAAGCCCTCACGAGCTCCCTCTCCCCTAAGAACCGTACGTGATAGTTTCCCATCATACGGCTGGGGCAATCTTAACCCTTTTAGCAGGGCAGCTGCAGAGAACCCCTTCCCCGATTGGTAAAGTATTTCATGTCTTCGGGGAGAAAGCAATTCTTTACAGCTTTTGCTATCCGGGATTGGAGTTTATTGACCTGCTTCATAATTCTTGTCCAGTTGAGATAATCCCAAAGAGTAAAATCATGTGTGTGGTTTACGGTGGCCTCCTCTCGGTGAAGAGAAGCCTTTGACCCTGCCGTATTCATAAAGTACCTGTCCCTTCAAGCAATAGATCACCTATCGGAAGTCTGCATCCTTTCGGATCAGGATAAAATCCCTATCCTCTGCATTACACAAAGGCATTCGCTTTTTCCGATTTCCTTTACCTGCCGGTGCATAGACCTTTCTTACGAAAATCATGCTCTTAAAAGAGAACCTGACAGGCTTACCTGGTTCTGTTAAGCAACCAATTCGTACTGGGTTAGGGCCGATCTTTACTCCGGAAATCACTCTGTTCATCTGTGGAACTGCATGCAAAGACATTTCCACCCGATTTCTTTGCCGTTTTGGCTGAAGCGTATTAGCCTGTTTCGCTCCTCACGTTTTACGAAGCTTACAATCATTCACATATGTTACCCATACCAATACATTTACCCTGGCAATCATCCGATTTTAGGCTATCAGAATATTTGCTTTTGTCCTTTCAGCTTAATACCCCACCGTTGCCAGTGACGCATTTGAAAGTAGGGTTACTCCAGATGAATGGAGTAGTCCAAAAGTCGATATATAATAATATGCCGACTTAGACAGCTTGCTTAACAGCTTATTGTGACCTGAGTGGTTTATCAGGACACGTCCAGTCGCACTTCCACATAACGACGCGCATCACCTGCGCCCTCGCAGGAGCGGGGCGACGAGAAGGCGTCTGGTGCATGCGCCATGTTATGTTGATTTTTATTTCATTTTTTCTGAATCATCAGGACCATTTTTACAGTAATACTCTATGTGGGGATACAAAATACTTCCGTACTGAAAAAGCAAAAGGCCGAATACCTTCCGCAGGGAAGAAACACCCTCCATCAGATCTTAGAGCGTCATTTCACCGATTTCTGCAGCCGTTATGATGAGGAATATGCCGATACATTCGGTGTAGACTCGCACATTAAATTAGACAAACCTGTGTAGAAAATCTCAAGAACAGTTACACAATCTCGCAAATGATTTAGGGAGGGATTCCATGTGTCCGACATAAAAAAAGAGCAATGGTTAAGAAGTTGACGCTTCCCATTGCTCTTAAAACTCTCCCCGAGGGGAAAAAATCGTTACTTATTTGTCGGATAGAATTAGAAAAAGTTCAAGAGCTTGGGAAGAAATTTCGATGGAAAAATCCCGGAAGGTGTCTTGTCTGTGGAAGTACCCGCCTGTGGGGCCATGGATTTGTCCTGAGGTATTTCTTTGGATTTGCTTCAGGAGTGTGGATAAAACGATGGCGGTGCCCGGAATGCGGGTCCGTTCATACCGTGCGACCTGAAAGCTTTCTTCCCGGGATGCAGTATCCGAAATCTACCCAGCGATCAAGTCTTGAATCGAAACTTGCCGGGAAATCTTTGGTCTGGCCGCACGATTCACAGCGGCAAAGAATGGTCCCGAGGGAGGGAGTTCTGCAGTGCGTGATCGCCTGAATGACTTTCCTGTGGTGCCGGGGGATCCGCGGGCCGAACTCTTTGAGGTATGATGGCCCGTAAGCGATAAAGATATCACGCACGGTCATGAGAAAATCCTGACATCCATGTGTTGATGATACCGAAAGCGTCCTCCTGTCCTTTACGGGTCAGGTGGAGGTAGCGCATGGTGGTCTCCAGGCTGGAGTGCCCCATGTAGCGCTGGATTGTCCTGATGTTCACCCCCTGTTCAAGGAGATGAGTGGCATAGCTGTGCCGGAGGGTATGGATGGAGATATGGTGTGAGATTCCGGCTTTTTTCACTGCGCGGGCGAGCGCCCCTTGCACACTGGCCCGATTCATCGGGGTTGTTGCGGTTGCTCCTGTGGTATGTCCCCTCCCCAGGGCGGGAAAGATGAGCTGCCGGTTGCGATGGGTTTTCCAATACCGCCTGAGCAGGACCAGGGTTTCTGAGGGGATAGGAACGTAGCGGTCCTTTGAACCTTTGCCGCGATGGACATGCAGAATCATGCGCTGACCATCAATGTCGGCCGGTTGGATGTGTAATGCTTCCTGCAGGCGAAGCCCGCAGGAGTAGACGGTGGCGAAGAAAACAAAGTTGTGGAAGGTGGTGACGCAGGAGAAGATGTGATGGATCGTCTCTCCGGACGGGATGTGCGGCAGACGCTCCTCTTTTTGAGCTTTGAGGATGGAAAGGAGTTTCCATTCGCGGTGACACACGTGGAGATAGTAGAACCTGACAGCGCAATACGAGAGATTGAGGGTCTTGGGGGCCCACTGACTCTCATTCCTGCGAAAGAGGAAGTAGTCTTCCAGTTCCTGTTCGCTGATCGCTTCAGGGTTTTTCCGGCAGTGAGCGGTCAGTTGCCGGACAGCTCGCGTGTAGGCCTGTTGTGTTCTGCTGCTCTTGCCGTTGATCCGGAGCTTGCGGACCATTTTTGTGTACCAATCGTGGTTTTCATTTGTCATACTGTTCCTCCAATACAATGAGTAGAAAAACTATGACAAATTGGGTACGATTTTCCTCATGGTACATCCGGCCGCGAAGCGGCTTTCTTGAACCAGCAGTTGGAGCAGTCATGGCTACTGTCATGGTTTGCAGGCAGCCAAGAAATGGTCTATGCCGCTTCGGAACTGGAAGCCTGTCATGAATAGATTCGCCATTGAATATGAAGGGCGATTTGAAAATTAGAAATGAGCTTTACACAGAAAATTTTACAGGCTCCAAGTTTCATCCTAAGATCGATATCATCTTTATATTCCAGAACCTGATAGAATTCTCTTTTATCTGTTAAATGTGATCTTTCTACCTTGCCGTTTAATCTTGGTGATGCAGGTTTTATATAAACGTGCTGTAGGCCAATATCTGATACGTGTCAATTGAATTTATTTTGAAATTCATGGCCGTTATCAGTTCGTATTGTGTGAATCCTGAACGGGAACTTTTCTACTACATAATTTACAAAATCAATCGCATTGGCATGCGTATGAGCCGTGTACACCTTTAGCGCCCTGATTCGAGTACAGTCATCGATTGAAGTATACTGGAATCTCTTTATCCTCTTGCCGTCTTTATTCTTGAAAAAAAGAAATTTTACATCAACCTGTACATGGTGTCCTGGAACCCGCTTCTCATAGGTTCTAAACTTGTTCCGGTTCTTACATTGATATTTTCGGGAAGTCTATTGAGCTTATTTCGCAGGAAAACCTTGTAACAGCCATTACGGGATATTTTAATATTGTGATATCGCTGCAGGTGCCACACGATCATGTCAGGACCAAAGTGATAATTAGTCCTTAAATTAATAATCTTTTCTTCTATCGCTCTGGGGACTCTGAGCTTATGATTCTCAGGACATGGTTTACTGCCGACTAAGGCAGATTCTCCTCCTGCAGTATATGCTCGTTTCCATTTGTAAAATGTCTCACGGCAAATTCCAAAATACCGGCACGTTTTTGAGATATTTCCTATCTCTTGGGCATGGTTAAGTACCTTCAATTTCCTTGAAACATCATGTAGTTCTTGTCTGGTCATAAATCCCGACTCCTTTACTGGTAAACTGTATTACAAACTGTCTACCAAAGTCGGGATTTTCATACTCCTTATTATAATTGATATTCTTACACGCGAAGCTACCGCAGAATAAAAGGTTTAGTAAAGAGTTATCAGAGTAATGCTCATGCTTGCCAACAAGCCACATAATGTCCTCCGCCCGAATCCTGCATTGTCGGGGCAGTTTCCCGGCACTTCGATAGCGCCAAAGGGCATCTCGGATGGAAAGGACATCCCGAAGGCGGATCTATCGGATTCGGAACTTCACCTCGAATCGAATTGCCGTTCCTTGCACCAACCTCAAGGTCCGGGACTGTTTCTATAAGCATCTTGGTATAGGGATGCTTAGGATTTCGAAATAATTCATTTTTCGAGGCCAGTTCGCAGATCTCTCCAAGATACATGACACCAACAAAGTCCGATACATGCTTAACCACAGCTAGGTTATGGCTAATGAACAAATAGGTTAACCCAAGTTCACACTGTAGATTCCTCATTAGGCTCAATATCTGTGCTTGTATAGAAACGTCCAAAGCCGAGGTGGGTTCGTCGCAGATAAGTAACTTTGGATTGCTGGATAGTGATCTCGCGATGGAGATTCGCTGCCGTTGTCCACCGCTGAACTCGTGAGGATACTTCTCACCGTCCTCGGGAGACAACCCTACGAGGGTAAGAAGCTTATTAACATTATCGTAGATTTCCTTTCTGTCATGGTGAAGATGATATTCTTTTATGGGTTCAGCAATAATTTGCTTGACTCGCCATCTAGGATCCAGACTGGCATAGGGATCCTGAAAGATCATCTCTACTCCCGATCGATACGCTTTTTGTATTTTGTATGAAAGCTTTTTTGGCAAAGCCTTACCATTTAAGAGTATTTCACCGGAGTTCGGAGAGTCCAGCCCTGCGATTAACCGTGCCACAGTTGATTTACCACAACCCGACTCTCCCACAAGACCCATCGTCTCTCCAGGGAAAATTGAGAAACTTACTTTATTTACCGCTTTTAATACTCGGTTCGTGTGACTTCTGGAACTCCAGAAACCACGACTTCGAGCAACCGGGAAGTGTTTTTCAACGGACTGTAGTTCAAGAATAGGAATATTATGCATTATGAACTCCTTCGAACAACCAGCAAGCAGCCACATGGTTGGATTGGTCAGTTAGCATCAGGTCGGGACGTTCGGATCGGCATTTATCGAAGACTTGTGAACACCTTGGATGAAAAGGGCAGCCATCGGGAATGGCGTTCAATCTTGGCATGGTGCCAGGTATGGATGCAAGTTCCTTCTTTTCATCGAGCATTGTTGGGATGGAATTCATTAAACCTATCGTATATGGATGTCTTGGCATATTAATAACCTGCGCGACAGGTCCAAGTTCTACAATTCTTCCAGCATACATTACCGCCACCCGGTCAGCGTTCTGAGCGACAACTCCCATGTCGTGTGTAATGAGCATTACTGCTGTTTGGTGTTCTTTGCAAAGTTGTCTGAGAGAATGAAGGATTTGAGCTTGAATTGATACATCAAGAGCAGTTGTGGGTTCATCTGCAATAATGAGACAGGGATTTGTACACAGAGCTAAGGCTATCACAACGCGCTGTCGCATGCCGCCGGAAAACTGATGAGGGTAGTCATCGATTCGCTTTTCCGCCGCCGGGATGCCGACCTCTTTTAACAGAGCGATGGCTTTCTCTCTTGCATCGTCTTTAGAAAGCTGTGAATGCGCACAGATTGTCTCTATGAGCTGGTTACTGACAGTGTACAACGGATCAAGACTGGTTAATGGGTCCTGAAAGATTGACCCGATTTTGGCACCCCTGATTCGCCGCATCTGCTTTTTCGCTATACCATTAATTTGCTTTCCTTCCAGCTTGATTATACCTTTCGCAATACGCCCAGGAGGTTCTAACAGATCAATAATTGCTGCTCCAGTAAGCGATTTACCCGCACCGGATTCACCAACGACACCCAAAACCTCGCCCCTGTCAATTGTCAAAGAGACGTTATCCAGCGCTACAAGTATGCCACGGCGGTTAGGGAATTCTACTTTCAGGTTCTCTATTTCCAATATAGCCATTCATCTACCCCTCAACTTTGGATTCAACTCATACCGTACCCAATCGCCCAATAAATTGATTGAAAGCACAAGTATGATTAAGACGATAGCCGGCATGAACAGCATCCACCACTCACCGGAGAAAATATAAGAGTTGCCGATACGGATCAACGTACCCAATGACGGCGTGGTCGGCGGCATGCCGACGCCCAAGAATGACAGTGACGCTTCAATGATGATAGCGCGGGCTATACCTATCGTTGCAATAACAAAAACCGGTCTCATCGCATTAGGAATAATATGCTTGATCATTATTTTTACAGGATGTATTCCAATGACTTTTGCAGCGGCAACATATTCCTTGTGTCTCTCAACCATTGTCACTCCCCTACAAAGCCTTGCATACTCCGGCCATGTTGCAAATGCAATGGATAGTACCAATATAGGCACTGAAAGATTACTTCTGATATCCAGGGGCAAAATGGTTCGTAAAACCCCATTTAATAATAAGGCGATTAACAGTGCAGGAATCGTTATCTGTGCGTCCGCCAACCGCATAAGTACCATGTCGAGTTTTCCGCCTATATAACCGCTCAGTGTCCCAAGTGATACACCGATGAACATCGCAATAAACACTGCAAAAAACCCAACAAACAGCGATATTCTGCTCCCGTACATCATGGAAGCCAAAACGTCACGACCCTGATCGTCGGTCCCTAATGGAAACTCATTGACTCCTCCCTCAATCCAGACAGGAGGTTTGTAGGCGTCCCTCAATTCGAGAGTTCCCGGATTAAAAGGATCATGGGGTGTCAGAAAAGGTGCGAAAACAGCAGAGAACACAATAACGAAGGTTAGAAACGCGGCAGTCACTGTCACCGGTGAAGTCACGAAATTATATAATAAATCGCTTTTTACAATTAGCCGTCTCTGGCCATATTGATTTGTCTCTTTCATTGCGTCATGCTTTCCTTTGCTTATGTAAGTTTTACGGTCCGATGGGTTCTGAGACGAGGATCCACAGCGAGGTAGAGCAGATCAACGATAGAATTGATTATAACAAACAGTAGGGCCACAAATACCAAATATGCAGCCATAATTGGGATATCTGATGTCTGTACCGCATGTATAAATAGCAATCCCATACCAGGCCATTGAAAAACCGTTTCAGTAATTATGGAAAAAGCGATAATAGTCCCTATCTGCAGCCCAATAACCGTGAGTACCGGAACCATGGTATTCCTAAGCGCGTGACGGTAATTAATCGACCGGTCTGTCAAACCGCGCGCTCGCCCAAACTTAATGAAGTCAGTTCTGAGAACCTCAAGCATCTCTGAGCGAATGATGCGTACGATCAATGTCAGCTGAAAGATACACAGGGTAACTGCCGGCAGAATTATGGATCGCCAACCGCTTGCGGTTAACAACCCTGTTGCCCAATTGCCAATGTGCACTAGATCCCCCCGTCCGAAGGAGGGCAGGATATTCAGAATAACAGAAAACAAATAGATAAGTAGGATACCAATTACAAACACAGGGATAGACACTCCGACTAAGGTCAACGTTAAAATAGCTTTACTGAGAGCTGATTTTTGTCTAAGGGCAGTAAAAACACCCAAAGGTATACCAATTCCAAGTGATAGTATTACAGAGACAAAAACAAGCTCTAATGTCGCTGGAAGGCGCTCTATAAGAAGGTCCTTGACCGGTCGCTGGGAACTGTATGAAATACCGAAATCACCACTAACCATGTTACCTACGAAATGTCCGAATTGAACATAAAAGGGGTCGTTCAATCCCAATTTGTCTCTTAAGAATTCCCGGTCCTCTTCGGTTGACTGTATTCCAACCATGCTCTCAACAGGGTCTCCCACAAAACGGAAGAGTACGAAACTTATTAGAGAGACAAACAGCATGACCAAAATGGACTGCAGAATAAGGCGAATGAAATTTCTTATAATCATAATGAGGTTCTTTCCTATTTTATTATTCCAGAAAGCCCGGAGACCCGCTTTAAAGTAGGCCTCCGGATTAAAGATTGCAATTTACTGCGCTCTTAAGTCTACTCTATGTTTCCTGACACGAAGTAAACCATGTTGTCGGGGCGTATTGGTATATCAACGTTGTCTCGCATCGCCCAAACCAAGTACTGAGCATGCATGGGGACGACCGGCCAGTCTTCAGCGAATATTTCCCAAGAATCCTGGATCATCTGCAAACGTTTTTCTTCATTCGTTTCCTTGGCAATGTCAGCAACAAGCTTATCAAGATCAGGGTTGCAGTACCCCATAAAGTTCCAGATACCATCGCTTCTGCCGATTATATTCAGAAACTGATAGGAATCTTTAACCTCAGTATCCAGTCCAAGCATATACATATCATATTCGCCTCTTCGTAGCGCCGGGAAATGAATAGACAATGGTTGTGAAATCAAATTGACTTTAATGCCAACCTTGCCGAGCATACCCACGACAGCTTGAGAGATTGCCTCATCATTGATATACCGGTTGTTCGGTGTGTTGAGAGAGAATTCAAATCCATCTGGATAGCCTGCTTCAATCAACAATTGCTTCGCCCTATCCGGGTCGTACAAGTCTCTTTCCGCAAGGTCTTTAGGATACCCTGTATAGGCCGGGGCGATAGGCATTGTAAGCGGGAAAGACATTCCGCGCATGACCACCTCTTTAATCGTCTCCCGATCGATTGCCCTGTTGATAGCCTCGCGTACCCGTACATCGGCAAAGGGATTTTTTCCTTTTATATTGGACGTCCGCAATTCAGGGCTACCCGCATCAAGACCGAAGAAAATGTTCCGTGTGTGCGGGCTCTCTTCCAGTTTTAAACCCGGTGTGTTTTTTATTCTTGATACATCCTGCAAGGGCGAATCGTGGAGAAAGTCAATCTCACCGCTAATCAAAGCCGCAACACGGGTAGCGTCGTTTGCAATAGGCGTGAAAATGACCCGGTCGATATTACTATCAGGAAATTCCTTAAGACCCCACCAATTAGGGTTTTTGACCCAGACAGTTTCTACATCAGGCTCCCTTGATACGAGCATAAACGGGCCAGTTCCATTTGTATTTCTTACTGAATACGACTCCTCCCCGGCGGTAAAATCGGGCACAGCAGTGCAATTGTGCTCTTCACACCATCCTTTAGACATTATAAATAGAGTCGTTAGTTTACCCATCAACAAGGGAAATGGCTCATATGTGATGAGTTGCATGGTATAAGGGTCAATGATCTTCACTTCTTTGATATTTTCGACTAAGTTTGCTACCGCGGAGGGTGGAGCCGCCGCCCGCTCTATGGAGAACTTCACGTCCTCAGAGGTGAATGGCCTTCCGTCATGAAAGGTCACATTCTTGCGTAGATGTATCTGCCATGTAGTTTCATCCAGCAATTCCCAGCTTTCTGCAAGACTCGGTGTTAATTCCAGATCATCATTTAATATCGTCAGCGAATCATACAGGTTCATCATGTGCATAAATACAACCGTATTAGAGAACGACATGGGATCGTAGGTTGCGACATCCCCGCCGCTTGACCAACGCAATACGGGTTCCACAGTTTCAGCCTCCTGTTTTCCCTCTCCGAAAGCCATTCCTATCATGACAAACAGGCAGAGATTTATAAGAAACAGGTTCTTTACAAAGTCTTTTCTTTTCATCATCTTTTCCTTTCAAGCATTGATTCTCATATTCTCATACAGCGCTGTATAAATTATTATCAATTGTAGAGTGCGGAATAGACAACCAATAATTACAACATAGAAAATACATAGTTTATTTTATATACTTCGAGGATTCTCCCGCTGTAAATAGGCCTGCAAACCATCTTTTTTTCCTACGAGTCCCAACTTTTTTCTAATATTACACCGGTGGATTTCTACGGTTCGTACCGCTATGTTCAGGAAATCGGCGATGTCTTTCGTCGCAAGTCCTTCCCTGATCATGTTGACAATATGCATTTCTTGAACGGTAAGACTGGCAAATCTTGTGCCGAGCTTCCGCGAAAACTCGGAGGAAACACCTGATAAGTTCGCTGAGATTATATCCAGATAGAGGAGTTGTTTCTCCTCCAGTCCGGCTCGTCTAAGTTTTTCAATGTAAGGGACTACCTGAGTAGTCAGGTTCTGGTTCAGTCTGTTTTCTACCTCTTCTATATCTTCTTCTCTCTTTCTGAGCAAAACCTTCAACGCAATATTTGTCTCTTCAAGTTTAATCTTCTCCGCCCTGATCTCCTGTTCCCGTTTCCGGAGCAATTCCTCGCTTTGTTTTAATTTGGTTATGTCTGTGATAACTGCCAAGCACTCGGAACAATGGCTGGCGTAGTCCTTAAGTAACTTCGATGACACGAGGGTCCCAATGGTGTTGCCATCGGTACGTCTAAACGACATCTCGTTTGTCTGGGCTTCTCCCTGCTTATGTTCACGCATTATCTCTGAGAAGAGGAGCCAGTCTTTGGCACTTAGAAAAGCCGGAAGTGAGATTTCCCTGATATCATCCTTTCCAACACCCAGCATTTCATAGAAGCGCTCATTCGCATAGCTCAAGTCGCCTTCTTCATTCACGATTATGAAACCTTCAGTCATAGTTGCCAGGAGGTCACGATACCGCATCTCACTTTCTCGATGGGCCTCTACCGCTTTCCGCTTTTCGCATTCCAGTTTTTTCTCTTCTTCGACATGCCGCAATTCTTCCTGCTGCGTCGCGTGCTGGTGCCGTAGTTCTTCAGTTTTTTCCCGTTTTAGATGAGCAATTTGCATCCTGTAGAAAACAAGAACTATGCCGATGACGGTCAGTCCAATGAGGCCAATAAACCACCAGGAACGATAGAACGGTGGACGGATCCTCACAGGCAGGACAGACATTTCACCTGTTTCATTGTCTCTTACTTTGAACAAGTATCTTCCCACAGGTATTTTGTTATAGCGGACATAGCGGCTGTTCGTGATCAAAGTCCACTGATTTTCATAGCCTTCAAGCTGATATTCAATGTTCTTCTTTTTGACAATCGAAAAATCCAATGGAACTGCTTCAAACAGTATTGTGTTCTGGTCATTAGGGAGAATTGCCCTTCTACTTTGACGTATATTGTCCAAAGTGATGAGCTGGGCCGAATCCGGCACCCGCGGCTCCACATAAATAAAGAGCCTTGCTGGCCGCTCACACCAGGCACCATCGTTATTCGAGCCTTCTACCTCGAGGATGTACATCCCTTCACTCAGGTTCGAGTATTGTCCGGTTCGCCTCGTCCCCATATCATGCCAATGAGTGTCCCATCCTATGAGTTTATACCTGTATCGATTGAGTTTTGGGAGACGATAGTTGAGTGCTGAAGCTTTAAACTCGAAATAGTTTTTCTCCGGGGGTAGGGCGAGTTCCGTTGTGAACTCAACGGCATTGCCGGTCTCAATCGGAACCCCGTCTTGGGTCAGTTCCGTTATGTATACCGATGGAAGATAGGCGTTATCTTCCATGCGGCTGGGGAAAAACCGGGTCACTCCGCCGCTACCGGAAATCCATATGCCACCTTCCACGTCACAAACCGGGCGTCCTTGCCAGGACAGCGATATACCAGCTGCTATTCCATCCACCTGAGTGTAGAGTCTTGTTGCATTATTCTCCGGGTTGAACTGGACGATCTCACCGGTGCCGTTTCCGCTTACCCAGAACGTGCCACGTTCATCTTTGATTATCCCAGTAGAGCCTCGGGCAGGCCAGGCGCGTCCAGTCAGTTCCTCAAAATCCTGAAATTCCCTTGTTGCAGGATTAAACAGGCCGGGTCCTCCGTTATGGAACGTTATCCAAATTCGCCCCAGTGAGTCAGTGAACAGTCCTGCAGGATTTCCGGCGCCGTAGTTGAGGGTGTACCACGCGGTAACTACTTCCCTTTCAGGATCGAAAAGCTGAAGTCCCGCACCCAAGACTGATATCCAAATCCTGCCATCTGCATGTTGGGCGAGCACAAGAACATGGGACGAACCTACAGATAAGGGATCATCCCGCTGATGGGTGAAGTATTTAGTTACAGATGTGCGCGTGTTTACTTTAACTAACCCGCTGGTCCTCGATCCAAACCAGAGAATATCTGGATCTACATTGTCGGTGATTCCATTCAACAGCTCTACATCTGCAGGGATCTCGGCGGTAACCCTTTCCAGCCGGGGATTGAAACGGACGATGCGATCCTTCGTAGAGATCCACAGTATGTTGTTCACCTTGTCTGCAACACAGCCAATGTTCGGACTTGCCAGATAATGAGGCAGGCGATACTGCACCTCAGAAGAATCATCTGAAGGGTCATACCTGTACATCATTGCGGTAGCACCTTCGCATATCCAGATGTCACCTTCCGCGTCTTGGGCAACACTATACGATTGGAAGCTCGAAACTACTTCCTTATTTCTGGTATTTCCTGGATACTTTACAAATCTTGGCAGTCCAGGATCAAAACGGTTTAGGAAACCAAAGGCATCCACTACCAGAATAGATCCCATGTTGTCCTCAATAACCTGGGTTAGTTGGTTTCCGGATATGCATCCGTTTTCTGGGTGCCCCGGATCATACGAGAACTTATCTACATCTCCCGAAATAAGGTCGAGCACATTCAGACCTGCATCGTCGGTCGCAATCCAGAGGGCATTGGGTGTATTGCTGGGAATCATGAGGTGGTTAACAGCATTGCTGCTGATACTGGCAGAATCTGTCGGATCGTGTCGATAAGAGGTGAACTCTTCGGTAGTCGGGTCGAATCGGTGTACTCCATCACTATTCGATCCGATCCAAAGAACACCATGAGGATCTTCACATAAAGAAGTGATGTCCTTTGGCGCATCAGAGTAACTCGCTTCGACCACCCCGGCATCCGGATTGAACTTCTGAAGTCCTGATGCTGTTGCAACCCAGAGCATCCCGTTCCTGGATGAAATAACGGCAGAAATTGAATCATCCAGGAGACCACTGTTGTCCATGTTATATGCCTTGAAGGCGCTAGTTGACCTATTGTACGAGTTCAATCCATTTTCGGTGGCTATCCACAATTGCCCACGAACATCTTCGCAAAAGGCGTGTCTCTTCTCCTGAAACACATGGGCGCTAATGCTGTCAGGATCGGCTGACGAATATTTGTGAGGTACCGTTTTTTCAGTTACCGGATCGAAAGCGAAAAGGCCACCGATCGACCCTATCCATATTATGCCTTCGCTGTCCTGATAAATTTGCGAATCAATCTGTTCAGGAACGATTTGGCTGTAGTCCACAAACTCATATCCGTCGTATCTCCACAACCCGATATCCGTTCCAAGCCACAAGAACCCTCTTCGATCTTCCATGATGCTGAAACTGCTCCCAGGCATCCGTATCGTTTCAAAAAAGACGTTCGAGTGATTGTATTCGCTGTCTTGTGCATAGGATATGCAAGGGAGGGCAAGAAGAACACAGGAGAAATATGTTAAGGATACCAAATCAGAGAATGCGTTTAGATAAATGTTGTTTGCTTTCACTAATACTTCTCTTCATTTCTTTCTCATTCTCTCTGGTCGTTATATGGAGGAAAACTCCTCACTGTAAGAATACGAATCGAGCAAGTCCAAATAACTCTTTTTTGTCAAAGGAGGCGAATATCCCTCTATGATACGTGTCGCTTCCTCTGCTTCCCCGCTCAACAGATCGATGACCGTCGCCGTCGCGATTTTGGCAGGAATAATAAACGCCGTATCCTCATCAAAGAGCTTGAAATCGGAACCGTGGAGAGTACCATAGAATCCACCTTCTATGAGTGGATGAATACAAGGCATGAGTTGTGACAGATCTCCCATATCTGTCGAACCGGCACTGTGCCCCATGTCCTTCACCTGTCCTGCACCAAGCACCGCTTCGGCATTCCTGGTCCAGCAGTCAGCCAGCTGTGAATTCTGAACCAAAGGTAAATACCCGGGATATGTAGCGATTTCTACCGCTGCACCTACACCCATTCCCCCGGCCCGAAGAGAGAGATTTATCTTTTTATCTACATCCTTTAGTGCTTCCAGTGTCTTCGCGCGGAGAAGCATTTCCACCATTACCTCCCCAGGAGTGACATTGACACTGGTACCACCCCTAGTAACAATCCCATGCACCCGTACCGCATCTTCATCCTTAAAGGTCTCCCGCTGCGCGTTTATGGCAGCCTGGGCAATTGTGTATGCCTGTAGTGCATTGATTCCCTTTTCTGGAGCACCCGCTGCATGGGAAGCTTTCCCCGAAAAGCGGACAACCTTAGTAATAAAGGCATTATTGGTTCGGAACGTGGCCTTAACCGGTCCTTCGCCTTCACCGTTGTGTTGCATGAACGATAGATCGATATCATCGAACGCTCCTATCCGAACCAACTCCTGTTTCCCGCCAATGTATTTTATTTTCCCCTCATCTCGTAACCCCTTTCGAAAATCCAGATTTATTCCTTCCTCGGCGGGAACGGCAAAGAGTACAACTTCTCCCGAAAGCTTCGGAAGTATAGATTTCAGCCCATACCCTGCACCAATAATTGCCGCTATCTGAGCAAAATGACCGCAGGCGTGGACTGCGCCTGTATCCTTATCCGCCTCTGGATGGTCAGGATTGATAAGTGCATCAAGTTCACCAATGACCGCAACGGTTGGGCCGGGAGTGGCTCCCGTAAGCCGTCCCTTCACTCCTGTAAGCGCGAGTCCAGACTCGAAGGGGATGTCTATCTCCCGAAACGCCGCCGCTACTTTTTCCGCAGTCTTATATTCCTGAAAGCCCTGTTCCGGCTCCTTCCATATGGACTTTCCTAATTCGATAATCCGCTGCCTGTGTAGGTCGATTTCCTCGAATGCAGCTTGCTTCAATCCCTCTATATATTTCCTATTCATTCTTAAACTCCTGTTCTCATATTCAAAAAAGCTTTAACTCCACCTGAGATATGCATGGAATTTTCAGCCATGAAGCATGAAACTGTCAACACTCAAACACTACATAGATATTACATATAATTTCCTATGTAATAGATAATGTTATGTAACATTTCCAAAACGGATAAGAAAGAATGCATTACGCCTTCAACAATAAAAGAATTGGTAGCGTAAAAATTCTTTCGCACTTTTGATATTAATCCTCGGAAGGTCCATCGGTCCATCTGCAAATGAGAGGTCGAAGATCGATAACGTCCAGAAAAGTTCGCAATTTTAGATAACTAAAAAGTGGAATACCCCTAGTTTTGTAGACATTTAATAATCAACAAATCTTCTTCTTGATGTTCCCCAGTTTTCTGGACACGGTTAGTATCATTAAACCGGCCTAACAGACCGGGATATGAAGCGATTGCTCCCGGAAGAATTCGCTCGGAGTTTTATTCTTGAGCGAGCTATGTGGGCGGTATTCATTATATTCCATCCGCCAGTTTTCTATCTTAACACGAGCATCTTTCAAAGACAAAAACCAATGCGTTTGCAGACACTCATTTCGGTAGCTCCCATTGAACGACTCAATCTTTGCGTTGTCTGTTGGCTTACCAGGCCGAGAGAACTGAAGTTTGACGCCTTCCTGGTATGCCCAGATATCCAGAGCCTTTGAGATGAACTCTGGGCCGGTATCAACACGAATAGACTCCGGGACGCCACGAGTACTTTTCAATATCTCAAGTCTTTCAACGACATCGCTTCCACAAATAGTCTTATCCACATGAATGGCCAAACATTCTCGTGTGTAAGAATCAATCAACGTCAGGCTACGAAACCGACGCCCATCGAATAACTGATCAGAGACAAAATCCATTGCCCAGGATTCGTTAGGTCGACTCTCACAGGGAAGCTCAACACGAGGTGATGATACCACCTTTCGTCGACTATACTTCCGTCGTAAGTTAAGCCCCTCAAGGCAATACAGACGATATACGTGGTTCTTGCCAATTCTCAGCCCTTCTCTCTGCAAAAGAACGTGAATTCGCAGATACCCGTATTTCACATGAGATTCTACGTACTGGCGAATCTTCATGCGGAGCATCATTTGGTCATCTCGGTGTGGAACGTAGTAGTACGATGCTCTGTTCAATGATAGCACATTACACCCACGCTTGATACCGACACCGTACTCATCATGGAGCCAATCTACAAGGTCACGCCGCCGAGCCGGCGTCACACTTTTTTTGATAACACCTCTTGAAGCATATGTTTATCTAAGCTGAGATCGGCTACCATCTGCTTGAGTTGACGATTCTCTTCTTCAAGTTGCCGAAGCTTTCGCAGATCACCTGAAAGCATCCCCAAGTATTTCTTTTCCCAGCGACAGAAGGTGTTTTCGGAAATTCCCATCCTCCGACATACCTCAGAAACAGGTGTTCCAGTTTCCGCTTGTTGTAGCGCATAACTGATCTGCGCTTCCGTGTATGCTGATTTTTTCATCGATCCCCCTGTTCTGTCATTATGTACATACTAAGTTCATAATGACAGTTCCCCTGTCCAGTTTTTGGGGGGGGGAAGATCAATGAAAATCGGAGCCGTTGGCTTCTAAAAATTTTTGCCGGAAGTCTGCAATTTAACTCCGGTGAAAAACTGCAATTTCATTCCGGTGTTGACAATGAGACTACATTACTTTCCACAACGACGCAGGGTAGAGCAGTTGGCAGCTCGTCGGGCTCATAATCCGGAGGTCGCAGGTTCGAGTCCTGCCCCTGCTAACCAAACCGAATCATCCTATTGATTCGGTTTTTTATGCCCGTCCGGCATAGCCCCTGCCAACGGATAACTTCTATCTTCAGCAAGAGCTATCTCTATCTGCATATAGTGGAAATATCAAAATAAGCTTTTGTATAAAATACGGGTTGTCACGTTCTCTTCTTTATTTTCAATATATTTTACAAATACTGTTTAGCAGGAGATGATCCTTGAAAGACCCGGATACTATACAATATAGTTTTCCAGTCCTCCAAAATCGTTTAGATCGGCAGTCAGATTCTTAAGAATCTGTGTGGAATTTTTGTTTTTCAGGCCCGCAATGATCTCCGAGTGATGCTTTGTGTCGGTCGAAAGAAGCTTGATGTCGTTTTTATTTTTATAGAACTGCGCATAGGCCCTTTTGAGACGATTCATACAGCGTTCCAATTCTTCCATGGCGAATTTGCTTCCGCATGACTCGATCAGCTTCAGATGAAATTCCACATTATGGGCCCAGTGAGTCCATACATCGGAACTGTCGCTCTGGCATTTTTCATCTATCTCTTCCAACTCCCCGATCTGCTCCGCAGTAAAACTATTATAATACATACTGAGCATACCGCTCTCAAGAATCAGTCGAAACTGTATCATTTCCGAGATGTCATCTTCCGTCAGCCTGATAACTTCATAACCATAGCGGGGAATATTACGCAAAACATTCTCTGAGCAAAGGGTCATGAGGGCTTCTCTGACAGGCGATTTGCTGCACTGATATCTGTCAATCAGACTCCGCTCGTTCAGTATATCGCCGGGATGATATTCCAATGAAATAATGTCATCCAGAATTGCATTGTAAACCTTATCCTTTAAACTCATTCCCGTCCCCTCGACGAATCATCCTGCAGCGGATCATTCGGGCCAATATAAGTTGTTTTATCATAAAACAATAGCATGTAAAAGAGAAACAAGGGGATTGACCACTCGTATTACCACTGATATTATTACTGATAATACCAGTGGTAATACGAGGAACATCATGGAGCCAATGAGAGAACAGAAATATATAGACATACTCAATAGTGAACTGGTGCCAGCCCTAGGCTGTACCGAACCAATCGCCATCGCCTATGCCTCCGCCAAGGCCAGACAAGTTTTAGGAGAGTTTCCCGATAAAATCGATATATGCTGCAGCGGCAATATCATCAAAAACGTTAACGGCGTAAAAGTCCCAAATTCAGGAGGATTAAAGGGCGTAGGTGCGGCAGCCATTCTGGGTGCTATCGGGGGAGACCCAAATCGAGAGCTGGAAGTTCTTGAAACTGTTACCGATCTCGACAGGGAACAAACAAGAAAACTTCTGGCCGAAGGTTACTTCAGCTGTAAACTTCAGAAGGATGTGGAAAATCTCTATATAATAGCCACCGTCCGGAAGGGTAAAAGTTCGGCCAGTGTTACCATCATCAATCGGCATACCCTGATAAAAGAGATAAAAAAAGACGAGAAAGTTATCTATCAAGTTGAAGGTGAAAAAGAAGACAAAAACCAGAAAGGATTCTGGAACATGACGATTCGCGATATTCTTGATTTTGCCAACGGAATTGATTTGGACAGGATTAAGGGCCTGCTTGATCGACAGATTGAGATGAACTCGGCCATAGCAAGAAAAGGCATGGAAGAGGGTTTCGGAGCCCAGGTTGGCAGGACACTGCTTGAGACTTCCGGCAATGAAGTGCAAAACCGGGCCAAGGCCTATGCTTCATCAGGATCGGACGCCAGGATGGGTGGGTGCAGTCTGCCCGTGGTAATTAATTCGGGCAGCGGAAATCAGGGGATGACAGTATCTCTGCCCGTAATAGAATATGCCAACGAGTGGAAGGTCTCCCAGGAGAAACTGTATCGGGCTCTTCTAATAAGCAACCTAACAGCGATACATTTAAAGCACTACATAGGAAGTCTCTCCGCATTCTGCGGTGCAGTTACGGCAGCATGCGGCGCTGGAGCGGCTATCACCTATATGGCAGGCGGAACCTACTCTAACATCTCCCACACTATTATTAATACCCTTGCCAATGTAGGTGGAATCGTATGCGACGGAGCAAAAGCCTCCTGTGCAGCAAAAATATCATCCGCTCTGGACGCTGCGATTCTGGGATATGAGCTTAGCATGAAAGACCGTTACTTTGAGCCCGGAGAAGGCCTTATCAAGGATGATATAGAAAGCACAATCCAGAGCATGGGTTATGTCGGCCGTGTGGGAATGAAGAGCACAGACATCGAAATCCTCAACGTCATGATGAATCAGGTCGACTTCCGGGAAACTGCATTATCGGGGCGCTGATCTATTGCTCTATCGTATATCTGATCTGCACAATAAATACTGATTATCCCTATAGTAATAATAACTGCATTAAAGAAACAATCTGCGATAAAAAACTCTCACGATGTTGTGAAAATCCGAAAACATATTCTGAGAATATAGACTATGAGAAGACACCTTTTTTAAAGTAGTCTGGAATAAAAATTGGCGCTAATTGTAAAAAACAATTAGCGCCATGGCTTATTTTTTATACAAAAGTAATAACGAGAACGTAATTTCTTAGATCCCGATAATAAGACCAAGTGTTATGGAGACACACGCCATAAGTCCGAGTAAAAGATAAAGAGGAATAATAAACTTAAGCCATTTGGGATATGAAATGCCGCATATGGCCATACATGCCATAGTATTTCCTCCGGTGGGAATAATCATATTGGTAAAACCATCACCATACTGGAAAGCTATAATTGCGACCTGTCTTGAAATATGGAGAACATCAAACAGAGGAGCCAACAGCGGCATAACGATATACGCCTGTCCGGATCCTGACGGCACGCACAAACTGATAGGAAAAATGATCCAAGGCGTTAAGACGAAAACAGGAAAAATGGGGGCCTTCTGCCCAAAATCGGCCGAAATCGTCGCTCTGGAACGAACAGGGACACCTTGTTGGCCTTCAAAATCCTTCAAACCGGGTAAACAGACCCAAACAAACCCATAATGACCTGAAAGCACTGGGCAAAAGAACACACTAAGCCCGTGGATCGATGCAGGAGAAAGGACAATTAATTCAGAGAAGCCGGATCAAATCCAGGGGGAGGCCGTCCCTGTTTTACAAGATGTCTGAGAATGCGGTCTATTTCTGCTGGTTGCTGAATTATCGCTATCACCTTCATTTCGGATCCGCATTTAGGGCAGACCATAGGATCTATCTCATAAACCTTTGACAACAATCGGGCCCATGTTTTCTTGTAAGCCCGTGTATCTGGGGAGTCATCTGAAAAGTCTGTATTCTCGAAGGTTTCGAAATCTTCAGGATTCGAAGTTACCATCTGGCTCTCGTGCTGGATTTTCCAGCCGGTCGGAGCACGTTCGGCAACATGTGGCATGGACTGCCAAGCACCTTTGATACGGGAAGAGTACAATCCGTAGCGTCGTATCAACTGCACACCCTTGGGAGGGATATGCTGTGTAAGCTCTGCCAGGAAGTCACAGGCCTTGAACATATGAACGTTTTCCTTGAAATACGCGCTGTAATGGGTATGAAAGAGAACGCGACCCTTAAACCCTTCATAGTGGATCTTCTTCAAGGATATAGGAGGCCGGGCCAGATACTGGGCAAGGTTCTCCCGGGATCTCCCATCGAGAATCCGTACGCTGTTGTTGTCTATACTGAAGCCTGAGTGCTTCCATGAGAGTAGATTTCGGGAAAATTGCTCGGTAAGCAGCTTTTTTTCGGTAAAGAACCGCAAGACAGAGCGCCTGAAGTATTCGGTCATTTTCTCGAGATCTGAGAAGGGAAGGTAAACAAATGTTCCATCCTCATCAAACCTAAATTCCGCACGATTTTATAACTATGTTTGAAACATTACTTCTAACTCATTTCTTTGTATAGATTTATATCTCAGGATTTCTCTTGACAGAAACCAAAAGCATAGTATAATTTAACTATGTATGTTATAGACCAAAAAGTGGGAAAACACATCTATGTCTATGAAGTGCACAGCTATTGGGACAAGAATAAAAAATCACCCAGGCAGCAGAGAGTAAAAATCGGTAAGCGTGATCCGGTTACCGGAGAACTTATCAAACTCCAGACTCGTCGTCAGAGCCGTGAATACGGACCGGTTTATTTCCTCGCTTCCCTGATTGAACAACTCAGCCTGAAAGAGCTGCTCTACCAGGAGTTTCCCGATACAGCCCGGCAGATTCTCATGGTAGCCGCCTTTCAGATTGCAGAACACAAGAGTCTGTATTTGTGCAATAGTTGGCTTGAACATATTTACCTTAAAGAACCGCTTCATCTGCCCAGTCAGGCAGTAAGCCGTTTGCTGCATGAGCTTGGTGAAGATGATCGTGGAATCTATCGATTCCTGGATGAATGGACGGAACATCATACCGACAGCGAGTTCATCGTATTCGATATCACCAGCCTTTCCACCTATTCAAAGGAAATCGACTTCGCCGAATGGGGCTACAACCGGGACGGAGAACGTCTTGCACAAATCAACTTTGGGGTGGTGTACAGCGAGCCAAGCAATCTTCCTCTCCTGTATTCCCTGTATCCAGGAAGTGTCCCCGATGTAGTAACACTGAAGAATATCAAAAAGCGGCTGGAAAAGATCTCAGAGCTTCGAACTCTGTTTGTGCTGGATCGAGGCTTCTACAGCACGAAGAATATTGAACAGTTACAAGACCTCGGAGCGTTCATAATTCCTTTACCTATGGGAACTAAGGCAGCGAAAGAACTTGTCGACAAGCATCACAGTAGTATTACCGATCCGGAGCGGGCTTTTCGCTTTGGAAAAGAAATCTACTATGCACTTAGTGCCACACCCATCCTTCTTGAACACGAGCAACTGACCGCCCACCTGTTCTATAACCAGAAAAGAGCCGGTGATGAAAGAGAACGACTGATTGGTGAACTTCTTACCATAGAGGAAGAGACACGGATTAAGAAATGGAAGAGTTCTGCGAAACTTATCCGTTTTCTTGACGATAACCGGCCGGGGTGGCAGCACTATTTCTCCCTCAATGAAGGAGAAGATGGCTACACCCTTTTACGCAAAAAGAAGGAAATCGAACAAATCTTGAACCATCATGGGATATTTATTCTGCTGTCGAACACCAATCTTTCGGCTGAACAGATCCTTGCCTATTACAGAAGAAAGGATGGTGTTGAAAAGTTGTTTGACACAATGAAACATGGGACCGAAATGAAGCGCCTGAGAGTACATAGCAGGAAGGCGATGGAGGGACTTATATTCATTGAGTTCATCAGTCTGATTATATACTCGGAAATCCAGAAAACACTGCGGGAAAGCGGTTTGGGAAAAAAACTCACCGTAGAGCAGTTATTCTATGAACTGAAGAAATTGAGCGTAATTGAAATTGATGATAAGAAACCCATCATCACCGAGCTGACACGGAAACAAAAAGATATTTTCAATGCCTTCAGAATTCAGCTGCCGATCCTGACATAGTATAATTTTGTGCGGAATTTAGGATCAAAGCCTCCCTCGAGAAGGATAGCATGGAAATGGGGATTCCAGCGGAGCATATCCCCAAAAGTCTGGTGGGCGATGACCATACCAGTATGTATTTCTTTACCGGCAACTTCCCGGTAGAAATCGCTTATCATGGCAAATATCATTTTTGACATTTCTGCGAAAAGCTTTCTATCATGACGGAAGAACACCCGCAGGGCTTTCGGGAATGTAAAGACGAACTGTCGATGGGGAAGGTGCAGCAGGACTTCCTCATTCAGGTGTTCGGCAAAGAGGAGCGTCCTCTTCTGGCTACAGGAGGGGCACAGATAAAATCCCTTACAGGAGAAGGGGCGAAAATAGTTGTGACCGCAGTCCGGATTGCTGCAGCGGATACGGGCTATCCCTTGCCGGTAATCGCCGCAGGTGAGAAAGTGCTCGCCTACCGTCTGGATCCGTTCGAGACGAAACTTCCCGAATGTCGAATCTCAAATTAAACTAAATAAACCCTCGCACGAACAGTTAGACAATTTCTCACGCACATTGAATGAACGTTCACCCTGCGGCTTTGCCGCAGGGTGAACAGGCTTACAGAATCTCTGTTGCAGCGAGACGGACATGTTCCGCCGAGATAGTATGGCCCCCTTCCAGCGCACTGGCCATAAGCGCGGTTTTCGCCAAAGAATTGGCTCTACGCAATAAGCCACCGGATCCCTGGTGGATGGCAAAGATCGCTTCCTGACTGAATATCTTGCTGGTGCTCCCTGAAAGGCGGATATGGTGATTCAGGTATTCTTCCATAACTTCCATCTTGATCGCTTCCAGGTGGGTGCGTCCCAGGACCCGGGATGCAAGAGGGCGTACCGCATTCGCCATAAGGTGTTCAAGCAAAAGATCCTGACCGCAGAGAATCATGGGCATGACCGGACGGGAATCAAATTCGAACTGAGCCAGGGTATGCAGCTGGGTAAACACGGCACGCTTGAGCAAGTGAGCCTCATCAATGATAAGCACCGGTGTGACTTTTCTGGATGCGATTTCCAGAATGATCTCCCGGATTCTTGCGATCATCACCGACACCTGATATGACATATAGCTCACGCCAAAGTTTAAGAGAATCTGCCGGTACAACTCCATCGGCGAGTAGTTGCCGCCGACGATGGAAATCAGCTCATATTCGCTCTGGTGGAACTTGCTGGCCACATAGCGCAGAGAGGTAGATTTCCCGGAGCCTACATCACCGGTGATTACTGCTATCGCCTTTTGGCCCACAGCAAAGAACACCCGCTGTTCCAGGGGAGTAAGTGCAGGCAGCGGATACAGATCCTTCACGGCCATACTCTGCGGGAAAGGATCCTTCTTCAATCCAAAGTGATGTCGTATGGAATCCATCATCGTCCTCCCGCCGTTCGTTCAAACAGCTGTCCGCCGGTTATAGTCGGGCCGCTTGGATCTGGGCGATCGCGTTTAATGCGACTGTTTACTTCCTGATTGAGGTCTTTCAGGAATCCCCGTGACTTCTCATCAACGAACACTTCAATTCGGTCGGTATTCTCGTACCGCAGGACGACTTTCATCCCCACAAGCCCGGCCGGAGCCTCATAGAGTCGTCCGGACAACTGCACGGTGCGGTCTTTGTTCACTTTTCGGATCTCCTGCTTCCGGAAATACTCAGGAAGGTCATCCGGTGCTTTCCTGAGCGCCTTCACATCTGCCAGGTATCGGTCTATCGGTTTCTGACCGGTCGTTCCGTGTATCCTCTGGTGGTACTGGTGTTCTATATACCGGGCAAACAATTCGTTGATCTTCTCAAGGTCCAGGTTCTCATTCAGCTCTGGCAGGAACTGCATCCTGACGGTACGGAAAAAACGCTCAATTTTTCCCTTCCCCTGGGGACGATACGGCCTGGCGTACTTTAAGCCAACTTCAAGAGCTGCACAGCCCAGCTGTAGCCGGTGAGCCCTGAAGGAGGCTCCATTGTCCACATACAGCTTTCTTGGCAGCCCTCGTTTGCGCATTGCTGTCCACAGGCAGTCCAGGTAATTCTCCAGGTTCTCAGCCGGGTAAAACTGACCATGGGTAATCAGTCGGCTGTGGTCGTCGATGATGGCAAACAGATAGGTCTTGCGCTTTTTCCCATTGATAATGATCTGCGGGCCATGCATGCAGTCCGACTGCCACAGATCGTTGGACATCTGCACCTCGAACTTCCGCATATCCTGCTCACTCTTCTGTCGCTTTGCTTTGCGGATCTTCAAAAGCCGGTAGATACTGGCCATGGAGACCTCGGCGCCCGGCGGAAACACCCCTGAGCCCTGAGCCTTTTCTACAAGCCGAGGCGTAGAAAGTTTTGGGTTCTCACTTCGAAGTCTCATAAGCGCATCAATCTGCTCATCGGAGATGCTCCTCATCCTACCCCGATCGCCGCGGCTTTCGGGGAACAATGCTTCGATCTTACGCCCGCCGTCTTCATAGCGCTTTACCCAGTTCAACAGAGTGGCCTTGCTGATGTAGGTCCGCTTTGAGTACGGGATCTCCCATTCTTTGCTGACCAGTTCCTTAAGAATGCGCTCCTTTTCTCCCCAGTATTCGTGAAGGTCCTTCTCCACAAGCGGAAAGATGACGCCAAAACGAAATACGGCGATTTTCTCCTGCTTTTCCCGGTCCATTTTTTCTCCTTTGAGTGAAGTAATTTCGTTCACTCAAGACTAAATGGGGGCGGTCTGACTGTCAGTGCAAAAGGCAGGTAGGGAGATACTGCTGTCGGCCAGCTTGCACGGTAGATTCGTCGCTTTGTCACCGGCAACTGACCCGGGTGAAGGTGCTCGGTCAGGAACTTGCGAAGGTCAGTCCAGTTTCCCGATTCCCGACAGAGATGACGAAATGTTCGCCACCAGTGCTGCTGAATCTGGCGGGAGACTGTCTTAAGAAAAGATTTCCCGGCAAGTTTCGATTCAAGACTTGATCGCTGGGTAGATTTCGGATACTGCATCCCGGGAAGAAAGCTTTCAGGTCGCACGGTATGAACGGACCCGCATTCCGGGCACCGCCATCGTTTTATCCACACTCCTGAAGCAAATCCAAAGAAATACCTCAGGACAAATCCATGGCCCCACAGGCGGGTACTTCCACAGACAAGACACCTTCCGGGATTTTTCCATCGAAATTTCTTCCCAAGCTCTTGAACTTTTTCTAATTCTATCCGACAAATAAGTAACGATTTTTTCCCCTCGGGGAGAGTTTTAAGAGCAATGGGAAGCGTCAACTTCTTAACCATTGCTCTTTTTTTATGTCGGACACATGGAATCCCTCCCTAAATCATTTGCGAGATTGTGTAACTGTTCTTGAGATTTTCTACACAGGTTTGTTTAATTTAATGTGCGAGTCTACAACAGCAACGAAAGATGGAGAGGTGCGTGCCAATGCCGCAGGGCCGAATAGACAGTGAGCAGCACGGGCAATCCAACAAAAAACATGTTCACGGCATGGGAGACGAATGGACGCGCTGCATGCAGGACAATGACTATCAACATGACAACAAGTCTGGCCATGCGAGTATCATCAGATTCGGTGAGGGACGGCTCAGGGGGAATTGGGTTGTCTGACACTGTTATCCTCCCTATGAAGCAGTAGAATAAGACTACCGACGCAACAATGCTAAGTCAATTGTCAATAAGTCGTCAGAATTCTTTTCCAGTCAACATAACGACGATTTGAGTAGCAAAATCGGCCGAGTCTTCGAGGCTTGGCGCGGTTCTGGGACGCAGCGCGATCAGCGCGGAGTGTCTTTAACTAAAACTATGACTCCTATAATTGCTGATTATGTAAGCACCCCCTTTACAACCAGCTCTTGGTAATATAGGTGAAGCATTCAGGCTGAACCGACTATTCTCTGTTATTGGAAGTGTCCTTCATTTGCGATTTTTCCGCAAAAGGACAGAACGTTCTTTTGTGGACTATGACGCTTTCCAATCTATATTAAGCTTCAATTGTTTCTTCGCACAATCTGCCAGATAGAGATTTATTAACTGCTGATACTTGATGCCGGATTCTTCGGACATTTCTTTGAAGTAATCAATAGTATCTTCATCAAGACGGATTGTGATTTGCTTCTTAAGTTTATTGATATATGGATTCTTTTTAGCATTAGAAAAATCATATTTATTTCTCATATTTCTACCCTCCATATTGATTAATTTCATCTTTCTCAGCCTTTCTAGCTGATATAATTCGTATTATTTCATCATCCGATCTGTAGCAATGACACACAATCAGTATCTTTAAGCTCTGAGACATTCCCATAATAATGAATCTATCTTCATTCTCAGAATGATCAGGATCATGTATCAGTAATGCAGATGGATCGTAGAAAACCGTTTTAGCTTCTTCAAAGGTGACTTTATGCTTTTTTGTATTAGATAAATTCTTTTTTTCATCCCATTCAAACTGAATGTGTTTCATGCATATATTGTAACTACATTGTAGTTGTATGTCAACTTTTTTGACTTTTGCTCAAGCCAAGGATGGAGGCTCTTGTATTTGATGTGAAGGATATGCTGAGCCCTTTATGAATTGAGATATTGGAAATAGCCAATGGAGAAGAGAAGGAGGTAACCTATTCTGTATAAGATCCACCTTACACGACCATCGCCGATTTCATTGCAACCATGGGTACGGAGTGTATCGATCTTTTCACCAGAGTTTTGGCTATCTGTTATTTGGAAGGAGTGATCGGCAAGGAGATGTTCGCAATCGACGGATGTAAGATATCATCCAACTGCTCGAAGGAGTGGAGTGGTACCAAGGCTGAACTGCTTCGCAAAACCGAAAAAATCCGGTCCTCGATTTCATATCTGGTTGATCAACAGCAGCGGCAGGATGCTGCCGGGCACAGTGAGGATGAGCGCAAGAGAGAAGAAGTTTCGATATTAAAACTTGAAGCCAAGGCCGAAAAGATCAGCCGTTGGCCGGATGAAAATGACGATCGACTTGGTGCATCGGGGAAGCCGGTGAAGAGCACTATCACAGATAATGACAGCGCGAAGATGGTCTCCTCCCATGGTGTCATTCAGGGATACAACGGCATTGCGGCAGTTGATGATAAAAGTCAGATTGTTGTGTGGGCTCAGGCTTTTGGTGATATAAATGAGGCCGGTCATTTACCTGAACTCCTGCAGGGCGTGAAGGAACAATGCCGGAGTGCAGGGATATCAGATAATATCCTGTCAAAAACCGCCATCACCGCAGACTCGGGCGTTCACAATGAAGTGAATATGAAATACTGCATCGACCACGCGATTGATGCCTATATCCCCGACAACAAATTCCGTTCCCGGGATATCCGCTTCACAACCAGTGCAGATCACAAGAAGAAGACGGTGAATTGGCGTCCCGTCCTAGCAAGAAGTATTTCGGACCGGAGGATTTTGACCATACCAAGCGCACACATACTGCGACCTGCCCCGCGGGACATCCGATGCGGCTGAGTGTGAAGAACTTCATGTCGCAGGAGGGGAAGCTGAAAGGCCCCCGGTACACGGGATCCGAAAAGTACTGTGGCTCCTGTGAGCTACGGGCGAAGTGCTTACGGAATAGAACCAGCAAGTTTCGCCAGGTAGCCTTTCTCTCCCCAAATCCGGAGCGGCCTGATTATCTGAAAATGGCCAGGGACAAGTTTGATACTCCCTCATCGCGAAGTATGTACGCCAAGCGTATGGGGACGGTGGAACCGGTGTTCAGGAATCTATCTAGAGACAAGCAATTGGCCCGTTTCACTGTTCGTGGGGAAGATAAAGTAAATCCCCAGTGGCGGCTGTATTGCATGGTTCATAATATAGGGAAGCTGCGTTGCCGCTTCAGGTAATTGGGAAAACGCGAGATTGAGATCAGCGGCATGGAGGTACCAGTCCGGGAAATAAGCCAGATGGTTTGGTCTGGATGTAGAATCCTGTATAATGGAGAAATCAGGGCTGTAGTTGAGGTTTTTCTACAGCCTCGTTATGCCGCATATTACGCAAGAACCGACATTGTTTGATAATTGTATCGATGATATAATCAATGTGGAATCATTGGAAACGCCAAAGGTTGCCACTTAACCAGTTAGGATATTTGGAAAATTTCAATAATCATTGAAGGGAAGAAAATGGAGAAAGATAATAAGGAATCCACTGATGAATTAACAAAGGCCTTTCAAAAAGACATTGATAATATTTGGAAACTCTTTCATCAGTCAAATACAGATGAATCTCCCTATGCATTAATAATGTATGGTAATGAGGAATCAAATCCCGAATTATTTCCTGCGATATTAACAAAGGAAGCTTTAAACAAAGTTTCCAAAGTTTATGTAGACAAAGGGCTCATGGATACAATGGAAGAAGCCAATACGGCCCTTCGTTTTTCGGTTGAAGATTTTGAAGATTCTTTTCAATATGCTGATTCCATGAGAAATTTAAAAACAGCCACGCATACTCTTGGATCCTTTCGTGGAAAATCAAGGTGGAAATATTTAACTGATGCTGCCATGAAGGCTTTATCCGACCTTGATAAGGACGGTTTGTTCGGAAAAGGAAAAGAACGGGCAGAACTTCTGCTGTTAATCATTGTCATTGAATCTGATGATGATTATTTTACGCGTTCTTTGAAAGAGCTTAATCCGCCTGAAGTCAGTAAGAAAATTTTGAAGAGTTTGAAAAAGAAGGGTGTCTATAAAAGTTGTAATCAGTTGATCATTTCTCCGGATGGGCAGTATTTATATTCAGCTGATAGCTTGCCCAGTTCTGATGATTCAATAGACAGTGAAAATGAATTGGTTTGTTATTCTCTGAAGGGAACAAATATCGTTCGGCAATGGCGATATACATTTCCGTCCTTTGGAGACTCAATCAGGGATATGGTTATGACATCTCAGGGGAAATTATGGGTTCTCCGGCAAAGATATTCCGGTTCTGGCCGCAGTTCCAACGCAAATACATTGATTCAGCAATTCAGTCCTGATAAAAATAAACCGGTAATTGAAAAGCAGTTTTCTTTGGAGTCAAGGGCAATTGCTGTCTTTAACAAGGCATCACATATTGCTCTGTTAACTCAAAATGAAATTTATATTTTTAATAAGAATTTAGGATTATTAAAAAAAATTGATCTTGAAGAACAGGGTTTTAATTTTATGTTTATTAATAAAAAAGAACTTTTTGTGACCACTGCCAAAGGACTCCTGAAAGTATCAATTAAAGGGAAGGTTGATACCACATCCATAATGGAAGAAATATTTTACCTGGGTACGGATTCTGAAGAAAAACAATTAGCCTTAAGCAGACCGTTCGATATTGAAAGAAAAGGAGTAAAGCGGATTGATTTCCCGGTACATTTATATGACATAAAAACTCTGGAACATTTGAAAGATATTCATATTTCGGATCACCAACTGGGAAATCCTGTTTTATCACCCAATGGGAAATATCTGGCCTGTATTGCCAACCGATTACACGGAAATAGAAAGTCTCTCGCAGTATTCGAAATAAGTACAGGTGAATTACTCTATCAAAGTGATGAAGTTCTCTTTATTAATTCTTTTTCATTTCTCTCAGACAGCCAAACGGTGGTATTATCTGATTCAGGAATTATGGAAAAGGAACCAATCAAATTTATAGGAATAAAAGTATAGAACAAAACGACGTTATGTTCAAAAAAAGTTTTTGACAATTAACCCGACAAACAGTATTATAACCTTGATATTTGTGAAATATTCACGAATATAAGGAGTAAAATCTTGTGATTATTGAATTTCGCCTGGGCAATTATAAATCATTTAAAGATATTGGAGTTTTTAGTCTTATTGCATCTAATGACAATAAGCATGTAGATAAAAATATAATTTCCTTCAAATTTCCTTATAGCAGTCGAGAAAAAGAAATAAGGCTACTAAAAAGCGCAGTGATATATGGAGCAAATGCAAGTGGAAAAAGTAATTTGTTGAATGCGCTTAAATTTATGCAATCGTTTGTTTTTAATTCTTCAAAAAATACACAAATTACAGAGGATATTCCGATCGAAAGATGCTTAGTTTCATCAAAATCGGAAAATATGCCTTCACATTTTGAATTAACATTTATTCATCAAAACATTCTTTATCGTTATGGTTTTGAGGTCACAGACAAAGAAATAACCAGTGAATGGCTTTTTTCTTCTCCCAAAGGCAGAGAGGCGTTATTATTTGTAAGAGATAATAATTTAATAGAAATTGGAGACTCATTTAAAGAAGGAAGGGGTTTAGAGGATAAAACAAGAAATAATGCATTATTTCTTTCAGTATGTGCACAATTTAACGGAGAAACCTCCGCCTCTATAATAAAATGGTTCAGAAGTTTTAATGTCATATCAGGTATTGAAGATAAAAGTTATCTCCAATACACTTTAAATAAGTTAGAAGATAAAGAATTCTATTGTGAAATTGAGAAATTTATTCATATTGCAGATCTTGGGATTGAAGAACTAAAATTTGAACAACGGGACGTTAATTTTGAAGATTTAGATGAAGAAATAAAGAATCATATATTAGGGATGAATGACGTTAGAAAATTTATAAAGTCCAATATAGATTATAAAAAAGAAATTAATATTAAAACTGTAGAAGATAGATTTAATTTCTTACATTCAAAGTATAATGATGAAAATAAGAAAATCGGGAATGTGCCTTTTAAGATGGATCAAGAATCTCAAGGTACACAAAAATTATTCGCAGTTGCTGGTCCCATTATAGATACGTTGAAAAATGGAAAGACTATTTTTATTGACGAGCTAGATACGCGATTACATCCATTGTTAACACAATTCATAATACATTTATTTAATTCTAATGAGACTAACAAGAAAGGTTCACAGTTAATTTTTGCAACACACGATACTAATTTATTGAGTAGTCGGTTCTTTCGTCGTGATCAGATATGGTTTATTGAAAAAAACAAATATAATGTCTCTGATATTTATTCACTTAGTGATTATAGAGTTAGAAAAGACGCTACTTTTAATAAAGATTATATAATGGGTAAATATGGTGCTATTCCTTATATCAATTCTGATAATTTATTCGAAGAGTAAATTATCATGGCAAAAAAATATATAAAAAAGTATTTAAATAAACGAAAATTATTTCATAGGACAATTGAAACGCGAGGTGAGCCGAAGCAAACATTTTTGATTATTTGTGAAGGCGAAAAAACTGAACCAAATTATTTTAAATCATTTAAAGTTAAATCTGCGTCGATTAGAATTGTTGGGACTGGTTGCAACCTAAATTCCGCACGATTTTATAACTATGTTTGAAACATTACTTCTAACTCATTTCTTTGTATAGATTTATATCTCAGGATTTCTCTTGACAGAAACCAAAAGCATAGTATAATTTAACTATGTATGTTATAGACCAAAAAGTGGGAAAACACATCTATGTCTATGAAGTGCACAGCTATTGGGACAAGAATAAAAAATCACCCAGGCAGCAGAGAGTAAAAATCGGTAAGCGTGATCCGGTTACCGGAGAACTTATCAAACTCCAGACTCGTCGTCAGAGCCGTGAATACGGACCGGTTTATTTCCTCGCTTCCCTGATTGAACAACTCAGCCTGAAAGAGCTGCTCTACCAGGAGTTTCCCGATACAGCCCGGCAGATTCTCATGGTAGCCGCCTTTCAGATTGCAGAACACAAGAGTCTGTATTTGTGCAATAGTTGGCTTGAACATATTTACCTTAAAGAACCGCTTCATCTGCCCAGTCAGGCAGTAAGCCGTTTGCTGCATGAGCTTGGTGAAGATGATCGTGGAATCTATCGATTCCTGGATGAATGGACGGAACATCATACCGACAGCGAGTTCATCGTATTCGATATCACCAGCCTTTCCACCTATTCAAAGGAAATCGACTTCGCCGAATGGGGCTACAACCGGGACGGAGAACGTCTTGCACAAATCAACTTTGGGGTGGTGTACAGCGAGCCAAGCAATCTTCCTCTCCTGTATTCCCTGTATCCAGGAAGTGTCCCCGATGTAGTAACACTGAAGAATATCAAAAAGCGGCTGGAAAAGATCTCAGAGCTTCGAACTCTGTTTGTGCTGGATCGAGGCTTCTACAGCACGAAGAATATTGAACAGTTACAAGACCTCGGAGCGTTCATAATTCCTTTACCTATGGGAACTAAGGCAGCGAAAGAACTTGTCGACAAGCATCACAGTAGTATTACCGATCCGGAGCGGGCTTTTCGCTTTGGAAAAGAAATCTACTATGCACTTAGTGCCACACCCATCCTTCTTGAACACGAGCAACTGACCGCCCACCTGTTCTATAACCAGAAAAGAGCCGGTGATGAAAGAGAACGACTGATTGGTGAACTTCTTACCATAGAGGAAGAGACACGGATTAAGAAATGGAAGAGTTCTGCGAAACTTATCCGTTTTCTTGACGATAACCGGCCGGGGTGGCAGCACTATTTCTCCCTCAATGAAGGAGAAGATGGCTACACCCTTTTACGCAAAAAGAAGGAAATCGAACAAATCTTGAACCATCATGGGATATTTATTCTGCTGTCGAACACCAATCTTTCGGCTGAACAGATCCTTGCCTATTACAGAAGAAAGGATGGTGTTGAAAAGTTGTTTGACACAATGAAACATGGGACCGAAATGAAGCGCCTGAGAGTACATAGCAGGAAGGCGATGGAGGGACTTATATTCATTGAGTTCATCAGTCTGATTATATACTCGGAAATCCAGAAAACACTGCGGGAAAGCGGTTTGGGAAAAAAACTCACCGTAGAGCAGTTATTCTATGAACTGAAGAAATTGAGCGTAATTGAAATTGATGATAAGAAACCCATCATCACCGAGCTGACACGGAAACAAAAAGATATTTTCAATGCCTTCAGAATTCAGCTGCCGATCCTGACATAGTATAATTTTGTGCGGAATTTAGGTTATAATAAATGCAGATAGTTTTTTCTTCTCTATTTCTATATTAAAAATATTTACTTCATTTTGTCCACCTATTTTTATTTCAACAGGATTCTCTTTTATAACCATATTCCCAGTACAGATGTTTATTCCATCAATGAACAATTTTATTAAAGATCCAATTATACTTATCTCAAAATTTATTTCTGTTCCAGGTGTAATCCCTTCTATTGTGCCAGCACTATCAATAGTTTCTTCATTTCGTTTATCATCTGAATATTTAATTGTGTAAGATTTCAATGTTCAACTATATCCAACTGAAAGATGTCTATCAGAAATAGTTCGAAATGATACCATTAATCCAAAATCGGATTTTTCAAATTTAAATTTGAATTTTATTTTTCCATTAGAAAATCGAATATTTGATCGAATAGTAGCTTGACGATTTCGTATAAAAGCCCCATTTTCTCCCTGGATCGCTTTTAGATATTTTATATTATTCTCATATAACTCGGCACGCCCTTTTATTATTGCCAAACGTAGATCGTCCATGATTACCCTCTATCAATCCTGATTGTGCTGAATTTCTTTTTAAAAAAAATTATCGGGCTCAATATATATGAAATATTCATTTTCATTGCAACTATCTTTTAGTACTGTTCTTTTATTTACAGCATACTTTATTCTAAATCAAATTTAACAGTCGTCAAGATCTATTTTCATTAAGATGTAGAATGTTAGTAATCTTGGTGTTATTTATGTAACTTTTGCACTATTATTGTGTCTGGCTAATCGATAGCTTTTGCTCCGCGGATTTGTACCTTTCAACCCACTTATACCCGGTTGGTCGGCTTATCCCGAAATCGTTACACAGCGAGCTGAAGCTTTGTTGATCTGTTTTCCAATGCAGAATGAACTCTTTTCTATGGTCCACAACGGTCATCTCCATGAACGGCATAGGAACCTCCTTCCAAGATTTCTATGCCATAATTGTAAACCGCTACTTTAGATAACTGGTAATGATGCTATCGGGTCATACCCATTGTGCATATAACATCCAATTGAGCTGTGTGGCGTTAAGCTGGCATGTGTTTGTGCTGCAGCTTTCTTCCAGCATAACTCCTGTTATTCCCCAGAACAACTCAAAACTACTGTTCCGCGTTCCCGCCCGGTGCACAAACCATGACAGTAGCCACATCTGCTCCAATTGCTGGTTATAAACCAAACCGATTACAAGAATTGCTTCTCTAATTGATTGACCAAAGAAGCAGCATTATCGAGCAATGGTTTTATTAATTCCGCATCCAGCATAAATCCATAATTATGTCGAAAGAAATGTCGAAAACCCATATATTCTTTCAACATTTCATATTCTCTTTCTTGCAGTATTTTTTCTTTTAAAGCAATTTCGATTAATCGTGAATGCCATTTCTCAGTCGGGGATATTGATATGTTCTTATTCTTCAGCGTTTGATAAATTATTTTCTCAAGTCCATTGTAGATTGAATGAAGGCTACTTGCAGCTGCACGCAATTGAATTTTATCAAGCCCATTCTGATCATTCACAACTTGCAGCATCGTTATTATTTCTAACTCTGCTTTTATCTGGGTAAATTCAAATTCTATATTTTTCAATTATGCAACCCGAATGAGTTTTCCTTCATTCTTTACCTGGTGTGAGAATTCTGTGTTATAATCCAACCCGATTATATCTACTGGGCGCTTTAAACGACTGATAAGCTCCCCATAAACTTGGAAAAACCTTTTCTTCTCAAGTCCTATTATTCCTATATCTAAATCTGATTCATCACTGAACTGTCCATTAGCAATTGATCCGAAAATATAGATTTCTTCCGCACCAGCCTCTAATATAATGCTTTTCGCGAGTTCTATATCATCGAGTATCTCTTTTGGTAATGTTTCTAGGCTCATAGTGGATTTATTTTACTCTATTTCATAAATTCATGCAATTTGATTCTTTATATGTACATTTTCTCTTATTTCTCTACTTTATTCTTTTTTGTGTTTATAACATCCAATTGAGCTGCGTGGCGTTAAGTTGGCATGTGTTTGTGCTGTTACCAATCAACAGTATATCACCACTTTCGCTCGCATCGTTACCTAAAGAACTTTTCTACTCCTGGAAGCAGTAGCACAAACCATGACAATAGCCACGTCTGCTCCAATTGCAGGTTATGTAGTAGTATTATTTCGATACGTCTAACTTTCATATTCTAAAAAATTCATCTATGCATTCAATTCTTGTTGCAATTATTGCATTTTTCCTATTTACATCCCAATCTGTCATTACTCCAACAAGATACATCTGATTATGATTATTTTCATTGAATTGAAAGACAGCGCCTCCACTCATACCATTAGGATTAGGAAATGTAATTAAATTATGTTCTTCATTGTATACTTTTTCTTTTTTGAAAGAGACAATAAGTTTTTTAGTCCTATCGACTTTTAATCTATTGTATTCTTCATTTGATGCTGCTGTTGTTAGATATGCTTGAAATTTAATTCTTTGATTATGCCTAGTAGATCTTTTTGTTGAAGAACCAGGATACCCAACAAGTAAATGCTGATATTCTTTGGAATCTTGAAAAGTACCAAAATATGTGTATGAAATTGGATTAAAAAGGGGGATATCATTCTCAATAACTACCACTCCAACATCTAAGTCATTATCATTTGCAATAATATATTTTTCAAACTGAAGTTCTCGCATTTCATTTTCTGAATATTGAAACCATGGTCTATCTGGTATTATTTGTTTAAAAACATGTCGTGCGGTAAGAACAAAGCGTATTTTTCCATATAAGCAATATACAGAAGTACCAACAAATTCTGGTCTTTTTGCGGCATAATTCATGCGGTAAAGAGGTATAAGATGTTTTTGAAGAGATACAGTCTTGGCAGAAAATATCCTAACAAATTCATCCCACTCCATTTTTCCTCAAAAATCCTTTATAGACAAAAATATATTCTACATATACACTTTTTACTGTCCCGTCTGATCCAATTTCAGGTTATGTACTTTTTTCTTTTTAAGCATTATTTCCAATTCTTCATCATAAGCACGCAGGTGAGCTTGTGTAATCGGTTGGACTTATTGAGCAGCATTACGAAACCTCCAGACACTGCCAGATTATTCCTGAATAATGAACAGAATTCCCATCGTCACAATATAAAATGTCTTCGTTGATGGAGCCCTCGAACCCGACATCAAATCTCAACGAGGAAGGTATTCTTCTGCAGCCAAATAATCCCCTTCATTTGTTAGCCTCACAACAACTTCAGTTATTCTTCTATCAAGAGAATCACCATCCCATTCTCTTCTTGAAGTAGAATCAACGACGATAAAGCCGTTAAATCCTTTCTCAAAGCATAATTCAGCAGCTTGTTCATAAATTTTTTCTGTTGAACTCTCTTTGGAAGAACCTAAGTTGTATTCTTCTATCCTCAGCAAATATGTATCTTCACTAATGAGTAATGATGATGGTGGTGACAGACATGCACTAAGAACCATTACTGCTAAGATAAGAATAAATAGCTTTTTCATATTGCCCCCTAAAACCAGCTTTCTTCATTCGAACACTCTCCAAAACGCTGAAATTATATCCTTGTTCATCTTTCATAATCCATAATTGAAATAATATTATAAAAATACCACTCTGTGACTGTCTACATAACATATTATACTCACTGCTTTTCCCTCGAACTCTCCTGTAAAAAGCGCAATAACATAAACTATTGTTCAATGCTGAAAAGCTAAACATTCGAAAATCCGTATGACTGAGAGTCTTTCTTGCTATTATAAATCCGATTCTCTTATCGTGCCAGAAAAAGATTTATTGTAAAAATGTTATATTTCTCTAAAATGGCAATACGAAAGACGGATTTTCTCTTTTGGAATACACAAGAGATTCTGGAGGTTATTCTGTTAAGGATAGAGTGTGCTGCGTAAGCGTCAATTAAACCGCACCTACAAAAGGCACTGATCTGCATCTACAATGGGTTTCCATAAGGAGAATCAAGATGCAGAAATACAGCAGTGAAGAACAAGCAACCCATTTAGCGGCATGGCGTTCAAGCGGTCTGAGCGGCCAGGCATATTGCCGTGAACATGACATTGTTTCAACGACCTTCTACAGTTGGGTAAAAGCCGAGAAGAAACGTACTGCCAGAGAATCAGCATCTTCGCCATTGCTGGTAAAAGTACAGCCGAATAAGCACACAATCGGTAACTCTTCAGCAGGTATCTGTATTGAACGTCGGGATGTTCGTATCCATCTACCGGCTGATATCGGGATAGAATCATTAAAAAGTGTCCTGATGCTCCTTGGAGCCATCGATGCTGCTTGATCTGTCAACAATTGAAATCTATGTCCGTCCCGGTCACACCGACATGCGCAAGGCAATAAACGGCCTGACGGTAATGGTGCAGGATTACATGTATCAGAATCCCCTCTCCGGCAGCCTCTACCTGTTTTGTAATCGGCAGCGGCGGATACTCAAAGCCCTCTACTGGGACCGGAACGGTTTTTGTCTCTGGCAGAAAAGATTAGAGAAGCACAAATTCCCCTGGCCCATGACCCAGGAGGATGCGCGACAGATCAGCACCGAACAGTTATCGCTCCTCTTGAAGGGGATTGATTTCCGGCATGAGCATACTGCGTTGAAATATTCGCACGTTTCATAGAAATATCTGCCAGACAGGAATTTACATGCAGGCAAAGGCATGCTAGAATTCCAGACACGATGGATGTTGCAACACTTCCTCCGGAAGTACAGGAATACATTTACTCGATCGAAGAGAAAGCAGACAAAGCTGTTCGCGCGTGGGAAAACCGGTATGCCTCCCTTGAAGAGCAGTATAAACTACTCTTACTTCAGAAGTTCGGACGCAAAAGCGAAAAAGAACTCCTGGAGGAAAGGCAGCAGTTTCTATTCGACAGTGAGGAAAGTACCCCGCCGGAGCAGGATACCAAAGATTCAACCACGGTCATAAAAGCGTACCAACGTAAGAAACCCGGCAGAAAGCCGATTGATGAGAGTATTCCCCGTGAAGAAGTGATAATCGATATACCGGAAGAGGAGAAGCAGTGCGCCTGCGGCCATACGCTGACGAGAATCGGTGAGGAGACCTCGGAGAAGCTTCACGTAATTCCGCCGAAAATGTGGGTAGAACGGATTGTCCGTCCGAAATATGGCTGTAAAGCGTGCGAAGGGTCCGGTGATGAAGAGAATCCAGCTGTACGAATAGCCGATGTTCGGCCTGCTATTATTCCGAAGAGTATCGCTACTCCCAGCCTGCTTTCGTTCATCATCGTCAATAAGTTTATCGATCATCTCCCATATTACCGGCAGGAGAAGCGGTTCGAACGTATCGGCATCCACATAAGTCGGCAGAATATGAGTAACTGGCAGCAGGCGGCGTTTGAGAAGATTGAGCCGCTGATTGAACGGTTGAAGGAGCATATTCACAGTGGGCCTGTCATCAACATGGGCGAAACTCCTGTCCAGGTGATGGGAGAAAGTGAGAAAAAGAACACATCAAAATCCTATATGTGGCTTGCCCGTGGCGGTCCGCCGAAGAAGCCTGCGGTCCTCTATTCATACCGGGAAACGAGGGGTTCCAGGCACATTACAGATATTCTTAACCGGTTCAGCGGTTATCTCCAGACCGATGGGTATGAAGCCTATAAGACAGCACTCGCTGGAAACGCTGACATCATTCATGTCGGATGTATGGCGCATGCAAGGCGGAAGTTTCATGAGGCCGCGAAGGCTTCCAAGAAGGCCGGAAGTGCCCAGGAAGCGATCAACAAAATTAAGAAGCTGTATGCAATAGAGGGAACCTTGCACGGCAAGGAATTGAGTCCCGAGCAGTTTGTCGCTGAGCGGAAGGCCCTGGTAGAACCGGTCCTGGAGCAGTTCAAAGAGTGGCTTGAGAAGCGCAGCCTGCAGGTGCCACCGTCTCTGCTTTTGGGGAAAGCGATTAGGTATACTCTGAATGAATGGCCGAAACTTGTTCGGTACCTCGATTCACCGTATCTGACCCCGGACAACAATGTTGCCGAGCGGGCTATACGGCCGTTTGTCGTCGGTCGGAAGAACTGGCTCTTTGCGGGAAGTCCCAAGGGGGCTGAAAGCTCCTGTGCCATGTATTCATTGATTGAAACGGCGAAACAGAACTCTGTGAATCCTAATGACTATTTGATTAAGGTTTTCGAACTGGCTCCATCGGCGCGGACAACGGAGGATTGGAAAGCGCTGCTCCCCTGGAACATCGATCCTTGATTTTTTTTTCAAGGGGTGTGGTTTAATTGACGCTTACGTAATAGATCCCGTTCCCATCATTATGCTGGCCGGTAAACTGATACGGCGTCTCTTCATCTCCTGCGGCATAGATGGTCTCACCAAAAGGTGAATAGGCCAACGACGATACCACACTCCCGCTTTCATCGGTCATGCGCACGGCACTTCCCAAATGATCCGTATGAATATACAGAAGCTCCTCTGAACTCAACACGCTGTTTTCATACACGCTTTTGCGCTGGGCTATACGCATTTCATTGGCAAAGTAGCCTGCGGTTACGGTGGTGGTGGTTCCTTCTACGCGGACTTCGTAGCCTGCAAAAAAGAACCAGGTTGTTCCGCCCGATTCGGAAGAGGAGATCCTCTCCCCTGATGGGTCATAGGAGTAATAGCTCACCTCACTCCCAATCTCAAGGCGTATAAGCCGGTTTTCTCCGTCATAATCAAACTCCCGTTCTTCAGGGGTTGCTGTGATTCCGCTGTAGCGGAAAGCGCCGTACTGGTCCATCAGCTCATCATCGCTCAGGGTGACTGACTGCAAACCGTTTATGCCGTTTACCGGGTCAAAGGTGCCGGTTACAAAGTAGACCTTGGTGGGATCATTGCTTTCCACAGTTTCGCCGTTTACCATAATGCGGTCTACCCGAATGCCGTTTGCACTGCCGGTTCCCTGATCGCTTGCATAGCGGACATAGATCGGGTCTACTCCGTCCCAGTAGCCGTGCCAGGTGTAATTACGCACGTCTTCATCATTCAGGCGCCAGCTTGTTTTCCGTTTATCGCCTACCCACAGTTCCAGTACCGGCTGAGCTCCGCTTAGGCCTTCGGCGCCTGCGGTTATGACAACGGAGGTATAATTGGTTGCCCGGGTCATATCGCCGTTGGCGTTGTACTCAAAGGTGCGGATGGTGCTGCCTGCATCCTGCAGTTCGGTTACGGCATGGGGTTTAAGGCCGCCGTAAAGGTAGCATCTTTCTGCACAGATTAGAGGAGTGTGTAAGTAAACTACGGATATATGGGGTACAACTTTGGGTCACACGGATAATAGCGGGTTTGCGCAGTGGGGCAGGTCACGGATTTTTAACTATTGATCAAATAAATAATCACATCCGTGAACCTCTTCTCTGTTTTACACGATATCCATCCGTGTACCGCTTCTTCGCTAACCCCAGTTTATCGGTGAACTGCCCTATACTTTTACCCCGCAATCCGCGGTTGCCTTCCTCCTGCTTTTTTCAGTCTACCGCCAGTTCGTCGCAGTCAAGATCAAGGTAAATCGCCTGACGGCGAATCTTGACTGCTCCTCACTTGGCCGGTGGTCCAGGAAAAACAGGAGGTGCTGCTATTGGAAAATCCGGAGCAAACCTGCCATCGATTCCGGATTTAATCTGCCGGGCATTCTGGTTCAAACCTGCCACCCAATCCGGGTTTAAACTGCCACTTTTTAGGTGATTTCCGGAATCCTTTAACGCCTTCAATCGACCTCAAATATGGTGCATTGTACTCCCCCTAAAAGCATGATCAATCAGGAGGAGTACATTGCCAAAAAAGAGGACGAGTATGAACAAAATCCGGGATATAATACGGCTTGCCGAGGCGTCGTTGAGCCAGCGGCAGATTGCAAATGCTCTGAATATCTCACGACCGGTTGTTGCGGACACAAGTGAGAAAATCAAAGGCGCCGGTCTTACCTACACCCAGATCAAATCAATGCCAGACTCTGAGCTGAGCCAGTATTTTATCAAAGCACAAAAGCCTTCCAGTAAATCAATGGAATTGAAGGAGCAATTTCCCCACTATGCGAAAGAGCTGAAAAAAACCGGTGTCACTCTTACCCACTTATGGGAAGAGTATCTGTCTGTAGAATCCGCAGGGGCTCAAGTACACGCAGTTTTGCTACCACTTTCAGCAGTGGCGGCAGGATGAGAAACTCTCCATGCACATCGAACACAAGGCCGGCGATAAAATGTTTGTAGATTATACCGGTAAGAAGATGGTTCTAACCGATAGAAAAACCGGTATAACCAGAGATGCCGAAGTCTTCGTGGCTATTCTGCCAGCAAGCCGGCTGACATATGCGGAAGCTTCCGAAAGCCAAACCCAGGAAGATTTTGTCCGATCCAATGAGCGAGCCCTTCGGTACATAGAGGGCGTTCCCGCCGCTATTGTTCCCGACAATTTGAAGGCGGGGGTACTGAAGGCGTGTATGTATGAGCCGGACCTCAACCTGCTGTTTGCTGACTTTGCCGAATACTATCGGACAGCGATCCTTCCCACCAGGGCACGGAAACCAAAGGATAAAGCCCATGTCGAGAACGCGGTAAAGATTATCTATCAACGGGTGTTTGCCCCACTCCGTAACAAAACCTTTTACAGCATCGAAGAGCTTAATCTGGCGATCAAGGACCGGCTCGAGGACCATAATAACCGAAAACTGACCAAGATGACAGTTTCCCGGCGCGAACTCTTCGAAGAAGTCGAAAGGAGTGAACTTACCCCCCTGCCAATCCATCAGTATCCCATTAAACACATCCAGCCTAATAGCCTTGTTCAGTTCAATTATCACGTGGAACTTAAGGAAGACCGCAATTACTACAGTGTTCCCTATGCACTGAAGTGAACTGCGCCCAATTGTCAAGACAGTTTTATAGGAAGTTTAAGGTGTACTCCTCCCTCCTGTTTTATTCTACGCTGCCAACGGCAGCGGGTTCTCCGTAGCGAATGATTGATGCATCTCTTCCGGTGTCCTGTACTCCAGCGACTGGTGTAGCCGTTCGGTGTTGTAGAACGTGAAGTAGTGTTCAATCCCATGATGTAATTCCACCATGCTCTCATATGACCGCAGGTAGATATCCTCATATTTCAATGAGCGCCACAGTCGTTCGACATACACATTGTCCAGTGCGCGGCCAACGCCGTCCATGCTGATCTCCACCTGGTGTTCTTCCAACACCGACAGGTAGGCCCTGCTTGTGAACTGGCTACCCTGATCCGTGTTAAAGATCGCCGGGACCCCATAGGTCTCGATCGCCTCCTGCAGCGCGGCAACACAGAATGACGGATCCATGCTATTCGAAAGCCGCCAGCTCAAGACCTTACGAGAGTACAGATCCACTATAGCCACCAGATAGACGTGCCCCTGCGGAAGACCAATATAGGTGATATCACTGGCCCAAACCTGATTGGGATGCCGTATTTGCTTACCGCGCAACAAATACGGATATTTCTTGTGATCGTTGCGTGCCTTGCTCAGATTTGGCCCAGGATATAATGCCCGCAGTCCAAAACGCTTCATCAGCCGCCTGACTCGTTTTCTGGTCAGGTGAGGATGCTCGGGTAACAGCACTCGTGATACTTTGCGATAGCCGTAAAAGGGGACCTTCTTGTGATACTCCAGAATGACTGTGAGATCCTCCAGATCCGTCTCTGTTCGCATATCTCGGCCTTTGCGGTAGTAGGAGCTCCGAGTGACCTCAAGAGTACGACACTGCTGCGCTATGCTCAGCTCGGGATGGTTCGGATCAATCATTCCGGATCTTTCCCGTAATACTCGCGGTGTTTTTTTTTGAGGAATTCGTTCACAACTGTCAGTTCTCCAACAGTTCGCAGCAGTTGGTCGCGCTCCTGCTCAAGCCTGCGCTCCTCTTCTCGCTTCTTATTAGGACGCTCGAAAGTCGCAGGAAGATTGTCCAGCAGCTGCTTTTTCCACTGCGATACCTGGTTCGGATGCACATCGTATTTAAGTGCAATCTGCTGTATGGTCTCCTGCTCCTTGATAGCCTCAAGTGCCACTTTCGATTTGAATGCGGTGTTGTAGCTCTTCCTCATGGTACTACTATACCTCTCTGCTCCCTGGAAGGCGAGAGTTACACCTTAAAGGCACCCCCCAGAAGCTGTCTCGTTTCCTGGGCTCATTATAAAGGGCCAACGGGTAAAACTCATCTACGATGAGAGGATTGTTTCGATTTATCACGAGGTGAGTGGCCCCGGGGAATCGCACCCCGAGGCTCTCGCAGAACCGGACTTGAACCTCTCGGCTCATCCGGCTCCCATTATCCAGCCGCTGGTCGAATCTTCCACACATGCCAATGGTGAAATAATTTTGCATCTCTTTTGGCGATGCTTCCAAGCCAATGGGTTGCTCGTCTTTGATGTCTTAGTTTCTTGAACTTCCGTCTGACCCATTTTACTAATGCCCGGTCAACATGTCTTAATACCGAGTACATCTCCGATTTGTAAAAGCGTCCGTAATACTGCATCCATCCCCGTATTACAGGATTGAACATCCTCGACAAATCTTCCAGGGATTTTTCATTCTTTAAGTGCATTCTCCAACCCCTGACGGTCTGTCTCATTGCTTTCTTTGCCTTGTTACTCACTGCGGGTGTAAAGTTGATAAAGTGCTTTCCATATCGGTTTTTGGATCTTCTTGGACGGAATGTATACCCCAGAAAGTCAAACGATGTATGCTCATACCTTTCTTTCCGATCCTCATCTTTACAATAGACGATCTTGCTTTTCTCCGGGTGTATCTCCAGTTTGCATTCCTCAAACCGTTCTCTCAAGCTTTTGTACAGTTCTTCCGCAGCTTGCAGGTTTCTGCAGTGCACAACGCCATCATCAGCGTAGCGGGCAAACGGCTTGTCCGGGTGGGTTCTATCCATCCACATGTCAAAAGCATAATGGAGAAACAGGTTTGCCAGAACAGGACTGATAACACCCCCTTGGGGAGTGCCTTTTGTCCGCTTTACTACTGTTCCATCAGCCTTCTGGAATGGTGCTTTAAGCCACCTCTCAATATAGAGTATCACCCAGGGGATGTCCGTATGCTTCCTTACTGCTTTCATCAGCAGGTCATGGTCAATGTTGTCAAACAAGCCCTTGATATCATACTCCAGCACCCAGTTATACCTCCAGCATCGTTCTCTCGTAACTGCCACCGCGTTAATTGCCGATTTTCCTGGCCTGTATCCATAAGAATCTTTATGGAAATGCGGTTCAACTTCCGGTTCAAAGTAGATCTTTGCGACCATCTGCGCCACTCGATCCGACACTGTCGGTATTCCCAACACTCGATTTCCGCCCTGCTTCTTGGGTATCTCCACTGCTTTCACGGCCGGGGGAAAATAGCTTCCCGATGACATCCGATTCCAAATCTTGTATAGGTTATTCTTCAGATCGGTTTCAAATGCATCAAGGCTCTCATTGTCTATACCAGCCTTCCCCTTATTCGCTTTTACTCGTTGAAATGCCTCCAGCACCGTGTGCCTGGATATCTCGTACGACTTTGCTTTGTCCATTGGCTCCTCCCTTTCGGTTGACCAGCTTCCAAAGCTGGATAATACAGCTTCTTCGCTCCACTCCCATTACAGAAGCTTCAACACTACTACAAGCTGTTCCGCCCCTATACTCCGTATTGGTACTCTCAATCTTGTGGGGCTTCCACTTGATTTTCTCCCTTCTCATCGGAGTCGTAGGTTCCCAAGTTCTCAACTGAAGCCTGTACCACGTTCACGCCATCTCCATGCCGGCCACCGTCTGATCAGTAAGCAGGTTCCTTCCAGACTTATCCCGGGCTAACGACTACTTCCCGGTTTTGATGACATCCCTACGCTTTCGACACTTTATCAATGGTTCACGGGTGTTCGTCTCCATTGGTACATACCTGACAGAGTCTTGCTCTGCCTTTTCCATAACGCTCACTACCATGGCTTTTGGCCACAGCAGCTTATGGTGGTTTGGAGCCTACACCTGCATGCCGGCTCCGAGGGGCCCTCCCTCATCTTCAGTTAAACATGACAGTTCCTCCTTTCGGCGAATTGCTGTCTTCTTGGCGCACCAACATCCGCATAGCTCTTCACAAAAGATGTTGCCACAACAATAAGTACACCACAATGAGAGACCATATGCCGTCGAAGCACCGCTTTGACGACAAGTGGAATCCGGACAAGCTGAAATGGTGGGCTGGAAACGTCGGTAATGATACCCTGCGGGCGGTTACCCACATTCTTGAATCCAAGCCTCATCCGGAACAGGCCTATAAATCGTGTATGGGCATCCTGTCTCAGGCAACAAAGCACGGTCACGCGATCCTCAATATGGCCTGCCGGATAGCCTGCAACGCAGAACGGATAAACTACGGCTTTATTTCAAAGGAGGTCGAAAAGCTTAAAATTATGTACGAACAGGAGGAACAGCAGAAACAGTACAGTCTGCTTCCCGCCATCCATGAAAATATTCGTGGAGAAAAATATTATACCTAGGAGACAACGATGAACAACAATCACGCAACCATTTCCAAAATGCATGACATGCGGATGCATGGTATGGCACGGGCCTTTCAGACGACCCTTGAAACAGGGATGCACTCCCAGTTTACCCTGGATGAGCTTTTATCACATCTGATTGATGCGGAGTGGGATGACCGCCATTTTCGCAAACGTGAACGGCTTCGCAAAACAGCCAACTTTCGCTATCAGGCTTCCTTCGAGGAGCTTGATTTCACTCTCAACCGCAATCTTGACAAAAACCACATGCTCAGGTTTTCCGACTGCGGGTGGGTTAAGGAGCACCAGGATATTCTCATTACCGGACCAACCGGGGTAGGGAAGAGTTTTATCGGGAGTGCTCTCGGTAACCTGGCTTGCGACCATGGATTCAAGGTTTACTATCAGATTGCAGGACGCTTATTGGGCTCATTGAAAGCAGCAAAGAAAGACGGTACGTATCTCAAGACTTTACCGAAGATCCTGAAAAATGATGTGTTAATCCTGGAAGACTTCGGTCTTAGTCCTTTTGATGAAGAGGGTCGCCTGGCTCTGCTCGATATTCTGGAAGATCGGCATGGGAGGAAATCTACTATCTTCCTCTCTCAGCTTCCTGTCGCTTCATGGCACGGGATCATCGGTGACTCCACCATCGCCGATGCCATTATGGATCGAATTGTCTACGGCGCATTCCGAATTGAGCTTCAGGGAGAATCAATCCGAAAGAAAATGTACCGAAATAAGTAGCACAAACCTGCCACCTCAGGTTACTATTTCAGCAGGTTGATTGAGGGTCACAGGGTGGCAGGATTCAACCGGAATCAGTGGCAGTTTTAACCGGAATGTCCAGCTATGGCACAATTGGCGTTCAAGGTATTATCACATCAGGTATTGGGTTCAGTTTTCTCAGTACACAATATACTCGGTCCCGGTCTGCTGGAAAGTGCCTACGAGGGTGCGTTGGTTATCGAGTTTCAGCGGAAAGGTATTCCCCATTCAAGGCAAAAAATTTACCCGCTCTATTACAAAGGCGAGTTAGCCGGGGCTTACATCGCGGATCTTGTTGTAGACAACAAGATCATCTTGGAACTCAAGTCGGTCCGGCAGCTTACCAGTGTAATGGAGGCACAACTTATCAATTACCTGCGTTTATCCAAGGTACCGGTCGGCTACCTTATCAACTTTCGCAAGACTAAAGTTGAGTGGCGGCGCTTTATCGTCTCGGGGGAGTAGTTCTCCCCATTTTTAGTCGTATATTTATTTCAAAGAACTTTTACTGCCGTCGAATATGGTCATTGGACCAGAAACCGCCTCTCAAGCTCGTTCCTTAGGTCGGCGCAGGTCAGCTCAGTCATTCGGCGAACTGTACTTCACACTATTTTACGGCATTAAAAATCGAACTTTCATTGTCTGTATGATTCTATTGTGGACATATATATCGAGATAGTTAATTTCACTGATATTCCAAAAAATATCGTCTTCTTTAAGACTCGTACCGTTTGTATTAGAGAATCGATTTTTGTACCGATATATGGAATCTCCATCAGACATTTGTAGAATATCTATTGGCTGCATATCAAGGTCATCCAGTTCATTTACTGATTCTCCAACTTTTACAGTTGAAATAGAATAGCCTTCTGGAACTCCCAAAAAGAAATTATCCATATCATTTTTTGAAACACCATTATTGAAAAGTATGATTTGTTTTTTCTCTGCTTGAACAATAAAAACTCCAGTGTTCATTTTCAGGTTCTGATAGAAAACATCTGAATCCGCCTTATACGTAGCACATCCATTGCTATTACCTAACATGATAAAAAAACAAACTAAAAATTTCCAAAAACGTTGTATTGATTTTTTCATTGAATCTCTGTGCAATAATCAGCTCTATGCTTTCATGTACATTAATCTTATCTCTTGCACTTTTTGATCTCGCACAATTACATCCATGTAATATATTTCGGTTATACTCCAATATTGATTTTCGTACAGATCTTCTATTAACTTCTTACTCAAACTTGCACCACCTTTATATCGGAAAACAATACTTCCATCATCGTTATAAACAATACCGACTGGCTTTATAGAAATCGCATATAAATCGTCAATAGAACTACCAATAAACACAGTTGATATGTTAAATAATTTTCCTATCTCTACCGACCCCATTGACTGATTTGTTTTTTCTCTATTCCCGAAAACGGCAATATGTTTCTGGTCTTTATCAACTATATAGATGCTTACATTATCTGGTAAGAGCTTGTAATAACTACTGTCATCCCATCCTCCCGAAATACATCCGCACATACTACTAAAGGATAAAAATACCAAAATCAAAGTTATCGCTTTCTTTTCCATATGAACTGCGCCCAATTGTCAAGACAGTTTTATAGGAAGTTTAAGGTGTACTCCTCCCTCCTGTTTTATTCTACGCTGCCAACGGCAGCGGGTTCTCCGTAGCGAATGATTGATGCATCTCTTCCGGTGTCCTGTACTCCAGCGACTGGTGTAGCCGTTCGGTGTTGTAGAACGTGAAGTAGTGTTCAATCCCATGATGTAATTCCACCATGCTCTCATATGACCGCAGGTAGATATCCTCATATTTCAATGAGCGCCACAGTCGTTCGACATACACATTGTCCAGTGCGCGGCCAACCCCGTCCATGCTGATCTCCACCTGGTGTTCTTCCAACACCGACAGGTAGGCCCTGCTTGTGAACTGGCTACCCTGATCCGTGTTAAAGATCGCCGGGACCCCATAGGTCTCGATCGCCTCCTGCAGCGCGGCAACACAGAATGACGGATCCATGCTATTCGAAAGCCGCCAGCTCAAGACCTTACGAGAGTACAGATCCACTATAGCCACCAGATAGACGTGCCCCTGCGGAAGACCAATATAGGTGATATCACTGGCCCAAACCTGATTGGGATGCCGTATTTGCTTACCGCGCAACAAATACGGATATTTCTTGTGATCGTTGCGTGCCTTGCTCAGATTTGGCCCAGGATATAATGCCCGCAGTCCAAAACGCTTCATCAGCCGCCTGACTCGTTTTCTGGTCAGGTGAGGATGCTCAGGTAACAGCACTCGTGATACTTTGCGATAGCCGTAAAAGGGGACCTTCTTGTGATACTCCAGGATGACTGTGAGATCCTCCAGATCCGTCTCTGTTCGCATATCTCGGCCTTTGCGGTAGTAGGAGCTCCGAGTGACCTCAAGAGTACGACACTGCTGCGCTATGCTCAGCTCGGGATGGTTCGGATCAATCATTCCGGATCTTTCCCGTAATACTCGCGGTGTTTTTTTTTGAGAAATTCGTTCACAACTGTCAGTTCTCCAACAGTTCGCAGCAGTTGGTCACGCTCCTGCTCAAGCCTGCGCTCCTCTTCTCGCTTCTTATTAGGACGCTCGAAAGTCGCAGGAAGATTGTCCGGCAGCTGCTTTTTCCACTGCGATACCTGGTTCGGATGCACATCGTATTTAAGTGCAATCTGCTGTATGGTCTCCTGCTCCTTGATAGCCTCAAGTGCCACTTTCGATTTGAATGCGGTGTTGTAGCTCTTCCTCATGGTACTACTATACCTCTCTGCTCCCTGGAAGGCGAGAGTTACACCTTAAAGGCACCCCCAGAAGCTGTCTCGTTTCCTGGGCTCATTATACTCAATATATATGAAATATTTATTTTCATTGCAACTATCTTTTAGTACTGTTCTTTTATTTACAGCATACTTTATTCTAAATCAAATTTAACAGTCGTCAAGCTCTATTTTCATTAAGATGTAGAATGTTAGTAATCTTGGTGTTATTTATGTAACTTTTGCACTATTATTGTGTCTGGCTAATCGATAGCTTTTGCTCCGCTGATTTGTACCTTTCAACCCACTTATACCCGGTTGGTCGGCTTATCCCGAAATCGTTACACAGCGAGCTGAAGCTTTGTTGATCTGTTTTCCAATGCAGAATGAACTCTTTTCTATGGTCCACAACGGTCATCTCCATGAACGGCATAGGAACCTCCTTCCAAGATTTCTATGCCATAATTGTAAACCGCTACTTTAGATAACTGGTAATGATGCTATCGGGTCATACCTAAGTGAACATAACGACAAAATCAGTTGCGCTCTCGCTCCTGGAGCCGAAGGCGGAAGGAATTGGCGCGGTTTTAGAGCGTAGGCACGATCAGTGCCGCAGCGTCTCCGCTAAAACCGTGACAATAGACGGCGACAACTGCATTTTTTTTGTTATGTTGAAATTATATTACATTTATTAGTTAACAATCGAAATGATTAAACTTATTACTGCTACTAATAATGCGATAAAAGTTCTACTAAACTCGTTTTTCTCCTTTTCTAATTTTTTCAATTTTATTCTTAATTCTTTAGAGTCATCTACAACTATACCTCTATTTAGTACAAAAAAAGTACGTTGCTCTATCTTTTTAATCTTTTTCCTTAATATCAAAATTTGTTTTCTATTTCTATAAAATTTAAACAAATCACCAAATATCAAGTCTAATGTTCCAATAAAAATATTATTGCATGTAATATTTAACCACATAAATATTTTTTTAAATATTATCCTTATTTTTAATAAGAAAATATTCATTTCCTTATTAAAGTATTTATTAATAATTGAATGTATATTAAGAAAATCTTGTTTCGATAAAATAGAAATTAAGTTCTTATATTTTTCTTCATCTTTCTTCGAGTACTTTTTAAAGAATTTTCCTGATTCCTCAATAATTTCTTCTCCAGAAGACTTTTCAAAATCACTTAGGTCTTTTAAATTCTTTATATTAATATCAATTTTTGTATTTCTTATTATATATATTGATTTGGCTTTTGATTCGTATTCTTTTATATAGATGACTTTTCCTATTACATACTTATAATAATCAAACCAATCTCTTACACCAAAAACTACCATTTCATTTTTAAAATCTTCAATTTTCATAATCTAATTCTATATCCAAATCTCATTTTTTCATATTATTTTCATTCAGTTCCTAATCTATATTCAAATTTTTTAACAAATATTTTAATCCAAAACCAATTTTATCGATTCTTCATCTATTAAGACAGCTGCTTTACATATCTTTTTTAATATATAAAGTTATTAAAACCTTTTTCAACATAACACCCAGTTGAGCTGCGTGGCGGACTTTACCGTAACGACTCTTTCTTTCCTATTGTACCTCCTGTGAGCCTGCTAAACAAACACTTTTGCTTTTACACCCGCCAAGTCTGCCCCAAGCGCATGTTATGTGGAATTCTGATTCATTTTTTCCTATCGGTGAAGCAAAACATACATTTTCGCAGTAATACTTTATGTGGGCATATAAAATACTTCCGTACTGAAAAAGCCAAAGGCCAAGTACCTTCCGCGGGGAAGAAACACACTCCATCAGGTCTTCGAGCGTCATTTCCCCGATTTCTGCAGCCGGTATGATGAGGAGTATGCCGATACATTCGGGAAGTTTCGTCTCGAACGAATCCAGGCTGTTGGAGAGCACTTTCTCACCTGCGGTGACTACCGGCAAGGTATAGCCCGCATCCGCTGTAGTAATCCTGACTGCGGTCACGACTATTTCCGCCCCTTCTCCTGCAAGGGGTTTTATCTGTGTCCCTCCTGCAGTCAGAAAAGGACTCTCCTCTTCGCCGAGCATCTGAGTGAGAAGGTCCTCCTCCGTCTTCCGCATCGGACAATTCGTCTTCACCTTTCCGAAAGCCCTGCGGGTATTCTTTCGCCACGACAGAAAGCTTTTTGCGGGAATTTCAAAGATGATATTCGCCATGATAAGTAATTTCTACAGGGCAGTTGCCGGTAGAAAGATAGACACAGGAATGGTCATAGCTCATCAGACTTTCTCAGGATATGCTCCGGTGGAATCCGCATTTTCATGCCATTCTGCTTGAGGGTGGATTTGATGAGGATGGAACCTTTGTCTACCTTCCCTTCTCAGGTCTCGAGAAAATGACCGAATACTTCAGACGCTCTGTTCTGCGGTTCTTCACCGAAAATAAGCTGCTTACAGAGCAGTTTGCCCGAAATCTACTCTCATGGAAGCACTCAGGCTTCAGTATAGACAACAGCGTTCGGATTCTCGATGAGCGATCCAGGGAAAACCTTGCCCAGTATATGGCACGGCCTCCTATATCCTTGAAGAAGATCCATTACGAAGGTTTTAAGGGTCGGGTGCTTTTCCATACCCATTACAACGAGTATTTCAAGGAAAACGTTCATATGTTCAATGCCTGTGACTTCCTGGCAGAGCTTACACCCGGTCGCATGGGCGAGCAGGAAACCGCAGGTTTTCGACCAGCCCAGCATATCCCTCCGAAGGGAGTACAGTTGATACGGTGCTACGGATTGTACTCTTCCCGTACCAAAGGTGCATGGGAGTCCATGCCGCATGTTGTAGAACGTGCTCCGGCTGGCTGGAAAATCCAGCACGAGAGGCAGACAGGAACTTCGGATCCAGGAGATTTCGAGCCTAATGAGGATGCAGACTTTTCAGATGACTCTCCTGATGCACGCGCTTACAGGAAAGCATGGGCACGCTTGTTGTCAAAGGTTTACGAGATAGATCCTATGGTCTGCCCGAAATACGGATCGAAAATGAAGGTGATAGCTATAATTCAGGAACCATTAGAAATAGAGCGTATTCTACGGCATCTTATGAAACAGGGTCGGCCTCCACCGGGATCTGATCCGGCATCTCTGAACTGATTTTTTCTTTCTCCCTCCAGGCTTTTGCCAAACTATGCCCTTTTCATGTCCAATTTACGCTACCTTTGTTAAAATTCTGCCGTTTCACCCGTGTTTATAAGTTAGAGCCTTAATAAGTGCACTGTCATGATGAGGGAGGTTGATTTTTGCCGATTTTTAGCCGGAATTTCCCAATTCCCCCGGTTCCGGCCTTGCACCCCTCGATTAATTTTCCTATCATTCATTAAACAAAGGAAAATCAACATGAAAAAATACATATATTTATTATTAATACCACTTATTATTCTGTCATGTAATAAAAGACGTAGTGAAACGCTCAAAGAAGCAATTTACACAGGAAATTTAGATGATGTTAAGTACTTTATTGAAAATGGCGCTGACATTAATGCACTTTTTTCTAATGGTTTTAGTCCCCTTTATATTGCTGTACAGCTAGAACATAACGATGTTGTACAGTACTTATTAGATAATGGTGCTATAATCAATAAAGTATATAAAGATGACGAATATGGTGGCTATTCAGTTATGCTTTGAACTGCGCCCAATTGTCAAGACAGTTTTATAGGAAGTTTAAGGTGTACTCCTCCCTCCTGTTTTATTCTACGCTGCCAACGGCAGCGGGTTCTCCGTAGCGAATGATTGATGCATCTCTTCCGGTGTCCTGTACTCCAGCGACTGGTGTAGCCGTTCGGTGTTGTAGAACGTGAAGTAGTGTTCAATCCCATGATGTAATTCCACCATGCTCTCATATGACCGCAGGTAGATATCCTCATATTTCAATGAGCGCCACAGTCGTTCGACATACACATTGTCCAGTGCGCGGCCAACGCCGTCCATGCTGATCTCCACCTGGTGTTCTTCCAACACCGACAGGTAGGCCCTGCTTGTGAACTGGCTACCCTGATCCGTGTTAAAGATCGCCGGGACCCCATAGGTCTCGATCGCCTCCTGCAGCGCGGCAACACAGAATGACGGATCCATGCTATTCGAAAGCCGCCAGCTCAAGACCTTACGAGAGTACAGATCCACTATAGCCACCAGATAGACGTGCCCCTGCGGAAGACCAATATAGGTGATATCACTGGCCCAAACCTGATTGGGATGCCGTATTTGCTTACCGCGCAACAAATACGGATATTTCTTGTGATCGTTGCGTGCCTTGCTCAGATTTGGCCCAGGATATAATGCCCGCAGTCCAAAACGCTTCATCAGCCGCCTGACTCGTTTTCTGGTCAGGTGAGGATGCTCGGGTAACAGCACTCGTGATACTTTGCGATAGCCGTAAAAGGGGACCTTCTTGTGATACTCCAGAATGACTGTGAGATCCTCCAGATCCGTCTCTGTTCGCATATCTCGGCCTTTGCGGTAGTAGGAGCTCCGAGTGACCTCAAGAGTACGACACTGCTGCGCTATGCTCAGCTCGGGATGGTTCGGATCAATCATTCCGGATCTTTCCCGTAATACTCGCGGTGTTTTTTTTTGAGGAATTCGTTCACAACTGTCAGTTCTCCAACAGTTCGCAGCAGTTGGTCGCGCTCCTGCTCAAGCCTGCGCTCCTCTTCTCGCTTCTTATTAGGACGCTCGAAAGTCGCAGGAAGATTGTCCGGCAGCTGCTTTTTCCACTGCGATACCTGGTTCGGATGCACATCGTATTTAAGTGCAATCTGCTGTATGGTCTCCTGCTCCTTGATAGCCTCAAGTGCCACTTTCGATTTGAATGCGGTGTTGTAGCTCTTCCTCATGGTACTACTATACCTCTCTGCTCCCTGGAAGGCGAGAGTTACACCTTAAAGGCACCCCCAGAAGCTGTCTCGTTTCCTGGGCTCATTATACTTGTATCAAGTTTGACTCCAGAGATTTTACAAATGCTTATAGACCATGGTGCTAATGTAAATTTATCTGGCAAAAATAAAGCATCATCACCACTCCACTTCTGGGTACATAGAGGAAGATATGATATAGTAAAATTACTGCTTAAACATGGCGCAGATGTAAAAGCTAAAAATATAGAAAATAATACTCCTATTCAAATAGCCAAAAAAATACCAGACAAAAAGATAAGAGAAAAAATGCTTTCACTGTTATATAAATACATTAAAAAATAAAATACCTTTATTAAGAAGTATATATTATTTTATCCATTCTTTTTTGCTATAATACCTTGGTTAGCATCAATAATTCCAGTCACTTCGAATACATTTCTTATAAGCTCCCTGTTTGCTTCGGAGAATACACTATTCACAAATATTGTATAAATAATTAATGCGATTATTAGTTTTTTCATAACCCCTCTCATCATATGATTTGATATGTATGCGAGACAATTTTAGAAATCCTTCTTCTTTTATTGGTTCAGACTTTTATGTCTGTATAACATCCAATTGAGCTGCAAACCGTTAAGCTGGCGTGAAATCTGCCTGCGAAGCAGTAAAGCAGATTTCATGACAGTAGGTTTGTCTGCTCCAATTGCTGGTTATACTGCTCATTTTTCATATTAAAGAACAAGTAGTGTATCGGATGATATCTTTCTCCTTATATTATCAACTATAGTCTCGAACTCAACCTGAGCTTCCGCATTTAAACCTAGGAACTTTGCTATACCGACTGAATCCGTACTCATCCTTTCTTCCATTTTTAAAGATATAGAATCAGTACCATTTGCCGAATATGCATGTAAGTGCAAACTATCGCCTGGTAATGCAGGATTATGTACCTCTCTAAAATTAAATTCTTTCTTCATATACGCTAGGAAGTTGTCCTGTATAATTAAAACAAGATGTTTTCCCAAATGTTCAAATGTTTCAATTTTATGATGCAATTGAACTAAAATAGTTTTTGCAGTCATTTTCCAATTCATTCCAAAACTTTTATTCAAATCCGGTTCAGCGACTTCAAATCCTTTATTCTTAAGAAATTCTTGCCTATATGGCCATACTGTTCCTGTAGTATCAAGGGTTTGGAATTCAATACCTACAAAATCAACAACTTTATTATCCTTAACAGAAGCAAGTATATAGTCGATATTTCCTCCTGGAATTCCGACCTCTGGCACAATATGAATATCATTTCCTGGCTCATGTAATCTAAGTAAATGAATACAATCTAGGAAGACTTTATTATTTTCCAATAGCCTATTTGGGCAAATAATAACATTCTTATTTTCTTTCCCATACAATACAATGCAAGTACCAATAGAAATTTCTGGTTGACTTTTCCTGACTTTAAAGCACTTCTTTTTAGTAAAAGGACATATCTGCGTTTTTAGCACATCATTCCAATCAACTTTTCTTGAATAGGTATTATTGCCAAAAAGCTCAATAATCTTAGACATAATTCTCCTCTAAAGAGAGTTGTTTCGGTATACGTTCTTTTGCAAGTTCAATATAATCTTCAGATATATCTATACCAATTGACTTCCTGTTTAATGCATTGGCCACAATCATACTAGTTCCTGTACCCATAAAAGGATCTAAAACAATGCCAGACTGAGGACATGTTGCCAGTATTGGAATTTTACATATATCTTCAGGGAAAGGGGCAAAATGGGATTTTCTATTTTGAGTATCTTCTGGTATTATGTCCCATACATCTCTAGGCTTGCTTCCTTTTGGATGATATTTTAAAAAGTAGTATCCTTTATCCCGAAGTTCTTTTGCCCGCCCTGAAACTTTCTCACTATTTGAATGTGTCGTACGTTGTTGTCCTCTAATTATCATTCGAAAATCAGATATTCTATTCTCGCTAACTTGTTTAAGAATATCATCTAATGCACTATAAGCTTCTTGTTTTTCCATATTCGATAATGCAGTTGATAGTTCAATTTGCCGCCTATATCGAACACCACTAACGCCTGTGGCCGAAATCACTTTTCCATTCTTCACTTTTGCTTTTTGTGGGTTATTTCTAATCGCATCAGCATCATAATAGTATTTTTGGTTTTTCACAAAATGAAATATTGGCTCATGTACGTTACCAAGTTTATCTTTTGTATTGTCCAAACCTCCTTTAACTTTATTCCATATTATTTCATTACGTAAAATCCATTTTTGTTCGTCCATCATCCTGATGGCTAAACGCCAAGGTATTCCTATCAGAGATTTTTTCCTATAAGTATCCCCAATATCTAACCAGAATGATCCATCTTCAGTGAGGACTCTCCTGATCTCATATATTATTTCCAGTAAACGCTCTATAAACTCATCATGTTCCTTTTCTAATCCTATTCCACCATTATCATACTCTCTTTTACCCCAGTAAGGTGGACTAGTAATTGCCATATTTATACAGCGATCAGGGAATTTTTTAAGTACAGAATACGCATCGCCCTGTATGAATAGAGGTTGTGTTGATGTTGTAGAAAAATATGAAGAAATACTATCCATTGTCAATCCTTGAGCTTATTTTGCCCATTTTGTGCAAAAGGTCTATATTGTGCTTTATAAACTACCTAAATGCAGTGTACTACATTTATAAATATAAGTCAGTATAACATCCAATTGAGCTGCAAACCGTTAAGCTGGCGCGTGTTCTTGCGAATGCAAGAACCGTGACAGTAGGTTTGACTGCTCCAATTGCTGGTTATGTTTCATATCACCTAAAATCAATAACCTCACATAGATTCTCATATTCGCTTACAATCTTTTCAAATAATTCATCTTTGTAATCTTTATTCAATTCGTTTATTTTTCTTTTCAATTTAATAATAGGCTTTATTTTTGCTTTAAAAGAACCATCTTTTTCTTTATATATTATTTTACCAATATGTACACCAGCAATAATTAATATCTTTTCATTATATTTTATGGATAATATACGAGGTATTGCGATCTCTTTTTCAGCATCCAACTCTTCATTTACTGTAAAACCTAAATATATATTATCATGTATCAGTACATCGATAAAACTTCTCATTTCTGATAATGTATTTTCTGTCTTTGTCAAATAATCAAAATTAAGATTTACATTTTTCTCTTCGTCAAAAAATGAAACAACTTTATTTAAGTTTTCTATATTTTCGCAAAGTCCTATGATTTTTTCGTCAATAACCAACTCATCCACAAAATATTTGGGGAAGTAAAAACTCATAACATTAAGACCATCTAACACAATAGAGAATTTAATATCACTTACGTTTCGCCCTATCAATAAGGCTAACCTAGAATACGGCAAGAAATCTTTTAGGGTATTTTCTATATTCTTAAAACTCAACTTAATATTAAAAGTAAAACTATTGTCTGATTTTACTTCAAGATCGCCTATTGCGGTCTCTATTTTGTACTTAAACTTGTCTTTGGGGATCTCTTTTAATATTCCAAATGGAAGAATAATCTTTCCGTCATAAGTTTCGCACATATCATTCTTTTTACTTTCTATAATAACTTTAACAGGCCTTGTTATAGGTGAAGCTTCAATATAAGCAACTTTTGATTCTATTATTTTTCCTGGGATTCCAAAACGCACATCGTCTTCAAAAACAAGATCATTCACTTCCAGCATTTTTTCAATACCTAAAGAAAAATCAACTATTTCATCAATTGACTTATTAATCTTAAATTTTCCACGAACTCTATCATTCCCATATCCCAGATTTTTATTCAATTCCATTTTCTTTTGGCAATATGCATGATAGTCAATTCCAATATGGTCAAGTATTATTTTTCTTAGCGTTAATCCATTAATTTTATCAATAAAATCTTCGGCTTTAGGCTTATGATAGTAATAATGCTTATTTAATTCTAAATTTTTGCTTTCTCTTAATTTTTTTAATACTTTTGATAATAAGTTTTCATCTAAATGCGATAAGCAAACATTAATTGGATCATTTTCCTTATTTAATTGTATATATAATATAAAAGTTGGGAGAGGTGTTTTTACCATATATACCCAATTGGATAATTTGATTTTAGTCTTAATAATTTTACTTTTAGTTGTTTTTACTTGTATATAGCAGCTTATGTTTGCTTCACTTTTATCAGGTGCAGATAAATCAAATGGTATGTTTTGTATTTCAAGAATATAATCCCAACCAAAAATATCATCATCTGGTTTGCTACATACAAACCCACCCTGAGATGCCCATGTTTCTAACCACTTTTCCCCTATTTTTCCAATTCTCATCTATTCTACCTTATGTAAACATAACATCCAATTGAGCTGCATACCGTTAAGTTGGCGTGCTTTGTGCTGATTTCAAACAACATTATACAACCACTTTCGCTCGGATTCACCTGGTTTCTGTTCTTCACCTGAAATTTTCACATGCACAAAGCATGACAATAGGCATGACTGCTCCAATTGCTGGTTATGTGCCGGATCATCTTTTTAACAGATCATACAATCTCTTATTTACATAAATTGTCTCTTTCCAGGATTTAAATGATTCCAAAATTCCTATTTCTTCAAGCTGCTTCAAATACTTACTCGCTGTTCGCCTTTCAGCTAAGCCTGCACTTACCAGAAATTCTATCTTCGTATAGGGCTGTACAAACAGCAAATCTATTAATTCCTTGGAATATGTTGTTTTTGGAAGATTCTCTCGACAGAGTTCTGTTGTCTCGTTTAATAAATCTACTATCGAGGAAACCATATTTAAAGTCTCAATAGAGGTAATTTCTACTGCTTTTAACATATATAGTATCCAGGCTTCCCATCCATTCTTATCGCGTACATTTTGAAGCAGTTCATAATATTCAGTTTTATTTCTGATGATATATTCACTGAGGTACAATATGGGTTTGTCTAGTAAGCCCTGCAGAATTAAATAGAGTACATTCAAAATCCGCCCCGTTCTGCCATTCCCATCATAGAACGGGTGTATTGATTCAAATTGATAATGGATTACTGCCATTTTTATCAATGGATCTACTTCATCTTTTTCATTTATATATTTTTCTAAGTTTTTTAGCAATTCTAGTATTTTTTCTTCATTATCTGGAGGCGTATATATTGCTTTGCCGCTTATTTGATTCACTAGGGTAGTTCCAGGTAACTTGCGAATTCCGGCAGTATTTCCTTCTAATTCGCTTTGAATCTTTGTGATGATATTGGTCGAAAGAAAACCATGTTCTTTAAGCTGGTTAAAACCTGTCCATATTGCTGATCGATAGTTGAGAACTTCTTTCGTTTCTATATCTATTTCTTTTACGCTGTTTGCCAATGCTTTATACAGTTCATCTTGAGTTGTTACTATGTTTTCAATCTCCGAACTTGTTTTGGCTTCTTTCAGAATGATTGAGCTGAGCAATATTGAATCATTCGGCAGGAGTGAACAATACCCCTTCAACCGGGCTAACTCACGGTTCGATCGTATTGCTTGATTCAATATAGTTTTCGTCTCTATATCTGTTTGAGGTGGTAAAGGTGGAAGCTCATTGTATGGTTTTGATCCATTTTTCATTCATGTACATTATATCATCTTCTTTGTACATTACAAGCATTTCATGTACATTACGTGCACATAACACCCAGTTGAGCTGCAAACCGTTAAGCTGGCGCAGTTTGTGCCTCAATCAAAAACAGTATAACTCCGCTTATTCGATAGAACAACCGAAAACTATTGTTCCCTATTTCTGCGATCCTGCACAAACTGTGACAGTAGGTTTGTCTGCTCCAACTGCAGGTTATATTCAAATTTGAAACGACCTTATTGCATCATCAATAAATTCATATATATCCTGATATTTTGTCTCCTCGTTTTCATAGTCTTCCAATCGATTATAGAAATATTCTATGAGAGACAGTCCGTTCTTATTAAATTCATTAAAGTCTATAATGTGAATCCGTTTGTGATTGCTTATTCGATGTTCTATTGCTCGTACAATATTTTCTGAGATGAAGCAATAGAGTTCATCATAGGATGTACGTACATATTCTTTTTCTCTATTCTTTTTATACTCATTCGCTATAGGTAATTTATATAAATCATCAATCATATCTACTGTGCTGTTTACAAAAAAATGTAGATATTCATGAATGTTCAATCCCTCATTTTGTGCACCTTTGCTTTCCAATATATATATTTCTTCATCGGTTACAACGCAGTATCCTGAAAATTGAGATTCAAATGGAAGTGGAACTATAATGATTTCAGGAGACTTCTTTATTTTTTCTATTCCTAAATATTCATGAACACCGTTTCTGTCATCAATTATTTTCTGTAGATTGTATGTGGCAATATACTGGTCAATTATATATCTGTATTTCTTATTGTACATTTCTTGAATAGAGTATCGTACATAGAACTCTTGCAGAAGTTTTTCGAAACCATTCATCATTTCAAGAATTTCATCAAAGTCTTTATTTGAACTACAACTTTCAAATGTGAACTTTTCTTGAATCTTGATCTGGGCTGTGTAATACACATACCACCACGGATGAAGCTTTTTTGATTCCCAGTAAGCTTTTAATGTTTTTATGTATTTATCATCAAGAGTACAGGAAATAGCCGTTAATTCATCGATCAGTTCGATTCGTTCTTTAGTCATGTTTGATCCATACTCTTCTCTGTATTCGAATGGACCATTTAGCAGAGCAAAAAGCGTAAAAAACCGTATATCATTTCTTATTTCTATAGTGCTTTTTTCCATATATTGCTTCACTTTCAAATTTTGGAATATAACATCCAATTGAGCTGTGTGGCGTTCACTTGGCATGTGTTTGTGCTGCAACTCTCTTGCTGTATAACTCCACTTATCCACCAGAACAACTCAAAACTATTGTTCCCGTTCCCGCCCGGTGCACAAACCATGACAGTAGCCACATCTGCTCCAATTGCTGGTTATGTTCCATCACCTCTGTCATCAATCATCCTCCATCAGACTGTTGTATTCGTTGTTACATGCTGAACAAAGTCCTTCCAAGATTTGTTCATCAACTGTTAAAGTTTCACCACACCGCCAGCATTTTTCATACCTTTTTTGATAACCACAAATCAAACATATTTGTTCTTCCTCTGAGAAGGAATCATTTCTGCAATTAGGGCATTCGTAAGTTTCATAGGTACCAGTTTCTTTATAACTTACATAATTTCTCATGGAATATTGCCTACTAATTATTTCTACCATAGACTTTTCATATTCAAATTCATCACTACATGATTTACACATTAGAGTTAATGGTGTTAAGCCCTCTATTGGTGAGACAAGGTTAGATCCACATTTTTGGCACACAAAATTCATTACAACATTCTTTATGTGTTGATCATTTATCATTTCATCTATTTCATGAATACATTCTTTTCGTTCTCTTTCATATATATCTTCTATCTCCAAAAGCCTTTCCATGATTCTTTACTAATATAATCAATAGGAGATTCATCAAGCTCATGTTTTATGAAATCTCTAATTAAAACAAATGACAAAACTATTAATCTTCTTATCGCATCCTTTCCTGTCGAAGTATAATAATGTTCAATATTATTTCTTTCTTTCTGGATTGTTGTAAATAATTTCCAATCCAAATGAATATCTAATGAATTAAATCTTTCTTTTATTTGTTGTACATCTACAGTACTTTTCCCCTTTCCTATGAATTTGAGTTTTCCATTGTTTATAACAGGTACAATTATCTTTTTGATAAGAACCTCATTAGTATCCGGTGGAGATAATCTTATCAACTTATCTTTTAATATCAATAACAAAACCTGCATAAATATTTCTAATTGCCGAATATTCTCTATCAGTTTCATCCGCAGAATAATCATTAATTGCTAATTTAATTGCCTTTTTTGCGTTTTCTTTTAATTTTGACATCACATTTCCTCTATGTGAACATAACATCCAATTGAGCTGCATGCCGTTAAGTTGGCGTGCTTTGTGCTGTTTCAAACCAATATTATGGGCACCTCTAAAAACGTGGTATTTTTGCCATAGTCAAGGAGGGAAGATTTTGTAGCACCCGCAAACTCTTGTGGTAACAAGAGTTGAGAGACTGCGGGAAATCTTGACGACGCAGGATATGGGGAAAAGAGTAGTTTTTAGAGGTGCCCTTATACAACTACTTTCGCTCGGAATCACCAGGTTTAGCTAAACGCCTTTGATCTTCACCTGCACAAAGCATGACAATAGGCATGACTGCTCCAATTGCTGGTTATGTACCAATCATCGAACTATGAAACATTCACAATAATTTTAAAGAACTATTGACTATTCGGAAAAATCAGCCTGATTACAAAATGAACAAATTTTCCTATGGGAATAATATCAAGACCAGTATTGTTCTGGATTATGATAATGAAGAGCAGTGCAAATGAACCATATCGGTAAATTTGTCTTTCTAAATCATCACTGAGGTTAATGCTTGAAAATAATATATGACTTCCATCCAATGGCGGAATTGGAATCATATTAAAAAATAAAATAAACTCAAATTTATTGTTGCGATATAAAATAACATTCTGAATAAGGCACCGGAACTACTATGAAACATTCCTTTTAGAATCATTAATTTAATTAGTAAAAGGAATATGACACCAAGAATTAATTTGTAGAGGACCAGCTACGGATATCAGCATTCTATCACGTTTAGGATGTTTTAAATTTGTAGGATCAAATTTCACCGGTTTTGCCCATCCAAATCCGGCAATTAGTAATACAATCATTCCAAGAGGATCTATGTGTTTCAGAGGGTTTAGTGTAATACGACCATCATTTTTTGCGGTAGTGTCACCCAGGAGCATAGCAACATATGCATGACTAAATTCATGAAGAGTTAGTCCAATCAAAACTGCTGGCAGCATATAGATCATTGTATCGATGTTTGAACCCATTAAAACCTCTACACTGTTAGTCATATCGCGCTAAAGGATATTAACAATGGTATATCGTTCATAATATGGCTATAGGCCTAATTTCACAACAAAATCTTAACTATAATACAGATATTTAGATTTTGGGCCACCATGGGGTTAAATACTTACATATTGGGTACATAACATCCAGTTGAGCCGCATTGTCGTGCCCTGGAACTTGTTCCAGGGTTGGCGCGGTTTGTGCGACAGCAGAAACCGTGACAATAGACAATGTCTGCTCCAACTGCAAGTTATGTGCATTTCATGTCACATTACTGTTAAGAATACCGTTCACTACCGGTCCTGAATATTTTTGAACTAAGGAATTAAAAAATCTTGCTCGACATCAATAATATATGCTAAGTACCCTTTTAAGTGATTTATTTTATGTTGTTCTAGTTTTCCTATTTTGTAATTATATATTAAGCTTTTTACATAGCGCTTTTTGTCTCTACCGATTGATAAATTCCCCTCAGGAGTTATAATCAAACCAGTAACTACTCTTCTATTTCTTCTTGATGTAAAACGTGTTTTATTTTTATTTATTCTTAATGAAGGGTGCTTCTGGGATTCAATATATTTTAATATCTGATCATAAAAAGTATTACTTATTGATTTTTTATTTGTCGAAAATACAATATCATCAGAGTATCTAGTAATAACTGAATCTAATCTAATGATTTAGCAATTCGGATTATTTCATTATCAAAATCATACATGATAATATTGCTTATAATTGGAGAGCTTGGAGCACCTATAGATAGTTCAAAAATACCTTTTCTCCGTATAAATAATGCATTCTGTAAAAATACTTTTTCTGGTTCATTTAAAATAATATCATTTTTTGATAGTGACTTAAACAAATCTTTTGGCTTAATTGATGGGAAAAAATCTTTAAAATCAATATGTAGCGAGTATTTATATTTAGAATGCTGGCTAGCATTTTCTTTCAAAGGCGATTTCAGACCATACTTATATGCATATGCTATTTTGCTAATAAGTAAATTACTTAATAATGTTGTAATAATTGCATATTGTAGCGCTTTTGTTTGTTTTGCCGGATGATATATTGTTCGAAAACCTGACCTGTTTCTTTTTGGTATTCTATATGTTCTGTAATATGAAGGTGCCTTGTCAGCAATTTGATTTACAGTGGCTTCATCGATAGCTAAGATTTGAGCTACAGAGTCGATTAGTCCCATTTATTTACTCTCTGAAGTGATTTTATCTTAAAACGATTTGTATGAAAATGGTAGGCCAACATAATGGATTTTAGTTTTACAATATCACCTTCTTTGATCATGAAAAATGTTTCTCTATGTGCTCTATTTCTTAAATAATAATCTGAATCAATAAAAATAAACTGCAAGGCAGTTAAAAGACTTAGATCATTATCAATTTTATACCTATGTTCTTTTTCAAAAAGCATTGATAACACATAGATTAATTCTTTCTTAGATATAGGTTCTAATAAAGTAATAAGATCACATAATAAAAATAATCGTATCTTAGGAGATAAAGCAGTATAGTTAGCTATGTCCTGTATTTCATAACCTGTATTATTGGATTTAGTAATTCGCTGGAGACGCTTAGATATTTCTTCTTCAATACGTAGAATATTTTCTAAGTTACAATGTATAGTAGGTTTAAATTTTGATTTTTTGTCAACTTTTTTTATTGGCCCGAGGTTTATAAAAGAGTGTTCAGATTTGAATTTATCATCATTAATAACTATCATTATTTCAGATAATGAATCCTTTATAGCAAAAGCACTCACACTTTCAGCAATAACAATAATGCAATCTGAATATTTACTAAGTTCATCTTCTATCGATAATAGGTCTTTATCATCAACATTAATATAAGCATCAAAAAAATCTTCAGCTAATAAAAATTGAAATCCTCTATAATACTTTTTTGAATAATCTAATATTTTTCTACGAGCTGATAATGGATTATTTTCAATTTTTGCACCACATAAAAAAACAATTTTTGAGTCACTTTTTAAAAATATTTTTTTACCCAGTATTTTACTTCTGAGGTGCTGAATTGCTCTATCAGGTATCTAATACATTCATATAATTTTATAAGCAAGGAATCTGTACTCTACTATGAGATACGGGCGAGAACAAGTTTACTCGCTAAGAATCTCAGATTCTTGGTGAGAACACTTATTCTCGCCAAGAAAGGTAAAAAATACATAGTGATTGGCTAAACACCCATCAAGATACAAGATCTATAAGCTATAGTACAGACCCCTGCTATTGTATTATAATTGATTAATTTACTTTTGTAACTATTTTTTGCACATAACGACGATTTGAGTAGCAAAATCGGCCGAGTCTTCGAGGCTTGGCGCAGTTCTGGAACGTAGCGCGATCAGCGCGGAGTGTCTTTAGCCAGAACTGTGACAAAGATTTTGACTACTCCAAATCTCTTGTTAAATACCGATGATATCGACTCATTTTAGAAAAACAAAAATGTGCCGAAGGCCAAGCCCATATGGGCGATACTTATATTCCTTATGTGCTGTTCCTCCCATGAGCCCAACATCCAGACCGTTCAACGGAGTTAGGTCTGGATTCTTCATTCTTATCTTACTTACATTTCATGATTTCCTTCATTACATATTAACGATATTACTTTTTCTTGAATTTTGGACTCATATCAGCCTCATTTAAAGATTCAAAGAAAATCGTAGAATCTCCGATTTTTAATTCAGCAGATAAGTCATTAAAAAATCTCATAAATATTCTTCTATGTGAACCATAATCCCATACCAAAACTGTGATTATATCACTATTCTCTGAAGATAGTGTAAGCTTCCTATCATCACGAGTAGTAGGTTGTTCTCCAATTTTTGCTATTACTGAGTCCATTGATTCAAACGGTTTAACTGTTTTTGCCTTATTGGAAACATCTTTCCAATGCTCATCAGCTTCTTTATCAACACAATTCATAATTGATAAACTCAATATTAATATCATTCCAAACTTAAATAGATTATTTCTTTCCATTGTCTAATTCCTAACCTTTTATATTTTATTCTTCCAACATAAGTCTTGCTAAAATCATTGAAAATATATCAACATTATCACTAAATTCAAAGAAAGGACTTTTGCCAGTATCCTTTTGAATATCTACACCATTCTTGTAAGGAGTAAAATCAAGTATTTTATTTAATCTAATATTCTTATTAGCAATGTTTCCCATAAATATTATTCTTTTATTCGTTAAAAATATTGTACCAGTATCTATTGTCTTCCATTCATCTTCAGTTATCCGTTGAGGTGAAATACTGCCAGCTCTCCAATATATTCCCTTTGCAATTTTTATTCTGACAGTAGGCCCACCATAATTAATCCTTTTAGTTACTCTTCGTTGTTCATTCCATTTGATTTTACCTTTGAAATATAGAGTTTCTGATTTCTGAATATTTATATCAGGTACTAATGATGGGATTTCACCATTCTCTATTTGCCAATATATTTTATATTTTTCTAGCAACTTTTTTGTTGCTTCATTTGTCTTTATTTCTATACCTAAACTTTTTGATATATCTTCTATCTGTTTTTCTTCAGCTGGAGAAAGTCTTTCATCAGACACAGCATTATCAAGATAATTTTTCATGAATTCGCTAGCATTTCTATTATAGATATCATTTGCAACATCTTCTGAAATCAGCAAGTTTTTTTTCAATATATCTAATTTATTCTTTTCTTCATCCTCTAATATGCCATCTGATATAACATCATTAACATTTTTGTTATAAAGTTCTTCTGTAAGTATTTTAATTTGTGTGTTCATATCACTTTCGGTTAACATTAATATATCTTTTATATGCTTTAGAGCCTTTATTTCAGATTCTTCTATTTTCTCATCCTCTAAGCAATATCTTAGATATTTATTAAGAATTTCAGTTCTTTCATCTTTATATCTCTTGTTCAATTTAACTTTATATTTTTCTGCAATTTCTAAAATGTTTTCGATGTTTAACATTTCAATATTGTTTTCATATTTTGAAAATACATTATGAAGTTCTTTTATAAAATTTTCTTTTGGTAATTTCTTAAAAATTTTTTGAATAAAAGACTGCTTATCTAATTCTTGTGTAATATAAATCATCATTTTTCTCCTTTTTTATATACCGTGAATAAAATCTTCATTCGAAGATTTTATATCATCTCTTCGCCCGTCGGCCGGAGGTCCGGGCGTCTTTATCTTGTTGGGCTCATTGTATTCTATCACACCTATCATTTTCCCAAAACTGTTATTTTTTCGTGTATTTAACATCCAATTGAGCTGCATGGCGTTAAGCTGGCGCGTATTCTTGCGCAAGCAAGAATCGTGACAGTAGCCATGACTGCTCCAATTGCTGGTTATATGGCTATTGCATTTTATTGTTACTCAATAATTCAATTCGAATTCTATTTTCATTGATTAGTAAATCCTGCTGATGATCCTTCAGATTATTTAGTTCTAAATCTTCTTCCAATTCAATCGCCTTTGAATCATGAGCCTGTAAAGTAAGATCTACCTTAATATTTTATAGTTTTGATTCATATACAAAATATCCCATAATCATTGCAACAATTGCTATCACCCACTCAAACCAGTGCTCGCTAATGTGATCTGCTGCCTTATCCTTCAACGGAACTTTCCGTTTCCGTTTAGATGTAGGCTCTGATAGCTCCTCTCCACTACGAACAGAATCTTGAAAATGAATCTTTTCATCTAAGGTAGGCTCAACATCTCTTGATTCAATATATCTATGATAGGCAAAACGTTGATCAATAGTTTTATTGCGATGTGAGGATCTATTTGACATTTTCCACCTCCACATAATTACTATTTAGCCACGTTAAGTACTTATTCGAATTGAAACCATTCGCTTTTTCTATGAAAGGCTTAAATTCAACCAAGCCTGATGAAGGAAGAAATGGATCGAAGAAACTTTGATAATCTACTGACATAAATATTTCTTCCATATCAGCTTTCTTGATCACGTTGAAAATTGCGTTATCATAATCATTTACATCGCTTTTTGTAAGTGAGGCACTAAGTGGTATTCTTTTAGAGAAACTCAAGTTAATGTCGTTAACACCTTCTAACGTATCTCCAACAGTTTTATTGACAAAAGTTTCAGCTAAATCCTTAAGGTTGAAAATGTACCTTCTGATATAGCCAATACGGACGATTTCTTTTATAGAGAATTCTTTCATTATTCCGTTAATGATTTGTTCATTAAAATTTCGAAGAATGTTATCCAAATCTTTTTGCCTGAAAGAAAACTCATCGCCAAAATTAAGCTCTAATATAATGTTTGAATTGTCTATCTGTAATGTATCTTGTGATATCTCATTAAACAAAACCTTCTTGCCTATTAAATTTCTAACCTTAGGGAATATGGTTGGATTGAAATAGGATTTAGAAGAATATAGAATTGTGTCTACAATCTTTCCTAATTGGTCTTCAATTGTAAAGTTGGCGCGAAATCTAATTCCAAGGGCTACACCGATTAGGTAGCGATCGAGATTTTCAATCATTTTCATCCTCCATAAAATTTTAGTCCATATAACATCCAATTGAGCTGTGTGGCGTTAAGCTGGCATGTGTTTGAGCTGCAACTCTTTTGCAGTATAACTCCACTTATTCACCAGAACAACTCAAAACTATTGTTACCGTTCCCGCCTGGTGCACAAACTATGACAGTAGCCACATCTGCTCCAATTGTTGGTTATATTGCACTCTCTTCCTTCAGCAGCCTGAACGACTTAATGATCTCATCCTTCTCAAATAGCTGATTTGTAATGTATTTATGAAGCACCGTTGTAATAAGCGTTTGGTACGGTAAACCTTCCTGTTCTGCCTTCTCTTTTAGTTTTTCTAAATCATAATTTGAAATTCTTAGGCTTATCGCCTTATTCTTCTTGGCTCCAGCTATTATGGATTCGACCTTCTTTCTCTTTTCACCTGTGACTGATCGATAGGTGTCAATTTCATTTTCTATTTTCTTCTCTTCAGCAGTAAGGTTATATCTTCTTTTCATATCATTTCCCTCGATATTTCTTGTGGTATTTTCGACTCTGATAGGCAGTTTTCAATACGATATTATCATCCTCATCAATTATGAATGGGACAATCCACGTATAGTCTTGTATTTCCATTACAAAATACATCTGCCCCTCACGTACTGGATTCTCAATAATATCCATGTACTTTCCATCCATAATCATCTGGCTTATTTCATCAAAAGAGATATTTCTCTCTAAAATGAGTTTTTCATTTTTTTCTTTATCCCAGATGATGGAATTCATATCTAATAATACTTTATTGTATATACATTGTCAACTTTATTCAAACACACATGCAACGTCTTTATACATCGAAAACAGCTATGCGGGTGCTTTTTAATACTCAGAATCATACAGCATCTTTAAACTATTTTTACCTGGTTGAAGGTGTTAAATTTTTCTTCTTTTCTCAATATTCACGTTTATTAAAGATTTATCGTTTCATGTTATCGCATTTGTTATTCATCAACACCGTTATCCGGCCTTCTTCAATTCTTCTTTTTATTTCTCTAAGTGTAAGCATTGTTCCTGTGCATTTGTCTTAGATGTCCCTGACTTCTTCCCTGGGTCAATATAACGACGATTTGAGTAGCAAAATTGTTCGGCGTCTTCGCCGAATTGGCGCGATTCTGGAGTGAGGGCCATTGCCCGAACGTCTTTAGCCAGAATCGTGACAATAAATTTTGACTACTCCAAATCTCTTGTTATGCCCCTATTTTTACTTTATATTTTTCTTAAAATACTGCATCCTTTTATTTATTTTTATTAATATAATCTTCATTTTATCATGATACTATATTTCTTAGTTTCTAAATTTCCTTTTCCAGATAGTACTTCTATTCCAGATTGCACACTCAATAAATATTTAGATCTTAAATTCTTAATTTCTTTCATAAAAAATAGAATATCAAATTCAACTATATTCATATTTTCTTTTGTTATAAATGAAAATACTGGCCAATTATGTTCTGGATGTAACCCCTCCCACAATTCCCAGTCTATTCCCATTATCTCTATATCATGTTTTTTCTTCCCAATTGGAGTAACTTTACCATTTTTATATACCCATATCATTATCTCTTCATCAGGATTTTCGTTATCTATTTTTTTATTTGAAAGCCATATATCATATGTAATATTTATATTTCCTTTTCTTTCTTCTCTAATATAAAATTCCCAATTAGTATTTATCTCTTTTAATTCATTAATTTCAGTTGGCAATTTAAGATCCTTTACTTTCCAGCCCCAATGCCATCCGTATACAATTGATGCATATGATTTAATCATTAGATCATTATCATACCAATCCCAATTTGTATTCCAGGATATATTTTTTTCATTCTCATCAAATGTCTCGCCCCAACTACATTGTGTACCACTACCACTTTTTTCACCCCATAGATTATTAAATAAATATAACTTATCTAATATCTTAAAATCTCCATTATTGCACAACTTTCTCATTATTATTCCTTCAAACTATTATACCATATTGTAATTAATTTATTTAATCACATTTTATCCTATCTCCATAGTGGGCATAACGACGATTTGAGTAGCAAAATTGATCGGCGTCTTCGCCGAATTGGCGCGATTCTGGAGTGAGCGATCAGCGAACGTCTTTAGCCAGAATCGTGACAATAAATTTTGACTACTCCAAATCTCTTGTTATATGCCTTTTTTAACCAGACCGTACGGCGGAGCCAAGTCTGGTTTCTTATATATTTTCACCAAGTGATTCTTCAACATTCTCTAAACCAACATCAATTTGATTAATTAAAAATTTAATCTTTGAACTTAATTGGCTGCATAATAAAAGCAATTTTTTTGTAGTTGATATTTCATCAATCCTATCAATAAACTGATTAATAATCTCTGTAAATTCTGATAAATTTATTTCAGGAAATAATAGATTACTATCATTAATTTGATAATTAATTCTAGGGCACCTCTAAATACTACTCAAAAATAAGGTTTTGGGGTGCCTATTTTGAATTTCTATCAGCACTACATGGCTGATTGCCAACTAAAATACTATTTACTTTTTGCCTTTCACATTTTTGAGGCAGGTTTTTTCCGCTTATCTTCATTTTTTATATCCTTTGCAGCTGTATGTACCGGTTCATATTGTAGGTCAGATTCATGAGTCCGATTATCGCCTCAGCTCTTTGCTTACCTATGGACCGTAACGTTGAACCATTCATGCTGTTATGTATAAAGCCGAATATATGTTCTACTCGAGCTCTCACTTTGGACTTCTTCCGATTTTTCTCTTTTTGTTTTTCCGTAAGTGGATTATTTCTATATCCCTTTTCGTGTATTCTGTTTCGTATGTTCCTGGTATCTAAGATCTCTTTTATTGGGCCACCGGCATAAGCAGAGTCCCCATACACTTCATGGTGGGAATCATCTTTTTCTAAAAGATCTTCTAAGATTTGGGAATCATGCACAGAGGCATCGCTTACTCCATAGGTTTTTATGAGCTTGGATTTCTTACATGCTTTCACATGGTTCTTGTACCCGAAATGCCGTTTTCCGCCCTTGCTGGTCCATTTGGCGTCGGTGTCCTTCTGTCTTTTCTTCGATTCATTCCAACTCTCAGGAGTTTTTCTGTTTTTGATCTCTTTGTTTTCTTCTCTACTGTTCCGTTGCTTTGGCGCCTCAACAAAGCTGGCATCGACGATATTTCCACTTTGAGCAATGACCCCTTTCACCATAAGAAACGATCGAAACTTTTCGAATAGAATTTCAATTTTCCCTTTCTTTGTAAGGGTCTCGCGAAAATGCCAGATGGTCTTCTCATCCGGTACGGTGTCATTTATCTGCAAGCCCAGAAATCTCATAAAAGAAAGCCTGTCTAAAATGTGAAACTGCATCTGAGCGTCGGAGAGATTGTACAATCTTTGAAGCACCAGGATTTTGAACATCATCACATAATCAAATGGAGGTCTTCCTCCAGGTCCTTTTGCTTCTTTACGAAAGGCTTTCTTAAGGATCGGACGAAACATTTCCCAATTGATGTATTCATCCAGCTTTCGAAGCGGATCTCCCTGTTTGCTGATTTTCTCCAGACGGAAATCTTCATCAAAAAAGCCTTTTTGTTGTGCCACCTCTCATCCTCCTTATGGGAGAATATCACAATTATTTTTTTTGGGAAATTCCTCTAGTTTTTAGAGGTGCCCTCTAAGTATTTCTTCTTTATCATCACTAATTTTTAAACCTTGTGTATTTCCCGAACTATATTTCACAAGAATATTTGATAATCTTAATATTTTAGAATGGATTTCTCTCCTTTCTTTATTCTTTAAATTATCAAATAATATTTTCTGAAGCTTCTTAATCCCTTTTACTGATTTCCTTGCATTCCATGCTTGTTGTATCGTAATTATACTTCCAATAATTCCAAAAATTATTGTTATAATATCCATAATATTTTCACCTCATACTAAGAGGTTGCATTTCAATGAGTTCCTTTAAATTTATAAAACTCAATTCATGATCAGATTCCATTACATTATTAAATAATCTTAACATATCTCTATATAATCTTAATGTTGGGGTATGAGAATCATAATCTGGAAACTCAGTATCTTCTCGAACTTCACCAAATCTATTTAAATTATGCATAAAGTATATTGCATAATTTAATTGTGAAGTTTCATTATTACCATCAAAACCTGGGAAAATTACTTCTTCAATTCCTATTTCTGCTTTTTGATCATTATTTAATTCTCTAAACTTCATTATCATTCTGTGGTACATTTCTAAAATATCTAATACTTCTTTACACGCTTCCGAATTCAATCCTTCGGAAAAATGTTCCACAATCCATTCATATTGAAATTCATAACCTGACTCCAAAGCTTCTCTATGATTTCTATAATATTCTGCTTCATCTGGATATAATGCTTCAAGTATTTTCATCTGATTTGCGAACATTAATCTTTCTTTGATAGTTAACTCCATTTAATTCCCCTTTTTAAAATATTTATAGCCCGTCGGCCGGAGGTCCGGGTTATTTCTTCCCTTATTTTACACCCGGATACTGAAATATTCTAACAATTTTATTATATCTAAATTCGTGCATATAACGCCCAGTTGAGTTGCAAACCGTTAAGCTGGCGTAGTTTGTGCCTTAATCGTAAACAGTATAACTCCACTTATGATTCAGAACAATCGAAAACTACTGTTCCGCCTTTCCGCGATCCTGCACAAACTGTGACAGTAGGTTTGTCTACTCCAACTGATTGTTCTACAGCGAAGATCCCTCTAGTAAAGATCAGATAATCGTACCGAAAAGGACTTATCGAGTAGGAGGCGGGCTTATGCCCGCCGTCCTCTCACAGAACCGTGCGTACGGGTCTCGTACACGGCTCCTCATGTAAGCTTGATCCATCGTTTCACCGTAAACCAGTGCGGTAGGTCATCATCGGACCGGACAATCTGACCCATCGTCTCGATGAACCAGGTGTTCGGAAACGCCAGCCCCGCCGCCATTGTTTTACTCAATGCCCATCGTTTCTTGTTCGAATACACCGCCTTCTTTGCAGTAGTTTCGGAAACGCCTCTTCTCATAAATGTTCTCACCACGTGTCGTCTTCGCTTCTGTTGATCAATGATTCTTGCTCGCAGCCGTCTTCGTACATGTGCCTCAATGTTCCGCAATTGTGCGGGATATTGGGTCATCCCATAATACGATGCCCATCCACTGTACCATTGGTTTATCCTCTGGATAGTCTGCTCCAAGGTGTATCTTGTCCCCCGTGGGGTAAGCTCTTTGATGCGTTCCATCGCTCGGTTTATTGATGCCGCCGATATCGCTATCGTTCCGGCTATGATAGTCATACCAAGGAATTTCACGTACCTGGACAGAGCCACTTTACTCTTGCCCCGATTAATCTTGAGCTTGAGCTTCCCTTCGATAAACTTCGTTATACTCGCCATGACTCGTTGCGCTGCTTTCTCCGTTTTCACGAAGATGTTGCTATCGTCAGCGTATCGGCAAAATTCAAGTCCCCGCCGTTCCAACTCCTTGTCTAACTCGTCAAGGACGACGTTGCTCAGTAGTGGACTTAACGGTGACCCTTGGGTTGTTCCTTCCTGGGTGGCGGACACAACACCGTTGTTCATGACGCCACTTCGTAAGGTCTCTCCGATCAGACGTAAGATTCGCTTGTCCTGGATCGTTTCCGATAGACGCCGGATGAGTCGGTCATGGTTAACACGGTCGAAGAACTTCGATAGATCGATATCCACCACGTACTCTTTTCCGCTTTGCACAAGTGCTTTCGCTTTGGCCACTGCCTGCTTTTGGCTTCGATGTGGTCTGAACCCGTAGCTCGAATCCGAGAACTGCGGTTCATACAGAGGTTCAAGCAGGTATTTTATGGCCGCCTGCACCACACGATCGCGGATGCATGGGACGCCCAATAGTCGGACTCCTGCTTGTGGGCCCGGTTTGGGTATTTCTACCCGTCTCACCGGTTTGGGTTTGTACGTCCATCCTGCCAGTTCCTTCTGGAGGAGGAGCAGCTCTTCGTTTAGGTTCCGTTCAAACTCCTGGATCTTTACCCCGTCAATGCCGGGTGATCCTCCATTGCGTTTCACGGCCTTGAATCCTCGTTGTAGGACTGATACGGTACACAGCGATTCGAAGAGACTTGGTTGTTCGATGGCCAGCTCGTACTGGTTCACGGTCACTCCTTGCACTCCCGTCTCAACGTTCAGACCCTGCGGATGTAGACCTCATATACGTTTCGGTCCTCCGTATGGCTCCGTAGACAAAAACTCCTCGGGAGTAGTTATTGGTGAGCTTTTCAAGCTCGCTTGCATGTTCCACCCTTCACCTTTGACATCCCTGTCTCTTTCCCAGTGGTTTATCCTCGAATACGTCACCGTACTCTCATCGGCACTCGGTTTTATGGCTACTATGGCTTCATCTGAAAGCCCTTGGCTCATAAGACATCCATTGCTGGATGTCTTAGGGAATCTCATGTCGCTGTTACACAGTTCCCAAGCCAACGGCTCCTCCCCGGGTAAGGGTACTAGCTTCTTGATACCTCGCCTGCCTTCCATACCTCATCGGTGTTACGCAAAAGGATATAGGTCTTCGGTGGTCTTGGGCACCTCTTCCCTCCGACACGGCCTCACGAAGGTTCACTTGCGTTCAGGCAGGTATCTTGACTCAGGCTTCCTTCAGATCCCTCATTGGCCCAACAACTTCCTTTCATGCTTAGCTTCTTAAGCGGAGTCATTGGGTTTCTTCGGGCACCCTTGCCGTCGTCTAAATCTTCCCTCCTTTCAGGGGTGATTACAGGATTTGCACCTGTTAGTTAGTACCCATGCCGGGCACACCAAGATATTCTTCGAATATAGAAGTCCAATCTTAAAGGAAAAGCGTTGGCCGGCGCGGAAATTCTAGTGCGGGAATCGCGTAGGCCATAGTGTGGAGGATCGGCCAAAGCGTGGGCCAGCGTTTGGCCTCAGTCATTCAACGATAATCTTTCGATATCGAATTCCCTTTCTTCTTTCCCTTTTTCTAATAAAAAATGTGTCTGTAGAACATCCAATTGAGCTGCATGCCGTCAAGTTGGCGTGCTTTGTGCTGAATCCTATTCAACATTATATAACTACTTTTACTCGGAATCACCTGGATTCTGCTTTACACATCAAATCTTCTCCTGCACAAAGCATGACAATAGGCATGACTGCTCCAATTGCTGGTTAGACATCTTTATCATTGATTAATTCTCTATTTTGTATTTCATACGTTCGCATTCTGGATTAAAGATACCTAAAGAAATAACTTGGTTCTTTGATAGTTCAAAATAAACCTGATAGTTATCATATGTTAATGCTCTTTCCAGTTCATCGGAGGAAATAGAAACATAATCTGGCGATCCAAATTTCTCGACAACGTCTCTATAAGTTGATCCAATGCCGATACTCTGTATTTGTGGTGAACTATGATATTTTGGTCCGTTATAAATAATAGAGCGGATCTTTTCATCTTCAAAAAACACTATATATAAAGCTTGTTCTGTGTTGTTAATAGAGGTTATATCATAAACATATGCCCAATATTTTCCATTCTCATATTCTGTTGGCATGCCTTTTAAGAATTTTATATCGCTTTTTGTGCTATTAATCTTTAAGCCCCAGAATTCCGTTTCCTTTTTTGGTAATTCACTGAAATAATTATATGATAATCCAATAATGGTAACTATAAGTAATAGAGAAAAAGCTAGTAGTAAAATTCTCTTGATGATTTTTTTCCAATTCCATTCGTTCTTCTTTGTATGAACAAAGTATAGAAATGATAAAAAAAGTACAGAGAGGAAAATCGCACTGCCTAACTCCATTATTTTGCTCCAACTTAAATTATATCATATACAACGAATCCATTGATCATTACAACTTAATACAATAATAACACCAATATATCCAATATAACATATTTGATTATTTTTAAAGTATGTCTAACATCCAATTGAGCTGCAAACCGTTAAGCTGGCGCTGTTTGTGCTGTCACTTACCTACATTTTACTACGGTTTCAACTCGGAATCACCTGAAAGTTACATCTACCTGGTTACATAACTGCACAAACTGTGACAGTAGGTTTGTCTGCTCCAATTGCTGGTTATGTTAGCTCCATTTCATAAAAGCGTTACCTATATTTATGCTGAATTATTTATTATCATTTCATTATATTTTATAACTTCTTCTTGGGTAAATAAACTATCTTGAAACGATCTTATGTAAGACAAAAGTTCTGGAAGTTCAATCACATTAATGGGCATAACGGTTTTGAATTCACTATCACCAACAAACACAACAATCGAAAATACCTTTTCCAAGGGAATGCTTAACAAGCTTTCAATAGCTTTTATATGTTTATAGTTTTGATGTAATGGGTTTTGAAACTCATATTTTGCATTGTACAAAGTTTTCACCCATTTTTTTTGATGTAGTTCTCCAAAGATCCACCCTTTATAGTTTTTTGTTTCAATAACGAAAATACCGTATCGGGAAATAACTATATGATCAATTTGAGTAATATCAGCATTCATCGGTAACTTTACATCATGTAAAACCATGTATTCAGAGTGTTCTTTTTTCAGAAAATTAAGTAAGAGATTTACTCTTTTCTCGCCTTTCTTACCTTTATAAGCAGCAGAATTAGTGAAGTTCCTAAAAGTTGATGAAATAGGATTTATGGAAGATTTAAGAAGTCTTTTGGGCCTTTTACGTCTACGAAAAATATATAGGGATACTGCAATAACAAGGATGGTCATTAATGTACTGAACGCAGAGCTATTGTGCTTTTGATCAGGACTTCTGTTAACTACTTCATGGTCAGTTTTTTTTATTGTTTGAGATTGTTCAGGTAAGGTAATTAGGAATTTACCATCTATAAACCCTTGATTACCATCTTGCGTTTCTACGTAACACCAACCGCCTCTTTTTTGCAAAACAGAGACTACTTCATCTTTATATATTACAAATAGAATTTCCGAATCTATATCATCTTTAGATCTACAGTTAACATCGTTTTTTATGACGTATTGTATAGCTTTCAGGTCATTTATGGGAGCCAGAAATGTACTAACTACAAATCCATTCTTACCATCGGCAGTTTGTACAAACGACCAGTTATTACGACTTTCAAGCACATCAACAACATCATCTTTATGAATTATAAAAAGCACTAGTGATTCTTGGAACTCGCCAGCCCTACAGTTAACATCACTAATAGCCTGATACTTCAAATCGTCTGCAAAGCCATTAAAAGTTATGAGAAATGTAAAAACTGTTAGAATCCAGCATTTTTTCATAAGGGCACCTCCTATGTTTTACGTCAAGACCCCAATCCAATAATTTGTAATTTATGATATTTCAGCTTCGCAAGCCTCTCTTTAAGCTGGCTATACCGATAATATGTCTTCTTTGTCACCAAGGTGTACAGAAGCTTTACTAATCTCCGAGCAATGGCAATAATCGCTACTGCTTTAGGTTTTCGAGTGATTAAAGTTTTGTAAGCCTCTTTCAAGTGCCCCCCACTTTTCGAACGCACCAGTGACCATGCTGCCTGTACGATCACTCTGCGCAAATATGCACATCCTCGCTTTGATATTGGCCCCATTCGATGAGTTTCCCCAGAGCTATCGACCCGAGGTGTGAGGCCTGCGTAGTTTGCCACCTGATCTGCATTCGCAAATCGACTTCCATCCCCTACGTAGGCAATAAAAGCCAACGCGGTAGCAGGACCGACTCCTGGGACAGACATGAGAATCCCAGTGTTCTTCTCGGATTCCAGGAACTGCTTTGTTTCCTGTTCTAAATCTTCAATAATCGCTTCACAGTAGGCAACCATTTCTATCAGTCGCCTCGCTTCTCGAACATGCCGTCCGGTAAGAAGGGTCAATACGTTCTTCTCTCTGTTCGATGCCGTTTTTAGATCCGCTTTCGTTATCGTTGTAATACCCGAATCGAGAAACACACTATGGAGCCGGTTTATGTACCTTGTTCGGTCTGCTTTGTAAGTTGCCAGTTCGGCTACAACTGACCTCTCCTCTTCCTCTTTCTTCGTTGGCAACGGTACGGTTGGCAATTCTTCTACCGGGTTCCGCTGTAACAGGCGGGCAATTTGTACTGCATCTTCCCTATCCGTTTTTTTCAGCGATTGGTAAATCATTGCAAGCTTCCCAGGGTTCAGAACAACAACATGGCACCCAACCCGGTCAGTCAGATATCGAGCAATATTGAACGCATTGTTCCCCGCTTCCAGTCCTACCAAATCATCATTACCCAATCTCTTGGCAAGTCGCTCTAAGCCAATCCCATCGGCTTTTCCATTGAACTGTTGATTCTTGGCTTTCTCATCGAGAATCGCACACTGGTAAGTCCGTTTACCAAGGTCGATGCCTACATACCGAATCTTCTCTTCCATTTTTCCCTCCTTTCGGTTATAAGAAGGACTGGGAGTCTTTGGTCAGACGCGAGTTACACCGTACTCCTATTCGCGGTTGCGCCGGTCACTCGGCGCACCGCTCTATGGTGTTCGGTGGCAGGTTTCAGTTAATCTCTAAAGCGAGGTCTTATGCCTCCCGGTGCCCTCAACCTACCGCCGGCTCCCCAATCCCGTCAGATAGAGGATAACTCTCTGCGCCCAACCACGTAAATCATACAATCTCTAAATACTACTCAAAAATAAGGTTTTGGGGTGCCTATTTTGAATTTCTATCAGCACTACATGGCTGATTGCCAACTAAAATACTATTTACTTTTTGCCTTTCACATTTTTGAGGCAGGTTTTTTCCGCTTATCTTCATTTTTTATATCCTTTGCAGCTGTATGTACCGGTTCATATTGTAGGTCAGATTCATGAGTCCGATTATCGCCTCAGCTCTTTGCTTACCTATGGACCGTAACGTTGAACCATTCATGCTGTTATGTATAAAGCCGAATATATGTTCTACTCGAGCTCTCACTTTGGACTTCTTCCGATTTTTCTCTTTTTGTTTTTCCGTAAGTGGATTATTTCTATATCCCTTTTCGTGTATTCTGTTTCGTATGTTCCTGGTATCTAAGATCTCTTTTATTGGGCCACCGGCATAAGCAGAGTCCCCATACACTTCATGGTGGGAATCATCTTTTTCTAAAAGATCTTCTAAGATTTGGGAATCATGCACAGAGGCATCGCTTACTCCATAGGTTTTTATGAGCTTGGATTTCTTACATGCTTTCACATGGTTCTTGTACCCGAAATGCCGTTTTCCGCCCTTGCTGGTCCATTTGGCGTCGGTGTCCTTCTGTCTTTTCTTCGATTCATTCCAACTCTCAGGAGTTTTTCTGTTTTTGATCTCTTTGTTTTCTTCTCTACTGTTCCGTTGCTTTGGCGCCTCAACAAAGCTGGCATCGACGATATTTCCACTTTGAGCAATGACCCCTTTCACCATAAGAAACGATCGAAACTTTTCGAATAGAATTTCAATTTTCCCTTTCTTTGTAAGGGTCTCGCGAAAATGCCAGATGGTCTTCTCATCCGGTACGGTGTCATTTATCTGCAAGCCCAGAAATCTCATAAAAGAAAGCCTGTCTAAAATGTGAAACTGCATCTGAGCGTCGGAGAGATTGTACAATCTTTGAAGCACCAGGATTTTGAACATCATCACATAATCAAATGGAGGTCTTCCTCCAGGTCCTTTTGCTTCTTTACGAAAGGCTTTCTTAAGGATCGGACGAAACATTTCCCAATTGATGTATTCATCCAGCTTTCGAAGCGGATCTCCCTGTTTGCTGATTTTCTCCAGACGGAAATCTTCATCAAAAAAGCCTTTTTGTTGTGCCACCTCTCATCCTCCTTATGGGAGAATATCACAATTATTTTTTTTGGGAAATTCCTCTAGTTTTTAGAGGTGCCCATAAATTACTAGTCTTCTTTTTAATATTCTATCCGGTAATTTAGCTTTTATGTAAAGAAATTTTCCGTATAACACGGGGTGTTTACTACCACAAAATTTGAGTCTACATAACATCCAATTGAGCTGCAAACCGTTAAGCTGGCACGTATTCTTGCGCAAGCAAGAATCGTGACAGTAGGTTTGTCTGCTCCAATTGCTGGTTATGTTTGCGAAATTTACTTTTTACAATTTGCTTCTTCTAAATACTATTTGGAATTAATGTTTCCTCTTTTTCCAATGCATCATTTTTTTCTTTCCTTATCATTTCAGATTCTCTATATTCTCGAGCTTCGGCAGTTAATACAAATTCGGCATCGGGAATCTTCTTTAATACTTCTTTTTCAATATCTTCCAAATTCACTGCGAAAAACTCTTTCCTGTTATTAACAAGATTCAGTCTATTTTGATCAAAATTTGAATGCAGTATTCCCTCTAAGCCAGGCGCATCATCAGCATAAATCATTGCATGAACATCAAAAGTAAAGGGTACGGATGCATCGCCAAGTTCTTTTACTCTATCCATCGGATCAAGTCTTCTCGTCATACCGATTTTATAAACATGTTCACCAAAAGATCCAATGTTCGAAATAATATATACATGTCCAGCTTTTGTTTGTTGTGCCATAGATTTTGCACGTTCATTTTTTTCGTGCGCGGCTATAAGCTCTTCTTCTAACATAGCCATTTTAGCTTTCAACTGCTCTAATTTGTCTCCAGCGGCTTTCTCAGCTTCAACTTTAGCCTTTTCCAACAATTTTATGTATTTTTGCTCTTCTTTCTCGGCTTCTTCAATTTCTTGCTGAAGTTTTGCTTCTTCGCGCATTTGCCGGCGAAGTTCTGCCTGCTCCTCTTTTTCTTTCTGCTTTTTTTCTTTATATTCATGATTTAGTCGCAATTCATCTATTTTAAGATTCAAATATTGTTTATCAATATATATTTTATTCGACTCATTCATTTTATCAATTGTTTCTTTTGCTTTTATTATTCGTTCTTCATATCGAAGTATATTGTTCCAGCTTACGTTTGCTATCAATGCATCACATTCATTGTTAAACGCCCGAGAAGTCAGCCGAATATTACGATTAGTCATAGTAGTACCCTTTGACTTACTACCATCTACAGTCCATTGCTGAGTGCAATAAACCGCTTTTTTATTTTTAACCATAGCTTTTTGTTTTTCACGGCAGGAAGTTATTGCATCTTTATATCTCTCTGAAGCATCAAAATCAAAGTGTGGTTTATAAAACCCGTATTCGGCTAGCTCAATTTCTTCTTCGTATAATGCAATTTGTCGAAGGAGACGGTCATATATTATTTTTTTCTCTTTGTAACTTTCCTGCAATTCCTTAATTTCTCTTTCTATCTTTTCCTTTTCAATGCGTTCTTTTTCAGCTTCCTCTTCTATATCAATAATAGGAGCATACTTCTTTCTGTATTGCTTATTCTTTAAAGATACTTTTATTAATTGAATCAGCAATAATATGACGAATACACCTAAAATAGCTGCTATAAAATAAGCGTTTTCCATATATACCTCATTTTTATATGTGATTTATGGTTACTAACTTACAGAATATCACGAAAAATTCTATTTTGCCAACATAACATCCAATTGAGCTGCGTGGCGTTAAGCTGGCGTGGTTTGTGCTGCAACTCATTAACATTCTACTATGATATCAGCTCGGAATCACCTAAAACTTTCTTTCACCTGGTTTCCTTACTGCACAAACCATGACAGTAGCCATGTCTGCTCCAATTGCTTGTTATCTACCTGCCTGTATCGATAATGGTTCCAAAAAGATTATAGGTTTTATTCGGATCAATTGGAGGTTCAGAGAATGCTTGAAAAAGTATTGATGTGAATTCTTCTTTTAACCCAGGTAACATCCTGTAGATATCATCTAAATTACTTTCAATTAGTTCTTTCAAGTAGCTTTCATTCATCTTTATGTCTGTAACATATTTGATTGTTGGTAGGATTGAAGCGCCGTCTACTGAATTTACATCCATATAATATATGGACATATGTTGGTTTATCTCAATAGGAAACTGATTTTCCTTTTGGAAGTCAGATATAATATTCTCTATTGTACCTTTATATTCACTCTCATTTTTATACTGCAAATTATTAACAGGTCTCAAAACCTTTAACATCGCAACACCATAAAATAATGCTGATCCGATTTTTCCTGATTCTAATGATTCTTCCATTTTCAAATATAAATCTGGTGCATTTAGGTTGCCAATACTATAACTACCTAAATGCATATTTGTTACTTTCCACCCATCATCGTATTTGTTTAGATAAATATATGATAGTAATTGTGAACTACCTCCATCTATTTTATAAAATAGAGCATAAGATTCATTTGTATCAAAATAGGCTTGATTAATAATAAATCTGTTTCTTTCATCAGGTAGTATTGTCGCATTGTTAACCGATCCTGATTTTTTCAACAGGCTGTAGTATTCATACATCAGTGAGATTTGATTATTATTAAAATAAGCACTCACCTGTTTTGTGAATTCTTCTAAATTAAATTGATCAGATTCTAATAATTCTTGTGAAAAGTATCTTCTTAAAGGGGAGAAATCTTCATTTTCAATTCCATTGTTTATTTTATTACCAATATCATGTAGTTGGTTTCTTATTGTCGGATCTATTTCATTATCATATTGTGTTATTAAAACAAACGGACCAGCACTACATGAAAAAATCGTAATAAAAATAAAGATTGCTAACATAAAGGTTCTAATCTTTTTTACAAACATTTTACTTCCCTGAAATTTTTAGTGTAGATAACACCCAGTTGAGCTGCAAACCGTTAAGCTGGCGCAGTTTGTGCCTCAGTCGTAAATAGTATAACTCCACCAATACGATAGAACAATGCAAAACTATTGTTCCGTATTTCTTAACTATCGCACAAACTGTGACAGTAGGTTTGTCAGTTCCAACTGCAGGTTATACTGCGTTTGTCCTCCAGGCATAAGAACCATTTTTGGAACCATGAGGAGAATTTCCTTCGAATCCCAAAAGATAGTCTCCACGGAAAAGTGCGTTTGGCCGTAGCGTGGCCATTAATAGCGGTGGGTTGTGTGCAGGCCATTGCGCGGCTGCGCGGACAGGCGCGGGCCAGTGCTCGGCCTTAATGTAACTTCGATAAACTTTCGTTATCGAATTCCCTTTTCCTTGCCTTTTTCGAAGCCCTAAAAAAATGTCTGTATAACGACGAAATCAGTTGCGCCCTCGATCCTGAAGCCGCAGGCTGAAGGAATTGGCGCGGTTTTAGAGCGTAGGCACGATCAGTGCCGGAGCGTCTCTGCTAAAACCGTGACAATAGACGGCGACAACTGCATTTTTTTTGTTATATTGAGTCCTTTATTATTCCATCAAATATATTATCCCAAGAAATGACATTCATGTCATTTCTTACCATATTCTCCTTTCCTCCATATATAAGATACATATTCTCTTTATCTATTCCTGTTAATTCATTCCAATACTTCAAACCATCAAAATACTTTTCATTTATAGTTTCACTTGATTTAATTTCTATTCCATATTTCTTCATTCCGAAATCTATAATCAAATCTATTTCTTTTTTATGATTATCTCTCCAAAAATATATTTCATATTTTTCTCCTTGATTATAATTGGCCTTCATTACTTCGTTTATTATAAAAGTCTCAAATATACTTCCTTTCAAAAAATGATAATCAAGTTCTTCTTTTTTCCTTATTCCAAGAAGGCTGCAAACGAGTCCTGTATCTGTAAAATATAATTTTGGTGATTTCACTAATCTCTTATTATAATTATTATAAAATGGTCTTAATCTATAAACTATAAAACTTGCTTCCAGGATTGAAATCCATTCCATAATCGTAGCATGTGATACGCCACAATCTTCTCCAATAGTCTTATAATTAATTTCTTGCCCTGTTCTTCCTGCTAATATCTTCATAAATTTTATAAATACATCTAATTTATTAACATTTTTTAATTGCCTTATATCCTTTTCAATATATGTTGAGATGTAATTCTTATAAAATACTTCTGCTCTTATATTCTGATCATATATTCTTGGATAAAATCCTTTAAATATTAGTTCATTTTTATCAATTTTTAAGTCTTTTATCTCTTTAATTGAAAATGGTAATAATTTTGTTATTCCTACCCTTCCAGCAAGTGATTGACTTATTTGTTCCATTAATAAAAAATTATGTGATCCTGTGATTACAATTTTTCCATTTTTCTTTAACTTATCAACATGAGTTTGCAGATAACTAATCATTTTATGGTTTCTTTGTATTTCATCAAAGATTACATTTTCACTATAACGGTTTAAGAATCCTCTTGGATCTGATTCTGCGAACTCGTAGACATCATAATCTTCGAAGGAAACATACTCATAATCTGAGAAAATCTTCCTCGACAACGTAGTCTTACCAGACTGTCTTGGCCCTAGAATAGCTACTATTGGGAATTCATTCTTGAGAACGTTAATTTCATCTTCGATTTGTCTATCTATCATACTTATAGTTTAGCACAATCGTACATATTGTCAACAGTATTTACATTTTGGGTTTCAATATAACATCCAATTGAGCTGCAAACCGTTAAGCTGGCGCGTGTTCTTGCGAATGCAAGAACCGTGACAGTAGGTTTGACTGCTCCAATTGTTGGTTATGCATATATCATTTAGGAACTCCAGTACTGTTGCAGTGTAATCTTTCTTCTCTGATCATCGAACATATAAAAGTCATTTTCTTTGTAGAAATAGTATTTCTTAGCTAATTTTGTTGATAAGTAATTATTTTCTCTTATAGTATAATTTTTCAATGATATTGGAAAAGTAGGTACTTTTCCGAGTTCAGAATATATTATGGTTTGCGGATCTATTGCAAAAGAGAGAATGGTATCTGGAGTCAAAAAAGCAGGAGAATAAAATTGTGGCATTTTCTTTGTAAAATATAGAAGAATTGGAGTATCAGTAGTAATTAAGCGACAAGCCTTATTATCAGCGACATACCCAATATACCAATTACGTTCATATAACGCTTTATATATTATATCTAGTAGAAATAGAATATTTTCCATTTGCATTTCATTTGCAATTTCAATTGATATCTTTTCTTTATCTGAAAGTATTTCCAGTAATTCTTTTTTTGTATATTTCTTTGTAGACGGGTCGTTTCTCATTACAGATTCTGTTAGATCTTCATATCTATGAGAAATAGTTTGCAAACCCAGTAATCGAATTATTTCTCCAATATTTTTATTTACATTTTCCCTGATTGATGGGACTCTACATGCAAGCGAAGCAATAAATAGAAATAAATATTGAATCTCTTCATCATCTGTTGGCAATTGTTTAGTTTCATTTATATTTCTGATTATTTGTGCTACAGGTGCTTCAATTTCATTAAACACATCCTCAAATATATCCTCGGGCAACCCTTCAACATTTATTCTGTAGTAATCTCGAATAACAGCAGCATCTTTCGTACTGATGTACTTTATTGTCTTTTCAACATTATCAAAGCAATTGATCATTCCATCATTTGAGAAGTTATTCAATAAAAACCTAGAAACGTAATGATGTCTTCGTTTCACTATATGTTTAAATTCTCCATATTATGCATAACATCCAATTGAGCTGTGTGGCGTCAACTGGCATGTGTTTGTGCTGCAACTCTCTTGCAGTATAACTCCACCTATTCACCAGAACAACGCAAAACTATTGTTCCCTGTTCAAACCTGCTGCACAAACCATGACAGTAGCCACATCTGCTCCAATTGCTGGTTATATTGCCCTCTCTTCCTTCAGCAGCCTGAACGACTTGATGATCTCATCCTTCTCAAATAGCTGATTTGTAATGTATTTATGAAGCACCGTTGTAATAAGCGTTTGGTACGGTAACCCTTCCTGTTCTGCCTTCTCTTTTAGTTTTTCTAAATCATAATTTGAAATTCTTAGGCTTATAGCCTTATTTTTCTTGGCTCCAGCTATTATGGATTCGACCTTCTTTCTCTTTTCACCTGTGACTGATCGATAGGTGTCAATTTCATTTTCTATTTTTTTCTCTTCAGCAGTAAGGTTATATCTTCGTTTCATATCATTTCCCTCGATATTTCTTGTGGTATTTTCGACTCTGGTAGGCAGTTTTCAATACGATATTATCATCCTCATCAATTATAAATGGGACAATCCACGTATAGTCTTGTATTTCCATCACGAAATACATCTGCCCCTCACGTACTGGATTCTCAATAATATCCATGTACTTTCCATCCATAATCATCTGGCTTATTTCATCAAAAGAGATATTTCTTTCAAAAATGAGTTTTTCATTCTTTTCCTGGTCCCAGATGATGGAATTCATATCTAATAATACTTCAACGTATATACATTGTCAACTTTATTTCAAACACACATGCAACGTCTTTATACATCGAAAACGGCTATGCAGGTGCTTTTTATTATTAATAATCATACAAGCGACTTTTGATAATTTTCACCTGGTTAAAGGTGGTAAATTTTTCTCTTCTCTTCAATATTCACTATTATTAAAGAGGTATCGTTTCATGCTATCGCATTTGTGATTCATCAACACCGTTATCAGGCCTTCTTCAATTTTTTTTATTTCTCTTAGTGTAAGCATTGTTCCTGTACATTTGTCTTCGATGTCCCTGACTTTTTCCCTGGGTCAATATAACACCCAGTTGAGCTGCAAACCGTTAAGCTGGCGCAGTTTGTGCCTCAGTCGTAAACAGTATAACTCCTCGTATTATCTAGAACAATCGAAAACTATTGTTCCCCATTCTCACGATCCTGCACAAACTGTGACAGTAGGTTTGTCTGCTCCAACTGCAGGTTATACTGCGCTGATCCCCCAGGCAGAAGAACCATTTTTCTAATCGTGAGGAGAATTTCCATCGAACACCGAAAAATTGTCTCAAAGGAAAAGTGCGTTTGGCCGTAGCGTGGCCATAAATAGCGTTGGGTTGCGTGCAGGCCTTCGCGCGGCGCGCGGCCAGGCGCTGGCCAGCGCTCGGCCTCAGTGTTACTGCGATAAACTTCCGCTATGGAATTCCCTTTTCCTTCCCCTCTTCGAAGCCCCAAAAAAAGTGTCTGTATAACATCCAATTGAGCTGCGTGGCGTTAAGTTGGCGTGGTTTGTGCTGCAACTCATTAACATTCTACTATGATATCAGCTCGGAATCACCTAAAACTTTCTTTCACCTGGTTTCCTTACTGCACAAACCATGACAGTAGCCATGTCTGCTCCAATTGCAGGTTATACAGCGTTTGGCTTCCAGGCAGAAGAACCATTTTTCGAACCATGAGGAGAATTCCCTCGAACTACGATAAATAGTTTCAAAGGAAAAGAGCCTTGGCCATAGCGTAGGCATTAATAGCGTTGGGATGTGTGCAGGCCTTTGCGCGGCTGCGCGGACAGGCGCGGGCCAGCGCTCGGCCTTGGTGTTTCAACGATTGGCTTTCGTTATCGAATTCCCTTTTCCTTGCCTTTTTCGAAGCCCTAAAAAAATGTCTGTATAACATCCAATTGAGCTGCAAACCGTTAAGCTGGCGCTGTTTGTGCTGTTACTCATACTCATTTTACTACGGTTTCAACTCGGAATCACCTGAATAATACTTCCAGGACTTTCTATAACTGCACAAACTGTGACAGTAGGTTTGACTGCTCCAATTGCTGGTTATCTATCATCTTATTGTAAAAAGCTTTTTTTCATTGAGCATCTTTTCTATATCAACAATTTTCCTATTATAATTGTCGTTTTTTCTTATTGTTAAGGTTACAGGATCACTTACGCCAAATAAAGATTTCAAGTAGTCACAGTGTCCATATCCCTTTGATTCATTGGGGGGAAAAACATAGTTCATAGCTAAATTGGAGTTCCGAACTTTATTTAACATTTTAGTGCTTTTATATTTAATTCCTTTGATAGTTGAACTACTTCGTATCCATTCAAGAAGCATTTGAGGCACAATATAATTTTCACGGAATGGATGATCATCAATGCTCGGAAAAGAACATGCTAAGAGGAGTTGATACAAATATATTTCACGCATTATTGTTTCACGGACCCAATTTCCCCAGTAATTATCAGATTCTACTGATTGATCAAATTCTTTATTGCCATTAATAAACAAATCAAATATCTCAACGTTTTCAGCAATTTTAAATTTCGATACTGCATATCTGTTATTAGCATTTGCACCAAGCTCTATCCAACAAGAAAGAACCGAGCTCCCCAGATAAAGACAAGGAAAACCATTAATACTATATCGCTGATTAGTTACTTTGTGTCGTTCATTAAATGGAATATGAAACATATCTATTGCTTGAATTAATTCTATTTCATTGATTTTTCGGATACGATATAAACAATTTGTATTGATATCTTGATTAGCAGATCGTTTGAACACTTCAATTTTTTTCCATAAGAAGTTCATTACATCTGCAAAAATATCATAAGCAGCATTCGGTTTTCCATCTAAGTATTTTTTAACTGATGCCAGAAGCCCGTTTCCCAATTCTAATATATCTGCTATTTCATTGTTCAAAGTTTCTTTGAATTCCGTGTTCAAATCAAGCATTTTTAGAATTGAGTGATATTCATCTATATTTTTTGAAAGCCCGCTAACATAGTCCGAATATTCATTTAAGGGCACCTCTAAAAACTAGAGGAATTTCCCAAAAAAAATAATTGTGATATTCTCCCATAAGGAGGATGAGAGGTGGCACAACAAAAAGGCTTTTTTGATGAAGATTTCCGTCTGGAGAAAATCAGCAAACAGGGAGATCCGCTTCGAAAGCTGGATGAATACATCAATTGGGAAATGTTTCGTCCGATCCTTAAGAAAGCCTTTCGTAAAGAAGCAAAAGGACCTGGAGGAAGACCTCCATTTGATTATGTGATGATGTTCAAAATCCTGGTGCTTCAAAGATTGTACAATCTCTCCGACGCTCAGATGCAGTTTCACATTTTAGACAGGCTTTCTTTTATGAGATTTCTGGGCTTGCAGATAAATGACACCGTACCGGATGAGAAGACCATCTGGCATTTTCGCGAGACCCTTACAAAGAAAGGGAAAATTGAAATTCTATTCGAAAAGTTTCGATCGTTTCTTATGGTGAAAGGGGTCATTGCTCAAAGTGGAAATATCGTCGATGCCAGCTTTGTTGAGGCGCCAAAGCAACGGAACAGTAGAGAAGAAAACAAAGAGATCAAAAACAGAAAAACTCCTGAGAGTTGGAATGAATCGAAGAAAAGACAGAAGGACACCGACGCCAAATGGACCAGCAAGGGCGGAAAACGGCATTTCGGGTACAAGAACCATGTGAAAGCATGTAAGAAATCCAAGCTCATAAAAACCTATGGAGTAAGCGATGCCTCTGTGCATGATTCCCAAATCTTAGAAGATCTTTTAGAAAAAGATGATTCCCACCATGAAGTGTATGGGGACTCTGCTTATGCCGGTGGCCCAATAAAAGAGATCTTAGATACCAGGAACATACGAAACAGAATACACGAAAAGGGATATAGAAATAATCCACTTACGGAAAAACAAAAAGAGAAAAATCGGAAGAAGTCCAAAGTGAGAGCTCGAGTAGAACATATATTCGGCTTTATACATAACAGCATGAATGGTTCAACGTTACGGTCCATAGGTAAGCAAAGAGCTGAGGCGATAATCGGACTCATGAATCTGACCTACAATATGAACCGGTACATACAGCTGCAAAGGATATAAAAAATGAAGATAAGCGGAAAAAACCTGCCTCAAAAATGTGAAAGGCAAAAAGTAAATAGTATTTTAGTTGGCAATCAGCCATGTAGTGCTGATAGAAATTCAAAATAGGCACCCCAAAACCTTATTTTTGAGTAGTATTTAGAGGTGCCCTTAAAATATTGACAGTAAATATTTTTGTATAGAGCTGTTTCAACGTAAACATTTAAAAACCCCATTTATGTATAGATAACGTTCACTTGAGTTGCCTGGCGCTGTATTGATAGAACCATGCTCTTTAATAAGTTTAACTCCAGTTCTACAATTCAACAAACACTTTGCCATATTCACCGCCAGGACAACTCCAAGTGGTTGTTAGGTTCAAAATTCATAATTACTTTTTTCCTTTGTTAATTTGTATATATATGGATTTCTAATTAATTTATAATTAAAGTTATCCATATTAAGAATAGCCAAATTATTTCCAATAGCTACAGTACTATTGTATTTTATACCATCAATATTTGCTTCTCTACAAATATCAGATATAAATCTTGATACAAAATATTCTGGTTTCCAATTTTTGTCCCTAATTACTTTTTTATTTATTTCTCCTGTAATAATTATACCTGCGAAAACGAAAGGTATATAATCAATATTATCAGGATTAATATAGACAGATAAATCAAGTATATTATTTAAAGATATGATTTCCAGTTTTTGAATCCAGCAAATTGTTTCTAATTGGTTAGATACTTCTAATGCACATAATCTCTTTTCATCACCTAAATAATACACGCTTTGACCGTAATGGTTAAATCTTCCTTCACCAATTGTAACCATTTCTGGATTTGGTGGCATCATATCGCTATAAGTAAATTTTTTTGATGAATTAACTGCACGTGCACGATACCATATTTCATTTTTTATTGTTGTTTTTGGTATATTTGATATTTCTTTTTTAATTTTTTTACCAATTCTGTGATTCAATCCTAAATATGGATATTTTTCTAAATAATAAGAAAATTCTTCAATATCAGGTGCTAATTTCGATATTATTTTATCATATTTCTTTTCATATTCTATTTCAAATTTTGTTTTTAACCCAACATCTGTATATAGTCCTATTGTACAACCACAATTTGGGCAATTAAATTTATTATCAATTTCTTCAAAATATTTTTCTGGAACCTTTATTTCAGATAGATATTCGTGAAAACATATTCGATCACCAAGAACCCAAAAAAAACCTTCTGGTTCCTCATTATCACGAGGCTGACAACATTCACAATACTGTACATTCAATTCAATCTTTCGTATATATTTTTCTGGAATTTCCATCATTTTTCTCTAGTATAAATCCCATTTTGAACCTAACACCCAGTTGAGCTGCAAACCGTTAAGCGGGCGCAGTTTGTGCCTCAGCCGTAAACAGTATAACTCCACTTGGAATCAAGAACAATCGAAAACTATTGTTCTCCATTTCTGCGATCCTGCACAAACTGTGACAGTAGGTTTGTCTGCTCCAACTGCAGGTTATGTAGCGCCAGGATCTTCAAGCATAAAACCCCTTCCCCGAATCGTGAGGAGAACTTTTTGTCGAACAACGAGCGACAGTCTTAAAGGAAAAGGCGTTTGGCCCAGCGCGGAAATTCGTGCGGGAATAGCGTTGGCCATAGCGCGGAGGATCGGGAAAAAGCGCGGCCCAGCGTTTGGCCTTAGTGTAACCACGATTGACTTTCGCAATCCAATTCCCTATTCCCTGCCTTTTCCAAAGAAGAAAAAAAGTGTCTACATAACATATTATACTCACTGCTTTTCAATAATTTTAAACCCTTTAACAGCTTGGGCGCAATTTCTTTTTTAAAATCGTGTTTCCAATAAAAGCATACATCTATTCCCCTGGTTATAAATAGTACCAAAACTATTGTTTTCCCGGAGGAAAATCATCAATGGACAAGCAAACTTTTGTAGAATATGAGGATTATCTCCAAGAATGTCATAAAATTAAAGAAACGGCCCGACCCTGGTATCTTAAATGGGTTAAGAAATATCTTGAAAAACACCCTTTACAAACAAATCTACATTCAGATGAAAATCTCCACAATTTTCTGGAAACTTTGTCAAACCGGTATCAACCCTGGCAGATAGATCAAGCAGCTGCGGCTGTACGCTTATTCCTTCATTTCTCAAACAAACGCGTATCCAACGGGGGTCCAAAGAAACCTGGATCATGGTCCGGGGTTCTGGATCAGATGAAAATGGAACTCAGAGTGCAAAACAAGTCCTACCGTACAGAAAAAACCTACCTTTACTGGGTCCGCGATTTTTCCGGATGGATCAGGTCCAAAGCTCCTGATCAGCTTGGGACGGATGATGTACGCAGTTACCTTACCCACCTCACAATGAAGCGAAATATCTCCTTTGCTACCCAGAAACAGGCTTTTATTGCATTGCTGTTTCTTTTTCGTCATGTTCTGAATAAAGAAATACATGGCCTCGAGTCAGTGGTAAGGGCCCGGATAAACAGAAAACTCCCGGTTGTTTTTTCTCAGCAGGAAATAGCAGAGATACTTAAGTATATGTCGGAAGACTATCAACTTATGTGTCGTCTTATATACGGCGGCGGGCTAAGATTGTCAGAATGTCTCGAACTCCGGGTAAAGGATATCGATATTAACGGCGGATCCATCATTGTACGCTCTGGAAAAGGGAATAAAGACCGGATAACCTTACTCTCACGATCGGTAATTCCTGCCATAGAAAAGCACATCGCGAAAATCAGAAGACGCTTCGAGACCGATCGCAGGGAGAATCTCCCTGGCGTTCCTTTACCTTTCGCCCTGCAGCACAAGTATCCCAATGCCTCAATAGAATGGAGCTGGTACTGGATTTTCCCCTCACCCCGGCTTTCGGTATGCCCACGTACAGGTCAGGCCGGCCGGTTTCATATTTTTCAATCAAGCCTGCAGAAAGCCTTTCATAATGCTCTCTCTCAATCGGGTATTCCTAAAAAGGCGGGAATTCATTCACTGCGGCATAGTTTTGCAACACATCTGATCGAGGCCGGCTATGATATTCGCACCGTTCAGGAACTTCTCGGTCATTCCGATGTCAGTACCACAATGATCTACACCCATGTGGCGGCGAAGAACAAACTCAGCGTAATCAGCCCGATGGATAGGATTGATATAGTTGACGACTCTCACAATACACCAAAACAACACAAAACTATTGTTCCACGCTCATGAACCATGAACATTAGCCCCGTATTGTTCTGCCATCTGTTTCACAGCCAATGGGTCGGCCCCGGTTTATTACATTTGCCGTTTAGCAGTTACTTTGCAAGAGGCAGGGATACAAAAAATACGGTTTCTCCCGGTACGGACTGTACCCATATCTTTCCCTGGGATGATTCGATAATCCGCCTGCAGATATCCAGTCCAAGTCCCATTCCCTGGATGTCGTTCTTTGTGGTAAAGAAGGGTTCGAATATCCGGTGCTGAATTTCGGGAGAAACTCCTGGGCCGTTGTCTTTAATCGAGATGATCCCTCGGCCGTCCAGCTTTTCCGTTTTAATTAATATTTCGCCGGAACCGTTCAACGCCTGAACGGCGTTTCGTATCAGGTTCATCCAGACATTGGACAATGTGTCCGCCCGCGCCAGAACGTAAAGCCCCGAGAACTCTGTTTTCACTTTAATGCCGTGTTTCAGGAGATTATGCATCAGGGTCAGCACTTTTTTTATGTCCGTTTCCACATCAATGACATTCGTTTCGTCAGAAACTGTAGTAGTCAAGTATGACCGGAGTGCTTCGATAACATTCGATGCTTTTTTGGAAGACTCATAAATAATCTCTATCATCCGTCTTATAATTACCGTATCCGAAACCTCCGCCAGTATTTCCTTGTTTTTCTTTATTGCAAGGTACGGAAGCAGATCATCGAGATTGTTCAAAAGACCCATATCGGCGAGTAATACGGTAACTTCATGGCTGTTCGGTATTTTTTTTTGTTGCAGCAGTTCTTCGGCTCCTTTCGTCTTCCTTCTGGACGGAAGGTATATATCCAGCGTTTTGTTGGTTTCTATACCTGTCGCAACAGCTTTCATGTATAAATCCCGTTCTTTTTTTGACAGGGAAGAGATAAAAACCGGCTGTTCCGGGAGCTTTTTGTCAAACGAAGTAACCATCGACGAGACAGCGGATATTATTGCACCCAGGGGTGTATTCAGCTCATGGGCAATGCCGGCGGAGAGTTGTCCCAGAGCGGAAAGTTTTCCGGATTCTATAAGCCGTTCCTGCATACGTTGTAATTCCGCAAGAGATTCTTCCAGTTCCGCCGTCCGCTCGGCAACCCGTTGTTCAAGAGATGCATTCATTTCTACAAGTTCGGCGTTCTTCCCCTGGATTCTTCTGGTCATGTCATTCAGCAGGTTTATTATTGCGTCAATATCCTCGTAATTCGTTTTCTGAATGTTATATGCATAATTTCCGGCTGCGATTTCGTTGATTCCAATGGACAGAGCCGCAAAAATCCTTTTTGTCCGTTTTTGGATAAAAACCCTTGTGGTGATTAAATACACCCATAAAATCGCGATTACCGCGACGACCATCGTAAACAGAAACCGCTTGATCGTCGCAAGCAGCTCGTCATCGCTGAACTGCAGTTCGATTGTTCCGAGGAAGAAATCGTTATGGTTGACTTCCCTGATTCGTGGTCTAATCCACCGCGATTGGACAGGTGCCGGTTTGTCTACAACAATTCCGGTTGCGGAGGTGTCAATAACAATACCGGAGATCCGTCCGGAAGAAAGCAGTGCGTCTGCAATCCTGACAATCTGGCTGTCGTCCACATTATAGAGGGGTTCGGTCAGAATATAGACTGTTTCGTCCGCCGCGTTTTCTGCTTTTTCGTTCAAATCAAGGATGATAAAGACGGATATCGCAAAAATGGAAACAATCTGAACAATGAATATGGTAATTATTGATATAAGAAGAGATAGAAGCTGGGTTCCCTCTATCAATCTTTTAGCCGGTTTTTTCCCAGCCATTCTTTATTGATTTCCTTTAACAACGAAAGACCGGACCATCAGGCAACTGTCTATTCGGCCAAGTATCGTTTCCGGTAAGAGGAACGGTTCCTCCCGTTCCGGAATTTTTGTCATATCGGGAATGATGTCGATTTCTCCCGATTCGTCCTCCATCATGAAGGATTCCAGGTAAAGATGTACGAAAAAACCAGAGCAAAACGGAAAAATGCGGTAATAATTCCAGATATCTTTTTCACAACGATTACTGCCCTGCCTGGCTTTGTGCCGAAGAAACAGCTTACTTCATACTACTAAGTCTAGGCAAATTACCACTGAAATCAAGGATTGTATAGAATGTTTAATCGATCATGTCATAGACATGTTGAACATGTAGACCGGACGGTATGTATCAGTTCTTCCGCCCGCCACGGTTTCTTCAGTACAGCGACAACCGAAGCGATGCCGCTAACCCGTTCGATCGCCGATTTATCTGCTTGTCCTGTAATCATAATAACCTTTATTTCCGGATGCTTTTGTTTGACGATCTCGATGAATTCATCTCCTTTTATCCCAGGCATAAGCCAGTCGGAGATTATAAGAACAACACGGATTCCTTCTTGATCCAGTTCATCGATAATTCGCAGCGCGGCTTCGGCACTTGTAGCCCGTTCATAGGTATACTGGTTTCCGAGGTTTCTTTTTAATTCCTGCAGCAGCGAGAGCAGGATTATTGCCTCATCATCAACGCATAGAATTGCTTTATCAGATAATGTCTGATCGGACTCTGACATAAATTTCCCCTTAGGTATCCTTTAATCTAATCTTATTGTCTTCCATAAGGATTATCAACAAGAATAAAATCTTTATTACTGAAACAATAAACCGGAAGACAGGACTGTCTGCAGAACACCTTTCCCTGGCATCTTTGTGCTCCCAGGATCGGTACAAAGGGATTTCCGGATAAACGGGCAGGCGAAGACCTGTAACTATCGTCCGTTATTTGAGGAAATTTGATTTTAGCCGCTTAGTACTTATACTTTAATACCATGAGAGGTCAGCTGCTTCGTATAGTATTGATCCTCATTCTTCTGACACTGCTCCCGGACCTGGCTCTGTCCCAGGAAGTACACTATGTGTTTCAGGAGTATCGGCCTGCCAACTACCTTGATAATCAGGGGCAGCCTGCCGGCTTTTTCGTCGACATCATCCGCGAAGCAGTTGAGAATCGCCTCGGCTTGAGTCTGCGGATCAGTGTCCTGCCGTGGATGCGCTGCCAGGCTTTGGTCAAACAAGGCGAAGCAGACCTCATGACCACCATTCCCACCCCGGCCCGGCTGGAATATGCCAGGCTGGTGAACGCACCGATCTGGATCAAGCAATACCGGATTTATACCTATCTCGATCATCTCCGCATACATGAAATGCATGATATCCGCAGTATCGCGGAAATACTGCAGGCACGGTTTACAGTAATTTCGTATATCGGTAACAGCTGGGCCAATACACGCCTGGAGGATATTGGCATCCCGGTGCTGGAAGCCACATCTGTTGAGGGCATGTATCGGATGCTGTATGCCCGCCGCGGAGACATACTTGTTGATGATCCTCTTTTAGTTACAGATAGTTTACGCGCTGCCGGTTTGGAGCGCCGGATCATTATTACCGATGGTCTGGTTGAAGAGTCGTCTTTTTATCCCCTGATCAGTAAGCGTTCTTATCTTGCAGACAGGACTGAGGATTTTGCCGCCGCCTTGCAGGCAATGCGGGACGATGGCACGATTGACGCAATTATGGAGAGGTATTATTAAGGGTTTCTTTTTCGTAAAGTATCTTCACGTTTTTTAACCTCCGCCCCCGGGTGGAAAGAGGGCTACCTCATCCCCCTCGGAGAGCAGGGTATTCACCTTATCCAGATGAAAAACATGGCGCCCGTTTATCATGATAATCGTACCGGTCTTCATCCCCCCGGATTCTTCCAGCAGTTTATGGAGAAATGGAGTATCTATCTGTTGCTGGACCCTGGAAAGAAGCTCCCCAATTGTTTCGCCGGGAATAAATGAAAGCTCCAGCTCCTTCTTGTTAAGAAGGAGCTGGAGAAGGGTAAAAAATCTGACTCGGAGCATTAAACAATACCAAGATCCTTAAGGGTTGATTCAGGAATGGTTCCGTCGGTATTCCAACCCCGAAGCTCATAGTATTCGGGGAGCAGTTTTGGAAGCTGATGGACCGCCCCTTTCTGAGGACCGTCGGACAGGGGTTCGAACATCCGCTTCGGCAGGGTGTCCTGGGAAGGATCGATTCCTGCAGCCATGTTAAAAACCCTCTCCAGGTTCCAGATCCTTGATCCTATCTTCAGTGTCTCCTCCGGTGACAGCTTGAATCCTGTGGAAGCGTTAATCAGGTCGGCATAGTCTTCAAGTCCCAGGGCGAAGGAGGTAAAGAGGCAGAGACCGGCCGAATCGATTACTGCGGTAAGGTCCTGAAAGGTGATAACCCACTTCGGTTTTCCTTTTAACTCCTGTGTGTCCAGCTTCTCCGGCACACCAAGTACTTCGGGGCTGATCATATAGCCCCTGACGTGACAGCCGCCCCGGTTACTGGTTGCATACTGCAGTCCATGGCCCTGAACTCCCCGGGGATCGTAGGCAGGAAGCTCCTGCTTCTTTACCGACATGGAGAATTCAGGGTGGCCGTAGTGCTCCGCCATCCGGTAGGAACCCTTTGCCATAAGCTTTCCCAGTTTGCCTTCCACCCTGCCAAGCCTGTTGGTCCAGTAAACCACCGACTCGGAGCTGCCGAACTTCAGCTCGGGGCCATCCTCCAGATCATCCGCAGGAATAAAGCCCTTCTCGTAAAGCTCCATGGCGGTTCCCACAGTAACACCGGCACTGATGGTATCAATTCCAAGATCGTTGCACAGAAAGTTGGCTTCGCAAATGGCAAGGAGATCATTCACCCCGCAGTGGGCGCCGAAGGCCCAGCCTGTTTCATATTCAGGGCCCTCCATCCGTATACCGTTGGGCAGCTCCACATCCCGGGCGCAGCCGATAGGACAGGCAAAACAGGCGGTATTGCTCTTGAGGTAGCCCTTCTTTACCAGCGCCTCACCGGAAACCTCATCAACCCCTTCAAAGGTGGCAGACTGGAAATTACGGGTAGGATAGAGCCCCCCCTGGTTGATTATGTTATCGAGCACCTTGGTCCCAAGAGCAGGAAGCCCCTCGCTTGTTACCGGATGGGCTTTGATCTTGTCGATCTTATCTTTCACTGCGGAGGTAAAAGCGCTCTTGTCGGTAAAATCGATGGTATTGCTTCCCTTGACCACCACAGCCTTGAGGTTCTTTGATCCCATGACGGCGCCGACTCCGCTGCGTCCCGGCGCCCGGTGTTTATCGTTAATGATACAGGCAATTTCGGAGAGATTTTCCCCTGCAGGACCTATACATGCTACCCGTGCGCGTTTCTCCCCCACCTCGTCAAGAAGGATATCGGTGGTCTCTCCGGTTCTCTTTCCCCAGAGATGGGCGGCATCCTTGAACTCCACATTATTGTCGTAAACAGAGATATAGATCGGCTTATCGCTCTTTCCCTCAAGAATGATCATGGTATAACCGGTCTTCCGCAAAACCGCGCCCCATATACCTCCCGAGTTGGAACAGGCAATTGTTCCTGTCAGGGGACTTTTTGTCACCACCATGTACCTTCCGGCGGTGGGAGCGCTGGATCCGGTCATCAGTCCGCAGGCAAAGATCAATTTGTTTTCCGGCGATAAAGCATCGACCTTGGGATCTACCTCGTCGACCAGATACTTTGAGGCAAGCCCCCTTCCTCCTAGGTAAGCCTTCAGCAAAGCTTCATCGATAGGTTCCTCGCGGCTTGTGTGGTCGGAAAGATTAATTCGTAAAAGGATCGCGTCGGTCAGTTTCATAGCACCTCCAAAATGTGGGGGTGCTCTCCTTTCCAAACACGGGAGGTAACAGGGTTTCCCCTGCACCCTGACGTCCTTCGACCATAGGAAGTATAGAGTTTTTCCCTCCAGGTCTACAGGCTCGGGGAGCTACCTTTATTTAGATAGCGGAATTGTACTCTCTCCCCAGGGACTTGTCAAACTTTTCTTCACAGTACAGTTCAGGGGCAGTATTTCAGGGACAAACAACTATTTGCCGGGCCCACAGGCAGTTGCCGCAACTGGGGGCAAGCCCCCAGCAGTTTCCGGAGCTGTCCCGCAGGTATTCGCATCCGGCTTTCAAGGTGCAGTCGGTACAGGATGGGTAAAAGCTTTGGGAGACCGAAATACGAAACCAGATATACTCCCGGCTGTTCCAGATATCGTACAGGGAGCTCTGATCAATATTACCAAAGGAGTGGGATATCAGCTCCATCTCCTTGCCGTCGATCCGTTCCGTACCATCGTGGAGAAACCGAAAGCAGGGGGCCACCTCTCCGTCCCAGCGGATGACCGTACTCTGTTTCTCGATAAAGCTGCAGTTCCGTTCTGTTCTCAGGGAAAACTGGGGAATCGTATAGTGAATCCGGTGACGGATAGACCGGAAAAGGGGTTCCAGCAGCGATCCTTCCCCATCTCTGTAGCCGTCGATCCGATAAAGAATCTCCTTCTCTCCTTCCCCGTTAACTGGCAGCATATTGGAGATGACTATCTCATCCGCCTCAGCAGTAACTATAGCAGCTCCAAAGGTTTCCAGATCCTTAAGGGACTCCCGGGTCAGGACCCACTCAACAGCAATAAGGGGCCTGCGCTTCCCGGCCTTTCTCTTTGCCTCCTTAACTCTTTCTATCACCTGCCAGGGAAAAGTGCCTGAAACACCGGCTGTATCAAGATTACTGCCGGCGGCATGCCCAAGGGAGCCGGTCTCGTAACTGAGAACAAGCTTCTCCAGGCCTGCATCGATAAGAAAATCGATCATTCGGTCATCGAGGAAGGATCCGTTGGTCTGCATTTCGATCACCGGAACACGGCTGGACAGTTCCTGAAGAAACCAGGGGAACCGGGGATGAAGCATCGGCTCTCCGATTCCGCCGATAAATACCCTGTTCACCCTCCCTTCCGGCTTTTTACTCTCAAGGGCCGAAAGAATCGCTTGAAATGTTGAATCCTTCATATCTCCGAAATCTTCCGTAAAGCCTTTGCGAAAACATCCTTTGCAGTTGAAATTGCAGCGGGATGTCAGCTCGATATAGAGGCTTTCCGGATATGCGTCGGCGGGATACGAGATGCGGGTTTTATTCCATACAAACTCCTCCTCGACCCTCGTCCTTTTCATTACTCTCCCCTTCTACTCTTGATTATGCCCGGAACAAACTCCTATTCTTTATCCATGATAAACAACGAAGACAGGAAACGTTACCACAGACAACTGTTTATCGACCAGTGGGGGGACGAGGGGCAGGAAAAGATTTCCACTGCCCGGGTAAGTATCATTGGCGCGGGAGGGTTGGGAAGTCCGGTATCCCTTTACCTCGCAGCTGCCGGGGTGGGCCGGCTCAGGATTATTGATAAAGATCGGGTTGAACTTTCCAATCTGAACAGACAGATCCTCTATAATGAGCAATCGATAGGAGTGGCAAAAGCGGCTTCGGCCAGGGAGCGGCTGATTGCACTTAACAGCACTATTTCAATAAAATGTCTGGAAGCCGAGTTCAGCGATGCAACTGCAGATGAATTCTGCAGTGAGACTGATATTCTTGTGGATTGTCTCGATTCCTTTTCCGCCAGAAAGATCCTGAACCGGTGGGCGGTAAAAAAGAAAATTCCCCTGGTCCATGCCGGAATCTCCGGAGGGGGAGGACAGATAACCGTTATTCCGGCGGGAGGTAAGCCCTGCCTCGAGTGTCTTTTTCCTCAGGAACCGGATCAGAATAATATTCCCGTGGTTGGAGCCGCAGTCGGAATACTGGGAAGCATGCAGGCGATGGAGGTACTGAAACTGATTACCGGGATCGGGGAGCCCCTTACCCGGCGGCTTCTTATCTGTAACGGCCTGACCGCGGATTACCAGGAGATTGCCCTCCAGGCCGATCCCGACTGTCCCGTCTGCGGATAAATCACCCGGCCCGGTCAGGTTTCGCCAGTTCCCTGTACCTGAAGCAGTCTGTCGTGTGAGAATTGATAAGGCCTATGGCTTGTATATATGCATAGATTATTGTCGGTCCGACAAAACTCATTCCCCGCTTTTTAAGGTCCCTGGAGATCCTCTCCGACAGTTCGTCTTTTGCCGGAATCTCATTTAAGGCGACAAAACCCCTGTCAGCCTGCTTTCCGTCGACATAATTCCATATATAGGCGTCAAAGCCGCCGTACTGATCCTGGATGTCCAGAAACACCCGTGCGTTCTTTACCGCCGACCGTATCTTCAATCGGTTTCGTACAATCCCGTCGTTCTGTAAAAGTGTCCTGATTTTCTCTTCGGAGAAAGCGGCGACTTTGGCGGGGTGGAACTTCTCAAAGGCCTGGCGGTAATTTTCGCGCTTCTTCAGTATGGTGTCCCAGGACAATCCGGCCTGTGCCCCTTCAAGGATCAGCATTTCGAAGAGTTTATTATCATTGTGTACGGGGACACCCCATTCGGCATCGTGATACTCCCGCATCAGTTCATTCTTCGGATTCACCCACGCGCAGCGCTGTACCATACAACTCAGCCGAAACGTCCGGATATGTAATCCGCAGTACGCTTGTTTTTAGGGTTTTGAAAGATCTTTTCCGTCTCGTCCCACTCCTCCAGGTAGCCGGAACGGTTTTCATCTACCATAAAAAAGGCGGTATAATCCGAAATCCGCGAGGCCTGGCCCATGTTGTGGGTAACGATTACTATCGTATATTTCTCTTTCAGAGTTATGGCCAGCTCCTCTATGTAGGCCGTGGCTATAGGGTCCAGGGCCGATGCGGGCTCGTCCATTAAAACTACATCCGGCTCCACCGCTATAGTGCGTGCAATACACAGCCGCTGCTGCTGACCTCCGGAGAGCTGCAGGGCGTTCTGTTTAAGCTTGTCCTTGACCTCGTCCCAGAGGGCGGCATCCCGCAGGCATTTTTCCACGTGCTCGTCCATGTTGCCGCTGAAGCCGTTGATCTTTGCGCCCCAGGCAATATTATCATAGATGCTTTTTGGAAAGGGGTTGGGCTTCTGAAAAACCATGCCGATTCGTTTGCGCAGCTTTACCGGGTCGATCGCCGAATCAAAAATATCCTGTCCGTCAAAACGGATGGAACCTGCAGTCCTGGCGCCGAGGATCAGATCGTTCATACGATTCATGCTGCGCAGTACCGTGCTCTTGCCGCAGCCCGATGGACCGATAAGAGCGGTTATCCGGTTTTTGGGAATCCCCAGGGTTACCTGGTTCACCGCCAGGAACATATCGTAATAAACACTCAGCCTGTCAATCTGCAGCATGTTTTCGGTTTCCGTCGGGATTATCTTTTCTGTTGATTGCTTCACGATTGTTTCCACCTTACTGCACTCTCGAGTTTCTGGATAGTCTGTTTCTGAAGTAAATTGCCGTCGCGTTCATACCCAAAAGCATTATCAGGAGTACCAGTATTGCCGCAGCGGCTATGTTACGAAACTCCCCCTGGGGACGGGCGGACCACTGGTAAATCTGTATGGGAAGTGTAGTGAATTTCGAGAACACCCCCTCCGGATCCAGGGACACAAAGGTTGATGCGCCTACAACCACCAGGGGTGCAGTTTCGCCTATGGCCCGGGACAGGGCTATGATGGTGCCGGTAAGGATTCGTTCCATGGCACCGGGAAGCAGATGGTGCCGCACCGTCTGCCAGCGGGTCGCCCCCAGACCGAAGCTCGAAAAGCGCAATGATGCCGGCAGGGCCCGCAGAGCCTCCTGGGTATTGATAATAATGATGGGGAGGATCAAAAGCCCCAGGGTCATGCCCGCTGAAAAAACGGTCCGTCCGTTGGCTGTGGAAGGGTCGACCGCGCCAAAGACTGCTCCGCTGGACAGCGGTTCCAGGATCCTGACAAAGATTGCCAGTCCCAGCAGACCGTAAATAATGGAAGGCACCCCGGCCAGATTATAGATGTTGGTCTGAATAAACCTGTTCAGCCAGGAGTCCCGGGCATACTCTTCCAGGTACACCGCGGCTCCGATCCCAATGGGAAAGGAGAACGCAAAGGTTACCAGGATTATCCATATAGATCCCAGAAGAGCGGTGCGGATCCCTGAGTCCTCCGGGGTGGAAGACTGGGAAGCGACAATAAACGAGGGATTCAGCCAGGCCCGGAATGACCGGGTGTGATTCGGATTAGCCTCAAAATACGACCTGATTTGCTCCCTTTCAAACAGTCCTTCGGCAAGAGACCAGCTCTGCTGCACCGCGGGTCTTATTATCCTTTCCTCTACCAGCTGTACAAGATCGCCGGTAGTCCGTTCGTTCAGCGGTTTCTCCCGATTGTAACGGCGGATCAGCCCCCGGGAAAGGTGCTCTTCCAGAATACCGATCAGCTCCGTCGCTTCGAGCTCGGTATACTCCCGCCCGTCTATGCTGAGTTCTGCGGGGTCCAGGGTGTTCTCCACCGCCACCGGTCCAAAGGCGTTATTGATAATGCTGAAAAGAAGGACTATCAGCACAATAACGGAAAAAGTGGTGGCTGCAAAAAACACCAAAGCGAACAGTGAGTTTCTGCGGGACCTTTTGTCAAATTCTTTCGTCCCCGCCGGAAAGTGAGATTCTGGTTTGGTGCTCATTCGTAGACCTCCCGGAACTTCTGAACGATTTTACGGCTGATCACATTCAGGATCAGGGTAATACAAAAAAGAACCAGGCCCAGGGCGAATATCGAGTTATAATCCATTGTGTTGTAGCCTACGTCTCCTCCGCTTATACGGACTATGTATCCGGTAATGGTCTCCGCAGCTTTAAAAGGATCAAGGGTGAAATTCGGTCCGGCACCGGCTGCCAGGGCAACGATCATGGTTTCGCCGATGGCCCGGGACAATCCCACAATAAAGGCGGCGGACAGCCCGGAAAAGGCCGCGGGAACAACCACATGGATAACGGTTTCCAGCTTGGTCGCCCCCAGGGCAAATGCTCCCTGCCGCAGAGAAAGCGGTACCGCCCGTATGGCGTCTTCGGACATGGAGGTGACCAGGGGGAGAATCAGGATTCCCGTTACGATCCCTGCCGATGCGGTGTTGTAAATCTCGACCACCCCGCTGCCGAAAACAGCCCGCAAAAAGGGCGTCATAAAGGTCACCGCAAAGTAGCCGTAGACTACCGTCGGGATTCCCGCCAGGACCTCAAGTACCGGCTTCAGGATGCTCCGCACCCTGTCAGTTGCGTATTCGCTTAAATAGACCGCCACGGCCGTACCCATGGGTACGGCAACCAGGATGGCAATAAAACTGACCATGACTGTGGAGTTTATCAATGGCAGAAAACCGAATTTTCCGATCATGGGCTGCCACTCTGTACTGAAGAAAAACTCCGTAAGCGTCACTTCGCCGTTTCCAAAAAAGAGGACCGACTCCCGTACCAGGATTATCACAATCCCGGCGGTAATGCTGACCGACAGTATGGCGAAAAAGAAAAGGACCGAAAAAACCAGACTTTCTCCGATTCTGGGCCGTTTTTTCAGGTCCTGATGTTTAGCGCCGGGGCCGGCGTGTATTTTTAAGGGCACATTGCCTCCTCTCAAGGTCACAAAGAACAGCAGGCCCCGCCATAATGGGGCCTGCTGCCGCAGTCTGTCCTATAAGGTTCCGTCCATGGCCTCAAGCCAGGCTTTTCTGGCCGCATCCAGGGCAGCGTCGTTGGCTGGAAAGTAGCCTACGTCCACCACCTCTTCGTTCACATAGCTCAGGTAAAAGGCAATAAAGGCCGCCACCTGGGGCTTGCTGCGCATAATCTGCGCATCGGAGTACATAAACAGCGGCCGAGCCAGAGGATACGAGTTATTGTCCACATTAGCCCGGTTCGGTTCAACACCCTCAATACTCAGAATATTCAGTGCGCCTTCGTTCTCCGCGTAGTAGGCGTAGCCGAAAAAACCGACGGCGTAGGGACTGCCTTTGATTCCCTGGACGAGGATATTATCGTCCTCCGAAAGCTGCAGATTGTTTGCAGACAGCATCGGGGTCGGGTCCTTGCTGAAGATTTCCTCCACAAAGTAGTCAAAGGTGCCGGAATCGGTACCGGGAATAAAGCGGAGGATCGGTTCGTTGGGCCATTCCGGCCGTACGTCCCGCCATGTGGCAGCAGTGGAGAAGATCTGTGCCAGCTCTTCCAGGGTAACGTCTTTGGCAAAGGTATTTGCACTGCTCACCGTTACAGCAAGGGCATCGGTCCCGACACGAATCTCGATGGGATCCCGGCCTATTTTTTCAGCCTGCTCACGCTCCGACTGCTTGATGGGCCGGCTGGCGTTGGCAATGTCCGTCTCTCCCGCCACGGTAAAGCGTTCAAGTCCGGCACCGGAGCCGATGCTGTCAATGGTGATGTTTCCGCTGTAACCTTCGTCCTTGAAACGCTCGGCCATCCGTTCGGACAGGGGAAATACCGTAGAACTGCCTGCAGTTATAATATCTCCCCGGACCATTGAGGGATCTACCTCCGGCAGACCTTTGACTTCAGAATCGAGGACCCATTCAAACCCGGCCGCAGTTCCGCCTGTTCCGGCATTCTGCTCCTGGCCGCCTCCGGCAAATAGAAAACCCGAAACACAAATCGCCGTAAATGCAACAATAAATTTCTTCATAACAACTCCCTTTACAAGGTATGTATGCCTGCCGGCCATGGGACCAGCAGCCTTCGAGACATAAAATCGCCCATTTGTGTTAGAAGAATGTTAAGGTTCTGTCAAATCTCTGAGAATGCCGCACATCTGCTGTGAGAGAATATCCCGTGTCTGTATTTCAAAACTTTTATCATGAGGTTATACTTTTAATCACAGTATGAAAAAGAACTTGATTTTGCTGCCTGTCCTGCTGAGTATTGTCTCCCTCTTTCTCGAACAGCAGGTAACAATGACGGTTTTCTGGCTTGTTATCATCAATCTTCTTGATGTTACAGTACTCCTGATTCTTGTTGTGGAGATTGTAAGCTCCTTCAGATTGGCCCCGTACAAGTATATCTACGTCAAGAATAACGTTTTCTCCCTGCTCTTTACGGCGGCTTTTGTGCTTCTTTTCGTTTATTCCAAGATTCAGACTTTTCAGGTTCACTTTAACCCCCACCTGGTGGATCCCTCCCTGACCGCCGCAGCCTTCAAGAATACATTCCTTGTATTAAAGGTCCTGACCCGTTTCCGCAGGCTCAACGCCCTGCTGGAGTCCATCAGCTTAAAACCGGCCCAGACCATCGTACTCAGCTTTTTACTGGTAATCCTGGTTGGGGCCCTGATACTCATGATTCCTTTTACCTCCTCCTCGAAGGAAGGACTCGATTTTCTTGATGCCCTCTTTACCGCAACCTCCGCAGTGTGCGTTACCGGCCTGATTGTTGTCGATACCGCTACCGCCTATTCCCTGTGGGGGCACATTGCCATCATGGCCCTTATTCAGATTGGAGGGCTGGGGATCATGCTGCTCTCCTATTTTTCAATCTTCATACTGCGCCGGGGAATAAGCCGTCAGGAGAAGCTGATTGCAGCGTACATGCTGAGTCAGGACGATCTTCGGTCCATTAAAAAGACCGTAATACTGATCATTTCAGCTACCCTTCTCTTCGAAGCCCTCGGGGCAGTCATGCTCTACCTGTCGTCCCCGTCCTTCTCCGGCGCCTACGGCGGACGCCTGTTCGCGGCCCTCTTTCACGCGGTTTCCGCCTTTTGTAACGCCGGCTTTGCCCTTTTCAGCGACAGCCTTGAAGGCCTTTACGGCAATCTGCTGGTAAACGGGACAGTCGCTTTCCTCATTATCGTCGGCGGATTGAGCTTTGGCGTCCATCTCAATCTTCTTACGTTTTTCAGTTCCGCGAGGCGCTCTTCCAGGAGCGGCCGGCGGCTCTCGGTTAATACCAAAGTTGTCCTTATTATTTCTGCAGGACTTATCCTTGGCGGGGCCCTGATCTTTTACGCCCTGGAGCATAGTGGAGTTCTCAAGGGCCTTGGCACCGGCAGGCAGTACCTGGCCGCCTTTTTCCAGTCCGTAACCCTGCGTACCGCGGGATTCAACACCATTCCAATGGGAGCTTTAGGCAGTGCGACGTATCTTTTTATGTGCCTTTTCATGTTTGTCGGCGGGGCTGCCGGTAGTACCGCCGGGGGGATCAAGGTCAATAATCTCGCCGCCATGGGGGCCTATTTCCGCAGTCTGCTGAGGGAATCAAAGGAGATAACCCTGTTCCGTTCTTCTCTGAGCAGCGACATCGTCCTCAAATCCTTTACCATTGCGACCTTCGGTCTGGTGACGGTTTTTCTGGGTACCTTTATCCTGATGCTGACCGAAGATGCCCCGGCAATCAAGATCCTCTTTGAAGCGGTTTCCGCCTTCGGCACTGTCGGACTTTCTGCGGGGATCACCGGCGATTTAAGTCCCCTGGGAAAATGTGTCATAATCATCCTGATGTTCCTGGGCCGTATCGGCCCTCTGACCTTTATTGCCGCCGCCGGTTCCGGTCAGCAGCGCGTGGAAATACGTTATCCGGTAACGGATCTTTCAATTGGATAAACTGGAGTAAAGCATGGCAAAAGAAGCAAATAAAAACTATCTGGTTATCGGCCTCGGCAGCTTCGGCAGCCGTTTATGCGAAGTTTTGGAAGAAAAGGGCGGTACCGTTATTGCCGTAGATTCCGACGAGCTGTTGATTGACAGAATAAAGAACAGCGTAACCCAGGCGGTGCATCTTGATTCAACCGACGAGGCCCGCATGGGTGAACTGGACCTGGAGGATGTGGATATCGGAATTGTAGCCATTGGCGACAGCTTCGAGGCCAGCATCCTGACAACAGCTATACTCAAGCGCCTGGGGGTACCCTATATTATCGCCAGGTCCCTGACCGATCTGCATCACCAGGTACTGCGACAGGTCGGGGCGGATGAAATAGTCAATGTCGAGATCGATGGGGGAACCAGACTCGCGAATCGGCTGATTGCCCCGGATGTGCTGGACAGGATTCCCCTTTCCGGAGAAATAAGCGTAGCCGAGGTCCGGGGGCCAAAGGATTTCTTCGGCAAGCAGCTGATTGAGCTGGACCTGCGCAAGCGCCTGCAGATCAACGTCATCGCCATCCGGCGTTACAATTACGGTGTTGACGAAATCGGGAACCCCACAAAAAGCGAAAATCTCATCTTTCCCGGGGGGGAGGAGGTCCTTCAGGAACAGGATATCCTGCTGGTTGTGGGAAGAAACGAAAACATCTCTGCCTTTAGTGAGATTTAGGGGGACGTATGGATCTCAAAAGAAGTCGCTCATTTTTACTCCTTCTGATTCTCGGCTCCCTTGGCATTCTATCGGTGGGAATCTCGGCATACCTGCTGATTACCGGGGACTCTGCAGAGGGGTTGGTTAATCCCGTTTTTACAGCGGAACGGATACTCTTTATTTCGATTATTGCCTGCATCATCTACCTTACAGCCTGGGGGGCTATCGCCTTCCGCGGGGTCTCCGTAGAAAAACGCCTCGACCGCCTTATCCAGCAAAGCAGATACCGCCGCCTGAACCGGGATACCGATTTTGCAGGATTCGGTTCCCTGGGCCGGCGTTTGCAGGGTCTCTACAACAGCCTTACCGATGCCAACAGTAAATTAAGCCGTAAGGTCGCAGCACAGGGAACCCTCCTCGATATTATTATCTCTAACTCTCCGGCACAGATGCTGATAACCGACAGTACCGGGAACATTGTCTTTATCAGCCGTTCTCTACTGGAAGTACTGAAACAGGAAAAACAGGAGATACTGCAGAAATCCGTCGAAAATGTCTGGAAGAAGATCCAGTTCAACGACCTTCGCGCCGGTATGGAAGAAACCTTCTCGCCGGTCGACCTGAAAGCGGAAGGATATCCCCTGACTGCATACCCTGTTTCCGGCAGCGACGGACTGATTTCCTATGTGGTGTTTAATGCCGAAAAACGGCCTTTCCTTTACAATCAGAATGTACAGGAAACGAAAAAGAAGGAGATCAGCCTCCAGAACCGATTAATGGGAATGTTCCGAAGAGGAAAGAAGGAGAGTCAATGAAACGCTTCGCGAAACTTTTTTCACGCCGCATAGGAGTTGCCCCCGGATCAATAGTCGATGAACCCCGGGCCACCGGGCAGCCGGTAGAAATGACCCTGTTCCGTTATAATGCCGACTTCATCGAGGAACAGAAGATCCCCGCGGAGGACTCCCTGGAGGATCTTACAAAGGATGGCCGCATCCTGTGGCTGGATATCCCCGGGGTCCATGACTCTGGATTGCTGAAAAGCATCACCCGGCGCTTCGGCATACACCCCATAGCCGCCGAGAATATCCAGCATACCGGGCAGCGTCCAAAGGCTGACGAGTACGGGGACCAGCTCTTTCTGCTGCTCCATATGCTCACCTGGAACATGGAAGAAAAAACCGTCGAAACCGAGCAGGTCAGTATTATTTCCGGCAGGGACTATGTTCTCTCTTTTCAGGAACACCCCGGGGACGTCTTTGACCCGGTCCGCCGGCGCCTTACGGAAGGACTGGGACGGGTGCGGAAGATGAATGCCGATTACCTGGCCTACTGCCTGGCCGATGCAGTGGTGGACAACTACTTTCTTGTTCTTGAAGACCTGCGGGAGGAGTTCGAAGAAATGGAAGAGCAGGTCCTGTTCGAAGACGGTCCGGACCCTTCAGCCCGGGTGCATGCCCTAACCAGGGAACTCCTCTCCCTGCGCCGGGCGGTCTGGCCCATGCGTGAGGCGGCCTCCGCTCTGATGCGTGGACAGATCCCATCCGTTTCCGAAGAGGTCCAGATATTCTTCCGTGACCTCCACGATCATATTGTTCAGATTATCGACTGGATAGAGCTGATGCGGGACAGCATGAAGGGTCTGATGGACTCCTACCAGAGCAAGGTAAGCAACTCTACCAACAGCATCATGCGGGTACTGACCATCGTGGCCACCATATTCATACCCCTTACCTATATCGCCGGGATATACGGCATGAATTTCGAAATCATGCCGGAACTTTCCTGGCCTCTGGGCTATCCTGCCATTATGGGAGTAATGGCCCTGGTTGCCGTCGGCATGCTCCTGTACTTCAAGAAAAAGAAATGGCTGTAGCCCCGGGGATCATGGGTCTGGCCGGGGCCTGCTATTTTCAGTACTCTGTACATGGAAACAATGAAAACTCTAGATGACTACAACCTTGAAACATCCCCTTACGAACTCTTCGAACATCTCTATAACCGGGTTATAAACCGTTCAATCAGAAGCTTCTCGCGCCTCATGGAGTATGTGGACCCTCTGCCCCGTACAGAATCAAACCTGCGGGTTTTTAAAAAGGTCTTTCACCTTATTAAAGAACTTAACTGGGGTGTTTTTGCACCCCTGGACGAAAAGGAGTTCCCGGGGCTTTGGAAAGAATTGGTATTACCATTTCCAGGAGTCCCGGGAACCGGCGACCTTAAACGGAACACCTCCATTTCCACGGTGTACGCGGCGATTCTCGACATTCACGGGTACTCCGCCTTTTGCCTGAAGAACCGACGCAATCTATCGATGCTGATGCTGCTGGACGAATGCATCCAGGATGATATCCGCAGGATCGCAAAAAGCTTCGGCACCTTGAGCTGGCGCAGCGAGGGCGACGCGATTATCCTGATTTCCGACGATCCCCGGGGCATAAGCTCGGCAACAGTGAATATTGCGGACTACTTTTCCCGCCGCAGGGTTGTAAAAAGTAAAAAGCTGCAGGAAAGCAGAATCGTGCACAAGATAATTCTACCGGACATGGCTGTCTCAGGCGGAATAGCCGGCGGCAGGGCATATACCCCCCTGGTAATAACCCAGGACGGTGACATCTCCGGAGACATAATCAATACCGCCGCCAGGCTTCAGGGCTTTGCCAATACCCTTGCCCCCACAGATACCAAAATCCTGGCCACCAATCATGTTGTTCATCAGCTGCAGAAAGAGAGGCCTGGAGCGGAAGCGGACCTGCTTGACGAGGTCAGCTATTTCAACCTCGGCAGATTCCAGTTCAAGGGAATGGAACTGACGGTATTTGAAATCCTGTTCAAGAAATCCCAGAAGGAAAAACTGATCTACCAGAGCCATCTGCTCAAACTCTATTCCGCCATAGAAAAGGAGCGCTGGCGAGACCTGATATTTACCTCCCTGATAAATGTATTCTCCCGGGTCATCAGCTCGGCAAAACAGATTAAAATCGGCGAACTCAGCAGAAGCGACCTTCTGAGAAAGTGTACACAGGCCCTGGAACTGTATAAATCCGGCAGCGATTATCACCGCCCCATAGCCATTTTGCGGGAACTCCGGGAGTCCCTGACCCTGCTGCGGAATGCCGATCCGATTCTCATGATCTATACCGACCAGATACTGCAAAAGTACAGCCTGATAGAACAGGAGTTTTACAAATATCTGGAAGACCAGCTCCCTGATATGATCAACAAAGTCCTCGAGCTTTCACAGCGGGATCTTTTTCTTAAAGCCTCAAAAAGCAGAGAGATCTATGATCAGCTTAAACAGAAAGGGCTTGATCAGATAATGAAGGAGAACCAGAAATATACCTGGTACCGGATAATTGACGATGAACGGGAAACTTTAAGCAGCCGGATTCATATAGGCAAAAAATAGAACCCCTGCCCCTTTTCTCCGCAATCCCCGGTGTGTATACTTTACTATGGAGGGCACAGCGATGGGAACAAAGCACTTTACCGTTGATCTGCACAACATCGACAGCGTCTCCGAAACCCTTAAAGCGATTCAAGGCCTTTTGGACCGGAGGGGAGGGGGTGACGGCCGCGAAGGATCAGCAGAGAATCATCTGAGCCTGATTTTCGGCAGCCAGGAGAACGGAGAATTCAAGGAGTTTCCCTCGCCTTCATGGCACCTTGAAACACAAAGCGGACGACCGCTTACCTTAACCAGCGAGCATACCTTCTTTTATGCCGCCGGAGGATTCGATATTCCCGGACAGATCGAAGAAACCCTGGAACGCATGGGAGAATCGATGCGGATGGAGACCGATACCGCTCCCCTGGGGACCTATGCTTTTGTAGGCCTTATAATGGCCGGGCAGGAGTGGATCCGCCTGTATGCCGAGTTTCTGCAAATTTTGAAGCGCTTTGAAATGTTCCACGATGCCGAAGAGACCGACGGAATCTCCGCGGCCATCCAGACCTACGGCTGGACCGAGGACACCCTGGACCTTCTGGCAATCAGAATGTTCTCGTGCCAGGGACACAGCGGAGGGGAGGCCTTCCAGATTTTCCGGGATGAGTTCGGTCTGAATGACGCCCTGGAAGATGATGAACTCCTCGGAGCCTTTGAGGGTTCCCTGCGGCGGGAGATTGAAGAACTGGAAGACACGGACCTGGAATCACACTTCTGGTCCTGCGGCTACGACCCCCGCGGCGGGGCACCGGCTCCGGGAGAGGCAGGCACCCCCTGCGATGAGCTCATGTGGAGCCTTATCAGGGAGTACCTGGTCCTGGACGACGAGGACTACGAATACTACTGATTCTCTGACAGAAACTCTGCCGGGGACTGTATCAGCTGGTTGGCCTTGTATGCCGCCAGGGAGAAGATATACGGCGTTGTCGAGGACCTCGCCAGGTAGGGACCTTCTTCGGTCTCCGTCAGAATCTCCACGCTGATCTCTCCACCGTCGGTTTCCAGGATAACCTGCATTATCAGCTCCCCGGTATCCATGGCATCCTCCGGGAAGTCCTGGACGCTGAAGGATGCATAGTTCCGCACATACTCATCCAGTCGTTCGGCGTTTGCCGGACCGCCATCGTCGCTGGTCCAGCCTTCGGATGTCCGGATGAAACCTCCGGGTTCCTCTCCGGTTTTTGCAAGGACCAGGCGCCGTACACTTGCGGGATCAAGCGTAAAGAGCTGCTTTTCCCGCAGGTTGCCGACGGAGACTTCAAAATCCCGGCGCAGGTTTCCTGAGACCAGCAGGATCTCGTTCCTGCCGGGAAAACGGATATAACTTTGCCGACCCGTTGTTCCGGCCTTGCCGATTAAGACAGAGCGGAGCTTCTCCGTCCCGGAATACACCGTAACTGTAATGGCTTCGTTGTCATCGAGCCGATAGGGGCGAAAATAGCCGGAGCGGCTGACCTGCTCCAGGGGCTGGAGGCGTGCGATTTTCCCGGCCAGGTTCTCGATCTTGTCGGCATCCCCGGGATAATTCTCAGACCCGATCAGCCACTCGTCGCCGCTTTTTCTTATTTCTATGGTCCGCTCTCCGTCTGCAATCGTCATGGCGCTTACATCAGCCTCTATCTGAGGTATATTCGGCTGAACAGACCTTCCAAGAAACTGCTGCAGTAAAAGTATCACAAGAAGAACGGCAATCAGTATCAGGTAGACAACCTTGCGCCTGCTTACGGGAAATCTCATTTTTCCACCTCCTTCTTATCTTCGGGGCTGAACATACGGCGGATATTCCTGCGCCTGGCTTCGCGCAGCCGCCAGACAAGAAGGCCGGTAATAATAACGAGCAGCGGCATTCCGACCATGGCAAAGCCCTTTACAAAACTGCGGTACCTCGGCGATGTGTCTCCCAGAGGCATCAGGTTAAGTCCCTTGCTGCGGGTCAGGGGCAGCTCTTCATTGCCGTTAAGGTAATCCAGCATGTTCTGAATAAGAATCGCATTGGGGCTTGTTCCTTGAGGATCAACAAGCTGGGCGCCGCTCAGTTCTGAGCTTCCCGCAACCAGCAGCTTGCCCCGCCGGATTCCCCGTTCAATATGTCGGGAACCGCTTATCCCGTTTTCCAGAACCGTGGTTCCCAGTGGGCCTTCAAAAAAGCTCGGGAAATACCCTTCCGCAAGCAGCATAAGAGGGTAACTTGCCAGCTCTGAATCCGCCGGAGGACTCATCCCCATGGGGTTCAGATCGATATTCTCCTCCATGGTCCAGGCATCCCCGGAGGAACGGGCCAGTACCCGCAGGTCAACCTCCGCCGGGGGATTTTCCGACTGATGTACAGTGGACGAGGCAAAGAAGGCCACCTGCCCCAGGTTCTTCGTTACAGGATGCTCCTGATCCAGGCTCTGCTTCTCCAGCATAGGCACGTAGTAGAGCGGCATGTTGCCGAACTGCTGCCGAACCTGATAGGCTTTTTTATCCAGCAGAATATTCCTCTTAAGCTCCACCCCGTAACGGGAGAGTATCTCCGTTAAACCATGGTTTATTGGAATGTAGGCCGGAGGCGCGTTCTGGGACTGAACAATATCGTAGGGATCGGCCAGGATCATCAGGCTGCCGCCCCTCATCAGAAACTGGTCCAGAACATAGAGCTCTTCTTCAGAGACAGGTGCTTTTGGTCCGTTGATTATCAGAGTGTTGATACCGGGGGGAATCTCGTCTTCCGCCAGATTTATTTCCCTGAACTCATACAGGTCGCTGCTTAAGCTGCGGAACACCGCGGCACCCCGCTGATTGTCGTTCAGGTCCCGCTCCCCGTGGCCGACAACATAGCCCACCGCGGGATTGGTGTTCAAAAGTCCCTCCAGGGCTCCGTTTATGCGTTCCCGGATGTTAGAAAGTCCTGCCAGGGCGTATCCGCCGAAAAGCTGCTGAGACAGGTCCAGGGGCAGGGTCTCAAAGCGGTCTCCCAGGCGCAGCACCATCCCCACTGTGGCCTCCCGGGTCCGGCCGGGGTTGTCCTTGTCCGGATAAGAGATCCGCTGGAATCCGTATTGTTCCCCCAGGGAAGCCACCGCGGCGTTCTCCTCTACCGTTTCAATCCGCAGATCCAGGATTCCGTTCTTTTCATCGTTAATCGCCTGGACTGCCTCCCGCACCATATCCTCCAGCTCCGCGAAACCGGCAATGCGGTAGGAAGCCAGAGCGGGGCTGTAATAGAGGACCGCCTCTACCTTTTCATCCAGGGCGGCTGCGGCCTCTACAGTCCCTACCAGACGGGAGATAGTGGTCGTGATCCGGTATTCCAGTCCTTCGGTCCCGGTTACCTCCTGCAGCTGGGCCACCTCATCGGCGTAGCTTACTGCTATTCCCATGTAGGCATTGCGGGACTGGAATTCATCGCTTTTTACCTCCTGAACCTGCACGCTGCGGATACCGTAAGAGCCGGCAATCTCCCTGCCCTCATCACTCTCCATGTCGACCAGCTGATAACGGAAATTGGGGTTCCCCAGGGAATCATACTCTGCAAGCAGATCCCGCACATAACGAGCCACCCCGTTATAGGGTGCGGGGAGGTCCTTGGAAAAGAAGACCGATACCGTCAGAGGTTCCTGCAGGGTGGCGATAGTCTCTTTGCTGACAGAAGAGAGGGAGTAGGTATTCCCCTCCGTCAGGTCCATACGGAAATACCAGTTCAGGGAGACAAGATTGACCAGTATAATGATTATTACCAGAAGCAGCCGGTTGCTGCGCTCGGAAGCCAGATAATTCATAATCTTCATACCTTACCTCCTTGCCTCGACCCCGCGGACTGCTCCCGCTAAAAAGAGCAGACTTAAAGATGCAAAATAGACCAGGGCGCGGGAATCAAGAATACCCCGGGCTATGGTCTCGAAGTGATACCCGGCGCTGAAGTATTCCAGGAATCTGACGAGAACAGGGGGTAGAAAAACCATGAAGCTGTCCATAAATGTCAGGACAAGGCAGACGGCCAGTGCCGTTACAAAGGCGACAATCTGGTTGCTTGTCCGTGACGAGGCGAACAACCCCACCGCGGTATAGGCCGCGCCCAGAAAAAAAGCGCCCAGATATCCGCCGGCCACCGGGCCGGGATCGATATCCCCGGCGGGGGCTATAAGCAGCAGATACAGCAGGGTCGGCCCCAGCATTCCGGCGAGGATCCCCAGGGCGGCAAGGTACTTCCCGGCAATGATCTTTCCCGATCCCGCCGGCAGGGTTATCAGGGTCTCGATCGTACCGCTTTTAAACTCTTCCGCCAGCATACGCATGGTAACAGCGGGCAGAAAGAAGGAGAAAAACAGGGGCAGCAGCTGAAAAAAACCCCGCAGCTCCGCCCGATCAAATATGAAAAAGGTCGGGAAAAAGAAGATCGCGTTTATAAGCAGAAAAAGGGCAATAACAATATAGGCCATGGGGCTCTGGAAAAAGGAGCCCGCTTCACGTCGGGCAATAGTCAATACTGTCTTCATGCCGCACCTCCTTCTTCTGCACCCTCAAGGGTAAGCCCCCGGAAGACATCCTCCAGAGAGTTCTTCTGCTGGGTCAGCTCGTAGAGCAGCCATCCTTTGCCGGCCACGGTAGAAAAGATCTCCGGACGAAGGTCTGCTTTCCCTTCGGAGCTCAGCAGTACCGCGGCAAGCCCGGGCTCTGCATCTCCGGCAGGCCGTGCATCCACAACCCCGTCCAGTCCCCGCAGTACCTGTTCCAGCTCTGCCGCCGAACAGCCGGAGACCTGGACCCGGATGGTGACCCTGCTGCCGAAGCGGGCAGTCAGCTCTGCAGTGGGCGAATCGGCGACCAGACGGCCGCGGCTCACAATCATTACCCTGTCGCAGAGAGTCTCAACCTCCGGCAGGATATGGGTGGAAATTATGACCGTTTTGGTGTGGCCGATCTCCTTTATCAGCCTTCTGACCTCGATTATCTGATTAGGGTCCAGGCCCGATGTCGGCTCGTCCAGAATCAGCACATCGGGATCATGAACCAGGGCAAAGGCCAGGCCCACCCGCTGCTTGTACCCCCGGGAGAGGTTCTCCACGTTCTTGTGCATCACATCATCGAGAGCGCACATTCCGGCTATTTTCCGGATTCTCTGCTTGTCTTCGATTCCGCGCATTCGTGCGGCATAGTGCAGAAAATCATAGACAATCATGTCGCCGTAAAACGGGGCCATCTCCGGCAGATAGCCGATCATGTTTTTTACTTTTTCAGGATCCCTTTGAACATCAACATCTCCTATCCGGACCGTTCCCATGGTCGGATCGAGGTATCCGGTTATCATGCGCATTGTAGTGGTTTTTCCGGCGCCGTTAGGGCCCAAAAGCCCAATAATTTCTCCCTTGGGAATGGAGAAGGAAAGATTATTTACGGCGCAGAAGTCACCGAAGCAGCGGGTTACATTGGCAACATCGATCATCAATCGTGCCTCCTGCAATGAGAAAAATACATTCTTCCTTCGTTGCCATTAAAAATACCCCAAAGGCCGCATTTTCTTCAAGTTGATTTTTTTATTTCCAGCCGCGAATTTCGATTCCAAAGGGACTTTCTTTGACAGAAAACCTGCCGAACCGGGACCATTCGAGGAGTCTGCGCATTTCATCCACCGTGTATGCTGCACGTACCGAGGTAACAAGACCCTTTTTTATGGCGTCCCCCTTTACCGTGAACTTCATAATCAAAAGGATAAGAATGCTTAAATTTCGCTTCAGATCACTGATAAAGAATCTTCCCCCGGGTTTCAAAACCCGGTAGACCTCGTCCATAACCCTGACAGGGTTTTCCCATTCGTGCAGGGACCCGTTGGAAAAAACAGCATCCACACTTTCATTTTCCAGAGGCAGATCCAGCACGCTGGCTTCAAGGTATTTTGCCCTCTCCTGCAGGCTGTAATCAGCCCTGTTTCTTTCTGCCATAGCAATCATGGCAGAGCTGATTTCCACCCCGGTAAGAGAAGAATCCTCCGTTGATTTCAGCCACTCAAGCCCCAGGTATCCCGGTCCGGGCCCCAGTTCCACAACATGACCTGAGCTGATACCGTTTTGTACTATGCTTTTCGTTTCAAGCAATCCCCGGTCCCTGAGCCCTCGCTGCATAACATCATACTGTTCAACGGTAATCTCCTCCTGGATTCCTTCATTTGTCTCGGTCACCCTCTTTCGTTTCATATTTTGCTCCCTATTTAAGATTGCGTATACAAACTTGTATATCAAAATAAAAACCTACAGCTGATCTGACTCAATACCATGCAGCACTTCCTCCAGCCAGGCAAGCTCCGCCCTGGTGTGATGCCTGGTATGGGAAAAGATCGCCGCCGCCACAGCCGGTACCCGGGGATCAGATCGCATTTCTTTTTCGTGGCCGTCAAGATAGGCGAGAGTCCGGCGGACGTTCGTCAACCGCTTCCGGATATGCTCAGTCCGCTCCTTCCGGGGCAGCTCCTTCAGAAAAAACAAGGCAATATCAAACGGGAAAAAAAGATGGTCTTCGCTTAGCCAGGCAGCTCTCAAAAGCGAAAGAAACTCGTTTCTGCCGTCCTCCGTCAATTCATAGACTCGGCGGGAGGGTCTCCCCTTCTCCTGCTCAACAGCGACCTCCCGAACCAACCCCTCTTCGGTTAGCTTTCGCAGGGCAAAGTAGATTGAACCGAAGGCTATATTTGTCCAGTCCCCCATGTAGTGTTCGATTATGCTTTTGAGTTCGTAGCCGTAAAGAGGCTTCTCTTTAAGAAGACCAAGTATCACCAGCCTGGTGGACATCTCTCCTCCACATCATATACAAGCTTGTATATAATCTTCTGAAATTCCTGCCTTGTCAAGCCTCCGGTCACATATCCCCGTAAGCTGAGCTCCCGGATACTGCCGCGAGAAATTGCGGGGAGCATGTAATATATTTGTCATGATTTGACCAGCTGTAAGAATCAGAATATACTTTTACCTGGTATAGATACACAAAGGAGGCTGCGAATGCCGCTTATAGCTATACCAAAATCCTTAAGGGAGAAGCTCGGAGACGAAGGCTCTGATGCGTTGATTGCCGTGCTGAATGAACAGGAAAAAGAGACGGAAAACTCGGTGATAAAAACTGCGGAACTCCGGTTCGAGAAGGTGTTAACCGAAGAACTCTCCGGACTCCGGGAGGAAATGCACACATGTATCGGCTCTCTTCGGGAGGAAATGAATAAAAACGACAACTCCCTGCGAGAAGCAATGATACGCGGCGACAGCACCCTTATGGAGGCTATTCAGCAATCAAAGACCGAAACCATTAAATGGATGTTCATTTTCTGGGTCGGCCAGATCGGTGTTCTCCTGGGTGTCCTCTTTACCGTGGTAAAATAGGCCTTCCGGGGTGCAAACCGCGCGGCAGATAATAAAAGCAATCAACTGCTACAATCAATAATGCTCACCCTGTAAATAATCCGCATCAGCTCAACAGCCCCTGGATTATCAGGTCCGTGGCGGCCTCTTCATCCAGTCCCCGGGCCATCAGGGTCTGCAGCTGCTTGGAATCCACCGACCCGATTGCCGCCTCGTGGGTCACATGGGCCAGAGGATGGTTCACCGAGACAACAGGTATTGCCCGGGCCCTGCCGCGGTCCTGTACAATCTCCTTACAGTCCACATGGCCCCGGCAGCCTGCTGCGTTGGCGGACAGGTCATTGTAAATTTCCGCTGTGGCATCGTCCCTGACAGCCAGATGGCTGACAAGTACCCCGGTAGCCCCTTCTCCGTTCAGTTCCGCCGCTTCCCGGATCTTTACCCGGTCATCCCCCCGTGCATATATTCTGGCCAGCATGTCCAACTGGCTGTGGGCCTGTGCAGTAGCGGAATAGTCTATATCCATGGAGCCGACACGGCCCTTCAACAACTCGAATTCCGTTTTGAAACGCGCCCCTTCGGCCAGGCATATTACCGATTTGGGCACCACATTGATGCCGCTGCTCTCGGCATGGACATGCCGCTCAAAATAGGAATACCTGGCGTTCCGGCCGACATTCAGCCGGGCGTCCATTAAATGCTGGACATCTACGGCGTTGGGAAAGGTGCAGTGGGCCAGAAAGGAGACCGCCGCGTCCTCTTCAACATCCACGGTCATGTCAATCTTCTGAATCCCCTCCTCCGGAAGCATGCCGAAACAGAGGTGCACCGGCTTTTCGAAGCGGCAGCCCGCCTCTACCCGTACCTTGATAATGACACCGTCGCCGGTGGTATCCGTCTCAAGATGGAAACCGGGAACCGATCCGGAACCGATAATACGGTTACCGTCGATCTCCAGGTGGGCAGCCCCGTCAAGGACCTGTTTGTGCATCTGAATGGACGAAAGAAGTTTATCCAGAGCCGGATCCGCGCTCATTGCAGGCCTCCTTTTCCGGTAAAAAGCTCCGTCAGCTCCGGAGCATTCTTGTGGGTACAGGGTATGCATTTGCCGCCGAAGTAGGCCAGCATCCTGTCGGTGGGCCCCTTATCCATTAAATGACCGTGACACAGCAGAAAGGCGTGGTCGGAGCGTTTTAAGACCTCCGCGCTGTGGGTTATAAGAATTATTGTTGTCCCCTGATCTTTCAGCTGCTCAATAACAGTAAAGATATAGTTGACCGCCTCGATATCCACCCCGGAATCGGGCTCGTCCATCAGGACAATCTCCGGCTCCATTACAGTTATCGAAGCCAGCTCTATGCGCTTTCGCTCGCCGCCGCTCAAGGTTTTGTCCACCCGGCGGCCCCGGTAGCGCTCGGGAGAAAGCCCCACCAGTTCCAGGGCAGCGTCTATTTCCTGAATAGTTGCACCGGGTTTACCCGCCCCGATAAAGGCGCTCACCCCAAGGCCTTCGAAGCGGGCGGGCTCCTGCCATGCCAGGGTAATGCCCAGCCGGGCGCGTTCGTTCACCGTCAGCCCTTTTATGGATTCACCTTTGAAGCGAATATCCCCTTCGTGGTGCTCATATCCGGCGAGCCCCATTATGGTCATTGCCAGGGTCGATTTACCGGCGCCGTTGGGGCCGACCACAGCATGTACATGGCCCTCCCAGAAATCGAGTGTCAGGTTGCTTAATATTCGATGTCCGTCCAGTTCAAGACTGACTTTGTCAAACTCGAGAATCCCCATGGTATTTCCTTTCTACAGTCCTTGCAGCCATACTACTCCCATTCCGGGGGCTTTCACAAGATTTGATCAGCCCCGGCAGCGCTTTTTTCACCAATAGTTCCAGTTTTTCCAAATCCACTGGCTTCTTATACTGTTGACTTCGACGGTGTCAATCGCTACTTTTAATATCAACATGCAAACACCAGATAATGAACACAATAATGGGGATTCCCCCAAAAACAACGGGAACTTTCCTTTTCCTTTCGGCGGCGGCAAATTCAGATTCAATCCGTTTCTGCTTGGTATTCTGCTGCTTTTTCTCGTCCCGGGCATTGTGAACTTCATGATGCGGGATACCGGCTCCAACCAGATCAGCTACAGCCGTTTCCGGGCGATGGTCCAGGAAGGAGCGGTTTCTCAGGTAACCGTAACAGACCGTACTATTCAGGGCATGAGCGACATTGGTCCTTTTGTAACCTACTATCCCTCCTTTGGGGATGAGGCTCTCATGACCCTGCTCGAATCCAATAATGTAGTGGTGGAAACCAAACCGCCCCAGGATTTCTCCATTCTCTCGATAATCCTGAACCTGCTGCCCCTGCTTCTGCTGGTATGGATCGGCCTGCGGATGTTCCGCGGTATGAATAACCAGGGAAAGAATATCTTCAGTGTAGGGCAGAATAAAGCCAAGCTTTTTGAAAAGACCAAGGAATCGATCCGTTTCGATGATGTAGCCGGTCTGGACAGCGCCAAAGAGGAGATCCAGGAGGTGGTGGATTACTTAAAATCCCCCGACCGCTATTCAGCCATGGGAGCCAAAATCCCCCGGGGGATCCTGCTGGTCGGCCCTCCTGGAACCGGAAAAACCCTGATTGCCCGGGCTATAGCCGGCGAGGCAGATGTACCCTTCTACCACATCAGCGGTTCCGATTTCATGGAAATGTTCGTGGGTGTCGGTGCCTCCAGGGTGCGGAACCTTTTTGCCGATGCCAAGAAGAACTCGCCTTCCATAATCTTCATTGATGAGCTCGACTCTGTCGGCCGGCACAGAGGCGCAGGGCTGGGAGGCGGACACGATGAGCGGGAACAGACCCTGAATCAAATGCTTTCGGAACTGGACGGTTTCGAAAAGAACGACTCCACCATTGTCCTGGCAGCCACCAACCGTCCGGATATCCTTGATCCGGCCCTGCTCCGTCCCGGACGTTTTGACCGCCGCATTACCATAGGGCTACCTTCCATGAAGGACCGGATCAAAATCCTGGAGATCCACGCCAATCACAAGCCCCTGGCTGACGATATCAATATGGAGAAAATCGCTCAGGGTACCCCCGGATTTTCCGGCGCAGAGCTGGAGAACCTGCTGAACGAATCGGCGATCCTCGCCACCCGGCGCCGGGTAGACAAGATAACCATGGAACTGGTTGAAGAGGCCCGTGATAAGGTCATGATGGGCCTTGAACGAAAAAACCTGACAGTTACCGAAGAGGAAAAAAAGGTCATCGCCTACCACGAGGCGGGACATGCCGTGGCTGCCGCAGCGCTGCCGAACACCGATCCTCTGGTCAAGGTTACGGTTATTCCCCGGGACTACGCCATGGGTGTAACTGTACAGATGCCCAAGGAGGAGAAGTACATCTACAACAAGGGCTATCTGAACGACAGACTGAAGGTCCTTCTGGGAGGCCGCACTGCGGAAATGCTGGTCTTCGGCGCTGAAACATCCGGGGCCGCCAACGACCTCAAGGAAGCATCAAAACTGGCCAGAAAAATGGTTACCGAGTGGGGCATGGGAGAGACCCTGCAGCTTTTAACGGCCAATCAGGACCACACCAACGTTTTTCTGGGAGAGCAGATCGCTCAGGGCAGGGAGTTCAGCGAGGCTACAATGCAGGAGATCGACAAGGAGATCAGGACCCTGCTCTCCAAAGCCTATGATGCGACCAGCGAGCTTCTGAACCGTTTTCGTTCTGCCCTGGATCAGGTAGCCGAGCGGCTGCTTAAGGAAGAACAGATTTCCGGCGAAGAGGTAGACCGCATAGTCGCCGAAGTGTCCGGATAGGAGTTTCAGCTTCCCGCGAGCTGGGCCACCAGGGCGTCCACATCGTCCTGGTGGATATCCGCCCGACGTTCAAATGCCAGTTCCTGATTTGCCGCTCTGAGCTTGCGCAGCAGGCTGTAGATAATCAGCATAAGGATTTTATTCCCCGCCCGGGGATAGTCCTTGATAAAGCCCATCAGCTCAGGCCGCTGGATCCTTAAGAGAACCGTATCCTGTGCGGCGATAACATCGGCAGTACGCTTTACCTTCATGAACATTGCCGCCTCGCCGAAAACATCTCCCGGACCGATGGCGCTGATAAAAACATCGTTGCCTTTCTGCTCAACAGTTACGTTAACCATTCCCCGGATAACCACAAAGAAGGAAGGGTCCACCTCTCCCTCCACAACTATTTTCTCGTTTTCTTTGTAGGCAATTATCTCCGAGCGATCAGCGAACTTTGCGATCTCATCATCGTTTAATGGACGAAACAGCAAAAGAGAGCGAAGTTCGCTGCTGTAGCTTTTTTTATCTGTAAATCTCTGCATTCTAAGTCTCCTGATCATTAGTATACTAATTCAGGCAGGATGCGCAAGAAACGGAATGATTTTTCTGAAAGACCAGCATATACTTGTATAACGACAGATATGGACAGGGAATACTGCATTAATCATCGGGATTACCGGCGTATTGAGACGGCTATCTCGATTATGAAAAACCACTATTCAGAAGGGATCGACAGCAGCCGGATTGCCAGAGATATCGGCCTTTCAGAATACCACTTCCGCCGCCTGTTTCGCCGCTGGGCGGGGATTCCTCCGGAGCGCTTTATCCGCTACCTGGCAAAGGAGCACGCCCTCAGGCTGATCCGCGAATCCGGCTCCTGCCTGGAATCCTCGCTGGAAGCAGGCTTTTCCGGTCCTGGACGTTTCGCGGAAGCCTGTGTCAGCTTCGAGGCCATGACGCCGGGAGAGATGCGTTCCGGAGGAAAAGGAATGACCCTCCGCTGGGGCACCGGGGATACACCTTTTGGTACGGCGGTCCTGGTGGCCAGCGACAGAGGAATAACGGATCTGGTTTTTCTTGATGATGAGTTCCTCAAGCGGCCTCTGGAGGCCGTCCGCGGGGGTTTGGAAAAGGCAGATTACAGGAAGGACCAAAAAACCGCAGCAGAGCTTCTGCGCAGCATATTCAACGGCACCGGTGATGGTCAGCTCCTCCATATACGGGGCACCAATTTTCAGATAAAAGTCTGGGAGGCCTTACAGACTACGGGAGCCTTGCCGCCGCAATTGGCAATGACGGGGCGGCACGGGCGGTAGGTACCGCGCTTGGGACAAACCCTGTTGCCTGGCTGATACCATGCCATCGGGTAATACGGAGTATCGGCGATACCGGAAACTACCGCTGGGGGGCCTTCCACAAACAGTGCATGCTCGCCTGGGAGGCCTCCCGGGTAGAGATGGAAGGGATGAGCTAAAGAGCTACCTTTACAACGATTTTCAGGACATCCGAGGGGGCGTCTGCGGACAGCTTTGGAGCGTGGGCGTCGTCGGGCAGAAAGATGGCAAAATCACCGGCTTCAAGAAGCAGCCGGGAAGCTTCTTTCATTGCGTAGAACTCAACGTCCTTTTCTTCATTGTACGGGGTCTTAACCGTCAAACCTTCTGCATAGCAGTAGTCCATCCGCTCCCGCCCTTTCAGAATAACCTGTATATCGGCGTAGCGTTTGTGGGTCTCCAAAGCCCCTTCTGAAGGGTCCTTGGTGCTGTACTTCTGTACCAGGGCGTACACGGCATCCCCGTTCACGGTTATTTTTCCTTCTTCCAGTTCGTCAGCCTTGACTGAGGAGAGAAACTTGAAAGCCTCGGCAAAGTTGTTGCCAAGAAAGGTGTATTTTTCTCCATTAATCAAACGGTCCTGAACCATATGATCCTCCTGTAGTTTGTATCATTATACATTAAAGCAGCGGGAACAAACACTGCTCCCGCTTTGAAAAACTGTTCAGAGTTCGTTTACAACATTCTCAAGGTTCCCCCTCAGAAAAGCCTTAAGGTTCTCCACCGCCGTATTCATAAGACGACTGCGGGCATCCAGGGTTGCCCAGGCAATGTGGGGGGTAATGGTAAGATTCGGAACATCGTAGAGTACGTTATCCTTCTCCGGTGGTTCGGCAGTAAGAACATCCAGTCCTGCGCCGGCAATATCGCCGTTTTTCAGGGCTTCGGCCAGGTCCTCTGCGACAACCAGGGGACCGCGTGATACATTAACGAGAAAGGCGCTCTTTTTCATGGTCTTGAGGCTCTCTTTATTAATAAAGCCGGTATTCTCTTTGGTCAGCGGACAGTTCAGGCTGACAAAGTCGGATTCCCGCAGCAGTTCCTCCACGGAGCTGAAGCGGAAGCCTTCCCAGTCCGGGGGGTTTCCCTGGTAAACATCGTGGGCTATAACCTTCATGCCAAAAGCATCGGCAATTTTCCCCAGGGCCCGGCCGATCCGTCCGAAACCGATGATTCCCATGGTTTTTCCCGCCAATTCAACAAGGGGAAAATTCCAGTAACAGAAGTCGCTTCCTGCGGCCCAGTCCCCTGCCATAACGGTATCGGAATGCTCCTTGACGTGATGGCAAAAATGCAGAATATGAGCCATGGCCATCTGAGCCACGGAAAAGGTCCCATAGGTTGGGATATTGGTGACCGGAATTCCGAGTGCGGCGGCGGCATCGGTATCCACTACATTGTAGCCGGTGGCAAGAACCCCGATATACCGGAGTCCGTCAAGGGAATCAAGGACAACTTTCGAAAGGGGGGTTTTGTTGGTTAGAACAATCTCCGCACCCTTCGCGCGCTCAATTACAGTCTTCTCATCAAATGGGGTGCGATCATATACTTTTACCTCTCCCAGGGCCTCAAGCTCTTTCCAGCTGAGGTCTCCGGGGTTCAGGGTATACCCGTCAAGAACAACAATCTTCATAACAGAATCCTCCAGTGCAGTATCAATAAATACAGATACGCAGGTTTGCAGCCGTTACAGAGTTCCACAGAGAATAAAGGAGGGTCAAGAGGATTCAGGCAGGATTGTCTCAATGCCTCCTGCGGCGGTCCAGCATCTGCGCCCTGCGCAGACGGTCCCGGACCATACGGGCCGCTATAATTAATACAGGGAAAACCCCCAGGGCGGAAAAAGCACCCCAGAGAGGAACCATAAACAGCAGAAAATTATAGATTCCGTGAATAAAAACCGCCAGAAAAAGCCCGCCGGTAATAAGCCGCTGCTCCTCATCTGCTGTCGGCGCGAAACGGGCCATTCCCAGGGCATACCCCAGCAGGGCGGAGCAGACAGCGTGCAGGGGAACCGCAGTGAAGGCCCTGGTCAGGGCCACCGTAATACCTCCAGAAGCCACATAGATAATATTCTCAAGACAGGCAAAGCCAAGCCCCGCGGCAACAGTATAAACAATACCGTCCATTACCTCATCAAAGTGCGACCTCCTGTAGAGAAAATAGCGCACCACCATCAGCTTTATCCACTCCTCGCTCAGGGCGGCAATAACAAAGGCTTCCAGAATCGCCAGATAAAAAGGATTACTGAACCATGGACTGAAAAAGTTATCCGCAATCAGCTCGAGAACAAGGGCAGGAAAGGTAGCAAAAACCCCAAGCATAAAGGCCCGCAGAATCTCGCCTTTGGGCTCCGGTCGGCTGCGGTCAAATCGCATAAACAGCGCAACCAGTACAAGAGAGGGGACAATCGCCATTATAAGAGGTATTATCGACATTTCAAGGCTCATTTATATCATGTCGCCTTTTTCCGGGCAAGCTCATACAGCAGAATCCCCGCGGCCACCCCCACATTCAGGGAATCGACCCTGGAAGAGACCGGAATCGATACAAAGCCGTCACAGCCTTTCCGCCAGAAATCGCTGATACCATGCCCCTCGTTACCAAGGACCAGAACGGCTTTGGTATTGATGGAGATATCCCTTACCAACTCTGCCTCGGGACACAGGTCGGCACCAATAATCCGGTATCCTCTTTCTCTGACAATCTGGAGACAGCACTCCGGGTCCTCACCCGTCCCGATGGGCAGGGCAAAACAGGCGGCCATGGAGGCCCGTATTCCCCGCCTGGAGTAGGGGTCACCGCAGCCGCTGCCCAGAATAACTGCACCGGCGTTAAAAGCCGCCGCACTGCGCAGGATTCCTCCGAGGTTGACCGGATCAGTAATTCCGTCCAATACAAGAACCACGCCGGGGTCGGGCCCCAGTAAATCCTCAGCCGAACAATACTCAGGACGCCGAAAGGCTCCCAGCACCCCGCGATGAAAAGGATACCCGGCTATGCGGGCAATCTCCGCCTGGGGCAGCACCTGTACCGGCAGGGGGTTCCTGTATATCTGCTGCAGCCCGGCAAGCATGCCCGGAACGGTGGCAAGAACCAGGGGTTCCAGTCCTTCATGAAGCATCCTCTCAACTACAAAACGGCCTTCCCCGACGCATATCCCTTCCTCTGACAGTTTACGGTCCTTCAGCCCTGCAAGTACGGAAATATCCATTCACACCCTCTTCAGGTTTATAATAAATGAAAAAAGAAATTGACAGTTTACAGTCAATCATCTACTCTTTCCCTGGTGTACGTCTATATGACGACTATCCCTTGGATAGATTCCTATTTTTCATCATTACATGAGGGCCATTGGATGTCCAACAAACTTTACGTCGGAAACATCAGTTACCAATCCGACGAAGACAGTCTCCGTGAACTTTTCAGCCAGTACGGTACCGTAACATCGGTACGTATCATCACCGACCGGGAAACCCGCCGATCCAAAGGTTTCGCTTTCGTCGAGATGGAATCCCCCGAAGAAGCTGCAGCGGTATTGTCCGCGCTGGACGGTGCCGATCTTGACGGCAGACAGCTGAAGGTTCGGGAAGCAGTAGAAAAGGAGCGTCCCTCCAGGTTCTAAAAATCGGTCCCGGAGAGCGGTGTTCCGCGACTCCGGGGTTTTTCAGCCCGGCACATCCTGAAATGATCAACAATGACGAACTCTTATCAATGCTTTCCAGGCACGTAACCAGGCCCAGGTTTAAGCGTATTCTCGAGGTATCTTCCCTGCGTACCCGGTATCTGACTCTGGTTGCAGAGGACCTCTATTACAGTCAAAATGCCAGTGCCCTTCTGCGCAGCTGTGACTGTTTCGGAATCCAGGACGTTCATATCATCGAAAACCTGAACCGTCTGCCTACCATCAACCGGCATGTGGCCCTTGGCGCATCTCAGTGGCTCACTATACGACGGTACAATAACAGCAGGAATAATACCTTGAAAGCTCTGTCGGACCTTAAGCAGCGTGGACACCGAATTGTCGCTACTGTTCCGGACAGCGCATCCGTTTCCCTCTACGACTTCTCCCTGGAAAAAGGCCCGGCAGCATTGGTATTCGGGAATGAACGGGACGGAATAAGCCCGGCGGTACGGGAAATGGCGGACGAGTTTCTGACTATTCCCATGTGTGGTTTTGCCGAAAGCCTTAATATTTCCGTTTCAGCGGCAATAAGCCTCTCAAACCTGAGCGACCGGCTGCGTAAAAGCAGCCTGCCATGGCAGCTTACGGAGGATCAACTCGCCGAACTGCGGCTAAAGTGGGTGCGTCGGTCAGCGAAGCGGGGCAAGGAGATCGAAGAGGAGTACTTTCGCCGTTTTCATAAATCCATCGACCTTATCGAAAGCAATATCAGCGAAAAAGACATCCCCGTGGGCGATCAGGAATAGACGCCGCTCCTCCGCTCTTCATCCCTGATTGTTTTTTGCTCCAATGCGGTGTAGGGTAAAACTCATGCAATCCCCGGGGAACCACGATTCCATACAAAATATGAACCCGAAGATTGAAGAACGGGTTATCCGCAATCCGCTGCTGAATATCGACACCTTTGTCATACCCTCCCCTTTCATTCACAACCCTGCAGTACAGAAGGACTACTCCCACAGCTATGTCTGGGTCGAAGAGGGAGAAATCCTCGGGTACATGCTGGTCTACTCCGACCCGGAGGGAGAAGAGTTCCTGATCTACAAGATCGTTACCAGTCCCTTTGGACGGGGCCGGGGTATCGGCACCAGCTTCATAGAACATCTGGCCCGGAATATCCCCAGAGAGGCTTCCGTTTTTATCTATATATGGGAGCGGCAAACCGATACGGTGGAGTTCTTCCGCAACAAGGGTTTTGAACCCGACAGCTCAATAGCCTACCGCAAACTGGTGTATCACAGGCTGGTCTCCTGCTGCGGAGCTGTTCTCGCAAAAACGGAGGAGGGACTGAACCGCAGCCTTGCTCCGGAGGAAATCAGCAAGACCCGCCACGACGCCCGTAAGGTAGCACGCCTTATAAACTCCATGGTAGAGGCTCTGGGAACGGAAAACAGCGACACCATTGTGGAAAGCATCAATCGGGAATCCACCACTCTGATCAATATTCTTAACTCCTTTCGGGACAGCATGGAGATCATTCACGAGGTCGATCTTCTGGAACTGATCTTTGAACGCATCGTACCCTACATACAGGGATCCACGGTACGCTGCGAACTGCGGCTGGACCTGGACACTGGAGCACCGACTATTCAGGGGTATCACATTAATATCGGACGGGCCATGGTTAACATGGTTTCCAACGCCCTGGATGCCATCGAAGAGTCCGGCCGAAAAGGGATTATCGATATTGTCTTGAGGGAAAAAGGTGATTACCTGACCCTTACCATTGCCGATAACGGAACCGGAATGCCGGAGGAATTGCTTGCAAGGGATTCCCGTGGATATCCCCGCTTTGTGGGGCGTACCACCAAGGGCAGAAGAACCGGAGAAGGGATTGGGACCCAGCAGATCTATGCCGCCTTCGGTCCGGAGAACATCGAGGTTACCAGCATTATGGGCCAGGGGACCTCCTGGACAATCCGCTTTGCCAAACATACTGAAACAGTGTCCACCTGGTTCGTGCGGATGAACCGCCGCTACAACGAGTTCAAGGACCTGTGGGAGGTCGCCATGGTGGGGCCCAAAACACCCCGTCGCGAGGTCGTCTCCTACATATGGCAGGTGCGTAAAATAGAGATATTCCTGTTCGACCTGATCCTCCGCTTCAGCCGATATCACAATATACGGGACATCTACCGCTCAATACTGGCCTATCTGCAGGGCATAAAAACTGAAGCGGAACTGGAGAAGGAGATCACCGGCTACAAGAGCGACATGGATAAGTATAATTTCTGGCTTCTGGATATAAGCAGAGAAATACGGCGGCGCGTGGGTATTCTCAAGGATTCAGTAGACATGGACAGCTATTGGGCCTCCCTGTTCCGCAGTTACGGTCAGGCCTACCGCAATGTAATCATTTTTACAGCGGATCCTGACACCGGCAACTTCCTTGCCACAGACCGCAAGCTGGCGGAACACCTCGATTTTGTGCCGTACCTGGGCAAACCCCGGGACAGCCTTCTGCGGGGGGAATTTCTGGGAGACCTGAATGTTGAGGAAAAGCCTATACAGTTCGGCGTCTGGTCGATATCTTCCCGGGCAGACGCATTAAACAAGCTGCGCCTTATCCGTCAGGGAGCGCGGACCTTTCTGCGTAAGGGGATTCATCCGGAAAAACGTCTCTCCTTTTATCATACCACCTATATACTAGGCGGCTTCGATATTGACATAAACAAATCCAGTACCTTCGGGGAGTTCTCACACCTTGATGATAAGAAGCTTGAAACCTTTATTGTGAGCCGGGAAGAAGAGATGAGCGGCTATCTGATGGGCAGAGAATAAATAAAGGGCACGTCAAAAAAATAGCGGAACACTGGACGCAGTAACACGCCGGTATTCCGCTGAATACAGGTTTTTCCTGAGGCCTCAGGATCAGCCGTCGTTGCCGATGGCTTCTACCGGGCAGCTGTCCTTGGCAGAGTTTGCTGCAGCGTCATCCGCCGGTACCTGATGAAAAACATAGGCCATGTCTTCGTCGTTGGTTTTGAACACCTCCGGAGCCTCGCTTAAGCAAAGTCCGCAGCTTATGCAGTTATTATCTACATACCATACGCCGTCAACATTCTCGGCTACTTTATCGTTTTTATCAGCCATTGATTCCTCCTGAAAAAAAGATAGTGTTCCTGTCCCGGAAAATCAACTTATCGGTGAAGGATCTCCCGCCGGTATTTACCGGATAACCCTGGCGCTTCCGCCGCCGACAATCCGCTCTACCTCTTTAAGAGTTGCCATTGAGGTATCGCCGGGAGTAGTCATTGCAAGCGCCCCGTGGGCAGCTCCGTATTCTACAGCCTGAGCGGCATCATTGAATGCCAGGAAACCGTAGATCAATCCGGAGGCAAAGCTGTCTCCCCCGCCGACTCGGTCGTAAATCTCCAGTTTTTCCCGATGTTCTGCTTCGTGGATTTCGCCGTCGTGCCAGCAGAGAGCTCCCCAGTCGTTAACGCTGGCGGAATGAACCGTCCGCAGGGTTGTAGCAACAGCCTTGAAGTTGGGGTAGGTCTTGATGGCCGTTTCGATCATCTTCTTGTAACCTTCGATGGGCAGGACCGAAAGGTTCTCGTCTGCGCCTTCTACCTCAAAACCCAGGCTGGCAGTAAAGTCCTCTTCATTGCCGATCATCACATCTACATACTTCGCGATCTCCCGGTTAACCTCCTGGGCCTTTTCCTTGCCGCCGATTCCCTTCCACAGAGAGGGACGGTAGTTCAGGTCGTAGGAGATGATGGTTCCATGCTTCTTGGCAGCCTTCATTGCTTCTATAACCACATCAGGAGTTGTCTCAGAGAGGGCGGCGAAGATTCCGCCGGTATGGAACCAGCGGGAGCCGGCCTTGCCGAAAATTTCTTCCCAGTCAATGTCTCCTGCCTTCAGCTGGCTGGATGCGGTGTTGCCGCGGTCTGAATTACCAAGGGCAGCCCGTATACCGTAGCCTTTCTCGGTAAAGTTGAGACCGTTGCGGACACTGCGGCCGATACCGTCGTAGGGGACCCATTTAATGAACCTGGTATCCACACCGCCCTGCAGGATGAAATCCTCGATTAAATGCCCAACCTCGTTGTCGGCAAAAGCGGTAACTACCGCGGTGGGAAGGTTAAAGCATTTACGCAGTCCTCTGGTAACATTGTATTCTCCGCCGCCTTCCCAGGCCTGGAAAGAACGGGCAGTGCGTACTCTGCCGTCGCCGGGATCCAGTCGAAGCATAATTTCTCCAAGGGAAACACAGGCATAACGACACTCTTCCTGGGGTCGAATCTTTAACATACAAACCTCCTGTTCAGTTCTGATTAGTATATCACTACTACCCTATTTTGGAACTCTTGCCAAGACATTCCATATAGGGTATGCAGTTCCATATAGGGGACTTACCAGGCCTCATAATGTACAAAGGAATCGTTATATCGGGTCCGGGGTGATCTCTTTTCTGCCGGATACCCTATCGCCACCGCAGCCAGGGCTTCCACACCCGCCGGCAGCCGCAGAACCCCGGCCACGTGCTTCTGCCGTTCTTCTCGGGGATACACCCCAAGCCAGCAGCTTCCAAGACCGAGGATATGGGCACTAATAAGCATATTTTCCAGGGCCGCGCTGCAATCCTGCACCATATAGCCTTCCAGCCCTCCGTGGGCAGCGTTCCGGTCGCCGCACACTACAATGCCAAGAGGTGCCCTGACTATGAACGCTCCGTTGGGAAGTCCGCTGCCAAGATCGCTGAGGACCTTTTGCTCGCGGATAACAACAAAACGCCAGGGATCCTTGGCTACCGCGGAAGGCGCGGCCATGGCAGCTTTCAGCAACATGGTAAGCGTCTCTTCCTGGACCGGCTGATTGGTAAACGTGCGTATGCTGCGCCTGCCGAAAATGCAGTCCAGGGCAGTTGATTTTTCTATATTACTCATATCTCCTCCGTCGTTCTCAGTATACCTTCATGCTAACGACGGAAGAGGAGTGAGGTCAAGGAAACTTTCTTGAGATGGCTTTTTAGAGTACCTCTATTTTATTGAACGCCATTCAAGGCCGAGTTTCCGCAGTTTCGGCTGAATTACATAGCTGCAGTACCCGGCAAAGGGGTTATTATCGTAATAATCCTGGTGGTATTCTTCTGCTTCGTAAAAGGTTTCCAGGGGAACGATCTGTGTAACCACAGGTTTTTCATAGTTCTTAGCCGCCGCGGCCCTGGCCTCCTCGGCCGTGCGCCGCTGGGCCTCGTCCAGATACAGTATAATAGAGCGATACTGCGGCCCCACATCCGCACCCTGGCGGTTTACGGTCGTTGGATCGTGGGCGGTAAAAAAGATATCAAGGATTTCCCGATACGAGATACGCTCAGGATCAAAGGTGAGTTTGACCACCTCCGCGTGTCCTGTTGTGCCGGTAGTAACCTGTTTATAGGTAGGGTTTTCCACTGTTCCGCCGGCGTATCCGGAAACAGCCGACGTTATACCCTCTATGCGCTCATAGACGGCTTCTACGCACCAAAAGCATCCGCCGCCGATAACGACCGTTGCTTGATCTGTGTTTTCCATATCAGCTCCCTGTGCCATGATACCGGTTCCCGCCGCAAGCAGGAGCACCGGTATCAGGAAAAATTTCCTCATCTTCAAACTCCTTGTGCGGACCATTCTTTATAAATATACTCAACAATTAAGCGCAGGGCTATGCACTCTGAAAATCGTATTCAAAAAAAAGCTTGTTTCCCGAAAACAGGGAGACTTTGTCCCCCTTACGGTTAAAGATAATGGAATCTCCCGTATCCAGGGCCGCCAAATCGGTACCGCCGTGGATAAACAGGGCAAGAAACCGGGTCTCCCGTGAACGCAGAATCGTCTCGACCCGCGGCAGCAGAAAGGAGGATGATAAAGAGTGACCGTCCTTCCGCCCTTCGTAACCCTGAGAGATTGCAGCAAAACTGTAGCCACCCAGAATCCTGACCAGGGAAAAACCCCTGGGCCCTTCCGCTCTGGCCAGCTGGCCGCTGGCAACCGTCTCCACGGAATCTTCGACCTCGAGGCCGAGAGCATAGCCCCCCTCCCGCAGATTAACAGCCCCGCCGCTGAGACCTCCACGCCGGACCCGGTGAATCCGCACCTGGGCGCCGGACCGAAGGGGAACAATCAGGCTGTCGACCTTAAGCGTTCCGGCACTTCCCCCCACCGACGCCACGGGTAAATGCATGCTTGTCAGCAAAACCCGGTCCGCTACAAGTTTGAATGAGTCGATCCGGTCCCGATGACTCCAGCTCTTTTTGTCTGCACTGGCAGAAAGACTATTGTCGCAGCAGAATACCCGGGGATTGTTTCCGGTCCCCAGGACATAGCCCATGGTTCCGGAATAGGTAAATTTGCCGTACCTGGTTACTGTTTCGTCCCCCCGCTGCCGCTTGTCCCGTTGAGTTCCGCCGTTGATCAGCTGAACATGACCGCAGGATTTTGCGCCGTGAATAAGCCAGCCCGGTGAGGGAATAAAATGGACATAATCTCCCCGTTCAATAGACAGGGGCTCTTCCTTGATGCTCCAGAAATCATCATTTCCCGCCAGCAGCAATAAAAATCCCAGGGTTTGCATGGATCTGTATGGAGGGCGAAGAGGTATTCCTGCATTGTATTCATCCGCCGACAGCATCCGATTCACGGCAAGCCGGACCAGACGCTTCAGCACCCCGTTTTTCCCGGGCCAGACACCAACAAGATATCCTGCCGCCGGTCCCGCGAGTCCAGCCAGAAGTTCTCCCGATTCTTTTCCGTAGCGGGGGCTGTTCCCCTGGGAATCATAGAGATAGGCAAAATCCCGCAGATCTTTGCGCAGCCGGGGACCCCATTTCTGGTAACGGGGGGACTTCTTTCCTCCCTCGACATGGAGTATCGCCGCCAGCAGACTGAAGTACCCCCAACTGACCGAATCATCAAAGCGCCGTGACCCCTTGCCGCCGTCGGCGAACCATCCCTGATCCAGGTAACAGCTTTCCAGGGTTTCAAAAGCTGTATCGATTACCCTGGGATCATGCCGCATCCCCATGCCTTTGCGGGCGGCATGGTTCAGAGCTACCGCCAGACTGGAGCTGCTCTTTTTTTTAACAGAGTACCGGGCTTCGGCTTCAAGCCATTGTTCAAAGAGCTGTATCGCGCGGTTCGAAAGCCGCCGGAACAGCAGGGAGCGGCAGGACCAGGCACCGAAAGCTGCCAGGGCGGCGAACTCCGGATGACGCTTTGTACTCCGCGGGCCGCCCCCCCAGTATCCCGCGTGCTCGGGATTGGTTCCGTTTTCAATTGCCTTTACCATATATGTGGACAGGGAGAGCATCTCACCCTGGTAATCGACGACATCGCTTCTATCTTCTCCTGCCAGATAAGCGCCCAGAGCCATCAGGGTCAGCAGAACCGGCTCCGGTGAATCATTCCCCTTCAGGTAACTCATATCCGGAGATAAAGAATACTTGTATGAGGTCATATAGCGAAAAAAAAGACGGGAAACATGGTCGAAGTTAAGTTCGTCGTTGATGCGCTGATCCATGAGCTCTGAGTATATACCCACCACTGCATCTGTCAAGGCGCCGTAAAATCCGGACTCAGAGAATCCCCCGTACAAAGGGGACAAAAACAACGGGTACGAGACTCTCTCTGGCGCAGCTTCCCTGTGCATCTTTTGTAATCCTGACAAGGTACTGAACTCTCCGGCCTCCCTGAGGGAAAACCATAAATCCCCCTGGACGAAGTTGTTCTACCAGGGCTGGAGGTTCGGATTTGACAGCGGCAGTAATCATGATGCGGTCAAAGGGAGCGGACTCCGGCCAGCCGGAGGATCCGTCGCCGTGGCGGACATGGATGTTGCCGTAGCCCAGGGTTTTAAGCCGTTCCCGGGCAGCCATGGCAAGATTGCCGATCCGTTCCACACTGTAAACCTCTTTCGCCACCAGTGAGAGCACCGCCGCCTGATATCCCGAACCGGTACCGATTTCCAGTACCCGGTTCTCAGAATCAACCCTTAAGACTTCGGTCATATAAGCAACAATATAGGGCTGGCTAATAGTCTGCCCCTGCCCTATCGGCAGCGGCCGGTCCTCTTCTGCCTCCTGCTGGAGTTCCGGAGGAACAAACCTCTCCCGAGGGACAATGCGAATCGCCTCAAGGACCCGGGGATCATGAATATCCCAGTACGTCAGGGGGAGCATACAACAAAGATACACAAGGCCGGGGCGCTTTTCCAGTCCCGGGTCTCCGTGATACTATGGTCAGCCTTGATGAACGACCTTTTTGAAGCATTTAAACAGAGTACTCCCCCGACTGTCTCCGCCTCCCTGCCCCGGGACCTGCGCTGCGTACTCGTTCCTCCCCCGGGAGAAGCGCGGCTCAAGTTTTTCTCCGGGGAACAGGAGATAGATCCTCCGGCTGCCCGGACCTATGCCGGGCCGTGGAGAGACCTTTTGGCAGTCTGCGGGGAGATTCTTCAGCAGGAAAAACTGAAACTGGAATGGGACAATAACCAGGACGGGGGATTCTCCCTGAGCCGTCATCCGGTGCTCATTGCCCTGGCTGCCGCGACAGAATGCCTGTCACTGCCGGGGGGTACACCTGTCGAGATACGGGACGAACAGGTTGCCGTTCTCATTTCCGGTCCCGGCCCCTATTCAGCCCGGCTGGTTGATTCCGCTGACCAGCCCCTGCGCTTTCCCCAGGTAATTGCCGAGAGCTATATTCTCGATGAGAATGTACTCTACCGTACAGCCCCCATGGGTCCGGGATTTCGCAGTCTGCGGCATATAGGAACCATGATCCGCGATGAAGACCTTCCCCGCTACCTTTCTCTGACTAGGACCCACTTTCCAGGTCTTCCGCTGCGCCTTAATGGATACAAAATTCAAACCGGAGAAGCGGTAGTCCTGTCCGAAGGAATAATCTTTTCCAGAATGGACCAGGACGGCGTCCTGCATCTGCAGTTCACCCTGACCTATCCGGGGTATCCCCCGGATTTCTTTACCGCCTATGACGCCGCCCAGGTGGTGGAAATTGACTCCCAGCAGGAGAACTTAGTATTTCATCCCGCGGTAATACCGGATACAGGCAAGGGGATAGTTTCTCTGCGGCGGCGTATTCAGAGCCTGCAAAAAAGACTTCAGGACTCCGACGGTTTTTTTATTGACGAAACCAAAATCAGCCTGGGGCCAAAACTGGCAGAGGCCTTTGTGGAAGAGGTTCTTCCCAGGCTCTTTGCCCGGTATCTGTTCTTCGGGACGGAGAATCTGTCGCATTTTCGCATAACCCGGTCCCAGCCGCGTCTGCATCTGCGCCTGAGCGGGGGCTCTGATCTGCTGCGCGGCGAGTGCGCTGTTTCCGTGGAGGGTGAGTGGTTTACCCCGAGGGAACTGATAGATCTGCACCGGGAGAAGGGCTTTATACCCCTCAACAGCGGCGGACGGGCCCTGATGGATCAGAAATTCCTGGATCGGCTACGCCGGGTTCTTAAAGAGATCAATCACGGCGAGGTTACCATCTCATTTTTTGACCTGCCCCTGGTTCAGGAGATTATCGATGAGAACCTGGAAGGTCCGGGGGCCATAGAGCCGGAACGTATCTACCGGGGATTTAACGAGATTGAATCCAGGCCGGTACCCGTTCCACAGATCACCGGCACCCTGCGGGAATACCAGGATCACGGGTATCGGTGGCTCTACTATCTGTATCGCACAGGATTGAACGGCTGCCTTGCCGACGACATGGGCCTGGGGAAAACGGTTCAGACAATATCCCTGTTGACTGTTGTACACAAGGATCCTGGATCTCCCAGCCTGGTGGTACTGCCAAAATCCCTGATCTTCAACTGGCAGGCGGAAATTGCGCGTTTTGCTCCTCAGCTAAAAAGCACCGCCTGCTACGGCCCCGACAGGAACTGGCAATCCGCCAGAGAAGCGGATATAATTCTCACAACCTATACCGTTGTCCGCAATGATATTCAGGAACTGCGGAAGCAGCGGTTCCGGTACATCATTCTTGACGAGGCACAGAACATAAAAAATCTGAGCTCCCGGATAACCCGGGCCATGATGCTGCTTGAATCGGAGCACCGTCTGGCAATCAGCGGCACTCCAATGGAGAATAATCTGATGGAGCTCTATTCCCTTTTCCGCTTTTTAAATCCCGGTATGTTCGGTTCGCCAAAGGAGTTCCAGCGGGATTACGCCAATCCGATCCAGAAGGAGTCCTGCCAGATAGCCGCGGAGGACCTGCGCCGCAAGATAGGGCCCGTTCTGCTTAGGCGCCTTAAAACCGATGTTGCCAAAGACCTGCCGGAAAAGGTGGAACAGGTACTCTACGTTGAGATGGAGGACGGGCAGCGCAGCCTGTATGAGTCCCGGCGCGACTTTTTTTACCGCAGCATCCGGGAACGCCTTGAGCACAGCGGGATTGAGGAATCCCAGCTCTATATCCTCCAGGCAATTTCCGAACTTCGGCAGATAGCCACTGTCCCGGAGAGTCGCAGCTCAGGGCTGATTACCAGTCCCAAACGGGAGCTTATACGGGAAAGCCTGGCGGATGTGTTTGCCATCCGCCACAAAGCGATTGTCTTCTCCAATTTTCTTGACTCCCTGGAAACCCTGGGTTCCGATCTTGCTGAAACAGGAATCTCCTACCTGCTGCTGACAGGTTCAACCCGGGACCGCAAAGGGGTCGTTGAGCAGTTCCAGGGAGATGACAACGCCAGGGCCCTGCTGATGACCCTGAAAACCGGCGGGGTTGGTCTAAACCTTACCGTTGCCGACTACGTTTACCTGCTTGACCCCTGGTGGAACATCGCGGCAGAAAATCAGGCCATAGACCGCAGCCACCGTATTGGTCAGCGAAATACGGTCTTTGCATATCGCCTGATAACCAGGGAGACCATCGAAGAACGAATGCTGGAACTGCAGCAGCGAAAACGCGAACTTTTCCATTCGGTCATAACCGCCGATTCCGGGATTCCCAAGAGCCTGACCCGGGACGACGTAGAATATATTCTGAGTTAGGAGACAGGATGCCCCAGGTGTTCAGTTCGGAAAAGGAGCTTCCCCAGTACATTGCAGTCCGGGCAGCGGGAGAAGTCCCGTATATTTCTTTACCTGCCGGTTTCCCCGAAGATTCCCAGTGGCAATCCTGGCCGCAAAGACTATATACGAGCCTTTTTGAATCCGGCTGCCCTGTCAGTCCCGAGCAGACAGCAGCAAGGATCGCGACCGCACTGGACGGCAGCTCGGCTCTTTTCTCCTCCGAGATTGTGCTTCCTCATCTGAAGCATCGCCCCCAAAGACGTAAACAAGGCGCTCCAAAGCGGGAAGCCCAGGTTATGCAGACCCTTTATTCCCTGTTGCAGCAGGGCAGCAGTCCGGGGTGGAAACCAGCCAGGGAGTTTATAGCGACAGCAGTTAAGATGGATTCAGTCACCGGCTACCTGGACCCGGATTACGCGGCAGATTTTGTCTTTTTCGAAACCCGGGGACATTACCGGAACTATCTGGGAGACTCAGGGGTTCATGAAGAGCAGTGTTACCTGGAATCTCCGGAGATCTACACGCGGGCCTGCCTTACTCCTTTCGTTCAAAACTACCTGGGAGCGGCCGCTGTAACAGGAATGCTGGAGATTCGCTACCGTACATCCGGGAGCCCTTTTACCCCCTGGGCGGGAATATCGGCGTTTCGGCTGACCAGTTGGGGAGAATATGTGATGGGAAAACTGGAGAAAATTCCTGTATGGGAGCCCAGACGGGTATTAAGCTTCTCAGCAAGCGGAGAAATTGTAAGCCTTGAAGAATCCTCGCCGCAGACAAAAAAGCTGCTTGAAAGCATTGGAAAAGAGATTGCCCCCGGTGTCTATCGAACCGGAAAGAATCAGATTATAGAAGCGGCATCTACAGAGGCGGAACTCCAACAGATTATCGACCGGCTTCGCAGCGTAGCACGTGAACCTGTTCCTCCTCTCTGGCAGGAGTTGTTCGACTCGATACACGAGAATGTTGTCCAGCTGACGGCTGCATCGGAGTACTTGATATTTCAGGTACCTGAACATAAGCGATTCCTCGCCCTTCTTCTGGAAGATACGTCCCTTGCCCGGATAGTGATTCCTGCCGCCGGAAGGAGGATTCTTGTACACCGAAACGACATTTCCCGGCTCCAACGGCAGGTACAGAAGCGGGGGTTACTGATAGAAATTACGGAATAATAATTCTTGTATACAAAATGTAAACAGACTGATATAGTAGAAGCATTGAGCAGTAAAAGTATGGAGATGGAAAAACTGATTATACCCTGTAACCTTATTCCCAGACTTGAATATGCCGGAATTCAGCCGCTTGATTTTGATACGCCTGCAGCACCCGCGGACGCCGAATTTTATCTCCGCCTGCACATTGATCCCTTGATCGTAACGATTAATGGGAAAAGCACCCGGCTGCACGCCGGCGACATAAGTTGTCTGCCTGCCGGTTCGGATGTGCGATTTTCCGGAGAGTCCCCGGGACGTCACTGGGGTTTCCGCTTCTCCTGGGGCAAAGTGGACAGTGCAGCTGAGGTTTGGGAACTTCCCACTATTATAGCCATGGGAGGGTTGCAGCAAAGCATCATCCATGAGTGTACGCACATTGCCGCCGGCTTCAACGCACTGACGAGGGACATCCTGGAAAGGGAACGTAAATGCAAGATAGCCTCCGCACGGCTCCTGACCCTGCTGCTTGAACTGGCACAACAGTCAAAAAGGGAAACTCAGAAATCAGAGAAAGTCCTTCAGCAGATTATTACCTTGCTGGAAGGCAACCTGAAAGAAAAGCTCATGATGAACCAAATTGCTTCCAGAGTAGGGGTTACCCAGACCTATCTTTCCACTATTTTCAAGCGGCGCTTCGGTATTACCATCAGTCAATACATTCAGCAGCGTCGGATCAGCCAGGCGAAGGAGCTTCTGACAAGAACCATGCTGCCAATTAATACCATTGGACAGGAAATTGGAATGTCCGATCCCCAGTATTTTAACAAACAGTTCCGACGAGCCGTGGGGATAAGTCCGTCAAGGTACCGGGAGAAACTCTATCTTTAGTAGTGTATAATCAGATTTACCAGTGCCGGCCACGGATTCACACATGGGCACCTCTAAAAACGTGGTATTTTTGCCATAGTCAAGGAGCCATCTTTCCCCTGATTCCCCTGCTCATGTTCAGTTTCAATGTGGATTACTTTCGGATAGGTATAGCGGTAAGGCATATGGTATCCATGGTATTTTCCGTCGGATCGACTGCAGCTGCGATATCCGGGTTTTTTGCCGACCGTTTCGGTCTGAGATCTGTATACCTATCCATGTCCGGCTTTTTTCTCCTCTCCGGGATTATGAGTCTCTATCTGCTTAAACACTCACAACGCAGACTGACGCACAAGTACCGGAGTTAGAGAAAGAAGACTCCCCTCAACGAGGGGAGTCTTTCAACAAGAAACAGCATTCAACCTTTTTACTTAGACATCGATTTTACATAAACCTTTTATAATTATACTACCTTTTGTCATGCAGCACTTAAATAATCAACCACACTTAATAAACCGTATCATGATTAACTTTATATTCATTATTACGCACTATGGATAAAATTTCACTTTCACCCTGAATATGAAAAAACTACCATGTTTCTATTTGTCAACATATACGACCAAAGTATGAAATTTGCTTTTTTTTTATACTACTTTCTTCTTAGAAAGTTACATTAATAAGATATTCATAAGGGACATGCGCATTAATTGGAGGTATTGATCATATACAAAGAAATCACCATGCCTTGTTTTCAATGCAAACGATTATGCCTCACCGCCCATAATACGGCCTCAGACCTGCGTCGGACACCGATCTTTTTGTAAATATTATAGATATGGGTTTTGACGGTGGCTTCTCCGATACCGAGCTCTTCCGCGATATTCCTGTTGCGCAGGCCCCTGCCCAAATTATGGAGAATCTGTTTTTCCCGTTTTGTAAGGAGAATGTCTGGAGGCCGCATGTGAAACGCCTCATAATATTCTTCCTCGTCCCCCTCATTCTCAACTGGTTCAAAGAGCCCCCCCCTGGGAATCCACAAACCCTCGATAAACAGCGTAAAGATCCCTTCTCCCAGGATCTCAAGGCTGTCGGTTCGATAAAAGAAACCCTTGACTCCCAGATTAATTGCTTCCCGCTCCCTGCCCCAGCGGGGAAGCAGGTTAAAGAAGGCAACAAGCTGAAAGTGGGGTAGAATATAATCGGCGAGCTCTCGTCCCGCGAGATAGTTATCCATGTCCCGGTCAAGACAATCGATCAGCACAAGACGCCGTCCGCCATTCAGATTGGAAGAGACGGGAAAAGCCTTGATATCCGGGCTCAATCCGGGATACAGCTGCATCTCATACTGGAAAAGATCGCGCATAAGCTGGTTCTGGATCGTAATTCCGCCGAGGATATAAATCTGATGGTGTCTGATCAGCCGTTTCTGATCAATACTCAGGATATGAGCAGTAGCCATAATTTATGGTAAATCTACTTTCCAGAAACTGTCAATTTCTATTCGTTGGGAATTGATTATTATCATCAGTAAAAAAGTCCCCTTTTTCAATTTTTTCAATGCATTGATCCTGTAAGTATGAGTATACTACCACAGAGATGGATAACCATAATATGCCAAAGTACACGACCGAACCGGGTCATCCCCTGCCCTGCGGTTCAATCATTACGGGTCGGGGAGTTCAGTTCAATCTATTCTCCCGGCACGCCAGCTCTGTAACCTTGCTGCTCTTCAAGGAACCAGACGATGATCGCCCCGAGGAGGTCCTGCGGCTCGACCCTGAACAAAACCGGACCGGTGATATCTGGCATATCCACGTCCTGGGCTTAAAAACCGGTCAACTTTATCTGTACCAGGTCGACGGCCCTTTTGATCCCGACAAAGGACACCGGTTTAATCCCGATCTGTGGCTCATCGATCCTTACGCCAAGGCCCTGACTCATGATCGACCCTGGAAAAAGTGGGAACGCCGACTGATGCCTAAGTGCGTAGTCGTTAACGACTACTTTGACTGGCAGGGGGACACTCCCCTCAACTATCCGCTGCGGGACTGTGTAATATACGAAGCCCATTTGGCGGGTCTATCAAAACACCCCTCCGCCGAATCTTCAGCACCGGGTACATATCGTGGTGTTATCGAGAAAATCCCCTATTTCAAGGATCTTGGTATAACAAGCCTGGAGTTTCTGCCGATCCAGGAGTTCAATCCCCATGAGCTGCTGCAGAAAAACCCCCGTACAAGGAAACTATTAACCAATTACTGGGGATACAGCACAATTAACTTCTTCTCCCCCGCCGCCCGCTATTCATCTGCCGGGAGCAGGGGACAGCAGGTAACGGAGTTCAAGGAAATGGTGCGGCAGCTGCATGCCGCGGGCATCGAGGTAATCCTCGACATAGTCTTTAATCATACCGCCGAGGGCGCCGAAGACGGACCCACAATCTCCTTCCGGGGTCTGGACAACAGCATCTATTATATCCTCGATGAAACCCGCAGGGGTTACAAGAACTATTCCGGCTGCGGTAACACCATGAACTGCAATCACCCGATTTTACGTACCCTTATTCTCGACTGTCTTCAATACTGGGTAATGGAGATGCACGTCGACGGTTTTCGTTTTGATCTGGGATCCATCCTGGGTCGGGATGGTAACGGAAAACTGCTGGAAAATCCTCCGGTTATCGAGCGCATAGCCGAAGACCCCATACTGCGGGAGACAAAGCTGATAGCCGAAGCCTGGGACGCGGCGGGAGCCTATCAGGTAGGAAGCTTTCCCGGCGGCCGCTGGGCGGAATGGAACGACCGTTTCAGGGACGACCTCCGGCAATTCTGGAAAAACGAACCCCAACAGGTTTCCGCCCTCGCTATGCGTTTTTCCGGCAGTTCAGATCTGTACCTTTCAGACGGGAGAAAACCTTTTCACAGTATCAATTTTATTACCTCCCACGACGGATTTACTCTGAACGATCTTGTTAGTTACACTGAAAAACACAACGAAAAGAACGGCGAAGCCAACCGCGACGGGCATAATACAAATTACTCAGCAAATTACGGTATTGAGGGAATAACCGACGATCCAAAAATCGAGAAACTTCGTTCCCGGCAAATAAAGAACTTTCTTGCAAGCCTGCTGCTCTCTACCGGAACACCAATGCTTTTGGGGGGGGATGAGTTTCGCCGGACCCAGAGCGGAAACAACAATGCCTACTGTCAGGATAACGCGATCTCCTGGTTCAATTGGGGACTTGTTGAACAACACCCGGAAATTCTGCGTTTCTGCAGGGAACTGATAAAATTCCGCCGGCGGCACCCCGCGTTTAAGCGCTCCGACTTTTTCTCCGGAGAAGACCGGAGCCTTAACGGCCTGCCCGATATCAGCTGGCTGGACGAAAAGTGCGAAACCATTAACTGGAACCGAACCAGTAACCTGTTGGCAGTTCTGGTCGACGGGAGCAAGGCGGAGACACAGGCGGACAGAGACGATAATGACTTTTTCCTGATGTTCAATGCGACCCCGGAGGATGTACGTTTCCAGATTCCCGATCCGCCGTCGGCGAAAATCTGGCAGCGAAAGATCGACACTTCAATGAATCCGGATATTCTGGATATGAACGTCGTCGAGGACCTGAACCGGCAGGAATACTATATGGTAAAGGCCAGGTCTTTTGTACTGCTCATATCCGAACATGACTATACAATCAATGCTGACAAGACTTGATATCTATTATGTCTATAATAAATTTTATGATAAATTTATCCATTTTCCTTGACGAGAGTCAAGAAAATAGTGTATTGTATATAAAGAGGCTTTCGCCAGGAAACAGCAAAAAGAACCGCTCCCCATCAAAGGGTTGAGCGGTTTTTTATTTTTCTGCAGAAAACACCAGTCTCCGGACCGTCCTGTCATGAGGCTCAACAGGAAGTTCCCGCACCAACTGCTCCCTGAAAATACAGCTCACAGTCACAACATTCTCCGGTACATCAGATAACAAACGGTCATAAAACCCGCCGCCGTAGCCCACCCTGTAGCCCCTCCGGTCAAACGCGAGACCCGGGACAATGATCAGCAGACCGTCTGCGGCCAGTTGATCAGCTGCTGTCCGCGGCGTGTCAGCGCCGGGTTCACGCATGCCGTAAGCATGAAGAATCCAGGGTCCGTTAAGACTATTAATCTCATGGAACTGCAGGCGCTTTTTCTCGACCCGCGGAAGCGCGACCCGTCTGCCCGAATCCAGGGCAGACTGAAGAATCGGTTCCAGATTAAACTCGTGTCCCATGGGAAGAAATCCGAACACCCATTTGCAGGAGTTCCAGAGAGGGTCAGCCAGGAGCAATGACTGGACCTCTCTTTCCTGCCTGAGTTTTTCTCTTTCAGATAAGCCCAGCAGGGCTGCTTTTATTTCTTTGCGGATTTTCTCTTTTTTTTCCATCAGTCATAATTCCAAAAAAGCCTGTCATATACCGAACAAAACGTATCCGGTCCATGACAGGCCAATCCTTTACTGATCCGGCAGCGGCTTACGTAGCCCGGACCTCAACTTTACCGCCCCTGTTTCCTTTTAATATGGTAGCATCGCCAATGATTCGTCCGAAAACCTCGCCTTCACTGGCAATTCGGGGTTTCTCCCCGGTACTGGCAGGGGTTGGCCCGTAGAAAATACAGAAAGCGTTTGCCGGAGGCCAATAGGCAAGATCGCCTACCTCCATATCAACCTGCGGCTTTTCTACTTCAGGGGAGATGGGCATTGAAAAATAGAGCTCATCCCCCCAGGGAGAGGCATTACCGCTTATGGGAAGAATTCCAGCCACTTCCCGCCCAAGGGCAGTATCAAATAGCTCGGCTTCCAGTTCATGTCCTGCAACAGAAATAATAACCTTCATGTGTACTCCTCCTATAAAGGGATTCCATAGGGGCCGTCTTTCAGATAGGCAATTCGCGGCTTATCAGACCCCGTATAACGCTGTTTCAGCTTCTCAATTCCGGCACGTATGAGTTTCGGTACCAGAGTTTCCGGGTCTCCGGACTCTGTAATACCGGCAAGTTCCGACAGCCGGGAACCCGCGGTCAATTCGTATTCAGCATCCCCGAACTGAGGGCTGTAGTAGTAAAAGTGGTCGATGGGTATCTTTTGGAAAAGCCGGGTCCACATCTGCACCTGCCACTGCTCAGGAATAAAGGTCCAGTCGGAGGACAGCAGGATCTTTTCCACGGCCTCCGGGCCGCTGAGGGTAAGAATCTGCAGAACCGTTTTGTACGCGAGGCTGCCTATGGAGTCGGTGTCGGTATTGTTTGCCAGCATTATAACATGCCCGCCGGGCTTAATGATCCTGGCTGCAACGGTCCCTGCCTTGGCCACCTGATAGTGGTTGATCCCCACAAAACCGCCATGGCTCAGCACGATATCGTACTCCCCCTCGTAAGGAACAGCGGTATAGCTTTTCAGGTGTTCCACCGCAGCTTCGTGGGCGGCCTTCAGCTCCCCGGCAAATACACCGGTCACCTTGAACTGATGGTCCAGGGTTACGTTTACTATATAGTCTGTGCCTGCCTTACTGGCGACCTCGAAGGACTCCTCGTGACAGGGGTTTCCTTCAAGCAGAAGGTCTGTGGTGTTCGGATGAGCCATCATCGGTGCACCGTGAAACACAAAGGTGCTCTCTTCACCGATAAGACCGGGACAAATTGATTTTCGCCCGCCGGAAGCTCCAGCCATAAAGTGGCTCTCCACCAGACCGGTGAGGATTCTGATATCGCTCTCCATGTAGAGTTTGTTGATATAAATCTCACTGCCCCGGGCAGTGGTTCCAAGATAGCTGAGGCCCTGGTCGTTCTTACAGTTATGATTCTTTATCCGAACCCCTGCTTCCAGGACACGGGGATCGATCATCTTTGAAATCTCGTCTTCTGTCAGCCCCCGGTGCATACCGGTTGCAACCAGGACGGTGATTTCTCCGCCCTTTACGCCCTGCTTCAAAAGACGATCCACAATAGGCCAGAGGATCCCCTGCTCACCAGTGTAGGGGACCGGCCTGGTATTATCAGAAATAACGATTACCGCGGTGGGATCATCGGTTTTTTCCTTCTTTTTGCGGATGATTTCGTCAATTCCCGGACTGCCGATTGACTGATCCAGAGCATTCTGGATTTTCTGCGCCGGGTTTTCAAGGGCTACGGGACTTCCCATACTGAGGATTTCGACCTCGTCGGGAAGCTCAAACCCGATATGTTTACTGCCAAAGGGCAGATCAGTTTTCTGCATATATTTCTCCACGCTCTCTTTAGAAAAATTACGCAGGCCCCCACCGGGGGCCTGACCTGTATAATATACTAATTAAGAGGTACTCCGAAAACCCTCCCCCGGACCGACATCGACCTGAGACTTCATTGGATGCGGCTGTCTTTCTGCCACAGATCGGCGTTCGGGCCCATGGCGGCTTTTAGTTCTTCAGAAGCTTCAGTAAGTCTTGCCAGAACATCCGCAGGCAGTTTTTCCTCTACATAGCGCAGATTATCCGAAAGCTGCTTCTCATTACCTGAACCGATAATCACCGTGGAGATTCCTGGCTGCGCAAGTACCCAGCCGATACCACAATGAGGCAACGTGAGCTCTGCCTCGTCGGCAATAGACTTGCAGGCGGCGATGCTACGGAAAACAAGCTCTTCGTGTCCCGCTTCGCCGTGCCGGGCGTTGGGATTTTCCGTGGAAAAGTGACGGGTCCTCCGTCGACCGACAGGGAACTCCTCAGGAGAATTGTATTTTCCCGAAAGCAATCCCTGCATAAGCGCGCTATAGGTCAAGACTCCGAGTTTTTTTTCTTTCAGAAAGGGGAGAATCTCAAACTCGATGGCCCGAAACAGCAGACTGTAACCTATCTGGGCGCTAATAATGGGAAGGCTGCTTTCCGCCAGGTTCCCGGGGCCAAAATTACATACACCAAAATGGCGGATCTTCCCCTCGGCTATAAGCCGGGCTATCACTCCTTCCGCTTCTGCCTGAGAAAACGCGGTATCGGTAAATGGCCAGTGCTGCTGATAAAGATCAATATAGTCTGTTTTGAGACGCTGGAGACTCTCCTCGATAACGCTGCGTATGTCTTCAGGATGAGAAATCCTTTGCGGCATAAACTTCGAAGCCAGGAGAACCTTGTCTCGACGCCCGGTAAGGGCTTCACCGAGAACGGATTCACTGGCCCCGTCGCCATAACCTTCGGCGGTGTCAATCAGGTTTATCCCGCTATCCATGGCAGCATGGACAATTCGAATGGATTCATTCTTTTCCCGCTCTCCCCATATACCACCGCCTGCAAAGGACCAGGTACCAAGGGTAAAACAGGAAACTTTGAGTGGGCCTAAATAATTGTATTGCATACAAGCCTTCCTTTTATCTGTTTAAATAGGAAATTATAGATCAGTAAATATCTCAATCCCTGACGGTTTTTCTCACTATAAGTTCCGGGGGCAATATGACACGCTGGACCTGATCGCTCTGGGCTGTTTTTATCTTCTGTACAAGGATCTCCACCGCCGTCCGACCAAGGACATATTTCGGCTGTGCCATAGTCGACAGCTCTATCTCTGGAAACGACGCAATCGGAATATCATCAAAGCCGATAACACCAATACCAGAACCAAGATTATCCGGAAGACCCTTGAGCTCCCGCAACAGGTCCAGAGCGATTATATCGTTGGTGGCAAAAAAGGCGTCCGGGCCGGATCCCGTCTTGAGTATTTCCACCGCCTTGCGTACAGTATTGTTCGAGGCGGCGGAGTCGCTGAAGATGAGATTGGCGTCATAGGGAATGCCGAAATGCTGCAGGGCACTTTTATACCCCACCAGCCGGTCCTGGTAGGCCTCATTGGTGATCTTTCCTCCGACAATGGCAACGCTCCTGTACCCCAACTCCAGCAGATGCTTGGTAGCCAGGTACCCACCGAGCTCATGATCGATAGTCACGAAACTCGTTTCAAAGAAGGTATTCTTCGTGTTGAGAATCACCGTCGGAATGCCTGTATCGTTAATATCATTCTCGGCGTGGGAGGAAACGGGCATAACCAGCAAACCATCGACTCTGTTTGAAGCCAGGCGCCTGATGTACTGGCTCTCCAAACCGGGTGAGTGATTTGTGTCTCCCAGAATCAGAGTTAGGCCGTATTCCTGGGCCGCGTTCTCCACACCCCGGGCAACTTCCGCAGAAAAGGGGTTGGTTATGTCAGGGACAAGCAAACCGATTGTATCAGTCCGCTGCGTTACCAGGCCCCTGGCCAGGATGTTGGGTTGATACCCCATGCGATGCGCTTCTTCAACAATACGCTGCCGCGTAAGGGCATTTACCCCGGCTCTGTTCGTCAAGGCCCGTGAGACAGTTGTATATGAGACCCCTAGCTCCTTCGCAATATCCTTTATAGTAACCTTAGCCACGGCGTGCCCCTTATATATTCAGCCTGTTTATTCAAACATAAGATTCGGTACAAACTCTACAATGGGAGGGAAAAAGGCGACCAGGAGCAATACCAGCGAGATGGCAACAATAAAAGGAACCAGGTCCTTTATAAATTGCTCAACCCGCAGCCCGCTTATCGCTGCTCCCACATACAGGCAGGACCCCACAGGCGGCGTGATCAAACCGATAACAAAGCCAAACACCATGGTAATGGTAAAGTGCACCTTTCCCATGCCGATCTGCTGAGCGATTGGCAGAAATATCGGGGTAAAAATCAGGATAGCCGGCAGAGGGTCAAGAAAGGTCCCGATAACCAGAAAGGTCACCAGCATTCCCGCCGTAATCAGAATTGGATTTGTCGTTACGGAGGTAATCCATGTACCGATCGCCGAGGGGATCTGAGCGATCGCGAAGATCCATCCCAGCACCATGGCAGCACCGACCGCCAGCATGACCGCCCCGAGGCGCTGTACTACGGTGAGCAGGGTTTTGTACAGCAGCTGAGGCGAAGGAAAGCTCCGCAGCAGAAATATCCCAACAATCACGGCGTAAAACACCGTCATGGCCGCGGCCTCTGTCGGTGTAAAAACGCCACCGAGAATACCGCCAAAAATAATGACCGGAATACCAATCGCCGGGATCCCGGCCCAGAACACCTGCACACGCTCCTTCCAGTCCATTCGGTGAGCGGAAGGAAATCCCTTGCGCTTGGCATAAATTAGACTGACAACCAGCTGTCCCAGACCGGAGAGGATTCCCGGAACAAGTCCCGCCATAAAGAGGACCGCCACGGAGGAACTTGTCGCCAGAGCGGCGACAATCATCAAATTGCTGGGAGGAATAATAACCCCGATTGTAGAAGAGCTTACGGTCACCGCCGTGGCATAGCTTCGTGTATAGCCATCTTTCTCCATCGCAGGGATAAGAAGGCCCCCGACCGCTGAGGTGTCCGCCGTTGCTGCACCGGTAATACCTGCAAAGAACATACTGACCACAATATTGACATGGGAGAGCCCGCCTTTTACATGTCCAAGGAAAGCCCGAAACAGCTTGATCAGTTTTTCAAAGAGCGGGGTAATGGCCATCATCTCACCAGCAAGCATAAAAAAGGGAATACACAGCAAAATAAAGTTGTTCACTCCGGCAAAAATTCTCTGGGGAACAATAGAGAGAGGTATGGCGTTGTGAAATGTTTTCAAAGTAAATATCGCCGTTACCAGCATGGAATACCCGATGGGCATTCCCAGTATCATAAGGCCGAAGAAGCCAAAGAGTATAAAAAGCGCTGTTTCCATTTCCACTCCCTCCTATGTATTTTGCGTTTCCGCTTCGCCCTTGATTTGGGACAGGAGCGCGCGTATCTGTTTTTGTGCGGTATCAATCCTGTTCATAAATGTCAGAACCATGGATATCGGCAGGGCGATATAGATAAGGTTCAGCGGCATTTCGAGGATAGTGGATAACCCACTTTTTCCCTGCTGGTAATAGTTCATTCCTTCCTGGAATAATACGAACAGGGCGTAAAAAATAAGAATATTGAGGAAAATTTCAATGATCAGCCGGACCTTTGGGGTTACCATTTCAATGAATACTTCAATCCGGAAATGGTCGCCGCTCTTTTCGGCTATGGAGAAGCCGAGGAAGACCATCCAGATAAACATGTATCTTGCCACCTCTTCGGACCAGGCGAGGGGACTCTTAAACACGTAGCGCAGCAGTACTGAATAAAACACCACCAGGCTCACGAGCACAAGAATAACTACCGATGTCACCTCTATGATTTTATTCAATACGCTGAATGCTTTTCTCAGCGGATTCTCGTTCAACATACATTGGCCTCTTGCATACTAAATTGAACTGTCTTCCGGAAAGATCCGGAAGACAGTATTTTATCATGATTCTTACAATTACCTAGCGTCTTTGACTTTCTGTACCAGATTGTTAGGAATCTCTTTCGCGTATTCATCAACCATTGGGGAAACCCGGTCACGGAATTTTGCCAGCTCAGCATCGCTCAGTTCTACAACCGTAATTCCCTTATCCCGGATCATCTTCATGGAATCTTCCCAGGCGCCCTGGATATAGTCGAACTGGTAGCGTACCGCCCGTTCGGAAGCCCTCATGACAGCGTCCTGAAGATCGGGAGACAGGGAGTCAAAGCGGGCTTTGCCGATAAACAGGGCGTTGGAACTCAAAGTGTGTCTGTTCAGCATGTAGTACTTGATTACATCGATCCAGCCCCAGCTGACAACACTGGCAGGGTCGTTCTCGCCGGCATCGACTACACCGGTCTGAAGAGAGGTATACAGCTCAGAGGAGGGCATGGGGGTGGGGAGCATACCGAGACGCTTGAACATCTCTACATAGACAGGACTCTCCATGCTGCGTATTTTCAAACCTTTAAGATCTTCGATAGTCCTGATCTCTTTTTTCGCGGTAAAGATACTGCGGAAACCGGGAATAATCTGTCCGAGAAGCACCACATTGTCATCAAGACACTCTTCCCGGAGGATGTCCCCGACTTCACCAAAAACAACCCTGTCAAAATGGTCGACACTGTCAAAAAGGAAGGGCAGGTCGAAGATCTTGAAAGATTCAGACCACCCAAGTACGTAGGTGGTCGCGCCCATGGCAAAATCTACTGTTCCCGCCTGAGCCATCTCAAGAAGCTCACGTTCGTTGGAGCTCAAAGAACCTGAATGGTGCACCGTAAGTTCAATTCTGCCGCCGGACTCCTCCTTCAGATATTCAGCCAGCTTAAAGGGCATTTCTCCCATAAATCCACCCTCGGGGGGCTGGCTGGTCGCCATGGTCATTTTGATTACCCCGGCGTCTTTTCCTTCCGCCGAAGCGCCGTCTCCCTGTCCTCCGGCAAAGACTGAGCCTGCTGCCAGGGTTACCAGAAGAAGTAACACTACAATCCGTTTCATACAAACCTCCAAAAATATATTACTGCCCCGCAACGCGCGGGGAGATTACAAAAAACTTGATACCGCCTTTTTTCAAAACGCGGTCTGCTCCGTCCGCCGAATAATGTCCTCCTGCAGAATCCGGTCAATAGCCACAAAGTAGACGCTGAATCCCGCCACCCGTACTACCAGATCACCATACTCTTCAGGGGACTTTTGTGCCGCCCGCAGAATATCCGAGCTCACGACATTAAACTGAACATGCTGTCCCTTCATCGTAAAATAGGCCTCGATCAGGGAGATCAGATTATCGATCCCCGTGGGAGTCTCCAGCAGGGACGGGTTCAGCTTGATGTTTAAAAGCGTACCATTGGGTACCTTAAAGTGATCGATTTTGGCCACTGAACACGCAATTGCCGTTGGCCCACGCCTGTCCCGGCCCTGGGCGGGGGAGCAGCCGCCGTCGGCGAGGAGCATCTCCATCATTCTGCCGTCGGGAGTAGCCCCCAGGGAGTTAACAAACAGTGCATGAGCAGAAATACTCTGAAGCCCCACGAAGAAACACCCTCCCCGTACATTCTTCCGCTGTCGAAAACACTGGTCCAGAAAGCGGGCTATCTCCCCGGCGAAGGTATCCACCTCATCATTGTCATTCCCGTATTTGGGATAATCCCGTAAAAAACGCTGCCGCAGAGCTTCGTTTCCTTCAAAATTCTCGTGCAGGATCCGTCGTAGATCATCATAGGAGACCTTTTTTTCCTTGAAGACCGCCTCCTTCATGACCATCAATGCATCTGCGACATTAGCCAGAGCAACCACATTGGGAGACGAAAAGTTATATTTTGCTCCCCCCCGGCGTACATCCGTACCGGAAGTCAGACAGTCGTCAACGAAACAGGAGCTGAAGGGGGTGGGAACATACTTCCCCTGCACGGAGTCGATGATGTTGATTGCATCCGCCATCAGATCGCAAAAAAAGCCCAGCTGCTGCAGATAGGCCTGGTAGAAATCTTCAAAACCGGAAAAATCCGTTCCGGTTTCCGGGCCAAGGCGGGTCCCGCTCATAGGATTTACACCGTTGTTCAGGGTCAATTCCAGCACCTTGCTCAGGTTCATAAAACCGGAAGGATAATAGCCTTCCGTTGTGCCCGCCGCCTGCGGCTCCACACAGCCGACCTCGGCGTAGTTTCGTGCCTCATCGAAGCTGTACCCCATGTCGAGCATCATGGGGACAATGACCTCATCGTTAAAAAATGCCGGCATGCCAAAGCCACCCTTAACCACCGCGGCCGCCTCGGTCATAAAACGACGGGGCGTTCCAGCGTGCCAACGCACGGAAACGGACGGCTGGGGAAGCTTGAGTTCCCGGGTAACCTCCATGCAGAGGTAGGAAAGCTCGTTTGAAGAATCTCTGCCGTTTGTGTCCAGGCCACCGACTATCAGGTTCTGAAAAAGGGGATACCCTCCAAAAGCCTTGGAGCCGGTCAGGTCCCGCAGCTTCATGAGCTCGTTCATTTTAATCCAGAGATTTTCCAGCAGCTCCCGGGCTCCGGTCCGGGTTAGCCGGCCGCTGTCCAGATCCTCGCGATAATAAGGATACATATACTGATCGAACCTTCCGGGGGAGATGCTGTGGCCGTTGGATTCAATCTGCAGCACAAGATGAACGAACCAGAAGGACTGCAGGGCTTCATGAAAGCTCCGGGCAGGCTGTTCCGGAACCCGCGAGCAGATGCGGGCGACTTCATAAAGCTCCGCCCGGCGCTCCGGGTTCCTTTCCACCGTCGCCAATTCTGTTACATAGGCCTGAAAGCGTCCGGCAAATCGGATAAGCGACTCGCAGACTATGCGCACGGAACGGTAAAAATCCCGCTGCTCAATATCTGCCTGGCGGTCAATCTTCAGAGATTCCTCCAGCCGGCAGGATTCGTCGATGATCTTCCGTAATCCAAAACGGATACAGCGTTCATAATTGACGGCAATATGTCCGACCCCGCTGGAAAGGGAAGTGAGGATAAACACCAGTTCCCGGTTCGCCGCTTCAATATTCGGCGGAAGTATCTGCAGGGTCCTGTCCTGAACGGATTTACCCTCCCACCAGGGAAGGATTTCCCGCAGCCGTTCCTTGGTCTCATCGTCAACGGTGAAGATATCGGAATTCCGCTTCTCGAACTCATCGAGCTCTTTCAGTATCCAGCGGGTAGAAAACTCAGGAAAAACCTCGGCGCAGCGGGGCCGGGGTGCCTGGTTCCCCACAAGCAGGTCCCCTTCCAGCATATAGAGGGACTTCTGGTCGAGGACCGCTTCCACAACCCTGGCTCTGCGGACCTGCTCGTCCTCGTACGCGTACTCTTTATAGCAGCAAGTGACAATCTCGGCCCGCTCAGCGGAAATCGAGGGTGTACAGCTGACTATCTGTTCCTTGAGGCGTTGACCACGCTTACTGATACTCATACAGCTCCTCCTATCCTCCCAGGGTGACACATATGCCCCGTGCCTCGATTGTGTTCCGGGCCGACTCGATCTCGTCATCCGAGAGAAGCGGAATATCTTCTCCCCGGTACCGGATAGAAAGCCGGTCATACTTTGAGCGGCCGAGCCGGTGATACGGCAGCAGATGGATCTCCCGGATACCGTTTTCTCCGGAGAAATCCGCTATAGCAGAGAGAGTCTGCTCATCGGTGTTGAATCCCGGAATCAAGGGAATCCGCACAATGATGTTTGCATTTTTTCCACGCAGCAGCCGCAGATTGTCCATAATGAGTCCGGTATCCACCCCGGTGAATTGAGCGTGTTTTTTCCCGTCTACATGTTTTATGTCGAAAAGAAAAAGATCGGTCACTTCCGCCACTTTTTCAATGTCTTCAGCACGGCAGTATCCCGAGGTCTCGACGGCAGTCGAAAACATCAGCTTCCTGCACTCCTTCAGAATCGCGTAGGTAAAATCAGCCTGGGCAAGCGGTTCGCCCCCGGAGACTGTTACGCCGCCGCCGGATTTGCGATAGAAGGGTTCGTCCCTGCATACCTGGTCCATGACATCCTCGACCCCCATCAGTTCGCCGAAACGTTCGATTGCCCCTGTGGGACATGCATCCGCGCAAGGCTGCCCGGCACAGTCGGCGCAGAGATCCGCGGCGAAAATCCGTTGTCCCTCTTCATCAACCCTGACGGCATTGCAGGGACATACTTCGATACAGGCGTTACAGGAGATACATTTCTGAGGGTCATAGCCTATCTGCGGATACCCCGCCTGGGACTCGGGGTTGCAGCACCAGAGGCAGGAGAGGGGACAGCCTTTTAAAAAAATCAGGGTCCGGATTCCCGGGCCGTCATGAAGAGAAAAACGCTGAATGTCGAATACTATCCCTGCTGGTTCCATGAATCCTCTAAAATTCGTGTCTGATATCATATAGCAAACGTTTGCGATACCTTGTAAAACAGGTTAGCAAACGTTTGCGAAGCTGTCAAATTTTTTCGAGCAAATTTTCGAAGATTTCTGATTGGGGGGTGACACACAGCCTGAAACCGGTGTTCACTTCAGGGAATGGCACTTAACAAACGCATAAAACGGCATATATGGTCCAGGGATCACTCTTTTCTTGTAACACAAATAGCTCAACTGCGGGAAATCTGCACCGGGGAAATGCGGGCCGAGGGCCTTGCGATAATCCGGGAGACCGATCACGGGATATATTTTTCGGGAAAAATAGAAGACGTCTACCGTGCCCACTTGCGACTCCGCAGCGCTTCCAGAATCTGGCTCTGCCTGGATAACTTCAAGGCCGGGGCCCGGGAGGAACTCTTCCGCAAGACCGCTTCCATTCCATGGGAGCTTCTTTTGAACCCGGGTGTTCCTCTGGATGTTTCAGCCCGGGTACGGTACAGCCGCCTGAAGCATGAGGGGGAGACCGCAGCCACTATCACCGAGGCAATAATGCGGCGCTTCCGTGAATCGGGGGAAAGAGCTTCCCCGGAGACCGGAACATCAGCCGAGACCGAACCGCGGCAGCGAATCCACGGTAGTGTAGAAAAAGACCGGGTCGAACTGCGGATCGACCTGAGCGGCCCACACCTGCACAAACGAGGGTACCGGCTGCAGCAGGGTGCCGCCCCTTTACGGGAGACCCTGGCCGCGGGGATCGTCCAGTGGGGGCTGGATATCTGGCATGAAAAACACCCCGGAAGCCCCTGGCCCCGCAGGATTCACGACCCTTTTTGCGGATCCGGAACCATTCTCATAGAAGCTGAAATACTGCGGACCGGGATCGCTCCCGGGTCCATGCGGGAATTTCTTTTTATGCAGCAGCCTCATTTCCGTGCCGCCGCCTTTGAATACCTCAGGCGGGAGACACACGACCGAGGGGAGGGGCATCCTGAATGCGGTATCAGCGGATCGGACTACTCGGCAGAGATCATAGAATCCGCCCGCGGTAACAGCGCGGCTGCAGGTGTAAAGATCGATTTTACAGTCAGCGACGCCTTCAAGTCTTTCGATCATGAGATATTCGGCCCGGAAACCCTTATTATCAGCAATCCTCCCTATGGAGAACGCTTACCAGAAGGCGGGGCTGCTCTTTACAGGCGGCTGCTGGGAAAACTGAAGGACACCGGGACCTCCGGTGTAATCATTGTTCCCCGCTCACTGGAGGCAGAGCTTTCCTTCTCCGGAACAATCCAGCGACTGAACTTTACTAACGGAGGAATTCCGGTTTCGGCGATCTACCTTGAACAGGATTTCAGCGGACCGTAAAGCCCGATTCTATCCGCCGGTCTTCCGATTCAAGAGTAATCCGGTGGGCACCACGCTCAAGAGGGACTCGAACAGAAATGGAGCCCGTCCCGGCGGACTGCAGCTCTCCGTTCAGCTTGAGCAGCAGGGGGCCCCGGCCTTCGGCCTGGATGCGCAGGGTCTGACTCTCCTCCGGCAAGGCAGTATCCAGGTAAAAGACGGCACCGTCTGTCGGAGAAAGGATGCGCATATCTCCGCTGGGGGTATACTTCCAGGGAAGTCCCCGTTGTTCCCCCCAGGACCGGTATTCCGAGGGCATGTAGATTCCATTCTGCCGGTGGACGGAGCAGAACTCCGGTTCCGTACCTGTCCTGAAAAACTCCTCCACACTGCCGGGGCAGTAAGGCCCGACCCTGCCGCCGGAGAGGCTGCAAATACGGCAAGCTGTAATTCCCGCCGGAAGTTCGGGCTTTCTTTGGGAAACCCGGTATGCGGGTATCTCCTGGAGAGCTGTCAGAATCGCGACCGCGGCGCTTGCCGGAACAGAGCTGCCCGGCCTGCCGATTACCGTCTCGCCGGAAAAATTTCCCATCCAGATTCCCACAGCAGTTTTCTCCGTCGCGCCCAGGGCCCAGATATTATTAAACTGGTTTGATGTTCCCGTTTTAAACATGGCAGGGAAAGGAGTGTTCAGAATACTGCCGGTTCCGAATCCCGTAATCCGGCCGGACTCCACGGAAAGGATGTCCCGTATTAAGAATGCAGTTTCTCTGTCCATTACCGGCTTTCCGGAAGATCGCCGCGTATCAACCAGGAAGGTTGCAGGAATGTAAAAACCGTCCCGCTGAAAAATAGAGAAGGCCGTCACCAGCTCAAGCAGCGTGACCTCCGCGTTCCCCAGAGCTATTCCGGCACCCACAAAATCCCTCTGCCCCGTAAGGGAATCAAATCCCAGATCCAGGAGCCAGCCGGCAAAATCTGATACCCCCGTGTGCACAACCGTATGTACCGCGGGAATATTCAGACTCGATGCCAGGGCCACCCGCAGACGCACCGGTCCATGAAAGGTATTGGAAAAGTTCTCCGGCAGATAGACCGCTTCGCTCCCGAAAGCCGAGGGGATGTCCGGGAGCAGGCTGGCGGGAGTCATGCCGCGTTCCAACGCGAGGGCATAAAGAAAGGGCTTGATTGTTGAACCAGGCTGCCGCTGGATCTGTACACCGTCGATCTGCCCCTGGGTCTCTGCATTAAAGAAATCCGCGGAACCAACATACGCCAGGATTTCTCCGGTCTCCACGGAGAGCACAACTCCAGAGCCGTTGCTTATTCTGTTGTCAGCAGCGGATTCAACTCTGGCGGCTATTTCTGCATGCAGCAGTTCCTGCACCTTCTGATCCATGCTTGTCCGTACAGGCCCCGTTCCATCAGCATGATAACGGCTCACAAGGTAACGGACAAAATGTGGGGCTTTAAAAGGCCACGGAGATTGAGCAGCGGAAATCGCGGGCTCTCCCTGGTTTCCCTGTATTCCGGCTCGCTGCAGCAGATTTGCCGCAGCGGCGGCATCTCCCCCTTTTCGCGGATCGTGGCGCCCGGGATTGCGGGGGATCAAAGCCAGAAAAGCGGATTCACCGGGAGTAAGGGCCTGAATATCCCGGTAGAAATACTCCCTGGCCGCGGAAACTACCCCTTCCACGTTGGAACCCATGGGCAGGCTGTTGAGCCAGAGCTCGAGGATCTCAGCTTTAGACATCCGCGCCTCAATACGCAGGGCGTTCCAGGATTCCAGCAGTTTGGACCTGAATCCCGCTCCTCCGGGAGCCACCCTGCGGGCGAGCTGCATGGAGATTGTCGAAGCCCCGGAAACGATTCTGCCGGCCGAAATATTTGCTGCAGCCGCCCGGAGCACAGCAACGGGATCGATCCCCGGATGAAGAAAAAAGCGGCTGTCCTCCCCTGTTACAAGAATGGAAACCAGGTAATCGGGGATCAGCTCCCGGGAACGATACTCCCGCCGCAGCCCGGAAGCGTCCACAGGCAAGACCTGGAGCAGCCCCCCGTCCCGGTCAATCACTCTGAGGCTCCAGGGACCAGAACGCGCCTGTTCAAGCTCCGGAAAAGGAACCAGCAGGCTCAATCCCGTCAGCACACCGGCGATCCCGATACAGATCCAGGGAAGAATGATCAGCCGGAAAAGAGCTCGCTCACTCAATGATCACCAGCCTTCCGGCCCCGCGCCCGAAGACCTCCTCCTCGTATATCCCCCGGATTTCCGCCGGAGGAGTGGGAAATATGCCGCGGCCGGTTGCCCGGATAAGAAAGTCGAGTTTCTGCTGCCCCGCGTAAAAATGGCGGAAGTAACAGCGGGCTTCGTTATCCAGAATCTTTCGCTCAGGAGCCAGGGAGCGGAAATAACCGATATCCGGGTAATAATAGCCCTCATCCAGGACCGTAATTGCTTCGCCGTACACCGTCTCCCGTTCAAAACTTCTGCCGTCTGCCCCGCCCTCTTCGGCGTAGGAGCGGGTCGTGACCAGGTTCGCGTCCACGATTTCGCAGCCCGACGGAACCGGTACCCGCAGCATGGCCATGGAACGGTCCCTGGCGGAGGAGACGGTTACCCGCACGCGGTAGGTTTCACCGGCCCTGAGCTGTGTTACCTCCGTTCCTTTCAAGTCCTCCATGGATGTGTAGACCGAAAAGCCTTCGTCCCTCGGTACAGCGGCCTCCGCAGGTAATCCGTAGCGTATGGTCCCTGAATAGAAGAGCGGTGCTGTACCGCTGCGGCTGAAGGTCAGGGGAAGCAGGGTATCCCTGGGCAGGGAGGCGGCCGGCTCATCGAACAACGGCAAGGTGCGGGAGCTGTCCGCCGAATCAGCGGCCGAGGCGGAAAGGACGGTTTCTCCGTTTATGGCGGCCTCGGCCTCCAGTTCATTCCGGGATTCCAGGAACTCTTTAAAGCGTTCAGCAAAGCTGATCAATACCCAGGCGCTGTCGTTCAAGCTGCCCCAATGGCCGTAACGCTGCCGCTGGACCAGGGTATCCCGGGTCCGGAGCAGAATATCGGCTGGATCCCCGCCTGCAAAAAGCGCCATCTGCAGCAGGGCCAGCTTGGTCAGCTCCGAATCAAAGTAAAACCGCTTTTCGTAAGTTTCGGTAATATCGACGGAACGGGTCCCCAGCTTAATAAACTTCCGGACCCGCTGGAGAATCTCATTCGACTCCCCGGCAAGACCAATCCTGTTATACGAGAGGGCAAGGAAACAGTATCCGGAGATCCCCAGCCCATCCCCGCGGGAAAGACTCTCCTTCAGCTCCTTCTCCGGGCGGTCACCCAGCAGGCTGCGTACATAAAGGGAGTATATTCTGGTAAAACCGGAAATCTTCTCACTGCCGTACAGACCTTTGAGATACTCCATCAGCCGGGAGAAATCCGGCCCCTGATCGAGCCCGAATCCTCCGTCTTTTGCCAGGGCCAGATAATGAGCCAGCCGGACACTCAAATGGGCGGAAGAATATAATCCGGCGGGATAGTATCCGAATCCGCCGTCCCGATTCTGGTGGTTCCTCAGCATGCGGAAAAAATCATCCACTTCCTCAGGATTATAGACAGCATCAAAGGCATCAAGCTTCTCCTGCAGCACAAGATGGGGCAGAACCCGCAGCATCTCACCTTCGAGAATTTCGTAATCCGTATCCAGCAGGCGTTCCACCAGACCTTTTAAGGGCCCCAGAGGATTGGGACTGAGACGCAGGTTTATGTTCCCGTAGCCGGGGGCAATGGAAGAGGGAATCACCAGCCCCTCTTCCACGGAATTGGTATCCTCCATTATTCCGGCAATACTGAAAGACTCGGTAACCAGCGGCCGTTCTACCGTCAGAGATGTCTCAAGCACCTCCGACAGAGGGCCTGAGCGCAGGGTAAACTCAAGAAAGGCATCCCCGCTCCCTTCCGCCAGCAGGGTAAAGGTGACTTCCCGGCTCTCTCCAGGCTGCAGAGTCACGCTCCGGGAGGTTTCACCGGCGAGCCGTATCTCCGGTCCCATGGAGCTGCACTCCAGGCGTACTGCCTGTTTGCTTCCAGAAAGGTTGGTAACCACAACCCCGGCATCTGCGGTGTCCCGCAGACGCAGCATTCTTGGCAAAGCCGCCCGCATGGTTATGGGGTTCCTTACTGTCAGGTCGGTCTCCGAATGGCCAAAGCGGTTCTCCTTTACCGCAACAGCAGTGGCCCGGTAGGCCGTAAGGGTGTCGGGAAAGGTAAACACCGCTTCGGCGTATCCATCCGCTCCTGTAACAAGGACTGGTTCAAACACCGCCAGGGGGGAAAAGTTCTTTCTGCGTTCCAGCTTGCCCTCGTCCCCGTCACCGCCCTGCAGGTCCCGCACCTCATAGGTCACCGGGTTAATCAGCAGGGAACGGCTGTCCGCGCCGTAGACGCCGAGGGGGAATTTATAGTCGGCATAAAAAAATTTCATGGGATCCGGTACGTGATAGTCGATCAGGTCAACAACCCCGCGGTCAACCGCAAGAAAGGTAATCTCGGCGCCCTCCACCGGGGCACCGCCGGCGGTCACCCTGAAGCGTACCCGTCCCTCTTCACCGGGACGGTAGAGCTCCTTGTCAGGACTTACAGAGACATCCAGGCTAAGACTTTCCGGACTGACCCGCAGACGTGTAATGCCGAAAAGTCCCCTGGGCTTGCCCAGGTCAGGATCAAAATAACTCTTTGGGGGATCCCTCCGCGGGGTATGGGAACTCAAGGCCACATAGACTACAGGCACCTGGGACTCGGTAACCGGAATATCAATAGTCGCCGCGGACCCGGAAAGCTCCACGAAGCGCTCATCCATGATCCCTTCCCGCTCTATGGTCAGCAGGTAACGCCCCGAAGGAAGCGGGGATTTGACAAGCAGCCGAGCAGTCTCCCCGGGTTTATACTCATCCTTATCCGGGACTATCTCAATATCCTGAGGATCCGCCTGGTTCCACTGCACATACCGGGAACCGGTGGCGTAGAAGTTAATCTCCGAACGGGCCTGGCGTCCTTCGTTATCTGAAGCCGAAATGCACAGCAGATATTCCCCCGCGGCGGGAGGAGTAATCTCAAACGCCGTACCCCCCTCCTGCGGTGTCAGATCAAACCCGGCAACAGCCTCCTCCACCAGCTCATAGCGGTTATTCAGCCTGTCGTAGACGCCCCGCTGACGGCTTACCTGCCAGCTCCGCCTGATCAGTTCGGCCCGCAGGTCCGCAACCGGACCGTTGTAAACTGAACCGTCGGGACGTACAAAGACCGCTTCCACGGTAATCTGCTCCTCCGCCTGCACAAAGCTCGACCAGCCTCCCTGCTCCCCATCCTGGAACTTCGAGCCTATGTAAAAGGCCGCCGGATGAACCAGGGCCGAAGCCCGGGCGGCAAGCTCCTGACGGGACTGGTCCTGTACCGCGAGCTCCGCCTGGTAGCGGTAGGGAATTCCCGGAACCTGGTCCCCTCCGGTCTCCCGGGAAAGCAGCACCGAGCCCCTGGTGTCCAGCGCACCCTGATCCTGGGCTACGACCTGCAGCCCGCCCCAGCGGCGGGGAGTAAAGCGGTAACCCCGCCACGCCGTCCCCGGGGGAAGATAAGCAGCGGGTTCCCGCATCCAGAGAACATTGTATATACCCCCCGCCAGGGAACCCCCCGAGAGAAACCGGGCACTGCCGCTCATGTTGACCGTGTCACCTGTAAAAAGCTCTCGCTCAGGGGAATCAAGGCGAACCTCAAAGGCCGCCCGGCGAAAATCCGCTACTGTAAAAGGTACCTCCTCGGAAAATCCGTCCCGCCGGTAGATTATGCGGTATCGCCCCGGTTCCAGATTTTCCGGCAGGGTAAAACTGCCGGAAAAACCGCCGGACGCCGAGGTCCTGCCGGACAGACGCCGGAATGGTTCTGCCCGGTAGCGCTGTTCTCCAATCTCAATGGAATAGGCCCCCTGGAAGGGGGAATACTGACCGGCACTCCAGCTACGGTCAATTCCGCGAAAGGTTACAGTCTCACCTTTTTTGTAGAGCCCGCGGTCGGTAAAAATGAAAGCTTCCATACGCTGTTCTTCGATATTTACAGGCCGGGTAAAGGAATAGATGCCGAAATGGTACTGGTTGTGGGATCCATTGGGAACAAACTCCGCCGTGTCCGGGCCGCTGCTGACCCGGATACGCAGCTTGTCTCTCCTCTCCTCCAGAAAAAGGCGGCGGTATTGCCCCTCGCGGAAACTTATTTGGGCAAGACCGGACTGATCGGTGCGGGCTTCCACCACGGTATCCCGGTTGCGCAGCAGTTCAACCCTGGCGTCAGGAATGGGTTCCCCGGTGGAGAGGGAAGCCGCCCAGACCAGCACCTTGTTAAAGGCAATCCTGGAGCTTATACCGATATCCGTTACCTGGAGCTGCAGGTTCCGCTGTTCCCATGACCGTCTTTTACCTTCCTTTTCCTCGCCGAAATTCCAGGAGATTCCAACGCTGCCGTACCCTCGGTCATTCAGATAGGGAGACAGGTCAAGGATCTCAAAATGCTTGGTATTGCGGGGAAGAGTAGAAAAATCATAAGGGCCCATCTCTTCCGGAGAAAAGGAGGTATAAGGATCGTCAATCGCCGAGATATGCCAGACCCCGTCAAAAACATTCTGATACTCGTAAATAATCTTTGGTTCGAACTGCGCTTCCAGCATTCGGCTTCCAGTATTTGGAAAATAGTAATACCGGGTTGCTGGTCCTACTTCGACATCCAGACGTTCTCCCTGTGAGAGACTTCTGCCGTGAATGTCGTGAATGCCTTTTTCCAGAGTAACCTTGTAGACCGACTCATACTCTACCGGCAGATTATTGAGCTTAATGGTATTGTCCCAGATCTCTATATGGTCCTCGAGATTTACTGCAGCCAGGCTGGTGGAAATAAACCGGGCGAGCTTCCGGGGATCAGTCTCTCCCAGAGGATGGGTAAACTCAAGGAACAAAGGATTCGCGTCCCCCTGGTCGCTTCGAGGAAATGTATACGAATAACTGCGCATGCCCTTTAGTCTGAAGGGCTTCAAAGTGTGGAAGCTTCGCTCTGATTCAGCAGTCCTTCCAAGATATCCGGCATCGGAAGAAGCTCCAGCCGTTAAAACCACACTGACGTCGCTGTCCTCCGGAGGAGCCGTATCCAGAGACAAAACCAGGGTCCGCTCAAAACGCTCATCGGGACCCTCAAAACCGTCGGCCTCTGGCCTGCCGATAGAAAAGTCATACTCTTTTTCGCCGACGCGTACCGACAGATACCGGGCTACATAGTCCGGATTGACCGGCCAGGTAAACTCGCAGGTAATATGCCGGGCAGTTTCCGGGGGGACATCGCTTTGATCAACCATGCCGAAGGTTTCCGGTTTTCCGGCATAAACTTGAGAAAAATCGAGGTACTCGGTGAAAAAAGAAAAAACAAGGGGTTCCTGCAGTTTTTTTCCTCCCAGGCTGGATATTCCTTTTTTTAAGCTTATCCGATACTCCCTCTGCCCTTCGAAGGGGGATGAAGGCTCAAAAGAGAGAAGACGCGATCCGTACCAGCGGAAAGCCCCTTCAACCGGGGGTTCAATGCTCAGGTACGGATGCCGCTGTGAGCTCTCACCCAGGCGTGCCAGGGGAACCATGGGCTGATTAAAAGCCACATAGATATCCGGCCTCTTCATCTCGACCGGCAGCTCTCCTTCGGGACCGTAGGCTGTTACCATCAGGGGCTCATCCGTCTCTACCGGGGCAAAGTAATCAGTTCCCGCGGTTTCAGCGGTATAATAGACAATGCCGTTTTCCCTGCTGACCGGGGACTTTTTCATCACAATGTTCAGCGCTTCGCTTTCCCCGCCGCCTTTGACCGCGGAAGTAAGGCCCGATTCGGAACCTCCGCCGCAAGCGGTGATTAACATAAATAGTAAAAGAATACATCGTCGGATTGTTGGAACAAGAGTTTTCATTTTTACCTGTCTTCCTACCCAGTTGTTTTTTCCTGACTCTATACATGGAGTATACCAGTATTCCTCTGAACAGACCATAATAGTACCCCGGTCCGAAAATCAGAACCAGCTGAAAATCCAAATTAAAAAGGTGCCGGAACCCGTAATTTGCATTACAATTCAGTAAAGAGATGGAGATCAATACCAAAACAAAAGCCGGTCTAATAAGCATTGTCCGGGTCCTGCACAGGCTCTGGATCAGCGGGCCGGCCAGTCGGGCGACACTGGCCCGGGAACTGGAACTGGATAAATCCACCCTTACCAAGGTATGCGGCCGCCTTGTCGACGCGGGAATAATACACCGGATGTACGAGGGACGTGTCAGCAGTAAAGGCGGAAGACGCCCTTCCCTTCTGGAAATTAACCCAAAAAAAGGTTCCGTTGCCGGCATAGAAATCCAGCCGGACCGCGTTACCATCTGTTATACCGATCTCCGCGGCCGGCTTCTTGCAGAAAACGCCTGGGACATGCAGCCGGAAGAGAGAAGTATCCAGACAATTCTTGCTCGTACCTCCGAGGGCTTCCGCCCGGCAGTGGAGGGAGTGCCGGTTATTGGGGCGGGAATCGGAATCCCGGGAATAATCGATACCGCCGACGGAACGATCCTCCGCTCCACACCTCTGCATATAGACAGCCTTTATCCTCTGGCACAGGAAATGGAGAAACTCTTTAAGCTTCCGGTTGTCTGCGATAACGATGCCAACTGCTGTGCCTGGGGAGGATTATTCGGGATTCCCGAACTGGCGGAAAAGAGCAGTTTTACCGCCCTTCTGGGAGATCAGCGGAGTACCGGCTTATCGACAGGCTTTTCCTTTGTTCTGGGAAACGAAGAGGTATACCATGGCCGCGCATACTCGGCCGGAGAGTTCCGCAGTGTGTATTGCCCGGAAGGCGGAGACCGGCAGTTCTCCGTCCAGGCGAGAATTCCTTGTTCATTGTCCGGACACCAGGCGCCCGCGGATACCCTGGAGGAACTCTGCCGTAATACCGCATTCCTGGTTAACATACTGAACCTGGAAGCTGTAGTTGTCGCCGGCACACTGGTAAAAGACCAGGCTTCCTTTACCCGCAAACTTCAGCAGGAGATCCGGCGGAACTGGATATATCCCCCTGCTCCCGAATGTGCGGTCTACTGCGCCCCGGGGGGCAAACAGGCAGTGGCCTTTGGTGCCGCTGCCTTATTTCTGCGAAAGCTGTGTCAGGTTCCCAGTCTGAGCAGGACCGGGTCAGGATACGACGGGAGCCTTCTGCGAAGAGTTTTTGGTACTGTGTTATAGACCGAAACATCACTATCTGTCTAAATGACTTGCCTTTTAATACCTGACTATTTAGATTATATATACGGTTCCTCAGGGGATCGCCAACACAAAATCTGAGGAGGACCATATGAGTCACACATTACCCGATTTGCCATATGCTTTTAACGCTCTCGAGCCATATATTGATGCACGGACCATGGAGATTCATCATGACAAGCACCACGGGTCCTATGTATCAAAACTGAACGATGCTCTGGCCAAACACCCTGAACTCGCAAATACTCCGCTGGATGAACTGCTGAGAGACCTTTCTGCCATACCGGAGGACATCCGCACCGCAGTCCGCAACAACGGCGGAGGTCACTTTAACCACACGCTTTTCTGGAAGGTACTCAGTCCTGGAGAAAGCGGTCCAGAAGGCAATCTTAAAAAGGCACTCGAAACAACTTTCGGCAATGTGGATGCCTTTAAAGAGAGTTTCAGCAGCGCCGCCGCAACACGCTTCGGCAGCGGCTGGGCCTGGCTCTCGGTCGATTCTCAGGGGAAACTCGTTGTACATTCGACGCCAAATCAGGATACCCCTCTGGCCGAAGGATTACAGCCTGTTCTCGGTCTGGATGTCTGGGAACACGCGTATTACCTGAATTATCAGAACCGCAGACCCGACTACATCAAAGCCTTCTGGAAGGTGGTAAACTGGAAGCAGGTGGAGAATAACTTCAGCAATTTGTAATGTACGATATTGTCCCCCCGCCGCTCGGCTGGGGGACACGTTTACAACCCGGAGTATTTTTCCTTTTGATAAAAAACGGAAAAGGGGCTACCCTTATGGGATATGAAAATAGCCCCTTCTGCCGACGACCTGGTAAAGCTCTCTTATTTTGCCGATATGGCAAAGAAAATAACTTCAGCGTATACGGTAAAAGATACTCTGGTAGCGGTACAGCACCACATTGGGGCAATATTTTCCCCCCAAAACTGGTCGATTATGCTTACCGAACCGGAAACAGGGCGGCTCCGCTTTCAGGAAGTAACCGGAGAGGGGGCTGACCAACTTAAGGGACAGGTCCTCGCCAGAGGTACCGGCATTGCCGGCTGGATAGCCGAGCACGCCCTGCCCCTTATTGTGGAAGACGTTACCACGGATGACAGGTTTGATCCAAGCATGGACGAGCTTACCGGTTTTACCACAAAGTCGATCATAGGAGTGCCCCTGATAAACCGCGGCAGGGTATTCGGGGTAATCGAGCTGGTCAATAAACCCGACGGGACAAGCTTCAGCCCGATGGAACTCAAGATTCTGGTAACAATCGCCGAGTTCGGAGCCATAGCCATTGAAAAGGCCTATTACACTGCCGCCCTTAAACGGGTTGCCATGACTGATCCCCTGACCGGGGCCCTTAATCGCCGGGGCATGGAAAAATCACTGGAGCGGGAAGTTTCACGCTGCAAGCGTATAAACACGCTTATTACAATCCTGATGTTTGACGTGGATAACTTCAAAGAGATCAACGATACCTACGGCCACATACAGGGTGATGAAGTGCTGAAGGAACTGGCGGACATCCTGAAAAAAAACATCCGCAAGGCCGATATCATCTGCCGCTACGGCGGAGACGAATTTGCCGTCATCATGCCCGATGCGGGGTATAAAAAAGCAGAGCATGTAAAAAACAGGATACTGGCTCACCTGGCTATTGAAAACGATCGGCGTGAGTTTTCCTTCGGCGTCAGTATCGGTATCCACTCCGGTGAACCCGACACGGTGGCGGATATCTTCGATTTCGCGGACAAAGCCCTCTATTTTGAAAAGACCCGCAAGATAGAGATGGACATCGACAATCTGTCGACAAATCTGCCGGAATTCCTCTAAAAGAGAGATTCGCCGGGATCCGTCTCTTGAGTACCTGAAGGAGTGAGTGATACTGTTCGCCCATGTCCGGATCAATCGCACCCCTTATACTGGAAAAACTGGCCGTTCTCTTCCTGCTTATAGGAGCTGGGGGAGCAGTCAGAAAGCTCGGAATAATCTCCGAGGAGGGAGAATCCGTAGTCAGCACCCTGTTGGTCGATCTCTTTTGGCCGGCCCTTATCTTTACCTCCATTACCATGAATCTTACCAGAGACGACATTCTGCGCAATATAAGTCTTCCCGTCTTTGCGGCGGCGGCCTCGGATTCATTGGGGTCAAGCTGATGAAATACCGGGGAGTCCGGCGCAGCAGCTTTCTGTTTCAGAGCATGATGAACAACTTCGTATTTCTGGTGCTGCCTTTCGCGGTGCTTTTTTTGCCGGAACGGGGGGCGGGGCTCCTGTTTGTGCATAACCTGGGAATAATTCTGTTGTTGTGGACCCTGTGCGTGCCGGTACTTCAGGGAGAAAACCGTGACAAGGAAAAAGACCTGCTAATGGAACTGGTAAAAAATCCTGGAATCATCGCCACAATAAGCGCAATTATCCTGGTCCTTACAGGAATAAATACCCGGCTGCCCGCCGCCATTACCATAACCATGGATTATCTCGGCGCCCCCACCATGGCAATCGCAATGCTGGTGGCTGGCTCCAGAATCGCGGGAACCGGGCTTAAGGCCGTCCGCATCGACCCCTGGAACATGCTGATCGCCCTGATCCGGCTGGTGCTGGTACCCTTGATTCTCCTCGGCCTTTCGCTGCTCGTATGGGAGGCAGGCTGGGCCGGCTCTGAGACCCTGATGATCTTTATGCTGGTAAACATAGTGCCGGTGGGGGTTTTTTCCGTCAGCCTGGCCAACAAGTACAAGGCCTCTCCGGAACTTATGGCCCAATCGGTGGCTTTTACCCATGTAATCGGTGCCGGAACAATGCTGGCCTGGCTGCTGATTTTGCAGAAGATGCCCTTTTTCCCCTAGGCCGGCGGGGCCGTTATAGTACAAGGAGGAAACCGATGGACGCAGACCGTTTTTATCGCCGTATGCTGAAAACCGTCAAAGAAAATGCCGACACGGAGGAACGCCTGGATCGGATCCGGGACGCCTTTGTCGACGCCCTCCCCCTCCTGCCGGGAGAAATGGGGATAGACCTCTTTTGGGAAGTCTCCGAGTTTCTGAATCTCCGGGAACAAACCGGGCGGGATGATTTCCTCCAATCAGCTGTTATTCTGACCCAGGTTGTGGAGCTGTTCCGTGAAGAGTTCGGCGCCACCGAAGGGGAGTTCCCTGACGGCCTGTGGGAAATAGTCCGGGACTGCGTCAACGATTACGCCCTGGAACTGGACGAGGATCTGCTAAACTATCTTATGGGCCTGGTACTGGATCACGGAAAAATATAGGCCAGCAGGGTAATAAAAAGCAGCGCCGGCAGCAGGTTGGCAATCTTGATCTTTTTTATCTCCAGAATCGACAAGCCCAGCCCGACCAGCAGTACCCCGCCCACGGCGCTCAAGGCGGCTATCATCTCCGGGGTAAAAAGCTCGTGCAGCCAGGCGGCAAAAAGGGTCAGTCCCCCCTGAAACAGAAAGAGGGGAACCGCGGAAAAGAGGACCCCAACGCCCAAAGAGGCCGCCAAAGCGATGGAAGAAAAACCGTCCAGCACCGCCTTGGTCATCAACAGGGTCGGTTCTCCCCCCAGGCCCTCTTCAAAAGCCCCCAGGATTGTCATGGACCCCATGCAGAACAGAAAAAAGGCCGTAATCAATCCTTCGGTAAAATCGGAATGGGTTATCTTGAGGCGCTTCTTTAGCCTGTCGCTTAAGGAGTTAAGCGCGGCGTCGATATCCAGCAGCTCCCCCACGATAGCCCCCAGAACCAGACTGAAGATCATGATAAGATAACGATCCGACTTGAAGGCCATGATAAAACCGAGGACCAGGGTAAAAAGGCCGATGGCCTGAAAAACAATCCGGCTGATGTTTCTGGGCATCCGGGAGTGGATCAGCAAGCCAAGAAGGCTGCCGGCAATTACAGTGGCTGTGTTGGTTATGGTTCCGATCATGTTCCTGTTAAACCCCGATTACATTGAGATACCGCAGATACAGCTGCATGCAGCGGATCAGGAATTGTCGCAATACATGCCGCTTCGGTCAAGCTGGAGACAGAAAAGCTGTCAATTTTTTCCAACACACCCGGAAAGAGGGTGTTTTTTCGATTCCCGCGGACCCCTGGGCATTTGAAAAATTGATAGAATACAGGGAATGTGCTACCCTGAAGGACGTAATAAGGGTATATCGATAAAGTTTTATAGGAGAAGTACATGAAAAAGTCCGGAATAGCCATCGTATTAGTTTATCTTGCAATTGCCGCAACTTTGATCCTGACCGGGTGTACCGGCGGAGGTGCGGGGGGCGGCCAAGTGCCTTATGCACCTCAATCATCTCTTGATGATTTAATCGTAGACACGGATTTTTCTCAAAATGCCTACCTTGACGTTGCACAGAGCACAATAGTAAATACATCCGTCGACATGGAATACAGCCTCGATGACGGTTCCACCTGGAACGACTGTATCAGTAATCCTCAATCAGTGGTCCTGTCTGTCGGAACCAGGGTCTGGATCCGCAATGCAGGAGACAGTTCATCCGAACGGTTTCTTGGCCAGGTAGAAGCTTTTTCCGGTCCGGATATTAATGTGGGGGATGAGCTTTATATTGGGATATATGACGCCGAAAACAGCACCTGGAACGATGTCTCCTCTGCTTCACCGGGAAATAGTCTCAACATTATGGCCTATATACACAATATTGGTACCGATACCTGTCCTTCCGGTCACCGGTTCAACTTCTATATTTCGGATGACACAAACATAACGACTGCCGATACATTGATCGGCAGCTATGTGTATTCTTCAGTAACAGCCGCTGGCGGGACAATGTCTTTCGTCCTCACGTTCCAGGTTCCCTCCAGCCTCTCCGCCGGGACCTACTACATCGGATGCATCACGGATGCAAACAACGCTGTAAGCGAGATGAACGAGGGCAACAATATCTCCGCGCCCGAGGGTGTTACCCCACTGATCGTCAAAGACAATTCAGCAGCCCCAGGCGGAGCTGTTAAAATCTACAACTCCTGGGGTGAAGGAAACGGCTGGGAGAATAATGCCGACGGATACTACTGGATGCCCTATGAGGTCATGAAAAATAACCGGATGCTGGTGAGCTACTATTACAACGATTTTACCCGCGAATATAATCCGACCTCCGTACTGGTCTTTTCACTGACCCATCCTGAACGAGATAAGCTGCGTGTTACCGTCGGGCTGGGGGATCCGGCTGATCCGTATATGAAAAAAACATTTCAAAGTGAGTGGAACAGCACAAACCTGTTAAGCGGAGCAGTACCTTTTCCGGCTAACAGCATGATCCTCGACATAAGCGAGTTCGCAAGCGGTATTAACAGCTACGATCTCTTTTTCAATGTGGAGAATTCCAGTACTACAGCCGGTTCTCTTGGCAGTCTGAGCCTTGAGCTCTACAGCGATTACGATTCCCCCGCAATAAAAACGCTGAATACAGTTTCCACTTCATTACCCGTAACACTTTCCGCAAACGCAGAAACATGTGTGTATCTTACCACCGCCGGAGAGCTGACGCTGGCTGAACAGCAGCAGATCCTCCCCATGACCCGTTCCACAAGTGTATCGGGCATTGCATTCAATGAACGCCTGCCTTCCTCCGGGGAAATCGCCCGAAACATCGACCGTTACGGAGTATATACTCCCGGAAAGAATTACAACACAATAATTGATGGACGCTTCGGAACCGGATATGCTCCCCCATCTCGTACTGTCTGGGAAAGCACCAAAATACTGGAGAGTATTGATACCGGCACAATGAGAGGAACCCTGCCTCTGTCGGTAGACAATTCCGCAAGCATCCATTTTCCTCCAACGGGAAATCAGGGCTTGGAAGGTTCCTGTTCCGCGTTCTCGGTCGGCTATTACATTCAAACCTATACCGAAGCAAAGGAACACAACTGGGACCTTTCGTCGACAAGCTGGACCGGCGGCTCCACGGGTTCGCCGTCCTCGAACCTTGATAAAATCTTCAGTCCCGATTTTATCTATCATCAGATTAACGACGGCAGCGATAACGGATCAAACATCATTCAGGCGGCCAGTCTGATAACCAGAATCGGCGGTGCAACCTGGAACACCATGCCCTACAATACTGCTGATTCAACTTCCTGGCCATCGGAAGCAGCCTGGCGGGAAGCCCCGAAATACCGGGGGCGGGAACCGGCTAAATATTATTGGGACAATCTTTCAGCTGGTTATTTCGTTATAGAAGACGATTCAGGTATTCAGCTTCTGAAAAGTCTTCTCGACGCGGGGTACTGCGTCAGTACCGGTATTGCAGCAAATACGGTATATGATGGACTCGATGTTAATGACGTCGTGGATGCGGCTGTCACGTGGGCATCTACGAATCATGCCCAGACTGTTGTCGGCTATAAGGAGGGGACCTCATGGGACCCGTCAAATCCGGACTCCTGATCATACTTATCATACCTGTAATTGCAATTCCTGCGTTCTCTTCAGGCTCCCGGGAGAGAACGCAGGAGACTGTAGTCAGCCCTGCAGGGAATGACGAAGATTCCAGAGGTCATACCGGAGGATTCCGGACTGCAGAAAAGGATAATCCCCACGTGCTTGAATCTGTCCGCTTTCTGAACACAGAACTGGGCACACAGGGAATCATCATCAAGGAAGTCCGCAGTTCGGAAATCCAGGTTGTGTCAGGTTATAAAGTACATCTTGTTGCTGAATATAAAAAAAATGGAATAAGCGACATTCTGGATGCCCTGATCTACCTGCCTCCCCAGGGAGAGCCGCAGCTTTTATCGCTTGAGTATGATGCTCAAATAAATAAATAAAGCTGAGGCAGGTTCTATCAGGCTGCTCTGATGCTTCTGTTTCCTGCCTACAAAGTCCACCGGCAAAAAAGCCGCTGCAGCAGGTCCAGGACCGCAAAAAAGAGCAGTCCCGCAAGGCTCAGGGCCATGATGCCGGCGTACATTTGGGCATAGGCGACTCTGGACCAGCTGTCCATAATATACCAGCCGATTCCAAGGCGGGTGGCAAAGGTCTCCGCCAGAAAAAGCACGGCAAAGGCGGTCCCCAGGGTAAGACGCAGGGAGCTGAAAATCCTCGGCAACAGGGCGGGCAGAATTACGTGAACCAGAAGGTCCCGCCTGCTCCCCCCCAGGGTATAGAGGGAATCAAAGTAGTGCCGGTTTACAGCAGCTGTTCCGTCGCGGATTTCAAGGTAAAACTGAAAAAAAACGATCAGGGCCACGAGAAAAATCTTAGACAGGTCTCCCAGTCCCAGAAACAGCAGTATTATCGGTAAAAGGGCAATCTTTGGGACGGGAAACAGCACGTACACCACCGGACTCACCATCGAATCCGCGGCTTTAACGGTTCCGGAAAGGACCCCCAGCACTAGGGCCGGAACAAAGGCCGCAGCCAGGGCTGTCAGAACACGAAAAAGGGAGGAGCCAAGATGAATCATCAGGCTGCCCCCCCCAAGTTCCCTGAGCATCTCCAGGGTAACAGTAAGAGGAGAGGGCAGAAAGGGCCGGGATAGAATTGCAGAGAAAGCCCACCACAGAGCGGCCAGAAACAGTACGGCACAGACTGTTTTTTTCATCCACCGGCTCCCGGTGCCGTCTTTGCAGCGATACTCTCCAGGGTATTCCTGATCTCCACGCAGCTTTTAAAAAAATCACTGCTCTTCCGGTCCCCCGCTCTGAAGGATATGTTGCGGAGACTGCTTATCTCTCCCCGGATGTCCATTACATGTATCTCATCGCTTACGTAGGCGGCTTCCTCGATGCTGTGGGTAACAAGGAGTATCGTCATCTCTCTCTTCCGGTGGACCGAGAGCAGATAGTCCTGAAGCTGTTCCCGGGTCATGGCATCGAGTGAGGAAAAGGGTTCATCCAGGAGCATCAGGTCCGGTTCAAGGACCAGTGAGCGTCCCACCGCGAGGCGCTGCTTCTCTCCCCCGGAGAGTGTTGCGGGATAGTTCTTCTCCTTACCCGCAAGGCCCAGCTCTCCCAGGACCCGGGCGATTCTGGAGGCCTCTTTATCCCGATGGATACTGCGCAGCCGCAGACCCAATGCCATATTCTGATACACGGTCTTCCAGGGAAAAAGCCCGTAATCCTGCAGAATGACAGCCGTCTTCTCTCTGCCCTTGCGTGGAACCTCCCTGTTCAGCAGCAGCTCTCCGCGACCGGGAGAAAGGAGTCCCGCGACAAGATAGAGCAGGGTGGTTTTGCCGCAGCCGGAAGGACCTATTACAACGTGCAGCTTACCCGCCTCAAAGGAGTGGGAAAGCCCCTGGAACACCCGCTGTCCTGAAGGATAATAAAAATCCAGATTCCGGATTTGAATCATTAAGGCCCTTATTTCTCCAGCTCGTCGACGACTCCGGAAAAACAAAGGTCACCGTACGCGGGAGCCTTCTCTATCATCCCGCGCTGAATCATCCATTCAGCGGCGTCGTCAATCTCCTGTTTTTCCGGAAGCCGCGGATACACATACTCGACAAAGGAGAAGCTCTCCCTGATCACCGGAGGAAAACCCATACCGTCCACCAGAAAGTCCCGGTACGCGTCGGGATTGTCATTTACATTCAGGCAGGCCTGCCAGTAAGCCTGGTACATCTTTACCAGATCATCGAACCTTTCCCGCAGAATTTTTCCGGAAAAAAGCATTACCCCCGGATCCATTCCCAGAGCATTGCTGTCTCCCAGGGGCAGGGCGCCTTTTGCCACAGCCAGGGAGTAGAGGGGTTCCGGCAGACAGGCGGCCGGCAGTTTTCCGTTCAGAAGCAGCTCCATTCTGACAGGAATTCTGGGTACCGCCAGGGGATTAAAATCCGCTAAGGAGAGCCCTGCTTCGGTAAGCAGGCTGGAAGCCACATACTCGATTACGGTATTGGAAGAGACACCGATCTCCTTTCCAGCGAGCTCCCGCGGATGTGTCACTCCCGATCCCGGAGCGGCGGCAAGCCCGTAGCGCCCGGAGGTTATCGACGCGATCTGAACATCCATGCCGCCGGTAAATAGAAGCATGGATCCGATGGTGTCGGCGATGAGGCCGTCAATCTGACCGGCCTGAAAAGCAGCATCCCGTTCCACGGGGTTCTGAAACATAACCAGCTCTATACCGGCTTGTGCTTCAGAAAAAAGACCCTCTTCCCGGGCAACCAGAAAAGGAAGGGAATCGGCATCCGGCAGAAGACCGATCTTCAGAGGCTCCTCTGAAGTATCACGCCCCCCGCCTGCAAACAGCAGTGAAGTAAATAAGAACAGCAACAAAACAAAGCTTAATACTCGTTGTACAGACATTACGACTCCTGTCCCGAATTCCATCGACGAGCCTTCTGTGACGGCAGCCCCAGCAGATCAAGGACCCGACAGAGGCTCTGGTCTACCAGCTCATCGATGGTTTTCGGTTGTGTATAAAATGCCGGAACCGGCGGCATGATAATACCCCCGGCCCGGGTAATTTTCAGCATGTTTTCCAGATGTATCGAAGAAAGCGGTGTTTCGCGGGTCAGCAGCACCAGGGGTCGCCGTTCCTTAAGGCTCACATCAGCGGCCCGCTCCACCAAAGTGTCCGAGGTACCGGAAGCGATCCTTCCCAGGGCCCCCATGGAACAGGGGGCCACAAGCATCCCCCGGGTAAGAAAAGAGCCCGAGGCAATGGGAGAAAAGAAATCTGAGGTTTCCGGTGTTGCTATGCTCCCGACGGCGTGAAAATCCCGCAGCCACTCCTCCTTTTTCCGGCCGGTCTCCTGCAGAATTACATCTTCGCCGTTTTTTGACAAGAGAAGGTACAGGGGGACCCCCTCTTCAAGCAGGAGCTGAACCAGACGCAGCCCATAGACGGCCCCGCTTGCTCCGGTTATGGCGACAATCAGAGGGAGTTCCCGCTCAGGCATGGAGCCCTCCGGGCAGATAGACCGCTGCCAGAGAAAATAGCATGAATACCGGCGACAGGGTCTGGTTCAGCCGGTATGCGGCAAAGGGGATGCGGTCTTCCCGGGTCTTCTCATTTTTCCAGGCAATACCAAGCTCCCAGGCCAGAATCCCGCCGGAAACAACCACCCCGGCATAATACCAGGCAGTAAAGCCATACAGGATACCATGCACTATGGTTCCGGATAGAAACACAACGAAACTCGCCGCCGTTATACCCATGGCAGGAAGTTCCCCAAAACGCGCGGGGATTGAGTGGAGTCCCTTACTGCGGTCATGTTCCATGTCCTGCAGAGCATAGATAATATCGAATCCCGCCACCCAGAACATCACCGCCGCCGTCAAGGGAAAAAAGCGTAACTGGAAGCTGCCGCTGAGAGCCAGAAAAGTCCCCATAACCGCTGCGGAACAGGTCATTCCCAGCCAGTGGTGACAAAGCCAGGTAAAGCGCTTGGTATATGAGTAGACCAGGATAATGGCCCCGGCCGCCGGCACAAGGGCCAGGCAGAGGGGGTTCAGCATCCAGGCAGAAACGAGCAGCAGCAGCCCGCAGCACAGGGTAAACAGGATCAGTTCCATGCGGCGGACCTTGCCGGTCTGCAGAGCCCGTCCTGCGGTACGGGGATTCTCCGCGTCGATCTTCTCGTCCACCAGGCGGTTCAGGGCATTGGCGCCGTTTCTGGCAGCGACAACGGCCAGGAGAATCCAGCCCACCGTAGAGAGGGGCGGTCTGCCGGCACTCTCGGAGAGCAGGGCAACGACGGCAAAGGGCAGGGAGAAGAGGGTATGCTCAATCATAACCGCACTTCCGATTCTGCGGCCCTTGCTGAGGAAGCGCTTAATCAAAGCCGAACTCCTTCCAGCGCGTGTCGACTCTGCGGATTATCTCATCGCTCATGACAATGTCATTCGGCCATTCCCGTTCGTGCCCGTCCATGGGGCCTTTTCTGGTGGCGTCGACTCCAAGGCGCGTCCCGAAGCGGGGACGGGGCGAGGCGTGGTCCAGGGTATCAAGAGGACCCTGGGAGAAGATCAGGTCCCGCTGTGCGTCGATATTGTTGAAGACCTTCCACATTACGGTGCTTACATTCTGTACATCCACATCCTCATCCACGACGATAATCATCTTGGTGTACATCATCTGCCCCAGGCCCCAGAGCATATTCAGCACTTTGTGGACCTGGCCGGGATAACGCTTTTTTATGGCGATAATCGCGCAGTTGTGGAAGACCCCTTCCAGTGGCAGGTTCATGTCCCGTATTTCCGGGGCCATATGCTTAAGAAGGGGCAGGAAAATCCGCTCCGTGGCCTTTGCCATGTAGCAGTCTTCCATGGGCGGCTGTCCCACAATTGTGGCGGGATACACGGGTTTCTTTTTACGGGTAATGCAGGTTACATGAAAAACCGGGTACTCGTCGCAGAGGGAGTAATAGCCGGTATGGTCGCCGAAAGGGCCCTCCCTGCGCAGTGGTTCCGAGGGATCCACGTAACCCTCAAGCACAAACTCGGCATTGGCGGGAACCTGAATATCGCAGGTCAGGCATTTGACCGTCTCCACCGGTTTTCCCCGAAGGTAGCCGGCAAAAAAGAGCTCCGATATCCCCTCCGGCAGGGGTGCGGTTGCGGCGTAGGTGACCGCCGGGTCGTCCCCCAGGGCTACCGCCACGGGCATCTTTTCGCCCCGTTCCCGGTATTTCTGAAAATAGTGGGCCCCGTCCTTGTGATGGTGCCAGTGCATGCCGGTGCTGGTTTTATCAAAGCGCTGCATGCGGTACATGCCCATGTTCTGGTTTCCTGTATCCGGGTCAAGGGTAAAAACCATGGGCAGGGTAAAAAAGGGACCGCCGTCCTCGGGCCAGCAGGTCAGTACCGGCAGTTTCGTCAGATCCGGATCGTAATCCACGACCTCCTGGCAGGCTGCCTTGTTTACCCGGCTGGGAAAAAAGAGCCTGGCCCACTTCATCTTTGGAAAAAAACTCCCGATGTCGAGTTTCCGGGCCTGGGAAAAGCCCCATTCCATGAGCTCTTCCAATTCCCGAGCCTTATCCTCAAGGGAATCCGCTCCCAGAGCCATGGCCATACGGGTGTAAGAGCCAAAGGCGTTAATCAAAACCGGAAAATCCGATCCGATTGCGTTTTCAAATAAAAGTGCGGGACCACCGGACTTGCTGACCCGGTCGGTTATCTCGGTAATCTCAAGGCGGGGATCAACCTCCGCGCTGATGCGCTTCAGTTCACCTTTGGATTCGAGGTGTTTAATAAAATCCTGCAGATTTTTATAGGCCATGGGGGGAGTATAGCGACAGAAAAGAAAGCTGTCTATTTCCGACTCAAAAGATCGCATTATTTCCGGGGCTTTCAGGGGGCAAGATTACGCCAATCAGCCTCCTGGAGTATTTCCGTAAAAGGTTCTTTCCTCTGATGGTAAAACCTTTTCCATTTCGGATTAACTTGGCGGTCCTTCAGTACATCATCATAGGTACGCACTATCATTCCCATTTGAGGGTCCCGGTAGCTTACTACCGGAACAGCATCAACTCCGCAGATTATAAGCCCTTTTTCCGGAGACCGGACAAGATTGACCGTGTAGATCGCCCCTTCTCCCCTGGCAGGCAGCTCGGTATCGATCTCGTCGGTTTTCATGTGCCAGGTCTGACCGCTGATAAAGTTTCCGGCGGAATTTATAATTATCCCCCGCCTTCCATCGGGTCGTGTCAGGACCTCATGGGGCTGCAAAACATGAGGGTGATGTCCCCATACAATATCCACCCCTGCTTCAATCAGCTGGTAAAAGAATTCATGCTTTCCTCTGTGCGGGAGGGAAGCGTACTCCACACCTGCATGGACCGACAGGATAAACAGATCATACCCCGGCCGTATACTCCGAATATACTTTAAAAAGGATTCCCGGCGTTCCGGATTGTTGTGATTGACCCGGTAAACCAGGGAACTTCCTTCTTCCAGATTCAGAAAAGCTGTAACCGCTAAAAACCCGATCCGCATTCCCTTCACCTCAATCAGTTCGGGAAGCATTGGATCATCAGCATGAGCCCGTAACCCTGACCACCGGATCCCGTCGCCATCAGCAAGTTTGTTAAGATAGGCCGCCGTAGCGGCAATGGATTCCGACCCCTGATCGGCGGAATGATTGTTAGCCGCGGAAAAAACCTGAAACCCTGCTTCAACAGCAGCATCCACGTAGGCCGAATGTACATTGAAGTGCGGATAATTCTGTAAAGGTTTGGAATTATCAACAGGAAACTCAAGGTTGGCAAAACTGAGAAGGTCTTCCTGCAGAAACGCTGTGACACCGCGGTAGATTTCATCGTACGAAGGATTAAGATAATTTACATCATGCGCCATAATATCGCCTGCAAAGCTGAAAGCAAAAGTCTCAGTCTGACGGGGAGTCATGGAAGGTGGGGTCCGCATCAGATAATCGTAACGCTGATACAGGCCGAAGAGATTGATGCAGAGAAGCAGTGTTATACACAGCAGTATCACAATACCAGGGGAGACTCGCATAGGCTTCCGGATAGTAGTATTGACCAAAGCAGCAGTAATTTCCATTCTTTTTTGATTTTTTCTTGCTAAACCTGACAGTTTTAGTTATAATCAGACTTATAATAGAGAATTATTGTAGTGCCTTTTTCTCTGTTTTGCGTGTATGTAAAAAAGTCCTACCCTCCGTTTCTCCCGCAAGCAGAGGCCACCTGTACAAGGCGGTATCTGCTTTTTCACAGGACGAGCAGATCGTGGACAACCGGGAACCTCTCTATCAACCCATCCTTCAGGTATTTACGCCTAAACCGCACAGCCCGCAGCCGATACATTCAGCACAGCCGCCAAAGCCCCATATTTAAACCAGCGAAGAAAGCGGCTAATTTGTTCGGGGATCCGTAATTTACGCGGTTTACAAGGCAGCACCAGTTTACCCATCCTCTCGAAAAAGAGCTCAAAACCGCCGATGGGACAGATCGAGTGTACTGAAATTATCCGTGAGAAAAACAGAAAGAATCCTGTACTGACAGCCAACACTCCCCAGCGAATCTTTCGAGAAAGTACCTGTTTTTTACTCTGGATATTAAGCATAGCATCCTCATCTGCACATGTTGATACAGACGATTTTTACACTCAATTGTGAATAAACTATGAACTATTCATGGGCACCTCTAAAAACGTGGTATTTTTAATACACGATATGACTTATTTCCATAATGGATCACATTAGAAGCCTATCCATAACTATATTTTGACATATTGCACAATATATGCTAATTTTCTTATAGAGGTCGATCCTCACTATACAACAAAGCAGCAATTGCACCAGTACTGCATCCGGTAGAGCAACAGTCAAATCGAGGTTCTCCTCATAACCGCGCTTAAAAGGAGCACCGTATGCAGACGCAGACAGACCCTGCCAATCAGGTTTCATCGCCGGAATCTGAACAAGAACTTCTTATGAGTTTCAAAGAGTTAATTCCTCAATTCGATCCCGGGAAAGGCGGTCTGATACCTGCCCTGCAGACAGCGCAGAATCTCTTTGGGTATATCCCTGAGGAGGCGATGCGCATGATCTCCCGTTCCATGGACATTCCCTTCAGCGAAGTAGCCGGAGTGGTCAGCTTCTATTCCTACTTTTCCACCGTACCCCGGGGGCGTCATGTTGTCCGGGTCTGCCTCGGAACCGCGTGCTACGTCCGGGGAGGAAAAGAGGTGCTGGCAGCCATGCAGGAGACACTGGGTATCGGTATCGGGGATACCACCGAGGACCGTCAATTCAGTCTGGAGGTCGGCCGCTGCTTTGGAGCCTGCGGCCTGGCACCGGTTGTGATGATTGACGACCAGGTACACCAAAGGGTGCGCCCTACCTCGATCCGCGACATCATCGCAGCCTATCGCGACGATGATGACAAGGAGGAGTTATGATTCAACGCATTCAAGATCCCGCGAACCTGGAAAAGCTGTCCAGGGAATATGCATCCTCCCGGGAAGAACCGGCAATACTGCTGTGTGCCGGAGGTGGATGTATGGCCTCAGGCGCACTGGATGTTAAAGCATCCCTGATTGAAGCCCTTGAACGGCACAATGTTTCAATTCCTGTTAAAGAGACCGGCTGCATGGGGCCCTGCGCAGCCGGACCGGTTATCATGATTCACCCGGAAAAGGTGGTTTACGAAAAGGTAAGCCCCGAAGATGCCGATGATATTGTGACCACCCATTTTATTGAAAAGACCATACTGCACCGTCTGATTCATCGGAACGCCGCCTCACAGGAGGAGGCACCGAAACTTGACGCAATCGACTTTTTCAGAAACCAGAAGAAAATTGTTTTAAGAAACTGCGGTCGCATTGATCCAGGCAGGATTGAAGACTATTACGCCGAAGAGGGCTATTCCGCCCTGGCAAAAGTCCTGACAGGCATGAAACCGGAAGCGGTAATTCAGGCAATGAAGATATCCGGCCTCAAGGGGCGCGGCGGAGCCGGTTTTCCTACCTGGATGAAGTGGGAATTCACCAGAAAAGCCGAGGGAGAGCTTAAGTATATTCTCTGTAACGCCGACGAGGGAGACCCCGGCGCCTTCATGGACCGCAGCGTCCTTGAAGGAGACCCCCACAGTCTGATCGAGGGTATGGCGATTGGCGCCTATGCCATCGGGGCCAGGGAAGGCTTTGTCTATGTCCGTGCCGAATACCCCTTAGCTGTATCACGACTCCAGAAAGCTCTTGAACAGGCAAGAGAGGCCGGACTGCTGGGAGAAAACATCCTGAACACCGGATTCTCCTTTGACCTGTCCATAAGAATGGGTTCCGGCGCCTTTGTATGCGGCGAAGAGACGGCCCTGATCAACTCCATCGAAGGCAAGCGGGGCGAACCCCGTCCCCGGCCTCCCTTTCCCGCCCAGAAAGGACTCTGGCAGAAGCCCACACTGCTGAACAATGTAGAAACCTACGCCAATGTTCCTGCCATTCTTATGACTGGTCCCGAAAAGTATGCTGCCATCGGTACAGAAAAGAGCTCCGGAACCAAGGTATTTGCCCTGGCGGGGGCAATCGAAACCAGCGGGCTGGTGGAAGTCCCCATAGGGACTTCCCTGGGAGAGCTGATCTACGATATCGGCGGAGGCATAAAAAACGGCAAGAACTATAAAGCCGCCCAGATTGGCGGTCCCTCGGGAGGCTGTATACCACGTGAGCATCTGTCAGTTCCCCTGGATTACGAAAACCTGGCGGAACTGGGAGCAATAATGGGCTCCGGCGGACTGATCGTAATGGACGAGGACACCTGCATGGTGGATGTGGCACGGTTCTTTCTGGAGTTTGTCCAGGAGGAGTCCTGCGGCAAGTGCGTTCCCTGTCGGGTCGGTACCAAGCGCATGCTCGAGATTCTGGACCGTATATGCGAAGGAAATGGAGAAGAGGGAGACATTGAGCGCCTGATCGAACTGGGGACCATGATAAAGGAGACATCCCTCTGCGGCCTGGGACAGACCGCCCCGAACCCGGTCCTCTCAACGATACGCCATTTCCGTCACGAGTACGAGGACCACATACGGCGGAAGCACTGTGAAGCCGGGGTCTGTCCGGGACTCGTCCGGGCACCATGCCAGAGTGCCTGTCCCGCCAATGTGGACATCCCCGGTTTTGTCTCCCTGGTGCGGGAGAAGCGTTATGCCGAAGCCCTCAAGCTGCACAGGGAACGCAATCCCTTTGCCGCTGTCTGCGCCCGGGTCTGTTTTCACACCTGCGAGGATCATTGCCGCCGCTCAACCCTGGACGAACCGGTCTCGATCCGTGGAATCAAACGCTTCCTGGTTGAGCAGGAGGTTACCATCCAGAGCCCTGAAGTCCGGGAGAATCCCGAGAACGAAAAGCGTAAAGTCGCTATTATCGGCGCAGGACCTGCAGGGCTCTCCTGCGGATATTTCCTGGCGCGGCTGGGTTACAAACCGGAGATCTTCGAAGCGGAATCCCGCCCCGGCGGAATGCTGTCCCAGACAATTCCTGCCTACAGGCTGCCGCGGGAGACCCTGGCAAGGGAGGTGCGCATGATCGAACGCATGGGTGTCAGGATCCATACCGAACAGCGCCTGGGCAAAGATTTTACCCTGGAAGGACTGAAGGAGCAGGGGTATGAAGCGGTCTTTCTTGCCCTGGGAGCCCCGGAGAATCTTCCTTTGGGAGTTACCGGAGAAGATTCGGAAGGCGTTGTGCAGGCTGTACCCTTTTTGCGGGAATACAATATCCGCGGATCGGTCCCGGTCGGCCGCAGAGTTATCGTTATAGGCGGCGGGAACGCCGCGGTAGATGCGGCACGGACGGCAATCCGACTTGAAGCAGATGAGGTCACTATCCTCTACCGCCGCAGCCAGGAACAGATGCCCGCCTATGCGGAAGAGCTGGAAGAGGCCCTCCACGAAGGGGTCGCATTGAGAACCCTGATTCAGCCGGTAGAAATAGTCAAAGACAGCGGCGGCAAGGTCAACGGTCTCCGCTGTCTGCCCATGACCCTGGGTGATTTTGACCGAACCGGACGACGCGGCCCCAAGGCAGCCCAGGAAGAAGCGGAGTTCATACCGGCAGACCAGATTATTATTGCCATCGGCCAGCGGCTGGACCCCAAGCCGGTACTCGGCTCCCTGCCGGTAGAAACACAGAACGACCGCTTTATCGCCGCCAATCCTACCAACGGCCAAACCTCGGTCCCCTGGATCTATGCGGGAGGCGACATGGCATCCGGTCCATCATCGGTTGTCTCGGCTATTGGTGCGGGAGAACGGGCCGCCGTCGGCATGGACGAATATCTTACAGGAGAAAACCACGCCTTCTGGCGGGAGGAATGGGAGAACGACACCGCCTACGATCCTGATGAGGATCCGGTACCCTACCCCAGGGAGAAACTGCCTACAATAGATGTGGAACGGAGAAGATCAAACTTTGACGAGGTCGAACTCTGCTGGACAGAAGCGTCCGCCATGCGTCAGTGCGGCCGCTGTCTGCGCTGCGATTATGGTAAAACCCCCGTACGCCAGCAAACAGAAGAAAAGGAGGCAGCCCGTGTATAACATCACCATTAACTCAATCCCGGTCAGCGTCAGCAGAAACATGACAGTTCTCGAGGCAGCACGGAAAATCGGAATCAACATTCCAAGCCTCTGTTTTCTGGAAGGAAAGTCCCCCCTGGGAGCCTGCAGGGTCTGTATTGTGGAGATTGAAGGAGCAAAGACCCTTATGCCGTCCTGCGCCACCCCGGTACAGGACGGAATGAAGATACAAACCAACAGCCGCCGGGTACGGGAAGCCCGCCGCATGGTGGTAGAACTTCTCCTGAGCGAACACAACGGTGACTGTAAATACTGCGACCGCGGCGAGAATTGTGAGCTCAAGGCCCTCGCGCTGGAGCTGGGGATTGAGCAGGAACGGTTTACCGGCCAACGGCTGGAGCCCGCCATCGACGATTCCACCCCTGCCCTGGATAGGGACGCCGGGAAATGTATAAAGTGCCGGCGCTGCGTTACCGTCTGTAACGAGGTTCAGGCAGTGGGAGCCCTGTTTCCTCAATACCGGGGCTTTGCCACGCTTATTGGTCCGGCCTTCAGCCGTCCCCTGGACAGCGTCGCCTGCGTGCAGTGCGGACAGTGCGCCGCGGTCTGCCCGGTGGGGGCCATTACCGAACACAACCATATAGACGCGGTCTGGACAGCCCTGGACGATCCCGCGCAGCATGTGGTAGTGCAGACCGCTCCGGCAATCCGGGCGGCTCTGGGAGAAGAGTTCGGCCTTGAACCCGGAACCCTTGTAACAGGTAAAATGGTGAGCGCCCTCCGGGCCATGGGATTTGACGCGGTATTCGACACCAACTTCGCCGCTGACCTTACAATCATGGAAGAAGGAAGCGAGCTCTTAATGCGTTTGACCAAATTATTAAAGAACCAGGAAAAAATCGCTCTGCCCCAGTTTTCTTCCTGTTCTCCCGGCTGGATAAAGTACCTGGAGTATTACTACCCCGAGATGATCCCCAACATCTCATCCTGCAAATCTCCGCAGCAGATGTTCGGCGCCATTGCCAAGACCTACTACGCCGAGAAAATCGGGAAAAGCGCCGATGAGATTACCGTGGTCTCTGTAATGCCCTGCACCGCCAAAAAATTTGAAGCCCTGCGGCCGGAGATGCGGTCATCCGGGGTGCAGGATGTCGACTATGTACTGACCACCCGGGAACTTGCCAGAATGATTAAAGGCGCCGGGATCGCTTTTACCGAACTTCCCGACGGACAGATGGATGCTCCCCTGGGGCTCTCCACCGGAGCCGCGGACATCTTTGCCAACACCGGGGGTGTCATGGAAGCGGCCCTGCGGACTGTTTACGAGCTGGTTACCGGACGTCCCCTGCCGGGAGAGAACCTGCACGTGACACCGCTGGCGGGTCTTGAAGGCATAAAGGAGGCCTCACTGGTACTGGAAAACGTCAAGCCGGAATACGATTTTCTTGAAGAGGTCGAGGTCCGGGTTGCCGTTGCCCACGGCCTTGGGAATGCAGGAAAACTTCTGGACCTCATCCAGGCCGGAAAGGGAGACTACCACTTTGTGGAGATCATGACCTGTCCCGGCGGCTGTATCGGCGGCGGCGGTCAACCCCGCTTTACCGACGACTCGGTCAGGCAGAAAAGAATCGAGGCGATCTACAAGGAGGACGAAGGCAAGGCTATGCGGAAGTCCCATGAGAATCCGGCGATCACCCAGATCTACAAAGAGTACCTGGGAGAACCCTTGAGCGAACGTTCCCACCATCTGCTTCACACCCATTATAACGCCCGGGAGGTAGTGCAGTAGCGGGATTATGTGATAGACGACGCTGACCTCCGCCTGCGGAGGTCACGTCTGTTTTAAAACCAGCTGCTCTCGTATCCGGGATCATTTGCTTGGGCATACTCGAAAAGACCGCCGTCGATAAGCGATTCGGAGATTTCCCGGGAATACTCCTGACGTAAAGCTTTATCCTGAAAATGGGGCACAGCCAGCAAACCTCCGGCCACAATCATAAACACAAAAACTGCTGCTACAGAAAGCAACGCGGGTTTTCGGCGGGAGGCAATGGCATAAACAGGATTCCGGTCAAAGGAAGGAGAGGCCGCTTCTTTTTCATAGCTCTTGATCAAGCGGCGATAGACCTCAAGGTTCCGGGAACATCGTGGACACCCTGTTAGATGATCTTGGACAGCGGCGGAAAAACCCTGACCTGCATCAAGCTCGTCTTGTATCTTCTTCCATTCTACGCATTTCATTGTTTTCTCCATGCTCGCGCAGTATACGATTAGCGGTTTTTATCATTTTATTCCTGGCCCGATGCAGCCGTGACTTGGCGGTTCCTTCCGGAAGCCCCATAAGTTCAGCCACATCCTTTAGCGGAAAACCTTCGATCTCTTTCAACATAATAAGGCTGCGCTCTTTCTCTTTCATTCGGCGGAGAACCATATACAAAAAATGACGGTCCTCTGCATTTATACTGCGTTGCTCGGGACTCAAGAAATCTGTAATATCCGGAACAGTATAGACAAGACGTTTGCGTCTTCTGGCAAGAGAACGAAGATGATCCACCCCTTTGTTCCATGTCAGCCGGTACAGATACGTGGTGAACTCTGCCGCGTGAGAAAATTTCCCGAGCCCCTCAGCGAGGGCGATCAGAACTTCCTGCTCCGTTTCGTCCGCTTCATCTGGCCAGCCGCCAAAAACACCAAAGATTATCCGCCGAACAAACCGCCGATGCCGGGAGACGAGTTCTGCAAACGCGGCCTCGTCTCCCGAGTCTACAAATCGCTTGATCAGGTCAGAGTCAGACACAGAAAACTATCGCCGGCCTGAAGCCCCTGAGGACCTCGATGAGCCCGAACCACCGCTGCTTCCCGCATTAGAACTTTCACCGGAATTGCGGGATGAACGGGATTCCCGAGTTTCCGCCGGTTCGTTGCCGGAAGGGATTTCCCCTGTACGACTGGATGTTCTCTGGCGATACTCATTACGGTATCGCAGGTAGTCCATCCACTGCTCTTCCCCGAGAAGCCTCTGCATCTCTCTGATACGTTCTATATTTTTCAACTCAACATTCAGTTTCAGCTCCAGAGACTCCCGAAGCAGCGCTTCGATCTGCTTCATATCCGGATCTCTCTCCAATAGCAACCTCTCAAGTCTGGCCTGGAGTAACTTCTGTTCCGCGCCTGCCGTTCTTACAAGCGCCATCGTTTCCCGATCCAACTCCCGAAGCTTTTCCATCGTGGCCTCAGGAACATTCATCCTCTTAAGGATCTCCTCATCCTGCAATTCCTGGGCTGCAGCCACTCCTGCACAAACAATCACAATAAGAAAGGCTGTAAGAATATTTTTCATGGTATTACACCTCCCGGCTCATTTAACCTGTTTATTAGTCGACGGAGAGGCCCTCATGGTTCCATAACTGATCGACTTTTTTTCCGAAAAGCTCACCGATTCCAGGAGGTGATGATTTCGTGATTCTTCCGTTCACCACATCAACTCGCATATTCCGGTCTTCGATAAAAAGCTCAAACGAGAAGTGTGGCGTCCGGCCGAATACCCACTCCCAGGCGGAGAAATTTTCGGCCTGAGTCCTGCTGCGTATATAGAGCTCGCCATCCGGAGGAACCTCCTCCCATACCCCATGGTTAAAGTGCCGCACCAGGGCATCAATAACAAGCTCCACCGTAAGTCCCGGAATAATATCGTTGAGACAGATCACCGGCGACCTGACAGACAGCACGCCTTTTCCTTCTATCCGCCGAAAGCTCGGCTTGAGTGCGGAATGCAACAGGGAAAGGTCCGAAGAAACAAGCAAAGTGCCATGGTGAAGGGCTTTCTCCTTTGTAAGCCGGTAGGCGCTGCCCGAGAATTTCCTTTTACCAATGACCAGGTCGTTCCGTTCTGTTACTTCAGCAGCAATCCCCAGGTCTGCAAGAGCTTTGAGGATACGGCCGGAGTTCTCAAACTTGTCATACCCATGGCGGTTTTGAATAAAAGTATAATTCAGATTCCCGGGATCATGGTAGACTGTTCCGCCTCCGGTATAACGCCGCACAAGGGGCATCCCGTACTGCCGCAGGGCCCGCAGGTCGGCTTCTGCAAAGGGGTTCTGGGAACGGCCGATAACCACACATGGTTTATTTACATACAGCAGGAGACTCTCTTCAGCCGAACCTTCTTCAAACAGAAGCCGTTCCGCCGCCAGGTTAGCAAAGGGATCCCCGTCTTTTAGCAGAATAACCCGCATCCGACGCCTCTAAACCGCCGCGGAACCGCTGTACTGCAGCCGGTACAGGTTGTAGTACAGCCCTTTGAGTGCAATAAGCTCCTCGTGGCTTCCCTGTTCCACCAGGTGCCCATGGCTCAGGACCAGGATGCGATCCGCGTTCTTGATTGTGGAAAGACGATGGGCAATAACCAGGGAGGTACGGCCCTTCAGCAGAACCTTGAGGGCGCTCTGGATAAGACGCTCTGTTTCAGTATCCACATTCGAGGTCGCCTCGTCCAGGATCAGTACCCTGGGGTTCTGGGCAATTACCCTGGCAAAAGAGATCAGCTGCTTTTGTCCGGTAGAGATGTTGCTGCCCCTTTCCTGCAGCATGGTATCGTAGCCCCGGGGCAGCTTTTCAATAAAGCCGTGGGCATTCACCATCTTCGCCGCGTCGACAACCTCTTCCCTGGGGATTGATGCACCCAGGGTAATATTCTCTTCGATGGTTCCGGAAAAAAGGAACACATCCTGCTGCACCGGCTGAATAAAGCGGCGTAAGTCTGCCAGGAGCAGATCCCTGATGTTAAAGCCGTCAATCAGAATCTCTCCCTGCTGAATATCCCAGAAGCGGGTCAGCAGGTTGGCAATGGTGGTCTTTCCGGCCCCGGTGTAGCCGACAACCGCCACAGTTTCTCCCGGATTCACCGTAAAGGAAAGGTCCTTCAGCACCGGTTCGTCGGGGACATAGGAAAAATTGACCTTCCGGAACTGGAGCTCCCCCCGGACATTGTCGATTCTCCGTCTGCCGGTATCGGGGACCTCCTGATGGGTGTCCAGAATACCGAAGATCCGCTCCCCTCCGGCCATGGCGGACTGCATGATGGTGAACTTCTCCGACAGGTCCATTACCGGCTGGTAGAACATCCTGATCAGGCTGATAAAGGCAATCAGCACCCCCAGGGAGACCGACAGTTCCACAAACATGCCGGCGCCGAAATAGAGAATGACCCCGGTCGAGATGGTAGTCAGGAAATCGATAGAGGCCCGGAAAGGGGCAAATACAAAAAGCTCCTTCATGGAGGCGTCGTACAGCGCGTCGTTACGCTTGTCAAAGGCCTCTTTTACCGCCTGCTCCCGACCGAACATCTGCACAACCTCCATACCGGAGATGTGCTCAGAGAGATACGCGTTAACCTTCGCCACGCCGGAACGTACCAGCCGGTAGGCCTTACGGGCTTTGACCCGAAAGTAGAGGGTAGCGAGAATAACCGGCGGCAGGGAGAATACGGTGATGGTTGCCAGCCTGGGATTCATTATATAGAGGGTGACCACAACCCCGATCATGAGGCTGAAGTTCTTGATAAACGAGATAGCCACAGTCGCAAAAAGCTCGTTGATGGTATCCACGTCGCTGGTGAGACGGGAAACCAGGCTTCCCACCGGAGTCCGCTGCAGATAGGCCAGAGCCTGCCGCAGCAGGTGACCCAGCAGCGAAAGCCGCAGATCCCGCATAACGTTCTGCCCCAGGGCGGCCATAATATAGATCTGCAGAAAAGTAAAAACCAGGTTGCCCGCCAGCAGGGCCAGATAGATCCAGGCGTTATGTGCGATTCCGAGTCTGTCCGAGCGCCGCAGCAGCCTGCGCTCACCCGTCTCGAAAGAATCCAGCAGGTCCCGGCCAAAGGCGTAGGCCTCCCCTTCCCGCAGGACCTCGCCATGCCTGGGGTCCAGCAAGGCCTGAACCCGGGACCATTCACCCGCAGAATAATTGTCGGGCTGAACGAGAAACCAGCCCCGTTCCTCCAGTGCTTCCGCTTCCAGAAGGCGGTGTTTTTCCTGTCCGGAAATGGAAGAGGCAACATCCTGGGGCAGATAGAAAACGCCGTCTTCACCGGGCACTACCGCGGGATTATCAAGAAGAGCTTTGATGCCCACACCTTCCAGGCCGGTATCGTTTTGGGGACTGTAGCGCAGGTAATACCCCATAATGTGCCGGTCGATTGTCCGCTGCAGGATAACCGGTCCTGCAAGTTCCGCCACAGTTGCAGCCATAAGGGCAATCACAGCAATAAGGGCAAGGACTTTATAGGGCCTCAGGTATCCCGCCAAACGGCGCACGATCTTCCAGTCGAAGCTCTTCATGTGCTCGCTTTCGCCGCTCACGCCGACTCCTCCTCTTCCAGTCGCTGCAGGTTCGCGATTTCTGCATAGAAACCTTCCTGACCGATCAGCTCTTCGTGAGTACCGGACTGCACAATAGCCCCTTCATCCAGCACGACAATATAGTCGGCAAACTTCAGGGTAGAGACCCTGTGGGATATCAGAATATTGGTTTTTCCCTTGCGAAGCTCAATGAACCCGTCCAGAATGCTCTCTTCGGTAGAGGTATCCACTGCCGCCAGGGCATCGTCGAATATCAGGATCTCAGGCTGAGTTATAAGGGCACGGGAGATGGCAATACGCTGCTTCTGTCCCCCGGAGAGGGTTATACCCCTCTCTCCTACCTCGGTTTCATAGCCCTTGGGAAAAAGCCGTACATCCCTGCTTATCGTGGAAGCCTCCGCTGCCGCCTCTATCGCCTCCCGGGGAGCATCGTCGATACCGAAGGCGATATTATCACTTAAGACGGCTGAAAAGAGAAAAGTCTCCTGGGGAACGACACCAAAGGCGCTCCTTAAACTGGAAAGCTCATAGTCCCGCACGTCCCTGCCGGCAATAAATACCGTTCCAGGCGGGGTATCCAGCAGCCGGGGCAACAGCCGTATCAGGGTGCTCTTTCCCGCTCCCGTGCGCCCCAGGATTCCCAGGGTCTGACCAGCCTCAACTGTAAAGGAGACATCCCGCAGAGAGGGAACAGCGGAACCAGGATACGTGAAGCTGAGGTTCCGGACCTCGATGGCTCCTTCCCGGGGACAGCACAAGCCGTTCACAGGAGAACGGATCTCCGGCTCTTCCCGCAGAACAGCGTTAATCCGCGCCAGGGCGGCCCCTCCCCGCTCCAGCATATTCACGGTGAAGCCCATACCCAGCATGGGCCAGATGAGCATTCCCAGGTAGCTCATGGCGGCCACAAAATCTCCGGCACTCATGCCCCCCTCAAGCACCGACATTCCGCCGAAACGCAGCAGCAAAAGGGTCACTACTCCGCCAAGGAAAGAGATCATCGGAAAGGCAAAGCCCCACAATCTTACCAGGGCCAGGTTCCTGCGCTTATAGTCCTCATTCCTGCCCGAGAACACTTTAAGGTTTGAATCCTCCCGTACAAAGGCTTTTAATACCAGTATCCCGCTCAAGGCTTCCTGCACATGGCTGCTCAAGGCGGCGTAACCCTCCTGTACGGCCTTGAAAAGACGTCCCAGAAAGCGGCCCATCCCCAGGACCTGCAGGGTAATCAACGGAAAAGGGGCAAGAACGATCAGGGCCAGCTGGGGGAACTGAATCACGATAATCGTGATAATGAACAGCGTCATAAACAGACCGTCAAAGAGGGCCACAAATCCCATTCCCGAGGCCATCCGAACATGGTGCATATCGCCAGTGGCCCGGGCCATCAGGTCTCCCGTTGAACTTCGTCCGTAAAACGAGGGGGAGAGGGTCAGCAGGTGCCCGAAAAGACGGGAACGGAGTCTCTTTTCAATCTTTCGGGAAGCCCCGTGAATATAGTAGCGCCAGCCGAATCGTCCAAGGGCAACAAGAAAAGCGACCCCGATCATTGCAAGGACCATCATTCCGACCCAGGGGAGGTCAACTGCACCCGCCGAAATATGGTCGATCACCAAACGAATCAATTGGGGAAGATAGAGTTGTCCCGCGTCGGTTATAAACAAAAAGAGAAAGCCCATGGCATAGCGCCCGGCATAGGTCTTGTAGTATGGAAACAGAGTACGAAATTCCTTCAGCATTACGTATAATATCCTCTATCGGTCGTATCGAGCGCCATTGGCAGGACGATTTGCTTTGTCTAAATGTAGCTAAAGCATTCAGTCCCGTCAATTTGTCACACACCCATTCCATCCCCCTTGACGAAAAATACAAAAAACCCTAGGATGAGCGCCATGTTTCTGTGAAATATTTCACAGACTTTAGAGAGGAGTTGATGAGACAGACTCCGCCGCTGCCAAGCCTGGAGCGGCTATGCGCCATATACGGGCTGCTGGACAATCTTACAGAGAAGCAACAGAGCCGGGTCTCTTCCCGGGAGCTGGGCCGCGCCATCGGCCAGACTGCAGAAACAGTGCGCAAGGACATTGCCCACATGAAAGCGGAGATAATGTCTAACGGAGGGTACGACCCGGCGAAGCTCAAACAGGCAATTGCCGGATATCTTAGTCTGGAAGAACCCCGCAGAGCCTGCATTGTCGGCCTGGGCAGGCTTGGGCAGGCAATACTGCAGTATCCCGGTTTTATCGCCGCGGGCATAGAAATATGCGCAGGCTTCGACAGGGACACCAACAAACTGGAACTGCTCTCGTTTCCAGTGCCCCTCCTGCCATCATACCGGATTGCCGAATATGTGGCAGCACAAAGGATAGACCTGGGGATTATCACCGTTCCCCCGGATCAGGCCCAGATAGTAGCCGACCGCCTGACGGACGGCGGAGTTCGGGGCATTGTAAATTTTACCGTTCCGGTTTCTGTGCCGGAGACCGTTACTCTGCGCCATGTTTCGGTGCTCGATGAATTACGTATACTGGCAGCCCTGACAAAGGGTGCAGGCAATAACAAACAGGAGTAGAACCATGTACAAGATTTTGACCCTCAACAAGATTTCCGCAAAAGGTCTGGACCTCTTTTCCAGAGATGAATACGAGGTTGCCTCCGAGATAGGCCACCCCGACGCTATTATTGTCAGAAGCCAGGACATGCATTCTTTAGCGATTCCCGATACGGTAAAGGCAATAGCCCGGGCGGGCGCGGGAACCAACAATATTCCGGTAAAGGTCTGCTCAGAACGGGGAATCGCGGTTTTCAACACCCCGGGTGCCAACGCTAATTCCGTAAAGGAGCTTACCCTGACCGGTATGTTTCTCGCCTCCCGAAAAATCTTTCGCGGCATGCAGTGGGTCAAGAGTCTCGCCGGAAAGGGGGATGAAATCCCCGCCCTGATAGAAAAAGGAAAAAAGGAGTTTACCGGGAACGAGATCCGTGGCAAAAAGCTGGGAGTAATCGGTCTGGGAGCCATAGGCGTGGATGTTGCCAACGATGCAGAGCGCCTGGGGATGATAGTCTCCGGATACGATCCCTTTATCTCCGTGGAGGCCGCCTGGGGATTGTCTCCCAGCATTAAAAAGGCAGAAACCCTGGAAGCCTTGGTCTCCGAATCCGATTATATCACCATTCACATCCCTTTAAATAACCAGACCCGGGGCATCCTGAACACAGAGCGCTTTGCACGAATGAAGAAGGGAGTAAAAATCCTGAACTTCTCCCGCGGAGGCCTGGTGAATAACGCAGATATGCTTGAGGCTATACAGGCCGGTATTGTAGACCGTTACGTTACCGACTTTCCCGATGATTCCCTTTTGCAGGTGGAAAACGTAATCCCTATTCCCCATCTTGGGGCTTCAACCCCGGAAGCCGAAGAAAACTGCGCAGTAATGGCGAGCCGGCAGCTTATTACCTTTCTTGAGACCGGAAACATTACGAACTCGGTCAACTTCCCCGACTGCTCCATGCCCTTAACTACCGACACCCGCATCATTATAGCCAACAAGAACATACCCAATATGGTCGGGCAGATTACAACCATTCTCGCGGAGGAGTCCATGAACATCTCTGAGATGATTAACCGCCACAAAGACGGCTATGCCTATAACATCATCGATGTGGAAGCCGCAGGTACGGATACTCTTTTGACAAAATTAAAAGGAATAGAAGGAGTAGTTATGGCGCGGATTATCGATAAACGCTAAAAGCTGCTTGACCGGAAGAGTCGGGTCCGCCTATCCTTAGTACCGGATATGGACATACCGGGCCCGACGCACCAGACAGAACAGAACACTCCTGCCAGCGGGACAGCTGAAGACCAGAATCCCCTGCCGGGGATTGCCTTCGAACTGGAAATAAGCACAAGCACAGGTGCAGAAGTTACAAACATCGGGCCACTGCCGGTTCTGATTGCCCGGATGCACCAGGAGCCGGATGCCGCACTGCGCTCTCTGCTGGGGGAACACTGGAATCAGCTTATCAGACTCGCCGGAGAAACCCAGGCAACAGGCATTCCGCGGGCAATGGATATTCCCCTGAAGATGATCGGAACAGCAGAAGAGAATCCACGCTGGTTTATGCTGTCAACATCCCCGGATCTGTCAAATCCCGGAGGCCCGAAGGTTCACGGACTTCTGCTGGACATTCACCACGACCATACGGCTGCCGAGGACCTGGTTCGAGCCAAAGAAGAGGCGGAAAAGGCAAACCGGACAAAATCCGAGTTCCTTGCCAATATCAGCCACGAACTCAGGACCCCCCTTAATGGAATAATCGGCATGACAGACCTGCTCATCGAAACCGAAATGACCAGTGAGCAGGCGGAGTTCGCCCATACGGTCAGGATTTCCAGCGACTCACTGCTGGCTATTATCAACGACATTCTGGACCTTTCCAGGATCGAAGCGGGAAAGCTGATCAGCATAGATAAATCCCCTATAAACCTCTACACCCTGGTCCGCAGTGTCTGCGAAACCCTGCTGCCGGCAGCGGAGAGTGCCGGACTTCAGCTTCTCCTCTACTTTGACCCGGATCTCCCTCTGGAATACCGCGCCGATAACGACCGCCTGAAGCAGATTCTGTATAACCTTGTCGGCAACGCAGTCAAGTTTACTCCCGACGGATATATACTGGTTAAGGTAGAAGCCGAGTGTTCTGCCCGTATACCGTATGGCATCCGCTTCAGCGTAATCGACACAGGTATTGGAATTCCGGAAGATAAACACGACTTGATTTTCGAGAAATTCAGCCAGGTGGACGCTTCCACCACCAGGCGTTACGGCGGGGCGGGGCTCGGACTGCCGATCAGCCGTTCACTTATTGAGGTTATGGGCGGTTCCTTGGGCGTGCAAAGCCGTGAGGGAGAGGGCTCAAACTTTTCATTCAGCATTCCCATGGAACGTGAACCGGAAAGCCCGGTTTTTCGGAATCTCATCGACATGGAAAAAGCAACCGTCGGTGTTCTCTGCAAAAGCCGGCACGCTGCAGAAGTCTACTGTTCGTATGTACGGGGGTGGAACGGCACCCCAGTGATCCTGAATCAAAACAGACCTGACCCTGGCTCGTGGCCTGTCCTGCTGACCGACCTGCCTGCAGTCGAACTTGCAACCCTGCGGAACGATCTTGTCCAGGCTGGAATGATCGCTGTAATCGCCGACATACGAAGTAATCTGGAATATGGGCACCTCGATCTTGATAATATGCTGATAACAAAACCGCCTTTTGACCTCGAAAGGATTACTGAATGGCTGGCCGGCCAGAGAAAACCCCAGACCAGATCCAGTTTCCGGGAAACCGCCAATAACGCTGAAATCCGCAGGATCCTGATTGCCGAGGACAACCAGATAAACCAGGATGTTCTCTCAAGGATTTTTCAACGCCTTGGTTGCACCGTTACAATAGCCAGCGACGGAGATCAGGCCCACAGGATCTGGAGCGCCAACAGCTTTGACGCAATATTCATGGACTGCCAGATGCCGGGGGTTGACGGACTCGAAGCCACCATCCGCATACGCTCAGAAGAGCCCGCGGACCGGCATGTCCCGATTATCGCCCTTACCGGCCACGCCATGCCTGGAGATCGGGAAAGGTTCCTGTCCGTCGGCATGGACGACTACCTCAGCAAACCCGTAACAGCCGTAGAACTGAAAGAGGCGCTGGAACGCTGGACACAGGAAGCCTGATCTTCCGGGATATCCCGCTTGTTCCCTCGTCCCGTCCATGGTAGCATACTGTGCTATGACAAATTACACAGGAAACCATTTCGCCGCCGGGAAACAGAGTCTTTTCAAGACCCCGGCAGGTATAATAATCAACCTGTTATTAGGAGTTTTTTTCATGACCAGCTGCAACGCTCAGCCAAAGCTCAACGACGGGCTCTATGCTGCTATCAAAACGAACAAGGGAAACATCTATCTGGAGCTTGAATATCAGAAAGCACCTTTAACGGTATCCAACTTTGTAGGCCTCGCCGAGGGGACCATTGATCATGATGAGGGAGACGGTCCTTTTTACGACGGACTCAATTTCCACCGTGTGGTGGACGATTTTGTGGTCCAGGGCGGATGTCCCCAGGGGACCGGTACCGGCGGTCCGGGTTACAGTTTTCCCGACGAGTTCCATCCCGATCTTCGCCACGACAGCCCGGGAATACTCTCTATGGCCAACAGCGGAGCAAATACCAACGGCAGCCAGTTCTTTATAACACACCGGGAAACCCCTCACCTGGACGACCGCCATTCCGTATTCGGTCATGTGGTTGAGGGAATGGACGTGGTTAACAAAATCCAGGCCGGAGACCGGATCAAATCCGTCAAGATTCTTCGAATCGGTTCGGATGCTGAATCCTTTGCCGTTGATCAGCAGAGCTTCCAGAACCTGGTTCAGCAGATCAGAAAAGAGACAGCGGGGGAAAAGGCGGCTGCCCAGCAGGGGCTCCTGAAACAGATCATCGATAAATGGCCGGGATTAAACTCTACAGAGTCCGGCGTGTTTTACGAAATCCTGGAGCATGGTTCAGGCAGGACAGTGGAGGCAAAACGCCCGGTTACCGTTCATTATGAACTCAGCCTGCTGAACGGCAGCGTAATACAGTCCAGTTTCGACGGAGATCCAGTCGAGTTCTCCCTGGACAAGGTAATTCCCGGATGGCGGGAAGGTATTCTGGCTGGAGGCGGCATGAAGACAGGCGAAAAACGCCGCCTGGTAATTCCGCCCCATCTGGGATACGGCGAGCAGGGGTATCCGGGAGTCATTCCGCCGAACTCATTTCTGGTTTTTATGGTGGAACTGTTAAAATAGCAGCATGGGTGTTAGTATTGTAAGCATAATCCAAAATTGAGGTGAAGCATGACGCGACGAAATCTACTGATCCTTCTTGTACTGCTGACCTTCGCCCTGCCCGCCGCCGCGAACGATATCGGCGCCGGAATTATCATAGGCGAACCGACGGGCCTGAGTTTCTCCCTGAACAACCAGTTTGTCCTTGGAGCCGCCTGGTCCTTTCGTGAATATGTTCATCTGCATGGAGACTATATTTTTCTGCGAAACGGAATTGAAAAAGTTGAAGAGGAAATCGCCAAACCCTTCGGCTGGTATCTGGGGGGAGGCGCCAAGCTGCGGATCTTTACCAGAGACAAGGACACCGACGACTCCTCCATCGGCCTGGGCCTGCGGATCCCCGTGGGGGTAACCTTTTACCCCAGCGAGAAGATCGAACTGTTTTTGGAACTGGCTCCCGGGATAGCCCTCTTCCCCGATACCTCCGGCGATCTGGACGGCGGTATCGGCATTCGGTACCACTTCTGAAAAAAACAGGCACCCGCTTCGTCTGCTCCTCCTGCGGACACAGCGAAGCAAAATGGCTCGGCCGCTGCCCCTCCTGCGGGGAGTGGAATACCCTGTCCGAGGAGAGCGCATCTCCCCGGCAGAGGAAAAAGTCGTCTTCCGGCCGCATAAGCCACCACGCTGAAACCCTCTCCCGTATTCCTGAAGACGCCGTTCAACGGCTGGATACGGGAATCCCTGAGCTAAATCAGGTACTTGGGGGAGGTATAGTTCCCGGTAGCTCCGTACTCATCGGCGGTCAGCCGGGAATTGGAAAATCCACTCTGCTGCTCCAGGCATCCAGGAGCATCCGCTGCCAGGGGACAGTACTCTACATTTCCGGCGAAGAATCATCCCGGCAGATCGCCATGCGGGCCCGCCGCATCGGCGCCGCTTCAGATTCGATAAAGGTCCTCTGCGAAACCGACGTTCAGGGAATCCTGCGGCAGATGGAGTCAATCAAGCCGGCACTGGTAGTGGTAGATTCTATCCAGACCCTGCTCTCCGAAGAACTTGGTCCCGTCCCCGGTACAGTAAACCAGATCAAGTACGGCAGCCACGAAGTAAGCGACTGGTGCAAAGAACACCAGGTACCCCTCTTTCTTGTTGCCCATGTAACAAAGGAAGGCTCCATAGCCGGGCCCAAAGTGGTCGAACACATGGTAGACGCGGTACTCTACTTTGAGGAAGCGGAAGGGGGCATCCGGCTTCTTCGGGCCATGAAGAACCGCTTTGGTCCGGTAAACGAACTGGGGATCTTTTCCATGGAAGACCGGGGTCTTATTGGTGTGGACAACCCGGCGTCTCTTTTTCTGCAGAACCGGGAGGGAGGTCTTCCGCCGGGCGCAGCCATTGCTCCGGTCTACGAAGGAAGCCGGGTGCTTCTGGTGGAGATCCAGGCACTCACAGTGCCAGCTAAGAGCGGTGTCTCCCGCACCTTTGCCGACCGCATAGATTCACGCAGGGTCTCCCGCATAGCAGCGGTTCTGGAAAAGCATGCGGGCCTTCGCTTCAGCGATCAGGACCTTTACGTCAACGTCGCCGGGGGAATCCGACTGGATGAGGTTGGGATTGATCTGCCACTGGCGGTGGCCCTCTACTCTGCCCGTACCGGTCTTGCGGCCCCGGAGCGTATTGTTTTTGCCGGGGAGGTCAGTCTTGCAGGAGAGGTCCGCCCCGTTCCTCAACCGGAAATGCGCAGCAAGGCGGCGGAAAAACTGGGGTTCACCGCTCATATAGGACCGGGAAAGGACGGCAGAGGCAAGAACATGCGCAGCCTTAAGGAAACCCTGGCAGAACTCTTTGCCGCAAAAAAGAGCTAAGCCCCCTTTCGGCTGGCAACAGGAGATTTCTCATGTATCAACTCTATCTTTACGTACCCGAATCCCATAAAGAAGCGGTAAAGGAGGCCTGTTTTGCAGCCGGCGCAGGTGCAATAGGTGCCTACAGCCATTGCTCCTGGGAGGTGCGGGGAACAGGACAGTTTCTTCCCGGCGAAAAGAGCAACCCCTTTCTGGGACAGACCGGCCGGCTGCAGACCGAGCCTGAGTACCGGGTGGAGATGGTTGTTGACGACCAGTATAAGGAGGCGGTAATAATGGCCTTGAGAAACGCCCATCCCTATGAGGAACCTGCTTTCGGACTTATACGAATCGAGGTATAATGAGCCTTAATAAACTGCATCTAAAAACGGAGGAACGCTTAATGCACTTTCCTGAAGATTTTCTCTTCGGTTCCGCCACAGCAAGCTATCAGGTGGAGGGAGCTTACAACGAGGACGGCAGGACCATGAGTATCTGGGACACCTTCTGCAGGATCCCCGGCGCAGTCCGCCACGGCCACACAGGAGACAGAACCTGTGATCAGTATCACCGTTACATGGAAGATATCGAGTTGATGTATCAGGCAGGTCTCCAGGCCTACCGCTTTTCCCTCTCCTGGTCCAGAATCTTTCCGGGAGGAAAGGATGTCCCCAACCAGGCAGGCTTCGATTATTATAATCGCCTGATCGACGCCCTGCTGGAGAAAGGTATCCGCCCGGCCATTACCCTCTATCACTGGGACCTTCCCCAGGAGCTGGAAGACAAAGGAGGCTGGACTGCCAGGGACACAGCAGAACGATTTGCCGACTACACATCCGCCTGTTTCACGACCTTTGGCGACCGGGTTGATTCCTGGATTACCCTGAACGAACCCTGGTGTTCATCCCACCTCGGGTACCTTTACGGAGAACACGCCCCGGGAATACGGGACCGCAGCAAGGCCTACAGGGCGGTGCACCATCTGAACCTGGCCCACGGTCTGGGGGTTCAGCGTTTCCGCAGCATGAATATCAAAGGAGAAATCGGCATCACCCTGAACCTTAGCACCCCCAGGGCTGCGACAGGACACCCCGAGGATATTCATGCCGCCGACCGGGCTACCGACGGACAGAGCAGACTATATATGGACCCGATCTTTGGAAGGGGCTACCCCAGGCGGCACCTGGATATTGAGCCGGCAGTAAGCATGCCGATACAAACCGGCGATATGGAAATAATCGCCTCTCCAATCGACTTTCTGGGGCTGAACTATTACTGGGAAGAAGTTGTCTCGTATGAGGGGTCTTCTCCGGAGGAGTACACCCGGGTTCCCTCCCATCACAAAAAAACCGCCATGAATTGGGACATTGTTCCCGAGGGCTTATACCGGCAGATTAAATGGGTTCATGAAAACTACGGTCCCCTGGACCTCTATATTACTGAAAACGGTGCGGCCTTCCCCGATCAGCTGGACGAAAGCGGCAATCGCTGCCGCGACCCGGAACGAATAGACTATCTGAAAAAACACCTGCAGGTATGTAAACGACTCTGCAGCGAGGGAATCCCCCTGAAAGGCTATTTCCTCTGGTCCCTGCTGGATAACTTCGAGTGGGCCCACGGCTACACAAAACGCTTTGGAATCATCTATACCGACTACGGCGACCTGCGCAGGATCCCCAAGGACAGCTACTACTTCTATCGGGACATCATCGCAGGCACAGAACCGCTGTAATCCGGTATGCAGAACCACCCCTCCTGCAGCAGCAGATCCATTTTGTCTGCGGGGGGGGGCATAAAAACCGGGCCTTCACGACAGTCTGTTCCTGTAGTCCCCGTAACCGAACTCCCGCACCAGTTCGAAACTCCCGTCCCTTCGGATAATCCCGATAGAGGGGTGGGCGACACCGTTGAACATGTTTGTCTTTACCATGGTGTAGTGGATCATATCCTCGAAAATGATATCGTCCCCCACAGTCAGGGGCTCATCAAAGATCCAGTCTCCCATCACATCGCCGGCAAGGCAGCTGTTGCCCCCCATCCGGTAACGACAGCACGATTTATCTCCCGGTTCCGCGATCCTGGCGCCCCGGATGCGGGGTTGATAGGGCATCTCCAGGCAGTCCGGCATATGGGCGGTAAAGGAGACATCCAGCAGCACAGTGCTTACTCCTCCCCGGCGGACAATGTCCTGGACAGTTGCTTTCAGGTAACCGGTCTCCCAGGCGAATGCGCTGCCCGGTTCAAGGATGACGGTCAGGTTCGGAAACTCATTTTTCAGCTTCCGGAGACTGCGGACAAGAAGCTCCAGATCGTAGCCTTTCCGGGTAAGCAGGTGGCCTCCCCCCAGGTTGAGCCAGGAAAGGCGGGGGAACAGATCGCCGTAGCGCTCCTGTACAGCCTCAATAAGACCTGCGCTGTTCTGCGCACTGGACTCACAGAGGGCATGAACGTGTAACCCTTCGGGACAAAAATCGGACAACAGATCATCAAGCTCTTCCCGGGGCATACCCAGGCGGCTCTCCGGCGAGGCAGGATTGTAGAGGGCCGTCTTCACGGGGGACCAGTCGGGATTAACCCGGACACCCCAGGATACCCGGTTCCAGGTGTCTTTATTGTACCCCTTGAGATCCGGCAAAAAGCGGCGTACCTGCCCAGCGGAATTAAAGGTAATGTGGGAGGAAAGCGAGAGGAGCCGCTTGAACTCCGTCCCGGGGTAGACCGGAGCATAGGTGTAACAGGGTCGCCCCATTTCTTCGGCTATGAGCCGTGCCTCGTTCAGGGAACTGGCCGCAGCACCTTTTATGTGTTCCGCCAGAAGAGGAAAAACCCGCCACAGGGCAAAGCCTTTCAGGGCGGGAATAATCTCTACATCCGCCTTACGCGCCGTCGCGGAGATCAGGTCAAGATTCTGCAGCAAGAGTGCCTCATCAAGAACAAAAGATGGCGAAGGCACCGCGGCAGAACTGGTATCCACAGGTTTCATACCTCCGAGAGTAGCCATATACCGCCAGCTTTACAAGAGTTTTTGGAACCTGCTTCTTTACCAGAAACCCCGGATATCTTCCAGTTATAGACTATTCCTGCTGCAGAGCCAGAAAATTCCGCCGGGCAAAACTTTCGATACCCCTCTGCTCCGCGAGCCCTTTAAACCTGCCCTCCCCGTCAACTGCAGCAATATACTCGACACCGCTTTTCCGCATCCGCTTCTCCGCCTCCCGCAGACTGATCTCCGGCGTCACCACAACAGGAAGAGGACTCATAATATCCACCGCCAGCAGGAAGTGATTTAATTCCGGTGATATCAGCACTGTTTTAAGGTTGTCAAAGCTTATTACCCCGATAAGCCGGTCATCTTTGCCCACCACACACAGTTCGCTGAAGGAGGTCTCGGCAAAGCGCCTGATGACCTCACCGATGGGTGCGCCGTCTTTAATAACAGCCCCCTGCGGATCCAGCATCTCGGCGAGTTTAAGCCGCTCTTTGAGTACCTCCTCGCTGATGTTCTTTCCCGTCTCCTCCGCGCCGTCAATGGCATATTTAATAAGAGCAGGGCCTGTCAGCTGCAGAACAAAGGTGGAGGTGGTAATCACGATAAGAATCGTCTCCCCCACAGCGCCGGGAAAACGCTGAGCCGCGACGATCGCGAGCCCCACAGCCACTCCGGACTGACTGAGCAGACAGTACGGCAGGTACTTGCGAAGCTTTTTCGGTGCTCCCGCAAGCCGGCCGCCAAGGCGCACTCCTATGGTCTTGCCCAGAAAACGGGTAATGATAAAAACAGCAATTATAAGCAGAATCGCGGGGGAAAGACTGGCGAACTTCAGGGAAGCTCCTACAAAGACAAAAAAGAGCACGTAGATCGGAGTGGAAAACTTCTCTATCAGATTGAAGACAACAAGGCTCTTGCGGGGGGCCCTGTTTACGAAGACCGCTCCCATAATCATGGCCGTCATCAGCATATCCACATCAAGAAAGATGGATGCTCCCAGGACCAGCAGAATGGCCCCCAGGGCAAAGACAAAGATCCTCTCTTCTTCGGTGTACTTTTTCAGCAGCCAGATCAATACTGAACCCGCAACCAGCCCGAGAGCCACAGCGCCTAAGGTCTCATAAAGGGGATATATAAGGGAAATCAGAATATTGTCTCCGCCGAAACCCAGAAAAGGTGCCGCTACTCCAGCAAGGATGGTAAACAGAAACAGAGCAAGAATATCATCCAGCGCAATGATGCCCATCAGTGTGGAGGTTACTATTCCCCGGGCACGGTATTCCCGCAGAACATCCGTTGTTCCCGCGGCTGCGGTGGCAGCGGCGATACTGCCTAGAAGCAGACTGACTGCCAGGGCGATGGAATCGGCGAAAAGAAACCGCAGGGGCATAAAAACCGCCAGACTCACCAGCAAAAAAGCAGCAAAGGCCTCCAGAAACAGAATATAGGTAAACTGGCGGCCATTCTTTTTCAGGGTGGAAAATTTGAGCTCCCCACCAAGGCTGAAGCTGATCAGTCCAAGGGCAAAATAGTTTATTGCCTGAAATCGATCCAGCGTAAGGGAAGAAAGAAAGCCCAGACCGGACTCGCCTAAAGCCAGACCAATTAGAATGTAACCTACCACCTGGGGGACCCTGATCTTCTGAAACAGCCGTCCTCCTATTGTCCCGCCGAAGAGAGCAATGCCGACAAAAAGCAGGGCATTCAATTCCTCAATCTGCATGCTTCCGTTAATCAGTTCCAGAATCTTCATTGCCTTACCCTGTCATTCCGTTCAGATGCTCATGCAGCAGCCTGTACCCTTGAGCCGAAGTGGAAACCGCTGACAGCTGGATTCGCAGCTGTTCTATTTTCATCAGGGAGACGATCTCGGACAATAAGGCTACATGTTCCCGCTGCTGGTCTTCTTTTAAAAGGATCATAAAGAGGATTTTTACCGGTAATCCGTCAATGGACTCATAGTCGGAGATGCCCAGGGACTGCACACCTACCCGCAGTACCGGCGTCTTGATCCCCGCCGCCCGGATATGGGGAATCCCCAGTCCCAGACCAATGCCTGTGCTCATAAGCTCTTCCCTGGCAAGGAGCTTTTCCTGAATCTCCTCCCGAGGCAAATCAGCAGCAGATTCAGGTACCGTGGATACAAGTCTGGCAATTGCCTCGGCCTTTTTTGTCTCTTTAAGCAGGAGAACCGAGTCGGGGGAAATTAATGTATTTAAATGCATACAAGCCTCTCTTCTTCTGTATATTCTCTGCCTGTCTAATACAGGGCTCTTATGTACAGTATAGTCCTTTGTTGTCCATTGTCAACAGAATTGAGAGGCAGATATAAAAAAAAAGCGGAGCAAACGCCCCGCTTTGAATTACAGCTCAAGATCGCCGTCGTGTTCCTCATGCCAGGGCAATCCATCAGCTGCCAGCTGCTCCAGAAAGGGGTCCGGATCGAACTCCTCGACGTTGAAAACCCCGGGCTTTTTCCATTTGCCTGTCGCGAACATCAGCGCCCCTACGACCGCGGGGACCCCGGTGGTGTAGCTGACCCCCTGGACGCCGGTCTCCTTATAGGCTGCTTCGTGGCTGCAGTTGTTCCAGATGTAGTAGCTGTGCTCTTCACCTTCCTTAAGGCCCCTGATGCGACAGCCGATGGAGGTTTCCCCGGTATAGTTTTCCCCCAGTTCCCCCGGGTCCGGCAGGACAGCTTTAAGAAACTGGATCGGCACAATCTCGACACCATTGTAGATAACCGGATCAATGCGGGCCATACCGATATTCTGAATGACCCGTAAATGGGTCAGATACTCCTGGCCGAAGGTCATCCAGAAACGGGCCCGTTTAATAGAGGGGAAGTTCCTGACCAGGGACTCCAGCTCTTCGTGGTAGATCAGGTAGGACTCTTTGGGACCGATATCCGGATAGCTGATGGGCTGATGGACCTCGTGGGGCTCGGTATAGACCCATTTACCATTCTCCCAGTACTTGCCTTTTTGTGTCACCTCGCGGATATTGATCTCCGGATTAAAGTTTGTCGCGAAGGCCTTGCCGTGGTCACCGGCATTGCAGTCGATAATATCGAGGTAGTTTATTTCGTCAAAATAGTGCTTCGCCGCGTAGGCAGTAAAGACCCCGGTCACCCCCGGATCAAAACCGCACCCGAGAATAGCCGTCAAACCGGCTTCCTGGAACTTCTGTTTGTACGCCCACTGCCATTTGTACTCGAATTTCGCCACGTCTTTGGGTTCGTAGTTGGCGGTGTCCAGGTAGTGTACCCCGGCAGCAAGGCAGGCATCCATGATCGCCAGATCCTGATACGGTAACGCGACGTTGATTACGATATCCGGACCAAAGTCCTTCAGAAGCGCCGTTAAGGCAGGAACATCTTCCGCATCTACTCCGGCAGCGCCGATTTGGAAACCGCTTTTTTCCTTCACCGCAGCAGCGATTGCATCGCACTTGGTTTTTGTGCGGCTTGCAAGCAGAATTTCGGAAAAAGTATCGTTGTGCTGAGCAGCCTTATGGGCGACAACGGTACCGACCCCGCCGGCCCCGATAATCATCAGTCTTGCCATGTTTGCCCTCCTGAACAAGGTGGATATTTCTTTCTACACCGTCAAAACGGCACTGTCAAAGGGACGGGACAGAAGGATCGTCAAATACAATATAAAACTCCGTGCCGTCCTTCTCGCTGCTGGTAAAACCTACGGAGCCCTTTAAATATCCTTCACCTAAAAGCTTCATGCTGTATGTTCCAAGCCCTCGGTTCTCTCCCTTGGTGGAGTAGGAACGGGTAAAGACCCTGATTCGCGCCTCGTCGTCCATAAGCCCCGGATTCCAGACACTGAATATCTTTTTCTCCGATTGATTATGGCAGGAAACAAACACCGTCTCTCCCGGGCCGGAAGCCTCCAGGGCATTCTTGACCATGTTGCCGATAACCCGTCTGAGGAGCCCCGCGTCGGTAATCAGGGAGAAGACCTCCGCGAAGGAACGGACTTCCAGGGCCGCTCCCTGTTCTTCGGCGAAACCTGCATACTGGTGAGCAATCCCGGAAAGAAGCTCTAAAGAGTGAACAAAGTCCTTGCGCACATGCAGGGTCCCGTTCTCCGCTCCTGACAGGGTCTTCTGGTCCTCAATTTCGCCGTTAAGGCTGCTGCTTATCTCTAGCAGTTTATGCACATCCGCCTTTACTTCCTCAGGAAGATCCTTGCGAACCAGGAGCTCCAGATGCATCCTGAGGCCCGCAGCAGTATTGAGAACATCATGAAAAAAGAGCCGCTCCATTACCATCCGGCGTTTTTCGTCGCTGCGATCCTCCAGAAACAGCAGGATATACTTATCCCCGTTCCAGGAGATCGGGACCGCAGTTACCTGATACTCAACACCCTCTTCTGAGACGGATCCTTTCCGCCGCAGAAGGCAGCGCAGCTTCACAGGAATCCCTTCTTCCTGGGCTTCACCGATGGCAAGGGCAACCCCGCAGTACCGGCAGGCTGCCGACCAGCCGCAGCCTTCGGCGCAGTTTCGGGCATGAACGCAGCCGAGAACCTCGCCGGGACGCAGACCGATATCTTCGATCAAATCATCATGAAAGCGGGCTGCATCCTCGGGATAACTCTCGACGATCTGCCGCTGCCGGTTCAGAACCAGAACCAGAAAATCGAGGCGGTAAAAAAACGTCTTAAAGGGAAATCCCTCTTTCAGTTTTTCCCGCTGTACTTCAATCTGTCCACGATCAAGACGTTCTGAAGGAGCAGCGTAATTCATGGTGTATCCTTACCCCCCGATAAGGGATGTCAAATAGGGAATCCCGATGAAGGTACCGATGGCGCTTCCCACGGAGGAGAGAAAAAAGACCAGCAGAGCGTGGGTAAAACGGTTACGATAGAACCCGCGGATGCTCAGAATATCGTCGTGAAGGGACTCAAAGTCCTTTACCCGGGGCTTGCGCAAGTAACCTTCGATGAGCCCTGCAACGATGCCTACACCGATGGTTGGATTCAGGGAGGTTATGGGGGCCGCCAGAAAAGACAAAATCACCGTCAGGGGATGGGCCAGGGCGATGATTGCCCCCAGGGCAGAAAGACTGCCGTTGACCAGCACCCAGATCCACAGCATGGAAAGGGCATTCTGCCATCCGGCGCTGCGGAAGCCGAGCCCCACAATTACAAGCATTACCACCGGTACCAGCCAGGGCAGCAGGCGGGAGAATCTGCTGCGGGGAGGAACACTGCTGATATCGGATAAATCGGTATTCCCGCTGTCTTCATCAAGCTCATGAAGAATGCGGATAATGCCCGGACCGTGACCGGCGCCGATAACCGCAACATTGCGTTCCCCCGGTGCCTGAAAAATCCTGGTTGCAAGGTAGCGGTCCCGTTCGTCGATAAGCACCTGCTTCACCGAGGGCAGATAAGCAGAGAGCTCCTGCATCATGTCTTCTAAAGCGCTCTTTTCCTTGAGGCGCTCAATCTCCTCTTCCGAGAGTTTCTCGTTGGTAAAGGCAGAGCTCAGGAGGGCCGCAATCAATTTGTTCTTGCCCCAAAAGCCGGATTTAGCCCAGGCCCGCCGCAGGGTTGTCTGAATCTCCCGGTCGGCAAAGGAAAAGGCTACCCCCTCATCCTCGCAGACGGAGACCGCCCGTTTCATCTCCTCACCCGGAGCGATCCCGAGGTCCATTCCCATGCGGCGCTGAAAGGAAGTAAGCACCAGGTTAACCAGAAGCAGGAAAGCCTTGCCCTGCTTCATAACCTGGCCGATGTTCATACTCTCCCAGCTCTGTTTCTTTTTCATGGCCGCAAAACGGCCTTCGTCGATCTCTACACAGACATGATCAGGCTGCTCCTCCCGGATAACCCGCTCCACTTCGTCGGCACTCTCGGACGATACATGGGCCGTTCCGATCAGAATGACCTCTTTATTTCGTAACCTGACCCTGGTTACCGTATCGCTTACATTGATATCATTCACTGAATAACTCCCCGGCGCTTCAGGAACTCCCTGGCCAGCCGTGTCTCCCGTAGGGAGAGAATATTTGCGTCCGCAGTTTCCATTAACAGGGTCTCCCCGAGGGCGGACATATCGTGGGTCATATAATACAATCCAAGATAGAAAAACATCTGACTCTTTAACAGGGGCTGCTTCTCTTCCTTAATCTTGCGCAAGGCAGTCCCCTCGTAGCCGGGCTCCACAAAGGTCCTGGCTACATGGTAGGCCCCCGAATCTCTGGGAAATGAATTTACGATGCCCATAAAATACTTCGTTCCTTCATCGGCATCACCTTCAAGAAAATGAAGAGCCCCAACCATAAGCTTGAATCCCGGATTATCCCTGTCCTGCTCGATGCTTTTGCCGTACAAATTTCTGGCCTCCGCATAGCGTTTTTCCAGAACATACAGCATGGCCAGATCGGGATACACAGGAAAATAATCCGGCCTTTTAGAGATTACGAACTCCAGATCATTCAGGGCCTCACTATAGTGTCCCAGATCGATCAGAATGCCGCCCCGGTACACATAAGCGTAAAACAGGCCGGGATTGATCTCTACTGCGCGGTTAAAATCCTCCAAAGCCAAAGAGGGGCTGGCAAGATCGATAAGCCGCACCTTGCCCCTGTCAATATAGTGCCAGTAATGGTCGGGAAGCGCTTCAATCGCTTTGCTCAGGTCTTCCTCCGCGCCCTTGGGATTGCTCAGCCTGAGCTTGCTGCGGGCCCGGTCAGAGTAGACAAAGGAGTAATCCGGGTCGATCCGTGCGGCCTCGTTAAACTGCTCGAGAGACTCTTTATATGCCTCTGTCCTGCGCAGGGCATTCCCGTAGCCCAGACGGGCCACAAAATTCTTCGGCTCCGATTCTATGCTGCGCTGAAAGGAATCCTTCGCCTTGCGGTACTCCTTGCGCTCCAGGTAGAGCTCTCCCAAGGAGGCATTCGCCCGGGGTTCACCTGAGTCAATGCTCAGGATATCCTCCAGGGTGGACTCCCTGGCCTCCCGGTCCCCGGCAGCCCCCTGCACAAGAGAGAGATTATAGAGGGCGTTGATGTTCTGTGGGTCCTCCGCAAGGACCGCGTCAAGTTCCGCTTTTGCCTCGTCAAACTGCCCCACCGCCAGAAGCAGGGAGGAGTAGAGGACCCGGGTTTCCGGATCATCCGGGGCCTCCCGCTTGGCCCGCTCGAAGGCGGAGATAGCGGCAGAAGGATCACCGGTGGCGGCGTAGTAGCTGACTCCCCGGTAGGTCTCCTCTTCCAGGCTGATCCCCGGTTCTTCCCCAGGCGCGGGTTCAGGACCTGCGGGAGCTGTAGCACAGCTAAAGAAGAAGATAGCACCAGAAAGGGAAATCAGGAGAATTGGAAATATGCGGCGCAGAGCTGACATGAAACTCAACCTCTATAGGGAAAAAATCTCCCGCAAACTCTACACGAAAGAGCGGGACTCGGCAAGGACAAGTAAAGGAGCGATATGCCGCTTTAAAGTTTTTTCAGTGTCCTGAACCGTGGGGATGAATCGGAATTAAAACTTCTGCTGGCAGAGATTTATCTGCTAAATTACGCAGCGTTGCAGAGGTTTCTCCAGATTCCCGGTAATTCTCGAATCCCGTGTATTGTTCATCCCCACGCTTATGGACACTATCTACTTGTCACCCGCCGGGGTGAAACCCTGATGCGCAGTGTTTCTTTTCAGCGGGAAAACAACCCGGCATCGGAGGTGTGGGAAACCTATACCGCTCAGGAAGATACCACAGGGACTTTGTCCTGCCGTCCCGCGAGTCAGATCCTGTCCGTAGCCCCATTCTGGATTTTACTCCGGCGGAAGCTAAAGTTTTTGCCGAACTTCAGGCTGATTTAATAAGAAACGGGCGGACGCGACCGGTAATTGACCTGTGCATCGCAGCAACAGCCCTGCGCCACGGCGGTGTCCTGGCTACCCTGAACAGCAGGGATTTTGCCGATATTTCTGATCTGATGGTGGAGGATCGGGGGAGTGATAATCAGTTGGATAGTATCCCTGTATACAGATTCCCTTACTCTTTCAGGTTCGTCCTCTGATGAAAAATTACTTTCCATACTCCATTTATCATTTTCCATATTGAACTGCAGGTAGCCTTTGTTCTGCTGTTATCCTTTGTTTTTACAGCCTCGTAAATCAATAAAGCCGTATCATCTGACAACATGATCAGTTCAGACGCTGTGTCTGAGATAAAAAACACCCCATCCAGTTTTTCCAGTCCGGCCCTGCTTGAATACGTGTTCCTGCCGCGTTCATTGATTTCGATACAATTATCTTCCACTATTTGATTGATCTGTTCCCGATCTTTTCGAATATCGCCATTTAATAAAAGTTCTTCCCGTTCAATCAGTTTTTCCTTGCGTATCCCGTTTATATCCTTCATATAACCTGCCCCCGATGCTCTGAATGCTTCTATTATGATATCAAATTCCGCTTTTCTTTTCTAATGTCACGCCACAAATATTCAGAAAGGATTGTAACCTCGGAAAATCAATGGAAATACCTAAGTACATTATAGCTGGGATTTGACAGGGATGCCTGAGCTGGTCCGTTACGCTCAAAAAATCGGGATACTGGATTGACCTCCCCTTCCTGCCGAACTACAGTAATGCAGATATGATCACCGATTTTCTGACCCAGAACGAACGCGAAAAAGGGGCCCGGTTGCTTCTCTTGCATGCACTGTTTAATGGTCTCGGGTACGGCTTTCTGGCGGAGACAATCATCTATCTGCTGGCCCTGCAGTTCAACCCCACCAACACCCAGTTGGGCTTTATCTCTTCGGCGATACACATCGCCGGGCTGGTACTGCTTTTTATTCCCCGTCTGACCAACGGCATGAACCTGCGGAAGCTCTTCTTTTCCGCCTGGATGTTCCGGGGAGCGGTCAGCACTTTTTATGTACTGCTTATCTTCACCCGGGGCCAGACCGCGGTGGTCCTGATCCTGGGAATCTACTCCCTCTTCTGCATCTCCCGCATTGTCGGTGCTTCAATGGCCGAACCGGTACAGCAGATGGTGGCCTCCACCGAGACTCGTGGACGTTTCATCGCCCAGATGTTCATCAGCAACCAGTCCGCCCGGCTTGTAAGTCAGCTTATCAGCTACATCATGACCTCTATCGCCATCATGAGCGAGCTGAACAGCCTGCTGGTCCTGATCGGGCTGGGAGTTATAACCAATACGATCTCCGCCTTGTTCCTGCGAGAAATCCCTTACCGTGAAAAAAGCCGCTACCAGAAAGGGAGCAACCTCTACCGGGTTCTCCTGCGGACCGTAAAAAACAGGGAGCAGCGCCTGGTTATCTTTATTCGCTGCTTCAGCCTCTCCGCGGCAGTGTTAATAGGCTTTACTACGCCCTTTCTCCGGGTTGTCGCCGGCTATGCCCAGAACATGGTGTTTCTCTATTCCCTGGTGGGCACCGCGGGCATGATTGTAAGCGGTCTTTTCTTGCGCCCCATTGTAGACAACGTTGGTTCCAAACCCCTGCTGATGGCATCCTTCACCGGACAGGCGGCAATCTTTATTATCTGGGCAAGCCTTAAAGATGCGCCCCTGGGACTTTTCCTTGGTCTCGGGTTCTTTACCACCTTTCTGCAGGCATCGGTTTTTCAGCTGGTCGCCCGGCTGGTCTACAATGTTATCCCCGAGGAAGACAAGATCAGCTTCATGTCCCTGCTGAACTTTATTACCGCGGTCTTCTCATTCTTAGCCGGTATCGCCGGGGGCCTTCTGATCGACCTTGCGGCGGTGATCAGCCTCCCCTTCGGTTCCGACTACAGTCTGACCTTTACCGCGGGGTCCATTTACTGCGCTATTGCCTTTCTTCTTGTAGTGGCCCTCAGGGACCAGGGAAGCCTGGGTATGCGGCAAGCCGCGAATATCATCTTCTCTCCCCGGAACTTCAAGACCTTCCTCGATATCTATACCTTCAACCTGACGGCTAATCCGATAAAGCGGCAGAACATTCTTACAGCCCTGAACTATTCCCCCACCCCACAGGCAGAGCAGGAACTGCGACAGATTCTGAACAATCCGATAGCACCGGAAAAAGACCAGATACTGATCTCCCTCTACACAACCCCCCGGCCGCGGCTCCTGGGACTTATAATCCGTGAGGCGGAAAATCCGGAATCCGCCCAGCGCTCCAGCGCGATATTTGCCCTGGGGGCTTACCCGGTCGAAAAGAGCAGGAACGCCCTCTTCAGGCTGTACCAGTCCGAAGATCCCCGTATATCCTGTGCGGCGGCCAAGTCTCTGGCCCGCATCGGGAACCCTGCTAATCCAGCCGAACTTGAAACCCGTCTTAGCGCGGTTGACCTTCCAACCCGGGCAATGCAGGACCTGATGGTAGCCCTTTCGGTAGCGGGGGAACAGGAGCGCTACCTTCGCTCCCTCTTTCAGCTGTGTCCCGCCTTCCGGGGGGAATATCACCAGCAGAGTATCCTTGCCCTGGCGGCTGCCCTGGAAGCTTATACTCCCCGGCTGGACCTGATCTACTCCCGGGAGAACGGCAGAAGCGGAGGCGGTCTTTGGCTCATTATCGAGGAAGCCCGTCCCTTTCAACCGTTTTTCGATGCCTTCAGAACGATTCCGGAACTCTACCGGGAGGCCAAATACAATGAGCTCCGGGAATGGTGCAACAGAATCGTTATCGATTACGGCCTCGACGGTCATCCGCTGACTCATTCCATGAGGGCCGACAGCGACAGTCCGACAGCTTCTGTTACCCTGGGGCATCTGTATTACACCTTTCAACTCATGAACCTTCTGCGCCAGCCGAAGGCCTAGTCCCTGTTACAGATAAATAGTCCCTTGCCTCAGGACAAAGGCCTTGGTACAATCCGCCCATGCAGAGTCGGGTCAAGCCAGCCTACTATCTTGTTCTTGTCGTTTATGCCCTTATTATCGGTGGACTTTTATACCGCGAGTTCGGTGAGACCCGGCCGGTCAGCTATTCCCTGGGGGAGATAAGCATCTCCGCCAGGCAGACAACGGGAGTCCCGGGAAATATTTTTCCCGTCAAAGGGGCAGCATTCCGGTCCCTTACGCTGCGTTACCGCAGCTTTTACCTTTCCATTCCGGAGACCGGGCTTGCCGTCGAGGTCGCCGCAGACGGAACAGAAACACCCGCTGCCGTTGCCGATATAGACCGGTCCAGCGGAGAGATTCTGATTCGCCTGGTTTCAGGTGCAGAACTTCGGATCCGGGAAGATTCGGAAGAAAAAAACAGCTACATTTTGAGTATAGATTTTTCCAGCACTGCTGCAGACCAGCTGCGGGGAATACGGCTTCCCTGGGGAGGCAAGGAACCACACTATCACAGCGGACTGCCGATTCTTACTGCCGCCCCTCCGGGGGCCTCCGGCGGAACGGTAGTATTGCCTCCATCGGCGCGGATCAGTGGCGATTTTCTCTCCATTCCACGCAGCGACTCTCCTTTGGAGGTTCTCCTTTTTAATGCCCCCGAGGAAGGGTCCCTGGTACAAAGCTGGTTCCATATACAGGGAGGGTTGTCTACACAGCAAAAAGCGGAAGAAGCCCTGAAACAGTTTTATGACACTGCTTACAAGGGCTGGGAAAACGGCCGCTGGATCTCCGGAGCAGGCAGCTGGGAGTATGTGGCTGATGCTCCGCCTGAAAGCCGTACCGCTGCGGCGATGCTTGTCGAAGCCCTGGCCAGGGGCAGCTACTTCTCTATAAGAGAACGCTTATCCAGTGCCAGTCCCCGGCTTATCGACGCCGAGAGCGCGCTTTTTCTCGGTTCGGTGGTAGATCACCTCGGGAATTTCGGTACCGAGACCCAGGCTGTTCTGGCAGAAGTCCGTGACGCCGTAAACAGCGGGGACAGCTCAATCTTTGACCGGATCGACGGACTGCAAACAATTATGGAGGCCGGGCTTGGTACGGGAGAAGCCCTCAAAGATTCGGTGTCACAGCTGGCGGAAGCAGCCGTTATCGCGGAGCCTACCAGCCCGGAAGAACTGCTGCGGGCCATTCGGGCTGCCGAGTTTCTGCTTGTATGGGAAGGTCCGGAACACTCGGGCATCCGGTATCTTATCCGTGAACAGCTTATGCCCCGTCTCTGTACCACACGCTACGGTTACGGCATACACTTCGACGGAACCTCCGACACCCTGACGAATGTGCTGGCAGGGAGACTTATGGCCGCTTCGGGGGATGATTTTTCCGCCGCCGTCGGATATACCCTGCTATCCTCGTTTACCACATCCGCCGGGGAGTTCTCCCGCACCCCCGCCGTAATCATCCGGAGGGAGTTTTCTTACCAGGAACCCCAGGGGTACATGGAACCGGAATCCCTGCCGAGCTTGCGGCCTCTTACTGCAGCTTCAACGTATGCGCCCAGGGCAATACGACTGGGTGAGAACGTGGACTGGATGTGGACAGCAGCCGCGGATGTACAGTTTCGGGGCGGAGATCCTGGTGTGCTGAGTTTCCGCTTTCCCCAGGGGGGGATCCATCACTTTGCCCTTTACGGGGTTGAGCCTTTCGACCGGATCCAGATGCACGGGATTTCCTGGAAGAGCGACCCCGAGTTTCAGCGCTACAGCGACGGCTGGGTCTATAACCCCGGCACAAAAACCCTCTTTTTCAAAATCCGCCACCGCTCCGAGAGGCAGGAGATCCGGATAATACGTACCCCCGAAACGGTCGCGGAAGCGGCCCCTCAGGCTATTCCTTAATCCTTTTAAGGACACCCCCGGCAAATGTGAATCCGCCGCCAAAGGCGGTCAGGCCGTAATAGACCTCCCGGCGGTCCTCGTCGCCAAGGATCCTTTCAAGACACAGGGGAATAGTCGATGAAGAGATATTTCCGATTCCGTCGATTATGCTGTACACCTTCTCCGGCTTTGCCTTGAGCTTCTGACGGACGGCATCGATTATTCGCTGGTTTGCCTGATGGGGAATGACCAGGTCAAGCTCTTCGTGTCCGATCCCCGCCTCCTTGCAGGCGTCTTTTAGAATGTCCGCCATGGCAGTGACTGCCTTGCGAAAGACCTCGGGTCCTTCCATATATACCGGGTCTTTCAGATCCGCAGGAATTCGCAGCAGAGATCCGTCTTCGCCGCTGGCGGAGAGTACCGGCCGTTTTATCTCCAGAACACCTTTTTCCGACAACTCCAGTCCGCCGACTATCATGGTGGCGGTGGCGCCGTCTCCGAAAACCGGAGCGGTAGCGGGGTCAGCTGTGTCCACGCGGTCAGACAGCACATCCACGGTTACCAGCAGCACCTTGTGGTCCGGCTTCTGGGCCAGGTAGTCGTGGGCTATCTGCAGTCCGTAGACGTAGCCGGAACAGGCGGCATTTATATCGTATGCCGGGCAGGTGCAGTCAGCGTTGTATTTGCGGTTTAATTCGTACTGTACCAGGGTGGCCATTGCGGGAGTATTCATAACCGGGGTCACTGTGGAGCAGATCAGAAGGTCCACCTCCTCGATTCCGATGTTCAGGTCATCCAGAAGCCTGGCCGCCGCATCAAGCGTCAGGGTAAGGGCATTCTCCCCTTCTCCGATCCAGTGGCGTTCCTTGATCCCGGTCCGCTTTACAATGTCCTCAGGGCTCCAGGTCGGACAGAGACGGGAGATCTCTTCGTTGCTGACAAGCCGGGCACCCAGGACACCACGGACAGCGGCGATCGCTGCCGTCCCTTCCCGGGACACATCAGAAAGCACGGCCGACCCGGTCTGCAGTGAACTGATAACCGGCATTCCCGGTTCTTCACGGGTAACCGGCTTTAGTCGTACGGTGCCTTTCTCCAACCGGATTTTAGCAATCCCGTCGCCCACCTTGGCAGAATCTCCCTCCGCCACATCCAGGGAGCTGACGACCCCCGCCACAGGACTCGACAGGGTCACCATGGCCTTGTCTGCCTCGAGTTCAGCGATCTCCTGGCCTTCGCTAATAATGTCCCCCTCGGCTACCAGCCATTCGATCACGGTAACCACCTCATCGGAGGGGCTCGATCCCACGGCTTCCAGGGTATAGAGCTCTCCTCCAGCCTCATCTTCCTTGCGCCAGCTGATACTGCCCTCAAGGAGTTCCACAGCAGTCTCCAGGACCCGCTTGAAGGAGGGGAGGACCTCAAGCTGATTTGCAAAATTGCAGGGTACGTAAGTGTCCCCCCGGGTGACCCGCCGCAGCTGCAGCGGCCGTCGGGCCGCTTCGCCCAGGGTACCGAGGATCTCCGCACCCATGCCCGCGGTGTGGGTGTCCTCGTGGACAACAATCAACCGTCCGGTTTTTTCCGCGGAGGAGATAACCATCTCCCTGTCCCAGGGAAGCAGGGTACGCAGATCTATTACCTCCGCTTCGGCTCCCGCCTCTGCAAGAGCCTCGGCGGCCCGCATACAGTGGACCACCGTATTGCCCCAGCCCACAAGGCTGATGTCCCTGCCCTCCCGGAGTAACCGGGCTTTACCGGGAGAAGCAAGCAGCTTTGCTGCGGGCCTGGTGGTGGCAAAGTCCCTGCTGTTGAGTAGATTCTTGGGGTAGAAGAAGAGGGTCGGCCTTTCCGATTCGAAAGCGGCATTCAGCAGGGCGGCAGCATCGTCTGCCCGGGAGGGCATGAATACATCCACCCCGGGAGTATGGGCGGCAATCCCGTCCATTGACTGGGCATGGAAGGGACCGAGTCCCGGCTTATACCCGCCGCAGGAGATCATCACGATCACCGGTGCCTGCCATCCGCCGTCGGTACGCCAGTACATGCTCCCAAGCTCTGAAATTATCTGGTTAAAGGCAATGGGCAGAAAATCGGCAAATTGCAGAAACGCCACCGGCCGTCGTCCGGCCAGGGCCTCTCCACCGGCAATCCCCACGATGGAGGCCTCCGCCAGGGGCGAGTTGCACACCCGGCCGGGATAAAGGTCCGTAAGGCCGCGGGTCACCCCAAAGACGTCCCCCTTGGGGTCTTCGATGTCCTCACCAAAGAGGCAGACCCGCTCGTCCGCCTTCATGCGGGCGGAGAGGACCTCCCGCAAAGTCTCGATCATTGTTTTGGCTTCGCCCCCTTCCGCAGCCGGCCGGGTTTCGTCGGCCTTAAGAAGTTTCGCCGGATAGGGTTTAACAGCGTCATGTACAGCTTTGGGCTCCGCTCCCAGCTGGCTTTTGCGGGCAGCGTCCTCGAGTTCAGTCCTGCGGGAATACTCCGCCTCTTCCAGTTTCCCTTCGTCCATACCGGAGGAGACAAGAAACTCCCGCAGTTTGAGCAGGGGATCGCCGGTCAGCCGGGCCTGGGAGATTTCCTCTTCGCTGCGGTATACCCGCTGATCATCAGCATTTGTATGATTCGAAAGCCGCTCCACCTCCATAATCAGGATCGCAGGCTTTCTGGTTTTCCGCATTTCCGCCACAGTCTCTTCAAAGACCTCGTCGGCGGTCAGCGGGTTGCGGCCGTTAAAGCGGCGGATCAGAATACCGTAAAACTCCTGTGCCGGTCCTCCGGGAAGATTGTAAAAGGTTTTACCCCTGGTGCGGGTAGAGATAGCAAAGCCGTTATCCTGAATCAGAAAGAGGACCGGCAGGGTCTCCCGCACCGCGTGGGCCACCGCCTCCAGCACTTCGCCCTGCTGGCTCATGCCGTCCCCCAGGGAACAGAGCACTATGGGAGAGGCGCTCTGGTCCTTGACGGCCCGGGCAATTCCCGCCGCCTGGAGTCCGGAGTTCCCAACCGGACCTACAAGACTGAGTATATTGAGGGCAGGGTCGCTCATGTGGGCATTCATCTGCCTGCCCCGGGAGTGGGATGCATCCTTGTTGAAGAGGGAATGAAAAAACATGTCCGGGTCCATGCCCCGGGCAAGCATCATTGCTTTATCGCGGTAGTGGCAATGGAGCCAGTCTTCAGGCTTCAGATAGGCCGCCAGAGCAGCCCCGGCCTCGTGCCCGCCCCCGGATACATGAAAAAAGGCCTCACCCCGGCGGGTGTAGCTCTCTTCTATCCTGTCGATCTCCCGGGCAGAGAACATATTCATATAGAGTCCGAACAGATACTCCCGCTTTTCCGCGCCAATATCAGTCTTCATAGGCAATTCTCCTTCATTTCACAATCGGCCGGGGGCCGACTGGCGAATTCGGAACAGATTATCAAATCTTCAGATAAATGAAAACACTTTTGAAAGCGTCTTTAAAGGACGGTAAACTTGACCCGCCCCACCGGCCCGGCCTATCATGAAGCCATGAAAAGAACCCTGTCAGAATACGGCTACCTGCGCGCCGCGGCAGCAGTTCCCCTGGTTAAACCGGGAGATGTACCCTTTAACTGCAAGAAGACCCAGATCCTGATGGAAGAGGCTGCCCGAACAGACGTCTCCGTTACGGTCTTTCCGGAGCTTGGAATTACCGGCTACACCTGCGGCGACCTTTTCCAGCAGGAACGGCTGCTGCATACGTCAGAAAACGGCGTAATGGACCTCATTTCCCTGACAAAATCCATTTCCGGAATATTTGTGCTCGGGGCCCCGGTAAAACGGAACGGCAGGCTTTTTAACTGCGCTCTGGTAATCGGCGGCGGACGACTCCACGGTGTTGTTCCCAAAACCATCATACCCACATACCGGGAGTTCTACGAGGCCCGCTGGTTTTCCAGCGGCGGGAGAATAAAAGGAGAAATTGAATACGCGGGATTCCTGGTGCCCATGGGTACGGATTGTGTTTTTTCCTTTGAGACAGACGGCGAACAAAGCCTGAAAGCAAGTTTCGGCATAGAAATCTGCGAGGATCTGTGGGCTCCGGTTCCTCCCAGCGCCGGACTCTGCAGCGCCGGAGCACAGATCATCCTGAACCCGTCGGCCAGCAATGAACTCGTGGGCAAGGCATCCTACCGTCACGACCTGATAACCCAGCAGTCCGCCCGCTGTCTGGCAGGATATATCTATGCCTCCGCCGGTGTCGGCGAATCGACCACCGATACGGTCTTCGGCGGTCATGCCATTATCGCGGAGAACGGCGCCATTATCACAGAAGCTGAACGTTTTCAGCGGCATGGACAGATAATCTGCAGCGACATCGACCTTGATTTCCTTGAGCACGAACGCATCAATTCCACCACCTTTGCCCAGGGGGCGGAACTGGAGACCCGGGAGTACCGTTGCATCAATCTTGACCTGAGCACAGCATCCCCGGAAATCTCCAGCCTGACAAGAACACCGGTGAGCAATCCCTTTGTTCCTGATGCAGAGAAAGACCTGGAAGCCCGCTGCCGGGAGATCTTCGCCATCCAGAGTGCGGGACTTGCCGGACGGCTCGGCCATATCGGCTGTAAAAATGTTGTCCTGGGGCTTTCCGGAGGACTCGACTCCACCCTGGCTCTGCTGGTTACGGTGGAAGCCTTCCGGGAGCTGGACCTTGATCTACAGGGTATTCGCACCTTTACACTGCCCGGTTTCGGCACCAGCAGCCGGACCAGGGGGAACGTGGAAAAACTGACCCGGGCACTGGGGGTCCCCCTGGAAACCGTGGAGATAGGAGAAAGCTGCCTTTTGCAGTTGAAAGACCTTAAGCACTCGGGAAAACCGGAGGACACAGCTTACGAGAACGTTCAGGCCCGGCAGCGTACCATGTTCCTGATGAACAAGGCCAATATGCTGGGGGCCATTGTCATCGGAACCGGAGACCTGTCGGAACTTGCCCTGGGATGGTGCACCTACAACGGCGACCACATGTCCATGTACTCGGTAAACAGCGGGGTTCCCAAAACACTGGTCCGCTTTCTGGTGACCTACGCGGCAAACAGCCGGGCCGGAGAAGAGGCTGCCGCGGTGCTCCACGATATTGTGGATACACCTATTTCGCCGGAGCTGCTGCCCCCCGACGCCAAAGGGGAAATTGCCCAGAAAACTGAAGACACCATTGGCCCCTATGTCCTGCACGACTTCTTTTTGTATCATGCTATCCGCTGCGGTGCTTCTCCCAAGAAGGTACTTCTTTTAGCGGAAAAAGCCTTTTCCGGAGAGTACGCTACCGAGACCATTCTCAGCTGGCTGCGCAGCTTCTACCGCCGTTTTTTCTCCCAGCAGTTCAAGCGCTCCTGTCTGTCCGACGGGCCCAAGGTAGGAACCATCTCGCTTTCGCCCCGGGGAGACTGGCGCATGCCCTCGGACGCCGATGCCGGAATCTGGCTGAATGAGCTTGATGAATTCTCCTGATCAGCCGGAACGGCCGGGGGCCGCATCTTGACCGCTCTCACTGAAAGGCGTATTATTGAGACTGATTTTCAATTCAATACAAGGAACAAAAGATGAAATATGCAATAGCCGCTGATGGTAACCAGATGGCCGGACATTTCGGCCACGCCCCCTCTTTTATTGTTGTCGACATCCGGGACGGAAAAACAGTATCCCGTGACGAGACCCCAAGCCCTCCCCATGCACCGGGACGGATTCCCGCTTTTGTAAAGGAACTGGGAGCCGACTGTGTTGTGGTCGGAGGAATCGGAGGCCAGGCAAAGGCTCTGTTTTCACAATTGGAGATCGACCAGATTTGCGGCATTACCGGCAGCATCGATGAGGTCATCGCAGCCCTGGAGGCTGGAACCCTTGAAGACGGCGGCGATCTCTGCGACCATTCTCACCAGCACTAAGGACGAACTTTTATGGAACAGGCAAACAGTATCTCCCAGCAGGCGGAAGAGACCCGTCTTCTGCGGGACAACATGAGTTCAGTCAAGCACATCGTCATGGTCATGAGCGGAAAAGGGGGAGTAGGTAAAAGCACCGTTGCGGTGAACCTTGCCCTGGGCCTTGCCAAAATGGGAAAATCCACCGGCATTCTGGACATTGACATCCATGGACCCAATGTGCCGAAGATGCTGGGAATCGATGATCAGCAGCTCTTTTCCTCCGAGGAAAAACGGATCATACCCCTGGAAAGCGGCCCAAACCTGAAGGTCGTCAGCCTCGCCCTGGCAGGCTACGAACCTGAACGTCCCATTATCTGGCGGGGACCGATAAAGATGAATGTCATCAAGCAGTTTCTGAAGGACGCAGACTGGGGAGAACTGGATTACCTGGTAATCGACACACCTCCGGGAACCGGGGATGAACCACTGTCGATCTGCCAGCTTCTGCCCGAAATGGCCGGAACAGTCATCGTTACCACCCCGCAGGAGGTAGCCAATCTGGATGCCATGAAGAGCGTATCCTTTGCCCGGGAACTCAAGGTACCGATCATCGGGTTAATCGAAAACATGAGCGGTTTTGTCTGCCCCAACTGCGGTACCGTAAGCGATATTTTCGGTAAAGGCGGGGGCAAAGCCACCGCCGAGCGCTTTAAGGAGTACTTTCTGGGAGAACTGCCTCTGGACCCCCGGATTATGCAGGGAGGAGACTCAGGCCGCGGATTTATCAGCGACAACGAGGGCCCCGCAGGACAGGCCATGGCGGCTATCATGGAAAAGATCATAGCCAGAGTCGAAGCGCCACAAGAGTAAAGGTCCGGTTCAGACGCGGGGAATCGCGGCAATACCAATCCATTCAGGGGAGGGCTTTAAGGGAGTTCCGGCCAGATCAGCCCACATGGCTTCCACCGTAAAACCCTCCTGCTGCAGGTACTCCCGGATCTCCGCTCTCTCAAACCAGCGGTGCCACAGATTGCAGCTGCGCACCGTACCGTCCTCGGTAATAATCAGGTAACGGTTCAGATGGACCGATTTCTCAGGATACCGGTGCTTGATCTCTAAAACCAGGTTCTTGCCGGAATGCCAGAATCCATCCCGCAGCATGGTGTACCAGGCCCGCTCATCGGGATAAGGCAGGTACATCTCGGTAAAAACATCAAAGAGAAAGACCCCCCCCGGACTGAGGGCACGGCGGATATTCGCAAGCAGCTTTTTTCGAGAGCCCGGATCAAGAACGCAGAAGTCGCCGAAAATCATCACAATGATCTCACAGCTGTCTTCCTCGGCTTTCCATTCACGGTAATCAATGTTCAGATAGGTAATCTCCCGGCGGCTTTTCCGGGCATTCTCCTTGGCGTAGCGGATGCTTACGGGGGAGAAATCTATCCCCGTAACATGATACCCCGCATCATGAAACTGCGAAGCATACAGTCCTGGTCCGCAGCCAAGATCCAGCAGACGGGGATGCGTCTCGGGCGGATACCTGTCTGAGATAAACCGCAGAGTTTTTTCTATGGTCTCCGCCCTGCGGGAGGCATCATCGGACAGGGGATCCAGATGGGCTTCCAGAACATGAGAAGAGATATAAGGATCGGTCCAGAAGATAAAGTCACCGGGGTCATAGAGCCCGGGTTTCTTTTCCAGCCGGTGCAAAAGGGAAAGATCAAGCTTTCCGTTCCTGATAATCTTTACCGCCATAACGAGCGCAAGTGTAGCATGAAAAGCGGAGATTCGGATATTCTACACACGGTGATCCGGAAAGATACAGGCATGTGTTATATCCTCACGGAAGAAAGCAGGGACACTGCTGAAGGCTGCGAAATCAGGCTCCACTGTGTGGATGATACCGGCCCTCTCCTGCTGCGTTTTACTCGCCAGCGCCCCCTCTTTTTTCTGCGTCGCGGCGACAGCTTTGAGTCTCCCGGTTTCCGCCGGCGACCCCTTTCTTTACAATCTTTTTCCGGAGATGCCCTCGACGGCATCTATTTTACAAGTCTGAACGATTTCTACAAACTCCGCAGGGAACTGCGGGAAAAAGGAATTAACCCTCTGGAGTCGGACATCCGGCCGGAAGAACGCTTTCTGATGGAACGCTTTATTCACAGGGGGCTCGAATTTCGTGGACAGATATTCGAGAGCCGTGGTAAACGGGTCCTGGTCAATCCGGAGGTTCGTCCTGTCAACTTTCGCCCCCGCTTCTCAAGCCTTTCTCTGGATATCGAGACCAGTCCCGACGGCACTATCTACTGCATCGGCTGTCACTTTTGCAGCCGGCGGGGAACCGAAGAAGGTGTGGTGCATATTGTCGATCCCCAAGAAACAACGGTATCCGGAAGCAGCGATTACCGGATCAACTGCTGTACCGACGAGGCTGAAATGCTCAAGCGTTCCCTGGAATGGATCCGCCTGTCTGACCCCGATCTGTTATTGGGATGGAATGTAATCGGTTTCGACCTGGAGTTCCTGAGAAATCGCTTCGCCGCCTGGGGAATTCCCTTCAGCCTGGGACGGGACCGGGGCGGAGTCCGCCTGTTTCAAAAACAGTCGGGAATGCGCTCCGCAGAAATCAGCGGACGCATCGTACTTGACGGACCCCAGGTTATGCGAGGGGGCTTTCACCGTTTTGACAATTACACTCTGGAGACCGTCGCCAATACGGTGCTGGGAACCGGCAAAACTATCAGCCCGGAAGAAGACAAGGTCGCGGAGATTGTACGGCTCTTTTCCGAAGATAAAGCATCCCTGGCCCGCTACAATTTTGACGACTGCCGTCTTGTCAGCCGCATATTCGCGTCTACCGCAGTGCTGGAGCAGTATGTTACCCGCAGCCTGGTAACAGGACTTCGCCTGGACAAGGTAAGCATGTCCGTGGCTGCTTTTGACTTTTTTTACCTTCCCAGACTGCACCGGAAGGGATACGCCGCAGTGGACATCGCCGACATCAGCGCTTCCGAACACGCCGCCGGAGGTCATGTTTTTACCAGCGATCCCGGACGGTACCGGCATGTGGTGGTCCTCGATTTTCGCAGTCTCTACCCCTCGATAATCCGTACCTTCAATATAGACCCTCTTGCCCTGCTTACCGCCCGGGAAGACCCGGCTCCCACCCCGGCGGGGATCTTTTTTAACCGTCGGCACAGTATTCTGCCTGCCCACATCGGCGAACTGCTGCGGCGCCGGGCGGAGGCGCGGGAATCGGGGGACGAAGCTCTGAGCCAGGCGGTAAAAATTCTGATGAACAGCTTTTACGGGGTTATGGGGACCCCGGGTTGCCGTTTTTACCACCCCGACCTGCCGACGGCGATTACCGGCAGCGGACAATGGGTCCTGAAGGCCACCGCGTTACGGCTCCAGGAAGAGGGATACACGGTCCTCTATGGAGACACCGACTCGGTGTTTGTTCAGCTTAAGGAAGAAGAGATAGCAGAAGCAGGGGCAGCTGCCAGAAAGATTGTCGGCCGAATAAACACCTACTTTACCGAACGTATTCTCAGGGAGTTTGGTGTCCGGTCACATCTTGAGCTGGAGTACGAAAAGCACTACGAACTCTTTTTTCTGCCCCCCATGCGTGGAAGCGGAGAAGGCGCCCGCAAGCGTTATGTGGGGCGCATAGCAGACAGCGGTGAGCTTGAGTTTCGCGGCATGGAGTCGGTCCGCTCCGACTGGACCGAGCTTGCCAGGCAGTTTCAGCGGGAACTGTTCAAACGCTATTTTGATAACGAGGAGATTCCCCATTGGCTGCGGCAGACCGTAGAGGAGATACAGGAAGGAAAACGGGACCATGAGCTTATCTATCGGCGACGGCTCACCAAACAGGCCGCGGGATACATAAAAAACGTACCACCCCATGTACGGGCCGCCCGCCTCCTGGACCCCGCAGGAAAACGCAATATCCGCAGCATTGAATACCTGATAACCCCCGAGGGACCGATTCCACTGCAGCATCACCCGGCACGCATTGATTACACCCACTACATTGAAAAACAGATAAAACCGATCGCCGATGGAGTACTTCCTTTTCTGAACACCAGCTTTGACGAGATTATCGAAGGCAGACAGCTGGAACTTTTCTAACGGGATTACCCTGCCTCTCGGCTACAACAACCCGGTTCTTTCCTCTTTGCTTGGACTGATACATGGCTTCATCGGCGGTAGCAATCAGGTCCTTATTGCCGCCGGAAGCAATAAGCGAGGTGGAGGAGATTCCAATACTCAGGCCGCTGAAACCCTCGGGGACGCCGGGAATCTGAAGCCTGATCCCTTCGTTATACTCCCGGATAATCTTCTCGCCCAGGTCCCGGGCAGCGCCGCGGCCGCAGTTTTTCAGCAGAATAATAAACTCATCTCCCCCGTAACGGGCTGGAATATCGGAGCGCCGGACATTGGCCTTTACAATGCTGCCGATCATTTTCAATACCCGGTCACCCACAATGTGGCCATACTGATCGTTAACACCTTTAAAGTTATCAGCGTCAATAAACAGAATACTGTGCTCCTGAGGACTGCGGGCCCAGGACTCGGCTTCTATCTCCAGAATCGAGTTGAAGAACTCCCGTGAAAAGAGGCTGGTAAGGGGGTCATATTTTAAACGATGCCGCAGGACCTCGTTTTCATCAGTCTGCCGCTGCATTTCCCTGGCGTTCTTTTCTACCATGGAACCAAGGTACAGTCCCACGGTTATAACCATGGCAACCGGCCCAACCCAGGGAGCGTTTATCGAGGGGACAAGCTTCAAGGCGGTCAAGGCATCCACAATCATTGATGCAAGCCAGAGGCACAAGCCTGTAATAATAAGCCGGTACTGCCGCCACAGCTGGTCCCGGGCAAGCAGCCTGCGGCAGAACCATCCCAGGGAAAAGAAAACAGCCCCCAGGGAGACAATGGCAAAGAGGGGAAACACAGGTCCTTTAACAACCGAGGTAAAACCCCTCGCATGGGTAACAATCTCCCCTGTAACCATTAACGAAGGAGCTCCCCAGAGAATGAAGAGAAAAATCGACGATCCAAGGCCAATTACGAGCCGCACAAAGGGGCGCCGGAGATCCAGCAGGGATTCGAGAAAAAGCTCAAGCGCCAGAGGGGTAAAGATTAATCCGGTAACACAGATACGGAACCAGAAGATAGTCCAGGAGTGTGCGGTTCCGGATGTATACAAGGCAAAGCCCGCGAGATAGAGAAGAAAAGCAGCCTGGAGAATAAGATACCGAAGATGTACACGATTATGAGACACAAGAAGAAGAAATGCCGCAGAAAACACCAGAAAGGTTAGAACGATAACCGCCCCGAACCCCGCGCCGATACTGCTTAAATGAACTGTTATCCACATATTGAAATCCTGATCACTTTACTATTATGAACATCGTATGGACGAAGTATACACCTCTCCACTCATTATGAAAAGGGGGTAAAACACCAGCTGCTATGACTCCCGGTACGCCTCAAGCAAGGATTCCGCCTGCTCCAGGTACTCTTCGGGAACTTCAGCATACCCCCATCCGTTCTGAAGCTGAAAAATTCCGGTGTATACGGAAGAATCGTTGGATACTATGGCGCAGGGGATTCCCTCCTGCGCCAGGATGTCCGCAAAGCGGGCGGCCTCGATATCATTGACTAACCCGATCTGCGGTTTCTTTTTCTTCACTGTGTTCCTCTATTCCACCAGCAGAATCTGCACATCGCAGACATTGGTATTTGTAGGACCGGTCATCAGAAGTCCGTGGGTTTTTTTCAGAAAGTGGTAGGAGTCGCTGTTGCTCATGTATTTCCCGGGATCCAGATCTGTATCCTTCATGGCCTTCATGATTCCGGCATATGCCAGGCCTCCGGCTGCATCAGTAGGACCGTCATTCCCGTCGGTTCCGCCAGATAAAAAGACGACCTTTTCCAGGGCCTCAGGATCGTCCAGGTACTCCATAAGGAAGGCCAGGGCCATCTCCTGGTTTCTGCCGCCCTTGCCTTTGCCCTTCAGGGTTACCGTAGTCTCACCACCAGCAATAATACAGGCCGGTTTCTTGAAACTGAGCCGGTTCAGGGAGAGATCCTTGGCCATTCCGGAAAAGAGCTTGGCAATTTCCCGGGCCTCACCGGTCAGCTGCGAGGTAAGAATCACCGGAGCGTACCCAAGATTCTCGGCCTCTTCGGAAGCAGCATAGAGAGCGGAGATATTGGTCCCGATAAGGATGTTCCTGACGGTTTTAAAAATTGCGTCCCCTTCGCCGGGGGTTTCCTGGACCTTGCCGGCCGCCCCATCGGCGATGATGCGGGCCACCGATTCGGGTAGCTTTTCTTCCAGGTTGTACTTGCGCAGGATGTTCTGAGCGTCCTGGTAGGTAGTGGGGTCCGGAACGGTGGGGCCGGAGGCTATTGAAGTCAGAGGATCACCGATAACGTCGGAGAGGATCAGGCTGACCATTGTGGCCGGGGCCGCAAATCCGGCGAGACGCCCGCCCTGGACCGCGGAAAGGTGTTTGCGGATTACATTTATCTCCTGAATCACGGCCCCGCAGGCCAGCAGGAGCCCTGTTACTGCCTGAATATCATCCAGGCTGATAGCGTAGGTCTCATTCTGATAGGGAGCAGTTAACAGGGCCGATCCGCCGCCGGAGATAAGATTCAGGATAAGGGTATTTTCATCGGCGTCGGAACAGATCTTCCCGATCCGCCGGGCCGCATCTACACAGCGTTCATCAGGCATGGGGTGGGCAGCTTCAATAAGATCGACATATTCCAGCTTTTCGGTGTGCCCCTCTTTGACGGACACCAGACCTGAAGTAATGCGGTCACCCAGAACGGCTTCGAGCCCGAGGGCCATCTTGGCACTGGCCTTTCCGGCACCAACAACAATGATGCGGGAATACCGGGAAAGATCATATTCCGCAGTATCGGTCTCGGTCCGGATAACAAGAGTGTTCCCGTCAATACTTACGAGTTCCTTGAGCATCAAGGCCGGGTCAACCCGTTTCAGGGCAGCGGAAAAAATTGTTTTTGCATGTTCAATCTTTTTCATGGTGTTTCCTTTCCTCGTCTCTGCACATCTGCAGGTTTTTTTGTATGAGCGGAAGATCCGTATACTCCAGAGCAGCTTCGAATGCAGCAGCAGCCCGGGGATAGTCCTTCTCATGATTCATGTATATTGACCCGAGGTTATTCCGGGCCATAAAATTCGTGGGATCCAGTTCGGCGGACTCGCGATAATATTCTGCAGCACTGGGAGAATCACCGTTCCGCAATGCATTGTTACCCTCGTTAAACTGCCGGATCCCCTCCATAGCATTTTCGAAGGTCTGGGCCTCCCCGCAGATTTCTATTCTCTTTTCAAGAAAACGCCGGTCCTCTTCCGAAGGGACTCCTTCTTCAAGACCCTTCCGGTACCAAGCCGCGGCCTCTCCGGCTTTACCCCACAGGTAGCAGGAATCTCCCAAAGCCCGGTACCTGGAATACACACCTCCGAAACGGTCCAGTTCTTCCAGCAACAGCTGAACCGCCTCATCGTGCTTTCCCAGAGCCAGCTTTACGAGGGCGAGGTTATGCCGCATTCCGACCTTGTTCGGATCTGCTTTCAGGAGCCGGAGAAAACTGTTTTCTGCTTTATCGTATTTTCCGCTAACAAAATAGTTGAAGGCCTTACACTGGTGCCACTTATAAAAAAGCATACCTACCCTATTGACACTGGTATAGAAGGAAGAACCGCTTTGGTCCGCCCCTCGCTTTAGTCTACAGGAATATTCCCTTGATTGCTACACCGATGAAATATTCCGCCTGCGCGTATTGGACTCCTGAAGGATCGCTTGTATCTGTTTTTGTTTTCGTGTATCACTTGTTGCATGAGCTTAAAGGGAATTATCTTCGATCTTGACGGGACCCTGCTGGATACCATCGATGACCTGGCGGACAGCTGCAACCGGCAGCTGGAAGAATACGGATATCCGACCCATCCTGCGGAATCCTACCGTTATTTCGTGGGAAACGGCGTGCGCAAGCTGGTAGAACGGGCCCTGCCCGACACCGAAGAAGCACGAAAGATTACCGACAGGTTTGTACAGGATTTCAGATCGGATTACCAGGACCACTGCTTCGACAGGACCCGTCCATACCCGGGAATTCCGGAGCTTCTCAAACGATTGAAACAGGACGGTCTGGTCCTTGCCGTTTTATCAAACAAACCGGACACTGAAACAAAAAAAGTGGTACGTCATTTCTTTCCGAAAGACCAGTTTCATTGCGCCGCAGGCCATAAAGAGGAGTTTGATGTCAAACCCGATCCTGCGGGAGTCCACGCCATTCTGAATAAACTGAACCTCAGAGCCGAAGAAACAGCTTTTGTAGGAGATACCTGGATCGATATGCAGACAGCAGTTAATTCGGGATGTTTTCCTGTTGGGATTCTGTGGGGTTTCCGAGACCGACCCGAACTGGAAGACGCGGGAGCCCGGGCGATTGCCGCGGATACCGGAGAGCTCTATTCCATCCTGAATACGGCAGATTGATCAGAGAACAAGAATGTCTCCTACTCCCGTGCGGTGATCACTCAACTCCCTTCCAATCTCTCCGGAGCAGTGGGTAGCGATAATACGTTTAAACCCCAGCTCCTTGAGCTGATGCAAGGTTTGCTTTACCTTTTCCCGGTCCATGTCTACCAGATGCATTCCCCCAAGAAGGGTGTACAGTTCCTCTCCGGCATAACGGGAGGCAATTTCTTCCGCCATACGCACAATCCCCGGATGGGCACAGCCGGTAATCAGGCTGATACCTTTGCTTGTACGCACTACAATACCCTGCTCCATCATCAATGAACCCTTGTACTCGGTGGTAAAAGTCCCGGAGGTCAGTACCGGTCCGACCTCGGTACTCTCCGGACACTGAACGATCTCGGCTTTTGCAAGTGCATCCTTGTCCGGAAATATCTCCTCTGCTCCGGAAGGAAGATAGACAGTCAGTCCTGGACGTAAAGCCAGCATCGCCTTTACACCCCCGGTATGATCCCAATGCGGATGAGATATTACGACAGTGTCCACCTCTTCCGGAGCGATATCCATCTCTTTAAGATTTTTCAGCAGGGCTGGACCGGACTCGCCGGTATCAAAAAGGATTTTGCCGTCAATCAGACAGCTGAAGCCCCACCCTGACTCAAGGGAGGAACGCACAGACTGGTTGTCATACAGGATATGCACTGTCATATAGAACTCCGGGGTATGGAATAACGTGGACAATCAGCATTGTACCCCGGAATTAAACGGATCACAAGCCGAGGGGATTACGGACCCTGTTTTTCAGTTTTCCCCTCCCGCGTTTCCATCTCCTGAAGGGTCTTGCGCGTCTCAGCCAGTTCCTCCTCCAGTAACTCGGCACGGCGGCGCATAAACTCCGCCTGGTCATCACCGGTAACCGGGCCCCATGCTTGCGCGGGTCCCCAGGCGTATCCCCGGCCGTAGCCCATGCCGCGGCCGACCCCACGGCCGCCCCGAAAAAGACCACGCCCTGCAAACCTTCCGCGGGAATACCCTGTTCCACAATATCCCATGCCCCATCCGGTCATGGGTCCCATGCCGGCAGGTCCTGTTCCATCAAATCCAGGCATATTAATACCCTCCTATTCTCAATTGATTTTCATTCTCAATATAAACAATGATCGATCAGATGTCAATAAAAAATAATTTGACTTTACCGCTGCGTTTTTATATATTGTTTAATATAATATTGTTTGATATCGAACTACAAAAAGAAGCTTTTAGGATGCAGCAAAAAGAGGAGAAGGACATTTACCTGGATACCTTTACCAAGTTCTCCCGGGCCCACACATCAGTGATGAATTATCTTTCCGGCCCCCCGGCACTTCCGGCGGAGATGACTCTTACCCAATTCGGGGTTCTTGAGGTTCTGCTGCATAAAGGGCCTCTTACCCATCGGGAGATAGCGGCGAAGATCCTGAAGAGCCGTGGAAACCTGACGATGGTGATCGATCACCTGGAACGGGACGGCTTTGTTGAACGCCGGCCCGTTGCGGGGGACCGCAGATCAATGCGCGTTGCCCTCACCCCTGCGGGTGAAGAACGAATCAAAACCGTGTTTCCCCTTCAGGCCGGAGCTATTCGGTCTGCTTTCGGTAATCTGTCTGTCCAGGAGGTAACAATACTGGGACACCTGTGCCGAAAGCTGGGCCTGAACCTGGTCGACCAGAAGGAAGAAGGGGAAAAACCTTGTACCACATCAGGAGGTGCACTATGAAAATCAATATTCTGTTTTATTCCATGTATGGACACATGTTTCAGATGGCAAAAGCTGCTCAGGAAGGCGTCAACGAAGTTCCGGGTGCGGAGAGCCGAATCCTCAGGATCCCGGAAACTCTGCCACTGGAGGTCCTTGAGGACATGGGAGCCGTCGAGGCACAGAAACAGTTCGCCGATATTCCCGAAGCCGGCATGGAGGATCTGGCGGAGGCCGATGGTTTAATATTCGGTATTCCTACCCGCTACGGCCGCATGAGTGCCCAGTGGGCGAACTTTCTCGATCAGTCGGGACAGCTATGGCTCAAAGGCACCCTGATCGACAAACCCGTTGCCCTCATGTCGTCCTCAGCAACCCAGCACGGCGGACAGGAATCAACCCTGATAAGCACCGGGGCCTCCCTGATGCACCACGGAATGCTGGTAGTCGGGCTCCCCTACTCCTTCCAGGGACAGATGGGAGTCGATGAGATCGTCGGCGGCAGCCCATACGGAGCCAGCACTATTGCCGGAGGCCAGGGAGAACGACTGCCCTCGGAAAGGGATCTGGCCGGAGCACGGTTCCAGGGAAAGCGTCTGGCAGAGATTACTCGCAAACTGTCCTCAGCAAAATAAGCCCGTTTATCCAGGGGCGGGGATTGCCCCCGCCCCCTTTTTCGTGTTTCATTATGTCCATGAAAACTCCAGAGTTTGAAACAATCACCGTAAAAGGCCCCCAGGAAACAAGCGCCAACTGCTTTATCTGCGGAGTGAACAATCCTTCCGGAATAAAAGCCCGATTCTACGAGCTGGAAAACGGTGAGGCTGCTGCGCTGTTCACTGTCCCGGAGACCCATAATGGTTACCCTGGAAGGGTCCACGGAGGAGTAACCGGGGCCCTGCTGGATGAACTGGTAGGACGCTCCATAACCGGCCTGGAACCCGGAACATGGGGGGTAACCGTGGAGCTTAATGTCCGCTACCACAAGCCAATTCCGACGGAAACCCGGTTAACTGCCCGCGGACGGGTCAGCGTAAACGAGAAAAGACGGTTCCGCGGGACCGGAGAGCTCTACCTTCCCGACGGCACCGTGGCCGCCACTTGCGAAGGACTATATGTTAAACTGCCTCTTGAACGTATAGCAGCGCAAACCGGAGGGAATCCCCACTCCCTGGCGGAAGAAGGCTGGATGAAGCGCAGTTTTACCGATGATCCGGAGGGTATCCGCTTTCCAAAGCTGGATTAGGAAGCTCCAGCATGAACCCGAGGTCTGTAAACAGAGCTGAATCCTGCTCATATGTCATATTGACCCTTTCGCTGTTTTTCGGTTGGCTTTTATCCTTTCCCTTTCATGGACCGATTCTGAATATCCATAGTGAATCCCGGGGCCTGGATTCGGGGTTGCTCATCGCGTTTCACGGCGGAGAAATGCTTTTTACCGGCATTCTCATAAAAACTCATTCCCCTGGAAAATCCTGATACGCATTACTGAAACCCTCAATCTTGCCGCGGGGATGTTCACTCTCGCCGCCCTGGCCTTTTACCTGACTGCCTATATTTCGCGACCTTGTTTCCCTGTCTGTTCTGGTTTCCATGGCCATCGTTGGTCGACGGATACCGCATGCTTCCAATCTATACTTCCGTCTCGCTGATGATTCTGGCCTTTGCTGGGAGACATTGCCTTTACCTATAAACGGGCATACCTGGTCTTCGTCCGGGGAAAAATCTTGAAGAACACCCCGATGCCATGTCATTCCCGGCCCAATCCCTACCCGGATCTGACCGGCTCACCCCAAGGGAGACGGAGATAACCGGACTCATCCTGCGGGGTCGGAGTAACCAGCAGATAGCGGAAGAGCTCTTTATCTCGGAGAACACCGTAAAGGTTTACCTGGAAACATCTTCCGTAAAATCTCGGTAGCCGGCAAGAATGAGTTTTTTGCCCTGGTTGTATCGGCATACGAGAATGAAAGGAGTTAGTCAGTCCGGTCCAATATAATAATCGGCGAAAGACTCAAAGGCAGGCTTTCTGACATCCGAATACCCATAGGCAATATCCAGGACTACAACATTGTCGTTTTCCAGGTCGACAACCAAAGTCGTATCGAAGTAATCAGAAGCAATTACAGCCGTATGGTTAAATCCTCCATGCGCACCAAGATAAACCAGCGCGTTCTCCCAGATATAATCATTGTCGTAGTCGATAAAGATCAGATCCGCATACGCGAGACCCGAAAAGTCTCCGTTTTTAAGGTCCTCGTCCGAAACAGGACTGGGGAGGGTGAAGGTAAAATATAGCTTATCATCCGGAACTTCTTCGTTGATCTCATAACCGGCGTCGGTAAAGTAGTTATGGTACAGGCCATGAATTGAGGTTTTTGGAATATCATAATCAAGGGCGCGTAAACTCTCCACAAAGATGACTGCGTCATAACAATCAGGTTGTCCGTCGTAATCGGTATCATGTATGCCGGCTATGCTTTCTTTATGATTTTCTTAGATAAACTTGGATACTCATTATTGTGAGCTTACAATTTCAGTGTATGAATGAAGCTTTACCCGCACAGAGCTTTCGCGGTTATATCGATAAACATGAGATGTTTCTTTCGGACCAGATTATCCGACTTTTATGGCAGGACCACCCGCACTATAAAAAGGTCTTTGATGAGAAAGGCAAACAGAAGTGCACCCAGGACATCCGGTATCATCTCAGGTATCTGGCCGACGCAGTAGACGCTGAATCAGCATCCATTTTTTTAGCTACCTGCAGTGGGTAAAGACCCTTTTTGTCTGTCTGCAGGTGCCACAGAACTCCTTTACCGCCGCCCTTGATTCAATGCGGGAGGGCCTGAAGAAGCATAGTACTGCCGCAGGCACTGCTACTGCCCTGGACTATATCACCGAAGGGCTGGAGCACTACTGCACCGGGGCAACACAGCTGGTAATGAGCCGTCTTTATCCCTACATCTTCAACCATAAGGGAAAGCTCCGAGTACATGGTCCACCTGGTAAACGACATGCTTGATCTTGCGACCATCGAATCCGGTACCCTGCAGCTCAACATCCGGGACGCGGACCTTGTACAGATAATCCGGGACAGTTTCAGCATAAACAGGCAAATCGCTGAGCAGAAGGAGATTAGCCTCTCGGTTAAAACGGAAAATGATTCAATCCCGCTGAAAATCAACGGTATAAAAATCAGACAGGTGGCTGATAATCCAATTTCCAACGCGATCAAATTCTCTTACCCCGGAACCGCTATAAACGTCCGGATCCTGCGGGCCGGGGATTACGCTGAGGTCAGTGTCTGCGACCAGGGACAGGGTATTACCGCCGAAGAGTTGCCGAAACTATTCACCCCCTACTCCCGGGTCAATGTAACCTCCACCGCCGGAGAAAAAAGTACCGGCCTCGGCCTGGCGATATCCGACCGTATTATCCAGGGGCACGAGGGAATACTGAGCGTTGAGAGCGAAGTCGGGAAAGGCTCGGTCTTTCGCTTTACCCTGCCGGTAAGGCCGGCGCACGGAGAAAATACTGCTCAGGCCTCTTCATAATCCACTGGACATTCCAGGCAGCGGAGAAAACAAAAAGAAAGCAGTGACGCAAAGGCCGCTGCAACAAAAACAACAGGATAACCGAGAGCAGCGATCAGCGTTCCCAGCAAGATGGGAACTACTACGATGGAGAGATTCAGTGTCCCGATGATTCCGGCATAGAGTACCCTGTTCTCCTCGGTTGAGAGTTCAACTGTAATGGCGTCCCGGCTTACGGTACGAGCGCTGACTACGACCCCCACAAAGAAGAAGAGCATCAGATAGAAAGGCATGGGAAGAAACCAGGCGATTCCCAGGGCCGCCAGAGGGAGCACGAACGAAAATCCCGACCATATCCGAAGCATGGCCCTGAATCCTCCCCGGCGCACGACCCGGGGCCAGAGCAAGCTCGATACTACCATCCCGCTGATCTGAAAAAACATGAGATTCCCTGCCAGGGCTGGATCCAGGCTGTAGCGGAGCTTTGCAAGAGAGACATAAAAGGGGATCAAGGCAACATGAATCCCGACTGAGTTGAGATAGAAAAGGTAGGTCCGGAGATTTGGGTCCCGCTTCAGTACTCCGGGCAGGGAGGCCAGAGTCTTCAGGTATCCGGCGCTTTTACTCCGCTTCTGTACGGAGGGTTCGTAAATACGCCAGAAGCCGGCACTGGCTATCAATAAAACCCCTCCGGCAGCAAAAAAGAGGACCCCGTAGCTTACCGGATAGCTGGTCGCAGCGAGCACCTGCCGTGCTATTAGCGCGGAGACCAGGATACCGACGCTGGAGATGATCTGCTTGCGGGTAAAAAAGCGCCTCCGCAATTCGGCGGAAAAGCTTTTACCGATCAGGTCCACATAGGAGACACTTGCGAATGCACCGCTCACGGTAAACAGCAGGAGCTCCGAATAAATAATCAGAAGCCCCTGGAAAACACTGAGCCGGGCGATGGAGAGCATGGTAAGTGCAATCAAAATCAACGAGAGAATCCGCAGGTTAATACCCAGCAGCATGTAGGGTTTTTTCCGGGCCCTCCCGTGGAGAAAGCCGGAGAAGTTCAGCTGGGCAATGAGGGGCACACCGATCATTATGGCGCTGGCAATCCCGACCTGGAGCTCCCCTCCTCCAATCTGGAGAATCATCGCCGGGATTACCGTATTAACCTCGGTGAAAGTAATGGTTATGGAGAGAAAAACAGCGTGCCAGAGAAAACCGAAGTAGTTTCTCTTTTCCATGGGTAAATCGGGCATACAGGGATACTACTCAAAGAAAGACGGAGAAGACAAGGGAATTGCATTATATTGACCTTTTTATATAGATATTTTATTATGTGCATATGCACAATTCTGAAATCCCCGAAACCAGGAGACCCGGAGCGCCGAAGAAGACCCGCCGATACCGGCCCGTTGGAGAGCTGCGCCGCTTCAAACCCGCGGGAATACCCGGATCCGAACTGAAGCGGCAGATCCTGCACATTGACGAGTTCGAAGCCATGCGGCTCTGCGACCTGGAAAACCTGAGCCAGATTGAAGCCGCCGACACCATGGAGGTAAGCCGCGGAACCGTGCAGCGGCTGCTTCAGTCCGGACGGGGAAAAGTGGCGGGGGCAATTTTGCGGGGTGAGATGATCATACTCGATGAAGGAGAAGAAAATGAAGAATGAACACTTTGAGGTACTGGTAATCGGCGGAGGACCCGCCGCGATAACCATGGTGAAAGGGCTCGGGTCCCGGGTACGAATGGGGGTAATCCGGCCGGAGAACCACTCCATGATCTACTGCGCCATGCCCTATGCCGTGGAAGGACTGCTGCAGCCGGAAAAGACCCTGAAGGCGGATACACTGGTTACCGAGACCGGGGCGCGACTGATCCGGGACACCGTCTTGGGAGTCGATTTTGAGGAAAAGACCGTCAGCACCCAATCGGGGAACATATATTCCTGGGAAAAGCTGGTTATCGCCACCGGCGCGGAACCGGTACTGCCTCCCCTGAAAGGGCATGATCTTGAAGGTGTTAGCACCTTCAAAAAGGAAGAGGACATGTTCAAGGTCGCTTCCATGGTGGAAGAAGGCATAGAAAACGCCGTGGTCGTCGGGGCGGGAGCCATCGGCGTGGAACTCGTCCAGGCCCTGGCGGCCCGCGGGGTACATACTGTTCTGGCGGATATGGCGGATTCCGTCCTTCCCAACCTCGCCGACCCGGAAATGACCGCTCCCGCCGCGGAAGAGCTGCAGAGGCTGAGCATCCGGCTCAAGCTGGGCCGCAAAGCCCGGGAACTTACAGCCCGGGAGGATAACCCTGCACGTATAGGCGGGGTTGTATTCGACGACGGCAGCACCGAGAAGGCTGACCTGGTCGTTTTCGCCGTCGGGATGCGACCGGCGGTATCCCTCTTCGAAGGCAGCGGTCTCGAAATGGCCCGGGACGGGATTATCGTGGACAGCCGGATGTGTACCAGTATCGAGGATGTCTACGCCGTTGGGGACTGCGTCTCCTTTACCAGCGCCATTACCGGTGAGCCCGTCGGGGGAAAACTGGCTACAAACGCGGTTCCCATGGGTCGAGTCCTGGCGGCCAACCTGAAGGGTGAGGACCGGGAGTATCCGGGCTTTATTAACGGTGCGGCCACCAAGGCGGGGGAACTCTTTATCGGCGGAACGGGTATGAAGGAAGAAGAGGCAAAACGACACTTCCAGGTTATCTGCGGCTACTCCGAGTTTACAACCATCTTTCCCATAATGCCGGGCGCAAAGAAGGCGCGCCTCAAGCTGCTGGCGGACCGTGTGAGCGGAATGATTATCGGCGGCCAGATCGTGAGCGGACAGCCGGTTACCGACAAGGTTGACCAGATGAGCATGGCCATTCAGTTCGGCTTGAACGTTGAAGACCTCCTGAATTTCAGCTATTCCAGTCAGCCCTGGCAGTCCTTCTATCCGGCCCACAACCTGCTGGTAAAAGCGGCGGAGGAGCTTTCCACTCAGATGAGTGCTCCAGTCAGGGAACCCGCCGCCGTCGCCGAGGCCCGGTAATGGAAACGCGGTACCTTGTAGCCTGCGGCACCGATTCGGACGACGGAAGCCGCTTTACGGAGAATCATTTCGGAGAATCCCGCTGGTATGATATCTGGCGGGTTTCCTCCTCGGAGAAGGCAGAAAAGATCGACCGGGTCCCGAATCCCGCATCCACCGGGGATGCGGGGACCGATGAGCTGGAACATGATGAAAAGAAACCGGGAAAGATAGCCCCCGTCCTCAGGGAAAAGGGGGTCAACATAATCATGGGCCGCAGCATCGGGCCCAATGTGGTAAAGATGCGGCGGAAATTTGCAGTCGTCGTAAGCCACAGCGAAAGAATAGACGAGGCCCTCTCAGAGCTCGGGAAGCGCCTCGGGGAGGCCCAGGAGCTTCTGGATGCCGGTGAAGAGCGGGGCCACATGATACTTCACAGGCCGGGAATCGAAGGCAGGAAAAATTAGAGCGATACGTCCGCGTACAGGGGCAGATGGTCCGAGGCTCGCCGGGAGAGCCTGCTCCTGTGAGCCTTGATTTGGTGCTGTTTGAGCCGGCTGCTCATCCAGATACGGTCCAGGGGAAGCAAGGGAAACCGGGAAGGGAAACTGCGCCGTATAGTATGCCTGGAAAAGAGCTTATCCAGGTGGCGCAGAAAGGCGTTGGGCAGGCGCCATTCGTTAAGGTCCCCCATAAAAACTACTCCTTTCTCTGAAGGATTGGTATAGCGAAGAATTGCCTCCACAAGAAGCTTTCCCTGACCTCTTCTTACACGTTTTCGCAGATCCAGGTGGGTTACCACGACCCATAGCCGGACAAAACCGATATCCAGTCTGGCGAAGATTGCCCGCCGGGCTTCCGGCCGTATCAGTCTTCCCGAATATCCGGCGATCTCCTCAAGATCGACATCCAGGTACTCTGCGACCGGATACCTGGACAACAGGGCGTTGCCGAAGTCTCCCCTGGTATCCTTAAGGGTTTTTCCGAAAATAAGGTGGTAATCCGGAAAGGCCGACTGCAGGAGATCCAGAAGCTCACAGCCTGTACCGGTATTCCTTCGAACCTCCTGCATGCCAAGAATATCCGGCGTTGTCTCTTGAATCACCCTTAGAATATGCTCTGGATCATAGCAGCCGTCGGTACCAATACAGCCGTGGAGATTATAGGTCATAATACGCATGTTATTCTGCGGACCCATTTTTCTTCAAACCGGTGATCTTTTTTACCAGGGAGACAATTCCCGTCATCAGGCCAAAATAGGCAGCCAGCAGCAGAAGGAACCAGAGGATGTTCATCCAGCCGGATTGGTAAAGACATTCCTGATTGTCTCACCGAAAAGGGTAAAAACGACAATACCGGGCATCAGGCCAATCAAGGACCCGGCACTAAACTGGGAAGGCTTGAAACCGAGCATTCCGGTAACCAGGTTTACCACCAGAAAAGGCCCGGAGGGAATCATACGGGAGATGGCCACAGCCCAGAAACCGTAGGGGCGGATCTTTTCGAACTGCTTTTTCACCCGCCTGACTGCCTTGTAGCGCTCGAACCAGCTGCTGTTGTGGAGCAAAAGACCAAGCCCGTAGAAAATAGCAGCCCCGGAGAAAACCCCCAAAGAGGAATAGAGAATACCGAACCAGGGTCCATGCAGAGCGGCAAAGGAGACAATGGGAATTGTAATAGAGACAAACACCAGCATGGCGAACCAGAAGGAGGCGATTGTCAACAGAGCCGCTATAACAGGCCTGGTTTCGTTGAGCTGAGTTATTGCTCCTAGAACCTGCCGAATATCTATATCGGTTCTGGCGAAAAAGAAAACAGCTCCCAGCACTGCCGCGGATAAAAGCAGCAGACCCCAGATCTTCCTGGTACGGTAAATAAAACCCCTGGGCTGATCCTTTGTCATGGTGTGCAATGCCTCCTCCGGCTGGGGTGCCCCTTCCATATCAAAATAGTTAAGGATCTCCCTGGGAACCGAGTCGGGAGGCAGAAAATCCTTCCCCTCTTCCAACCCGTCCCGGGATGTACTGTGTTCCCGCAAGGCCTTTAGCCGGGAACCATCATGGTGCGCCACAAGCGTCCGCCACTCTTCTACGCTTAGCCCGCAATGCTGCCCGAGAATACGCTCTTCCAGATTTCCAACGCACTGCGGCTCGCCGGTTTCCGCGGCATCGATGATGATATTAACTTCATCGTCAAAGCTGAAGGAACGCTGATTTATGTTCGCCGATCCCAGGCTAAGGTAACGGCTGTCTGTAATCAGCAGCTTGGAATGAACCTTAACCCCGACGTTCGTATTATCGGAAGAGACAAGATTAAAGAACCCCAGGCGTCCGTAGAGGTCATTTTCCTTTAGCTTTGCAATGTGCATGGAGGCGTTGACCCCCATTGTCATCCGCCCCAGCATGTCCGGAAGTTCCCGGGACATGAAAATGATTACCTCCGGCCCATCTTTGCTGCGCAGACCTTCCACTATAAGATCGGTGATTACATCGCTGGAGAAATACTGATTCTCGATGAAGATACAATTCTTTGCATCGGCGACCATGTCACAGTAGACCTGCTTGATCTGATGGACATCAGCAACCTCGGCATCCGGAGAGGCCCGGGTAAGGGAGATCATTACCCGGGCATTTTCTACCTCCGCCGAAACATCATTCGGCCAGAGGTCCTCAGCGGTTTGTACGGAGGGAAGATCAAGGGGAAACTCCGCCTCTGCCATGGAGAGGATATCACCGACTACCGGCCCGGAAAGAACCGCATGGGTATCGTGATAAGGACCGTAGGGCTCGCTGTCGGGATTTACCCGTCCCGCGCTCTGCGCCGGGTGATCCGGACTGTCCCAGCGCTCGCGGGTAAGGTCTATACCGCCAAGAAAGGCAAGTACGTCGTCCACAACAACATACTTTTCGTGCCGCGAGGCGAAGGCAGATTCTGCGGGGTACTGGCAGAGAGTGATATTCGGTACCCTGCGGAGCCTTTTCCTGAACTTGTTTGTAATATGCTGATCAGCGGCAAAAAGAGAAGGGGGCTTCCAGATGCAGAGGGTAATCTGCAGGGAAGTGTTTTTCTCTGCCGCGGAGATAAGCAGATCCCCCAGCTCCGGTCCCGTCGGACCGGTATCTTTATTTCGCAGAAGATGGATACGATCATCAAAACTCCAGCCGACAATCAGAATCCTGCGCCTGGCCCGGGGCAGGATATCCGCCAGGGCGGAGTAGTAGGCACCACTGGAGGTAAAGAATGACAGCCTGGAAGCTGTGGATATATATTCGTAGTGAAGGTCCTGTTTAAACGTCATGCCTTTTTAAGGTAACAAATAGGGACCGAATGGACAGCCTTTTTACGGAAGAGACAAGAATAATAATGCTAAGAAGAAGAGGAAACCAGTCACCAAAGCGGGTATACATGGTTTTCCCGGGCGGAGCTGTGGGAAGCTCAGCCAGAAGGAACCCCTCTTCATAAAAGGTAAGGGTTTCCAGCACCCGGCCCCAGGGATCCGCGGCCAGCGTGAGCCCCGAAGTGGTGGACCTGACAAGGGGCACTCTGTTTTCCACGGCCCGGAAGAGCCCGTTGACACCATGCTGCATCCCCTCCACCGGAGAGAGGGACCAGTAATCGTTGCTGACATTGACGATGAGCCGGGTCCCCTCCGCCACAAAACGGCGCACATGCCCGGGCATGATGTCCTCGAAGCAGATGGGGGTGGTAAAGGGCGCCTTGGGCTGCCGGTGGAGCAGGGACTCACTGCCGGGGGTCCAGTCGGTAACATCGAACTTGTCAAGCTGTTCGTAAACCGCGGGGAGTTCCTCCTTGAAGGGAAAATACTCGGTAAAGGGGACCAGCTTTATTTTATGGTAGATGCTCTCAATCTCCCCATCCGGGGTAATCAGGTAGGTGGAGTTGTGACTGATTTCCGGATAATCCGTATCCCCCTCCTTCGGGAGCCTGGTGTGGTCGGAGCTTCCCGTCACAAGCCAGGTGTCCCAGGAGTCCACGGCGGAGAGCATCCTTTCCGCGAGTTTTCTCCTCGGTCGCCCCTGGTTTCCCGGACGCATCCAGAAACGTATGTCCGGCACAAAGGCGGTCTCCGGCCAGGCGACCAGGTCCACGGTTTTCCCCTCCTCCGAGGCTTGGACAAGGCCGTCTTCGCTCAAGGCCAGGAGGGCATCCAGGCTTTCGGCGTAGTCGTGCTTCCGGGGATCCCGGTTATGCTGAACCAGGAGCACAGTTATGCTCTCCTCCGGCTCCGGCGCAAAGACCAGGGTCAATACTCCGAAGCTGAGAGGAATCAACAGCAGGGCCGCCGCGCCCGCCAGCAGTGAACGGCGATGTTCCCGCGCAGATAGCAGCTCCGCGATTACTGCGTTAAAAGCAATGACCAGCCAGCTTATTCCCCAGACCCCGGTGAGAGAGGCAGCCTGGATAAAGACCGTCCAGGAGTAGAGGCTGGTCCCCAGCATACCCCAGGGATAGGCCAGAAAACCCATGCCCCGCAGCCAGTCGAAAACCACCCAGGCCGAAGGTACAAGGAAAATCCAGCTGCGGCCCGGACGCCTCAGAATCCACACCAGCACGGGAAGAAAAATAAACCACTGGGCCAGGGAGAGAAGCACCGTAAAGGGCAAAGATACATAGGAATATGTAGAATGCCAGAAGTTGATCAGCATTACCTGCAGGGATGCAAAAGCCATGACAGCGGCAGCCGCTTCGCCCCGGGATGCCCTTCTGCAGAACAGAAACAGGGGGATGAGCGCGACGAAGCTCAATACCGGAATTCCCTGCAGTTTGAACAATGAAGGCAGCGCCAGGGTGTAGAGCAGACCGGAAAGCCAGGCCGCAAGGAGCCCCGGGGTATGACGCACAACACCTTCTACCGCGGCAGGGATAGAAGCGGAAATCCCGCCGGCAGGCGGATTGGAGCGGATAGCCCGACCCGGCACCAACTTTTTGCCGGCAAAAAGTTGGTGCCGGGAGCCGCCCGGAAAAAGATAGAGTCCAAGATTCAGTACAAGCAGGGGCAGAAAACGTAAGGCCGCCTCAAGCTGCTGCCGGGCGGTGTCCCCGGCCATTTTGAGCTCACCGCCATGGGCCACAAAACGCTGCACGTAATCCATGTTGGCGTTGCGAGCAAAAAAGAACGCGAAGAGGTAGAGGGTAACGCCAAGGATAATAAGGGACTGGTTAAAAAGACCGCAGGGTTTGGGCCGCAGAAGAAGGAATGCCAGCAATATCTCCAGCCCCAGAAAGAGGAAAAAGCTGTAGTCGAAAGGGGTAAGCCCCGCCACTGGAATATCGAAGGCCTCGGCGAACTCTGGGCCGGTCAGGCTCCGGATAAGTCCGTCGAGGGAAGAGGCTTTGAAACTCTGCGAGGCAATCTGCCGGCCCTCCACAGTGTCGTAGAGCCACAGGTAGAGAGAAAGCTCCCCGTCCCAGGAAGAGAGGACCGGCTGTACGAGGCGTAATACTCCAAGTTCCCGGGCGAGCTCCAGGGCCGAAGCACGGTCCGAAATGTCCGACAGACTGCGGTCCGTAGGCATCAGGTACTCCTCAACCAGTCTCTGGGGTTTTACGCTGGAGCTGCCGGCGGAGGCATAGGCCGCCTCGATACCGCGGGTGAGCTCCTCTGCTTCATCCGTGTTAAGCCCGGCCCCGGCATGGGAAAAAGGCGCGACCATCAGGCTGGGGGTGCGGGTAAGGCTGACGGGGCCGTAAAAGGCGAGGATAATCTGCGCTAAAGCGAAAAGGATGAGAATCAGTGCAATAGCGGGCTTGAACCCTTTACCGGTTGAATGAATAATCATCTGCCGGAAAGAATAGACGAAACAGGTGCTTTAAGCCAAGGGCGAAAAACAAACCAGAACTGCCAGAATTGCTTCAAATATCCAGCAGTCCGTCGTCTACCAGCTGCTGCTGGATCTCCTGTCCGAGACGCATTCCCCAGGCCTGACCGGCGGCCATGGATTCCTCGGAAATTTCAGGGAGTTCCTGGATCAGCTTGCTTCCGGTGGGGGTTTCATAGAAACTGATAATGTCTTTTATCTCCCCGTGGGTAAAGTGGCGGTCGTAAATCGGTACGATCAGGCCGATCATATCGTCAGGATTGACCCTGGCCATGAACTGGTCCCAGTAATCCTCGGGGACTTCCGGCAGGATCTGTTTGAACTGGGTGAGCATATTCTGCATAACCTGGATTCCGAGATCAGCCGAACCAGTCATTTCCATAAGCCGCACAATATCCTGCTCCTTGGACTGTCCGAAGAGAGCGCCAAGGCCAAGAAGGGAAAACAGAAGGATCGCGATACTCTTTTTCATTTAATAACTCCTGGAAGGCAGATTGCACGGGAACCGACCAAAAAATCAAGAGTAGTGTTCAGAACCGTGGGGATAGAGTTACGATAAACCTTTGAATATCCTGGAATTACATTCAAATCTATTGTCCTGTCGGAATTTTATCCAATTTCCCGGTATTTTAGCGGACTGAAGATTATCCATCCCCACGGTTCGGGACACTACAAAACGGAAAGCATAATTCCGTATTTGCTGCGAGCCTGGGCAGATTACTCCCGAGGGGACTACCGGCTTTACTATTGGTGTACGAAATCCGGAACGGAAGTTGATTTTATCATCTATGGAAGTAAAGAACACGCGTAAGGACCGTCGGCTCCGCCTTCTGCGTATTCTTCTTATGGGCACCTCTAAAAACTACTCTTTTTGCCCTATGCAGCGTTGTCGGGATTTCCCGCAGTCCTCAACTCTTGTTATCACAAGAGCTTGCGGGTGCTACAAAATCCCTTCGCCTTGCCTATGACAAAAATACCACGTTTTTAGAGATTGTATGATTTACGTGGTTGGGCGCAGAGAGTTATCCTCTATCTGACGGGATTGGGGAGCCGGCGGTAGGTTGAGGGCACCGGGAGGCATAAGACCTCGCTTTAGAGATTAACTGAAACCTGCCACCGAACACCATAGAGCGGTGCGCCGAGTGACCGGCGCAACCGCGAATAGGAGTACGGTGTAACTCGCGTCTGACCAAAGACTCCCAGTCCTTCTTATAACCGAAAGGAGGGAAAAATGGAAGAGAAGATTCGGTATGTAGGCATCGACCTTGGTAAACGGACTTACCAGTGTGCGATTCTCGATGAGAAAGCCAAGAATCAACAGTTCAATGGAAAAGCCGATGGGATTGGCTTAGAGCGACTTGCCAAGAGATTGGGTAATGATGATTTGGTAGGACTGGAAGCGGGGAACAATGCGTTCAATATTGCTCGATATCTGACTGACCGGGTTGGGTGCCATGTTGTTGTTCTGAACCCTGGGAAGCTTGCAATGATTTACCAATCGCTGAAAAAAACGGATAGGGAAGATGCAGTACAAATTGCCCGCCTGTTACAGCGGAACCCGGTAGAAGAATTGCCAACCGTACCGTTGCCAACGAAGAAAGAGGAAGAGGAGAGGTCAGTTGTAGCCGAACTGGCAACTTACAAAGCAGACCGAACAAGGTACATAAACCGGCTCCATAGTGTGTTTCTCGATTCGGGTATTACAACGATAACGAAAGCGGATCTAAAAACGGCATCGAACAGAGAGAAGAACGTATTGACCCTTCTTACCGGACGGCATGTTCGAGAAGCGAGGCGACTGATAGAAATGGTTGCCTACTGTGAAGCGATTATTGAAGATTTAGAACAGGAAACAAAGCAGTTCCTGGAATCCGAGAAGAACACTGGGATTCTCATGTCTGTCCCAGGAGTCGGTCCTGCTACCGCGTTGGCTTTTATTGCCTACGTAGGGGATGGAAGTCGATTTGCGAATGCAGATCAGGTGGCAAACTACGCAGGCCTCACACCTCGGGTCGATAGCTCTGGGGAAACTCATCGAATGGGGCCAATATCAAAGCAAGGATGTGCATATTTGCGCAGAGTGATCGTACAGGCAGCATGGTCACTGGTGCGTTCGAAAAGTGGGGGGCACTTGAAAGAGGCTTACAAAACTTTAATCACTCGAAAACCTAAAGCAGTAGCGATTATTGCCATTGCTCGGAGATTAGTAAAGCTTCTGTACACCTTGGTGACAAAGAAGACATATTATCGGTATAGCCAGCTTAAAGAGAGGCTTGCGAAGCTGAAATATCATAAATTACAAATTATTGGATTGGGGTCTTGACGTAAAACATAGGAGGTGCCCTTATTCTATTTGTTCTTCTTCCGGAACATGAGGGCAAATACTCCGGATAAAAGCAGTCCCAAAAAGATGTAGTACCAGACCCACGCCGGAAGACCAAGTACGAGCTGTGGGTGGCGGTTCCAGTTCCAGAAATCCTGTCCCAGGAGCAGCAGCATAAGGAACACAGCGGTCCAGGTCCGCCAACGGGGATGCAGAGGGAACACTATGGAACTGTTCCCTGCCCTGTCATTGCTTATGATACTTACCAGGACATAGACCAGACAGGAGGCGGTAATGATGGGGACCACCGTCAGGGTCCCGGGCACTGTGAGGATGTCGAAATAAAAAAGCAGCACCAGCAGTTCTCCGCTGAGAATACTGGCCGCCGCACCGAAGCGGTTCCCGCCCCTCCAGTAAAGCCCCCCAATGACCGTCGGCGCGAGAACCGCGAGACCGTTGAAGGTTGTGCGGTTGATAAAATCCAGCAGGGTCTCAGGAGGCCTCAGAGCGATCAGCAGCCCCAGCAAGGCAAGAAGCACGACAACACCGCGTCTGGCGGTGGGGACCTTCAGCCGTTTAACAGGTGCGTCCAGGGTTATTATAGAAGCTACAGTAAGGAGCTGGGAGTCCAGGGTAGACATCAAGGCTGCCAGCGTTCCGGTTAACAGAATGCCCCCCAGGACAGGTCCGGCAAAGCGGGCTAACAATAGGGGAAATATAGCGTCACTCTGGGAATCCGCGAGACCGGGAATGACTGCTCGCCCCATGACCCCGATGGACACCGTGAGAAAAAAGAGCAATGTTGTAATAAGGGGATACAGAATGACAGTCCGTTGCAGGGCTTTTTCGTCCCGGGCGGCCATGAAGCGCTGAAACAGGTGGGGGAACATGGGATCAGCAAAGAACCAGAGTACGAAGTATCCGAACCAGACACCAGGAGTAAGTATACCGCCGCTGCCGGGTCGCGAAAGATGCCCGGGACTTTCCTGCAGCAGCCGGAGGTGTATCTGCCGGAATCCACCAGCCCCGGCAGCTATAAGATAAAAGGCTGCCGCTGTAAAAATTATCATCATTACACCCTGGACAAGGTCGGTCCAGACGATAGCACGCATTCCGCCCATGCCGACATAGAGAGCGATAAAGAGGGTAACCAGAACCGCTCCCGCCAGATATGGTATGCCGGTCATGCTGTGGAGGGATTTTCCTGCGGCGATGGTCTGAATCGCGATGTACGGCAGGGTAAAGATTATAAGTACCATGGAGAAGAGGGCCTTTAATCCACGGGACCCGTAACGGTCCGCGATGAAATCCCCGGGAGTAACATAGCCCCGGGACCTGGAGAGCTTGAGAATTTTTCCGCCGATCAGAACAAAAGACAGGGCCATAAAGCCCGTCGCATAACCCATTACCGGGTAAAACGCGTATCCCATTCTGTATCCGGCACCGGAAAGTCCGAAAATCGTAAAAGCGGAAAAATTGCTGGCCGACATGGTAAAAAAGAGCAGAATCGGCGAAAGACGGCGTCCGGCAAGAAAGAATTCCCCGGGAGTTACAAAGACACCTTTCCTGGACAGAAAGCCGATTACAAGAGTAATAAGCAAATAGAATAGAATAATGAAAAGCTGCATAGAGACCACCCCTGTGTTCTGTTTACGGGCAGGGATGGCCAAAAGAGCGGCCTGGAACATTACCCGAGATTGTCTATTTTATACCCGGGACCGGGTCCGGAAGTCAACGCCGGGAAACAGGTGTTGACAACGCTTCACTATGCAGGAGCAGCAGACAGGTATTGCTCATCTGCCAGTGCCCCCCTGCAGCATGGAGCCGGGCAACTGTGCAGGCGCCGAAAAACCACATTAATTATTGACAAAATCCTCGGTTTGCCATAAAATCCACCTTACTGAATGCCCAGGTGGCGGAATTGGTAGACGCGCTAGATTCAGGTTCTAGTCCGGGTTTTCCGGGTGGAGGTTCAAGTCCTCTTCTGGGCAGAGAAAATCGTGAAGCGATTTGCGGGCCCAAGCTTGCGGCAGGGATTTTCCAAAGGAAAATCCTGAGAGCAAGCGCAGTGGCAACGAAAAAGGCTGCTCTCGTTAGAGAGTGGTCTTTTTTGTTGGCAAGGTAGAAAGGACTTGAACCTCCCGAATGAGCGCGACGCGATTAGCGCCGGAAGTCCGGCAGGGATGCCGGACGCCAGCGAATGAGGGGCGGGTCGGCAGGAGCTGACACGATGTCAGCGACCAGAGACTTCAAGTCCTCTTCTTCCCTGCAGATTTCTTCTTTTCTCTTGTTTGTTTTCTCGATTTCCAGTAGCCAGGTTCTCTATGCAAATGCATAGTCGCAAGTACATATATTTCATCCCCTTCGATCGAATACAGCACAGAGAAGCACCTCGCCTGCGAAATCGTATCCCAGACCAGTTTCGATTTCTTCGTAGTAATCAATCGCTTCGGTAAATTCGTTCTCCGCCTCCGGATGAAAATAGAAGTTCATTCATGAAACCTTTTCCACACTTTTTCAAAAACTTCCTTGCCGGGTATCGCTTCGATAGTACCGTTTTTCAGTTCTTTCAATCTTCTGCTTGCAGTACTCGTCCATTTCTTGTCAAGTTTAGTTTCCGGCATATTAAGACTTTGCAGTAGCGAATCTACGATTCGAGCTCTTTCTTCAACCGGCAAGGAGATTGCCTCATCAATAAACTCTCGGGTATTCATATAGCTATCCTCATCTGCTATATAGCATAGCACACAAGCCGTTAATACAACAATTCAATATAACGCCCAGTTTCAGCGGCAACCGTTTGTTCAAGAAAGCCGCTTCGCGGCCGGATGTACCATGAGGAAAATCGTACCCAATTTGTCATAGTTTTTCTACTCATTGTATTGGAGGAACAGTATGACAAAAGAAAACCACGATTGGTACGCAAAAATGGTCCGCACGCTCCAGATCAACGGCAAGAGCAGCAGAACACAACAGGCCTACACGCGAGCTGTCCGGCAACTGACCGCTCACTGCCGGAAAAACCCTGAAGCGATCAGCGAACAGGAACTGGAAGATTACTTCCTCTTTCGCAGGAATGAGAGTCAGTGGGCCCCCAAGACTCTCAATCTCTCGTATTGCGCTGTCAGGTTCTGCTATCTCCACGTGTGTCACCGCGAATGGAAACTCCTTTCCATCCTCAAAGCTCAAAAAGAGGAGCGTCTGCCGCACATCCCGTCCGGAGAGACGATCCATCACATCTTCTCCTGCGTCACCACCTTCCACAACTTTGTTTTCTTCGCCACCGTCTACTCCTGCGGGCTTCGCCTGCAGGAAGCATTACACATCCAACCGGCAGCTCATCTTTCCCGCCCTGGGGAGGGGACATACCACAGGAGCAACCGCAACAACCCCGATGAATCGGGCCAGTGTGCAAGGGGCGCTCGCCCGCGCAGTGAAAAAAGCCGGAATCTCACACCATATCTCCATCCATACCCTCAGACACAGCTATGCCACTCATCTCCTTGAACAGGGGGTGAACATCAGGACAATCCAGCGCTACATGGGGCACTCCAGCCTGGAGACCACCATGCGCTACCTCCACCTGACCCGTAAAGGACAGGAGGACGCTTTCGGTATCATCAACACATGGATGTCAGGATTCTCCCATGACCGTGCGTGATATCTTTATCGCTTACGGGCCATCATACCTCAACGAGTTCGGCCCGCGGATCCCCCGGCACCACAGGAAAGTCATTCAGGCGATCACGCACTGCAGAACTCCCTCCCTCGGGACCATTCTTTGCCGCTGTGAATCGTGCGGCCAGACCATTGAGCTGTTCCGTTCCTGCGGCAACCGCCACTGTCCTGCCTGTCAGGGAGAGAAAGCGCACATCTGGCTTGAGCGCCGACTCGAGCGCTTGGTACCAGTGCCGCATTTCATGATTACCTTCACCGTTCCGGCGCCGTTCCGCACGGTATTTCGACAGCATCAACGATTCGCCTATGCCGCCTTTTTCGCCGCCACGTCCGGTATCATGAAAAAACTTGCTTCCGAACAGACCTGGTTTCCGGGGGATGTTCCGGGATTCTTCGGCGTACTGCATACCTGGGGCCGGCAACTCCAGTACCACCCTCACATCCACTATGTCGTTCCCGGTGGTGCTTTCTCTTCAGACGATCATAGCCGGCACCCCTGCCGGAAGGCATTCTATCTTCCCGTCCGCGTAGCAGCAAAACTGGTGAAACACCGGATGTACACGGCCCTGAAGCGAAACGGTCTGCTGTCATCTGTCGATGCCGCAGCCTGGAGTCAGGATTGGAACGTCAACTCCCAACCAGCCGGAAGCGGGGAACGAAGTATTCGCTACCTCGCTTCCTACGTTTTTCGTACCGCTATTTCCGACAGCCGGATTGTCGCTATCGAGGACAACCACATCCTCTTCCGCTACACTGATTCAGCCACTGGGGCTGAGAAGCTGCTGCGTCTTCAGGCTTTTGAGTTTATCAGGCGATTCCTCCAGCATGTGCTCCCTTCAGGATTCATGAAGATCCGCTGCTATGGATTCCTGCATCCATCGTCTTCCATTCCCGTAGCCCTGGCTATTCTCCTCCTCGAGGCACGGGCAGGCATCCCATCCCGGATGAGAACGAAACGTCTGCCTCCTGTATCCAGTCAGAACCGCCGCTGTTGTATATGCGACGGAGCCATCTCTTATCTTTTTATCAGTCCTGTGAAACATGGAGGGATTCCACCATCAGGGTTTACGTAACAATTCATCCATGATTCATTCTCCCTGAAGAAAACCTGAAGGCTTGTTCTCATTTCCTTGCATGGCAGGGAGAGCTGTATCCGAAGGAGTAGAAAATCTATATTTTTCTCTTGGCTGCACTCGTTCGATCTGCTACTCTTTTTAAGAATCCTTTCAGACTCACAGGTGGCGACGCTTCCTTTTTCTCATATTTCGTTTTTCTTCCAACAGAAACCAGCGAGCATTTCCCATTAATAAGAAGCTATACTGGTGATCAGGGCTTCTTGAACATTGGATTGAATCGACCGTGAAGGTCGACTCAATCCTTGAGGTTATATTTTAAATACTACTTTTTCCCAAGAATCAATTCCCCTTCTAATAAAGTAGATATTTAATTATTGTTGCCCTTTTTTTCTAATAACAGATTATAAATATCTTTTTTGTTTTTTCTTTGCGCTATATTAATGGCAGTATCACCAAACCTATTAACGACTTCCATGTCTGCTTCCTTTTCAAGTAATATTTTTACCACATTATAATTATTCTTATCCACGGCTATCATTAATGCTGTATTACCAATGTCATTGCTGATATTTATATCAGCCTCATTCGATATGAGCAAAATTATTTCGTCAGATTTATCAAACATTGATGCCCACATCAATGCTGTTAAACCATTATCTCCTTTTTCATTAACATCACTGCCCAACTCAATAAGCGCTAATGAAGTTTTAAAGTTACTTTCAGTAACACTTCGCATAAGCGGAGATTGCCCCCAGAAATCTAAAGCATTAATATCTGCCCCATTCTTTAAAAAGTATCTAATATTTTCAATGTCGTTATATTTCACGGACTTAAAAAGTTGTTCATTTATTGGTAACCCAGAATATCTGTCATTTTTAACAAAATTACTACTTTGATAAGTATTAGTAGTTTTGCAGCTTAAAAGCATTACTAATATCAAGATTAAAGAAAATATTCTTGTTTTATTCATATCAACCTCCAGAATTCTAATTATTCTTTTATTTAATAATATTATCTCGCAACTTAGGACTAAATTTAACTTTAAACTTTGTAAATATAACATATTACACTCACTAATTTTCCACCGTTCTAAGCTACTAAACTAGGAACAACCCAAACGGAATAGTCCAATACCTTCAAGCCGCAATCATCAAAAACTATTGTTCCTTTTTTTAAAGAACATTCAAGCGTTTTAATGATAACGCTTCTCAGATATGCGAATTTTCAGGTCAAGTATACTTACCAAAGGCCATTTGTAGTGACCTTCTGTTGTCAGATGCACTGAGCAGGCGAAGCTATTATGTTATATCGTAAACCTTCTACCGGTGCTGTCAAGCTCTTCATTGAGTCTATGGAGCTATTCACACTCAATTATTAAATTGTAGAGACTGCATAGAAACCAGCCCATGGTTGTGCTGCCTATGAGCTGGTTTCATTACCTGATAGACCCCATGAGCAGCCGGTAGGTCCTTCCCTTCCTGAAGGATTCGAACCGCAAGAAAATGCTGACCTTCCCGATGAATCGCCTGATGCGCAGGCTTACAGAAAAGCATGGGCCCGCTTGTTGTCGAAGGTCTACGAGATTGATCCCATGCTCTGCCCGAAATGCGGCGGTGAGATGAAGGTCATTTCTGTTATCCAGGAACCAGCGGAAATAGACCGCATTTTACGGCATCCAGGATACCAGGCCGGGCAGGAGCTGAAAGCTCCGACCAGGCTCGTAAAACAGGGGCGGCCTCCACCGGGGTTGGATCCTGCATATCTGAACTAATAACTCCTTCCTCACGTCCGCTCGGTGGGAGTGGTCTTTACTTTTACCGTCGTTGTTCGGGCGTTTCACGTTCATTGTAAGCGAATCGGTCCGGTTTGAAGTGTTGTGGAGTCCGACAGGCTGCGCCCATTCGCCCCAAAACGGCAATTTGTGCCGGTTTTAGGCTGCAGGTTTCCATTTTCGCCTTGACGCCTCGGATCATTTTTCCACTATGATAAAAGTCAAGCGATTTTTTTCTCCTGTTCAACTCTTTTTATTGTCCGGTCAAATTGCCTGATTTTCTTGTTGCACAGTTCAATATGGATATCCCTGAATGGTTCACCATTCAGAAGCATCCTTCGCATTACTCCACATAATTTTCTGATAAGTGCGATTCTCGCCCGTCCTGCACCCCTTCGATCTTTTATATTTTCATAATAGCTGTTCAAATACGGTGAAGCATACATTGCCTGTACTAACGACTGGGTAAATAGAGTCCTTGTTGTTTTTCGTGAAGCCCGATTGATATGGCCTGCATGTGAGCTATCACCGCTTTCCTTCAGTTTTGGAACAAGGCCAAGATAGGCATTCATTTTTCTCGTTGTCTTGAACCTGCTCACATCTCCAACATCGGAAAGGAAGGCCAGTGCCGACAGAGGGGTAATTCCCTTGATCGAGATAAGCAGCTTTACTTCTTTCTCAAACGGCTTTCCCGCATAGAAGATTTCTTTGGTCAATTGCTCTTTCTTCTCAAATACCTCAGACAGGATCTCAAGGCTGAGTCGTATGCTGATGCGGCTTGCCTCCGAGATATCAAGTTCCTCGAGGAAAGATAAGCCCGTTTTCTTCGATAAAAGCAGCTTCTTCTCTTCCGCTGAAAGAACAATACCATTTTCGGTGAGCACAGACTGGACGCTGTTCTTTAGCATGACCAGGTGCTTATTCAAGCTTTCATACACCGAAAAGAGCCTTCGCAGCTCTCGCACTTCCCGGCAGGGTTTATATACTACCGGCAAACCGAACTCTCCTATCATTTATTTGGTTCCCCTGGTCGTTATTGCCCAGCCCGTTGTCGGCATCGATAAGGGCAGTTGTTTTCGTACACTGCTGCAGGGTAATTTCCGGCTCCGCCTTTATTATGCCGTCCTGAACTTTTTTGACGTAATACTGGTAGAGATTCATTACTCCGTGAGATTTGATGCCCCGAAGATCCGCATCAACAAGGATTTCCGCTACAAGGTCCGCATTGGTACGCCCCACACCTGCGGCCTGAAGGGCCCGGGATGCCAGGTCCTCATGCCTCGCAGCGTCCGCTGTATTATATGTATCCGTTTTCATACCGGTAATTCTACTCTGCGTCCGTCGGTTTAACAACGACGAAAAAAAGATGATCCCTCAATAATCTGCTATACTGCGCAAAACTTCTGAACAGGAGAACTCAATATGGAACAGGAACTTTTTATTCTGTGGACCAACGCCGATCCGGTTACCGCTGAGAAGATGGTCTTTATGTATGCCGGCAACTCCATAAAGCGTAAATGGTGGGACAAGGTGACGGTAATCATATGGGGAGCGACGGCCAAACTCGCAGCGGAGAATGCGGACGTACAAAAAGGGCTGGAGGAACTTCGGGAGACAGGAGTTGCCCTCACCGCCTGCAGGGCCTGCGCCGACCAGCTCGGGGCTACGGAAAAGCTCGAACAGATGGGGGTTGAAGTCAAATACTGGGGGGAACCGCTTACCGAAATCATACAAAGCGGAAAGAAACTGATAACGGTATAATAGGCGCAAAAACGATGATATGTCCCTTACGCGAACAGGATACCCTCCCGGCCGCGGTATTATTTCGTGAGGCGGTACGCTGTATGCAGTCCAGAAACATCGACCAGTGGGACGAGGTTTACCCTGCCCGGGCGGATATAGAACAGGACATAGCCGCAGAATGCGCTTTCGGCTTTTTCTCAGACGACAGACTGACAGGTTATGTTGCGCTGAATGAATCATACGACCCGGAGTACGACGCCTTGCGGTACACCCGGCGTATCAGGGCGGTGGAATCGCCGGAAAACTGACGACCTTTGCCGAGTCGTATGCCGCCGACAACGGATATACCGCCATCCGTCTGGATACCTTCTCCGGGAATCCTATAGCCCTTCACCTGTACCGTAAGAAGGGCTACAGTGAGGCGGGAACGGTCAGGTTCAGAAAAGGGAGCTTCGTTGTCTTCGAAAAGAAGGTGATGCCTCGATAAGCCGCCATAGCCGGGGCCCGCTGCCGCAAGCCCCGGTACTATCTTTCTTCAGACAGGCAGACGCCCACTGAAATCCTGCAGGAGAATCAATCCTTCAGCTTATCCCGTGCCGAATGAAACTCGAACCCGGGAACAACCGAACTCAGTTCCTTGACCGGGGTGGATGAGGGAACATTCTCCGGAATGTCCATGCGCCTGTACACCTCATCAAGAGACATGCCGGTAAGGGTCGAAATCTCAGTCAGGGTCATGTAGCCTTTGAGCTCGTCAACGTTTGCAACCGTCGTTTCACTGGTTATCGGTGCCGGAAGCAGTGTGTACCAGCCTGCAAGAGCAGAGACGCCGATCCCTCCGAAATAAATCAGCAGAACAATCAGACCTACCTTGACCGGGGTTACCCTAAAGATCCGTTTGAAGGAAAAACGGTTTTCAAGGGCGCCCTTTTTCGGGCAGGCTGCCACACATTCCTGACAGTTGATGCATTCCGCGTCGGTAATTGTGTCGGCGGCGGCGACATCGATATTCATGGAACAGGCTTTGGTACAGAGATCGCAGGAAATACAGACGCTCTCGACCCGTTTTATTTTAAAAGGACTGACCTTGGAGACGATCCCCAGGAATCCTCCCATGGGACAGAGATACTTGCAGAAGAAACGGTCGTACAGGAACGATCCCACGACGGTAATGATCAGCAGAATCAGCCCCACCGCGGACTCGCTCCAGAGGGCAGCAAATCCTTCCGTGATATGCCCGTAGGCCGCCCAGGGATCGTAGGGAGACATCCACAGCGTGGCCGTCTTCAAGGCAGCCAGTACTGTCAGCACAAGGACCGGGTATTTCAGATATCGCAGAACCCGGTCGGCCTTCCCTGGCATAACCAGCTGCCGTCCCATGAGTTTTTTTCCGAGACGGCCCAGAAACTCCTGAATTCCGCCGAAGGGACAAATCCAGCCGCAGAAGGCGCGTCTGAATACAATAACCAGCACAATGGTTACGCCGAAGAGCACAAAGGTTCCGGCGTAGATTTTGTCGATCATCGACCCTGCGGTAAACACCGCGAAAAGGCTCTCCAGCCCGCCGTAGGGACACAGAGCATGTATGGATGCAGCGCCGTCGGGACCTCCGCCCTTTACCTGGTGCATGTAGGCCTCATAGGTGATGAAAATCACAAACAGAGCAAGGACGGCAAGGCGCAACGGTGTGAGAATCTTCTTTTTCACAGCAATCTCCTGATGAATCTCCAGTAAATGAATCTATTCCGTCTATAGAAACAGCGCTGTGTGAAGATCAGGTGAAGATTTGAAGGAGATCGTGAGGATAGTTACATATCAGAGAGCGTTAGTTTTACTTATAAACAGAAAATCCGCCGTCCACTACCAGATTATGCCCCGTCACATAGGCTGATGCTTCCGAAGCCAGATAGAGAGCCGCCCCTTTTAAGTCCCTTCCCATCTGTCCCCACCGGCCAAGCATGGTTTTACCTGCATACCCCTCGGTAAAGCGCTGAGGCAGGATTCCTTTATCGAACCCACCGGGAGAGATAGAATTAACGCGAATTCCGAAACGCCCAAGAGAAGCGGCGAGATCCCGGGTTAATCCTATAACACCGGCCTTGGCCGCGGCGTAATCAACTGGCTGAGATTTCATATCGCTTTCTTCATACATACGCCGATCACGTCCGACAATTCCTGCTATTGAAGCAATATTGATCATGACACCCTGCCCTTGCTGTTTCATAACTCGGGCAGCCTCCCTGCAGCAATGGAGCACACCTAGTAAATTGATCTGGAGGAGATTTTCAGAATCCTCAGGTAGGCGCTTAAACAAATCACCCTCGCTATCTCCTACTCCACCTCCGGCATTGTTAATCAAAACATCAAAACGCCCTTTCCAGCTGAACGCCTGCTCAACCATTTTTGCACAAGATTCCGATGAACGCTGGTCTAATTGCACGCCACAGGATTCAATCTGCGGATACAGCGCCTGTAATCTTTTGGCAGTGATCTCCGCACGGTTAAGGTCCCGCGAAGTTATTACGATATTAGCCCCCGCTTCCGCGAGGGCACAAGCCATATCAAAACCAAGCCATGAGTGCGAGCCGGTTACCACAGCGACTTGTCCATCGAGGCGGAACATCTGAAAAACATTCGATAGAAGTGCTGCCATTGTTTTATCGCAAAATCTGCAAATAGGACTCGGCTGCCTGAGAAATTATTTTCTTGTCCTCAGCATCCAGAGGGAGGAAGGGTCTTCGCGGTTCGCCGAAGGGAATACCGACGCAATCAAGGATATATTTCTCAGCAGCCATGAAACATTTCGTTTTTAGAAGGGCAGCAATCACTGCATTTGCTTCGGACTGAAGCTTGCGGGCATTCTCCATGTCTCCCTCGGCAAAATGCCGGGTAATCCCAAGAAACTTGTCCGCCATGAAATTAAACGTACTGCCAATTGCACCGTCGACGCCCATAGCAAGTCCTGAAAGATACATCTCATCGAAACCGTTATAAATAAGAAGCTTAGGATCGCTTTGCTTCATCCTTTCCAAATCATAAAAATTGTTCGAAGTAAACTTAACGCCGATAATCTGCTCATTTTTTCTCAACCTCTGCAAAACCTTTGGCGTCAGGGTAACACCGGAAAGATTGGGGAAATTGTAAGGAATCAAAGGAAAATCAAGTTTATCTGCCAAGTCAAGATAATACTGGACTACCTCATCCTCCGAAAACTTGTAATAAAACGGGGGAATAGAGGAAAGAGCCTCGACTCCCTGAAGAGTGACTGCGTGACGCCCGAGTTCCAAAGTAAGATCAGTGCCGATAGCACCTATATGGGCAATGATAGATACTCTGCCTGCTACCTGATTGCTGACAATTTCAAGAACTCTCATGCGCTCTTCCACGGAAAGCAAAAAAGCTTCACCCGTACTGCCGCATACATAGAAACCGCTGACACCTTTGTTGATATTTATTTCTACAAGTTTTCTTAATGCCTGTTCATCAATACGATCATTTGCAAACGGCGTCAGCAATGCTGGAAAAATCCCCTGTGTGTGCCTCATTTATTATCTCCAATTGTAGTGTAAAATCTCCGCTTTCCACTCTTTAGATGGTCTCGGATTGTATGCTCTGCTTCATCAGGATCTTTCGTAGTTAGACGCTCAATAAGATCTACATGGCTCAACTGTTCCCGACGATCGTCGTTTGAAAGATAACTGTTTATCTGGTAGAAGGTACCAACACGCATTACCTGCTTGAATTGAACCTCAAGGGTCTTACACGACGATAGGTGTATAAGACGATCGTGAAATCCGATATCAAGTCTCCAATGCTCCACTAAATCCATATCTTCGTATGAATTATCAACATCCTCGGCAAAACCGTACAGCTGGTCCAAGTTTTCCTGAATTTTCGCTCCACAGTACATTCTAGCCGCCTGACATTCGATAGCTTCTCTGAGAATAAAACTGCCGTAGACATCTTCACGACTGATGGCTTTTACGATGGTACCCTTACGCGGTAATGTCTCAACAAACCCCTCCATCGATAGGCGGCTAAGTGCCTCTCGGACAGGTGCCATACTGACGTTCAACTCTTGTGCGATAGCTTTCCTGTTCAGTACTTTCCCCGGCATTATTTCGTTCTTGAGAAAACGACTCAATAAGTCTTTATACACTTGTTGTGTAAGTGAGGAGCCAGCATCGGATTTTGTTTCCCAATCATCTTTCAAAAACTTCATGCCGTATTCTATCCTAATTTAATAGATACATCAAGTAATATTTCACATGATATTTCACTTGACATATCAATATGGCTATTGCACAATGGATTTATCGGAATATCCGAAAACCAAACAAGGAGACAATGTCATGAAAAAACCTATTGTGTTCATCCTGTGCCTTCTCAGTATCGCCAGCGTTTTTGCAGAAGGGTCGAAAGAAACAAGCTCAGCACAATCCTCAAAACCCGTTGTTCTTAAATTCGGTGTTAACGGGAATACAACAAGTGTCGAATATACGGTGGCAGTAAGATTCGCCGACACCCTCAAGGATCTCTCTGGAGGATCCCTTAGCTGCGAGATATTCCCGAACGGACAACTGGGAAATGCAAAAGAGATGATCAGCCAGATATCCATGAACGAACTTGATGCCTACATGGAACCCATTGGCGGAGTGAGCACACTTATTCCCGAATTATCTGTTCTTGAAATGGCTTATGTAGTACGGGATCTGGATCACATTGCCAGCATTCTCGAAAGCGATTGGGGACAAAAAATCCAGGATCAACTGAAAAACGATTATAATATTCGGGTTCTCGATCAGACCCTGTTTGGCACTCGTCAGACATCTTCCAATAAACCGCTCCACAGTATTGCCGACTATAAAGGTTTAAGAATTCGTACTCCAAATTCGCGAGGACTCAAGGATTGGGCAGAAGCAATGGGCGGACGACCGACGACTATCGCTTTCAGCGAAGTATATCTTGCCCTCAAGACAAACAGTGTCGATGCCCAGGAAAACCCTCTGCCGACTATCGAATCCATGAAGTTCTATGAGGCGCAGAAAGCCATTGCTATCGATAATCACGTAGTTCAGGACAAGTCCATACTTTTTTCAGAAAAGCGCTGGCAGAGCCTGAACGACAAACAACACGAATGGCTTAAAGCGGCAGCAAAAGCGGCAAATGAAGAAAGCATTAACACTATTACCAGGAACTCAAGAAAACTCATACAATTCTTTAAAGACCAGGGACTGGAAATTACCTACCCCGACACCGCTCCCATGCGAAAAGCAATGGCCCCGTACTATGCCAAGATCGAACAGGAACTGAATGTTCCGGGTCTGGTTGAAAAACTGGCAGGGCTGTAAAAAAACTGGTATCGTTGTATATGTCTGCTTTATCTGTCGCCCGCACAGGCGGTAGATAAAGCGACTGCTTACTACTTCGGAGGATCAAATGCGTAACAGTTCGTGGTACAAGAAGACACTTTTACTCGAAGAAATAATCGTTACGTTCTGCTTCATTGTGCTTTTTGCAACCATACTTATTCAGATACTTTTTCGCTTAAAACCGATTTCCGAGAATATCAGCTATGCTCCAGTCTGGACAGAGGAGTTTTCACGGTGGCTATTTGTCTACATCGTGTTCTTCGGGGCAAGCCAGTCAGCTCACAATAGAGAACATATCGGGATAAATATTTTCATAACCCGATTTGCTTCAAGGACTCAGCATATAATCTCGTTTATTTTGAATATATTGATGACCTCTTGTTCTCTATTATTTGTTTATTACGGAATCAGATATATGAAATTTGCCGTTCGCGAAACTCCCCTGACTCTGCCATGCAGCAACGGGGTATTGTATGCGGTTGTTCCAATTGGATTTTTCCTGATATCCATACGACTTTTCTTTAATACAATTGACGACATAATAAAAATCAGAAACTCTACTCAGGGAGACAATTAACATGTGGGCGCTATTCGGCGGATGGGTAGTTTTACTGATCAGTTCAATGCCGATTACTTTTACCATCCTGATAACCAGTGTTGTTTATATGCTGCTTCATGGCGGAATTATGATGGCAGCCCAAAGAGCCGTCGCCGGGGTCAATTCTTTCACTTTACTTGCGATACCCTTTTTTATTCTCAGTGGTAATCTTATGAACGTTACGGGAATTACCGACAGAATTTTTAAATTTGCAAAATCAATGGTCGGTCATATCCCGGGGGGATTGGGTCATGTTAATATTCTAGCCAGTCTGCTCTTTTCTGGGATGTCGGGTTCAGCGCATGCAGATGCCGGAGGATTAGGAAAGATTGAAATTCAAGCAATGCGGGACGATGGGTACGACGATGGATTCAGTGGGGCCATAACTGCCTCGTCAAGCGTTGTTGGACCACTTATGCCGCCCAGCATTCCCATGGTTATTTACGGAGCAATCGCAAGCGTTTCAGTAGGCAAACTTTTTATGGGCGGCATTATACCCGCCATTCTCTGTTCCGGATCTCTAATGATTATGGTCTATTTCATTGCAAAAAAAAGGAACTATAAGGTCTACCCTAAAATGTCTTTTCAGGAACGGATCGTCTCCTTTTTTCATGCTTTCCCTGCACTGATGACTCCGGTAATCATCATTGCCGGTATATTCTCCGGTATTTTTACCCCCACCGAGGCGGCTGCTGTAACTTCGCTATATGCACTGATATTGGGCACATTTGTGTACAAATCCTTCGATCTGAAAAAACTCCGGGGGGTACTGCAGGATACCATAAGCAGTACGGTAGTAATCGGTTTTCTAATGTTGTCTATCTCCCTTATAGGGTACGTTCTGGCGCGAGAGCAAATACCCCAGAAAATTTCTATGTTCTTCGTTACCTACACATCAAACCCAATTATTTTTTTACTATCGGTGAATGTCTTACTTCTCATTCTTGGGACCTTTATTGAAACAATGGCGATTATACTTCTTGTCATCCCACTATTAGTGCCTGTAGCGATTTCCCTCGGAATTGACCCGGTCCATTTCGGAGTAGTCGTGGTAATGAATATGATGATAGGCATACTTACTCCCCCTATGGGTGTTTCGCTGTTTGTGGTAGCTAAAGTCGGAGATATTCCTTTTCCTCTTTTGGCAAAGTCAATCATTCCATTTATTATACCGTTGTTTATTGTCCTTGTTTTACTGATGCTGGTTCCGGAGATTGTAATGTTTCTTCCTTCACTGATGGGCTGATTTGAAAACTAGTGATTTAGCGAACCTGATGGAGATGTTAGAATGCCAGCAACAGAATATCAGAATATAAAGATTTTACTTATCGGATGCGGATCGATTGGCAAAAGACATATCCGTGTTCTTCTTGAACTTGGCGTAACGCAGATTGCAGCCTGTGATCCTTCAAGCAAACAACGAGAAGAAGCACAAATGATTTTCTCTCAAATTCGTCTCTATGAAGACTACAAACAGGCCTTGCTTGAATGGAACCCTCATGCCGTTTTCATACTTACACCAACTGCAATGCATGTCGAAATGGCTCTGGTTGCCTTGTATCATAATTGCCATGTATTTATCGAAAAACCATTATCTAATACATCGCAGGGAGTAAATAAACTACGATCCATGGCTGAAGAAAAAGGGCTAACGGTCATGGTTGGTTTCTGCTTTCGTTACCATGAAGCACTTGTTCAGGCAAAGAAAATGGTAACAGATGACAATATCGGCAGACTGGTGAATATTCGGGCACTTATGGGAGAGCATTTTCCGACAGTACAGCCGAATTATCTTTCCATGTACTATGCCCGCTATTCCGGAGCCTTTGAGTTGATTCATGATTTGGATCTGGCTATTTGGTTCGCCGCCCAGAAAGTAGAAGAAGTCTATAGTGTATATGGTTCGTACAGTGACATCGGTATTTCAGCACCTGACTCTATTGAGCTTTTGCTGAAATTTAAAGATCGATTGGCTGCATCAGTTCATTTAGACTTTTATCAAATTCCAAGACGACGACAATTGGAACTCATTGGGACTAATGGAGTCATCACAGTTGAATTCGCCGATTGGGATAATGCAACTCTGTCATACTTCACACAAGAGAACAATCGGTGGGAAATACAGAAGTTTTCTACACAACGTAATGATATGTTCAGAGATGAAGATGCCGAGTTTCTTGACGCTATACAAAACAGGGACGAAGTTTCCTGTACTGTCGAGGAGGCAATGAAATCGTTACACGTAGTGGAAAACGTTTACACACCATAGTATTCATAATCATTACAGGGAGCCTTCTACCGTTCGCAATTGCATTAAAATTGCGTGTTCGACTGCAAGGCTCCCTCCCTGTAATGACAAACTCGAAAAAAGGAGAACCGTACAATGAAACGCAGCGAAATAAACACCCTAATAGAGGATGCCAAAGATTTCTTCCGGGAACACAAGTTCTATTTACCGAAATGGGCTTTCTGGAAACCGGAAGACTGGAAAACAAATACGGACAACTGCGATGAGATATTCGAAAACATGCTCGGCTGGGATCTTACCGATTACGGGCAGGGACGTTACAACACTCGCGGATTGCTGCTGTTTACAATCCGTAACGGTAAAATGGGCGTCGATCGCAAACCCTATGCAGAAAAAATTATGATCGTGGGAGAAGAACAAGAGACCCCATATCATTATCACTGGCACAAGATGGAAGACATCATCAACCGCGGCGGTGGCAATCTCGTAATCGATCTCTATAATGCAGACGAAAAAGACGAATTCTCGACTACCGATGTCAAGGTAAAAATCGACGGAGTTCTCAAAACCGTACCGGCAGGGGGGCGCATAGTCCTCGAACCGGGGGAAAGCATCTGCCTCGAACAACGAGTCTATCATCGGTTTTTCGGAGAATCAGGAAAAGGACGGGTTCTCGTGGGAGAGGTAAGTCAGGTGAACGACGATCAGAACGATAATCGTTTTTATGACAATCTTGGGCGTTTTCCAGAAATCGAAGAGGATGTTCCTCCGCTGCATCTGCTGGTGACCGATTACGAAAACTGCTAATAAAAGGTCAGCGAACCGAACTGAGACAGGGACAGGATGAAACGTGGCAACCCTCATTTCATCCGCGATGTTTTAAGTAAATATCGTATTGTAAAAGGATTGCGAAGGATTAGATATGAACTCAAGAGAAAGGGTCAAAGCAGCCATAGCTTGGAACCGTCCTGATCGTATACCAGTTCATGAAAACTTCTGGACGGATACACTGACAGTCTGGAAAAAGAAAGGAATGCCTGAATATATAACAATGTATCCTCCCGAATCTGTTGAAGACTTTTTCGATCTGGACATTGCCCCTATGTATCTGGATTCGTCTCCCCGCTTCCGGCAAAAAATCATTTCTAAAGATGACGACTATTATACGTATGAGGATCGATGGGGATATACTGCAACAAAACCATGGCAAGCTTCAGGCAGTATACACTATGAAAAAACCGTAACAGAAAATAAGGAAGTCTGGGAGAAAGAGGTCAAACCCAGAATGGTACTTGATCCCAATGATACAGCTCGTATTGATGATGCCTCCTATTTTGAACATTTTGATGAATACCCTTCATGGGAATCTGCTCTGGGCAAAATTAGATCATTGCATGAAAATCACAAATATATACTTGCCTTTAATTACGGCCCATGGGAAGCAACCTGGCGGCATAGGGATTTTACTAATTGTTTAATGGATGTCGCTTTGGATCCGGAATGGATTAAAGATATGATGTGGACGCATCATGAATTGACAAAAAACATAATCAGAAAATCCTATAATACCGGTATCGTTCCTGACGGGTACATCATGGTCGATGATCTGGGCAGTTCCACTACGACATTGATCTCTCCGGATATGTTCCGGGATATCCTGAAGCCGGTTTATAAAGATATGGGAGAATTCCTAGAATCTTTGGAAATAGATTTCTGGCTTCACAGTTGCGGAAATGTCAACCTCCTGATAGATGATTACATCGATGTAGGAATTCAGGTTCTTAATCCTGTTCAGGTTTCAGCAGGAATGAATGCTATAGAAATAGCAAAAAAATACAAAAACCAGATTGCTTTTTATGGAAATCTTGATACCCATGTTCTGACCAGTGATTGGGAGACTCTTAAAACTGCTCTGGAGGAAAGGTGCATATATTTCAGGAACGGCGGCTGGATTTCTCATTCTGATCATTCGATACCGCCCAATATGCCCTATGAGAACTTTATAAAAATGATCGACTTCGTAAAGAACTATGAATCATTGGAGTAATTGTATGGAACCTTTTCGGAAAAAAAATATGCTTTTCGGCAACTGGACAACCCTCATTCTTCCTGTCAATAAGAATGATTCTATTGATTACGAGTTATTGAAAGATGAAATCGACTTTATGATTGAGTGTCATGTTGATGGGATATATTCCAACGGCACAGCCGGAGAATTCTATACTCAGGACCGTGAGGAATTTTACACAATTCAGTCTATCCTCAGTGAAAAATGCAACAGGAATAACATTCCTTTTCAGATTGGGGCAAGCCATATGAGCCCTCAGGAATCTCTTTTCAGGATCGCGGTAGCCCGGGACATGAAACCTGTCGCTATTCAAGTCATTTTACCGGATTGGTTTCCGGTGAATATTGAAACGGCTGTTAAGTTTTTAAAAAATGCCGCTGAGGAGTCAGGAGGAATTCCTCTCGTTGTTTATAATCCTCCTCATGCCAAAGTAACACTGGAAGCGGAAGACTGGTTGGCAATAATCTCTGAGGTTCCTTCAATCATCGGAATAAAAGTAGCCGATGGAGACTCATCCTGGTACAAAAACATGAAAGAAGTTATGGAAAAGATTTCAGTATTCATACCAGGGCATCATTTAGCGACAGGGATCAGACAGGGGGCGTTGGGAGCGTATTCAAATATGGCCTGTCTGCACCCGAAAGGTAATCAGATGTGGTCGGATCTGATCCGTTCAGATTTGACTGCCGGGTTAGAACTGGAAAAAAGAATACGCAGCTTTATGGAGATATATATAAGTCCTTATTTAACAAGAGGATATCCGAATCATGCCTGTGACAAATGTATGGCTGTTGCAGGAGGATGGCTGCCGGGGTTGCAAACCCGGCTCCGGTTCCCCTATAGCTATATTCCGCAGGATGAGGCTATAGAAATTGGAAAAATTGCCAGACGGGAGATCCCGGAGTTTTTCAACAGTTGATAATATCGAGAGGGTAAATCGATAGGGAATACTCCAACAAGGATAAAGAAATGTTGTAGTGTGAATAAAAAACCCAAATTGCTGCAGTCACATAGGCCGATCAAAAAAACTGCTTCAATATCTGATCTGTCATAGTATTATGATAACCATGAAATTGCTGGCAGTCGCCATTCTCCTGCTTCTTTTCATTCTAATTCCCGGCTGTGAATCAAAAGATACATCTCTGTCCCGAAAATACGGGATGATTCTTGTTGAACTAGGAAGTTTCGAGATGGGCGCTGAAAATGGATATGACTACGAAAAGCCTGTTCACCGGGTTAGGATCACCAGGCCGTTTTATATAAGTGCCTATGAAGTTACTTTTAATCAGTTCGATGCATACACATGGGAAACAAATAAAACCCGTACCAGAGCGGAGATTTCAGAGAGGGAAAAAAGACCGGCTACGGGTATAAGCTGGCTTGATGCCGTAGCCTATTGTAACTGGCTGGGCAAAAAAGAAGACCTTCGTCCCTGTTGAGGCTGTCGAATTATACCCTACTTATCCCTTTAATGATACAATATATAAAGGGAGATTTATATATGCCCAGATACAAACAACGATCTCAAAAAAATATCTTAGCACCAATCAATCTTTCAGAACAATTACTGCCCGGAACATTCGAATTTACTCTGAACGAGCTTATCGATAACCAGATAAATCTCGATTCATTTGATCGTTTTTATACAAACGACGGGAAAGGACCAAAAGCATATGAACCAGCTGTTCTTTTGAAGGTAATCCTTTATGCTTATTCAAAAGGAATTCTTTCATCACGACAAATTGAACACACCTGTAAGGCAAATATCATTTTTATGACTTTATCCAGCGAGTCAACACCAGATCATTCTACCATAGCAGCATTTGTTTCCAACCGTAGTGAAGACATCAAAATGATTTTTACACAGGTTCTAAAAATTTGTTATCAACTTGATCTGGTTGGATTGGAATACTTCGCGATCGACGGATGCAAGCACCATCAAATGCCGCTAAAGAGAAATCCGGTACATTCAGAGATTTTAAGAAAAAAATCGAAAAACTCGATAAGCGAATCAATGATTTAATCTGCCAGCACAAAGAGTATGACACTGATATGATGTGACCTTTGTCAAGGTTTTTTCTTTCTCTACACGATAAAACTCCCAAAATATTGAACGAAGAAAAGGATTGATAGACAGGAAATCAGTTTTCGGCATTTGACCATTCTGATATACGCATATTGGTTAATGCAGGCCAATGGTCCGCCTAAAGCCCTTTCTGTCTAAAAACGTGAATCACCTCTTGGGTGTCAACATAGTGTCCTCGAAGATAGCTGGATCGTTGCCCGATTATCCTGTCTATCAATCCCTCTCATCTAAAACCCCTCTTATCGAAACAGTATTGGTTAGTTGATTCTATTGTTCATCATCCCCCAGATGAAGCAGGATAACTCTCTGGCAACAGCGACGGTCGCCTTGTTGTGATGCACACCGCGAGCAACAAGATTATTGTACACTCTGTGCAATCTCCTGTTAGCCCTGTCAGCATACGCAATGACATCCGGATCATTTCCTTTCTGTCTCGCCAGGAGACGCTTTGATTTCTTTCCATAGATATTGCTTCGCAGGGTTGATTTGGCTCCTTCGATAAGCAGGAGCCGTAAACGTTCATTCCCGGCCTTTGTGATACTCCCTCGCCGTTCTCTCTGACCACTGGAGTTCTCCTTGGGAACCAGGCCCAGAAACGAGGAGAACTGCTGTGAGTTTGCAAACCGGGAGAAGTCCCCAATCTCTGAAATAAACGATAATGCCGTATGCGTCTCTATTCCCCTGAAACAGCGAAGTCTCGATACCCGGTCTCGGTAGGCATCCAAGGCGGCCAACTCTTCGATCCGCTGATTATAGCGGTCTACCTTTTCCTGTTGGTCGTGTACTTCCTGCAGATATTCAGTAAACGTTTCCTGGTCGACCTCATCATGAAACAGTTGCCCCTTCAGCCATGTATAGTGGGCAATTGTCCAAGAATTTTTTCCCTCGGTGAAACATCGTCCATGACGCAGTAGAAAGGACAACAGGTTCTGTTTTGCTCGTCCTAGAGCCTTTTTCCGGGTATTTCTCAGCCGTGTATAATTTTTTACCGCTTCATCTTGTGGCGTCGGTATATGCACGGCACTGTAGGTCCCCCACGCCAGGTGTCTGGCCAGTTCTTCAGCATCTATCCTGTCTGTTTTTATGTGATTGCCTGGTGCTTTCGGCAACGTAGTCGGGGCCATAATCACACAGGGGATATCTGCTTTCGCCAAATCCCGGTAGAGTCCGTATCCGGTTGGACCTGCTTCATAACCGCAGAGTACTGTACACTCAGGATGTTCCTTTTGTAGTTTTCGTACATATTTGATCACCAGAGAGCTCTTGCTGGCGATTCTGGTTTGCCCGAAACTCTTCTGGGCTGAAAAGTTGAATGAACACAGCGAGTAAGTATCTTTGTGGACATCGATTCCAATGTGCGTTACAGTATTCATCTAGTGACCTCCATTTGCATGCGGTAGCCGCATACGTTGATTTTGTTATTCCCAGTATGCCCGGTGAATCCACGATTTGCAAACTGGGGGTCACTTCATATTGTCTAAACCTAATACACAATAAACTGAGCAGGCAATTGAAAAAATCAGAAAACAGATAGAACGTATTGAAACCTTTATGGAAGCCAACGAACCCCGAAAGGACAATAGAGGAAAGGAAATAAAAAGCAACATTACCGACAACGAAAGCGCAAAACTGAAAACCGGTGAAGGCTACATTCAAGGGTACAACGGACTTGTGGTAACGGATGCGAAGAACCGGATCATCGTAAATGCTTGCCCAATAGGAAAACAATATGAAGGTGGATCTTCACCTTTCCTGGTTAAAGATACAAGCGCTACTGGTAGAAAAGCCGGTATGCTGAAAAAAGACATTCGCGCGGCTACATTCTTAGCCGATACAAACTATTTCTCAGAAGAGAATTGCCTTTTCATGCTCAAAGAAGAAAAGTTAAAAACTATCATACCTGACAATCAATTTAGAAGACGCGATCTGCGGTTCCCGGAAGTCAAACCAGATTATTCCGGGGAAAAGAAATTTTCTTTAGACGATTTCACCTATGATAAAAACCGTGATCAATTCACCTGCCCAAATGGTAAGCAGGTACCGTATTACAGCAAGAGCACTGCAGGATCTTATAGAGGAATAAAGTACCGTGCCGATTTAAATGACTGCTCCGAATGTCTTTATCGTGAGAAATGTTTATCGAAGGGTTCTTCTCGCCGTCATCTATTTATTACTAATGCTTCTACCGCACACAAAACATTTACAAAACAGATGATGGATATTATTGATTCATCAAAAGGTCGATCTGATTATTCTAAACGAATGGGTATAATTGAACCTGTTTTCGGAAACATGAAACATTCCAAAAGAATGAATCGTTTAACTGGGCTTTATACTTTCGCCAAAAATGTATAATTCGACAGTCTCGTTATATGCAGGCTTTTTGCCGCCCCGCCGTGGATCCTCTGAAAGGCATGGATGTCTGGAAGCGGTCTTCTCAATTTCCCGTATACCGCTTGTATGGTTTAAGAATTAGTATTCAATCTCAATGTCTAGCTCTTGGGCAGATTCTATGACCATTTTCATATCACGTTCTCCAATATGAGCATTATAAATTTTTCTTTCTTCGTTAAGCTGTTTTACCGTTGTGTATAGTCTTTTGTAATCTGCCCTTGCTACTTTTTCTACTGTATCATATCCGGTCGCCAATAACACATAAGCAAATGTATGATTAACCCATCTTATTCGAGAAAGATCGGTTAATTTTGTAAGTTTCAAGATTTCGTTTTCGTCTATTCCCGTATTCTTTGAAAGTGTTTCTCTTTTATCAGCGGTCAAAATCACTTCATATAACTTCAAAGTGTTTTTTATTCCTAGTTTTTCAAGCTTCACAATAGTGTCTTCAGCAACACAGGAAAAATCTTTAATTTTGTTAGGTTTTTGCCTATAACCATTTATCACCCGTTTCAGTACCTCCAAATATTTTTCCGGTAGGCCACTCTCTTCAGAAAGCATTTTAATGTTGTCTTTACTTTTAAGGGCAGTAAATAATTCATCAAGGTTTTTAAGATTATGACTTTTTATAACATCTAAATTATCATCAATATTTTCTTCTAATACTTTCCAGCTTGGAATGAGTTCAGTTGATTTCAAAATATCTTTATATTTATCAATACTTATGCTTTTTAGATCAACATAATATCCCATACTCGCACCTCCAATTTTATGACTTCTAAATAATTATATCACTTATATATGACAACGGTGTGTCAGGTTTAAAGCTAACGCCAAAAACTTTCTTCAATTCCGAATTATCAATCTTCCCGCCATGGACGGCGGGTGCTGTGTACCAAGTTAGGCAAAAAGTGTCGGGAAAGAAGAAGCCCTCACGAGCTCCCTCTCCCCTAAGAACCGTACGTGATAGTTTCCCATCATACGGCTCAAGCAATCTTAACCCTTTTAGCAGGGCAGCTGCAGAGAACCCCTTCCCCGATTGATAAAGTATTTCATGTCTTCGGGGAGAAAGCAATTCTTTACAGCTTTTGCTATCCGGGATTGGAGTTTATTGACCTGCTTCATAATTTCTTGTCCAGTTGAGATAATCCCAAAGAGTAAAATCATGTTTGTGGTTTACGGTGGCCTCCTCTCGGTGAAGAGAAGCCTTTGACCCTGCCGTATTCATAAAGTACCTGTCCTTTCAAGCAATAGATCACCTATCGGAAGTCTGCATCCTTTCGGATCAGGATAAATTCCCTATCCTCTGCATTACACAAAGGCATTCGCTTTTTCCGATTTCCTTTACCTGCCGGTGCATAGACCTTTCTTACGAAAATCATGCTCTTAAAAGAGAACCTGACAGGCTTACCTGGTTCTGTTAAACAAGCAATTCGTACTGGGTTAGGGCCGATCTTTACTCCGGAAATCACTCTGTTCATCTGTGGAACTGCATGCAACCTAAATTCCGCACGATTTTATAACTATGTTTGAAACATTACTTCTAACTCATTTCTTTGTATAGATTTATATCTCAGGATTTCTCTTGACAGAAACCAAAAGCATAGTATAATTTAACTATGTATGTTATAGACCAAAAAGTGGGAAAACACATCTATGTCTATGAAGTGCACAGCTATTGGGACAGGAATAAAAAATCACCCAGGCAGCAGAGAGTAAAAATCGGGAAGCGTGATCCGGTTACCGGAGAACTTATCAAACTCCAGACTCGTCGTCAGAGCCGTGAATACGGACCGGTTTATTTCCTCGCTTCCCTGATTGAACAACTCAGCCTGAAAGAGCTGCTCTACCAGGAGTTTCCCGATACAGCCCGGCAGATTCTCATGGTAGCCGCCTTTCAGATTGCAGAACACAAGAGTCTGTATTTGTGCAATAGTTGGCTTGAACATATTTACCTTAAAGAACCGCTTCATCTGCCCAGTCAGGCAGTAAGCCGTTTGCTGCATGAGCTTGGTGAAGATGATCGTGGAATCTATCGATTCCTGGATGAATGGACGGAACATCATACCGACAGCGAGTTCATCGTATTCGATATCACCAGCCTTTCCACCTATTCAAAGGAAATCGACTTCGCCGAATGGGGCTACAACCGGGACGGAGAACGTCTTGCACAAATCAACTTTGGGGTGGTGTACAGCGAGCCAAGCAATCTTCCTCTCCTGTATTCCCTGTATCCAGGAAGTGTCCCCGATGTAGTAACACTGAAGAATATCAAAAAGCGGCTGGAAAAGATCTCAGAGCTTCGAACTCTGTTTGTGCTGGATCGAGGCTTCTGCAGCACGAAGAATATTGAACAGTTACAAGACCTCGGAGCGTTCATAATTCCTTTACCTATGGGAACTAAGGCAGCGAAAGAACTTGTCGACAAGCATCACAGTAGTATTACCGATCCGGAGCGGGCTTTTCGCTTTGGAAAAGAAATCTACTATGCACTTAGTGCCACACCCATCCTTCTTGAACACGAGCAACTGACCGCCCACCTGTTCTATAACCAGAAAAGAGCCGGTGATGAAAGAGAACGACTGATTGGTGAACTTCTTACCATAGAGGAAGAGACACGGATTAAGAAATGGAAGAGTTCTGCGAAACTTATCCGTTTTCTTGACGATAACCGGCCGGGGTGGCAGCACTATTTCTCCCTCAATGAAGGAGAAGATGGCTACACCCTTTTACGCAAAAAGAAGGAAATCGAACAAATCTTGAACCATCATGGGATATTTATTCTGCTGTCGAACACCAATCTTTCGGCTGAACAGATCCTTGCCTATTACAGAAGAAAGGATGGTGTTGAAAAGTTGTTTGACACAATGAAACATGGGACCGAAATGAAGCGCCTGAGAGTACATAGCAGGAAGGCGATGGAGGGACTTATATTCATTGAGTTCATCAGTCTGATTATATACTCGGAAATCCAGAAAACACTGCGGGAAAGCGGTTTGGGAAAAAAACTCACCGTAGAGCAGTTATTCTATGAATTGAAGAAACTGAGCGTGATCGAAATTGATGATAAGAAACCCATCATCACCGAGCTGACACGGAAACAAAAAGATATTTTCAATGCCTTCAGAATTCAGCTGCCGATCCTGACATAGTATAATTTTGTGCGGAATTTAGGATGCAAAGACATTTCCACCCGATTTCTTTGCCGTTTTGGCTGAAGCGTATTAGCCTATTTCGCTCCTCACGTCTTACGAAGCTTACAATCATTCACATATGTTACCCATACCAATACATTTACCCTGGCAATCATCCGATTTTAGGCTATCAGAATATTTGCTTTTGTCCTTTCAGCTTAATACCCCACCGTTGCCAGTAACGCATTTGAAAGTAGGGTTACTCCAGATGAATGGAGTAGTCCAAAAGTCGATATATAATAATATGCCGACTTAGACAGCTTGCATAACAGCTTCTTGTGACCTGAGTGGTTTATCAGGACACGTCCAGTCGCACCTGCATAGACGTTCTGCGAATATGCGAAGTTGGCCGTAGGCCAATTTGGGTGAAGCGAAGCGGAACCGCATATTCGCTGTTATGTGCTTTACCTGAAAACTATTGGATATTAAGCACTAATTTCAAACCATAATCAATTTCTGACATAGAACTTTGCGATAGGATACATACTTTTTCAGTTAACCTTCTTTTATCTAGTGTTGAGATCTGCGATATATTTACTACGCCATTTCTTGATAATCCTGACTCTTCTTTTTCAAGTAAAACATTTCCCGGTGCCTCTGAAATATTTAAATTTGTTGTGATTGAAGCTACTATAACTGTTTGAATTTTACTCCTGTTGAATGAATCATCTTGAATAACAACAACAGGTCGTTTAAATCCTGGTTCGCTTCCATATGGTATGCCAAAATCAGCCCACCAGATTTCACCACGTATCATTCTTTGTCGCCTCTCTAATTGATTCAATGCCTGCATCGAGCAACTCATTCTCGGCTACAGCATTTGTATAAAGCATATTGAGCTGTTCGGTTATTTTATCCTTATTATGGTGCTCTATAAACTCTTTTATAGCTCTGACATACAACTGGCTCCTTGCTAAGCCCAATTGTTTTGCTGTGATTTCGGCATCTGAGAACAAATTGTCTGGAATTGATATAGCTGTTTTCATGCCTATAGTATAACAAAAGTATAACCTATCGTCAATGACTTTTTCAGGTAGTCGGGTAAGAAGAAGCCCTCACGAGCTCCCTCTCCCCCAAGAACCACGTGATAGTTTCCCATCATACGGCTGGGGCAATCTTAACCCTTTTATCAGGGCAGCTGCAGAGAACCCCTTCCCCGATTGATAAAGTATTTCATGTCTTCGGGGAGAAAGCAATTCTTTACAGCTTTTGCTATCCGGGATTGGAGTTTATTGACCTGCTTCATAATTTCTTGTCCAGTTGAGATAATCCCAAAGAGTAAAATCATGTTTGTGGTTTACGGTGGCCTCCTCTCGGTGAAGAGAAGCCTTTGACCCTGCCGTATTCATAAAGTACCTGTCCTTTCAAGCAATAGATCACCTATCGGAAGTCTGCATCCTTTCGGATCAGGATAAATTCCCTATCCTCTGCATTACACAAAGGCATTCGCTTTTTCCGATTTCCTTTACCTGCCGGTGCATAGACCTTTCTTACGAAAATCATGCTCTTAAAAGAGAACCTGACAGGCTTACCTGGTTCTGTTAAACAACCAATTCGTACTGGGTTAGGGCCGATCTTTACTCCGGAAATCACTCTGTTCATCTGTGGAACTGCATGCAAAGACATTTCCACCCGATTTCTTTGCCGTTTTGGCTGAAGCGTATTAGCCTGTTTCGCTCCTCACGTCTTACGAAGCTTACAATCATTCACATATGTTACCCATACCAATACATTTACCCTGGCAATCATCCGATTTTAGGCTATCAGAATATTTGCTTTTGTCCTTTCAGCTTAATACCCCACCGTTGCCAGTAACGCATTTGAAAGTAGGGTTACTCCAGATGAATGGAGTAGTCCAAAAGTCGATATATAATAATATGCCGACTTAGACAGCTTGCTTAACAGCTTCTTGTGACCTGAGTGGTTTATCAGGACACGTCCAGTCGCACTTACGCCTAACGTTTCAGAAATATGAAAAGTTGCCGTAGCAAAGCGAAGGCAATTTGGATGGAGCCGAAGGCGGAATCTCATATTCCTTGTTATCGGAAGTTTGGACGACTATGACACTTTTAACCTTTGTATTCCACTCAATTCATCTCCAATTTTTGACCGCTCTTCTTCAAGATCATAATCATCTTGAAGCCCCAACCAGAATTGTGCTGAATTACCAAAAAACTCAGAAAGCCTCAAGGCCGTATCTGCTGTTATTCTCCGTCGACCTTGTAGTATCTGCGAAATCCGCGTTTGTGGTATTTTTATTTCTTTTGCTAATCTGTATGCGGTAATGTCAAATGCTTCGAGAAACTCTTCCTGTAATATTTCTCCTGGATGTATATTCCGTAGCCTATCCATAATTATCTCCTGTTAGTGGTAATCCACAATTTCTACGTTCAATGCATTTCCGGTCTGCCATTGAAAGCATATCCTCCATTGCGCATTAATTCTTATGCTGTAAAGACCTTCTCTATCTCCTTTTAAGGATTCCAATCTGTTATTAGGAGGAATCCTTAAATCATTCAGATCATGTGCATTATTCAGCATTCTCAATTTTTTTCTGGCCGCATTTTGAATAGCTATTGGAAGCTTCAATGATGTATATCCATTCCAGATTTTTTCGGTCTCTTTTGATCTGAATCCAATAATCACACAAACCATACTAACGCTTAGGGATAGTATTGTCAAGGATTATTGTTCTATCTGTTCTTTGTCCAAATTTCCGATAACGATGCTATGAAAAAAGCCAATACGATTTGATGGTATAATCAGATCGTTCTGGAAAAGAACGACTGATGGCTGCCGCGAAACTGGGACCTTAGGAACCCGTACTAACGATTAGCAGCCATCAATCGTATTGACATGTTAGGGAAGCTCGACACTTACCCCGTATAGACGTATGAAAATTATATCATTCTTTTTCCGGAAGCAAAATCGATTAAGGGGGATTAACATGAAATATGTAGGCATTGATCTACACACCAACTGTTTCACCTGCTGTTTCCTGGATACAGCAGGTAAGAAAGAGATCAAAACTTTCGGTTTGAATGAAAAGGATCTATCTTTCTTCTTTGAAGAAGTGGATAGCAGTTCTACGTATGTACTCATTGAAGCAACCATCAATTCATTTGCTTTCGAAAAAGTGATTCGTGAGCATGTTAAAGAGGTGCCGGTTGCTAATACCTTTGAGCTGAAACAGATTTCATTCACCAATAAGAAGACAGACAAGGTGGATGCTTACAAGCTGGCCAGGATTCTCAAAGCTCAATTGATGAGTGGGGAAGAGCAGATTCACCCTGTTGTTGTTCCCCCGCAGCATATCCAGGAATTGCGCGCCTTGTTTACGACATACAGACTACTGAGAAAGCAGGTAGGTGCCATAAAGAACAGAATCCACTCATTATTGAAGCAGAATCTCAAACCGTTCACAAAAGAATACATATTCGGTAGAAAATCCAGGAAAGAAATCAGAAGTGTATGCAAGGATAGTCCCGCTGTAGATTTTCAACTTAATTTCCTGTTTGATCATTTGGAGGATTTGGAGGATCGTGTTACTGCCATCAAAAAAAGATCAAAGAGGAAGGCCGTTTTTATCTAAAGGAAATCGATATTCTTACCAGCATGAAGGGCATCAGTGTGTTTACAGCCATTGCAATAATTGCAGACATCATTTCAGTTAAAAGGTTTCCAAACAGCAAAAGATTTGCCAGCTATCTGCGTAGTACGCCAAAAGTTGAAAGTTCTAATGAGAAGACGATTATCAAAAGCACAAACAAAGCAGGCAGGAAAGTTGCAATTACATTGTTGTCTCAGGCATTGAATCACTATCGTGATGCAAGTCCAACGGTAAAAAGATGGCATGATCGCCTGAGGCGGTATAAAAAACCTGGAATAGTGAGAATGGGGGTATGCAGGAGAATGATAACCGAGGTCTATCAGATGCTGAAAAAGGAGGAATACCATTACTTCAGAGACAAGGAAAACCATAGAAAGAAAATGGATGAATACCTCAGTTTCCTCATTAATTTGGGAATGTATTGCGATGATACTGCCCGGTCGGCTTGACTTTTTTCATAGACGAGGCACTGCGGCCCGTTGCCGAGGAGATCCGCAGCAGACTGAAGCGGATGATCGACTCACTGAAGATCGAGGAGGGCACAGCATGATGCACGGATGGGGCCTGGGGGGTGGTGTGCTTACCCTCCTCCTTCTGGTGGCCGTGATTATCGGAGGAGTTTATCTGTTTCGCCGGATCCCGAAAGGAAGGGGAGAAGACGAGTCCGGGGGAGCAAATCCCACCCCCGAAGAAGAACTCAAACAGCGATACGCCAGGGGTGAGATCGACAGGGAAGAGTATCAGCGGATAAAAAACGATCTTGAGGACAAAGCCTGAAGGAAAGTGCAGTTTCATCTTTTCCCGATACTAACAGCCTCACGCCATCCTTATTCCCGGAGGAGTTCAGGTTTCCCGGCTAATCTGAATCACATTCTTCAGCACCCTGTCTGACATCGTGCTCACCGGGCAGACACGGCACCAGGTACGTGGACGGTAGAGTAAGGCGAGCAGAGTCCCCGCCAGAAACGAGGTAGTCATCATCGAATAGATCCGGAACGAAAAATGGAGCAGCGCCGGCGGCAGAACCGGCTGGGAGAAGAGCTGCGGCATGGAGAGAGGGATTTCAAAGATTATCAGAATTCGTACATGGTCGATCGGCAGCATGTTTCCCGCTGCAACCATCATGGTTGATGCGGGAATAAAGAATATGTTCATGCAGAAATAGCTGAGAACGACATCCCGCACTCGTGTGCCCAACAGGAAGCCGGGGATCTGCCTGGTATATGAATTCTTTTTAAACAGGTCAAAAAACTGTGCCCGGGGACAATATCCCTGACACCAGCTTTTTTTCCTGTCCCGGAAAAGGAGCACAAAAGGCAGGGCCATACAGAACAGCCCGAGCAGGGCAAATCCGATATGTACAAATCCCAGTGTAAAATACGCCAGGGTGATAAAAAGAAGGTAGGCTGTAAAGGTTTTTCGGGCGGGCATATGGGCTCCAAAGTATATAACTGAAGTTATATATAGTCCGTTTTATTCCTTTTTTGTCAAGTAGAAATACGGGGCACCGTTTCTATTCAAAATACAAGTTTTCAATATTGACACCCGTCCCTGTCTTAAGAGATGCTGTTTTCATGTCTGAAAAACACAATGATCAGTTTTATCTGTATGATCTGCAGGTAGAGACTATCCGTGGGGAAAAGGATTTTGTCTGCGCCCACGAAGAGGGAGTCAATTTCCAGGTAGTCGGTGAAAACCTTGTCTTCCCACAGGAAACACGGTTCTCTCTCTATGCCCTGGCCGCCATCCTGCCCCTTATTCCCGCCAGGCAGCGGGAGACTGCCGGGACAGACTGGATGACCACTGATACCGATATCGCCTGTCCCGATCCCAACTGCGGGGCCCGCTTCCGTATTACCCGGATTGCAAAACGGAGCTTCAGACATTCCGAATGCACGGTAGTGCCTCTGCCCCGGAACACAAAAGACTGAAAAACGGAGTACCCCATGAACACCCGCTGCACCTTAAAAAACGGCTACAGCTTCAGCAGAATAATTAACGGCGGATGGCAGCTCTCCGAGGGGCATGCCCTGAAAAGCGCCATCGAAAAAAAGGATGTGTTAAAGGCCTTCCACGAGCTTGTTTCCCGGGGATTCACGGCCTTCGACTGTGCCGACATCTACACGGGGGTCGAGGAGTTCTACGGTATTTTCCTGAAAGAACACCTGGCCGCCGGGGGTAAACGGGAGGATATACAGTTCCACACCAAGTATGTTCCTGACAAATCTGTTCTCGCGGAGCTAAGGCCTGAGGATGTCAGAGAAGCCGTTCACCGCAGCCTCAGGAAGCTTGGGGTAGAACAGGTGGACATGATCCAGTTCCACTGGTGGGAATACGGTATTCCCGGGTATCTGGAAGCTTTGTCTGAGCTGCAGAAGCTTAAGGAGCAGGGGAAGATCTCCCAGGTTTCCCTGACCAATTTCGACACCCGGCGAACACGGGAAATTGTCGAGTCCGGTATTTCCATTTCCACCATGCAGGCCCAGTATTCCCTTCTGGACCGTCGGGTGGAGAACGCCATGCAGGCCTGCTGCAGAGAGCACGATATCGCCCTTTTATGCTACGGGACCCTCGCCGGGGGCTTTTTAACAGACCGCTGGCTGGGACAGCCGGACCCGGCGGACTGGGACAACCGCTCTTTGGTTAAATACCGCATAATCATTGACGATTTCGGCGGATGGGAAGCCTATCAGGAACTTCTGCAGATTTTGAAGGAAATGAGCGTCAGATACAGCTGCAATATTGCCAATATCAGCACCGCGTATATTCTCCAGAAAGACGCGGCAGGGGCCGCTATTATCGGGACCCGCAGCAGCAGACATATTGAGGATAACGAGAAAACCCTTATGATAGAACTGGGACAGAAAGATGTAGAAAAAATTGATTCCTTTCTATCCCGCCATCCCGGCCCGAAAGGCGAACCCTTCGAACTGGAACGGGCAGAAGACGGTCCTCATATAAAGGTAATGCTGCGAAACCTGAATAAAAAATCATAGCCCCTGTCTGTTTTACTCGTGCTGTCTGCCCCAGCCTGAAATTACAGCAAAGAGCAGAACAACAAAGAGGACAAGCGGATAGACCATCCCTTTCGCTATGCTCACGGGATCCAGACCGGAAAGCGCTACAGAGATGAAGACAAACACGCTCAAAAAGGGAATAACAACGGGAATTGTGTTGACAAAACCGTCAAGCAGGTTGGCCCGCCGATAGGGGTGGAGTCCTTTCCTGGTACCGATCTCATTTACCACCGGGCCAAAGGTAAGGATCGCCGCACTGGTAACACCGCCGAAGATCATGCAGGTTACACAGGAGCCGATGGTAATGGCCAGCTCCGTCCCCCGGTCTGTTTTGGCAAAGCTCGATTTCAGGATCGCCGCTACCATTCGGTCGATTGCACCGGCTGCCTCGAGTACTCCCATAATACCGAAGACCGAAATGACCAGAGTCACCGTGGACATCATACTGGAAACGCCGGTGGGAAGAAACCCGGAAACATGGTTTCCCAGTTCCCCCGAGGAGGCAAACAGGCTCTCCAGGGTAAAGATGCCCGAGACAAGGCCGGTAATTGTGCCGACAACAAGACCAACGGTAATCGCCTTGAACAGGTCCCTGGTCCTGACTGCAGTGTACAGCAGCCCGACAACAGGTATGAGCATTACCAGGCGCAAGGGATCGCCCATGGTCTCGATATCGGAAGCGATTCTTCCGCCTCCCCCGAGAAAGGCAAAGAGAACAAGAGCAATTATACCCGCCGCAAGGGAATATTTGAAACGGGAAGAAACGACTCCCGCAATATCCGCGGGTTCGCCGTTCTTAAAGAGCTGGGTTGCCGCAGATGCAATGGTGGTATCGGAAATGGGCGCGAGGTTGTCGCCGAAAATGCAGCCCGAAGTAATCGCCCCGGCAAGAAGCGCGGGATTGGCTCCAAGCACCGTACCGGCGGTAAAAAATATGGGGTAGGCGGCAAACATTGTTCCAATGGATGATCCCGTGGCCGTGGAAATCACACAGCAGGAAAAAAAGACAAATGCCACGAAGGTCCCGCCAGGCAGGTTCATTCTGTGGGCCAACCAGACGAATCCTTCCGAGGCGTTGCTGTCTTTCATCATCTGGGAGAACATGCCGATGATAAACAGAATTACGATAATGGTGACCGAATTGGTAGAAGCAATACCGGAAAAAACACTCTTCCAGTATGCTCCGTAATTCTTTGCGAACAGGCCGCCGATGATAAGCCCCAGGAATCCCCCCATGGCCAGCGCATGCATGTCATAGGAAAGGAACACCAGAAACAGCAGCACACAAAAGATAAAAAAGATAACCAGGGGAATAAAGGCCATCCCCCACCCGCCACGAAACTCTAATCTTTCTTTTTCCATACACCCCTCTGTAATTCGCTCTTACGAAGTGATCAGCCAGGGCGGCCGCCACAACGGTCATCAGTATACAGGATGTTCACGGAAACACGAAAGTCGGGATTCTGCTGTTTCTATGGATAATAATACTTTTTTCAGCTTTTATCATCGACTGTGTCTATTTCTATCTTCACACCTTTTACTGACTGGGCATTTCCGGCAAGAACAGCCTGGGAACAGGGGCCTTACCCCCTGCTTTTCAGCCATCTCTCCAGGGACTTCCGGCTCTCCTGCGAGTAACGGTCCGCTATCAGTCCCTGAACACTGACCTCTTCATCAGAATCAGGTCAATGTATTCCAGAACCGCCCCCTATAAGTCTGAAATTGTTTCGCCCTTTCTGTGTGCTGCATAGAAGCCGAGGATACCAGCTTATTGGCACGGATATGGTCCTTCCATCATATCAGTAACACAGTCGGCATATAGATAGTATATCGCTTTTTACTTTATTTGGAAAACAGATAAAAATGACACACCACTCCGTCTTGTTTGCGCAACTATCCTTCCTCCTGCACCAGCCTGAGCTGGTACTGGTCCCTGATCCCGCCCAGCCGAAGAAAGTCCGGGATATCCGCTGCCAAAGCATACTTTCTATAATCTTTAACATACAATTCGTATTTCGGATCTGATTGTATAATCAATACTTAATATTCGTACACAAACATACTATATTAACTAGCATTTTGTCTCTATATTCGCGTGACACAAGAACAATCTTACCTTATACTGTCGTATAGGAGGAGAAAACATGATTCACGGAGATATCGAAATGGATCGGATCATCAAGACAAGCCTGTACAGGATTCTTGAAATAAAGGACAGCGATATTCGCCTGCTGACGCTCCAGCAGGGAAAAAGTGCTGTTGATAAAGGCATTCATATCGGTGGTGCTTTTTCTGCTACAATTCCACTGGTATCGCTGTATTACAGCGGCGTAATGTACTATGACGTAAGAAATCCCACCGCAGAAGGTCAGGACCTTTTTGTATTAAGCAAAGGACATGCCGTTGCGGCACTGGCTTCAATTTACGCAGACCTCGGCTTTTTCCCTGAAAAAGTTCTTGCAAACTCCCGTTCCCTTACGAGCATCCTGAACGGCCACCCAGGTTCCATCCTGCCGGGAATTCATACCGCTACGGGGCCGCTGGGACAGGGGATCTGTGTTGCCGAAGGATTCGCCCTGGCATCCTCCTGCGGCAGGAATTTTGATGTATTCTGCCTGACCGGCGATGGGGAACTTCAGGAAGGAGTTCTTTGGGAAGCCGTCATGTTTGCCGGGGCAAAACATCTGGAAAACTTCTGCGTCATGATCGACAAGAACGAAGGACAGCTCGACAACGTTCGTCACCTTTCCTACCCAATGAACAATGTGGGAGACGCATTTAAAAGTTTCGGCTGGCGCGTGCTGGAAACAGATGCCACCAGATATGAAACCGTTGTGGAAGCTTTGAAGGAATTCAAATTCGGTTTCAGGGATGGTCGTCCCACGCTTATTATCTGTAACGGAAGAAAGGGCTGGGGAGGCATTTCAAGTTTCATGGGCGGACACAAGGTTGATCTGCCGGATGCCATCGCCGACCAGGAAATTGCGCAACAGGAAGAACGTCGCGCACTCAGAGTAGAAAACCTTGAAGCCCTGGTATCTTCGATATCAGACATGAATGAGCGGGAGAAGTGCAAGACCTATATCGCAGCATTATGCGAGAGAGTAAATCTGCAAGCCTCGTTTGATAAGACCGGAACTCTTCAGGTCAAACCAGGCAGGCGAACGGTAAAACTCGAGAAAGCCGCACCACGGAAAAAGAAGGTATCATATACCCAAGACAGTCTTCCCGGTTACGATATTGGAGAGAATATTGCCGCTCAGGATGTGGTTACATCCGCGATGAAGGTATTTGCCAGAGACCGCAAGGTTGTTTCAGTAGACTCTGATCTTGCCGTTATCAGTGGGCTTGAAGCAGGTGTAGGGTATGTTGACACTCGCAGAGCACTGAATGTTGGCATCGCGGAAGCAAACATGATGTGCGTTGGCGAGTCCTTCGCAGCACTCGGCCACAACGTCTGGGTCAGTACGTTCAGTCCGTTCTTTGACTGGAAGGTTCTCCGGCGAATCGCCGTAAGCCATGAAGAAAGGATGGAATCAGCCGGCAAAAATGGCTGGCTTGCAGAAGGACATGGACTTGACATTACCTTCCTGGCTACTGCACCAAATCTTGAAACCAAAACCAACGGTGCAACCCATATGGGAAACGACGACTCCCTTGTCTATGAAGGTATCGCACATCTAAAGATAATCGATGCCTGCTGTCCAAACCAGCTCCTTGCTATTATAAAATGGATCATGGAGGGTAATCGAGGGCTGGTGTACCTGAGAATACTGCGATCGGGAACTCCTGCTATTTATGACAAGAATATTGCATTTGAATACGGTAAAGCGGCTATCTTTGGTGAGGAAAAAGATCCGGACGTCTATATTGTTAGCTCCGGTCGCGGAGTCTATGAAGCTATGAACGCCGCGGAGCTGCTAAAAAACAAAGGTATCAATACGGCAATCGTCGATATGCCCTCCATTGATGCTGCGACTATCGAGCAACTGCATGACAGCGGAAAAAAGATTGTCCTGGCAGAACAGAACAACGGCTATATCTGGCGCAATCTTCAGAACGTTCTGTTCAAGAAGACAACCATTAACACGACACACATCATTCCGCTTAATCTTCTGGATAAAACCTCAAAACCCCGCTTTATTCATTCAGCGACCTATGGACAACTGCTGGAGAATTACGGGCTTGCACCGCAGCAGATCGCTGCCCGGATAGAAAAAGAGTTGAAATAAATACTGAACAGGGCTGCCTGATAACCGGCAGCTCTGCTCCACCCCCTACTCCTCCGGCGCCAGCCTGAGCTGATATAGAGCAATCAGTCCCAGGGCCAAAACCATACCGATAATCTGTACAGGGCCCAGAGGTTCACCCAGAAGCAGGAACCCCCAGAGCATGGTCAGCATGGGCTGTATAAGCAACAGCAGGCTCCCCCGGTGGGAGGGCAGCCGGGTTATGTTTGTTTTGATCAGGATCCATCCCATACTCTGGGAGACCAGGGCCATCAGGACCAGGAAGAGCTGACTTTTCCAGGAAGTAACAATGAAACTCACCTGTTCCACAGCGGCGCCGTAGGTACCCACAAATGCGCCGGTCACTGCCATGAATACCGCCAGGGAGAGAATCTCGGGATACCCCTTCCCGGCCTTCATCTTCGCGAAGCGCAGTCCCAGCAGGTATCCGGAGTAGGCAATCCCCACGAGAATCCCTAGAAAGAATCCGATTCCCGGAGACACCAGAACCTGGATGGTCGGAATCGTAAGGAAGAGGCCCAGAAAAATAAAGGGAATAAGCAGCGGAAACCAGGGAGAGATGCGTTCCTTGAAAAAGAAAAAGCCGAAAATGGTCACAAAAATAACCTGGCTGTTGGCCATGATTGTGGCAGGCCCCGCACCGATGTACAGAATGGTCTTGTGCCAGATTATCAGGTCCACCGCAAGAGCAAGTCCTCCCCAGAGCGCCGGGACCAGCCACCGCCAGGAGGCTCCCCGCAGTTCACCCCGTACAAGGGCAATTATGAAAAGAAAAATGGAGGAGTAAAAACAGCGGTAAAAGGCGCTGACCGTGGAATCCACCGCCGCGAGCTTAACGAAAATCGCTGAAAAACTTATACATATTACCCCGGACAGGAGTCCGACGTATTTTTTACTGGAACTTGCCTGCATCCCTGTTTCCTGTATTCCTGATTATTCCCTGAATGGATTGATTATCCGTATACCGGAAGTTTATGCCATAGGTCTTCCGTATTCCCACCGCCCGCTTTATCATTGACGAGGATTGAAACTGCACCGGAAATACTTTACTCTGACCTACGAAAATAATCCAGCACCGCATGGTGTATACTACCAGCATGCGAACACAGATCCTGATCGTGGGAGCCGGTCCAGTGGGCCTGCTGCTTGCCAACCTGCTGGGACAAAAAAACATCAACACCCTGCTCGTGGAAAAACGAAGCGAAGCTTCACGGCATTCCAAGGCCATCGGAATTACCCCTCCTTCCCTCCGTGTTTTGGCACATCTCGGACTCGAAGAGACCTTTATCGTCAAAGGAGTCCGGATTACCGATGCTGTCATCCATGGACAAAAGGGGACACTCGGGTCCCTCTCGTTTTCCGCCATTCCCGGGCCTTACCGGTTTATACTCTCCTTTCCCCAGCGGAGAACCGAAGAGATCCTGCAGAAGAATCTTGAATCCTTTCCCAGTATAACATTTCTACAGAACCATGAGTGCATCGAATACAGCGACCATGGGAACCAAATCAGCGCCAGGGTGCTTGCAGAAAATGGCGATACCCTGGAAATTGAAGCTGATTATCTGTGCGCCTGCGACGGATTCCGCTCAACCCTGCGGCAGCTATCCGGTATCGGTATGCCCGGGCGTGAATACGCAGACACCTTTCTGATGGGGGATTACCGGGACAGATCCGGCCTGGAGACAGAGGCGCATCTTTTTTTTACCCCTTCAGGATCGGTGGAATCCTTTCCCCTTCCCGGGGGATTCCGGCGCTGGGTGGTCCAGACCCCGTGTTTTCTGGAGGATGCCGAACCGGGATACCTGGAAGATCGGGTCATGGAACGTTCAGGCTTTCTTCTATCCGCGGAAGACAGAGAGTGGCTGAGCCCCTTCGGGATTCACAGCCGTATAATGCCCGTCCTTGCCCGGGGACGATTACTCTTTCTCGGCGATGCGGCCCATACGATCCCGCCCATCGGTGGTCAGGGAATGAACACCGGTTTCGGGGACGCGGAATATGCAGCAGGGATTCTCGCCTCCATGCTGGAAGGTGGATACGACGCCGGACTCCTTCGCAGCTATTCACGTCATCGCCGCCAGGCCGCTGCAATCGCCGCAGGACGGGCGGTACTCTCCATGAAAACAGGGACAATACAGGGCAGAATCGGGTCAGCCCTGCGCAATGGAGTTCTCAAAATGCTCCTTGCAAGTCCCCTTAAACACAGTCTGTCGAAGCATTACGCGATGCTGTCGATTAGAAGCATCAGGACTTCCTGACCACCGTGATCCTGATCATTCCGAACATCCGTGGTATGTAATGGACCGGAGAAAAACCATAGTCCCCAAGAAGACGTAAAAAATCTGCCTGGTCCGGAAAACTCTTCAGGCTTTCCGCGATATAGCCGTAGACCTCGGGATTTCCATGATAGACCCGCCCCCAGAGACGGCCCCAGAACGAAAGGAGGTCAAGCTGCAGCCTCCCGACAAGTTTCCAGCGGGACCTGGAAAAATCGAGAAAGGCGGCGTACCCCCCGGGCTTCAGCATGCGGTGAATCTCCGCCAGGGTGCGCCCCAGGTCGGGGGAGTTCCGCAGGGCGTAGCCTCCGCTTATAATGTCGAACTCCCCGTCTTTGAAGGAGAGTTCATTCATGTCACTCAGGGAAAAATCGACCCGTTCCTGGATATTTCCGGGCATACGTGAAAGATTTGCGGAGGCCCGGTCCAGCATATCGGAGTTCAGATCGATCCCGCTGATTCGGGCAGAAGGATACCTGGCGGCGAACAGAAAACTGAGGTCCCCGGGTCCGCAGGCAAGGTCCAGAATGCGGGGATCAGGGATCTCCGGCAGCAGCGAAACCTGCTTCCGCTTCCAGGCCGCGTCCCTCCCGAAAGAGAGAATCCGGGTAATCCCGGAATAGACCTCTGCTACGGGAGAAAAGAGCCTGCGGTTATACTCCCGTTTGCTTTCCGGCAATGCGAAATCGAAATCCTTCATGTGCAGCCTGAACCGACGTTTCTCGTTCATTGTCTGTTTTTTATTTCCCTGTTTTTATTTCCCTTGCCTGATGAAGATAGTACTTTTATCCCATGCAGGAGTCAAACAATAAACAAAAGGCGTATCTTCTGGGAATCGGAACCGCGGTTCCGGATTATTCCTACTCGCAGGATTACGCCCTGGAATTCAACCTGGGGATTGAGGGGACTACGGAACGCCAGAAAAAGTTCATGCGCCGTATCTATGCCGGAAGCGCCATCGAAAAGCGCTATTCCGTCATTGCTGATTACGACCGCGATCCGGCGGATTACTGCTTTTTTCCGCCCGCCAGAAGCCTGAAACCTGAACCGACCACGGAGAAGAGAAACGATCTTTTTATACAGGAAGCCAACCGGCTTTCCTTAAGAGCGGCGGAAGACCTTTTTAAACGGATCGGGAACTCGAATACAGACGACATTACCCACCTTATCACCGTAAGCTGTACCGGATTTTCCGCACCCGGTTTTGATTTTCATCTGGCCAGGGAACTTACCCTTCCTCCCGCAACCAGACGTTACCATATCGGCTTCATGGGCTGTTACGCCGCCCTCACTGCCATGTCCCTGGCCCATTCAATATGCAAAGCGGAGCCGGATGCCAGAGTCCTGATGGTCAACGTGGAGCTCTGTTCCGTACACTTTCAGCAGCGGGACGATCTGGATACCATGGTTGCCAATGCCATATTTGCCGACGGAGCATCCGCTGCGCTGATTGTCTCGGACCCGACAGCCGCCAACGGTCCGATAATAGCCTTTGACTCCTTTAACTCCCAGATCCTGCCCGACAGCAAGGAGGATATGGCCTGGCGGGTTGGTAATACCGGCTTCACCATGAAACTCTCCGCCTATGTTCCCCGGATAATTAATGAGAATCTGGATGATATCCTAGAGGGGATTCTCAAAAAGAGCGGCCGCAGCCGCGGGGATATCGATATATGGGCCGTACATCCAGGCGGCAAGGCCATCCTCGAAAAAATTGAAGAGGCCCTGCAGCTCGATCCTGAGGAACTTCGGGTATCCTACGAGGTCCTCCGAAACTACGGCAACATGAGTTCGGTTACCATCATGTTTGTGTTGCAGCGAATCCTTGCCGACAGCCGTGAGGGGAATGTTCTGGCTATTGCCTTCGGTCCAGGTCTCACCGTGGAAACCGGTTTCATGCGCAAGACCGCCCGTCCATAGCCCTGTCCTATGCCGCTCTTAACTTTTCCCCACCGGGAATCAAAACCGGAGCTTATGGATAACCCGGCATGCGACGAAGGCATGCTCATCAGAACCATCCGTCAGTTCCGGCTGATAAACCAGCTTTTCTCCGCTTCCCGCCGGTTGATTAAAAAAGACTTTGTTTCCCGGATGCAGCCGGACCGCACAAAGCCGTACACCTTTCTCGACATCGGAGCCGGCGGCTGCGACACCGCGCTCTGGTTCGCGGATTACTGCAAAAGTAAGGGCTTCCCGATCCGGATTACCTGCCTTGATAATGATCCACGTATTGCCGGGTACGCCCGCCGCATTATAAGGAAACGGGAGAATATCGAACTCATCCAGGCTTCGGTATTCGATATACCTCGACTGCCGCGCTTTGATTTTGTTTTTTCCAACCATTTTCTTCACCACTTCTCCGATTCACAGATCCCGAAGATCCTCGACCTGATGAAAGTAAAAACCGGCATCGCCTTTCTGATGAATGACCTGCACCGCTCCCGGCTCTCGTACCTGGGCTATGAGCTCTTTGCACTCCTTTTTCTGCACCGGAGCTTTGCCCGCTACGACGGCAAACTTTCCATCAGACGCGGATTTACCGTCGCCGATCTGCGGCAGCTGATCGCCAGGACTCAAAATCCTGAATCCTTCTCCCCGGGAAGGACCTTTCCGGGTCGCGTATATATTACCGGTTTACAGCCGGGGGATATCCCGGCAAACCGAAGCATACCGGCGCACTTCAGGAGAAATATGAAATGGGTAAAAGGATAGCGATTATAGGCGGCGGATTTGCCGGAACGGAAGCTGCCCGCACTTTTTCAGGCCGGGAACACGAAGTACATCTCTTTGATCCAAGACCCGCTTTTGAGTTTCTGCCTCTTTTACCGGACCTTCTGGGGGGACGGTACTCCGTTAAATCGGTGAGTACCGCGTTCCATTTTCTGGCAGAAAAATTTAAGTTTACCTTTCATCAGGCCCGGATCAGTTCCGTCGATCCAGAGCGGTGCTGCTTTTATATTGACGAGGAGCGATTCGATTTTGATTACCTTCTTATCTCCACAGGGGGCACTACTGATTTTCACGGTAACGAAACAGCGGCGGAGAAGAGTTATACCGCGCGCAGCATCGCGGGCATACAGGCCCTGCTCCGTGCCTTCGACACGGGTAACCCGGAGACCGTGATCCTGGTCGGCGGGGGCTATACCGGTCTTGAGACGGCGTCCCAGCTAAGGCGCAGGGCGCGCAAAAAAGGCTGGGAGACGGAGATCCTGATCATCGAAAAGCAGGAGACCGTTCTTTCTGAAGCCGCTCCTGAGGCACGCAAATATATAGAAAAACAGCTGGAAAATCTTGGTATCGCGATCCTCACCGCTACAAGCCTGGCCGAGATCAGCGAAGAAGGAGCCAGACTTTCCAGCGGCCGAACCGTAGATAGACCGCTTGTTATCTGGAATGCGGGAGTAAGCTTTCCAAGAGAATTATGGGGAAAAGAGGTCGACCTCGACCCTGCCGGCAGAGTACGGGTCGACCAATTCGGACGAATCGGGGAACGCTGCTGGGCTGCCGGTGACAATGCCCATGTCGGCGAAAGGGATACCGGCTTTCCCATGGCAAGCTATCTGGCAATTCAGCAGGCCAGTTCCGCCGCCCGGAATATTCTGCGGCACATTGACAGAAAATCATTGCAGCCCTATCGGCCGCATTACTACGGGTACGTTATCCCCCTGGCCAATGGATACGGCATCGGCAGGATAGCCGGGTTCAACCTGAAAGGTCGGCTTCCGGTCCTGATCCACCATGCTGCGGGAATACTGAGAACCTTTTCCCCCGGCGGAAAGCGAAGGATGCTGCAGGAACTGATGCGGGAGGGGATCAGTATGGGACGATTCAAAAAGATATGATCAAGGTTTTCATTTTACCCTCTCTATTCCCTATTCCAGGCTACGAACCGGATACTGAGCCTGCCGGCCTCCCCTACCTCACCTTCCGGACCAGAAAAGCGTGGATGACTCCCCCGAACCAGGCCAGCAGAAAGCATAGAATAATATTCAGGAGGACCTTTCCGGAATTGCCGGTTTTAAGCCACACTGCCACCGGCGGCAACAGAATGCAGAGAATAAGCAGCAGGGTATCATTGTCGGTATCCAGGCTGATTACGGAGGACGACAGCTTTACGCCGCAGCGCAGGCAGATATCCTGGACCTCGGTTGTCTCGGCCCCGCAGTTCTGGCAGTAGTTTCTGGATTTCAAAGGACGGACACCGCAGTTCAGGCAGTATTCCGCTTTTTCATCAACTTCTTTTCCGCAGTTCCTGCAGTACATGGTTATCCTCATCTTCGCATAGTTTTGTAAAGTAATTATTATACAGGGAATCCGAATAAAATATAGAGGGAAAAATGACCGGACCTGTTAAGCTGCCAGCCCCAGAACTACAGGCCCCCAGACCACTAGTTCCAACAGAATAATGAAGGGGAACTGAAGTACACTCCCCCGAAACGTGGAAGAGGAAGCCTCCGCCGGCACTGTTTCGTCTCCGGGAGGCAAGGCCTGCATAAGAACAGCATCCATGCCGCCGATTATGTTTTTAACCTCCAGCCGCCCCCGTCCGTTCAGGATCTCCTCAAAGTAGTACATGGTCCGGGCAAGCATTCCCCCCAGGCGTCCCGGAAAGCGGAGGGCGGGAGTAACCGAAAAGAGAGAGAGCAGCACAAGACCGCTCAAGGTGAACCCTTTCATGAGCCCCTGTTCCAGGGCTCCGGAGGTCAAGGTAAGCGGGCCGAATTCCCATAGAACCCGTCCCACAGGATTCAGCAGGTGAAACACCGTTATTGAGAGGATCATCATGGCATAATAGAAAAACCGGATACGTTTTCCGGCGAGGACTGCAGCCGCGGCAAAAACCAAACAGTGCAGCAGCAGGAGCTCCAGGCTGGAGCTGAGAAAAAACCCGGGAATCAGGGAAACCCCGGTCCAGAAACGAACCGTGGGATTCATTATGCGGGCAAGCCTGTCGGGGCGGCGCTTTTTCTTTACCGGTTTTTTCATGACGCCTCCAGAGATGAATCCTTCAAGGCCTTCCACCAGCGGGATTTCCCGGAGAAGCTGCGTGCAAAGAGGCCGATAAAGAAGCCTGATCCAAGACCAATACCCAAAAACCAGGGGAGTATACGCCACGCCGCGGGACCGAATATAAACACAATAGAGAGCAGAATCTGGGACATATTGCTTATAAGAGCCCCAAGTACACTGACACCTAAAAAGGAAATATTCGGCCGCAGATAGCGCCAGGCAAGCCACATTGTCAGTCCGCTGGAAAAGGAGCCCGCCAGGGAGAACAGGAACACATAGGAGGCCATGGTGCCGTTGACCATCCCCTGCCCCAGGACCTTGATCAGAATAAGGAGAAAATAGGTCCCGGTTGAGTCCTTTGAATCCGAACCCAGCAGATCCAGGTACAGAATTACCGGCAGATTTGCAAGTCCCAGGCGCATGAAGGGAATGGGACGGGGAAAGAGATATTCCACGGTTGATAAAAACAGGCTCAGGGCCCCGAGCATGGCAAGGCGGTTAAGAACTCTTTCGCTGAACATAGGGCCTCCTGCTACTCCCTGTCGCCGACATAGATGAAAACCTGATTCGGCAGACAAGCCGCCCAGTCCCCGGGTCTGCTCACAGGTCCGGCCTGCACACAGAGTCCGTCGGGACAGTCGGAGTGCACAAAGCGGGCGGAATCCTTCCCTATGTGAATGTGAGATTCTCCAACAGGACCGTGCAGCACCACGTCCCGCTCTTCCGAAAGAGGATATATAAGTCTGCCCTTGCTGTCTTCGATGATCAGGTATCCAGTCTCTCCGGAATGCTGAAGACCAGACCAGGTAAAGAGCATAAATACGGCCAGGGAAAGAACAATCGCCGCCGCATCGTATCTGAGAATCTTCATGTTACGGGTCCTTTACAATACTCCGGTGCAGACAGGAAAGGCCGCCCTTGACGGACGGCCCCTGTAGAAATCAAGTATTTTTTATTCCGCAGCCGCGTTGGTTCCGGCAATTTTACCGAATACGTGGATATCCGGAAGAGCGTTTCCGCCGAGCCTGTTAGCTCCGTGAATACCACCAGTCGTCTCACCCGCAGCGTAGAGACCGGGAATAATATTGCCTTCGCTGTCAATAACCTGGGCTTCCTTATTTATCTTGATTCCACCCATGGTGTGGTGAACAGTCGGCGTTCGTGCTCCCGCAAAGTATGGAGGTTTGTTGATCTTCTTGTCGAACAACGTCCTTCCGAACCTGTCGGGTCCTCCGGTTTCCACTGCCTTGTTGAAATCAGTGACTGCTGCTTTCAGGTTATCCGGATCGACATCAATCTTTTCTGCAAGTTCCTCCAGGGTATCTGCCATATACGCTCTTCCCTGTTCGACCAGCTCGCCAATGGTTTCGTTAAAATTGTTCTTGGTATCCATGGTGGGATAGTTGTTCGAATCCAGAACAATCCACATGAAGGAGTCTTCCTGCTCAAAAAGCGCCGATGTCATTACATCCCTTCTGGCTCCCTCATCTACAAAGCGCTTTCCGTCCTTGTTAACAAAAATCCGGTTCTCAACTCCCTGTTCAATGTTACCAGCAAGGCTTCCGGTATTCGGGTCTCCCATGGGCAGCAGCTGGATGTGTTCCAGTCCGATCAGGTCTGCACCAACCATCTCTGCAAGAGCCAGACCGTCGCCGGTAGCTCCCGGGTGGTTGGTGGATTTGATATTCTTCAGAGAGGGCCAGATTTTATTGTATTTTTCCCGCTTATCCACATCGTTGCCGAAACCGCCGGTGGCAATAATAACCGCCTTGTTTCCCTGAGCCAGGATAGTGGAATCAGGACCCGTGGCCTTTACAGCTGTTACACGGCCAGTATCTTTATCTTTGTAGATGTTGGTTGCCCGGGTGTCGGTAAGCAGCAGTATCCCGTCTTCATTGTCCTCAATGTAGCCCATGAGGGTCTCTATGTACCCGGTACCCAGAGGTTTTACCGGCTTGTGAGCCCGAGGCCAGAGTCCACCGAGAACAGTAAATATCCCGTCCTTGAACTCCATCCCCATACTTTCCATCCAGTGCAGGGTAGGAAGTGCGTTCTCTACAAGGGTTCGGATAAGTATCGGTTCACCAAGTTCATCCCCTCCTTCGTAGGTCTGGGTAAAATGCTTTTCGATGGAGTCTTCGATTCCCAGGGGCTCCTGCCGAGCGGGATCAACCGCGTTGTAGGCCGCACCGGAGATTATTGTATTACCGCCAACCTGGGGCATCTTCTCAAGAACTATAACCGTAGCGCCGTTCTGGTGGGCGGAGACTGCCGCGGAGAGACCCGCACCGCCGGCACCGATCACAACTATATCGGCTTCCAGGTTCTCTGTTGCAGCGGATACAGCATCTGTCACTGCTTTCCCCTCGGAGAGAGCCGCGATGTCCGCACCTGCGGCTTCCAGAGCCTCGGTAACAGCACCGATAATAGCGTTACTGGTGTAGGTAGCACCGGCTACGGTGTCTACCGCCAGGGTCTGACCGTCGATGATGGCCTTGGGGATTCTTTCAAAAGCCGCGTCGGAGAGACCAGGGGTCTCTTCATTCTGGAGGATCTTGATCTCTTTGATCTCCTTCTCATCCACGGTTACTTCGACAATGACGTCTTTTCCGTGAATACCGGGGGCAGCACCTTCATAGGTACCAGGGGTATACAACTTTTTACCGCAGCTTACTGCAGCAAAAACAAGAAGGAGTGCCAGTAAAATTTGCACTGTTCTTTTCATTTTATTCGCTCCTGTATGGGACAGACCCATTCGAGATTTATATATCAATATTATTTTATCGTATAATATATTTCAAGCAGCCAGATTCGATATTTCACATATATTTTGAGACTCTGCCTGAATCCTTGTCACACCCTGCAGTAAAAGGTGCCTGCAAAGCTGGCCGCCGCCCGGGAGGATCCTTCCTGAAACAGAAACGCCGGCAGCTCAAGCCGTCCCCGCCCCCGGTTTGCGAGTTCATGCTCCAGAGCTTTAATCTCACTTTCTGCAGGACGCCTGCAGCGGGCAACAAAGTTCCCATCCACCGGTAAAAGATAATCGGTAAAGTGGCGTTCGATGACTATGGATACCTCCGGATTATGGTATTCAAGCAATCGCCGGACCATCAGCCAGCTTGCAAGGATCAGAATGGTGCTGATGCTTCCGCCAAAAACAGTGTTGTGGTGGTTATAATTCAACCTCCGATCGCCCTCCACAACGACCTCACTATCGTCCAGTTCCCGAATAACAAAGCCCGCCTGCTTTACCAGAGGAATACTCTCCTCCACAAAATTCTGCATTTCATTTATATCCATCACTTCTCCCCGGGAAAATCGATAATTACCAGAATTAATCATACTGTCAAGGAGTTCCGCCCGGTGCTCCTCAAAAATACTGAAACATGATACCCTCCCTTCCATGAAAGATACCCTGCTTCTTCCAACTGATTACCGCGAAATCCTTGATCCCCGGGAAACCGAACGGGCTATACTGAAAATCAAGGACTATTTCCAGACCAACCTGGCCTTCGAACTCAATCTTGTCCGGGTAACAGCCCCGCTGTTCGTTGAATCCGGAACCGGAATAAATGACGATCTCAACGGTGTGGAACGGCCCGTCTCCTTCCCGGTGAAGCACCTGGCAGAGCGTCGCGCCGAGATCGTCCAGTCCCTGGCAAAATGGAAAAGGATTGCCCTGGAAGATCTGGGATTCGAACCCGGAGAAGGGCTCTACGCCGACATGAACGCCATACGGCCCGACGAGGACCCCGACAACACCCACTCCCTCTATGTTGATCAATGGGACTGGGAACTGAGCATCCTTCCGGAGCAGCGGACCAGAGCATATCTTGAAAAAATCGTTCGCAGAATTTACGACGTAATCCGCCGTACCGAAAAGTTTATCTGTCACGAGTACGGAATACTCTCTCATTATCTGCCGGAGCAGATCACCTTTATTCACAGCCAGGAACTGCTGGACCGCTACCCCGGGCTGTTACCTATGGCCTGTTCACACTAAAAAGGGTATCAACAATTAAAGCGAAGTGGATAAAAAACACAAACATCACATCTAATTTCTCAAATCGGGAAAAAATGCGCCGAAAGCCCTTAAGACGACGGAATAGTCGCTCTACTTCATTACGTTTTTTATACAGTTCCTTGTCATATTCCCAGGGATTACGCCTATTTCGTTTGGGAGGCACCACTGGTGCCATCTCAAGGTCAAGAACCAGTTGCCTGGTCTCATCGCCTTCATAGGCCCTGTCCATGAGAACCTTGGTGCCTTTCCATCTCTTATCTTTCAAGGTGTTTAAGAGCTTTCGGCCTTCGGGGGCATCTCCGGCCTGACCGGGAGATAACGAGAAAGTTACGGCTGTTTGAGCCCCGGCCGCCACCATGTGAATCTTGGTTGTCCATCCGGCCCTCGACTTTCCGATAGATTGAGGACCGTTTTTTTTAAAGCGCCCGTTCCATCGGGATGGACCTTGACAGCCGTACTATCCAAAGAGACATGATCAACCCGAATATTGATAATTTCTGCCTCTTGAAGGGCGAGAAAAACCTTCTCGAGTACACCTTGCTTAGCCCAGCGATTGGCTCTCATATAGACACTATGCCAATTCCCGAATCTCTCAGGGAGTCCTCGCCACTTACAACCATGTTCAGCAATATGCAGGACCGCATTAAGGACATCAAGATTTAAAAGTTTCACGTTTCCTCGTTGAACCGGTAATAAGTCTTCTATTATGGCAAACTGTTCTGGGGTAATTTCCATAGGGAAATTTTAACATGGATTATCAATTAGTGTGAACAGGCCCTAAGGAACGGGAGCTTGAAGCCTGCCGGGAATACGGAGCGGTCTTTGTTGTAGGAATCGGTGCGGCCCTTTCCGACGGAAAACCCCACGACGGCCGGGCTCCGGACTATGACGACTGGATTACCGATACCGGAGACGGACTCCAGGGCCTGAACGGGGACATTCTTGTGTATAACCGGGTCCTGGACATGCCCTTTGAGCTCTCCTCCATGGGTATCCGGGTAAGCCCGGAGAGCCTTTATAAACAGCTCACCGCGGCGGGAGCGGAGGAGCGGAAGAAGCTCTACTTTCACGACAGACTGCTTTCAGGGGAGCTGCCCCAATCCATCGGCGGCGGAATCGGTCAGTCACGGCTCTGCATGCTCTATCTGCAGAAAGCCCATATTGGGGAGATCCAGTCCGGACTCTGGCCGGAAGAACATGTACGGCGCTGCCGGGAAGCAAGGATTCACCTGCTGTAGTGTGAATGCTATAAAATTACCAACATGGCCTGCCCCATGAATTGAATATAAAGCACCTCAGATGCGCTATGTGCGATTTTCAGGCACCGATCAGCAAAGATTCACGCTCTCGAAAATAGTTGACCGTATCCGAAACCAGGACGTCCAGTTTTTTTGTGTCAGGAATTCCGTGCATCGCCGGATAAGGATCGCCGCCGGGGCCGAGGGGTTCCGGGGTAAAGAAGCAGCCATCACGGTTATAACCAATAAGATAAAGAGCCTGTATTATCCGGTCCAGATCCAGTGAACCATCACCTAGGGCGCAGCGGTTGGTATCTGCAGCATGAAGGTTAGTCAGCATATCACCTGCATCCAAGATCGCGCTTGGTATATGGTCTTCTTCGGTGAGCATATGGTATATATCACCGTTTATATGTCCGATCCCGGGGCAATCAACCAGGCGTATGTATTCTCTGGCCTCCTTTACGGTATGCACAATGCTTACTTCCGCCGAGCGGATGGGCTCAATAGCCGCTTTTACGCCGGTGTCGCTGAATTTGTGGGCCACAATTCGCAAAGCTTCAACACTGCGGAGAATCTCCGCGTCGTCATAGGATGCCGGCCTCCCAACTGCAGCAGGAACAACCAACAGGTAATATCCTCCCATTTCCGCGGTAAAATCAACCTCCCGCCTTATGTAATCCAGAGCAGCTTGTCGGCTGACATTCTGATTGGATGCCATATCGTTATCTTCAGAGAACATACCGCAGACGCCGGAGACCTTCATGTCATAGTCGGCAAGAATTTTTCGGATTTCCTGCGGCTTGTAGCCCAGATCCGGGCCATAGTGATTACCATGGAGCTCAATATATTCAAACCCGTTCGTTTTTAATCGTTCTACCGAAACTTCAAGTTTTTCCTGGCCAAACCCCCAGTTGCTCCAGGAGAGATTCATCCTTTTCTTCAGTGCGTCAGGCTTTTTATGCTTCAAATCAGCAAAAGCCTCATCTATCGCCTCATTTTTCGACTCAAAATTCTGCTTCTTCATAATTTCTCCGTTTCTATCCCAAAATAAGGACTGCCGGGAATAACACTGCATATTCCCGACATGTTCAATTTATAATCTCTAATCTCCGGATGTTGCCAGTTCCTTAACAGTATCTCCAATACTTTTCAGCATCAAATAACAGCTTGTAGCTCCGGCATCCAGAACACCCCGGGATCGTTCTCCGAGACGACTGGCGCGGCCTATCTTCGCGACCAGGTCCCTGGTGGATTTCCATCCCGCTTCGGCAGCTGAAATCATATCCTCAACCGCTGCAGCAATATTCTTCTCTTTTCCGGCTGCATCTTTCAGTGCAGATACTGCGGGATCCAGGGTATCTACCAGGGTTTTATCTCCCACTTTTGCATTACCCAGACTCTGAATACCTTCATAAGCTGCTTTCAGCATCTCATAGAGTATGCGGGTATCGATGTTCCCTGTTTCTTTGCTGGCTCGGGCCATTCGCTTAAAAAAGGTCCCATAAAGAGGGCCCATGGATCCGCCTATTTCATCCACCAGAATCCGGCCCAGGCATTTGAAGGCTTCGCTCATGCCGACATCACGGCCATAAAGCTCCTTCTCCGCCATGGAAAACCCCTTATCCATGTTGATGCCATGGTCACCGTCGCCGATGGCTCCGTCAATCTCGCTCAGGTAAGCCCGGTTGGCGTGGATGGTTTCAATTAGGTGATCGATTATAATTCTGCCATCTGATTCTTTAAAACTTGATCCCATACATCTGCCTCTATACCTTCGACTGCTTCAACCCCATGGAGTAGCAGTCCATATCCATGAGTTCTTTCAGTTCGTCATCAAGCTTCATAAGTGTAAGGGTCACACCCATCATCTCCAGGCTGGTGAAGTAATTTCCCACATATGGGCGATAAACGCTTATTTTTTTTCCTTCGAGAATCTCTGCCACCTCATTATAGAATATGTAAAGCTCCATTACCGGAGTTGCGCCCAGGCCGCTAATCAGGACAACCACCTCATCCCCTGCAGAAAAGGGCAGATCTGGAAGAATCCGGTCCAGAGACATTGCAGCAATCTCTTTTGCCGGTTTAAGGGTTTCTACTGTGATTCCAGGTTCCCCGTGATGACCGATACCTACCTCCATTTTACCGGGTTCAATCTGAAAGTTCGGTTTACCTGCTGCCGGAAAGGTACAGGGAGAAAGCCCGACACCTATACTTCGGGTATTGTCTATAGCCTTCTGTGAAGCACGGATTACCTCCTCAAGAGAACCGCCAAGGGCCGCTTTGGCGCCGCCGGCCTTCCACATAAGGATTTCGCCTGCGACACCCCGCCGCTTATCCATCTGTTCCCTGGGAGCGCTGGGTACATCATCATTAGCAACAACAGTGCTGACTTCGATACCATCGTCTTCAGCATCTTCTCTGGCCATTTTGACATTCATGTTGTCGCCGGCATAGTTTCCATAAAGTACGGCGACACCTCTGCCGCTGTCCGCGGCTTTAATGGCATCATAGAAAGACCTGGCGGTGGGAGAGCTGAAGATCTCCCCTACCGCGACAGCATCCACAAGGTTCTTGCCGAGATAACCGACAAAGGCAGGTTTATGCCCCGATCCGCCACCAGTTACAATGCCCACTTTGCCCTCTTTTGGGGAATTCTTGTACTTAAGAACCCTGGGATTGGATGTTGGAATAATGAAATCAGAATGGGCTTTAACAAATCCTTTCAGATAATCTTCTACCGTCTGATCCGGATTATTGATAATTCGCTGCATCATACGTATTACTTCCTTGTTAATTATGGAACCAGTACAACCTTCAGGGATCCTTCTCCCTTACCTGCCAGTTCGAATGCCTTTTTGTATTCAGACAACGGCAGTTTATGGGTTACAACACCTTCGGTAGGAAGCTTGCCATTACCTATCCACTCGATTACCGGTTCGTAGCAGAAAGGACTCAGGTGAGCGCCGAAAAGGTCAAGTTCTTTGGTATCACTGATTATGCTCCAGTCAACTGTAGTCAATTGGCCGAATACGCTGAACTCAACAAAGGTTCCCATCTTGCGGATTGCCTCCAGCCCCTGCTGAACACTGGCCGGATGTCCGGTGGCCTCGATATATACATCGCAGCCGTAACCGTCGGTCATGTCCCGGATCTTTTTGATCACATCCACCTTGGAAGGATTCAGTACAATATCAGCACCGAACTTCTTTGCCAGATCCAGTCTGTCGTCCTTGAGATCCAGCACAACCAGGGTTTTAGGGTTCTTCAGCGCTATTGCACCCACCATTCCCAGGCCCAGTGTCCCCGCACCGGAAAGAACAACTACATCCTCATTGCCGATGTTCCCGCGGTCAACCGCATGCTTGGAACAGGCAAAGGGCTCGATAAGAATGGCTTTTTCCATGGGGATTTCCTTGGGCACCTTATAAACCAGGGCTTCCTTTGGGAAAAGCATATATTCCGCCATACCGCCGTTTACATTATTCTGAAAACCATATACATCATGCTTCTCACACATCCAGTGCCGACCGGTTTTACAAAATTTGCACTCCCAACAGGGAACAATCTGCTCCGAAATCACCCGGTCCCCAATCGCGAAACGACCCTTTACCCCGGCTCCAATTTCCACTATTTCGCCAAGAAATTCGTGTCCAGGAATTACCGGCGCTTTTATATACGGCGGGGTTCCGTCTCCGCCCAAAAAGCGGGAGGCTCCGTGTTCCGCCTTAACATCGCCGGCACATACTCCACAGGCTTCTACTTTTACAAGGATTTCTCCTTCACTGGGCCGTGGTACTGCTACATCTTCGAGCCGATAGTCCCCGGGCGCGTGTGCTACAACTGCTTTCATGGTTTTTTGAATCATCTCTTCCTCCTATCTTTATTTATCCGTTCGTATTTTGTCACCCGTTTCAAGATCGAACAGGTGGGTTTTCTCGGACAGAATGTTGAGTTTGACCACATCACCGGCTGTGTATCTGATTTTATCCGATGTAATCATTGTTAAATATTCCTCGCCGATCCGGAAATGAAGACGGTGCTCCTCTCCAAGACTTTCCGACACTGTTATCCGGGTAAAGGAACCGGGACTATCCTTGTCATCAATCCGGATATCCGTTGGCCGTATTCCAAGACGGACTTTAATGCCGTCAGAAACAAGCGGATAGTAACGGCCCGGGACAGGAATGGTCAGATCGCTGCCGGGAAAGGAGAACAAATACACATTGCCATTCTTCTGGATTCCAACTTTAACCAGGTTCATTGGCGGCTCACCTATAAAACCTGCGACAAACTCGTTCGCTGGATCATCATAGATCTCCTTTGGCGTACCGAACTGCTGCAGCCTGCCGTCCAGCATGATTGCAATTCGGTCTGAGAGCGACATAGCTTCCAGCTGGTCATGGGTAACGATGATAGTGGTACAGGCAATCTCTTTATGAAGACGCTTGATCTCCGTCCTTAAGACCTGCCGCATTTTTCCATCCAGATGAGAAAGCGGTTCGTCCAGCAAAAGAAGCTTAGGCTTACGCACGATAGCCCGTGCGATATTCACCCGCTGTTTCTGGCCGCCGGAAAGGCCGGCCGGTTTATGGAGTAAAAGATCATCCACCTTCAGCATCGGTGCTATCTTGCCGATTTCGCTTTTTATCGTCTTCTCATCCACTTTCTTTGCACGGAGGTTAAAAGCGATATTATCGTAGACAGTAAGAGGCGGATAAAGGGCATAGTCTTCAAAGGCAAGACCGATTTCCCGATCTTTGGGATGTAAGTCATTAATACGGGTATCGCCGATCAAAATGTCGCCATCGGTTATATCCTCAAGACCAGCGACCATACGCAAAGTGGTGGATTTACCGCAGCCGGAAGGACCCAGAATCCCGACAAACTCCCCTTCCCTGCATTCCAGACTGAAATCGTTAACCGCGAAGGGGTTTTCCTTTATATTTTTAAACAGCTTTTTCCTGGACTCATAGCGCTTGAAAACATTCTTAAGTACAAGGGTATTCACTACCGAGCCTCCTTTATCAGTTCCATCCGGTTGTGCCGGGTAATTAACTCTTTCGTTTCTCCGTCAAAAAAAATAATATCCGCCGGATCGATATGAATAAAAATGGAAGCATCCATCTCGCACTCAAGATCGTTAGGGGCGATAAGCCGTAAAAAATGGCTGCCAACCGTGACGGTAAGAATTGATTTATTGCCAATCGGCTCTATTGTGTAGACAAAACCAGCGATCCATTCAGTGCCTTCCTGCTTGAAAGAGTAGGAGATATCGCTTCCCCTGATTCCCAGATGTACATGGCGAGAGTGATTTGCTTCAAGATCTTTTCTAGCATCTGCAGGCAAAGAGAAGGTGTGCTGTTTGTCCAGGAAAGATACTCTGAGGTCGCCACCTTCCTTGAGTATCAGGCCGTCGAGAATATTTATCTCCGGTTCTCCTATCAGTTTCGCCACAAACTCGTTTTTTGGCGTAAAGAATACTTCAGGAGCAGTACCAATCTGCTCAAACTTTCCCTCATTGAGAATGGCAATCCGATCCCCCAGACTTAAGGCCTCAAGATAATCATGAGTTACATAAATAGTAGTTGTATCAAAGTTGCTTTGCATCTCCTTAAGCTCTGCCCGCATAAAGTGGCGCAGCTTCGCATCCAGGTGAGCCAGAGGTTCATCCATAAGAAAAACGTTAGGTTTCCGCACCAGGCTGCGTCCCAGAGCTACACGCTGCCGCTGTCCGTTACTGAGCTGGGAGGGCAACCGGTCCAGCAGGTGATCTATCTTCATAAGCGAAGTAACCCGATGGACCTCCTTCCTTATATATTCCTCATTCTCGCGGTAGAGTTTACTTCGCAGGGGGGAAGCAATATTGTCGTAGACATTTTTATGTGGATACAGCGCGTAATTCTCAAATACCATTGAGATATTGCGGTTTGCCGGGGGAACAACATTAACAATTTCATCATTAATAAGGATTATGCCTTCATCCGGGTATTCCAGTCCTGCGACCATTTTCAGCAGGGTGGTTTTTCCAGCGCCGGCAGGTCCAAACAAAACAAGAAACTCCTTGTCCTTTACCTCCAGACTTATATCCTTAAGGGCTGTTGTCTTACTGTATGTTTTGGTCAGGCCTTTTATACCGATTTGTGCCATAGAAATCTCCTAATACTCAGCCTTTGACAGCGCCGAAGCTCAAACCCCGGACCAGATGTTTCTGAATTAGAATCGCAAGGATTACTTCCGGCAAGGCAGTTATGGTTGCGGCTACTGCCATCTGTCCGTAATGCACGGAGTCAGATGCAAGATAGCGGAGTACTGATACCGTTACTGTCTGAACCCTGAAAGCATTCAATAAAAGTGGAAAGGTAAAACTGTTCCAGGCAAAAATAAATGCCAGAAGCGCAGACGAAACCACACCCGGCTTTATAAGGGGAAGCAGAATTCTGAGAAAGATCTCATACCAGCGGTATCCGTCCAGTTGGGCGGCCTGTTCTATCTCTACGGATATATCCTCAAAGTAACCCCTGACTACCCAGATTAAAAGGGGCATGCAGATAAGTTGATACACCCAGATCATGCCCCAGGGCCAGCGCATTAAAATAGCTCAGGCAGTTGGCTTGAATGCTTCGTCTGGAGCGAATAGCAATTCTTCCAAATAGCGGTTATTCCAACCAGCCGCTTTGCGCCGCCCCTTTAAGCTTCCCTTGCTATTCTTATCACGGCGGACGAGATTCATAGCTATGCGACGTAAAATTGCAAAGTTTTCAGGGGAATAGCCTTTTCGCATGCGACTTTCATCTTCCCGGAAGACCATGTCCAACACCCAGTGAACGGAGTTCTCTACCCCCCAATGGGCTCGTATCGCTGAGTTCAGAAGCTCTGCATTCGCAGGGAGCGAGCTAATGTAGTAGCGAGTTTCCACACTTTCTTTATCACCGATGGTACGCTGTGCTCTGACCATGGCGATACTCTGTACCCCTTTCCAATCTTTGATATGCGGCTTCAGCCAGTCGATCTCATCAGTCGCCACACATTCACGGACTTCACATCGACCGTGTTCCTTGTTGAAGTCCCTGTGATAATCAATCCACTCTTCTGTTTTCTCAGTCCCGGGTTTGATTTCATCGAAGCAAAACTTCAATTCATCGTGCAGATGAGGTCTATTTCCCTTCACCGCAAGCACATAGTTGGCTTGTTTCTCTTTAATGAGGTTGGCGATATCTGTCTGGCAACCCATAGCGTCTATAGTCACGATGCATCCCTTTAGTTCAAGCAGCTTAAGAAGCTCTGGGATAGCGGTGATTTCATTTGATTTCTCGTCAGTCTTCACCTGACCGAGAACCATGCGGTTCTCTGACGCCCAGGCGCTTACCATATGGAGTGCAGACTTCCCGCTATAATGATCATGGCTGCGACGGGCTGTCTTTCCATCAATCGCGACGATTTCTCCTTGGGTTTGTTCACGGATGGCATTCACCCAACTGAGAAAGCATTGCTGGAGTTGTTCAGGATTGAGGCGAATAAACAAGCGCCGAATCGTATCATGAGAAGGAATCCCATTCGGAAGGGCCAGGAACTTCTTAAGCCAGTGCTCCTTCTCCTTTCCGTAGGTCTCAATTTCCTCCCAGGTTTCACAATGGCAAACAACTGCACAGATGGTGATTACTATGATGTCCAGGATGAGATGTCGCTTATGCCGATCTATCCGCGGATCTTCAATTGCTTGAAAATGTTCAATAATATTCATTGACTGACTCTTGCCCATCTTATGCCCTCTCACTAATTGATGCAAAGAGTCTGCTATATCATGGAGAAAAAGTCTAGAACGTATAAAAATTCATGTATGGCTGCATAAAAATTCAATAATCGCTCTTCGAGCCCACTGCTTGTGCATAACTATGTGCGCTGGCCCTGGATCATGCCCAGATAGGTATCGTAAATACCAATCTTCTGGTAAATCATGAACAGGGGAAGTACGACCAGTATTTCCGGCGCGAATTTAAAGGAGAGGATAGTAAAGGCCAAATCCTCTTTACGCTTAAAATTGTACCGTGCCAGTGCATAAGCCGCGGGAACACCGGCAGCAACGGAAACCAGTACAGCCCCGGAACTGACGATGATATTGTCCATAAAGGTCTTGAAATAATCTGTCCCGATAAGCACCTTTTTATAATTTTCCAGGGTCGGAGAAAATACAAAAAGAGTATCAAACATTTGACTGTCGCTTTTAAAGGAGATGATAATCATCCATAATAGAGGAAACAGTCCAAAGATTGTCCACAGAGCAAGCAGAAAATTCCGTACTACCCGGCCTACATATTTATTTCGTTCTTGTTGTGTCATATTATCGCATCTCCTCAGTCAGTACCGATGACTTTTTTCTGGGTTGCCAGGTAATTACTGACGAGTTTTTTACTGATAAAGTAGATAATTACCCAGAGAAAAAGAATATACGGCAGAGATGCCCCGAATTTGAGAAAAGCGAACCCGGTGTTGTAAGCCGTTAAAGAAAGATTCATGAGGGTATTTCCCGGCCCGCCTTTGGTCAGGGCAAATATAATTGCATACTCCTGTAGCGCCGCCATAAGGCGGAAGATCAAGGCAATATATAAAAAGGGTTTGAGCATGGGCAGCGTCAGGGTCTTGAAGGTGAACCAGGCTGATCCTCCATCAACCTTGGCTGCCTCGAAAGGCGATTTGGGTAACGAACCGATTCCTGCAGATACAAGGACAATTACAAAGGGAGTAAAAACCCAGATATCAACCAGGGCTGCAGTAAACAGTGCCGTGCTGGAAGATGCTGCCCAGGGGAAATTGTAAATACCAAAAAAATTGAAGAACTTTTCAATAACTCCAACGGAGGTATTCGTCATAAGCTGCCATATAAGGGTGGCAATAACCGGTGCTATCATTAGCGGGAAGATAAGCACCAGCTTGAGAATTCTTGTAAACCAGTTAGTATGACTCAGAAGCAGGGCGATACCAAGTCCAAGAAGCATTTCAGGAATAGTAGTCGCCGCCGAATACTGGAGGGTAACCAGAACCGCGTGCCAGAAGTCTTCATCCATAAACATTTCGATCCAGTTTTTCAGGCCTATAAAATGCCATGAGGGCAATCGAAATGAATAATTAGTTAGTGAAAAGAAAATGGCACTGAAAAAACAAAGCATGATCCCCACCGTTATAAGTAAGGCAGGAGCCATTATCAGATACGGGCGCGCTTTCACGATAGCCGGTATTTCTGTTGCTTTCTTTATTTCAGCATCCGTAAAACCAGGTCTCCCTGCGGATAAATCCGCCTGTGTTATGCTGGACAAAATCAGCCTCCTTCCTTCTATCGCGATACGTGCAACATCACGGGATAAGCATTAGAAGTAGTTAAAGGAATTATTCATTTTCTGAAAAAACCGTTCCCGGAAAAACCGGGAACGGCAGATCAAGTTTAGTTGACGGAAATATCGGATACGATCTTGTCCATCTTCTTTTTAAGAGCGTCCATACCTTCCTCGACAGTTGAATACTTGCCGGAAACAATATCCTGAAGAGTAGCAGCCCACTCGGTGGTTGTTTCAAAAAAGTGGGGTTGAGGAGTAAACTGGATATATGTACCGTCGACTGAATCCTGGAATGCCTGCCCATAACCTTCGGATCGGTCCAGAACGTTCTGAAAATCGGCGCTTTCGAATACAGAGGCCCGTGGAGGGTCAACCAGTTTAGCTTTTGTAGATGCCCACTGAATATGCTCTTTGCTGGTGAAGTACTGCAGGAAAAGCCATGATGCAACCTTGTGCTTGGAAGCTTTGTTGATCGCCATTGCCCAGGTCCAGAGGTTCGCATTTACTTCCGTCTTTCCTTTGGGAAGCGGAGCATGTACCCATGCGATGTTGCCGGCTTCCTTGGAAGCCCCCGGAGGATTCTGAAAATAGCCGTTACAGTCAGCGTCAAACAGCATGGCAGCCTTTCCGGCACCAAGGTCGGCACCAGCCTGATACCATGTATAGCTTGCCCATGTGGGGGATCCGCCAAGTTTTATAAGCTCCACCCAGTCTTTGGTCATCTTAATTGCCTCAGGGCTGTTTACCTGAGATACCAGTTTGCCATTCTGTATTTTAAAGTCTTCCGCTCCATAGTTGGAGTACGTGGTCATGTAACCAGCATGGATGGTTCCCCAGTTACGAGATCCGCGGATTGCAAGAGCGTAAGTGCCGGGACCATCGAATTCCTGAAGTTCTTTACAGAGCATTTTCAGTTCTTCTATTGTTTTCGGAGGCTGAAGGCCGCGCTCATCAAAAATTCGCTTGTTGTACGCAAGAGTATTGGTCTCAAACCCCAGGGGCAGGGCCCATAGATTACCTGAACCTACTTTATGCCCGGGAGTCAGGTCCCAACGAAGGGAGCTGATAACACCATCGAAGAAATCACCGAAATCGTATTCCGGGCTTACCAGATTAGGATCATTAACAAACTCATCCAGAGGCTGGATGTAACCGGGAACAGCGTAGTCCCATATCTGATATGCACCGCTCATAAACAGATCCGGAGTTCCACTTCGGCTGTTAAGAGAAGTAGTTACCTTGTCGAAGTAGTTTTCTTCGGGGGTAATGGAATAGGTAACTTTAATGCCGGTAAGAGATTCAAACTCCGGGATCTTCTTGATAATGGCTTCGGCATAGGGATGCTGATTAAATAGAACAGTGACTTGTTCACCATCAGCCATTTTCCAATCAAAACCGGACGCAGCAGCCTGTTGCTTGATAGCATCTATGTCGCCGCTTCCGCCTGTATCAGTCTGTCCGCTTGACCAGACAGGCAGTACAGCTGCCATACACATTGCTAACACCATTACAGATACCAACAATTTTCTCACTTCTGTCCTCCTTATTAGTTTTACGGATCCAAAGAATCCGTTCAGTTAGAAAGTGATTGTTAACTGTAAACCCGTTTTTTTTGAAGCGAAATGAAGGTATCAACAATAATCACAAAGAATTTCTTACAATTCCGGTTTTTCCACACACATCAGTCTTTATATAAAGTTCCACAAATCATAAATATTATCTAAAAATAGAAAATATATTTTGAATTTTTCTCATTAAACATATCTCAGATATTAATCATCAATTTATTTCCGGCAATCTTTTTAGATTTCTTGCTGTTGAAAGGTTTTTCTTGTGAATAAAAAATATGTGAAGTATAATTACAGCGTATTCTATCCTGCATGCGCAAGGGATACCCATGTACAAAGTCTTGATTGCCGACGATGAACTCCTTGTAAGAGTCGGATTAAAAACTACAATCGACTGGGAAGGCAACAGCTTTTCCGTAGTAGGAGAAGCAAGGAACGGTAAAGAAGCTCTCGATCTCTTTAAACAGCATCAGCCCGATATACTCCTTACCGACGTGGGAATGCCGGACATGAACGGGCTTGAACTGATACAGGCACTGAAGTTAATCAATGAGAACCTCAAATCTATAATCCTCACTCACCATGACGATTTTAATTATGCCCACCAGGCAATTAATCTTGGGGTTGTCAGCTATATTCTCAAATCCAACCTAACCGAAGAAAACCTGCTTAAACACCTCAAGAAGGCCGCCGGGTTGCTTGGACCAAGGGAAAATATAAAACTTCAAAAGGCAGATCCCAAAATTATAGATAAGGCTCTTCAGGGAGAGCACCTTTCGGAACAACAGGTACAGGAGTTGAAACTCGCCTCGTTTCCTAACAACAGATACATGGTAGTTTCTCTCCAGTTTCATGATGAATCCCCGGATACTGGACTACCGGCAGCCAAGATACTGAATTTTGAGAAAGTAATAACCAGTATTTCTAACCACGTTTTCACCGACAGCAATCTAAACGTTGTCCCTATTGTGCGGAAAAACGAAACATTATTTATTTTTAATATGCCCGGTACAGAAGAATTCCATGAACGTCCCAGGAATATTCTCAGTATTGTCCATCTTCTGAAAAAAAATATAAAAAAATACCTTAATCTTAATATTTCCATCGGACTCAGCAGGCAGGCAAACTCTTTTTACGCTCTTGCCTCTTTATACGAAGAAGCCAACAGGGCCTGCCGGGACTCTTTTTTCGAGCCTGACAATATTTGCTTCTTCAATCCCGTTTCCGCTCACTACAGCAAGTTTGAATCCGAAATAGATACCAAGGAACTAAACCTTCTTATCGAAGACAAGAATACAGAAGGTATAAGCAAGTTTCTTCATCACCACTTTCTGGAAACAGCAAGAGCATACGACACCCAAAGTCTTCTCGCAGATTTTAATACCCTGATGGATTATCTTCGGGAACCTGTTCAGGTATCAGAACAGGAGCATGATGTAAAGATTCTGCCCCATATTAATTCTGAATCAGAGCTTTTCGCCCGTTTCTATAACATTTCTGCCCTCATCAAGTATCTTACTGATTTGTACACCGAGTATCTGAAAACTGTAAGAGAAAGAAAATCCATCTCTTACAACTCTCACATAATCCGAAAAAGCATGGAGTACATACGCAGGCACTCAGCGGAGAATATCTCCCTTCAAACTGTGGCTGATAGCGCGGAGGTCAGTCGAAGCTATCTGAGTTTTCTTTTTAAGCAGGAGCTTGGAATAAATTTTTCAACATATATAACAGAAATAAGAATAGATAAAGCAAAAAAACTGCTTGTAAGTTCCAACATGAGAATCTATGAGATTGCAGAGAAGGTTGGATTCGACAGTCCATATTACTTCAGCAAGGTGTTTAAGGACACCTGCGGAATGACCTGCAAGCAGTATCGAAGTACTCATTATTCACCGGAATACAATTACTGGTAAATGTTCAAGGTTTTTAAATCAACAATCCAGAAGCTCTTTTTTAAATATTTTTTTGCAACCTCGCTTCTTACAATAACAGCGCTTGGACTTTTTTCTTTCACTTTTTATGTAAGGAGTTTTATTCGTACCGAACGCGACCATATAGTATCCACAACCAACAAGGCAAAATATAATATAGAGTTTATTCTCTCCATAGTCCGTAATAACAGTATCCTTCTGGCGGCGAATGAAACCATAACCCGTAACGTCACCAGACAGCTGATGCCGGGAGATCCGGAGCTTATAGAATCCCAGGTCCTGGTTGATACAATGCTGAGGAACAGCGTCAGCATTAACGAACATCTCAAAGGTATCTATATACTGGGACAGAACGGTAGGTTCTTCTCCAGCTATTGGGATGTTTTACAGAAGATAAATTACGCCGCTGGCTGAATATAGTGACCGAAACTGAGATCGATAATATATTTGGCAACGACAGGAATAACCAGGGAATTCACATTCCGCAACTTGAAAGAAATGCCATAACCTACATGCGTCCAATTTATAAATTCCCCGCGACAGAGAGAATCGGACTGCTTATAATAGATATAAATTATGTATACCTCAGAGAAATATTTACCTACAGCTCCCTTACAGCAGAAGATACCGAAAAAGTGCTTGTGGTAAACTCTCGGGGAGAGACCCTGTTTACATTTCCTTTTAACCTTAATATGGACTTTCTCAAACAGGATAATCCTGAACTCTTTGAATCAGGACAACACGTACGTGAAATGAACATTTTTAATAAGGATAGCTTTATTATCTCTGAACCTTTTGAACAAAATGACTGGCGTATTGTACGGGTATTCTTCAAAGACAAGATTCAATCAACAACAAATCTATTGTTGATTATGCTTATGTTTTTTTTAATCGGCATGACTCTTATTTATCTGGTTATTTCTCTGCTTCTTTCCAACTCAATAGCAAAACCAATTATCGATTTGAATGAAAAACTGAAAATAATACAAAGCGGAAATTTTAATGTAAAAATAGAAACCGACAGAGAAGATGAAATAGGTCAATTGGGCGAAACCTTCAATAATATGACCGTCCGAATAGACCATCTGCTGAAGCAGTCTGTCGCAGAGCAAAAAAGAAAATCAGATTTGGAGTTTGAGGTTCTGGAAGCCCAGATAAATCCTCACTTTCTCTACAACACCCTGGACTCGATAAAATGGCTGGCAGTACTCCAGGGAATGGAGAATATAAGCGACATGATTTCTTCTCTGATAAATCTGCTGAGATACAATATCTCCAGTTCCTCCCGTCTAGTAAGTCTCGAAGATGAAATCACCAGCGTACATAACTACATTAGTATTCAACAATTCCGCTACGGCGATATTTTCTCAGTACGGTACTCCATTCCAAACAATCTTCAATCCCTGAGAATCATGAAGTTCATTCTCCAGCCTCTGGTAGAAAACGCTATTTTTCACGGTTTAAAGGATATGGACTCCAATGGAGAAATTCATGTAGAAGCGGAACTTTCAGACGAGAAGAATCTTCTTATTCATATCCGCGACAATGGATCCGGTTTTACCTTTTCAAGCGACGGTGGCATCAAAGAAAGCACAAATAAAAGTCGGAGTATGCACAGCGGAATCGGGATAAAAAACATACAGGAGCGTATTACCCTTTATTTCGGTACCAATTTCGGCTTGAGCTTTTCAAACAATCCCGACGGAGGAGCCTGTGTAAGGCTGAAACTTCCCTTGATAGTTGACAATGTAGACAGTCCCATGCAAAATTAAAATCGTCTCGACTTTACACTTCACTCCTTGCCACATTCACAATTTATACATAGACAATCAGTTTTAGTGGCGTTATCATGACACGATTAAACAAAAACAGCTGACAGCCGCCGGAGCGGAAGAAGCTCTACTTTCACGACAGACTGCTTTCAGGGGAGCTGCCACAATCCATCGGCGGCGGAATCGGTCAGTCACGGCGCTGCATGCTCTATCTGCAGAAAGCCCATATTGGGGAGATCCAGTCCGGACTCTGGCCGGAAGAACATGTACGGCGCTGCCGGGAAGCAAGGATTCACCTGCTGCAGTGTGTTATACACACATTCAGTGTTATGATATCGTTCCTCACACACCGGCCGACGTACAAGACTTTATTATAATCGCGACCTGTTACAAGAATACTATAGCTGAATCGCTTTCTCTGCCAGTGCCAGATTTTTACGCAGCCAGGAGAGATCAGACCAGTTAAGCGCCTTTTCAAACCAGGCTTTTGCGGCCTCCGGATCTTCATTATGATTGAGCTCAATGGTTCCGATATTATTCATTGCCTGAATGTTTGTCGGGTCCAGCTCACTTGCCCGCCTGAAGCACTCCCGAGCCTCCTGCCATTGATCCTGTGCCAGCAAAGCGTTGCCTTTACGAACATCTTCAAGCGATTTTAGGACATCCGAGTAGAGAGCATCATTAGAGGTCAATTCTATCCGCCGCTGTATAAGCTTCCGCTCACTGTCGGGACAATCGTCGCGTTGAGCTACTTTTCGATACCATTCGTTAGCAGCCGAGCCTTTCCCCCAGGCGTAGTACATGTCAGCAAGCGCCCTCAGGCGAGGGTAATAGTCGCCAAAATCTTCGATTTCATCAAACAACAGAGGTTCAGCTTCAGCGTAACGCTCCTCGCCTATATATGTAAGCGCAATATTGTGGCGCATCCCATGAGCATTTGGATTCCCCTTCGAAAGTTTCTTCCAAATTTTGCGTGCGATCGCATGTTCGCCGGTTGACATGGCATTAAGCGCACGCCGCAGTCGAAGTTGATACAGTATACCCCTCATCTTATATACACCCTTATCGCCTTAACAATATAAACGCGACCGAAGCGCTGCGCACTCCGGTCGCCGGTATTAAATACATTATTTGCAATGAATACTCAGTCCGCTTCTTTATATGAAAATGGACAGAATCATTACAACAATAAATGCGGCTACACCCTGTACACCAGTAGCCGGCGTCCACAGCTTATATGCCATCTTTGTCGGCATACCCGCAAACTGCGATACAACCCAGAAGTATGAGTCATTAGCATGGGATACAACCACTGCTCCGGAACCAATAGCAAGAACGGTCAGGACAGGATTCAGACCGAAGGGTTCGAGCAAGGGTGCCATTATTGCTGCTGTAGTAATTATGGACACTGTACCGCTTCCCTGAGCAGTCTTAATCACCACCGCAATCAGGAACGGCAGCAAGAGTCCCAGCGGCAGTCCTTCCATAGTGGTTCCAATATATTCAACCATGGGTGATGCCTGCAGAACCTTCCCGAACGCACCACCTGCACCAGTAATTGCCAAAATGAGACCGGCGTTGTGAACACCATGAGCAATCCATTCGTCACGAGCTTCGGCTCTTTTGTCCTTGACAACCAGGGTAAGCGCGATAAAAACACCAATAACCAGAGCGACAGCCGGAGCACCGACAAAAGTAAGCAGCTTGAACATCGCAGCTTCGCCAAAGGGTCTGCCAGGAAGCTTTGCCACTGAATTCAAAAGGATCAGAAGAATCGGCACAAGCAGAGGGAGCACTGAGTGAAAGGTCCCGGGCAGTTTTCCGTATTTGGCAATAAGCGAATCATAGGATTCTTCCAGCTCCATGTCGATTTTATACTTCGAAGCAAATTTTACGGCAAACCAGTAGCCTGCCAGCATGCTGAATATAGCCACAAATAGACCTAACAGAATAACAGTGCCAAGATCCGCACCAAGTTCAGATGCCGCTGCGATTGGACCGGGTGTGGGCGGTACAAGAGCGTGGGTGGCATGCAATCCGGTACCCAGGGCAATAGCCATCATCGGCATGGATTTTTTTGTCTGGACCGCCAAGGCCTTGTTCAGAGGGGTAAGAACAACATACCCTGAGTCACAAAACACAGGTATGGACACGATCATTCCGGCGATACTCATTGCCAGGGGAGCACGATCCTGACCGACAAGTTTGAGAACCGCCTGAGTCATAGACAAGGCAGCGCCGGTTTTTTCAAGAAGAACACCGATAATCGTACCGGCAATAATCACGATACCAATATACCCCAGGGTACTTCCAAACCCTCCGGTTACAGTATCGACTACATCAGGAAGGGGCATCCCTATAGCTATTCCATAAAGAATCGCTACAGTTACGAGGACAATGAACGGGTTCATCTTTAGTCGCGCCGTACCGAAAATAATGAGTACGACTGCAACTATCAATAGAATAATTGCAACAGGACCAGATACCATATTTGCCTCCAATAAGATTGATCTTAATCATCATTCTAAACCCATTTCTTTGTGCATACAAGGAAAGATCTGAGCATCCCGGGTTACAGGTCTTTTCGGAGGTCATCAACATCGATTTGAATAGCCTGAAGCCGCCTGTCGAGGTTGCGCTTGCTTTATTTTTATAATGCCCATATTTTATGGTTCAGGGCCATGAATATAATTTCATCAACACCAAAATACGCGACAAAGGACAAAACACTATGGAACAGATCAAAGGCAAAACAGTATTTATAAGCGGTGCGAGCAGTGGCATCGGTCGTGCCTGTGCCGAAAGTTTCGCAGCCCATGGCGCACGAATAATTATCAGCTCCCGCAAAATCAGCTCGCTGCAGACTTTCGCCGATGAATTGGGAAAAACGTATCACGTGGAGGTACATCCTCTGGAACTCGATGTAACATCCCGTAAAGCGGTGCAAACAAAACTTGAATCTCTTCCGCCGGAATGGAAATCCATTGATATTTTGATAAACAACGCCGGTTTGGCCCTCGGGATGGACAAACTCCAGGAGGGAGACATCAGCGACTGGGAAGCCATGATCGACACCAATGTAAAGGGACTTCTTTATCTTACCCGCACGATTGTTCCAGGCATAATCGAACGCGGAGGCGGTCAGGTAATAAACATCGGCTCCACAGCGGGCATTGCCGCCTATCCCCGTGGTGCGGTCTATTGCGCCACCAAAGCGGCGGTCAAGTTCCTGAGCGACGGTTTGCGGATGGATGTGGTCGACCAACCTGTACGGGTGACCAACATTCAACCTGGAATGGTGGAAACCAACTTCAGTAATATACGATTCAAAGGGGACGAAAAAAAGGCCGCCTCCGTTTATCAGGGTATCGAAGCCCTGAAGCCGGAAGACATAGCGGATATTGCCCTGTATACAGCGTCCGTCCCAGGGCATGTCCAGATTTGCGAAGTCACCGTAACGCCGACAAATCAGGCGACAATGGGAATCATTCACAAGACTTCGTAGATCCTGGACTGCTTCATATTATATCGGAGAGGAGAAACCTATGAGCACATTAAAAGCCTTTAACACACCGAAAGGCCCCCCCGCCTTCGGACCGTTCTCACACGCCAAGATGAACGATTCGCTGTTATTTTCGACCGGTCAACTGGGAATCGATCCGGCCACCGGCAATATCGTCCCCGGCGGGGTGGGGCAATTGTCAGCCCTTCCAGATCATGATCGGTCCCATATCATCGCACACCGCGTGCAGATCACAGGTCCGCTGAATCTCGACAAAACGTTCCTCGCCGCTTATAACATTTCTGCCCAGTAGAAGCCGACCGTCGGGGTACCGATGTGGCTGCTGCAGCATTTCGCTTTTGCCACCCCCGGAAGCCCCTTCGTGCATGAAGGTTACTACATTATCGCAGGGGGTTATTACCTGAACCGTGGAGCAGTGGGCGGTTACCCAGTCCTCATCGACTCCCTTGTTTATCAGAGCTCCGCATACTCCCTTTTTTGCACTTGGCCCGGGATACAGGTTGAATGAGAATATCTCATGCAATCACTGCGCTTATGCACCACCCCCTGCAGCAGACCGAGACCAAAGGCAAAAAACCCGGCGTTGGCGGGACAGATTGCCAGCGCTTCGCCGCCGATTCCAGGCTGTCCCATCTCAAAAGCAAATACTGCCAGCTCCTGTCCCGCCAGCCAGGTAAAGGTCTCTTTGCGGAGCTTCTCAAAGGAGTATCCGAAGCGCTGCTCAAATCCCGGTTTGTCCGAAGGTTTATCATCCGCAATGAACATACAGTCGGGGTCCCGCCTGCGCATGTAAGGATCGATATAATTCGCACTGATCCCGTTCTTGACCCGCATTATGTCGAGCTCATGAACCTCTCTGCCATCGCCATCAGGCAGGGTATAGCTGACCTTCCACTCACTGTTCTCAGGCCCGCCGCATGCAAGGGATTCGAGTTCTTCAATCCTGGAGGCGACTTTTACCCCCGGGGCAACCTGAGGTTCTCAAGAAATCTTTTGTCCACTGAAGGATACTCCTAGTACTGTGTTTCTCCGAAAACCATCGTTACAAGATCAGATATCTTCCTGTGTTTCTCGATAGTGTGCCTGAGGTGAAGGTCAGTAAAAACCTTGTATGTGTTGTTTCGTCCATCCCGTATCCGCTCAATATAACCGGCCTCGTCCAAATCCGCAATTATCCGCTGAACAGCTCGCTCGGTTATGTTCACTTCACGGGCAATATCACGAATACGCACCGATGGGTTTCGCAGAAGACAAAGCAGTACATGTGAGTGGTTCGTCAAGAAAGTCCATGATCCTGATTTGTTCTGCTCCATTTCCTACTCCTTCAGGCTTACCTTAATCAGTATAGTGAAGTTCTTTACACGTGTCTACATTCCTGAATAATTTTTCGTGTATTATCTTTCACTATATCTGGCTTTTCCCACCCTTTCCGAATGACAGTGATCCGCGTATAGTAAAACCACCATGAATAAGACCCTGTTTATTTTTATTCGGGATATGACCATTGCTGTATTCGGAGTCTGGTACTTTGAGTTCTGTCTCGATTTTCAGCTCCCCTCGGAAAACAACCTGCTGCTGTTCTTCGTCGCCATTCCGGTGATCTGGGCGACATTAATGCAGCTATGGATTTCCGTCAGTTACCGGGAGCAGGATAACCGCATTATGTACATCGCCTCCCATGTTCTTGGGGTTCTCATGCTCATCAGCAGTGTTTTTCTTATAAGTGCCGTGCTTAATACTATTGAATCAAGTCTGGATCCCATAGGAAACGCCCTGTTCCATTTTGTCGGCTGGACAGGACTATTGGCTGTCATTTTTTACGATATGGTGGATATTTCACGCTGAGAATGCATAACGGAGAATGACTGCAAAATGGCGTATTACCTGGTAAAACTACTTATTTCGGCGCTGATTGTTGTTCTGGTTTCGGAAATTGCTAAAAGAAGCTCCCTTCTCGGGGCACTTATTGCGTCCCTCCCGCTGACCTCCCTGCTTGCCCTGATCTGGATGCGGGTTGAGAAGGTAGAATCTCAAAGGATTGCAGCCTTCTCATCATCCATTTTTTGGCTGGTGCTGCCCTCTCTCCTTTTTTTCATAGTTTTACCCCTTTTGCTACGCAGGAACATTCCCTTCTGGCTCGGCATAAGCATTGCCTGCGGAATCACCGCGCTTAGTTATATTCTGCTGACCAGCATTCTGCGGTATTTCCATATTGAGTTGTAGGAAACCTGCTTTCGCAGTAAAAAATCCTCCGGCTTCACAATTTATTCACATCTCTGATTTATTATCTTAATTGTAAGAAATAACCACAGGAGGTTACAACCATGATGTACGGATATGGAAACGGATTCTGCAACGGATTCTTCCCTTTCGGCAATTTTCCCTACGGAGGTATTATAACCATGGGTATCGGACTTATTCTTTTATTAGTCGTCGCCTATTTTCTTTTTAGAAACAACGGTCCCCTGCGGTCCGGAAACAGCGCAGGCGGAGAGTCTCCCCTGGAAACTCTGCAAAAGCGCTATGTTAACGGAGAAATAAGCCGCGAAGAGTACCTGGAAAAGCGGAACATCCTTAAAGGGGGCAAGTAGCCCGTACAACGCAGTCGATCTGAACAGTCCCGGGGGGTAGTCCTCCATGATCGGCGGGACAACTCTCTCTGTTCGCATAGCCGACTGACATGCCCGGCAGCAGAGCGGAGATCTCTTCCGTCGTATACAGAATATCCGGGTTCTGCGGTCCCCCCGCACCCTGGGTGATGTTAGTTCGGTCATGACCGACGATCAGCAGGCTGCCGCCGGGTTTAACGGCGGCGGCAGCTTTTTTCAGGACACCTGCGAGCTGATTCTCAGGGATATGCAGATAGAATAGACATACAAGATCAAAGCTCTTCCGGGGTGGAACATATTCGTTCAGATCCCGGACCAGCCAGTCAACGGAAAGACCCTCATCTTCGGCAAAAGCCCTGCCCCGCTCAATTCCGGCTTCCGAAAAATCTACAGCCGTAACCTTCCAGGCTTTCCGCGAAAGAAAGAGGGCGTTTCTCCCGTCTCCGGCAGCCAGGTCCAGGGCTGTGCCGGGCTCAAGATCGGCGGCGAGTTTTTCAAGATGCACATTAGGCGGAGAAAGGTTTTTTGAAGACCTTTCCCGGTATCGTTCATTCCAGCGCTCCCTGCTCATGGTTCCTCCCTTTAATCCAGCGCTTTTTTCAAGGCCGCCTTCGTCCCGTCCACCAGCAGGTTCAGATCCAGTCCGATGGAGATAAACTTCCAGCCGGCCTTGAGACGTTCGGTAACCGGCCGCCCGGCGCCGAGCCACATTCCAGGCACCACGTTGTGGCGCTTCGCCGCCAACAGTACCTTGTCCACCACCGCCTGAAATTCCGGATCCTCCTGTTTTCCCCTGAAGCCCATGGAGACCGACAGGTCAAAGGGACCCACAAAGCAGACATCCACCCCCTCCACGGAGAAGATCTCATCCGCGTTGTTCACCGCCTCCAGGGTCTCGATCTGGGGGATCATCAGGACCTCTTCATCCGCGGTATCAGTATACTCCGGATCGTAGATCCAGGGACGCTTGGGACCGCAGCCCCGGATTCCCTTGGGCGGATAGGTACAGGCCTGCACCGCCTTGAGGGCGTCTTTTCTCGTATTTACCATGGGAACGATGACCCCGTGGGCCCCGATATCCAGGGCTTTTTTTATCAGTACCGGATCATTCCAGGCAACCCGGATAAGGGGGGTTACGCGGTCACCCCGCATTCCCTGCATCAGGACCTGGGCGTACTGTTCGTTCAAACCGGAATGCTCCAGGTCAAAAAGCAGCCAGTCGAGATCCAGGGTAGACATGGCTTCGGAAACATCCGGACTCGGTATCGTAACCCAGGCGCCCAGGGCATGCTTGCCGGAGGCCAATGTTCTCTTTAGCTGATTTTTCATTGCTGATAACTCCTTCAAAGCAGTATAATCGTGTACAATCTGTCTGTTATCATACACGATTGTGCCCGCTTTGGCTAAACACTTTTATGCATTTTATGCTAAATTCTGCTTCTATCACGCATCATCCATTTTTAACAGGAGCAGCACAGTGCAGTCATCCTATCGCAGGGCAATCATACTCAATCTCAGCGCTTCGGTGGTCTGGGCCTCTACCTCGGTGATGATCCGCTATGTAAGTGCCGGATTTCCCGTGATGTTCCAGTCCTTCGCCCGCTACCTGGCCTCACTCATGGTTTTGTGGCCCCTCTTTTTTTCCGCCGCGCCCATGGAGGAGCGCAGACATGTGGGCGCAAATCTGGCCCATCTGCTCCCCAGAATGGCCCTTATCGCCCTGATGAACTTCGGATTTCAGGCCGCCTATACCGGGGCGCTGTACATCATTTACCCGGGTCTTGCCATGCTGATCTACCAGTCTGCGGCCATTTTCAGCGTGCTTCTGGGCTTCCTCTTTTTTGTCGACGAAAGGTCCCTGTTGAAGCGTCCCCTCTTTTACATAGGACTGATCACCGCGGTAGTCGGCGTACTTCTTACGGTTTCACCGGGTTCCGGAGGAAGTAGCGCGCCCCTTGCCGGAGTGGTCCTGGTACTGGTGGCAGCCCTCTCCTGGGCGGGTCTAACCACCATGGTTCGGGCATGGCTCCCCGGATTCTCTCCCTACTTTGTAAACGCTGCGGTTTTCACCTTTGTAACACCCCTCTTCTTTGTAAGTCATCTGCTGATTCAGGGTCCCCAGGTGCAGTTCCAGGCCTCCTTGAGCATGTGGACCGTCATGATTCTCTCCGGTCTTATCGGAATCGGCCTGGGGCACTCCCTCTTTTACCGCTCCGTACCCCATCTGGGGGTTTCCCTCTCCAATATACTCCAGCTGACACGTCCCTTTTTTGCCGCGGTGTTTTCGTTTCTGGTCTTCCGGGAGCGTCTGAGCCTGATGCAGATCTTCGGCGGGCTGCTCCTGATCGGAGGGGCTTATTCGGTTACACGGCTCAAGGAGAGGAAAACCGCGGGGTAATCAGGGAGAGATCTATCGTTCTATGACCATGTCGCAGCTGATACCGTACTCTTTCATCTTACGCCACAGGGTCGAGCGGTTCATTCCCAGGGTTCTGGCAGTCCGGGTTTTATTGAAGTCATTCTTCTCAAGACTCGAGATAATCAGGTCCCGTTCCACCTCCTGAAGAATACCCTTCGCCGGTCCACTGGCCCCGCGTGTTTTCACCTGCGGAAGAGAGACTGGACCGGTCATTTCGAGTGCAAGCAGGGTAGCGACCTCTTTCGGGCCAATGCTGCCTGACTTATTCAGCACCACCAGCTGTTCGCAGATATTCCGGAGCTCCCGGATGTTCCCGTCCCAAGGGTACTCCATTAACCGTCTTTTGGCCTGCGGGGAAAGGCCGACGGAACGGTTCGCAAAGATCGATGAGTACTGTCCGACAAAATGTCTTGCCAGCAGGATAATATCCTCCCCCCGTTCTCGTAAGGGAGGCAGCCGAAGCTGCAGAACTGCCAGCCGGTAAAACAAGTCTTCCCGAAACAGCCCTTCCCGTACCAGGGGCTTCAGGTCCCGGTTGGAGGCACAGATAATGCGGACATTTACCGGAATAATCTTGTCATGGCCGATGCGCATTATCTCGCCTTCCTGTATGACCCGCAGCAGCTTGCTCTGGAGTTTCAGGGGGATCTCGGATACCTCGTCCAGAAAGATTGTTCCCCCGTGGGCCAGTTCGAAGAAGCCCATGCGCCCCTCCTTTGATGCGCCAGTGAAAGCCCCTCCCTTATAGCCAAAGAACTCGCTTTCCATCAGGTTTTCAGGAATGGCGGCACAGTTTACCGCCACAAAGGGTGCATCTTTACGGGGACTCTCTATGTGCATACTCTGGGCAAAAAGCTCCTTGCCGGTCCCAGTCTCGCCGACGAGAAGAACATTCGAAGGGACCCTGGCAAAGGTACGGGCAGTCTCGATGGCGCGTTCCAGGACGAGGCTCGCTCCGATTATATCAGCAAAACTGTATTTGGCTACAAGCCCCCGGCGGTGCAGTTCGCTGCGAATCTTGATTTCCGCGGACTGCACATTACTGGCATCCTGAAAGGTTATAACACTGCCGATATTCTCCTTTCCCAGGGAAGCGGACACCTTGTTCAGGACAATCCGTTTTCTTCCAAGCTTGAATATTTCATTAACATAATCCCGGTCTTTACCCAGGAGGAACATGAACTTGGGTTCCGGGATCAGCTTCTCTATACGTATGCCTCCGGCATCAGCCGGATCTACTCCAAGGATTCTGCCGGCGGCTGAGTTTATCTGGATAATCCTCTTCTCGGTGTCGGTGGTAATGATACCCTCCAGGGAATGGTTCAGGATTGTCTCGTATCTGACGGAACGTTCCCGTTCCCTGCGCCGGGTTGCTGCTATATGCTGGGCCTCATTCAGAGCCAGCCATTTGGACTCGTCCCCGCTGTCCACAAAGGCCGCCAGATACCCGCGTTCCACTGCATGCCGAACCAGAGTGGCCCCTCCTGCAAATGCCCTGAACCCCCGGGATACCGCTTCATCAAGCAGCTCCTTAATGATATCCGGGGACCTAGGCTGATGCAGATAATCAATAGTAACAAGCTCAACATCCAGGAGTTCCTCCACCGCCTTTACCTGATGAAAAACCATTCCCAGTCCGATCAGGGCTATCGGGACCTTCTCCGCACCCGTTTTCTGCAGGTCCATCACTGCACCCATTATATCCGTCATGGTTACCGGTGCCTCGACCACTGGAATCGAGGGATGCATTTTTTTTAATATTGTCGCCAGCAGTCCGCGGGCCACGATTACATCAGCATTACACTCCTCGTAGTCGACCAAATCGGCGCTGGTACGTATGGTCACATCAACATCGATGTACTCCCGCTTCGGATAAATAAGGTTATAATACCTGCGATGCTCAAGGATTGACCGGGACAAATCCCGTTTCAGCTTCTCGGATGGGACGACATACAGAATCTTTGCCATGGAACCTCCCACTTGCGCCCGGTCGAACGTTGCGCAACACATGTATCTATAATACAACAGGTGATGCATTTCGCAACAAGAAATCTGCAGAAAGAAAAAACGCCGACACCCCCGGGAGGGGTGCGCATCCTGTCCCGACTGAAATAAAAATGCCGGCAACCTGCCTGCAGGACTGTACTTAGGCAATATTTCCCCGTCCATAGCTTAATCGCCCTCGGCGAGTATAAACTTTTGGCATACCTTTTGCTTAATTAGCAGCGCGGAGTCCGATCCGGTTATCCGGCTCCTACCGCGACCTGAAAGTATTGGAGAATTATTGTACCAATGACATACGACGAGAAAATGAAAATCGCTGAGCAGCTGCGCAGCTCTTCTGTGGTCCAGACAAACCTGACACCGGAAATGGAAGCCTATCTTGAACGCGTGGACCGGAAAGAAGCCGCCATACCAACACGGGAGGGAGATTCCAGAGTCATCATGGTATACCCCCGTATCAGCAGGGAGTCCTATCCCCTTTTCATCAATATGCACGGCGGAGGTTTTGTCCGGGGTTACGAAAAACGGGACACCGTATTCTCCTCATTTCTTGCGGCCAGTCTCGGCTGCAAGGTCATTGACATCGATTACCGCCTGGCTCCGGAATATCCTTTTCCGGCCGGGCTCAATGAATGTTACGATGTTGTAAAATGGGCTTTTGACAATTCGGACACACTCAATGTTGACACAGACAAAATAGCCTTGGGAGGCCACAGCGCCGGCGGAAACTTCACCGCAGCCATCGCCCTCATGGCAAACCAGACAAAGGATTTTTCCCTCTGCCTGCAGATAATGGACTACCCTTTACTTGATGGCGCAACTGATCCCGCCGATAAAGTGGGACCGGACAGCCTGCTTCCGGTGGAACGAATGCGCTCCTTTTCCTGTCTCTACATGGGGGATGAGGAGGATTACTCCAACCCTTTTTTCTCCCTTGTCTGCGCGACCCCGAAGATGCTTGCAGGACTCCCTCCGGCCCTGATAATAACCGCCGGTAAGGACTGCCTCAGGGATGAAGCGGAAAAGTATGCCATGATGCTGGTCAGGGCGGGGGTGGAAGTCAGAATGCGCTGTTTTCTTGAAAGCGACCATGGATTCATAGTCCATGGGCTTGCGGAACACAGGGAAGCCCGGGAACTGATTATTAGCGCCCTTGAAGAGGCGTTTAAATAATGGCAATAAAACTAACTTTGAAAACAGGAGGAGGAATAATGAAGAAATCAGCGACTATTCTGCTGTGTCTGCTGGCAGCCGCATCCATGCTGACGGCGGAAGGAAATCCGGAAAAAGAAACCGAAGCCAGATGGCCTCAGGGTCCGGTCCAGATCATCGTTGGTGCCAGAGCGGGCGGCGGGACCGACCTGATGGCACGAATATTTTCGGACTACCTGCAGCGGGAACTCGGAAGTCCCGTGGTGGTCGTCAATCAGCCCGCCGGGGGCGGAACCGTTGCCTATGAACAGGTGCGCACTGCTAAGCCCGATGGGCAGACACTTCTTTTCATGCATACCGGCATGCTCATCTACAATCATACCGGCCGCTACGACCACCCTGTATCAGATTTCACAACTATCGCAATCGCCCAGAGCTATCCACCCCAGGTTTATGCGGTTGCCCCGGATACACCCTGGGACAACATGAAGGATTTTGTGGATGACGCCCGCCGGAATCCCGGCAAGCGGACTGTGGGAGTTGCCCTCGGGGGAGCCACTCACTTTATTGCCGGCACCATCATGATGGAAGAGAATGTGGAACTTAAACTGGTTGAAGCAGCTTCAGAAGTGGACAAAGTAGCTGCGATCCAGGGCGGGCATATTGATATAGGAAATCTCGGTTCCAGCTCCGCTGCCCAGTACGAACAGGCCGGCAAGATGAAGGTCCTCTGTCTCATCGATCCCGATCCGGATCCCAAGTATCCGCAGTTTGTACCGGCAATTGATCAGGGACTGAATTTCAGCTGGATCGCACCGCTGGTAGTCTGGGGTCCCAAAGGTATGGACCCGGCGATTGTGGAGAAGATAAATACTGCTACCAGAAACATGGGCACGGATCCCGGGGTGCAGGAACAGCTCAACAAGATGTCCAGCGCATACACATATTACACTGTGCAGGAAGCACAGGAACTTATTTACAAAGAGGACGAAAAGATTGCGGCCCTGGCAGACAAACTGGGCCTGGCAACAAAATAGTACATTGCAGCGGTGCCCCGGAAGATTCTTCCGGGGCACATCCAACGAATACAGGGTAAAATCATGAAGAACGATAAACAACTGGGCCTTATTATTCTGGCCCTCGGCATTGCAGGGATCCTTCTCACCATACAGATACCTATAAAAACATTCACCGACGACCCCGGCCCCCGGGTGTTCCCCTATATGGGAAGCATCATTCTTGTCATCAGCGGTCTGGGGTTATTCCTTACCCGGCAAAAATCGACCGGCGACACAGAACCTTTCCTGACACGGGAGGGCTGGAAACGAGCCGGGATAATGACTTCTCTTTTTATAATCTACTCCCTGGCACTGAAGATAGTCGGCTTTTATATAGCAACACCGATCATGGTTTTTTTCTTTTACCGGCAGATCGCCGGCCCGGAAAAAACCGTTCTGCTCCGGGGGATCATCTACTCCCTGGTAACCTTCGGCGCTGTTTACTTTGTTTTCAGTAAAGTTCTGAACTCCTTTCTCCCGCCGGGAATGATCTTTTAATAATGGAGCCTTAGAAATGGAAATGTTTGTATCAAGTCTGGTTTCACTTCTGAGTCCCGGGCCCTTTCTGCTTGTACTTATCGCCAGTGCCGTGGGTATTGTTCTGGGGGCCATCCCCGGGCTCAGCGGAGGCCTCGGTGTCGCCCTCATGTTACCGGTTACCTTTGGTATGGACCCTCACCTGGGACTTGCCATGCTCATCAGTATATGGGTTGGCGGTGTTTCCGGCGCCATGGTTGGTTCCATCCTGCTTGGAATCCCCGGATCACCCTCAGCCATCGCCACCTGCTTCGACGGCTACCCGATGACAAAGAACGGCCAGGCCGTTAAGGCCCTGGGAGCTGCGATAACCGCCTCCTTTATGGGGACCTTCTTCAGCATTCTCATCGCCACTTTTTTAAGTCCCGTCATCGCCGACCTTGCCCTGAAGCTCGGTCCCTGGGAGTATTTTTCCCTCGGCTTCTGCGCCATTGCCCTGGTAGCGGCTCTGTCGCGGGAAAATGTATTCAAGGGTCTGGCAGCCGCAGCCATTGGGCTTATGCTCAGTTCCGTCGGCTTTGCCCCGATAGACGGCTTTCCCCGTTTTGCCCTTCGGCAACTACTACCTCAACGGCGGCTTCGACCTGATCTCCCTGATGCTGGGGCTCTTCGCAATCAAGCAGATTGTATCCGACTATGCACGGGGACAAAAAGAACTGCCCCCCGTGGACATGAAAAATATCACCGGTTTTGGTGTCAGTTTACGGGAATACCTTGATAATGCTGTCAACCTGGTACGTTCCTTTTTTATCGGGTTGTGGATCGGTTTTCTGCCCGGCATGGGAGCGGCCCTCTCCAACATGGTGGCCTATGCTCAGGCAAAAAGCAGCTCGAAGCATCCGGAAAAATTCGGAAAGGGTTGTGTAGACGGGGTTTTCGCATCAGAGATCTCCAATAATGCATCTGTCGGTGGAGCCTTGATCCCCATGGTAGCCCTGGGAATTCCCGGAGACGGAACAACCGCAATCCTTCTGGGCGGTTTGATGATCCACGGTGTTCAGCCGGGTCCCCTGCTTTTTACCAACAACCCGGATATCGTCTTCACCCTTTTCGCCACAGCCCTTTTTGCGGCAATCCTGGTCCTTCTGCAGCAGTACTTCGGCATGCGTCTCTTTCCGATGATCCTGAAGATCCCCTATCACTACCTGTACCCGGTGATTATTGTCCTTGGTTTCGTTGGGGTATATGTAAGTTCCAGCACCACCTTTAATTTCGTACTGCTTCTCTCCTTTGCCGCCCTGGGATTTCTGATGGATATGGTCAAGCTACCGACCAGTCCGTTTATCCTGAGTTTTATTCTCGGACCCATGCTGGAATTAAATATGCGTAAAGGTTTTACCTACACCGACCAGGGAATATGGCCGTTCTTTACCAGGCCGATTTCCGCAATTCTCCTGGCCTCCGCTTTATTCAGCATTGTCTGGCCGTATATAAAGGATTACCTGCGTAAACGGCGCAGGAGCAAGGTTAACAGTTGATTCACCGCGTTCGTTGGAAGGCGGAAAATTTCAATAAGCAAAAAAAAGGAGAACCTATGAAACGTTCACTTCATTCTTCTGTTTCTGGCGGTGATGGTCCTGGGCCTTGCCGCAGAAGGAAAATCGGAATCCGCAGGCGCACCCCAGTGGCCCAGCGGAAGTGTGCAGTTTGTCGTTCCCGCCAAAGCCGGCGGCGGTACAGATGCTGCGGCCCGTGTTATTTCAAAGACCCTGCAGGAAACCCTGGGCAGGCCATTTGTTGTTGTGAATCAGCCGGCAGGAGGCGGCAGCGTAGCTGCTGAACAGGTACGCACCGCCAAGCCCGACGGCAGTACGATTCTTTTCTACCATACAAGCCTTCTGGCAAGTTACTACGCAGGCCTGTACGACAAATCTCCCATAGATGAGTTTACTACCTGTGTAGTAATGCCCGTCGGCGGAAGCTATGCCCTGTGTGTCGGCCCTGATTCTCCCTACAACTCCGTGGCAGATCTTGTTGCAGCCCAGCAAAGCCAGTCCGGACAAGATTACCCTGGGAGTACAACTGAAGGGGTCTTCCCACTTCATGGCGGGACTTCTGACCAAGGACAGCGGCGCCAAGTTCCGAATTGTTGAAGCGGGCTCTGACGCAGATAAGCTGGTTGCAGTACAGGGTGGACAGATCGACGCCGCCTTTATAAATACCCCCGGTGCCCTGCAATACGTGGAAGCCGGCAAGATGATAATCCTGGCCACCATCGCCGGCATGCCCGAACGTGATTCCGGCGCATCGATTTATCCTTCCCTCGCAGAGCTGGGCTATGAAAATTCCGTTTATGGCCTCGACTTCTTCATCCTCGGACCAAAAGAGATGGACCCCGCGGTTGCTGAACAGATCAACGCCGCGTTCAAGGACGTACTGGCCGATCCGGAAGTCAGCACCCAGTTTGCCAAAATGCGCATGCCCCTTACCTACCTTGGCTTCGATGCCAGCCGTAAGCGCCTGATGGAAGGGGACAAGAAGGTCGGAGAAACCACCGAGATGCTGGGTCTGCGATAAAAGATCCATTTACGGGGCCTTCTTAAAGAAGGCTCCATTCTTTTTCCATATACAAGAGGACTGTCATGAAATCCAATCACCCTCCCCTTACCAATCCCTTCGGCCTTCTGAAACAGGGCTGCGAACGCCCCTGGGAAGTTGCCGTCCCTCCGTTCAAGGTTGCTCCACGCACCTGGTACGTTGGCAACAGCTGGGTCGGCGCCTATCTGATAAAAAGCTCGGAAGGACTCATCCTGATCGACGCCACCATGCAGCCCCAGGTCTACCTGGTATTCGAGAGTATCCGCATGCTGGGCTTTGATCCCCATGACATCAAGCTGCTCCTACTGTCCCATGCCCACTACGACCACTGCGGCGGTGTCAGGGCGGTGCTGGAGCTGTCCGGCGCGAAACTCTGGATGGCAAAGGAAGATGCAGATTTTATCTGCGAACGACCGGAGATGATACTCACCGAAGGCTATCCATACGGGGAAATCAAGGCTGATTTTTTTTATTCCGACAGTAAACCTATTATCCTCGGCGATATACAGATAGACACCATTCATACTCCGGGACACACACCGGGCACTACCTCCTTCTTCTTCGACACCGTCGATACCAATGGTATGCGCAGCCGCTGCGGGATGCACGGCGGTGTAGGGGTTAACACCCTCAGCGATGACTTTATACAGGAGTATAATCTCCCGTTCTCAACACGCCGGGATTACATGAACAGCATGCTGAAGGTAAAGGACCTTCCGGTGGACATTACTCTGGGTTCCCACCCGGGGCAGACGAACATGCTGGACAAAGTCCCTTCAATACAAGAAGACTTTAACCCTTTTCTGGACAGAACCATCTGGCCGTCGTTGATAGAAAAACGCATCGCCATGATACAGGAAATTCTTGATACCACGGAGCTTGAGGCATGAAACCGGAACTCTCCGCAGATTTTGCAGATTATACCAGGGAGCTGGGAGACGGCTTTACTCCCCCCGGGCCGGAACTTGAATTTCTGTACCGTCTCATCGCCAACGTAGCACCTCCCATAGAAGTCGGTTCAGTGGAAAGGGGATTGCTCAAGATCATTCCCATAACCGGCGGGCGCTTCGAGGGTCCCAGGCTGCGGGGGACTGTGCTGCCAGTGGGGGCCGACTGGAACACCACCAGCCACCTTGTACCGACAACCAGGCATATCGACACCCGCTACATCCTCAAAACCGATGACGGGGCAATCATCAGCCTCTCCACCCGGGGCTACGCAACTCAGACCGGAGAGGTCCTGAAACGCAGGACCGCAAGGGAACCGGTGGATCCCGGGGAGTACTACTTCAAGCAGCACCTATTCTTCGACACCGCCGCGGAAGAGTACCTATGGCTCAATAACGTGGTGGCCTTCGGCTGCGTAATTTCTCAGAAAACGCCCGGGGTCATCTACGACGCCTGGATTGTGAGATAGAAGAAAGGATACAAAAAATGAAAAGCTCTCTTAATCCCGGAAAGGAACGGAGAAGTATCAACTTTCTGGACAATATCTGTTATTCCCGCGTAAGCGATCTCGAAGGCAGGCCCCTGGATCTGATGCTGTCAGTCATGGTGCAGAATGGCAACAGCGAGATGCGCATCGCCGCGGGACTTGATGATGAAGAAGACAGGACAAAGAAACCCCTTATTGTCTGGATTCCCGGCGGAGGCTTCCGGGGCTGCGATAAAAACCTGATGGTAGCGGAGATGCAGTTTCTTGCAGAGGCGGGCTACGCACTGGCTTCAATTTATTACCGCAGCAGCGCCCAGGGGCACTATCCGGACCAGATAATCGACGTAAAAACAGCCATTCGGTTTCTGCGGGCCCATGCGGAGGAGTACCAGATCGATCCCGGGCGGGTCGGAGTCATCGGCAGGTCCGCAGGAGGACACCTTTCTTCCATGGCAGCAGTAAATCTTGACGACAATATATCCGACGAATGGCCCGGATACTCCTCCGATGTTCAGGCCTGCTGCAACCTCTTCGGACCGGCGGACCTGGTTACCCTGCTGGAAAAGGACATGGAAGAAATGAGGAACGACCCTGACCACCGATGGAGAAACATTGGCGACACCCACGGAGGGGCCCTTGTCGGGGCAAACGGGCCGGAGGTGTGGGAGAAATTGCGTATAGCAAGTCCAATTAATTATGGGCACCTTGATCATCCTGCACGGAGACCAGGACCCCCTGGTTCCTTATACCCAAAGCGAAGCTTTCTATAACAGAATCGTGGAAAAAGGCCTGGAAGACAGGGTCGACCTCTTCTGTATAAAGAACGGCGGCCACGGAACCCGGGAGTTTTTTCAGGACCTCACAAAAAAAACGATACTGGGATTTTTTGATAAGCACCTGAAAGAATAGACTGTACTGTTCAAACCATGGGGATGAAGAATACGTACCATGATTACATGGCTGAATTTGCCGCCGCCCTTAACGTGTAAGGTAAAATTTCCCAGTTTATCCGTATAATGCGGCAGACAGATGATTTTATCCCCACGGTTCTGAACTAATCTTGCACAAAAACAGCCACTGGGTGTAAGTTCCTATCCATGCAGCACAACCGCAAGGCCGAACTCATCCTTCTCTTTGTCACTCTCCTGTGGGGAGCCACCTTCATTGCCACCAAGCAGGGCTTGCGCTCGGCGCCGCCAATATTTTTCCTTGGTCTCCGCTTCCTCATAGCCGCGCTGCTGCTGCTTCCGATCTGCTACCGGGAACTGAAAAAAATAACCCCCGTCATTTTCAAGCGCGGTCTCGTACTGGGAATTCTGATGTTCACCGGCTACGCCTTTCAGAATGCGAGCCTGGTATATACCACCGCAGGAAAATCGGCACTGATAACCTACTTTTTTGCCCTGATCGTTCCATTTCTGCAGATACCCTTCACCGGCAAGCCCTTGAGCCGGGGGAACATCATCGGCCTTTTAATCGTTGTGAGCGGCCTCGTGCTTCTGAATCTGCCGTCCGAAGGGGGCGTTAACCTCGGAGACATGCTGGCCTTCGGCAGCGCCGTCTCCTACGCCTTTTTTATTATTTTCCTTGACCGCTACGGACGCCACGGCAGTGTTCCGGTTCTTACCTTTCTGCAGTTCTCCCTGACGGCTGTATTCAGTTTTCTGCTCTCCGGCATCATTGAATCAGACCCGGTAATCCTGGACGCGAATCTCGCCTGGTCTCTTTTTTATCTTTCCTTCTTCGGGAGCTTCATCTGCCTGCTGCTCATGAACCTGTATCAGCGCCATGTCACCCCGGTAAAGGCGGTCATAATCTATGCCATGGAACCGGTATTCGCGGTCCTGTTTGGCATGATCTTTCTTGCCGAGTTCTTTACCCCCCCGGAATGGATCGGCGCAGGACTGGTAATTGCGGGGGTAATCCTTTCTGATCTGTATAAAGAAAAGAAAGTGTGATATGAATTGCAGCTCATGAACATACGACCGGACCGTAAATTTCTAGCATCCCTTGTCTCCCTTGCCCTCCCCATCGCGGCCCAGAGCTTTCTTCTGTCGTCGGTCAACCTGATCGACAACTTCATGATCGGCCGGCTGGGAGAAAGCAGCATTGCCGCTGTCGCCCTGGGCAACCAGGTCTACTTCCTGGTCATGATGCTTCTTTTCGGGGTAACCTCCGGAGCCGGTATCTTCGTCAGCCAGTTCTGGGGCAAAAAGGACCTTGCAACCATTCACCGTATACAGGGACTGACCCTGCTTGTCAGTTTCAGCGCCTGTCTGCTTGTAAGTCTCAGCGCCGTAACCATACCCGGCAGACTCATAGGGCTCCTGACCACAGACAGGGTTGTAATACGGGAGGGCGCTCAGTATCTAAGGATTGTTGCTTTCTCCTATCCCCTGACGGCGATTACCTTCAGCTTTGTTATGGTTCTGCGTTCCTGCGGTTTTACCCGGATCCCCTTCAACGCCGCCGCCGCCGCCCTCTCCACGAACGTGGTCCTCAACGCGGTCCTGATCTTCGGCATGTTCGGTTTTCCCGCCCTGGGTGTCCGGGGAGCTGCCCTGGGCACCCTGATTGCCCGGGCGCTGGAGACCTGCATTATCGTGGTATTGAGCTACCGCCGTGACCGGCCCTCGGCGGCCCCGCTGAAAAAGCTTATTGACTGGAACATGCCCCTTATCAGGCGGATCCGGAAAACCTCCCTGCCGGTAGTGTTCAACGAAATCGGCTGGTCCATGGGCATGATAGTCCTGAACTCCGTCTTCGCCCGCATTGGTACCGAGGTCATTGCTGCGCGGAATATCGCCGATACGGTGTTCCGGATGCTCATGGTGCTTTTTGTAGGGATGGGAAACGGGGCGCATATAATGATCGGCAACGCCATCGGCTCCGGGAATGAACAGAGCGCACGGCGCCTTGCGGGTCAGTTCTCTCTGCTGGGTCCGATGACCGCGGTATGTACCGGAATAGTACTGGCCGCAGTATCGCCCCTGGTCCCGCAGATGTTCAGCGTCAGTCCTGTAACCTCCCGATATATAATCCAGTTCCTTCTCATCATCGCCATGGTCTTTCCCTTCAAGGCCCTGTCGATTATACAGATCGTCGGGATCTTCCGCGGCGGCGGGGACACCCGCTTCAGCATGGCCCTGGATGTGGGAGGAGTCTGGCTCATCGGTATTCCCCTGGCAATAACAAGCGGGCTTCTTCTTCAATGGCCGGTCTGGCTGGTATTCCTGCTGGCAAGTTCCGAGGAGATCATCAAATCGGTGATCGGGATCTACCGCACCATCAGCGACAGGTGGATCAACAACCTGACGGAGGATGAGCCTGGGATTCCCCTGGACAAGGCGCCGAAGTGAATACGAGAAATAGAAGACAAATAATTGCAGCTTTGTCCTGAACAATACAGAAAAACGATATAATTAACGATATCGCCTATACAAAAACAGACATGTACCGGACCTCATCTGTTATCGGTTCGATCCCATGCTGTTCAATTGAGTTAAAATACAGGCAGTCCCCCGGTTTCATAGTATATTCGACATTACCAACTCTAAACTTTGTTTCGCCCTCAAGGATAAGGATGAACTCATCTCCCTCATGCGACAGGGTGTCCTCTTTAATTTCTCCACGTTTAACCACATAATAAACAGGCTGCATCCTTTTGTGATTATAATCAGAGGCAACTGGGAACATACTGTAGCCTCGGCCGGTGGTAATCAGGTTTTTATCCATCTTTTCACGTTCAATAAAAACTGCGTCCAGCGGCCGTTCATCATCGATAATAGAAGAAATAGAGACCTGCAGCGCCGCAGCTATTTTTGATATGGTAGCTACGGCGGGAATGACTTTACCTGTTTCTATCCTCGACAAAAAGCTTTTTGATACCCCGATTGCATCTGCGACTTCCTGAAGCGTCCGTTTCTGATGTATTCGCTGCCGTCGAATATATTTGCCAAGATTCTCCACCTCTCACCGCTCCACCAATAGGTCTGACTTGATGGATAGTATCAATTTATTAAAAGCGATGGAAGCCACAATGACAACGCCGGTAAATACGTAACTAACATCAGGGAAATAAACATCCCGATGTAAAATGGAATGAATCCTCGTATTGAGTCCCTCATTGAAATGTCAGCAATGGAGCAGCTCACAAATAAGCAGGCACCCACCGGAGGAGTAAACAGACCGATACCGAGATTAACGACTGCAATAACACCGAAATGTATCAAGTCGATTCCCACGTACTGGGCTATCGGCGCAAGTACCGGAATAAAGATTATCATGGCTGGGGTCAGGTCCAATACAGCACCAGCAAACAACAGAACCAGATTAAACAACATGAGCATCACATATTTGTTGCTTATTGTATCCAGAAGAAAGTTACCTATTTCCTTCGGAAGTTCCTGGCTGGTGATTATCCAGCTGAATATTGTGGCTGTCCCGACCATCAGCATGACCATACCATTTATTAATATTGTATCCATCATCAGCCGCGGAAGATCGGTAATCTTCACACTTCTGTATACAACCACACTGAGAATGAACGAGTACACAACAGCCATTACCGCCGCTTCCGTCGGCGTCACAATCCCGAATATTATTCCACCAAGAACAATAACAATGGTAAAAAGGGGCAACATTCCATCAGCCATTATCTTGATAGTTTCCAGAATTGAATATGCATCACCAGCCGGATAATCCCTTTTCCCGGAAATAAAACCACTGGTCAGCATTAAAATAATTCCGACCATGAGCCCTGGGATCGCGCCGGCAATGAACAATGTTCCGATCGACTGGTTCATCAATATCCCGTAAATTACCATCGGGATACTGGGAGGAATGATGATCCCAATAGTCGCTGAAGTCGCTGTAACAGCGACCGTAAAATCACTGTCAAAACCCTTCTCTTTCATGGCGGGAATCAAAACCGATCCAATAGACGAGGTGTCCGCGGTAGCCGACCCTGTTATGCCGGCAAAAAGCATACTGACTACAATATTAACGTATGCGAGTCCTCCCTTAAAACGACCCACTAGAACTTGTGCCACATTTATCAGGCGAGTTGATATTCCGCCTGTTGCCATTAATTGTCCGGCAAGGATGAAGAACGGAATTGCCAATAACGGAAAACTATCGATTCCGGCGAATATTCTCTGGGGAATCATGATCAAAGGTACACGTTCAGAGAAAACAACCCAGACCATTGATGACAGACCCAGAGCGTACGCAACTGGAACTGTTGCAACGATGAAAACTCCGAATATTATTAGAAGTATTGTTATCATTTATTATTCCTGTCGCGGGACATTTTTTTAATAGCAAGGTACATGTATCGAACTGAATAAAGCGACATAAAGAATGTAGAAATCGGCAGAACCAAGTAGACCACCGCCATGGGTAAGCGCGATACAGGCGCGATTTGTCTGGTAGTAGCTTTTATCAAACGAAAACTCTCCGAGAAAACAACAGCACTGAAAATTAAAATCGCAGCAAATACAAAAAACTCGAGTATGGTCGTAATGCGAGGAGACAGTTTATCTTTAAGTATATCCAGACGCATATGACTATCGTTTTTCATAACAAGAGCAGCACCCAGGAGCGATACCCAAATAAAAAGAAATCTTCCCATCTCTTCTGTAAAAGTAACCGGCATTTTTAAAACATATCGGGACAGCACCTGAATTACCGTTAGTACAATAAGGGCAGCGAAGGCAAGTAACGATACCCATTCAAGAACACCGGAGAATAGAGCTTTTCGAATATTCATATAATACTCCCATAAAACTTCATTTGTTAGAATACCCGGTAAGCCAGTTCATATCGCCGTAGGAGTTTCGCCATGCAGAAATAAATTTTTCCCAGCGTTTGACAGTGTGAGGAACATTAAAAAAACTTTTCCATATTGCATAACTACAGGTCGTTTCATCCGCGCCGGAGACTGCTGATTCGACTAGTTGATTTACACTGCGAACAGCACCCATTAGTTTTGTTGTTGAGCCCTGTCTGTCATAAATCGATCGTATCTTGGAAATCAGTTCACTTGTGGGATTTTCATCCACTTCCCCCAACAGCCCGATAAATATTGCCACATGGTTTACCCCGGCTTGACTGGCCGTTATTGCTTCAATTATCGAATGCACTCCTGTTGCACACACTTTTATTCCTTCATCAGCAAGGATTTTCATCGCCGCAATACCATCTTGACGCATCTGGATTTTAACGATTATCCGTTCGTTTATAGACGAAAGCGCTTTTGCTTCTTGAATGATATCTTTTGTATTCTCCGACACAACTTGAGCCATGACTGGAACATCAACGATCTCGCAAATCTTTTGCAGATGCCCGACAAAGTCTGTATTAAGCTCCGCCATCATTGACGGATTCATAGTCACACCGCCAAGTATTCCCAATTCTGCAATTTCTTGTATTTCAGCTATATTACAGGAGTTCAGATACATTCGCATTGATTTTATCTCCAAACATGAGTTGTTGTAGTCAGCCATGGCGACGTCCAGGTCACCATGGCATTGAGCAGATTTTCTGAAATGTCTACCGCGAATATGAAAGGGCGATATCGACGATATCAGCGCCAATCTTATCCTTGTTTGAATCAATTACATCGTCGACAGCAGATTTAAATGGGCCAAGATCGAGACTGTTTACTTTCATCCCGGTTTCCTCAATCTTTGCCACCACGCCATCTTCAAAATCCTGCCAGACTTTTCTTTCATATTCTTGCGTTTCTTTCCCAGCTTCCAACAGAGCCTGCTGGATGTTGGAATCAAGACTGTCGAATAATGCTTTACTCATAACTACAACATTCAAATCGTAGAAATGATTGGTAAGAGAGAAATAATCCGAAACCTCAAAAAATTTCATTGTGTACAAAGATACTGCCGGTTGCTCCCCCCCATCAACAACACCCTGCTTCAAGCCGGTATATAGCTCAGAATAGGCCAAGGGTGTTGCCAGAGATCCCAAAGAATTAAAGGTATCAATCATGATCGGGTCGTTCATAACCCGAATTTTCATTCCATTCATATCTGATAGTTTATTAATCGGCTGCTTTTTATTAAAAACACTTCTAAACCCAGTGTCGTAATAAGCCAAGACCTTGAAACCAGTATCTTCCAGCTGTTTTTCAAGCATAGTGCCCAGTTTTCCATTCAACGCATTAAATACTTGCTCTTTATCAGTAAATATATACGGGAGACTAAACACTCCGAACCCAGGACTGAAAGAGGTAAGGGCACCTGCGGCAGCTTTTGTTGCTTCAACAGTACCTGTAAGGGTGCCTTCAAGAGTTTCCCGTGCATTTCCTAACTGGCTGTTTGGGAACACTTTAACTACAACAGCTCCATTTGTTTTTTCCGCGACCTTCTTGGCAAAAAACATGTCCGCCGCATAGTGCGGATTATCTTCGTTTGCCTGATCACTGAGTTTAATAACGATCTTTTTTCCCTGCGCAGAACCTTCAGCAGAACCAGCAGCAAATACGGCATAGCTACAAAAACACAACAGAATGAATAGACCGAACATTAATTTTTTCATATGTTCCTCCTTTAACTTGTTGCATGTGTTTCCTAATATGCAACCTGTTGCAATTGTAACTTACAATTTGTTAATTGTCAAAAAAAAACAATCACCAGTTTCAGCCTATCTTCCCCGAGAAATTTTCCAGCCCGTTTTAACCTGGACCTACTTGTTTGATCCCGATGATTCTGTTTCTGGAGTTCCTTTCACAAATGACAAAGGAACTGTTATACACCCGTTATACGCCTGACATACATATCAGCGGCACTACTTTTTGCTTTATGCAATATGACGTATATTACCCCCACGCGGTCCCCGTAGAAGAAGTATTGAAAGCCCTGCAAACAGGCATGGAGGGACTCTCGGATTCGGAAGCAAAAAATCGTATGAACGCATACGGCGGCGGTCGGTACGACATTGCATGGACATTGAGTTGATACCCGGATAATTTTATCAGTGGCGATAATCAACGCAGTTGTCGGGTTTCTGCAGGAAGGCAAAGCCGAGAAAGCCATTGATACCGTAAGGAACATGCTTTCGGTTTCAAATCACGTCCTTCGGAACGGTGAGAAACAGACCATCGACGCGAAAGAACTTGTTCCCGGCGATATCACCATACTGTCATCCGGAGATAAGGTTCCGGCGGACCTGCGGCTTTGGAAGATCACAAGTGCATGGCTTACTCCGGCACAATCGTGGTCTCCACCGGCACGGATACCGAAATAGGCCGTATCAACGCAATGCTCTCTGATGTTGAACCCCTCACCACACCGCTTCTGCAGCAGGTAAACTGCTTTGGTTTGTATTTAGGCGGAATAATTATTGCAGTAGCGGGGAGCATTTTCACCCTCGGATCTTTTCTGGCTCGTATGCCGGTGAGCAAACTCTTTTTATCCGTCGTGGGTATCGCCGTGGCGGCCATCCCCGAGGGACTTCCAACGGGGACGAGCATAATACTTTCCATCGGCGTCAGGCGAACGGTAAGTCGCAACGCGATCATACGACGTCTACCAGGAGTTGAAACACTGGGTTCTGTTTCGATTATCTGCACCGATAAAACCGGGACACTCACAAAAAGCGAGATGATAGTTACCTACCTCATTTTCAGGGATGCCTCTGTTGATGTCAGGGGTGCGGGATGCGCTCCCAGAGGAGAACTGTCCCCGGACGGGAAAGCATGGGATCTGGCCGCGGAAGGGTTCCGGATTCTGGCTGCTGCTGTCAAGAATGCTGAATCATAAATTGATTCACTGAATTTCGGACATACTGAGGGAGGTTTTACCTTGCTGGGGCTGACGGCGATCATCGCCCCGGCCCTTAAGAAGGTCAATATCGGTATCGCCATGGAGAATAAGGGGACCGAAGCCGCAAAAGAAGCGGCGGAGATGGTACTTGCGGATGACAATTTTGCTTCCATTGCCCACGCTGTAAAAGAATGCCGCATGGTTCATGATAATCTGAAAAAATCCCTTCTTTGATTATGTTTCCAACCAATGGGGGAGAAGCGCTGATTATAATCAGCGCCATTGCTTTGGGGCTTGTCATTCTCATTACCCCGACGCAGGTGCTCTGGGTCAACATGGCAACAGCGGTTACCCTGGCCGTGGCTCTGGCATTTGAGCCGATGGAGCGAAAAACCAAGCCATCCAATAAACCCCTTGTTCCGCTTTCCATGCTTGCCAGAATCGGTTATGTCTCCTGCTTGCATATGGCGGCATCCCTGGGCATGTTTATCTGGTACAGGAACCTTGGTGCTGCAGAGGAGTTTGCCCGGGCCATTACCATAACCCGGATCCTGAGAAGTAAAAAATCAGCGCCGTAGTTTTTCCATTACGGCGCTAATCCCTTTGACAGAAAAAGGCCTGCCTGCTACTTTTTAGCAACATGAAAAAAATAGGAACACTTTTTACTTGTCTGTTGGTATTCGTCGCGATAGTTCCCGCAGTCTTCGCGATTGAGGAATACGGAAAGCCGGTCTATTCGGAAGAAAAAAACTATGCTCTGGGCATCAGTAATGCCCTCCTCAGCAATCTGGGCCTCTTTTCGGTAAACCGTTTTATCGGGCAGACGGAATTCTCGAAAATCAGTACAGAAAGTATCTGCAACAACCTTACGGGACCATGGCAATGGGACCGCAGCATGTTTTTAGTAAATCAGCTCGGACACCCCTACCAGGGATACATATACTATGCCGCCGCTCAAGCGAACAATCTCAACGCCTTTGAATCAAGCCTTGTCACTACCCTGGGCAGCTACACCTGGGAGGTCTTTGGCGAAAGAGCAACAGCCGCGGTGAACGATTTAATTGTGACCACCGTTGGAGGTGTATCCCTGGGGGAGATGCTTCACCGCATTTATCTTGATACGTATACTAAAAACCAGTTGCTGGCAACCTTTGTCAGTCCGATGGACGGCTTTAACGATCTGGTAAGCGGAAGGAAACAAAACCCCACGAATTCCAACATCCGGAAAGTCTCCCTCGTTATAGGCGGGGGAGACAACGGAACACAACAGTACAGAAATAACGTACATTACGATGAAAATTCGTATCAAACCGGCTCCGGAGGAGCAGGTATCGACCTCCACTACGGGGATCCCTTTGTATCCCGCACCTCCTCCATCTTCAGCCATTTTGATCTTCAGTTTTTTCTTGAGGGCGGGTATGACTGGTACAACCTTGTCCTGATCTCCGACGGGGTACTGTTCTCCGCAAGTCCCCGTCCGCAGGAACGTTCATGGACCAGCTACGGGCTACATCTGCACTATGATGTTTTTTCCAGTAAACTGATGGATTTTTCCGGGAATTCCCTTACCTTTACAATGCAGCATGAGCGGCATACCAGCGGCGGGAGTGTAGTCGACCTCAAAGCCCACGCCGGCTGCCTGATCTTCGGCAGCAGCACATTTTACCGGTTTGAAACCGATCAATCGAAAGATACAGTGGAAAAACGGAATTACGGTGTCGGAGCCGCTTCAAAACTGCGCATGAGCTGGGACTTTCCCCGGGCAGGGGCCGTTTCCATGCAGACTGCCAACTACCTGATGATGGCCCTGCCAAATACGGTCTCCGATTCCGAGGGAAACGTGATCTTCAGCAGATCTACCCTGGCCTACAAACACCCATTGAACGAGACCACCTCGGTGGGAGCGGCAAAAACCCTTACCTGGAAAAAGACCAAACGTGACTATTTTCCTGATCAAAAAAAGATGGTCTACAATGCCACGGTGTTTATTGAATATAAACTGTAGAACGGGGCACAGGAAAAATCCTGTGCCTTTCATTCTTAAAGCAGCAGCACTCCGTCCCTCATCACCAGCTTTTCTTCAGAACCTCGAAACAAAAAACTGATCGTCGGATCCAGCACCAGGCCGTCGCAGTGGATCAGCGCCGGGGCATCTTCGGCGTAGTTGGCCCCCACTGCCAGGTGACAGGTCCGGTAAGCCTTTTCGTCCTCCAGCATGTTGCCGCTTACCCGGGCGGCCGGATTCAGGCCGATACCGATCTCCCCGATGGAGCGGGCGTTATGGCGGTAGATCTCTCCCATCCCGGGCGGAAGGGCACCTTCGGTATCGAGGCGCTCTGCTTCCGCTTCTCCCGCGGCGATGGTTTCCTGCAGCAGTTCTGCCTCCCCCCCGCCTTTGACGGAGACAACGAAGCCCTCCTCTACCTGTACAATGATCGGTTCATTGATAAGGATATCGCCTTTGTTCAGGGAGATGGAGCCCCGGAAGACAATAGTACCGGTAACGCTTCCCAGCTCCGGGGATGCAAAGCACTCCCCCGCGGGGAGGTTGCCCCCCTTCCCCGGGGTGCCGAAATCTCCGTCGTCCGCCTCCCCCCTTCTGTTCCGAAGGCCGATGTAAAGGTCTGTCCCTCCGGCGCAGCTGATACGCATGCCCTCGGAACGGTCAAAAAGACCGTTTATTATAGCGCTCTCCCGCTTAAGCCTGCTGTAATCGATTCCTACGGTGCGGCAGAACATATCCTCATGTATTCCGGGAGCCCAGAGGGCCCGGATGCTTTTTATACCGTTCAGCAGGTAGTCAAAAATATGGTCAAATTCCCGGTCTTTATGCCGGTAGGGCTTTTTTAACCCTGCAGGGTCTTTGCCGATTTTCTCGGCGCTTATGGATATCACGACATCCGGACCGCTTTGCAGCGCCGCCAGAACGCTCGCATCGGCGTAATCAAGCTGCGTCTTAACCGGCTGGACAATCATCACCGGATCGGCTCCCATTTCCGCAGCGGCAAGGTAGAGGGCCCGGGAGATGGCCAGGACCTCTTCTACAGGATTGGTAATAATAAGGACCCGTTCTCCGGAACGAATTTTCAGTACCTGAGAACAAGTCGTCCGGGCGGGGGGAATTAATCTGTCTGCAACAAGCTCTTTCATGGTCTCAGACTATCGGGGCTGTTTCGGGGGGTCAAGTATGAGATTGACCTTCGGTTCCTCCTGTGGGTATCATGCCTGGTATGAGCAAATACCCATACGCCGAGATTGAGCAGAAATGGCAGCGCTTCTGGGAAGAGAATTCCAGCTTCAAAGTGGAAGAGGACCCCTCCTTTCCTAAAGAGAAACGGCGCTACGTGCTCGACATGTTCCCCTACCCCTCCGGATCCGGCCTCCACGTCGGCCATCCTGAGGGATACACCGCCACGGATATCTATTGTCGTTTTTTACGCATGCGGGGCTATAATGTGCTCCATCCCATGGGCTTCGACTCCTTCGGACTGCCAGCCGAGAACTATGCCATCCAGACCGGCACCCATCCCAAGGTCACCACGGAACGTAACATCAGGCACTTCCGTACCCAGATCAAGTCCCTGGGTTTCAGTTACGACTGGGACCGTGAAATCTCTACCCACAGCGAAGAGTATTACCGCTGGACACAGTGGATCTTTCTGAAACTCTTTGAGCAGGGGCTGGCCTACGAGGCGGAGACCCCGATCAACTGGTGTTCTTCCTGCCTGACGGGCCTTGCCAACGAGGAAGTCAAGGACGGCAAGTGTGAGCGCTGCGGTCAGCTGGTAGAGCGGCGCAACATCCGCCAATGGATACTCAAAATCACCTCCTATGCCGACCGGCTCCTGGAAGATCTGGATACCCTTGACTGGTCGGAATCCATCAAGACCATGCAGCGCAACTGGATCGGCCGTTCCGAGGGCGCCAATGTCCACTTCCAGATAAACGGACACCTCGAATCCCTGGAGATCTACACTACCCGGCCGGACACCCTCTTTGGTGCCACCTACATGGTCATGGCTCCGGAGCATCCCTATGTGGAAAAGATCACCACTGACAAGTACCGGCCCGCCGTTGAAGCCTATCTGGAAAAAGCCCGGCTTAAATCGGATTTGGAGCGGACCGACCTTGCCAAGAACAAGACCGGTGTTTTTACCGGTGCTTACGCAATAAATCCGGTGAACGGAAAAAAGATCCCTATCTGGATCTCCGACTATATTCTGATCTCCTATGGTACCGGAGCCATCATGGCAGTTCCGGCCCATGACCAGCGCGACTGGGAATTCGCGAAGAAGTTCGATCTGTCGATTATCGAGGTACTCAAAGGCGGAAACATCGAAACAGAGGCCTTTACCGAAGACGGTCCCCACGTAAACTCCTCCTTCCTTGACGGGATGGGCAAAGAAGAGGCCATCGATGCCATCATCTCCTGGCTTGAGGAACGCAAGCTTGGACAGCGGGCGGTCAACTACAAGCTGCGGGACTGGGTATTCAGCCGTCAGCGCTACTGGGGAGAACCCATCCCTCTGATCCACTGTCCAAAATGCGGCATTGTACCGGTTCCGGAGGACCAGCTTCCCCTTAAGCTTCCCGCGGTCGAGTCCTTCAAACCATCAGGAACCGGGGAATCTCCTCTGGCCAAGATTGATGAATGGGTTCACACCAGCTGTCCACAGTGCGGCGGTCCGGGACGGAGGGAAACCAATACCATGCCTCAGTGGGCGGGTTCCTGCTGGTACTATCTGCGTTACCTGGACCCTCGTAACGGTAATGCTCTGGCCGACCGGGACAAGATCGATTACTGGATGCCAGTGGACCTTTATGTGGGCGGTGCTGAGCATGCGGTTCTTCACCTGCTGTACGCCCGTTTCTGGCACAAAGTGCTCTTTGATATTGGGGTTGTCGGTGAAGCCGAGCCTTTCAAGCGGCTGGTAAACCAGGGAATGATAACCTCCTTCGCTTACCAGCGGTCGGACAAAACCCTCGTTCCAACGGATGAGGTAGAGGAACCGGAAACCGACACCTTTGTAGAAAAGGGAACAGGGGCGCCCCTGACCCAGGTCATCGCCAAAATGTCCAAGTCCCTCAAGAATGTTATCAATCCCGACGACATAATCCGGGATTTCGGCGCCGACTCCATGCGCGTCTACGAGATGTTCATGGGCCCCCTCCAGGTATCCAAGCCCTGGTCAACCTCCGGGATATCCGGTGTTCACCGTTTTCTTGATCGGGTGTGGCGCCTCTTCGACAAGAAACTGGTAGACCAGGAACCCTCGGAAGAGCTAACCCGTGTACTGCACAAAACCATCAAGAAGGTTACCCAGGACACCGATTCTCTTGAATTTAACACCGCCATTGCCCAGATGATGATCTTCGTCAACGAGGTCTTTAAAGAGGAGACCCTGAACCGCAGACTCATTGAACCTTTTGTGCTCCTCCTTTCGCCCTATGCCCCGCACCTTGCCGAAGAGCTATGGGAAAGGCTGGGGTACAAGCCTCTGGCCGGCCGACAGTCATGGCCTGACTACGAAGAAGAACTCACCAGGGATGAGCTGATCAATCTGGTATTCCAGATCAACGGCAAGGTCCGCGCCAAAATAGAGGCCGCCGCCGACATCAGCCCTGATACAATGAAAGAAGCAGCCCTGAACCACCCGAGAATACAGGAGCTTATCGCCGGCAAGCAGATCCGCAAGATCATCCCGGTACCGGGCAAGCTGGTCAATATAGTGGTCGGCTAAAGGAAACAACACAATGGCAAATTATCGCCTGAGTACCCTGCAAAACTGGATGGAACAGGAAGGGATCGAACTTGTGGTCCTGGAAGATACCGAAGGACGGCGGAATGCTTCTTTACGGTATGTCTGCGGCCATCCTTCTGATGCCCTCTTCTTTTTTCATTCCAGCGGGGCGTCCCTGCTCGTCGCCTGGGACCTGCCCCTGGCGGAACTCTACGGAACCGCTGATGCACTGGTTGCCTACAGCGAGTTTCAGCGCAGTCCGGTTCAGGCAATCGTCGGAGTAGCCAGGCGTTTTGGTCTGGCCCGGAACGCACGCATTGAACTGCCCTCCGGAATGCCGCTTCCCCTGGTAGAATCCATTCGGGCCGAAGCGCCGGAGTTCAGTTTTCTCTGCCGGTATGGCGGAGCCGAAACCCAGCTTAAGGAGCTCCGCAGCATCAAAGATGCCGCGGAGCTGGATATCTACCGTGAAGCGGCGGGAATAACCAACAGCGTTATTAACGACCTTGTACAGGGATTTCGGGACAAGCGCTTTTCCACAGAACTCGACGCAGCCCTCTTTATTGAAGCAGAAGTCCGGCGGGCCGGGGCAGAGGGTACCGGCTTTGAAACCATAGTGGCGAACCCTGAACGCAGCTTTGGCATTCATGCCTTCCCCTCCTTTTCAGGAGCAGGACTGGGTCTGGACGGACCGACAATCATAGATTTCGGCGTAAAATTGAAGGGCTACACTACGGATGTAACCCTTACGATTATACGTGGCTCCCTGAACCCCGAACAGGAGCGAATGGCCGCCCTGGTGGAAGAGGCCTATGCTGCTGCGGAGGCAGCCCTCGCACCTGGAGTTCCATCAACCTCAGTTGCCCGGCGGGTAGATGAGGTTTTTGAACGGGAAGGCTTCTCCATGCCTCACAGCCTCGGTCACGCGATAGGCCTGGAGGCACATGAACAGCCGGTGCTTCGGGACCGTAAAGAACTGGAGACCACAATCCGACCCGGGATGGTATTAGCCATTGAACCCGGCCTGTACGCCCCCGAGCCAGGAGGATTCCGTAAAGAAAACGACTATCTGGTTACCGAACGTGGAATTGAAAAACTCACCCAATCGGGATTTTTCAGGATATAGAATACCCGGAGTCTGGTCAGTACGGCATCACCAGGCTCCGCTTCGGCTGAAAGCCCCGTCCAATGCGTAGAAATGCCAACCCTGTTTATCACACCAGAGTACGGCCTGCGTTCCATTGCTATAGTAATTCCATCGGCCCTCGGCAACCAACACCGGGGTTCCGGCGTGCAGTACCTCCCCCAGGGGATTGGCCGGCGACCAGCAACCCTCCGGCAGGGCGTCGCCGGGCAGTTCGTATTCTGTCAGCTTAACGATATCCCGCAGCGAAAAGTTTCCCGCCTTCAGGGCGCGGTAGATGCGCCCGCTATCCAGAACAAAGGGATTCCCGCCGGATTTTTCACGGCACTCTCCAATAAGGCGCCGATAATTCAGTACGGAAAGGGGAAAACTCTCCTGTGCCAGACGCGTAAGAATACCTGAACAGAATCCCTGGGCAAATGTGAGTTTTACCTGGGAACTGTCGCCGGAATCATAGGGCAGTACCGCCCCCGCAGGCGGTATCCCTCCCTTATAATAAGCAGTAAGAACCAATACCCGCGCTTTGGGAACCTTCAGCTTTCTGACCTCACCTGCAGAAACCGGAAGCTCGATCCCCCCAGCCTCTTCACAGTCCACCTTTAAGAGTACTGCCGTATCAACACTGGCGGGCAGCTCCCGGGGTACTGAAGGAACTGTCACTTCGATTTCAGTTTCAAAAGGATGGAATCCGCAGGAAACAGCAAAAACAGTAAGAGTTGCAACGGCGGCACAGGAGAGACTGGTGTTCATACTGTATATAAACCAGGAATCAGGAGTGGTGCTTCAGCTGATTATGAAAAATCTCCCGTAGTTCGAGAAGTATCTTCTGATACTCTTCGCTGCGGTAATCAGGATAGGTCCAGGACAGCGGTTCAAAGCGTCCATGCCTGTAATGGAGGGTTATCTCCGCGTATATTCCCTCAGAAAGAGGAATCCGATGCCCGGCATGTTTTGTTGTTCCCAGAACCAGATGGTTCAGGTCCAGCAGGCCCGGATCAAGATTTACTGTGCGGCCGGAGCCCTTTGCTGATATTTTTCCTGGGCTTGCAGCAAAGGCAGCTTCTATCCGGTTGGTGTTCTTTTTTATGCGCCATAATTGCCCCGGATCGATGAGTTCCTTCAGACCAAGAAAGATCCTGCGTATTTCAGGACCCATCTCTTCGTTATAATAGGAAGAATAGGAAAAAGGTATCTCCCGGCTGATATAATCGATTGGTCCGAAATTTCTCTCTATCTCAGCATAAAGAGACGGCAATACAGCTTCCCGACTGAAAAGAAGGGGTATTATACATTTTTCCGGCGGGAAATTACCTTCCTGACCCATAAATACCTTGTAAAAAGATTGAAGGATACCGTATTTTATCCCATAATGTGCAGAATATGGAAGAGAGGATAGATCTTGACGATGCCCTGAATCAGGCGGTTGTAGAGCGTCGCGAGTACATAGATAAACGGCTCATGCCGAAACTGAAGGAGAGTTTTCGCCATTATCACACCTCTTTCCAGAATGTGTACAATGTACTGCTCCGCAAAGGACTGATCCAGGAAGATCCCTACAGGAACGACTTCAAGATTTCCGAGGTCATAACACCCAGTAACGAGCCCTATCTGGAATCGGAAAAGATGGAAAAGATGAGTATCCGGCTTTCCCAGTTCGATTCCATCCTCGAGTTTCTAACCAACTACTACCAGTTCAGTGCTGATTTTCTCAACCTTAAGCGCCTCAAGGGTATCTCCTCTCTGTTGAACTATTTTCACTGGACCAAACTGGGGATAGGCTCCACATCCCTCAATACCCGGGTTATGGCAGACCTGGTTCAGCATATCAAGCAGGGAAGCGATTCTCTCTCGGCGAATATTGTCAGCGATGGCTGTAACCAGCTGTCCAAGCTGACTTCAGAGATCTTCAGCCTGCTGAAAGAAGTAACCGCCTTCAGCCGACAGCTGTACAAACAGGACATCCGGGAACGGGTTCTCTACAAGCTCTCAATTTCCAGTGAGCCTTCAAACCAGGCGATGGATGATGCTTATAACCAGATTAAGCGCTCTTTTCCCAGAGAGCTTCCGGACATGCCCTTTTTCCCTGAACTGGTTCACGAACTTGTGGCTGAGGCGTACTCTCCCCAGCGGGACAAACTCAAGCAGGAACTGATCAATTCTCTTCACATAAAGGAAAAAAAGCAGGAAAAAAAGCAGGACGTCTCCTTCAAACCCCTGCTGTTGGAAGCGGCACGAATTCTTTCGGGGGCCAGCATCCATATGGAGAAGGCAATTGCCAAGCTTAACGAAAGCCAGATAATGCTTGATCAGCGCCGCCTTACCATTGGAGAACGCTTTCGCCGCTGGGTAATGAATGTTGTCCAGAAAAAGAGCGAAAAACACGTCTATATGGTGGAGTTCTTCGACGAGAAAACCGGCGCTACCCGTATGATTCGAATCGATTACGATGCCTTCTCCGAGAATGTCCTGAAAAGGGCCAGGGCTTTGAGCATGTTGTCAAGCAAGGTCTCTTCGGCATACATGCGCCTGGAGGGCAGTGAAGAAGAAAAGATCTACGAGTACGTCAGCAGTATAGTCGATGAACTGCACAAGATGCTCAACACCCTGCCAGCGCTGGACACTTTTTTCAAAAGCGAGACCCCCCGGGAAATGCGCGGCGGTATCCGGGGCATCAAACTTGAGATCTCGGCTATAAAGAACGTGGTTATTCGATCAAACCAGAAGCGCCACGAGTACATAGCCAAAAAAGAAGAGATCGAACAGCTCAAGAAACTGGGTATCGACACCAGCGTCGATTAACAGTAAACCCGCATCAGCTGCGATAAACCCCAAGTACCCGAAGATCCTCAGAGACGCCCTTCAGTGAATCCACAGCACCATTGAAAACAGTCATGTCGCCGGGAAGTTCAACATCAAGATAAAACATATACTCCCAGGGTTTGCCATGGATCGGCCGGGATTCAAGCTTTTTCATATTTATGCCCCGGTCTGCCAGGACCTGAAGACAACTGAACAGGGCCCCGGATTTATCCGGAACAGCGAAAACCAGTGAAGCGGTGTTCGCGTCCTCCTCCGCCGGCTCTTCGCTGTTACCAATAATAAAAAACCGGGTATAGTTGCTGGGATTTGTTTCGATTCCTTCCTTCAGAACCGCCATTCCATAGACCGCTGCAGCCTCTTCGCTGGCAATTGCAGCGAGAGAAGCGTCCGTCTGCGCTGCAATAAAGGCCACCGAACCGGCGGTATCGTAGTAGGGGACTTTCTCAGCCGCCGGCAGTAACTCATCCAGAAAACGGGCACACTGGGCCAGCCCCTGGGGATGAGAATAAACCTTTCGGATCTCCGTGAGTTTTGCCCCCGGCCTGCCGATAAGCATATGTCGGATTCGCACCCGGCGTTCACCCAGGATCTTTATATCCGGATACTGCAGAAAGAGATCGTAGTTTTCATGTATCGACCCGGCAAGAGAGTTCTCCATGGGAACTACCCCATACCGGACCTTCCCCTGCAGTACTCCGTCAAAAACATTCCGAAAACTGCTGACGGGAATGCTTTTTGCCTCGACATTACTAAAATAGAGAGACAGAGCCTTTTCACTGTAGGCACCATGCTCCCCCTGAAAGGCCACCCGCACGGCCCCATCAGCCGAAGCTGAAGCCGGAGCAGCTGTACCCCGGGAAAGGACCACAGCTTCCCGCCGCACCGGGCGTTCCAGCTCCCTGCCTACAACCGGAGACATGGCCTCGATGTCCCGCATCAGTTTCTCGAACTGCTCAGGCAGCAGAGACTGGGGACCGTCCGACAGGGCCTTATCCGGATCAGGATGCACCTCCACCACCAGACCGTCAGCCCCGGCCGCTACCGCAGCCAGTCCCATGGGAATAACCTTCTCCCGTATACCGGTGGCATGGGATGGATCGACAATAATCGGAAGGTGGGAAAGCTTTTTAATTACCGGAATCGCGGAGAGGTCCAGGGTGTTTCGGGTATAGGTCTCAAAGGTCCGTATTCCCCGTTCACAGAGGATTACATCTTCGGCTCCGTGGGCCATAAGGTATTCGGCAGCCATTAGCCACTCCTGTATCGTCGCGGCCATACCCCTTTTTATAATTACAGGCTTTTTCAGCGAACCGACCCGCTTTAGGAGTTCAAAGTTCTGCATATTCCTGGCACCGATCTGCAGGACATCCACAATATCCGCCAGCATATCGGCGTGTTCCGTGGCAACTATTTCGGTGACCACAGGTAGCCCGTACTTTTCTCCCGCCTCTTTCAGGTAGCGGGCACCCTCTTCCCCAAGCCCCTGAAAGGCGTAGGGTGAGGTCCGTGGTTTAAACGCGCCCCCCCGGAGCATTACACCGCCTGAGTCCCGTACAATCCGGGCGGACTCCATGATCTGCTCCCTGCTCTCAATGGCGCAGGGACCGGCAATCACCGCCAGGCGCAGGGGCCCGATCTTAACCGGCCCCACCTTAACCAGAGTGTCCTCTTTCTTGAATTCCCGGGAAGCAAGTTTGTAAGGTTTTGTGATGGGGATGACCTGATCGACCCCTGAAAGAAGCTCGACCTCCCGGCGGTCGAGTTGTACCAGACCGACAGCACCGAAGATAGTCTCTTCCTCACCGACGATCTCCCGTACAGTAAAACCCTTCCGGATCAGAAAGGTACGGATATTCTCTTTATCAGCATTGCTGATGGATTTGTTTAAGACGATTACCATAGTGGTAATCAAGCTATTTTACGGTCTTACTCTTGTCAAGTACGTAGGCAATGCGCTTGCCGCTCTTTGCGTCTGTTTTTACAAGCTGCTGCTTGCTGATCAGACCATTTTCAAAACGCCCTTCCAGGTCACTTTGGTAATCCAGAATTTTCGCGATATAATCAAGGGTCATACGCGGCGCTCCCCGTTCTGTTACCCGGGTCCGTCCCGCATTGTACATGGCGAGGGCTACTATAAGGTTTTTTCCCTCATCCAGGCAGTACCGCAGGTAGGCAACTCCGTGCCGGGTATTAATAACAGGATCAAAAAAGTCAGCTTCTGTAAGCTCGGGAAAAGAACGGTTATTCAGCTGGAAGAGTCCCCGGTCAATGGAGTGACTGTTTCGGTTGACGGCCCGCGTCCTGAAATTGCTTTCAGCATAAACCAGAGAAAACGATAGAGAAGGAGGAACTTCGAACCTGTTCGAATAATGCAGAATCAGTTCTGCGATCTCACGGGAACCGGTAACCTGGGAATAGAAATCGATAACCTGTTGACGGCTCTCCGGACGTCTGTAGAGTTCGAGACCGATGTCCTGCTCCGGACCAAGGTGAATCGCCGTTTCGATATACCGGGGCATTTCGTCTTCAGTAACCCCGTCCTGTACGAAAAGGAAGGCCAGAAGGGGGATTATTAGAGCGAGAACGCTAAAAATACCAATAACTCTAATTCCATTCATAAGCGTCTAAAATAGTCATTTCCTCTGTGTCAAGTCAAGACCTTTACAGGAGTGTCAGGCCCCATGCCGGCAGATAAGGGTAAAATCGTTTGACAGATAACCGGATTCTATCTCTACGAAAGGATAAACCGCTCCGGCCCGCTTTTTTACGCTTTCCGGACAAAAATAGTGGTAGCGGGCCTGCTGATCCCTGGAGGCGGTAGAAAGCAGGTTAATAACCACTGTTTCGATAGTAAGGTCATACAAGCGCTTTAAATAGTCATCCAGCAGTTGTTCGTTATCTCCCGTCTCCAGGTTAAAAATCCCCGAACAGAATGCTACCTGAAACCGCTCATCCCCGAAGGGGTTTTCTGTCAACAGGTCTGCTTTGACAAAGCGCCCTGGAGGACAGCGCCTGCGGGCTTCTGTAATCATCTTATCCAGAATGTCAACACCGGTATAATCGGCACCGATTCCTTTTTCCTGAAAATAGAAACAGAGATCGCCGACCCCACAGCCCAGATCCAACAGGGACTTTCCATCCAGGTTCACAGTCCTGACCAGTACCTCGAAACGGCAGAACTGGCTCTCCTGGTCTTCCCAGTCAAGGATTTCATAGCCCAGACTTTCGGGACGAATTCGCGGCTCGTAGTGTTCCTTCAGGCGTCGCAGTGAATCTATCATAAGAAGCTCAAGAGTATGAATCACGGCGGAGTCTGTCAAGCGCTGCAGAAAACACCTATTTTAAATATTACTTGACCACACCGGACCTTTTGTTTACCCTAGCTGAGCGAAGGTCTGCACATAGTCGGTGTTGTACGAAAACGTGTGTGATGTTGATGACATGGGTTTCTGCTGCCGGCATCCGGTCCAGAATACCACGGGTTCAAGGAGCAGCCAGGTGACAACAAAACGGGTTCTCTATGCGGAAGATGAGTTCACCAATCGCAAACTGCTGGAGATGAAACTCAAGAATCATGGCATCAGTTGCGATCTGGCTCATGACGGAATTCAGGCAATGGAGCTTTTTAAGAAGAACACCTACGACCTGATTATTCTAGATCAGTACATGCCCGGTATGAATGGAGATCAGGTAGCGCGACGAATTCGAGAAACCCATCCCGGCCTTCCGCTTATCGCCATCACCTCAGATGACGGAGAAATCGAACGTTTGAACGAGGCTGGTTTCAACGAGGTCTTTATAAAACCCCTCAGGGGCCAGCACTATATTGATTCAATCAAGAACTACCTTACCTGAAAAGAGAAACAATGAGAAAAATCATTACCTTGCTTGCAGCCCTGCTCAGCTTTACACTTTACGCAGAAAGCATTACCGTCAGTTTTGGTTCCACCCAGATAGCTCTGGATCCTCACCACTCCTATTCCTCTACAGAAGCCCAGCTGTACACCGCTCTCTATGAAGGCTTATATACCTATCATCCCCTTACCCTGGAGCCGGTCCCTGGTGTAGCCCGGGATTTCGAGGTTTCCGATGACGGCCTGGTGTACCGTTTCTACCTGCGGCCGGATGCATATTACTGGAATGGCGACAGGGTCACAGCTGAGGACTTTAGAGAGTCCTGGCTGCTGCATCTGGATCCGGAGGACAGAGCGGAGTACACCTTTCTGCTGGATATTATCAAGGGGGCCCGGGATTATCGTACAGGCAAAGGTACGCGGGAGGATGTGGGCATTACTGTTCCCGAGGAGGGAGTTATCGAGGTACACCTGAACCACCCGGCATCTCACTTTCTGAAAATTCTCTGTCATCACAGCTTTTCTCCCGTTCATCCTGCATTCCGGGAGACCCCTGACTGGGAAAACGCGCCTTCGGTACTGGGAAACGGTCCTTTTATGCTCTATTCCAGAAGTTCCGACAAATACGTTCTGAAAAAAAGCCAGTTGTACTGGGACCGGAAGAATGTCCGAAGCGAAGAGATCATCTTCCTGCTCAGTGATGACTATCAGCATCTGACCGATCTGTTTAACGCAAAAGAGGTCCTCTGGTCTTCGGGCAACCTTCTCTATGACAAACTGGATAACCCCGCGACCCTGCAGGTGTTCCATCAGTTCGCCACCAGCTATTTCTACTTTGTTTGCGACGAAGATCCCTGGAACGATCCCCGTATCCGGCGGGCACTGCTGCTGCTTGTCCCCTGGGAAGAGCTGCGTACCGAAGAGCGTTATGCTGTACCTACCGCCCGTGCTGTTCCACAGATCTCCGGATACCCTGAGGTCTCCGGGATCAATGTCAGAGACAGAGAGGCTGCCCTGGAGCTGCTGCGGGAAGCAGGATTCCCCGAAGGAAAAGGCCTTTCCCCACCGATGTTCAAGATTCCCGAGAGCCAGGAAGTGCGGGAGCTGGCTCTGGCCATGGCCTCCGCCTGGAAGGAGTCCCTGGGGCTTGAATCCCGCTTTACCGTGGTACCGTATACAGATTACTACAATTCCATAGAAAGAAAGGATTACACCATCGGCCTGATGAGCTGGATCGGCGATTATGCTGATCCCCTCGCGTTTCTGCAAATGTGGGTCGGAGACTCCAACCTGAACAAGGGATCATATAAGAATCCTGCGTACGATGAACTGATTGAAGAGGCAATGGCCCTTTCCGGCCGGGAACGCTACAATAAAATGGCAGAAGCCGAAGGACTGATCCTCAATGAAGGTGGAATCATACCTTACAAGCACTCTCCTTCCTACAATTTTATTCACTCAGACGTGCTTGGCGGCTGGCTTCCCAACCCCCTGGATATTCATCCCTTCAAGTATTTCAGCTATAACAAGCCGCCTCTTCCTGCGAGAATCGTACAGGCGGATTGAATCTGCTAAAGCATGGTTTCGATCGGCAGAAAACGAAACAAGAACTCCGGTATCCTCTGAAATACTGAGCGGGCCGGAGCTGTTTTTCGGATTACATCCTCTGACTCCCACAATATTCGTCCATTCTTGAGTGTAAGCTGCCAGGATCCCTCAGGGGTCATTAATGATTCAAGAAGACTTCGTAATTTCTGTGCAAACTCTTTTGAATCGATAATCAATCCGTTCTCGGTATTAATCCGCATGGCCCGGTGATCAAGATTCAACGAGCCCACATAGGCCCGCGAGGCGCCGGCAACTACTACCTTCATATGCATACTGATAAAATCAGCCCGATTGCCATCCATGTCTGCAAGGGTTCTGCCCCTCCCCATGGGATTGTGTTTGTATTCAAACACCTCAATCCCGCTTTCAAGGATGGTCTTGCGATACTTTCTGTAGTGACTATGAACCGCAGTATGATTTATGGATCCTAACGAGGGGACCAGCAGCCGTATCCCCGTTCCCTGTTCTGCGATGTCCGCGAAATTGTGAATACCTTCAAGTCCCGGAATAAAATAGGGAGTAGACATGATTATGTCGCCGAAGCCGTTTTGTATGAGATCTACAAGGGAGTTAGTCACCTCCCGGCCATTCTCGTCATAGGGATGATCGGAAACAAACCTGACATAGGCGGGAATAAACCCGGAGACCCTTTCATGAAAAAACGGAACCCACGAGCCTGGGATATACTTCTCGTCATTAAGGATCTCATCCTCCGCAACCTTCGCCCCATAGTTCGCCCTCAGCTTATCCAGATAATCAGAAGAACCCCGTTTATGGAGCTGAGTTCCGGGAAACGAAGCGGGGCTGTTCCAGAACAGATCAAAAGAGGTTGACATATCTTCAACACAGTCACCGACAGCCAGAACATCCAGATCAACAAAATTAAACTCCGAAGCAAGTCCAAAATAAGCGTCCCCTATATTCCGTCCACCGATCAGGGAGACCCTTCCGTCGGCAATAAAAAGCTTATTATGCATTCTGCGGTTAAGCCGCCTGACTTCCAGCATATAGCGGAAGGCAGCACCGGCATCGGTGCTCCTGGAAGGATTGGGATTGAAAATACGGATTTCCAGGTTTGGATGCTCACTCAAGGATGCGACCGCGAGATCCGGATGGCTGGTAAAGATATCGTCCACGAGGATCCGCACCTTGACACCGCGGTCCGCCGCCAGAATAAGCCGGTGCATCAGTAATTTGCTTGTGCGGTCATTGTCCCAGAGGAAATACTGGATATCAAGAGAAGTCTTTGCCGAGTCGACTAATGCGAGACGCCAGCGCAGCGCCTCATCATTTTCCGGCACCATAAGCAGTGCCGTCTGATCATCTTCAATCTGCTCATCAATAATCCGTGAGAACTCCCGGATTATGCCGTTTTGAGCAGGCTGTAATCTGAACTCCAAATCCCGATTACCTCGGATTGAGCAGTCTATACTCGTGCACGAAGAAACGGATAAAGCAAAAAGCAGTGAGATGGTAATAGCAGTGCAGCAGAGAGACCGGTTCCTCAAACCTCCGGCTCCGGCAGGCGGTTGTACAGGCTGTTCATCTCTTTAAGCCGTGCTGATATCAGGTCGTTCAGGTCCTGCGGCCGGTGCCGGTAGGCCCAGTTATGGGGTCCAACAGTAGATGGTGTGTTCATGCGAAACTCGGTGCCAAGAGAGAGCAGGTCCTGGAAAGGAATCACTGCAAAACCCGCGGCCGAGGAAATGGCCATTCGTATAAAGTCCCAGACAATGTCATGATCATTCCGGGCAAGATACCGGCGCACAATGTCCCGTATCCGCTCATCCATGGAATTATACCAGCCGGCGGTCGTATCGTTATCGTGGGTGCCGGTATAGACGACCGTATTAAAATCGTAGTTATGAGGCAGGAAGTGATGCGCGGCATTAAAACCGCGCTGCACATCAAATTCAAAGCCGAACTGCAGCACTCTCATTCCGGGAAATTCGAGGGATTGGCGCAGCTTTATTACCTCCGGGGTAATCACCCCCAGATCCTCGGCGATAATCGGGAGACGCCCTAAGCGGCGTTTTAGTTCCTGGAACATCTCGTAACCCGGAGCTTTGATCCACGCTCCTTCGACAGCAGTTTCCGCATCAGCAGGAACACTCCAGTAAGCCTCAAAGCCCCGAAAATGGTCTATCCGTATCCAGTCAACCTGATTGAGGGTATATTCGATGCGGCGGATCCACCACGAGTATCTGTCCCTTCCCAGGGCTTCCCAATTATAAACCGGGTTTCCCCAGAGCTGGCCAGTGGCGCTGAAGTAATCAGGGGGGACTCCCGCCTGGGCAGTTAAACGCCCGTCGGTATCAATTTGAAAATACTCGCGCCAGGCCCAGACATCTGAGGAATCCGGGGCAACGAAAATCGGGATATCGCCAATAAAGCGTATGCCCCGTTCGGCGGCATAACTTTTGAGGCGGCGCCACTGACGGTAAAACAGAAACTGAATAACCTTCTTAAGCTCCGTATCCTGCCGGAGTTTATCCGACCAGCGTGCGAGGGCTTCCGGTTCTCTGAGGGCAATATCCCGGTCCCAGCGGCTGTTGATAAGGGGACCTTTCTTTGATGACCGGGAGCTGCGATTTTTGAAATGGTCCTGCAGCGCGGAGTACAGGGCGAAGTCATCGAGCCACCAGGACTCATGGCTGCAGAAATTATCGAAAGCCTGTCTGTCGGGTTCGGAGTTCCCTGAAAGAAAGCTCGCGGCTGCCTTTCTGACCAGATTGGTTTTCCAGGGAACGACTATTCCATAGTCAACATGGTCCTGGGGAAAATCCGGCAAATCATGAAGGTCCTCATGAGAGAGCAGCCCCTCCTCTGCAAGAATATCAGGACTGATCAGCATCGGGTTTCCGGCAAAACTGGAGACCGCGGCGTAGGGACTGTTGCCAAAACCCGTCGGCCCAAGAGGCAGGATCTGCCAAAGACTCATACCGCAGCGGTTAAGAAAATCGACAAAACGATGGGCTTCTCGTCCAAGATCGCCAATACCGTAGGGACCGGACAAAGATGTCGGATGTAGAAGAATCCCGGCGGCACGCCGACGTATCATATGCTCTCCTTGCTCTTTTTACTATTACAGCTACCAAAAGTACTTCATGTTGTGGCAGTGCTTCAAGGGAAGGAAAGCGATATCCATTAATTCAGCTTTTTGAGCTTATCAAAAATAAAGGGTACAAGCTCTCCAACCGCGGGATGAGGTAGTACCGTTCCTGCAGTTTTGTATAGGGTATCCCTGCCTGCATGGCCAGGGCAAGCATTCCGATTACCTCGTCCCCAGAATCGTCTTGCTCCGGGCATCGGTAATCACCTTCATTACTCCGCCGGTTTCCGCTTTCTCCCGGGCCCGGCTTACCGCGCTCATAGGCATTTCAGCAGCAAGAAAATCAATCCCGCGGCGGGCGGCCTCGGCCGCGTTTATCCCGACCCGTGCCAGGGGAGGATCTATGTACATGGCATAAATCAGATTTCGGTCGCTTATCCTTCTTTCTCCGCCATACAGGTAGTGGTCCAGAAAAACCTGACCGTCGTGAACCGAAGTATGGGTAAATGCCCCTTTTCCGTTTACGTCTCCCAAGGCGTAGATATGCTTTTTACTGGTACGACCATCATCGACTTCAATATATCCTCTTTCATTGGTCTGGACTCCTGCTGCTTCAAGATTCAAGTTGTCAACCGCAGGCGCTCTTCCGGCAGCCACAAGCAGATGGCTTCCTTCAATCTTTTTTTTATCCGTCCCCTGTCTGTACATTACAGTTATTTCCGCTCCGTCTTTTTCTACAAACAGAATTTCAGTCCCGAGATGAAAAACCAGACCCTCGTCCTCGAGCAATTCCTGCGCCAGGCTGCTGATACCGGGATCTTCGCGGAAGATTATACGGTTTCCCCGCTCCAATACCGTTACCCTGCTCCCGAAGCGCCGAAATGCCTGGCCGAACTCCAACCCTCCGATAACAAGCAGATGATCGGGAAGCTCAGAGAGATCCAGGATACCCTTGTTATCGAGCCAGGGAACCGATTCGATACCTGAAACCCCGGGGCTCCGGGCTGCAGCACCTGTATGGATAATTATTGTTTCTCCCCGGATAAGTTCATCCCCGGCCTTGTACCGTGTGGCCGTCAATAAAACCGGCAGAGGCAGGATAAAAGTCGGTGACATCCTCCAGCCATTTCCGAAAGCCCTGACTGGCTTCATCGCGAATGATATTGACCCGTTTTATTCCCGCGGAGAAATCGGTAGTCGCCGGTCCGGCATTGATGCCAAATTCCGCTGCCCGCTGAACCATGCGTGCAGCCCGGGCGCTTGCCACAAGGGTCTTGGTCGGGGTACAGCCCCAGTTAACACAGGACCCGCCTACTCGGTCCTTCTCAATAACGGCAATACGTGGAACACGCCCTTTGACTCAGAAGCCATTTTTTTGTATACTACCCCTTATGGAATCAGCCGTACAGGGTAATACCTCGACTCAATATAAGGTCAATCAGGAAGTTGTTTATCCGCTTCAGGGGGTCGGAAAGATCACCGCAATAGAAGAAAAGGACTTCAAGGGCAAAAAGCTGCTCTACTACATAGTCTATCTGGAGGTATCTGATATGACTGTCATGATACCGGTGGACAAAGCGGATGAGCTTGGAATACGGGCCATTGTTTCCAAAGCGGAATCAAACAAGGCTCTTAAGCTGATCTCCGAAGACCATGAACCGATAACCGCGGACTGGAAAATGCGCTATCAGATGAACCTCGACCTGCTGAAAAGCGGAAGTGTCATGGATATCGCGACAGTTGTCCGAACCCTCTACCATCGCAGCAAGATTAAGGAACTCCCCATTCTGGAGCGTAAGCTCTTCGACAGTGCTCTGAAGCTGCTGGTAGACGAGATTTCCTATTCCCTCGAAAAAGGGAAGGAAGAAGTCGAAAACCTGATCTTCTCAAGACTCGAATCCCAGGATTAAGCCCTTCCCATGCGTGCCGCAGCCCTCGTTACCGCAGCAGGTTCAAGTCAGCGTTTCGGCGGCAGCATGAAGAAGGAATATCTTCCCCTCGGGACCGGCACTGTCTTATCCAACGCTATAAGCCCCTTCTCCAACCCGGGAATCTTTACCAACCTTGTTGTTACAATTCCCGAGGGAGGTGAAATGGAAGCCGCAAATGCCCTGCAGGATTTTCCACGGGCAGAAGAGGTCATCTTTGTCTCCGGCGGAGCTTCCCGCCAGGCATCGGTGCTTGCAGGGCTCCAGGCGCTGGCCAGGTATAAGCCCGATGTAGTTTTGATTCACGACGGGGCCCGCCCCTGGTGTAGCCAGGGGATTGCGGAAGCCGTTGCCCTTCGAGCCCTGGAAGCAGGGGCCTGCGCCCCGGCAGTACCAGCGGTAGACGCCATGAAGATTCTGTCCAGGGACGGGTTCATCATTGACAACCTCTCCCGGGAAACGACCTACCGTATTCAGACACCCCAGGGATTTGTCTTCGAAGATATTCTTGAGGCCCATATTAAAGCAGCCGAAGACGGGGGAATCTATATTGACGACACCGAAATTTACGGTCGTTATATTGGAGCTGTCGCTACAGTCCCCGGAGACGAAACCAACAGAAAGATAACCTACCAAGAGGATCTGAAGCCATGAGAATCGGTATGGGCTATGATCTGCACCGCCTTGTTCCGGGACGCCCCCTGCTTATCGGGGGTGTAATAGTGCCCGCTCCCTTTGGAGAAGACGGACACTCCGACGGCGATGTACTTCTTCACGCCCTCATTGACGCTCTTCTGGGAGCTGCGGCTCTGGGGGATATCGGGACCCATTTTCCGCCCTCCGATCCAGCCTATAAGAATATCGACAGCCGTAAGCTGCTGGCGACGACCATGGAGATGGTCAGGCAGGCCGGCTTCAAGCTGGGAAATATTGATGCGACTGTAATACTGGAAAAGCCGAAACTGAAAGACTACATTCAGACCATCCGCACCCAACTTGCCGGGGATCTGGCAATCGACAAAGATATGGTCAGTATTAAAGCCAAGACCAACGAAAGCGTCGACGCAGTCGGAGAGAGCAGGGCCGTTGTCGTCCACACAGTTGTGCTTCTATTTCCCCTATGAGCCTTCCCTGGGACAGGATTATTCCAATCCTCAGGCAGGCGGCCGGGAGAGTCGAGGTGCCATCGGTAACCAGAATAGCCGGCAACGGACCTGATCCGTACAGAGTTCTGATCTCTACCATCATCAGCTTGCGTACCAAGGATGAGGTTACCATTGCCGCTTCCGAGCGGCTCTTCAGCATCGCAGACAATCCGTCCAGAATGGTAGAAACAGCACCATCTGCAATAGCAGAGCTTATCTACCCGGCCGGGTTTTACCGGACTAAAACCGATACAATCCTGAAGATATCCGCTATCCTCCTGGAAAAATACTGTGGGCAGGTACCTGACTCAATCTGTGAACTCCTCGCGTTGCCGGGAGTTGGAAGAAAAACAGCAAATCTGACCCTGGGCCTTGCCTTTGGTATTCCCTCCATTTGTGTGGACACCCACGTGCACCGGATTCCCAACAGAGCCGGATGGATCCGTACGGTATCACCGGAACAGACCGAAGATGCCCTTATGAGGATCCTTCCAAAAAAGTACTGGATCGAGATTAACACCCTGCTGGTTGCATTTGGCAAGGAAATATGTACTCCTGTCAGTCCCTGGTGCAGCCGATGCCCTGTTTCAGAATGGTGTAAACAGGTGGGAGTTGAGCGACACAGATAAAAACGACCGCCAGGCACAGTGCTCGGCGGTCGTTTACTCGGTTTACAAGATTTGCTGTTATTCCCGTGCAATAAGCATGGTCTTGGGATCAAGCATCAGGTGCATTTTACCAAGTTCGGAACTTGCATGGTCCTTTACGGTCCGCAGCTTAACGTGGTTGCCGTCGTGGGCCAGGGTTATAATTACATCAAGGTCTTCAACAAAGGGCTTCAGTTGAACCGGAAATCCCTTCTCGTCAAAACACGGCTCATCCGGATTCAGGGAAACACTGAACCAGATCTCGACCTGGTGGTCTTCCGCAAAAGCCTTGTATTTGGTGATATCCTCCGGAGTACATTGGCCAAAGTCGTATCCGTCAAAAAGCACCTGATCCGCGGCAAAATTACCGTCGGTAATCATGGCGCTGATGCTGCGCAGAATCTGATCAGTATTTATTCCTTCCTGATTAAAATTCATGATAACCCGGTTCTTCACAATCTCGTCATGAACAGAAACCGCATTTTCAAGATCCCTCATTTTGGAAATTTCAGTGAAGATATCCTCATACCAGCTGACAATGTGGTCCACCCGGGAGGAGAAGGAAACATGAATAACATGCTTGTCGTTGAACAGCTGGTCCGTTGCAATATGGACCAGGCAGGCAGTTTTACCTACTCCCTTACGGGAAGCAAGTACGCCCAGATTTCCTTTACCAAGCCCGCCGTGGATCGATTTCTCAAATACCCTGAGCGGGCTGCGTTTGATCAGTTCAGATTTAACCATTCCCTACCCCCTTATTTTCCAGCTTCTTTTTTCTTTTTTTCTTCGAACTCTTTTCTCAGTTCATCTGCAAGGCTCGATGGGAGACGTCCGTACTTTTCAAACTCCATGGTGTACTCAGCCTTTCCCTGAGTCAGAGAACGCAGGATGGTGGAGTAACCGAACATCTCACTCAAAGGCACTTCAGCCTCGACCCGGCAAAAATTACCGTCTTCAACGGATGCTACTATTATACCCCGCCGCTGGTTGATTGAGCCAAAAATATTCCCCTGAAATTCCGTGGGCCCCTCCACCGAAACCTTCATGATGGGTTCCAGTATAACCGGCTTTGCCTTGTTATAGGCTTCTCGGAATGCACCGAGAGCTGCAGCCTGGAAAGCCATATCCGAAGAGTCAACGGCGTGAGACTGTCCGTCTTCAAGAACCATTTTGACACCGACAATCGGAAATCCGATCAGAGTCCCCTTCGCCATGGCAGTCTGGAATCCCTTGTCACAAGCAGGGATGTATTCTGTGGGAATGTTTCCGCCTTTTACCTTGTTTTCAAATACGTAGTTACCTTCACCCTCATCCATGGGTTCCATGTAACCAAGAACCTTACCATACTGACCCGAACCACCTGTCTGTTTCTTATGGGTGTAGTTAAAATCCGCCCGCTGACTGATTGCTTCACGGTAGGCAACCTGGGGAGCACCGGTTTCGACCTCCGCCTTGTATTCACGCTTCATACGCTCAATGTAAACATCCAGGTGCAGCTCGCCCATGCCCTGAATGATGGTCTCGTTGGATTCGGAATCAACATAAGTCCGGAAAGTCGGGTCTTCCTTGGTAAAGCGGTTCAGAGCCTTGGCCATATTGTCCGCTGCTTTTTTGTCCTTGGGACGGATGGCCAGGGTAATTACCGGGTTCGGTACGTACATCGAGGTCATAGAGTAGTTCAGATCCGGATGACAGAAGGTATCTCCCGAAGCGCAGTCCACACCAAAGAGAGCCGCGATATCGCCGCAGTAGGCTTCGGTGATGTCCTCCATGTGATCGGCGTGCATCTTGATAAGCCGTCCAACCTTGAACTTCTTGCGGTTGCGCACGTTGTAGAGCTCGCTTCCCTTCTTGATCATCCCCTGGTAAATACGGATGTAGGTAAGCTGACCGTACTGGCCATCCTCGAGTTTGAAGGCCAGAGCTACCGGTGCTGCAGTGTCGTCCGCTTTCAGCACAACCTCTTCTTCGTCGTTGTCCAGATCCAGGGCCTTGTTCTCCACCTCGGTTGGATTGGGCAGGTACTTCAGCACCGCGTTCAGCAGAGGCTGAATGCCCTTGTTTTTGTAGGCCGATCCCAAAAATACGGGTGTCAGCTCCAAAGAGAGGGTTCCCATCCGTATAGCATCGTAGATAAGCTCTTCAGTAACCTGCTCCTCGAGCATGGCCTCCATAAGCTCTTCGGAAAACATGGAAACCGCGTCCAGCATGATCTCCCGGCGCTCCTCAGCCAGTTCCTGCAGTTCTGAAGGGATTTCCCTTTCTACAAGCTCGGTACCGTCTTCGCCTTCAAAGTAGTAGGCCTTCATAGTAACCAGATCAACGACTCCCTCGTGCTTGTCTTCCAGCCCAATAGGGATCTGCATCATAATCGCGTTATGTCCCAGCTTGGTCTCCAGCTGATCCCGCACCTTGAAGGGATTTGCGCCGGTACGGTCGCACTTGTTAACAAAAGCGATCCTGGGCACATTGTAACGCTTCATCTGGCGGTCTACTGTAATCGACTGAGACTGAACGCCGCCGACAGAACAAAGCACCAGAATCGCTCCATCCAGAACCCGCAGTGCCCGCTCTACCTCGATGGTAAAGTCAACGTGACCCGGAGTGTCGATGATGTTGATCTGGGTGTCCTTCCACTTAACGTTAGTTGCCGCGGAAGCGATGGTAATTCCCCGCTCCCGTTCCAATTCCATGGAATCCATGGTCGCCCCGACACCGTCTTTTCCCCGGACCTCATGAATCGCGTGGATCCGTTTACAGTAAAACAGGATACGCTCGGTCAGGGTCGTTTTTCCGGAGTCGATATGGGCGCTGATACCGATATTCCTCAGTTTGGTAATATCATTGCTCATATAGTACTCTACCTCTCCAAATATAAGTGTATTTCCTGCTTTTTCAATCGCAAGAGTCAGCAAGAAAGTTGTTATTCTTGTTACAAACAAGCAGGGGCGGAAGCAGTGCTCCCACAGCGGGCTATACTACAGAAAAAACAGTTCAATTACAAGTCCTGTCCGATGTCCCGACTTTTGAAACGTCATCCTGTGTCCTTTTCTTACATGGTAACTCTGCGTTTTTAACCCGAGAACAGAAACCTTCGTTTTTCCTGTGCAATAAAAGCCTCCGCCTTCTCCAGAAAAAGCCGCGCCGCCCTGTCATCAGAATTGGCTGCGATTATCCGTTTGAAAAGGTCCGAAGATTCATCGAACTGCCGCTTGGAAAACTGCAGAATTGCCGTCTCAAAGTCAGTTTTTGTCCTGGTTTTCAACTCCCGCATCTCTTCCTGATCGCCGTCGAATATTTCAAACAACGAAACGGATCTGTTCTTTCCCTTTACCCGCACTTTGCCGAGAAAGCGGAAGCCGTAGTCCGTGGGGTTTTCCAGTTTGATAAAGGATTCCTGACTTATGATAATGTTCGCTCCGTAGAGCTTGGTAACATCCTGAATACGGGAAGCCAGGTTTACGGCGTCGGAGATTACCGTTCCCTGCATACGTCCCTTGTCGCCGATAATTCCCAGAATCAGGTTTCCTGTATGTATGCCCACGCCTATGCTGATGGGACGATACCCGCAGGAGGCCCGCTGCCGGTTATAGACCTCCATATGACCAACCATCTCGATGGCGGCCTTGATCGCGTCTTCCGGCCGGTTGGGGAACAAGGCCATTATGGAGTCGCCGATGTACTTGTCGATTATGCCCCCGTTCTCCTGAATCATCGGACTCAGGCGGCTAAGGAAGGAGTTAATAAACTTGAAATTTTCCTGGGGGGTCATGATTTCTGAGAGAGCAGTAAAAGCACGAATATCGACAAAGAGCACGGTCATCTCTTTCTGGACCTGATCTCCCAGCCTTATATCCGCAATATTGTCATGACCGAGAAAATCGATGAATTCCATTGGAACAAAGCGGCTGTAAATGGTGTTTATCTTCGCAAGATTCAGATGCGTGCGAATACGGGCCATCAGTTCTTCCTGGGTGTAGGGCTTGGCCAGGAAGTCATTGGCCCCGGCAGCAAGCCCCTCCTCCATGTCCATGGCCTCACTCTTGGCGGTAACAAGAACAATCGGCAGGTCAGTAGAGCTGTACTTTTCTCGAATTCTGCGGCACAGGGTATAGCCGTCAATTTCCGGCATCATAATATCCAGCAGAACCAGGTCAGGGGGGTTTTCAAGAATATGTGCCAGGGCTTTCTCGCCATTCAGGAAGGGCTGAATATGAAACTCCTCTCCGGAAAGCTGGTTCTTCATTACCTGCAGATTTACCGGATTGTCATCGACTACCACCAGCGAAAACTCGGAGGGATGGGCGTTGTCCTCACTCAAGGCCTCCAGATTATCCAGCGCATCGAGGGAGATTTCCAGGTCCTCCTGTTCTTCTTCCTCCAGTTTGCCTTTGGACGAGGGAAGGGTTATCCGGAACAGGCCGGTTTCATCCTTCATCGAATACTCAAGGTTACCTCCCTGGGCTTCTATCAGTTTCCTGGAGAGGGACAATCCCAAACCCACCCCTTTGTATCCTTCATCCTCGACACGTCCGATGTCTTCACTTTCATACGCAGTAAAGAGGTCTTCGATTATATTCTCCGCAGGAGTCATTCCTTCGGATTTAATAGTTATTACTGTGAAATCCTTGTCTTCCCAGGCATCGATTTCTATTGTCCCATGTGTAACAATCTTTATCATTGCCAGCAGAACATTGTTTAATGACTGCTCAGTCCTGCTTTCGTCTCCCCAGATAAAAAAGGAGTGGGCTAAAACATTGTTCTTCAGCGATACCTGCCGTCCCATCAGCAAAGGAGCGCACATCCGCTGAACTACAAGCAGAGCCTGGTATACATCGACCTCTTCTCGCTGTAAATGAATCCGTCCTTCCCGTATTCGGGAAAAGTCCAGGATATCACTGACCATGGCGTTCAGCCGTAACCCGGAGGAAAAAACAAGGGAAAGAGTGGATTTCTGATCGGCAGTCAGGTCTCCCAAAGCTCCGCGAAGCATTGATTCAGAGAGCCCAACCACTGCGTGAATAGGGGTTCTGAGCTCATGGCTTGTATTTGCCAGAAACTCATCTTTCAGCCTGTCCGCCGCCTGTATACGCGTGTCCATATTGCGGAGAGATGCGTAATCCTCCCGGATGGTAATAAACTGCACCAGCACGTGCAGGAAAATAAACACCAGTAAACCGACAGGCAGCAGATACTCTGATGCAATGAGCCCCCTGTACAGCAGAAAGTCATTACAGCACGCTGCCGCGACAGCCAGGATACCAAGCATGTGCAGTGCAACCCGCCGCTTTTCTCTGACAAGCGACACCAGGCGAACAAGAGTATAGAGGAGAAATATACCGAAGAGTCCAAGGTGGACAATTTCAATGTATTCAGTCGCCGGCTGCCGGTTCAGAATCCACCCCGCAGCGAGGCCAATAGAGAAAAGACAAACAATCAGTACCGGCAGAGCTGATATTCGGTGTTTGTAGCGCCGCAGCAGAAAAAGGGCAAGAAAACACCCCATAGCTGCGAGAAGAGCATAGAGAAAAGACCCTGGAGATGCAGCATAGCTTTCAAAAATCCGGGAGAAAAACTGTTGGGTTCTGACCAGGGAATAGAAGATCGCGGCTGCCGCAAAGAGACCGAAAAAAAGGTGCTCCAGGCGCGGTCGGCTGAACAGCGTAAAGATAATGAAAAGCAGTGCGGTTATGATTAATAATGAGACAATAGACAGATTTATCGCCGAAACCAGGAGTTCACTCCCAAAATACGCCACGCCCGAGGATACGGCAGCAAATGAGAGCCCAAAGGCGCCCACACACACCGCCAGAATGGCAGCCAGCGTAACAAGAATTACTTCAATTCCCATATACTATAACTATCGGAAAAGAGACATAAAAAGCAAGGAGAAGTTTTCAGTATCACAACCAAGATCGCCGATAGGTATAGTAGAAACGCTATGAATAGATACCGAAGATTCAACATATCCGCCAGGCTTCTCGTTGTGCTGTCCCTGTTTTTCACATTTCCAGGATTGTATGCCCTGGAAGAAGAAATTGTTTTGGGCAGAGAAAAGGGTTGGGGACCCCTCCAGCATTACAATACACTCCTGCTGGAACGCGGTTTTCAGGGATTCTCCGATATAATGCTCGTCGACGCGGCTTATTCGTGGGACAAGGAGACCGATCTGCTGCTTCACTTTGACAGTGCACCTCCATCCCCGTCGCTTGTCAGAAAAAAAAGCGACGGGCCGGGAGAAATTCTCTGGACCAGGCAGAACTACTATACAATAACCCCAAAAGGGATTGTGCCGGAATCCAACACCAGGGTCTTCGGCTCCGGGTCTGCCATGTTTGACCGTTCTTCCAGCAGCATTCTTCAACTTGTTCCAGGCCCCGGCAGCCTGTTTTCCCCGGGAACAGACTGGCGCGATTTTACCATTGAGTTCTGGCTCTATCCTGCGGAGACCGAGTCTTCCCAGAAGATTCTCAGCTGGGAGGGGGTAACCCTGCCGGGAGAATGGGGAGAAACACCGAAAAGTCAGGCCATACGCTGCGAGCTGAGCAGGACCCGGCTGACCTGGCGCTTCGACTCTGTCTTTCGCCCCCATGACACTGCCCCATTCTCATTGGAACTGAGAGGCCGGCGGGAACTGATGCCCCGCCGCTGGCATCATCACATGCTCAGATTCGACTCCCGGACAGGTCTTGTCGAATACCTTATCGACGGCCGTGTTGAGGATATCAGATACGCCAACAACCAGGATCGGGAAAACGGGACGGTTTTTCTTCCATTCTTGGGTTCTGCAGGAAACAGGCAGCTCACAATTGGAGAAAATCTTTCCGGCTTTCTGGATGAGTTCAGAATTTCTTCTGTTTTTCGGGATTCAGATCCGCCGGCTCCTTATGAAAACAGGGAAGGCACCGTATTAATCAATCCTGTAGACCTTGAGTTCGCGGCTTCCCGGCTGGTTCGCATTGATAGCAGCTTTGAAACCCCCGACGACTCGGATATCTTCTTTTATTATCAACTTGGAGACTCCCCTTTTATGTATCTCCCGGATAACGAGCACTGGAAAGCCTTTACTCCGGGTGATATATTCTCACCCGATACCCGAGGGCGGTATCTTCACCTCATGGCGACCTTCTACCCCGATGGAAAGGAGCGGCAAAGTCCCGTGTTGTCCGATATTACAATCACCTATGAACCAGATCTGCCGCCAGCGCCTCCTTCCGGTCTGAGTGCCAGGCCGCAGGACGGCGCGGTTCTGCTGACATGGTCCCCTGTACCCGATCCTGACCTTGAAGGCTACAAGATCTATTACGGATCTGCCCCGGGACGCTATTTTGGTCAGGACAGTGAAGAAGGCCCCTCTCCGATTGATGTCGGTAATACCACTGAATTCATAGTGAGCGGACTGCAGAACGGCAGGCTCTACTACTTTTCAGTTGTGGCCTACGATGCTTCCCCCCGGCCGTACCAGACACTCTTTTCCACCGAAGTCAGTGCCCGACCACATGGGAGATCACAATAGTGCTGAACGATCTTGCAGGCAGGTCGAGAAAGGCCTTTCTATTAAGGGACTGGAAAACAGCGGAAAGCTGTGCCCGGAAAATGCACAAACAAAAACCATTACACCCGGGCATCCTGCTCTTCCTGGGCAACATCTACACAAAGATGGGCCGCTACAATCAGGCAATTCAAGCCTATCAGGAATCCCTGGAACTGGACGACCGAAACCCGGAGGCTCTCAACAATATCGGTATCGTTTACCGCCTCGAGGATAATCTCCCTGCTGCTGTCGGGGCTCTGGAGAGAGCCAAAGAGCTTGCGCCTGAGCGGGCAGACATCTGGTACAACCTGGCAAATGTGTACAAGCAGATGGACGAACCGGAAGAAGCAGAGACCTACTATCGCAAGGCTATCGAAATCGACCCGGCTTTCAGCCGTGCCTATAACAACCTGGGAAATCTCTATGAAAACCGGGGAGACCACTGGGCAGCAGAAGAACTCTATACCCATGGACTGCGGCAGGATCCGAACAACCCGACCCTTCGCTACAATTTGGGTATCAGCTATCAAGCGGAAGAACGTATCCCCGAGGCCATTGAATCCTACCGCCAGGCACTCAAGGCCCGGCCCAACTGGGTTGATGGGATGAATAATCTCGGTATACTCCTGGAAAAAACCGGCAAATACGATGAAGCCGCCCGGGTGCTGGGAAACGCACTTGAACTGGACGCAGAGAACCCGAAACTGAACAATAACTACGCCGTAGTACTCAGCGTCCAGGGCCGTCATTCAGAAGCCCTTGACTACCTGAACCGCGCTGTGGCCAAGGACCCCTCATATTCCCGCGCCAGCATCAATCTTGGAACCGAACTCGAAGAGCTTGAAGAATACGACAAGGCCTGGGCACACCTGCAGACGATGAAGCAAAAGGCTCCGTCAGACCTGGATGTACGGGAAAAGATCGCCCGTCTGGCGGTAAAAATCGGGAAGGTGCATCAGGCCAAGGAGGAGATCCGTTTTATTCTGGATCACAACCCAAAGGCCGGGTTCGCGTATGCCCTTCTGGGCAACCTGTATCTTACAAGAGATGACCGGAAGCGGGCAGTACAGGCATTTAACCGGGCCTTAACCCTCTCGCCGGAGGACCTTGAAACCGCCCTTAATCTCGCACTGCTGTATAAAGAGATGAAGGAGTACAAACAGGCGATCTCCCAGGTTTCCGGTATTCTGGCCAGAGATCCAAAGCATCAGGCCGCCAGGCTCCTTCTGGCCAAGCTCTATCTCTATGAGAACCTCTACAGCGAAGCACTGGCCATCCTCAACGAACTGTACGAAGAATCACCCCACGATGAAGAGCTTCTTGAGACCCTGATCCGCGCCCACCGGGGTGCGGGGAACCGTGAGGAAGCATTACGGGTTACCGAGACCCTCGTAAACATGCAGGGAGAGCGGGATGCCACCCTGGATCTGGACAAACTGCAGCAGACTTTACACCTTTACGAGGAGACTGTCGAAGCCTTTGCGGAGGAACACGAAAAGCTTTGGGAAGAAAACCTGAAGCGTTACCTGGACCAGGATGAGGGCGAGGTGGAACCGGAGCTGCTCCGTGAAGAGGAAAGCCTCTTTTTTGATACCATTCCCGATCTGGACCAGCCGGCTCAGCTGATCGATGTAGGCGGGATTGAACCGGTGATCGTAATAAACGAGGACGAAGAACGTCTTAACCTTATTGAGATGGAAGAGGAAATACCGGAGTTTCCACTGGAAGAACAAGAAGAAGAGGAACCTGAGGAGAAACAGATAGCAGGAAATACAACACCGGCACCCTTTCAGTCTGTACCGACTGGACCGCCAGCGCCGTCTGCAGAGAACCACTCCTCTGATACCGCACAACAGAATACGAATACCCATGAACCCGAACGCCCGATAAACATCACCTTTCAAGGATGGCCGCCGGCCTCAAATAAAATTGAGCTTGGAGGTTCGGTGGACCTGGGTCAGCTCAGACTTTCTGTAAACCGGCCGCGTAAAAAGAAGAAGACAAAACCTGACGTTCCGGTACAGACGGACAAGCAGAAAGAGGAAAGCCCAGCGGAGCTGTTATCCCATCTGGAGAATCTGACACGCTATCTTCCCGATGAGCGTCGCAGTGAGTACGTTAACAGCGATATGCGGCTGCGACTGGAGGCTCTTCGGGACAGACTTGCCGGTCGGCCTTCTCTCCGACAGCAGGTATCACGCTATATGCCGCCTTCCGATCAAAAGGAGGAGAAATTAGTCTTGAAACCGGGAAAAATCAAGAGTACCCTTTCTTTCATGGGAGAACTCTCCACCTACCTGCCGAACCCGGAGATCGGGGTTGCCCTGCACCACCGGATTTCTGAAATACTGAAAACTATGAAGCGAGACGAGCATGGAGAGTCATAAAAAGAATTATCTGTACGCCTTAAAGATCTATATCGATAAGATGCCGAGTCTGCCAACCAGCGTCACCAAGATCATGGAGATTTCTAATGATCCCAATGCGTCTCCGGCGGACCTTAACCAGGTAATCAGCCTCGATCCGGTTCTCATGGGCAAGGTGATGAAACTAATCAACTCCGCCTATTACGGCTTGTCCCAGGAGATAACCTCCCTGGTGCGGGCAATAATTATGCTCGGTATCAATACCGTCAAGAACCTTGCCCTGAGTACTGCTGTCCTGGCAAATATAGGCAAAGGATCCTCCGCCAAAGGTCTCAATATGGACGGATTCTGGCGCCATAGCCTCTGTGTGGGCGTAACCTCCAAGCTGATCGCGAAGAAGCTCAAGGTGGACCCCAAACGGCTTGAAGAGTACTTCATGGCAGGACTGCTCCATGACATAGGCAAGATTCCCCTGAACAACCGTCTGGCTGACCCTTACGTAGCGGCGATGCAGAATTCCGACAGAGAACAGACACCGCTGATACAGGCAGAAAAAACTGTAATAGGTATCCACCATTGCGAAGTGGCCAGAATTATATTACAGCGCTGGCGTCTGAACCAGGAAATCCAGGATGCCGTCAGCTTTCACCATGCCCCTTTAGGCTATGAGGGCGCCCACTGGAAGATTGTGTATGCTGTAACCGCGGCCAATTACTTTGCCAACACCTTTGAAATCGGCTTTGCCGGAGACCGGTATCCCATGAGTGTGCCCGCCGAGGTCTTTCAGGCTATCGATGTGGATATGGAGTGGTTCGACGATATTGAGGACCAGGTATTACGTGAGATTGAAAAGGCGCGGATCTTTTTAAAGATCGCGACCTGATAAAAGAAGGACCCAGGGTATGATGAAAATACGATTGTGGGGGGTTCGAGGTTCAATCCCCTGCCCGGGAGAAACAACTGTCGCCTACGGCGGCAACACCGCTTGCATTGAACTCAGAGTCGGAGAGGAAGAGAGGCTCTTCATCATCGACGCCGGATCAGGAATCAGGGCACTGGGGAATTACCTTATGCAGCACGATCTGCCCAGGGGACCCATTGATACATCCCTGTTTATTTCCCACACCCACTGGGACCATATTATGGGGTTTCCCTTTTTTGTGCCGATATTCATCCCCAGTACAAAGCTTAAAGTCTACGGCCCGGTTACCTATGAAGAAGAGGGGCTCAAGGATATTGTGGGAGGACAGCTTTCATATCGCTACTTTCCGGTAAAACACTCGGAACTGGCGGCTAATATCAGTTACCACCCCCTGAAAGAGTCTTCCATGGACCTTGGAGACGGACTCTGGGTAACCACAAAATACCTGAACCATCCCATCCTCTGCCTGGGATACCGCTTCGAATATCGCGGCAAGGTCTTCTGCACAGCCTACGATACAGAGCCTTTCCGCAATGTATTCCCCACCAATCCTGATGACCCGGGATATGACCCGATTGCCGCGGAAGAGGGAGAGAGGGCGGCAAAAGAGGAAAACGAAAAGCTGCTCCGTTTTTTCCAGGGGGCTGACCTGTTGATCCACGACACCCAGTATACCCATCAGGAGTACGTTGAATCAAAAATCGGGTGGGGCCATTCCACCTTTGAATTCGCCGTCAATTCCGCCCATAAAGCGGGAGTAAAACATCTGCTGCTGTTTCATCACGATCCGCTGCGGACCGATGAGCAGCTGGATGACCTTATCGATAATTACCGGGGAAGAATAAAATCAAAGACAAACATGCTGATCGAAGGTGCCCGGGAAGGAATGGAGATTGTCCTTGAATAGGGAGTTCCGCCATGCCTAAATATCCTCCGGAACGCTACGATCCGGGAGAGCTTGACCGAACCAGGCATAACCTCGGGGATCTGACCGAAGATGAAGCCAGAAAAATGGCACAGATCTTCGGCGGAGATGTCGGGGTTGAGCGTACACCTCCGGAGCTGGAAGAAAAATACCTGCGCCTTAAGATGCTCAACCGCAGAACAACTGATCCCCGGATAATCTACACACCGTCGGCAGACTACCCCTCGGAATCCGGAAAAAGGGAACCAGAACCCGAGCAGCTGCGGCGTCATCCAGGGTACCTGGACCGGATCCGGATCAATTTCTGGGCCTCTTCGGCGGAATTCGCCCTTATCCCCCGTCACCAGGCTGTAGGAAGCCTGTTCTCCTTTATCCTTCCCCTCCATGAACAGTTGCATCCCCGATTTATTATAAAAGCGGACCAGGTATTTTATTACTCTCTGGAGCGCCTTGTCCTGGCGGTCCGGTCCCTGATGTCAATAAATCGCCGGGAAGAGGTCCCGTCTCTTCTGGACCATCGCTGCCTGCAGATTTTGACGATTCTAAAAAGCTGGAACATCGAGGCAATCCATCAGGAATTGACAGTACTGCAGCGGTCGCCCCGAAATCAGCCATTAAGCGCTGCGGGCAAACTCTGCCAGGCGCTGTACCGGCCCTTTATCAAGCTGATGGATCTGGACCAGGTGGAAGATATCCTTCCAGCAATAAAACGGCTCTTCGACCTCGATCTGATGGCATACCCCCCGGACTCCGGTGAAGCGGAGCGCATAAAACGCATTGGCAGCACCCTGAAGCAGGAGCTGTTTCACCTCTTCACCGATATACGGCGGCGCTGCGCTCCGTTGCTGGTAAAGCTTGCGGACCTGCCCTATGCTCCGTATCCGGAAATCTTCGGCTACTTTCGTCCTCAGATTCTGGAGTACCTTTCTCTTACAAAGGATGATGTTCTGAAAAAGCTGCCCCAGGAGCTGTTTCCCGAGACAGAAACGGAAATTATGCCGGAGGAGGAAGAGGCCGGAGAGAAGAGTGAAAACGATGACAAACCCGAAGAACAGGAGACGGAAAACGGAGAAGGAACCGAACTGCCGGAGGAGGCAATAAAGGCCCAGGGATTTCTTACCCGCATGTTTCCGCAAAGCGGTTTCGAAGACCCCGCCGGTTTTCCCGACATGTTCCGCTATTTTAAATCAATCCTTAGTTTTCCCAAGAATGCGGACCTCTTCCATCCCCGTAACCCGCTGCACCAGCTCGCGGTTCTTTTAGCGATTCTTCAGGAGTTCCTCTACGGTTTCCGGCAGGTAATATTCGGAGAGGTCCTTGACGATGACGAGAATGCGACAGAAATACAAGGTGAAATCGACGGTTATTTATCCGGATGGCACCGTCTGCTGGACGAACTTGTCTGCGGACGCCTGGTAAATGAACTGGTTGACTATTGCAGGCAGCTTGAACGCTCACCGGAGTACCGCCACAGCGAGTCCGGGATAAAACAGGACAGCCTTCTTATGCTCCGGATCCGGCGCAGTCTTCTGCCTCATCTGCAGGTTTCTGCCCGGGGGAATATCTATTCCGACGAACGCAGCCTGCCCCAGCTCCATACTACTGTTTCGGGCTTCCATCATCTTCTCGTGGAATCCCTGCGTCCGAATCCCGAAAGCTTTATGCCGGGAATCCGCAACGCAAACGCGCCTTTCCATTTTGAGATCGACAGCTTTGTTGTCCAGCGTTTCCGACGCTACCTGAAGAAAAAGGGCTTGCCTCAGGATAACAGAAACCTTGTTTCCCACACAGCGCTGATCCTGGGATACCTGGACTATCTGGTTAACAATCCGGAAAGTTACCTGTACCTGTCCAGTCAGTTTCCCCTCTATCGTCACGAAGAGGGCCACCGGGAAATCCCAATCTATTCTGTTCCCGGTATGGAGACAGCCCGCATTATCGAAAGCAACGATATAGAGCTTACTCCCCCGGAGGAGTTCCTCAAGGAAGAAAAGGAGCATACTGACAGGGTTTCCGGACTGCTGGATACAAAGGAGTATTCCCCGGTAGTACAGAACGCTGTAGAAAATTATCATGCCGCGGGGCTCCCCTTAACCATAATAACCCTCTCGGTTCCCGAGCTGAGGATCCTCGATCCCGAAGAACGGGACGACAGACTGCGGGTGATAGGACACTGCATCAGGGGAGAGATTCGTGAATACTCCGACAAGCCTTTCAGGATGCCCGATGATTCAATCCCTGTTGTCCTGCAGGAAACCAACGGTGAGAACGCCCGGCTTTTCTGCCGCCGGCTGACCTCTGCTATTCTGGAAAAACTGCCGGACCTGGGACTTCATATTGGTCTTGTAAGCTACCATCCGACCTGGAGCGCCTCTAAAATGATGAAACTCGCCGCCCGCACTACCGCAGAAGCCGAGCGGCACCGCTCACCGGCCCTCGTATCCTATCGGGAGACCGACGACAGTTTCGAAGAACAGCCCCTGTTTCAACCGTAACTGTTATTAAGCTTGCCCCTGCAAGAAAACTCCTTTACAATGTCCAGACATTTTATTTTTTGCAACAACATGAAACATGCATAAAGCGTTAAGAGTAGTAAGAGTTTTCAGACTGTTCATAGTAATCCTTATCCTGCTGTCTCCCCTCTCTGCCTATGCCGGTCCGGCATCCAGGGTTCTGGTTATCCACTCCTACCATGCAGATTTTCCCTGGACTGAGGCCATTCATACGGGAATACAACACGGCTTTGGAGCTTCAGAGACGGAACACGACCTGTTTATTGAATACCTGGATGCAAAACGGTTTGCACCGCAGGAGTTCAGCAGTGATTTTGCCCGATACCTGGCAAGCAAATACCAGGACTCCCGAATCGATTTACTTATCGTCAGCGACGATAATGCCCTCCGTTTTGCTCTTGATTATCGGGATACCCTGTTTCGGGGGGTTCCCATTGTATTTTGCGGTATCATCAATTTCGATACCTACGAAAACCAGCTGCCGTCAGGAATAACCGGCATAGCTGAAGATATCGATCTGGCTTCTAATCTTTCCCTCATATCCCGGCTCCACGGAATCGGCACAACAGTCGCGGCGGTAGCGGATTATACTGTCTCAGGAAGCGAAAACACCCGTCGCTTCCTGGACCTGATTAATAATCCCCAAAGCCCGAGGCTCCGGTATGAAGTCTTCTTTGGATATGATTCTGTGGAACTCACAAGCAGGCTGAATCGGCTGCCTGAAAACGCGGTGATTCTTAATCTCGGTTTTTGGCGGGATAGAACCGGCAGTGACTTTAATTACCGGGAGAGCATTTCCCTGCTGACTGGTACGGGACTTCCTGTGTACTCCGCATGGGATCAGGCTATCCGCTTCGGGGCAGTAGGAGGGATAGTGCTGGATGTGGAGCATCAGGGAACAGCCGCCGCGGAGATAGCTCTCCGCATACTTTCCGGGACAGCTCCTGACGATATTCCGGTTATAAGAGAACCCCAAATTAAACCGGTTTTTAATTACCAGGCCTTGAAAACACATAAAATACAGATGCACCGTCTGCCCGCCGGTTCTTCCATTATAAACAAGCCCGATACTATCTACTTTCGTTATCCCGTGGTTTTTTCCACCATTATCGCAGCCTTGGGATTACTGCTGCTGCTCGTCGTTCTTCTGGGCATAAACATTGTGCAGAGGAAACAGGCAGAATCCCTCTTTTACTCTCTTTTTCACAACGCCCCCGATGTGATAATGCTGTTCAGCCCCCGACGGGAATATACTCATCGCCAATAAAGCTGTAGAGCAGTATTACGGATACACTGTGGATGAGATTAAAAACCTCAGCATCCAGGAGCTGGATACCCCGCAGTACGCCGCTGAATTCGACAGGCGTGTCCATGAGATCCTTACCAGCAACTCGAGGAACTACGAAGTCCACCACTTCAGTCGGGACGGCCGCCTGCTGGAGTTCGAAAGCAGGGTCTCCAGGGTCAGTTACCAGGGAAAAACCGCGATCCTGACAATCCTGCGGAACATCAACGAAAGAAACCGGAATCAGCGCTTCCTCGAGCAGTCCTTACGGGGAAAACGAGCTTCTTCTGCGGGAGGTTCATCATCGGGTCAAGAACAACCTGCAGATCGTAATCAGCCTTTTACGCCTGCAGGCGGACAGAACCCCGGATCCTGCAAGTCTGTCGATCCTTAATGACAGCCGGCAGCGGATAAATGCCATTGCCGCTGTCCATGAACTGCTGTACCAGTCGGAAGGCCTTTACAGCATCGACGCCGCAGAATACCTGGAATCCCTGGTGCATCAGCTGGCAAGTGCTCACAGCGGACCAGGGGTGATTGATTTCTCTCTTGAGACAGATAGGGTCAGGCTGGACCTGGACGAAGCAATTCCTGTGGGGATTATTGTCACGGAGTTTGTAACCAACAGTATAAAATATGGGACCAGAAATAGTGAGTGTTATTTTCGACTATCACTGCACCGTTCCGGGGATTACTGCATTCTGGAATATGAAGATGGTGGCCCCGGATTCGACTTCGCCGGAAACAGGCAGGATACTTTGGGGTTTTTACTGGTAGAGAATCTCACGCAGCAGCTGAAGGGGAATCTGGTTCACAACGGAAAAAGCGGCTTCTCTCTACGCTTTCCCGTACACACGCCCCTGCAAAGCTGATCAGTGTGGACAATCGGCGGGGATTATACCTCGCTGCCCTTCTCCAGCTTTGCCAGAAAGAGTTCCGCCGCCCGGCCTTCAAGACCATGATCAGTCCCCTGTACCATCCGCCGCAGGGCTTCAAGTTCCTGGACGGAGAACCTGGCACTGCCGAGAATGTGGGAACGGAATGCCTCGCATGCTATGGGGGCAACCCTTTCGGCGAGGGATAGCACGACCTCTGCATAGAGCCGAATCTCCCGCTGAGCGTGGGGATCAAGCCGCAATTTAAGAAAATGAAACAGGTTGTGCAGGTCCATTTGCCAGTACCATTCTGTGTAGAGGCTCAAAGGGAGATTGACCCGAGCCAGTTCTCTCGCGAGCCCCCGTTCTATAAGGTCGGAGTATTCACCATAGGCCCGTTTCTGCCCTTCCGTGAGAATCCCGCGAATAGTATCCGCCGCATCTCCCGGCAGGGGAGCTTCCTGACGCCCCTGCTTGTTATTCTCACTCTGGCCGGAAATATCCTCCGGAGCAGGTACATAGAACTCATCTTTCATGATCGAATAACGGCCGGAAATCTCGTTAAGCCGGGCCGTCCTGTGCCGGATCCACTGGCGGGCCACGAAAATCGGCATTTTGACGTGGAAGGTCAATACAACCTGCTCAAAAGGACTGGTATGCTCGTTCCGCAGCAGGTAGGAGATCAAGCCTTTGTCCTGACGGTAACTCTTGGTACCGGCACCGTAGCTTACCCGGGCGGCCTGGACGATCCTCTCGTCGCCCCCCATATAATCAACCAGTCTGACAAAGCCCTTGTCCAGAACTGAAAACTCCCTATCCAGAATCGCGTCTGCATCAGGTACGGTACAACGGGCCATATATATATCCTCTATATGATTAAAATCTTCATTCCCACTATACAGAAAAATGCCTCAAATCACAACGGCCGCAAGATTTCCCTTTCCTCTATAGGCAGTCTACAGTAGACTAAAACACAAGGAGTTTTATCATGAAGATTTCACAGGATACAGTTGTTTCCATAGACTACATCCTTAATGACGGAGAAGGAAACCTGCTGGAAAAGAGCGACAGCGACGAAAACTTCGCATATATCCACGGAAACGGTCAATTGCCTGCCAAACTTGAAGAAGCTCTCGAGGGCAAGGAAACCGGTGCCAAGGTTAAGGTCGGTATGACCGCAGAAGAAGGCTTCGGCGACCGGGACGAAAACCAGATAATCTCTGTGCCCCGGGACCGCTTTCCCGAAGGCGAAGAGATTGTAAACGGGCTTCAGGTCGAGGCTGAGACAGACAACGGTCATCAGATCTTTACGGTAATTGAGGTTCAGGACAATTCTGTAACACTGGACGGAAATCACCCCTACGCCGGTGTTGACCTTGACTTTGATGTAACCATTACCGATGTCCGCGCCGCTACTGAGGAGGAGCTGGACCACGGTCACGTTCATACCGGAGACCATCACCATTAGAAGGCGGCTGACATGGTCGCCTTCGGAATAACCGCCCTCTATGTCCTGCTGCCTCTGGGGATCGTAGTTTTTGTAGAGTCCTCGTCAATTATTCGGAAGGTCCGCCCTGTTATTCTCTGCTATATCGCGGGAATCCTGATTGGCAACAGTTCTCTGCTGCCGGAGGGGAGCTTTCAGGTTCTGGATGTAATCTCTACCGTCACAGTGGCCCTCTCCCTGCCTCTGATGCTTATCTCACTGGACCTGTCGCACTGGCGTGAACTCACCGGAAGGGCAGGACTCTCCATGGTTTTTGCCTTCATCGCAATCATGACATCGTCGGCCCTCTGCTTTCTGCTTTTCGGGCCGCGGATCAGTGAGAGTTCCAAGATAGCAGGACTGCTGGTTGGCGTGTACACCGGGGGAACTCCGAATATGGCGGCCCTGCAGCAGGCCCTTCAGGTAAATACGGAAAGCTATCTTGCTGTCCATACCGCTGACATTCTTGTCGGCGGGGTTTATCTTCTCTTTTTGCTCACTGTGGGACGCAGAATTATCAGGAAGCTGCTTCCTCCGTACCGGGACACGTATGCGGAAGGCAGGGAGATCGAGCCACTTTCGCTGAAAGCCCTGCAGGCCATGCTGACGGAAAAAGCAGGGCTGAGCGTACTGGCTTCCCTGGGAACCGCGCTGTTGATCGTTGCCCTGGGCGGGGCCTTCTCCCTGCTCTTTGCCGGAGAAGCCTCTACGGTAGCAGCCATTCTGGGCATTACAAGCATAGCAATCGCCGTGGCCTTTATTCCCGGGATTCGAAACCTCCCTCACAGCTTCAAGATCGGCGAATATGTGATCCTGGTTTTCTGCGCCGCCGTAGGTTCCATGGCGGACTTCAGCAGGCTGCTGACAACCATTCCTTCTGTTCTGGGATACGTTACAGCCGCCCTGGGGATATCCATTGTAATCCACTTGCTCATGTGCCGAATCTTCAGGGTAGACGCAGACACCATGATCATAACCTCGACCTCGGCAATCTACTCACCCCCCTTCGTGTCCGCCGTGGCAATCTCCCTGAACAACAGAAATCTGATCTTTCCGGGGATTACCACGGGTATAATAGGCTACGCCGCGGGGAACTACCTGGGGGTTATTCTGGCACGGCTGCTCTCCCTGTTATAGAGATAAATTATAAACCCTGTGACGCTTATAGATCCTGGCTCCCAGGGTCTCCAGATCAGCAAGCATTAATCCGGTGGTCTCCGCAACCTGGGTCAGATCAGCCCCCACAACCTCCCGGTCCAGATCCTGGACACTTTTTTCCAGGGCATAATACAGAATCGCAGTTCCCCCATTATTGCGGTACCTGGGATGAATCCCCAGGCCATTTATAATTACACGCCTGGTGCTGCGTTTCTCCCGCAAAATCCGCCACAGGGTACAGGGATTCAGTTTCCCCTTCGCCTTAATCAGGGCATTCGTCAGATCCGGAAACGTAAGGACAAAACCGGCAAGATCACCGTCTTTACGAATTACCTGCAGAAGTTTCGGGTCGATCACCAGCGTCAGGTCATTGGTCAGTTCCAGCAGCTCCTCCTCGGTCAGGGGAGCAAACTCCTCGTGGTCCATCCAGGATTCGTTATACAGCCTGCCGATCTCCAGGGCCATGGAACGCATCTGCCGGCGGCTGCGGATACGGGGCAGGTCGAAGCCGCCCCTCTTCATGGCAATGGACGCCACCCGGGAAATTTTCTCCGGCGTTTGGTACGTCCGGGGATCCAGAAAAGCAGAGACAAAATCCTTGTATTTACAGAAACCAGCGCTTTCCAGCAGCTCCTGGTAATACGGATAATTGTAACCCATCATCGTCATGGCAGGCGGCTGGTCGAATCCCTGAATCAGGATCCCGCCTCCCGCCATACTGGAGAAGCCCTGTGGGCCTATCAGCCGGGTAAGCCCTCTGCTGCGTGCCCAGTTCGCCGCCAGATTGAAGAGGGCATCCGCTGTGTGCTGATCGTTTTCTGTATCGAAGAAGTAGAAGCGGGCATCCCGGTTTCCGGTATAGCTGTTGAAATTACGGTTTTCAAAAAGAGCTATTCGTCCCACTGGAGTCGTTCCGTGATAGGCGACAAAGAATTCCCCGTCGGAGTGACGAAAGAAGGGGCTTTTCCGCGCAAAGAGCCTCTGCATTCCGCGGTCGAACCAGGGGACATAGAATCTGCAGTCCCGGTAAAGCTTCTTAGGGAACTCAATAAAATCCCCGGCCTCACTGCTCCGCGGGGAGAGCACGGTGCGAATATCCGGCATTTCCATGGTCTGAATCATACTATAGGTTAATAATGGGGAGGAGGCGTATGAGGCATCTCCTCACTACCGCTTTCCCGCAGGTCCTGTATTCTAACCGTTAGAAGTTCAACCGTTTTCTTTAAACGGTCTATCTCCTTCTGCTGGGAGATAACTGCCTCATTCAGGTCGGCCAGTACCGACTCCTGATAACTTACCTTGGTCTGCAGTTCCAGCAGTCCTTTATCCATTGGAAACTCCTTTGCTTTGGGGCACCTCTAAAAGGGCAGCTTGAAGTCCTTGGCGGCATCCTCAATAAGCTTCTCCGCCTGGTCCTTCACTTCCGCGGCAGCCTCGTTCCGGATCTCCTCGATCCGTGCATCGAGTCGTTTCTTCCGGGATTGGGCTAGTTCTTCGAGGGAATTTACCTCCCGTACATCCTCCGCGAGTTCGCCGCCGTAGGTCCCCAGCAGCTTATCAAGCTCTTCGTTACGCTCCAGGGCAGAGGCAAGTTCCTTCTGCAGCAGACCTTTAAGCCTCTCCCGCAACCGGGCAGCTTCGGTATTCAGGTAATCCCCCACCCGTTCTGCAAACAGCTTGTCAAGGTCGCTGCTTACGCGGAATCGGCGAAAACCCTTCTCTCCGGCCTCAAAGGAGACGGTAAAAACTGCCTGCCGGGTTCCGGAGAGGACCTGGCGTACGGCTTCCTGCAACAGGTCTCCGTCCTCCTGAAAAACAGGATCCATATTGTCCAGCAGGATCTCTGCTGTTCCGGCTCCCCGCATCTCCCGGTCTATGGTAAACTCAATTCTGCCGTCGGCGGATCCTTTCATTTTTTCAAGTCCGAGACCCGACAGGGAATCCCCGATGTCGAATCCGCCCCCGGAAAGTCCCCCCTTCAGAGTCAGAAACTCCTCCGCCGCGTCCCGGGTATCCAGGGAGCCTTCGCCGGTGAGCTGGTGACTGCCGTCCTCTGCGTTCAGGGAAAACCGCACCGGCCGCCCCGCAATCTCCTGGGAAGAGCTGATATCCAGTACCGCTGCCTCCAGGTACTCCCCGGATCCGGAACTGCCGTAGGAAATAAACAGCTCTTCGATCATAAACCTCGGATACCCGCGAACAGGGAACTGCACCACCGTCCCTTTTCTGCGGGCACGGGTATCCTCACTTTTCTCTTTTTCCGAGGCAAGCCTGTTAGAGGTGTCTATGGCTTTAAGAGCGTAGTCGTAGTACTTGCCTATACGGGCCTTCAGCAGATTCTCCGCCGCCTGAGACGCTATCCCGGAAAGCTCTCTCCCGGGGTCGGCTACCACGGACTCCAGAAGACGGTAATCCTCTTCTATGGCCTCCTGTATTCCCCGCTGCAGTTCCGTCAAGTTTTCGCGGTCCTGCCGAAACTCACGGGTTACCCGACGCACCGCAGAGGCCGCGTTTTCCACATCGGGATAATTCTCCTGAATGACCTTCGCCGCGTCGGCGCCCTCATCCAGAGTGTCAATTTCATCAATCCTGAGGGCCGCAATCCGCGAGGCAGCCACTTTTCCCTCCTCCAGATCATCGGAGAGTCCTTCGATTCTGTCGGGCCATTTCTCAATGGCCTGCCGGTAGCTGAGGTTAACATCATCAATAAAGGCCGGGCTTTTCAGTCTGTCAAGCTGCGTCTGCAGCAGAGCTTCCGGATCTGTGTCCGCCAGCAGAGCGTCAAGCCCGGAAGAAGAGGATTCTTCCGGAGAAAAACCTTTATCACCCGCTTCTGTATTCGGAAGAGCGCCGGAGACCTCACGGGGTGTTCCCAGCTGTATACCGGAACAGACGGCACGTTCTATGATCAAACGCTTTTTCAGGAGTTCCCAGATATTGACCCGCAGCTCGGAATATGAGAGCTCAAAAAGGTTCTGCATCGGTTTGCTGCGGTCGGCAACAGCCAGGGATTCGAAAGAGATAGAGCCTTTGAACAGAGAAAGCCGTACCCCGTCGGCCTCGGCCCGGGCGCGGAAAACACTTTCCAGGGCAGCTTCCATCCCTGCCTCAGCCAGCCGATCCTTGAAAAATAGATTAAATATCAGCAGCGAAGCGACTATTACCGTCAGAATGGCTGCCTTCCATCCAGTAACAAGGCCTTTGTTTTTTTTGATTGATTTTGCAAGAACCGCAAGGCGCCTGGCGTCCGCCTTTGAAAGATCCCCGGATATGACATACCTGTCCTGATCATCCTTCTTTGCCAGGGAAAGCAGGAATTCCCGCTCCTTTGCCAGGAATATTCTGCGAAGGATCTTTTTTTCGAAACGCTTATTCGGGATGGGCCTGCGGAAGATCTTCGGCAGTTTTTTGGTCTTTGTTTCTGCCATCAGCGTACTCCTTTCCAGAACCCGCCGACCTTGCCGACGGCACTGCTGATCTTCTTGATCAGAGGATAGCGCAAAAATCCTTTTACCAGCTTATTCTCCGCCAGACGCGGCCAGAGATGTGTACGGTACAGCTTAACCAGCAGGATAAACAGAAAAAACAGAGGAACCCAGACGATAATTCCTGCAGCAAGTCCACCGGTAACCAGAGAATTGTTAAAGTTTGTGTAGGGTACCAGGGGCATATTGGACATGGCGGTAAAAATCGGGAACAGGGCATCCTGATTCAGAATGGCAAGACCAAGGGCCTCGACAAGGGGATCGGCAAGGGGAACAATGAGCTTTCCCAGGGCCATAACAAGCAACGCTGTGGCCAGATGAACCTTGAGTAGAAAAACAAGGACAAAAAGGCCGAACCAGAGCAGGTTTCCCGAGGGAATCAGGGCCAGCATACAGCCGAAAGCAGCAGCGGCCCCAATCTCGCCTGGACGGGAGTTGGCGTTCAAAGCAGCAAGGAATTTAGCGAAAACAGAGAGCATGGCGGACCTCCTGAAAATTCCGTCTTACCAACCGTTCAGAAGCAAAAGCTCCGGACGATATTCAAAATGGATGGTATCAAAGTAAAACCATTTCCCTCCCCAGATAAAACCCTGTTCTTCAAAGGCCCGAACAAAGGATTCCGGGGGCATGTACCGCTTATTGTACGGAAGGGAAAACCAGTCGGGGTAATAGCGGGCCGCCCAGCGCCAGTATACCTGCAGCCCTCCGTAGTTTTTCGGCAGCAGATCAAGGGCTGCACCATAGGCATGAAAACTCAAGGATGCCGTTCCGGCTATAATACGCCAGTTATAGGCGTCAAATCCGGCAAGACCTGCGATAAAGCGGCGCAGCTCGCTGTCTTCATCTATGGCCTCCTTGATTGTCTCCTCCACCGCTGCAAGGTCCTCCAGCAGTTCCCGGTGCAGCTCCAGCCTGTGACCCAGAAAATAGGTCGTTTTCATTCGGGCCCAGCTGGTATCGCGGTCGTGAATACGCCACAGGGCATTAAAAAAACCGGGATGGCGCTGCGGGGGATTACCCTCCCTGGACGAGACCCTGGCACGCAACCTGGCGGCCTCCTCGGGATCCGGTTCACTGATGGGAGGCAGAGTCCGGGGGTAAGGATAAAAGGGATAGGGAGAGTAATCCTGGAACTCCATCCGTAATCCTTCCGGCAGGAGCCGCCCCTCGGCCCAGAAATACCAGGTTCCGTCAATCAGCATGGCCCAGTCTCCCGACAAAAGAGCAATGCGCTCAATCCTGCCGGGATAAGCCTTATAAAATGCCTGAACAACCTCCTCGCCGGAGAACCGGGGCCGCCGTTCATCCCGGGGCTCTCCTTCCGGACGCACCTCCGCCGGAACCTCGGAAAAAAGGCCAAGGGGGAAAATCAGGGTAACAAGAAATACTGCCGTTTTTTGCATAAAGAACCGAACCATACTCACAATTTCCGTCCCCAATAGTAACTTGAAGATATCCCCGATGCCGTAAATGGACAAGCGGAATTTCCCGGTGCTACCGTTTTTGCCTTCGATATGTTACAGTATTCCCATGTTCATTATATCCAACGCCATTACCCTTGTGCTGGTTATGGATCCCTTCGGCAACATCCCGGCCTTCCTGGCACTGCTTTCCCACATGGCCCCCAACAGGCGCCGCCGGGTCATTCTGCGGGAGCTGATCATCGCCCTGGCTATTCTCATCATCTTTCTTCTGTTCGGCGGGTATATCCTTAAGGGAATGCACATCTCCGAACCGGCCCTCTCCATAGCCGGAGGTATCATCCTGTTCTTAATAGCCCTTAAAATGATTTTTCCGGAAACCGTCCGGGGGCACGGTGCAGTCGGCGACGAGGATCCTTTAATTGTACCCCTTGCGGTACCTCTTATTGCAGGACCATCTACCATAGTTATGGTCACCCTGCTGGCTACCCAGTATCCCGAACGCATGATGGAGACATTGTCGGCCCTGCTGATCGCATGGCTGAGCACAGTAGTTATTCTGCTGTTGTCGGACCTGCTGAGGACCTTGATGGGCACCAGGATTCTTAAAGCTATCGAAAGACTTATGGGAATGATTCTAACAACCGTGGCAGTCCAGATGCTGTTAAGCGGCATCGCCGAATATCTGTCCAGTCTTGGAATGATATAAACCTGCTGCAGTATAAGAAAATGAAAAACAGAGGAGGAGAAGAAATGACCAAAAGAAAACTAGGAAAAACCGGTTTCAGCGTTTCGGAAATATCCCTGGGGACCTGGCAGGTCGGGGGAAAATGGGGCAGCACCTTTAACGATGCAACTGCCGAGAAAATTATCAATACCGCTCTCGACAGGGGTATTAACTTTATCGATACCGCCGATGTCTACTCCGACGGTCAAAGCGAAGAAGCCGTGGGCCGGGTTGTAAAGTCAAGAAGCGAACGAATCTATGTGGCAACAAAGTGCGGCAGGCAGATAAAGCCCCATGTGTCCAAAGGATATACCCCTGAGGCGCTGCGTTCCTATGTGGAAGACAGCCTGAAAAGAACCGGTCTGGACCGCCTGGACCTGATTCAGCTGCACTGCCCCCCCACTGAAGTTTACCATCGTCCCGAGATATTCGGCCTTTTTGAAGATCTTAAGCAGGAAGGCAAGATCGCGTATCTGGGCGTTTCCGTCGAAAAAATTGAAGAAGCGGTAAAGGCCTCGGAATATGATAATGTTGCCACAGTCCAGATCATCTTTAACATGTTCCGGCAGCGTCCGGCGGAAGATTTCCTCCCCCTGTCCAGGAAACGGAATCTTGGTATTATTGTACGGGTTCCCCTGGCCTCCGGCCTGTTAAGTGGGAAATTTTCTGCAGACACACGCTTCGACCCCCAGGACCACCGGAATTTTAACCGCGACGGCTCGGCCTTCGATAAGGGGGAGACCTTTTCCGGTGTCCCCTATGAAACCGGATTACAGGCCGTAGAGGAGCTTAAGGAGCTCTTTTCCGGCAGTACGGCTCTGGCAGCCGTCGCGCTGCGCTGGATACTCATGTTTCCGGAGGTTTCAACGATAATTCCCGGAGCTTCCCGCCCGGAGCAGGTTGAGGCCAATATTGGCGCCGCGGATCTGTCTCCGATTCCGGAAGTACAGATGGAAGGGGTACGAAAGGTGTATGACAAGTATATAAAAGCCCTGGTCCATCAGAACTGGTAGCAATATTTGACACCGTTGTAAAAGCGGGCTACCATAATCATATGGTAGACGATTCCACTATTGCTTGTTCTTTACCACGAGGAGGTTGTCATGACTGTGGGTAAACGAATGACTCATAACCCGATAACGATACTGCCAGGCGATTCAGTAGCAAAGGCCCGTAAGATAATGCAGCGGGAAAAGATACACCGGCTCCCCGTGGTAGACAAACACGGGAAACTGAAAGGTATTGTGACGGAAAAAGACCTGTTGAAGGCTTCTCCTTCTACTGCGACATCTCTGGATGTATACGAGATTTCCGAACTTCTTTCGGAACTTGAGGTTGAATCGGTAATGACTTCAGATCCGCTCACCATAGATGTAGATACGCCCATCGAAGACGCTGCACGTATTATGGCGGAAAACAATATCGGAGGTCTTCCGATTATGAAAGAAGGCCACCTGGCGGGGATTATTACCGAATCCGACCTGTTCAAGCTCTTTGTGGAGCTCTTCGGCGCACGGCGCTCGGGGATCCGGGCCACCATACTGATTCCAGAAAAAAGAGGAGAATTGGCCGACATTGCTGTTGCGATACGCGATAAGGGAGGGAACATCATCTCCATCGGGACCTTCCTGGGAGAAGATATGACCAATGCCCTGCTGACCATAAAAGTTGAAGATATGAGCAAGGAGGATCTTATTGCCTGTTTATCTCCCTACGTTGAAGAAGTACGGGATGTCCGGGAGGTCTGATCTATTAAACCTGAGCAGCGCTGTATTTAACATCTATCGTAAAGGAAACATTACCTATTGGCGGCTGTATGGAAACTATTCGTGTTGGTGACCTAAAAAACGGAATGGTCCTGGCAGAGGACGTTCACGATATGTATGGCCGGCGGTTGCTTACCGCCGGGAGTGTTATTAATGAGAAAAATCTGGATATTTTGAAAACCTGGGGAATCTCCGATGTCGCAGTAACTATTGAGTCAAAGATCGCTGTTGGAACACAAGGGCAGGAAGAGGCAGAGCCGGTTCCGGAAGAGAGCCTGGAACTTTTTTCCACAGTGGACCGGAACGACCCTCTTATGCGGGAGATCTGGCGGCAAAGCCTCAGCATCCGTTCAAAACGCTCCTACGACAGGTTCTTGCGAAACACCAAAGAGGCAGCCCCCCCTCAGCGAAACAGTCTGCCGTCAAGCCCCGCTGCAATAGTCGAAATGGGAGAGTATTCAACCCTGCCCGAAATCTATAATTATATCCTGACGGTGATTTATGATGAACGCAGCTCGGCCATCGATATCTCCGATGCGATAACCAAAGACCCGAGTTTTACCTCGCGCTTGTTAAAACTCGCGAACAGCTCGTTTTACGCCTTAAAAAACAGTGTCGATACCGTCAGCAAAGCGGTTTCAATAATCGGGACACGGCAGCTGGGTACCCTGGCGCTGGGAATCAGTATAAGCAGAAGTTTTTTCATAACCGGAGAAAACGACGCATCCCTGACAGAATTCTGGCGTCACAGCATTGCAACTGCTATCGCGGCCCGGACCCTGGCTATCTTCCTGAAAGAAAAAAACACCGAGCGGTATTTTATCGGAGGCCTCCTCCACGATATCGGAAAACTGCTTCTGTATACCCGGCTGCATGACGCGGTCTACTATATCGATGCAATCTGCCGCAGCCATTCGATCAATCAGTGTACCGCAGAGCGAAGTATTTTAGGGTTTACTCATGCCGATGTCGGCCGAGCCCTCTGCCAGAAACTTAATCTGCCGGAAAACCTGCTGGCCATGATTACCGATCATCACAGCGTAGCAGAGAGCCTGCGTCCTTTTGAAGCCACGGTAATCCATTTTGCCGATATTATTGTCAACGGAATAAAAAAAGGCTCCAGCGGAGAGCTGTTCGTACCACCGCTGCAGGATGCCGCCAGAGAATACCTCGTGCTGAAACCCGCCGCCATAGACGCGGTTGTCCGCCAGGTGGAAACCCATTCGGAAGAGATTACGGAGATCATGCTGCATGACTGATCCCAAAGACTTTGAGCAGGACAATCAGGATCTGGCGGAATCCATTATTTCCGCTTATGAGACCATAGAATCTGCCATTGAGATGACCGACTTTCTCGATACCTTAACCAGCGCATCTCCCCTGGACCGTATACTGGAATTGACCGGTGACCGGCTGAACTCCATCCTTCCTTTCGACGTCTCTGCCTTTTATCTGGTCAATGAGGAGACCGGAGAACTGGAAGTCCACTCCTGCTGCCCCGCGGCGGAGTCTGAACGAATAAAAGGCCTGATTGCAGATGAAGTAGACAAAGGGAATGTGCATATTGCCCTGAGGGATCAGCGGCCCATGCTGCGGCATCTGGATTCTGATAAGAGTACCAGGCTTCTGCTCCACTCCATCAGCACGACCCGCCGCTGCCGGGGACTTTTTGCAGGACTTTTCAGTCATGGCAGCGGTCATGGAGACAGGCTTTCGCTTCTGCTTTTAACTCTCGTTCTTACTCACTGCGCCAATGCTCTGGAGAGTGCCTCCCTGTACGAGATGGTACACCGCTCAAATTTGGCTCTAACAGGAGCGATGGATAAAAACCGAATCCTCTTCAACAAGCTCAGCATGGGAATAGACGAAATTCTGCGCCTGGTCCGCTATATGCTGAAGACCGATCCCTCGGTATCTGCAGAAGAAAAAGCAACCAGGCTTACCGTATTAAGGGCATCGTACCGCTACTTTACACAGACAGGCATCCCGGAGGAGAAAAATCTGCGGGAAGTACTGTCAACAGTAGTCCGCCACTATTCAAGCACCTTTGCTCTGCAGGAGAAAGCCCTGCAGCTGTCGATTACCGGCTCGACCCTGAAGATCAGCCTGCTCCAGGGAGTATTGTTATCCCTCACCCTGTTTGAGATACTGGCCACCGCTTTTCACAGGCGGAAGGAAACAGAATGGGAAAATATTGAAATTCACGCCTCCCTTGATAAGATTGGACTTCAGATCAGAACATCCCCCTCACGGGCTTTGGCCGATCCCGAAAAAAGTGAACTTGGTATGCTGCGCTTTCTTGTTACAAAGGAGCTGGGAGGAGCGTTGAAAGTCGATCCCTCAGACAGTATGCTGCGGCTTCACATACCTTTACGATAAAATCGCAGAAGAATTGAAACTTGCAGGGTCTTTATGATTGCCTGGAATGCCAGGGATCTTATGGAGAACCCCGCTCTGGTTCATCTGGGAATTGCGTATCTCTTTATCGCCTTTCTCGATCTTTTGCACACTCTTTCTTACACCGGTATGGGGATTTTTACAGATTACGACTACTATGCAAATCAGGTGTGGATTGCCGCCCGTTATATAGAAGCGTTTACCTTTCTTGGCTTTGCACTGTTCATATCAACAAAGCAGCACCGCTACTTTTAAAATTGTCAGTGAGTATATAATCTCAGCCCTTCTCATTTCCGCTTTGCTTGTATTCCGTTTCCGGTACAATCTGTTTCCCCGCAGCCGGTTCAGGCTTCTGCACTGGTCCATTGCTACCACCATAGCCAGCGAGTTCGCTTTTACCTTGTATGCAGACAATTACAGGCTGCTGAATATGCTGGGCCATTACCTGAAGATCATCTCGTTTTACCTGATTTACCTTTCGCTGGTCCGGGAGGGTATCCGGAATCCGGTTCAGCTCTTCTATTCAGAACTGCAAAAGACAGCCCGGGACCTTCGGGAATCCAACAACACCAAAAACAGGATCTTTTCTATAATCGCCCATGATCTTAAGAACTCTTTCAATTCCACCATTGGAATAACGAACCTGATGTTATCAAACTCCCAGAGGCATGACATGAGCAGTCAGGAGAACCTCGAACTTATTGCCATGATAAACAGCTCCGCAAAATCCACCTATGAGCTGCTGGAAAACCTGCTGGTTACGGTGGACAGCAACATGATCTATACAGTACTGCGAAACCTTTTAGACAACGCGATTAAATACACCTGGCGCGGCGGGACGGTCACTATCAGGATTACTGCAAACAGATCGCTGGCCCGAATCGAAATCGAAGACTCAGGCATCGGAATGAGCAGCGAAGAAATCAAACAAGGGCACCTCTAAAAACGTGGTATTTTTGTCATAGGCAAGGCGAAGGGATTTTGTAGCACCCGCATGCTCTTGTGATAACAAGAGTTGAGGACTGCGGGAAATCCCGACAACGCTGCATAGGGCAAAAAGAGTAGTTTTTAGAGATTGTATGATTTACGTGGTTGGGCGCAGAGAGTTATCCTCTATCTGACGGGATTGGGGAGCCGGCGGTAGGTTGAGGGCACCGGGAGGCATAAGACCTCGCTTTAGAGATTAACTGAAACCTGCCACCGAACACCATAGAGCGGTGCGCCGAGTGACCGGCGCAACCGCGAATAGGAGTACGGTGTAACTCGCGTCTGACCAAAGACTCCCAGTCCTTCTTATAACCGAAAGGAGGGAAAAATGGAAGAGAAGATTCGGTATGTAGGCATCGACCTTGGTAAACGGACTTACCAGTGTGCGATTCTCGATGAGAAAGCCAAGAATCAACAGTTCAATGGAAAAGCCGATGGGATTGGCTTAGAGCGACTTGCCAAGAGATTGGGTAATGATGATTTGGTAGGACTGGAAGCGGGGAACAATGCGTTCAATATTGCTCGATATCTGACTGACCGGGTTGGGTGCCATGTTGTTGTTCTGAACCCTGGGAAGCTTGCAATGATTTACCAATCGCTGAAAAAAACGGATAGGGAAGATGCAGTACAAATTGCCCGCCTGTTACAGCGGAACCCGGTAGAAGAATTGCCAACCGTACCGTTGCCAACGAAGAAAGAGGAAGAGGAGAGGTCAGTTGTAGCCGAACTGGCAACTTACAAAGCAGACCGAACAAGGTACATAAACCGGCTCCATAGTGTGTTTCTCGATTCGGGTATTACAACGATAACGAAAGCGGATCTAAAAACGGCATCGAACAGAGAGAAGAACGTATTGACCCTTCTTACCGGACGGCATGTTCGAGAAGCGAGGCGACTGATAGAAATGGTTGCCTACTGTGAAGCGATTATTGAAGATTTAGAACAGGAAACAAAGCAGTTCCTGGAATCCGAGAAGAACACTGGGATTCTCATGTCTGTCCCAGGAGTCGGTCCTGCTACCGCGTTGGCTTTTATTGCCTACGTAGGGGATGGAAGTCGATTTGCGAATGCAGATCAGGTGGCAAACTACGCAGGCCTCATACCTCGGGTCGATAGCTCTGGGGAAACTCATCGAATGGGGCCAATATCAAAGCGAGGATGTGCATATTTGCGCAGAGTGATCGTACAGGCAGCATGGTCACTGGTGCGTTCGAAAAGTGGGGGGCACTTGAAAGAGGCTTACAAAACTTTAATCACTCGAAAACCTAAAGCAGTAGCGATTATTGCCATTGCTCGGAGATTAGTAAAGCTTCTGTACACCTTGGTGACAAAGAAGACATATTATCGGTATAGCCAGCTTAAAGAGAGGCTTGCGAAGCTGAAATATCATAAATTACAAATTATTGGATTGGGGTCTTGACGTAAAACATAGGAGGTGCCCACAAGTAGTTTCATCGGATAAAGTGTTTTCCCGCAGCGGCACAGAGGACGAAAATGGTACCGGTCTGGGGCTGCAGCTGGCCAGGGAGTTCCTGAAAAAAACGGGAGCGCCCTGGAAATCAGCAGCACTCCCGGTAATGGCACCTGTATGAGTTTCAGCCTTCCCCTTGCTCCAGCGCAAGCTTGAGGTCCGCAATAATATCATCAATGTGTTCCAGCCCGATGGAAAGGCGGATCAGTTCCGGCCGAACTCCGGCGACAATCTGGTCCTCCGCAGAGAGCTGAGAATGGGTTGTGCTTGCCGGGTGAATAACCAGACTCTTGGCGTCCCCCACATTGGCCACATGGGAAAAGAGCTTCAGGTTTTCAACAAAGGCTGATCCGGATGCGGCTCCGCCCTTGATCCCGAAGACAACCATACCGCCGAAACCCCGCTTCAGGTAACCGACATTCCGCTCATAGGCCGGATTCGACGGCAGTCCCGGGTAGCTGACCCACTCCACCCGGGGATGGTCTTCCAGGAACTCCGCTACCTTATATGCATTCTCGCTGTGCCGCTCCATGCGCAGGGGCAGAGTCTCCAGCCCCTGAAGGAAGATCCAGGCGTTATCCGGAGACAGGGCTGCCCCCAGATTCCGTAAGGGAACCAGTCTCATACGCAGTATAAAGGCCACCGGATTCAAGTCTCCCAGATCGTGGGCGTAACGGATACCGTGATACGAGGGGTCCGGCTCGTTATAGAGTTTAAACTTGGGATTCGTCCAGTCAAAGCGGCCGGAATCGACCACAACCCCGCCGATTCCAGCTCCATGACCTCCCAGCCACTTGGTCAGGGAATGGACTACCACATCGGCACCATGTTCGATTGGCCGCAGCAGATAGGGGGTGGTAAAGGTGGAATCCACAATCAGAGGCAGGGAGTGTTCATGGGCCACGGCGGCGATCTTTTCCAGGTCCGCGACAATCAGTCCGGGGTTTCCGATGGTCTCAAAGAATACCGCCCTGGTTTTCTCATTGATGGCCTTTTCCAGTGCATCCAGGTCCTCGGGATCAACAAAGCGTACAGTAATGCCGAACTGAGGCAGAATGTCATGGAACATGGTGAAGGTCCCGCCGTACAGGTTGCTGGAGGAGACAATCTCCTCCCCGGCGGAAGCTATGTTGATAATCGAATAGAAGATTGCAGAGGTCCCGGAAGCCAGAGCCAGGGCGGCGGCTCCTCCCTCCAAAGCTGCCACCCGCTCCTCAAGAACCGCCTGAGTCGGGTTCATGATACGGGTGTAGATGTTACCAGGCTCTTTAAGGGCAAACAGGTTCGCCGCATGCTCGGTATTGGTAAAGGTATAGGCACTGGTCCTGTAAACCGGGACTCCCCGGGAGTGCTGGTCGCTGTCCGGCACCTGTCCGGCGTGGAGCGCTAATGTTTCAAAACGGTAATCTGACGACATGGATTCCTCCATACTAGTAGTTTTTATATGTAATCCGTCCGGGTTCTCAGCTATCCAGAGATGACCAGACCGAAAGATATCTTTCTCCGGTATCCGGGAGAATAACTACAATACGCTTGCCCTGATTCTCCTTTCGGGAGGCAACAACCCGCGCCGCATGCGCCGCGGCCCCGCTGGAGATTCCCGCCAGGATTCCTTCCCGGCGTCCAAGTTCAAGGGCAGTTTCAAGCGCTTCGGTGTTGCCGACCTGCACTACCTGATCGATAATCTCCGTATCCAGCACCCCGGGAATAAACCCGGCGCCGATCCCCTGGATTCGGTGAGGTCCGGGGTCTCCCCCGGAGATAACCGGCGAAGCCTGGGGCTCTACCGCCACTACCTGGATTTCCGGATTCAGCTCCTTGAGCCTTCCCCCGGCTCCCGTCAGGGTCCCCCCGGTCCCGACACCGGCTACCAGGATGTCGACCCGGCCTTCCGAGTCCCGCCAGATCTCTTCGGCGGTAGTGCGGCGGTGGACATCCGGGTTGGCGGGGTTCTCAAACTGCCGGGGCATAAAGGCGTTATCATTCTCTCCGAGGAGCTCCTCCGCCCGGGCAATAGAGCCTTTCATACCTTTTTCCGGCGGGGTCAGTTCCAGCCTGGCTCCCAGGAGCTTGAGCAGATTACGCCGTTCTATCGACATGCTTTCCGGCATGGTCAGCACCAGCTGGTAACCCCGCTGGGCGCAGACAAAAGCCAGGCCGATACCGGTGTTGCCGGATGTAGCCTCGACAATCAGACTTCCCGGGCCCACCAGCCCCTTCTGTTCCGCGTCTTCGATCATGGCCAAAGCTATGCGGTCTTTGACACTGCCGCAGGGGTTAAAAGCCTCCAGTTTGGCCAGAATTTCGGTCTCCCGGAATTCGGGGGGGACAAAATTTGCAAGGGCTACCAGCGGGGTGTTTCCAACAAGTTCGGTTATATTTCGGGCAATCGCCATACTTTTCTCCTTTTTCCGGGTTTGCCTGCTCAGATCGAATACATCAGGGAATCGCTGTTCTTTTCTCCGGCGTTTTCAGCCAGCTCCGCCAGGGTCATGGAAGAAAGCACACTCGTCATGGCCTTCCGCAGCTGCTCCCACAAATCGGAGGCTGCCCGCAGGCTCCCGGGACTGGCAGGGGTTGATTCCTCCCTGGTAAACAGATCACCCTCCAGCACATTTATTATATCCAGCGGACTGATCTGCTGCGGGTCCCGGTCCAGTTCGTAACCGCCTTTTGCACCCCGGACGGCGCTGATAAAACCGGCACTCTTCAGCGGGATAACAAGCTGACCGAGATACTTCTCCGACAACTCCTCAGTATCCGCTATCTCCTTAAGCAGCCGGGGGCCATCGCCGTAACTCGAGGCCAGGGCAATCATCAAGCGCAGTCCGTATCGGCTTCTGGTGGACAGTTTCATGGATTCCCTACCAAAACAATCTTCATTATAGGCTTATAATATCCTCCATTCCCGGCATAGTCAACTATTTTTGTCATATTTATCTGAAACTTGCTATTTTTAACAAAAAGCTGACAAACTGTTAGTAGCATCTTTGTATCCTATGGTATGCTGTTACTATAGAACACCAAGTCACAAGGAGATGTAAGATGAAAAAAGGATTGATTGTGTTCCTGATCGTCGCAGCCTCATTTGCCATCTTTGCCGGCGGATCTAAAGAGGCGCCCCTCGGTTCCGAGGAGAACCCCATCGTCTGGTCCTTCGTACCTTCAGGAGAAATGGAACGGGTTTCCGCCGGAGCACAGGAGGTGGCGGACCTGTTGAACAGGGAAACAGGTTACTTTTTCAGCACCAATGTTGCCACCGAGTATGTGGGGGTAATCGAAGCCATGAGCAGCAAGCCGCCCAAGGCCCACATGGCCTCCCTGGCGACCTTTGCTTACATCATGGCAGCCGATCGCGGGGTTGCCGATGCCGCCCTGGTTTCCGTACGTTACGGCTCACCCACCTATAACGGTCAGTTCATAACCCAGCAGGACAGCGGCATACGCAGTATTGAGGATTTCGCGGGCAAGACCTTCGCCCGGGTCGACCCCCTCTCCACCAGCGGCTGGATAATCCCGATGATCGAGATGCGTGCCGTGGGTATTGATCCGGAGCGGGACCTGAAAAGCGTCGTAGATGCGGGAAGCCATGATACAGTCGTATCTGCGGTCTACAACCGCGAAGCCGACGTTGGGGCCACCTATGTCGACGCCCGGACCCGGCTGGAAAAGACGTATCCGGATGTTATGGAAAAGGTCGTTGTCATCGGGGTTACTACGGACATTCCCAACGACGGAGTCCAGTTCAGTCCTGCGGTTCCCGCTGAGATGCGCCAGAAGATCGTGGACGCCCTTCTTAAGATCGTAAAAACCGAAGAGGGCAAAAAGGCCCTGAATACTGCTTATCAGTGGGACGACCTGGCAGCCCATGGGGATGAGTTCTACGATCCCTTCCGGCAGGTACTGCAGGCTGCGGGATTGAAAGCCCAGGAACTGATGGATTAAACCGCTGAAGGCGAATTCCGGAGGGGGGATTCCGGTCCCTCCTCTAGTGTGAGGAAATCATGCTCGAAGTCAAAGATCTCACCAAGGTCTATCCAGACGGAACAAGGGCCCTGAAAAAAGTCAGTTTTACTGTAGAAGACGGTGAGTTTCTGGTAATAATCGGCCTGAGTGGTTCAGGAAAATCAACCCTTCTCAGGTGCATAAACCGTCTGATCGATCCCACGGAAGGAACCATCATCTTTGACGGCCACGACGTTACTGCCGCCGACAATAAGGAACTTCGTCAAATCCGGCGAAAGATCGGAATGATCTTCCAGCACTTCAACCTGGTGGACCGTTCCAGCGTCCTTACCAACGCGCTTTCCGGCAGGCTTGGCTATCTGAACCCATGGCAGAGTATTCTGCATAAATTCCCGGGCGGTATAAGAAAAGAAGCCATGCAGGCCCTGCGGAAGGTGGGAATCGAGGATCAGGCCCACAAGCGGGCGGATGAGCTTTCCGGCGGGCAGCGCCAGCGGGTCGGTATTGCCAGGGCACTTATGCAGGACCCCAGCATGATCCTGGCGGACGAACCGGTCGCCAGCCTGGATCCGGTCCTGGCCCATACCATCCTCGGCTACCTGGAACAGCTCAACCGGGAGAGCGGCATATCCGTGCTCTGCAGCCTTCATTACCTCGACCTGGTGCAGCGCTATGCCACCACAGTAATCGGGCTTAAGGACGGCGAGATAGTCTACCGCGGGACCCGTGAGGATATTCGCAGCATGACAGACCGGCAGTTCAAGGAAATCTACGGAGAAGAGGCCGAGCGGGTAAGTGCCGGCACCCTGAGCACCAAAGACAGCACACACGGGGAGGGAACACCATGAGTCAAAAAGTCTACAAAGAGGCTAAGAACTCCCTGGTCAGTGCTCCCGTCGCTGCACTGCTTTCACTTCTTATACCAGGGCTGGGGCAGGTAATGGCCCGCAGAATCCAGCGGGGCCTCCTTTTGGCGGGCTCCATGTTCAGCCTGGCGGGGCTCATGATCTGGCGCATCCGTATCATCGGACGCCTGGAAGAGGGCTTCTGGGGGATCCTGATGAAGGCCCTTTCCAGAAACCCGCTTTTTGTCGGTTTCAGTCTGCTTGCGCTCCTCGGAATCTGGATCTGGATTATGCTTGACGCGGCGCGCCAGACGAACAAAAAAAAGCAGTACGGGAACGCCATCTTCGCCCTGATTCTGCTGGTTTTCTTTGCCGTGGGATGGCAGATCAGTCAGATCGATGTAGTCAGGCTGACCAGGGACGCCAACGAAGCCTGGGTCCCACTCTCGAAAATTCTGTGGCCCTGGGACGCGGCGGTCACCCGGGATACCGAAAGTCTCGAGGCCGGGGCAGAGCTCCTTGTGGACTCCGAAGGTGAGATTCCCCCGGTACCGGCGAAGCGGCCAGGAGAACCTTACATACGGGTCGAACCGCGGTCCGGGAATCTCTCAAAACTGGACGAAAACAACAAGGTTATTCCGGGAACGGAGCTCAGCATTCAGGGTGAGGGTTTCGAACCCAACACCCTGACCCAGATATGGTGGAGCGACGCCATCGGCAATGAGTTTCAGCCCCGTCATGAGGGCCGCTATTTATCGGTGGAAACCGATGATACAGGCTCCTTTGAACTGAAGATGATCATGCCCTACCGCCTGGTACCGCCCAGCGCCAAAGGGCCCCAGTATCATGAGGTGCTTGCCCGGCAGGTCAGCGATGTAGGCCCCCTGCTGCCCAGTGAACCCCTGCTCTTGACCATCGAACTGATAATCGAGACCATCTTTATGGGAATGATGGCCACGATTTTTGGTATTATCCTCTCGGTACCTGTCAGCTTCCTTGCCGCCCGCAACCTGATGTCCGGAAGCTGGGTAACCATGTCCATCTATTACATCACCAGGACCATCCTTAATATCGTAAGGGCCATCGAACCCCTTATATGGGCCCTTATCGCGGTGGTCTGGGTGGGCCTCGGCCCCTTTGCCGGAATTGTCGCCCTGACCATCCACTCCGTAGCGGCCCTGGGGAAGCTCTACTCCGAGTCCATAGAGAGCATAAACCCCGGCCCCATAGAGGCCATCCAGGCCACAGGGGCCAACAAACTGCAGACAATCATGTTCGCCGTTGTACCCCAGATGATCCCTCCCTTTGTATCCTTTACCATCTACCGCTGGGATATAAACGTGCGCATGTCCACGGTTATCGGTATGGTCGGCGGCGGCGGAATCGGCTTTCTTCTGGTCCAGTACATCCGGCTGCTGGAGTATCGGTCCGCAGGAATCGCCGTCTGGTTTATCGCCCTGACGGTTTCCATCCTCGATTACGTGAGCGCGGAAATACGGAACCGTTTTGTCTGACATGATATATCCTGATCTGCGGGGAAAAACCGCGCTTATAAGCGGCGGCGCCAAACGTATCGGTGCCGCCTGCGCCCTGGCCCTTGCCGGGGCGGGAGCGGACATCGTTCTTCATTATCACCGCTCACAGGAAGAGTCGCAAAAAACCGCTGAGCTCATTACGTCAAAGGGAGTGAAAGCCTGGACAGTGAAGGCCGACCTGGAGTCCGAACAGGAGACCAGGGACCTCTTTGATAAGGCGGTAGAGTTATCCGGCGGCATCGATATTCTGGTCAATTCCGCCTCGATTTTTCCCGCGGGCACCATCGACGCCTTTACCTGGGAGGACCTTGAGCAGAACCTTAAGATTAACACCTGGGCCCCCCTTGTGCTGTCCCGGCTCTTCGCAGCTCAGAAACATTTTTCCGGCCTGGCAGATCCCCCGGAAGCCGAACAGCTGGGAAACATTGTAAACCTCCTGGATACCAGAATAACCGATAACGACAAGGAGCACGCGGCCTACGCCTTGAGCAAACGAAGTCTCTTCAGTCTTACCCGCATGCTCAGTATTGCCTGCGCACCGGCGGTCAAGGTAAACGCCATAGCTCCGGGGCTCATTCTGCCTCCTCCGGGGAAGAACGAAGCATTCCTGGACAAGCTGCGTCACACCAATCCGATGCGCCGCGTGGGAAGACTGGAAGACATAAGCAGCGCCCTGCTTTTTCTAATCAGCAACAGTTTTATAAGCGGCCAGGTCATCTTTGTAGACGGCGGCCGCCGCATCAGAGGGAGCATGTATGGAGTTTAAACTGGACCGGATCCACATACGGGACATCCTGGTCCGCTGTATCGTGGGGATTAATCCCGATGAACGGGAGAAAAAACAGGACATTATAATCTCGCTGTGCCTTGAAGGAGATCTGCGTCTTCCCGGGGAGAGCGACGATATTAATGATACCATCAATTACAAAGAAATTAAAAATCGGGTCATAAGCTTCACCGAGGAGAGCTCATTCTACCTCATAGAGGCTTTAGCCCATGAGATAGCGGCCCTCTGTCTCGAGGTACCGGAGGTCCGGCGGGTTGGGGTTACCATCGATAAGCCCGGGGCCCTGCGCTTTGCCAGGAGCGTGGCGGTAGAAATATTCCGGACCCGGGAGGATTATCCCGACAGAGGCTTCGATGGCTGATTTCTATATTGCCGTGGGATCCAATATAGACCCCGAGACCAACCTAAGCGAGGGTCTCAAGCTGCTCTCCTCCCGGGTACACCTGCTGCGGGTCTCGACGCACTACCGCACGGCCCCTCTCGGCGAAAGACGGCAGCCGGAATACATAAACGGGATCTGGCACGGACAAACTGATATCGCCCCCCTGAAACTGAAAAAAACCTTGGGACACATCGAAAATCACTGCGGCCGGGTACGGGAAAATGACCCCTTCGCCTCCCGCACCCTGGACCTGGACCTGATTCTTTATGAAGACCTTCAGCTCGACAGCCCGGAGCTTGTGATCCCCAATCCGGAAATAAAAGAGAGGACGTTTATCTACATCCCCCTCCTGGAACTTGAACCGGATATACGTCTGCCGGGAGACAAAAGTCCTCTCGCGGGGCTGGTCAATCCGGACATGGAGCTGTACTATTCTCCGATAACCGAAATCCTGCGTAATCTGCTTGATTCCGGCCTTTGAAACACAGGAGGCAGAAGCCATGAACCGCGAACGCGTTGCCGAACTCATACGTGAATTATTAATCGAAATCGGCGAAGATCCCGAGCGGGAAGGGCTTCAGCGGACACCGGACCGGGCGGCCAAGGCCTGGGAATACCTGAGCTCCGGCTACAGCCGAAACATGGAAGAAGTTATAAACGGCGCGGTTTTCGAATCCGAAGCCAATAACATGATCATTGTGCGGGACATCGAGGTCTACAGCCTCTGCGAGCACCATATGCTCCCGTTCTACGGCAAAGTCCACATCGGCTATATTGCCCGGGACAAGGTGCTGGGAGTCAGTAAACTTGCCCGCATCGCCGACGTGTTTGCCCGGAGACTGCAGATACAGGAGCGCCTGACCAGACAGATCGCCCGGGAAATTATGGACGTTACCAACGCCGAGGGTGTTGGAGTGGTTATGGAAGCAAAACACCTCTGCATGATGATGCGGGGCGTGGAAAAACAGAACTCCGTCATGACCACCTCATCGGTACTGGGCAGCTTCCACAATGATGAGGCCACGCGTCTGGAGTTCCTGCAGTTGATAGCAAAACAGATAGACTGATCCCGGGAGCTGCTTGCCGTTCGTCATGCTTTGGTGTTAGTATCATCATATATGTGCACAAATCACCATGATTCACTATCTCTTCAGGTTTTTCTGCAAGAGGAAAGAATATTTACCCACAACGGAAAGTGGCTTCATCCTCTTTTCGCCCTGGAGGACTTTCTCTCAAGAGAAGACCTTAACCCCGGGGATCTGCATCTCCGGGACAGCATAATCGGTAAAGCCGCTGCCCTCTTAATCTGCCGCCTGGGTATCCGCAGGATTCACGGAGTCCTTATGAGCGAGCTTGCAGCGGAGTATCTTCGCTCCAGAAAAGCTGAATTCTCCTGGGGGACCCTTGTTCCCCGGATCCAGTGCCGGACCGAGGAACTGCTGGCCGCTGTCGACGACACCGAGGAAGCATACAGCGAGCTCAGCCGCCGGGCCGGACGGCAATGACCGACCCCCTTATTACTTTTCAGGATGTTACTGTCCGGCGGGGAAGCCGGCTTATTCTGCGCAAGCTTTCCTTCGGGATCAAGGCCGGAGAACACATAATTCTGCAGGGCGAAAACGGTATAGGAAAAACTACCCTTCTCAAGACCGCCCTGGGCTTCATACACCCGGAACAGGGCAGAGTGATCCGCCGGGTGCGCGGACCGGGAAGCCTGGCATATCTACCTCAGGAATCCCTTACAGGCGACCTTCCCATATCCGTTCGTGAGGTTGTGGACATCGGGTTAACCTCCCGCAGGATGTCCAGGGCCTCCCGAAACAAAAAGATCACTGACCTGCTGGAAGCCCTGGGCTGCGCCTCGCTGGCGGCACGCTCCTTTGTAACCCTCTCGGGGGGAGAGAAGCAGCGGGTTTCTCTGGCCCGCTGTCTGGCCCAGGCCCCGGAGATGCTTGTTCTGGACGAACCCACAGCGGGGCTGGATCCGGAGATTCGTTCCCGCTTCTATCCTCTCCTGCTGGAAATGGCCGCCGGGCATGGGGCCACGGTGCTGCTGGTTACTCATGACCTGAAAGGTATTCAGGATCAGGGCTGGCGGCGGCTGAGGCTGGAACAGGAGATTGATGACACTGTTGTACGGGAGGCCGGCTGATGCTCGAATACCTTGCCCTGCCGCCCATCCAGCGGGGTTTTCTCGCCCTTTTGACAGCAGGGATCGCCTTTCCCCTGATCGGGGTCTTTGTCATCCGGCTGAATCTGATAACCCTGCGCTTCATGCTGATGCACGGGGCCCTTTTGGGAAGCGCCCTCGCAATGGGACTGCAGATCTCTCCCCTTCTGGGCAGCCTGGTTGTAAACCTGCTTTTGATTATCATGCTCATTGCCGTTACCCGGAGCGGGGATATTCCCACCGGCTACGCGACCACCTTTTTTATGGTAGTCAGTATTGCTTTGGCGGTAATTGTCATCTACAAGGCCGGGGTCCCCGCCAAGGACGCCCTGAGTATACTGTGGGGGAACATCTACGCTGTCAGGAGTACGGAACTTGCCATCAGCAGCGGGGTCGGCGCCGCAATCCTGCTCTTCATTCTGGTCCTGCGCCGGCGGCTGACGGCAGTACTCTTTAACTACGAGGTGGCCGCCACCTCCGGTATCCCGGCGGAGGCCTATCGCCGGATTATTCTCATCGGCACGGGAATAACCATCGCCATATCCATGCGCCTTGTGGGGGCCCTGCTGCTGGACTCCCTGGTGCTGTTGCCTGCGGTTTCATCCCTTTTAGTGGCGGGCAGTACCGGGGCCATGTTTCTTATTTCATCCATGGTGGGGCTCTTTTCCGCCCTGGTCGGGTTTATGTTATCACTCTGGCTCGATATTCCCGTCAGCGCCGGGGTCACCCTGACCTCAGCACTGATATTCGGGATTTTGATACTAATAAAACACTTCAGGAGATCCTTATGAAAAGAATATTGTTTGTACTTCTCTGTCTCTTTTTTGGCTTCGGTCTGTTCGCCGAGGGGGCGCAGGAGACCTCTGACGTACCCGGGATTATTGCCACGACTTCCTGGACAGCCTCCTTTGCCGAGGTCGCAGGGCTTGAAAACATCCATATCCTTGCTCCCTACGAGCTGCAGCATCCCCCTGAGTACGAGATGACCCCGGGAGACATCAGGAACATTTCCCGGGCGAAGATGATTATCTATGCCGGCTACGAGGTCATGATGGAACGCCTCAAGGAGGCGGCCTCCACGGATGCTCAGCTTGTTCAGATTACCACCGTGAACACATGGCCGGTCATCAATGAATCGGTGAGAATCATTGCACAGGCCGCGGGTACCCAGGAGACAGCGGAGGCAAACCTTAAGGAGATTGAAGAGTTTTTCTCTGACTGGCGGGCCGAACTCATCCCTTACAAGGATACCCCGGTCATTGTTCACAAGTTTCTGGAGGGACTCGCCAAAAATCTTGGCCTTACTGTTGCCGGGACCTACGGACCCGCTCCCCTGGAAGCAAAGCAGCTTAAGGAGCTCTCAGAAAGCGGTGCAGCGGTCATCATCGACAACTGGCACACAGACGTCGGTGCCCCTTTGCTTGAAATTATGCCCGGAGCGGGAACAGCGTCCCTTATCAATTTCCCCGGCAAGGACGGCACCAGGACCTTGATGGATGTGCTCCAGTACAGCCGCAGGGAACTGACCGCCGCCTTTCAATAGAATCAGCCGGCATACGTACAAAGGGTAGAACGGGTAGAAAAGCGCATAATTTGGTGGTACTCTGCAGCTCATATTGATTTCCGGGCGGCCACCAGATTATGCGACTCTCTTTATATCCGCGAGCTTTATCCATACCACTTACCTGTTTCCTGTTATTTCTTACTGTCCAGCACATCGCTGTCTCTGAAGATACGGGCACAGCTTCTGAAAAAGAGCTGTCTCCCCGCTATGGTATTGCCGCCCTTGAGGCCATGGGAAGTAACCTTTTTCTGCTGGGGATCAACCGCTATATTCGTCAGGCCGATTATGCCATGATCAGCCCCGACTCCATGCGCACCAACCTCACAACCTGGTGGGCCTGGGACCAGGATGAGTTCTCGGTAAACCAGATAGGCCATCCCTACCAGGGGTCCTACTACTTTATCGCCGGAAGATCTAACAACCTCAATTTCTGGGAATCCTCACTGCTGACCCTGGGAAGCAGCGCCACCTGGGAGCTTCTGATGGAGACCGAACTGCCCTCCATCAACGACCTGGTCGTAACCAGCCTGGGCGGCATAGCAGTGGGCGAAATGTTTCACCGCCTCTACCTGGAAGCCGACGCCAATAATCTGCCGGCTCGCTGGGTTATCAGCCCACTGGACAGTCTGAACAGTGAGATATTCGAAGAGAGTCCCCGGATACACCCTTCCCGGTCATCATTGCGGCAGGCTTACCTGGCAGGCGGGATAGTTCTTGCGGATTACGAGCTTGACGGCACTAGAAACTATGAAGCGGCGGAAAACAATTTCTCCGCCTATGCCAACGGCCAGATTATCTACGGCGACCCGTATACCCCGGGGTCCATTACCCCCTTTGAACACTTCGAGCAGCGCTTCCGAATCAATCTTTCGGATACCTTCTATTCTGCCTCATTTTTCTCCGACGGATCACTGGCAGCTTTTCCCCTATACGACTTGCCCCACTCCCAGGGAACTGCGTTTGCAAGCCTGCACTATGATTTTATCTTCAGTTCCCTGGTCAACTTTTCCGCAAACTCCATTGGTTTAAGCTTCAAGACCCAACACCACCTTGGCAGCTCCTGGTATTTATCAGCCAAGCTGCATCTGAACTGGATTATCCTTGGTGCAAGTGAGTACATACACCTGTGGTACGATGCCCCTTCGGATAATGGCGATGAGCGGCGAAACTACGACCTTGGTACCGGGGAAGGGGGAAAATTCTACTTTGAGGTTTCTCATAACAAAATCGGCAGTCTTCTCATCGATTACTCCTATTACGGCCTTCACACAATAGCCGATTCAGTTCCGGATTACGGCTCTACCGGCTATTCGATAATTGAAATTCTCGATATAGCCTTTGAACGGCGTTTTTTCGGCGATTGGTACACCGGTGTCTCTACAACCTCCTATCATAAACGGGGTGTCTATGACGAAGCACCCGATACAAATGATATTATCAGCAGCCTGAATTTCTACGTAAAACACAGCCTTTAACACTTTTTTATTCTTGACTGTTCGGTTCAGTCGGATTACATTATTATTGTATTAAAGAATTAGTACAATAAGTGTTTAGTACACCCGGTACGGGAGGTCCAATGGCGGCGTCACGAAAGAATACCAGGCTGCTCCAGTTTTCCCTGGATCCCAAAAGCGGGGTGCCCTACTACAAACAGATCATTCTGCAAATCGAAATGGCCATAGCAGACGGGCGCCTCAGCACCGGAGAACAGCTGCCGACGGTCCGCAGCCTGGCAGTTGAGCTGCAGATAAACCCCAACACCGTCGCCCGGGCCTATAATGAGCTTGAGATCCGCGGAATTGTTACAACCCAGCAGGGAACCGGCACCTTTATCGCGGACAAGGATATTCAGCTGGATGATATCGAGCGGGAACGGATTCTGGCGGAGATTACCCGCGGGTTTATAACAAAGGCCAATTCCTACGGCTTCAGTCTGGATGATGTAATCATCTATCTTCAGGAGCTGAACCGATGAAAACTAACCACCAAAGCAGAAAAAGCGAAGGGGCGGATTTGCCGACCCTGAACGATGCTGAGCGGAGCCGGAGGACACAGGTCCGATGGCGACCGGAAGAAGAGGAGAGAACCATGAACCTTGGACTTTTAAAAGAAAAGTACTCCCGCATAAAAAATGAGCCCCGCAGGAAAATCGAGAAGGATTTTCATTACTCAACCTACTCTTTTCTGATGCTCCTTATCTTTGGCGGCGGAGCAGCAGGGCTTCTCTACTGGTATGATCCCCTTGTGAACCCGGAAGCCCTTGTGTCTATCGGCGGAGGGCTCCTGGGAGCCGGTATCCTTATGGCGCTTCTTCCCCTGTGGACAATACAGGTGGTATCTCTTTTTCTGGTTTTGGGAGCGATGGGGGGCTACGGCCGCATTGAGTATCCGCCCGCCTACATTATCGCGGGCCTTGGAGTCCTCCTTTCTGCTTCGGTACAGCTTGTTTTCCACTGGGACAAGGTTGTGGTGCTGCGCTTCGGGCGCTTCCGCAGGGTTCGTGATGCCGGTATTTTTATACTTCTTCCCATAATCGATCGTATCGCCGCCTTCGTTGATACCCGGATCCGGGTTACCGATTTCAGCGCCGAGCGAACCCTCACCCGGGACAACGTTCCAGTCCACATCGACGCCCTCTGCTTCTGGATGATATGGGACGCCGGCAAGGCAATCCTGGAGGTGGAAAACTACATCGAAGCAGTTACCCTCTCCGCCCAAACCGCCCTCAGGGATGCTATTGGAAAAAATGATCTGGCAAAGCTACTCTCCGAGCGGGAGGACGTAGGCCGGGACATTCAACAGATTCTCGATGCTAAAACCAGCCCCTGGGGGATAACCATTCTGAGCGTAGAGTTCACCGACATTCTGATCCCCAAGGAGCTTGAAGACGCTATGAGCCGGAAAGCCCAGGCTGAACGGGAACGGCAGGCCCGGATAATCCTGGGTACCGCAGAAGCGGAGGTTGCTTCAAAATTCGAAGAAGCCTCCCGGGCCTATATCGACAATCCGGCAGCCCTTCAGCTCAGGGCCATGAACATGGTCTATGAAGGCATGAAGTACAATAAGAACTCACTGATGCTCCTCCCCTCCACCGCCCTGGAGAGCATGAATCTTGGTACCGTCCTTGGCGCGGCGGCATTCCAGAAGCAGAACAGCCCGGATGCGCCTCAAAAGGAGCAGAACGATGATTGAAGCAAAAGGAATCGTCAAGAACTACCGCAGCGGCGAAACCATTGTCCACGCCCTGCGAGAACTGAACATCAGCATAGAAGGCGGAGAATTCACCTCCATAGCCGGGCCCTCAGGCTCCGGAAAAACAACCCTGCTGAACCTGATCGGCTGCATCGACACCGCCGACAGCGGAGAGATCCTCATCGACAAGCAAAAGGTTTCCAGTCTGAACAAGAAAGAGCTGGCCGGATTCCGACGTGAGAACCTGGGGTTTATCTTTCAAACCTTCAACCTGATACCCGTCCTCACGGCTTACGAGAACGTGGCCTTTTCACTGCACCTCCTGAAGCTTGAGAACGGAGAGGTCCGGGAAAGAAGCATGCAGATCCTCAAGGAGGTAGGTCTGGAGGGCATGGAGGACCGCCGCCCGGGGCAGCTCTCTGGCGGCCAGCAGCAGCGGGTCGCGGTTGCCCGGGCACTGGTAAAGAAGCCTTCCATCATACTGGCAGACGAACCTACGGCCAATCTGGACTCAGAGACCGGCCACTCGGTATTGGAACTGATGAAACAAATGAACCATAAACACGGCACCACCTTCATATTCTCCACCCACGATACCATGGTCATGGACTTCGCCCGGCGGCTTGTCAGACTGCAGGACGGCCGCGTTGTCGAAGACAGCGGAGGTGATGTATGAGCTTTCTTTTATCCCTGGCATTCAGAAACCTGACCCGCTATACCAAACGGACAATTATAACAGCATCGGCCATTGCCTTTGGACTCGGCCTATTTATCGTGCTGGACAGCTTCCTGAAAGGTGCCGAGAAGGAATCGGAGATAAACCTCATCAATTACGAGACCGCTTCGGCCAAGATAATGCATCCCGGCTACCTGGAAGAACAGGAAAACCTGCCCCTGAAATATGTGATCGAGAAATCTCAAGAGCTTATTGACTTTCTGAAGGACGAATCCATCACCGCCGCGCCCCGGGTCGTATTCAAAGCCGAACTCTTTGTACGGGAGGACCCTTACCCCGAGGACGGTTCGGTATATGTTAAATGTATTGCCCTTGACCCCGCCCGGGACGATGAAGTCTTCCGCCTGCGGGAGACCCTGACGGAGGGACGCTTTCCGGAAGACGGTGAAAACGGGGTGCTCATCGGAGAATGGATGGCTGCCGACCTGGGAGCAAAAGTGGGATACCCTCTGACCCTGAGAACCCGGACCCGCCACGGAGCATACGAGACCATGGACATGGAGATTGTCGGCCTCATCAACGTTCCCAACCCGCAGATGAACAAGGGGACCGTGTTCCTGCCGCTGTCCACCGCAGATTACTATCTGGAAATGGAAGGAGCAGTAACCGAGCTTGCCCTCAGTTACCCTTTTTCCTTTAAAAACTCCCCTGACCCTGATAAAGAGGCGCGACGGATTGAAGGGCTTCTTTCCGGGGAGGGTCACGATCTACGGGTCCACAGCTGGAAAGAGCTTGCCCCTGATTATGTCGCCATGGCCTCCATGAAAGCCACCGGGTCCAGAATCATCCTGCTTTTAGTTTTTGTAATCGCCACGGTTGGAATAAGCAATACCATGCTGATGGCGGTTTTCGAGCGTATCCGGGAACTAGGAATGATGCGCGCCATGGGCATGTCCGACAGGCAGATCCGGCTCACCTTTCTTTTCGAAGCCGGGGGCATCGGTCTGGTGGGAGCCGTTGGAGGCCTTATTCTCGGAGCCCTCATCAACTGGCCGCTGGTTGAATGGGGCTGGGATTTCACTCCCATGATAAAAGAGATCGACATCGGCTACAGGATTTCCGGGGTCTTCCGCAGCATGTGGAACTTTACAAGCATGCTCAGGGCATTTTTCGCCGGGATTCTTATAGCCATGGCCGTTGCCTTGATTCCCATCCGCAGTGCTCTGAGGATGCAGATAACCGACTGTCTGCGGGACGAATAAGGAGGAATGAGATGAAGCTTTCCGCTATCGCCTTCCGCAATATAAGCCGAAACCGCCGCCGCAGTCTGCTCTGCATACTGGCCATTGCCCTGGCGGCCATGGCAATTGTCTTTCTCTTCAGCCTTCTGGCCGGCATGAAGGCGGATCTTGAATGGAATGTTCAGTCCTTTTTTACCGGCCAGGTCCGGGTGCGCCATAATGAGTTTGACGAGAAGGAGATGCTCAATCCCCTGCACCTGCGCCTTGAAAACTGGCCCGGGATGGTACGGGAGATCGAGTCCCTGGATTCCCCCGCCCAGGCAGTGCCCCGCATACCCTTTCCGGCCTTCCTGGAACCACCGACGGTTCGTAATCCCGACGCCGTAAACGCTCCGGCCATGGGTGTCGGTCTCCTTTTTGAAAAAGAGGCGGAGTTTCAGCAGATCGAACGTTATCTCGCCGAAGGGAGTCTTCCCAGGAAAGGAGAGTCAGAAGTACTCCTGGGCGCTGCTCTGGCAAAAAAGATCAGCAAAAAGGTCGGCGACACGGTAACCTTAATTACCACCACCATGCGCCGGGGTCCCAACGCGGCAACCTTTACCATAAGCGGGATTGCCGCCTTCAATGTAGCAGCCATGAACCAGAGTTATTTCTACATCCCTCTGGACCGGGCCCAGTCCATACTCAAGATGGGAGACTCAGTGGTGGAAATCCTGGTCAAATTTGAAAAAGAGCTTTCCGACAAGGAAGCCAAAGCGCTGGTTGCAAAGACACTTGCCCCTGAGGATCAGGCCGTGGCCCGGGACTGGCGAGAGCTTAACCTGATGGTACGATGGATCGATGTTGCGGATATCTCCTACAATTTCATGGCTCTGATCTTTTTTATTCTTGCTGGTACGGTAATTGCCAACTCGGTTATGATGATCATTTACGAACGCATGCGGGAGATCGGGACCATCGGCGCGCTGGGTATGGAAGGCCGGGAGATTGTCCGACTTTTCTTTCTCGAGGCTTTCTTCATGTCCCTCATCGGAACTGCCATAGGAGTAGCCTGCGGTATCGGCATTACGGCCTGGCTGGGAGCAATCGGGCTGGATTTCTCTTCCGGAATGCAGGGGGTAGATTTCGATATAAGCAGCATAATTTATCCCCGGCTGAACCTGAAATCCACACTGTTCGTATTTTTCTATTCCCTGACGGTTGCCTCAGTCTCAAGCCTGATCCCGACCCACCGGGCCGCGAAAATCGAGCCCGTGGAGGCCCTGCGTCACGTATGATTTTTTTAAGCGAAGGGGCAGCTTTGCCGACCCTGAACGAGGCAAAGCGGAGCCGGAGAACGCAGACCGTCCGATGGCGACCGTGAAAAAGCGAAGGGGCGGCTTTGCCGACCCTGAACAAGGCAAAGCGGAGCCGGAGAACGCAGACCGTCCGATGGCGACCGTGAAAAAGGAGTTAACGTAATGAAAAGCATACTTGTCATAGTATTGCTGCTGCCGGCCGCGCTGCTGCCGGCTCTGAGTCCCGAAGAGATTGTCCGTCGTCTGGAGGAGAACCAGATTCACGAGACAGCCTATTCGGAGGGACGCATGATCACCACCGACAAATACGGCAGCATAACCCGGACCTTTCGCTCCTGGGCGCGGGGAGATGAGGAGGCCCTGATCGAGTTTACCAGCAAGGGAGAAGAGGGACAGAAGATCCTGCGCACCGAAGACGAGATCTACCTCTATTTTCCCGATGCCGAGGATGTCCTGCGTATTCAGGGGAGCGCCATGCGGGATTCGATAATGGACTCCGACTTCTCCTATGAGGACATGACAGGGGGCAAGAGTCTCCTTGACGATTACAACACCGAGCTGGAGGGAAATGAGCGTGTTAACGGTATCGACTGCTATGTAATCCGCCTTACGGCGAAAAGTCGCTCTGTACCTTACCACTCACAGCTGCTCTGGATCGACAGCAGCAGATTCACCAGCCTCAAGGGTCACAAGTTTTCCCGCTCCGGGACTCTCCTTAAGGAGATGGAGTTTGACGAGATTACGGAAATCGAGGGCAAATATATTCCGACACAGATAGTCGTGCGGGACAAGATGAAAAAGAACTCTTCTACCAGGATGATTCTCGATACCCTGGAACTCGGAATCACCATTGATCCACGGATTTTCAGCCTTGAGGAGCTGACATGGTGAAGTTCCATACAACCGTAGCTTGCGGGGCCTTTATACTGCTTTTTTCTCTGAACCTTGCCGCCGACAACAGCCTCAGTATCGAAATCAGGAACCTGGCGGGAATATTTCAAACCGAGGATTCCGGCGCGGGAATTACCGGCGCCAGTGAAGCGGACCTTAGCTTCCGTTCAGAAGCAAACCGGGACGTCAAGGGTCAGGTCTCAATAAAAGCGGATGTTGGTGAAGCAGCGACGGATTTCGATCTGCACCGCGCCTTTGTCAGAGCCAGGCTCCCCTGGTTCCGGCTGACTATGGGAAAGACCAGGCTCTCCTGGGGCGAAGGGTTTATGTTCAATGCCGGGGACGTCCTCTTTGATTCCCAGTCTACGACTGTGGACCTTACCGGAGACGAGCTGCGGACCGCCGGCACCTGGCTGGCCTCTGTCTACTATTCCATGGGCCGCTTCAGTTTTGCCGAAGCAGTCCTGCTTACTCCCGGAGAAACCCCTGAAGACTACCCCTCCGGCGGCGGCCGGCTGGTACTGCGCCCCGGGGGGATCAAGGTTGAGGGGGGTTATCTCTACGCGGGAGAAGCAGGAGAACACCGTCCCTACGTCAGTCTTCAGGGGGGCGGCTGGCTCAACTGGCATCTTTCCGCAGCCAGCGTAATTGAACCCGTCGCCGGCGCGGATGAACAGCTTGATGAAAACCTGCGCCTGAGTTTCGGACTGTTTCAGCTCTTCAGGGTCGGCTACTCCTCAAGCCTGAATCTCCGCATCGAGGGGCTTCTCCGTCCCCGGGGCAGCTGGAAGGACGGGAAGGATCCCCGGGAGTACGGGCTCTATTTATACCCGGAAATCAGCCTGAGCCCCGACGACCGGCGGAACATCTTCTACCGGGCAATAGTTTCCCCCGTGGATATCAGCGCCCTCCACGTAATCGGGGGAAGCTGGAACATCTATCAGGGATTTACACTCCTCGGCTACGCCGGCATCGCCAGCGGAGAAAAGGGCGATCTCTTCTCCCTCCATAACAGCAGAGAAGCGGATTCTCTGCCTGCCTGGTTCGTCAGCGCCGGCTGTTCCTTTATTTTCTGAAAGAGTTGCAGTGAGCAGCTCCGCAGCGGGGAGCCTCCTGCAATACTGTACCTTTCGCATTCTTTTATTGTGTGATTGCGAGTCTTGGAGGTGTACTTTCAGGTTAGATCACGTAATTCGCGGTAAAGAGTGGTCTTTGCCGGCCTGTTGTATACGCGGCGGCGGTCCAGTACTTTACAAAAAGACAGTTCTATTCCGGCTTGGCATAAAACTGGAGCAGCTGAATAAAGTAATAGATCTTCTTGTAAACCTCCGTCAGCTTGGATCTGATCTGGTTGTCCGTAGAGATTTCGATCTCTTTCCAGTTCAGAATCAACTCCCGGGGTTTACGGTCGTAATCTTCAATAACCACCTTCAGGGTCTTACCAACAGTTATCAGGTTCTGGGCAGCCCCCTGAATCATTGAAAACGCCTCTTCATTGACCTTTTTGAGCTGTTCCCGCAGGGCGTTGACCGCATTTTTGTCCCGATCGGCCCGTTTAATGGCATTGCGGAGGGCAATGCCCTTCTCACCCTCGTCCCCCAGGGAGTCGTCAAACCTGATCAACTGATCAGAGATATTCATAACCGAATGGAAAGCATCTGACAGCTGCTGTGACATCAGGTTCGTGGACCATTTTCCCCTGATCAGGAGCTGGTCCGCCACCTCCCGGATGTCCTTCTTAAAGTAATCCAGCAGGAAAGCTTTCAGGTAATTCATCGGTGCAACGTGCATATAGCCGGCCATCATTTTTTTGGAGAACATGACATTGTTCTTGTCGGTGTAGTTCTTCATCCGGGAAATGGCAACGCTGCCGAAAACCTGCTGCAGGAGCTTTTCTATCTTTCCTGTACGCCGCTCCTTGATAATCTTCTGCACCGTAAGTTCGGTATTGGTTTTTATCTTGGAAAGATATTCTTCGACAATATGTTCATTGGGCCTGGCCACTTTTACCTTGTAATATGGGTCCTTATCGGCATAGCGGATAATAAGTTCCAGGACCATACTCTTCCTGACCTCCGCTACATTACGCAGCACTTTTTTCCACTGACCGGGATCGACAACCGGCATTTCACGGTACAGCTGCAGTACATCCAGAAGATCCTGCCAAGGCTGGTTGCGGTCAGTAGCCCCCGCCACCTCGAGAAAATCCTTTAAATCATCGGAAATATACTCGCCGTTGATCTGCTCAAACCGGGGATTATAGACAAAATCCCGTTCCGGTAGACCGGAATCGAACTTTTTCAACAGAAAATAGTAATCAAAATGCACAAACTTAAGAAAAGACATCAGTAGATTGTACTGAGCATTTATCTGTTTTACTTTTTCAGCGTCAAAAGCTGCATAGAGGGAGACCAGCCGGTTTTTCAGATTCTGTACCAGCGCCTTATGATCCATGGTATCCGCGAGTTGTCGTATTTCATCTTCCGACAATGAATCCTTGATCACAACCTGATCGTCAGTAAGAGCCTGCTCGATAATCAGCTGTTTCAGTACGTTTGATGTGGCCGCGTGGTCCAGCAGGACCTGGGCAGGCCCGATGGTTGTATAGATATCATGAAAGAACTTCGCCAGGCCGGGAAGGGCTTCTTCCGTTTTCGGCTTATAGAACTTATATTTCTGCTTTTTCAGCTCCCTGGCTATGTCCTTCAGGAGTCTGCGCTTCTCTTTCTCCGGATCGTCACCGGAAAAGATAAACGAGAAAATACGCTGCAAGAAATTCTTCGCTTCCTCTTCCTTCTGCTCCTCAGCCGGGAGCAGATCGTTTTCCTTCATAGCATGTATGGTATGGGAAAAGCGACTAGCTGTCAATCGAAGGGTTAATCCGGTCCCTCACCGATAAATTGCCAACAAGCAGATAATTAGTTTACAATCTGTTGATAGAAATGGCTGTTAATAGTGTCAATGCAATACGTAAGGAACTTCTCAGGCGTGGTTTTCATAATCCTCGAATGGCCGAAATCGAGTCTCACCTTGTGGGGAGCGGCTCCAAAGCATGCAAATACCTTATTTTCATGGGTCTTTATCCGCTTCCTGATCCTGCTGTTCACACCGATCCCGGTTCCGCCGTTATCGCTCCCTTCGCGGCAGTTCACTACTATCGGCGCTGTACAAAAACCCTGCAGAACCTTGTGTCGGAACTTCGCCATGAAACCGGTATCCCAAAGAGGGACATCAGGATATTCAGCAATTCACGGCTGCCCGAGCGCTCTATTGCCGCCGCCCTGGGTATGGGCTGGGTCGGGCGCAACGGACTGTTAATGAACAGGGAGTATGGATCCTCCTTTGTTCTGGCAGGAATGCTGATAGTCCTGGATCCCCCGAATGAGACACTTCTGCAGGGGACCGGAGAACTTCCGCGTATTCTCAGTCTTAAGGCGCCGCCGGACCCCCACCGGGAATGCGGGAAATGCAGTGCCTGCGTCATGGCCTGTCCCACGGGGGCAATCTCCACAACAGGAGGTGTTTCGCTTGAGCGGTGCCTCCAGTACCTGTCCACATCAACGGAAGATCTTCCGGAATTCGCCCTTGCGGCATGGGGCAGGCGGCTCTACGGCTGCCAGGAATGTCAGAACAACTGCCCGGTTAACATCAACAGAAACCATCGCGAACCCCCGGACATCCCTGCCGGGGAGGAATATCCTATTCACGAACTCCTGACAAGGTTCGCCCTCCATCCTGCCTCTGCACTAAAAGAGATCTTTCCAGGGACCGCCCTGGAAGCGGGATGGATTCCCCGGGAGTCAATTCTTCGAAACCTGCTTATCGCCGCCGGAAACAGCAAAGACTCCTCACTGGAACCACTGATCCATCCCTTCCTTAAGGATCCTCATCCCATAGTGACTCACGCTGCTTCCTTTGCTCTTTACCAAATTTCTGTTAAATAATGGATAAATATACATACATGTTCGTATATTTATTGACAACATACCCCTTTTCTGGCTATTCTTCTTGGCGATGAACCCATTAGCCCAAGAACTCAACAGGATACTTGACGGTTCGGTCTGCATAGACCTGCTGTCCGATTTTGGAAAGCGTTTCTATTTCCCCAAGGGAATAGCTCTTCAGTCCGTGGAGGCATCTGCACACGCCCACCGCTTTAACGCCACCGTGGGAATGGCATACAGCGAAGGACACCCCATTGAGCTTGAAACCATTAAAGACCACCTGCCCAGGCTCAGCCCCGCCGAGGCGGTTGCCTACGCCCCGTCCCCCGGACTACCGGCGCTGAGGAAACTCTGGCGGGAGGAGATTTACCGCAAAAACCCCTCCCTGGGCAAGCGGGAAATTTCCGTGCCCGTGGTTGTCCCGGGGCTTACCAGCGGTATTACCCAGATTGCCGACCTCTTTGCGGGAGAAGGGGATACCGTACTGGTTCCGGATATGTTCTGGGGTAATTACCGGCTCATCTTCGAAGTCCGTAACGGGTCTGTAATCAAAACCTTCCCCTTTTTTACAGAAGAAGGCACACTGAACATTCACGCCTTCGTAAATGCCATGCGGTCTTCGGCAAAGAATGGGAAAATAATCCTCTTGGTCAACTTTCCCAACAATCCCAGCGGCTATTCCCCCACTGCCGATGAGGCCCACACCCTCGCTTCTGCGGTTCGGGAGGTAGCGGAAGAAGGCTACAAGATACTGGTTGTAACCGACGACGCCTACTTCGGTCTCTTTTACGAAGATGACACCTTCAAGGAGTCCTTTTTTGCCCTGGCGGCGAATTGTCACGAAAATGTCCTGGCAGCCAAGGTGGACGGTCCTACAAAAGAGGACTTCTGCTGGGGTTTTCGGGTAGGCTTTCTTACCTTCTCCTCCCCCTCCATGAATACCGAGCAGTATGAAGCCCTGAACAAAAAGGTCGGAGGCGCCCTGCGTGGTTCCATCTCCAACTCCTCACGGCCCGGGCAGAGTATTCTTCTGAAAACCCTCGAAAAACTTGACCACGACGAGGAAAAGAAGAAATGGGTGGAAGTCCTGAAGAAACGCTACCTGAAAGTAAAGGAGATTCTGGAAACCAGGAGTACCGGCAGGGAACTCATGCCCATGCCCTTCAACTCAGGTTACTTTATGAGCTTTAAGTGCGGATCAGTGGACGCGGAAAAACTGCGCCTGGAACTGCTGCACAAGGAGGGAATCGGAACGATCTCTATCGGCAGCGACTGTCTGCGGGTAGCATTCTCCTCCATCGATATCGAAGACCTGCAACCCCTCTTCGATACAATCTTCGCCGTCGCCGACAGGCTGGCGGAATAAAACCAGATTGACTATCCGGCGGCGGGGAAACGGTCTCCCTGCCGCTCTTTTTTTTCATTCATTAATCGGACAACCTCGTTGCTGAAGGCGCTCTTCCTGGGAACCCAGAGGGGAGCGGCCCGCCGTGCAGACGGGGTATCACAGGTCATGCGCATAATGATCGTCTCAGGCGGCAGCAGGGTCAGGGCTTCGGCTACATATTCGGCATGCCGTGCCGCTGAAGGTACAGTTACCGACCCCTTCAGATACTCCCGATAAAGGGGTGACGACACCGGGATATGCAGATTGTGCAGCTTTATTCCCTCAGGGCGCAGAGCTGCCACCCGGCGGACACTCTCCATTATCTCCCGCCGTCCCTCCCCGGGAAGTCCGAAGATAAGATGTACCGCAGTTTTGATATTTCGTTCCCGCAACAGCTCAAAAGCACAAAAAAAGGCCGCACTGTCATGGCCCCGGTTTACCCGCTTCAGGGTCTGGTCATGAACACTCTGCAGGCCAAGTTCAACCCAGACATCAAAATTCTCTGTCCGGTAGGATGCAAGCAGATCCGCCCTGGGAAGGTCAATCTCATCCGGCCTGGTGGAGACAATCAGTTCCCTGAAAGGTGCCAATTCAAGACAGCCGTTATACAGGCTCCGCAGTTCATCAACTGAACCGAAGGTGTTCGTGTAGGCCTGAAAATAGAGGAGCAGAATCCTGGCGTCATAGCGTTTGGTCAGGAATTTCACGCCCCGTGCTACCTGTTTTTTCATCTCCTCCGGTCCTGTCTGGTCCAGGTAGACCGCCCTGGCGCCGGAAATTTCACAGTAGCTGCAGCCTTCGCCCGAACGTCCGCCTGCCCTGTTTGGGCAGGTGAAGCCGGCATCCACGGCGACCCGGTAGGCCGCGGTTCCGTAGCGTTTTTTCAAATATGCAGAATAACTCTGGTAGGGTAAGGAGGTTTGATCGGGCACGCCCAAAAGATAGCCTGACAGCGGGGTTTTCGCAATCCCTTCCTGTATCTCAGGACATTCTTCTCCGACCCGACGGCGTTGACACACAGCCCTGGAAATCCGTACTGTTTGGGCGTGACCAAAGCAAGCTCATCAGACAGCCGCACCCCGTTTTTCCCGGGTTTCTTTATTCTGGCAGTTTTACTCAACCTTCTTGGCAGCTGCCAGGGTTTCAACAAGGAACCAGCACTGCTCTGGACCGACCGGGCAGAGATTGCCGCCTACGCCGAGATTTTTAACACATCACAGAATGAACACATGATTTCTGTTGTGTACCGTGAGACTCCTGCACTGGCGGTCAGGCAGGCCGAAATTCCACCGGATATTGTAATCGGTTCGTATTTGAACGACCGGCGGACAATCCCCCTGTTTCAGTCCCTTGATTCCATGATCAAAGACGAGCAGCTCAAACAGAATGAGTTTTACCCCGGGTTGCTGCAGCTGGGGGTATTCGAAGAGAAGCAGACCCTGATCCCGGTATCATTCTCCCTGCCCCTGATGACCTTTCTTGCAAGCTATGAAGAGATCGAGAGCTTCGATCTGAGTCTTCAGCAAATCCGGGAACACGCCGACGGATTCCCTGACCTGCACCCCTCCCGGACAGTTCTGGGGTATTCCCCCCGCTGGAACCAGGAGGCCGCCTTTACCTACCTGCAGCTTTTCAATATTAACTTCCGCGAAACCATGGAAGGGACCCTTATCTGGAACCAGGAGGCATTGGAGCAGGGAATTGCCTACATGCGGGAATGGATAGAAGAGGTCAACGGCGGCTGGGACGCAGATATCGAGTTTATCGAAAAATATATGTACGAACCCCCCTATAAGCTGGTTAACTCCGGAAGGATTCTCTTTGCCTTTTTCCATATCGATACCTACTTTTCCATACCGTCCGCCGACAGGGAACGTCTCGATTTTCGCTGGATTTCCCATGAAAACCAGATCCCCATACGGGAAGATATAGTATTCGCAGGGATTCCCCGGGCAGCCAGGAAAAGCAAAGCAGCCAAGGCGTTTCTTGAATGGTTTTTCCAGCCCGAGAATCAGGCCTTGCTGCTTGAAACCAGTCAGTACAAACGTATGCGCCACTTTGGCATTGCCGGAGGTTTCTCTTCCCTGCAGGGGGTAAACGAAATTGAACTGCCCCGGTACTTTCCCGAGCTGGTCGGGCATATCCCGCCGGCATCATTTGTTGAGTTTTCCCCGGCCCTGCCGGATATATGGAATGATTTGAAAAGCGACAGTATCCTTCCGTGGATACGGTCTCAGCTGAATGAGGTTCCGGCGCCCCAGGAGCTTCGCCAGAGCATCGAGCGCTGGATGAACCAGCAGCCCCAGAGATAGTCATTAGTCCGAGTTTTCCAGATTATTTACCAGGGAGTAAAAAGTGGGCAGATCGACCGGTTGAATTATACTTCCAATTCATTCAATCGCGATAGAATTATACTATCTGTTTCGTCCGGGAGTTCTCCTCCGCAGGATATGCTGGAATAAACCGCTTCCAGCCCCTCGACCCTGTACATTTGGGCAATATCATTGTCCGGACTTTCCGGGTTTGACTCTTCAAACACCAGCGCAGCCAGATAAACCCGGCTCAATCTTTCTATGGAAAGCCCCCGTTTTACCGCTTCCCGCAGGGCTCCCACAATTCTGTCGTTCCGACCAAGTTTTCGAGGAAGGTCCCGTCCCACTCGCTGGACCGAGTCCCCCAGGGCGGGATTGGCAAAGCGGGCAAGCAGATCATCGATGTGATGCATCAGATCTGAAAGAGAAAAGACATCCGGATAGACCTTTATCAGAATATTGGCTCCTTCCAGCATCACATTCCGGATTTCAGTGACAAACCACTCATACTCCATCAGGGGAGCAAGACAGGCCTCTTCGGGAAAATTCTGCCTGCCCAGATACGCTGCCGCTGCATGTCCCATATTATGAATAAAAAGCTTCCGGTCCACCCAGGCCTGAATGGGAGAAACCAGCTCGATAGAGGGAGACCGCGGGAGCTCTCCGACAAACCCGTCCCGGTCAAGAATCAGAGTATTATAGGCTTCGGCCTTCAAGCCCAAAGGATCCTGCAGTCGTTCCTGCTCACTCCGCAGAGGGACCATCTTTCCAATACTGGTCTCAACCAGACCCAGATGACTTTTTACCGGAAAGTCTCCTGTCAGGGACGCAAGGATCCTCCGTCGGCAGACACCCGCAGCGTTCCTCAGGTTTTCCGCCAGAATAATATCCAGAGGCAGGAACTGCCCCTCTTCTCCAACCCGTTCGCACAGGCTCTTTCCAATAAAACCGGCTACAGCTTCCAGACCGGCCTGACCAACCGAGGTCACTATGAGCGGTACCCTCTTCAGAAGGGAGCCGATAGTTTCCTGATCCGACAAAGCAACCGGATGAAACCCCTGGACAATACGTGCAGACTCCTGTTCTTTGGAACAGATCCGGATACGGTAGGAACCGGCTTTTTGTAGTGCCGAGATCAGATCTCTGTCAATATCTGCCAGATAGACCGTATAGCCGGCGTCCAGAAAAACGGGAGCTATAAAAGACCGGCCGATATTTCCGGCCCCAAAAATCAGAACTTCCTTATTCACGAAATCTGATCCATGTAATGGCTCTTTATTTCATCGATTTTTGCTTTCTTCTCTCCCGGATATCTTTCGGTGTAAACACCTCCTGTTTGATAGAGCGCAAATCCGCCGGCACTGATTCCTTCGATGGCTGCTTCCTCCAGATCCACCGGCCGGGACGGATCTGTATCAAGCTGCCTGGCAACAGAAACAAGAACACCTCCCATAAAATTATCCCCGCAGCCTGTTGTATCACCTCGCTTTTCCGCATTTCTTCTCAAGTCTTCGTTAACCCATTCACTGACCGGCAGATTCTTTCCGGAAATCGGATAAAACCGGTCCGACCGGGTTTTTACATAGACACTCTCCTTCCCCTGGGTAATAATACAGGCGCCGCATCCCCGTTCCAGCAGAACATCCGCCGACTGTCGAGGATCTTCCTTGAGAGACAAACGGCGGGCTTCCTCCTTGTCGGCAATCAGAACATCAATCCAGGGATAAGCCGGATCCTCGAGGCTTCCCATTGGCCAGGGGCCTGCTGGATTCACCACCTGATTACGAAAATCATACACGGTTCCCACAATATTCAGACACCCCCGCTGCTGTGCTTTTTTCGTCAGAGCCCCCAGATTGTCATGAAGCGGCGGGACAAGAGCAGTACCTCCCCATAGACAGATATGGCTGTCAAAAAACGCGTTATCCAGCATGACGGGAGAAAAAGCCAGGGCGCTTCCAAGGGTATTTATGAAGGTTCGCTCTCCCGCTCCGTCGTGCCATAACGGATCAGAGAGTACGACCGTAGACGGCACAGAATACCCTGAGACCCGGGCTGTGCAGATGCTCAAGGGAAAGCGTTCCAGGTTCTCCACCAGCCTGTCAGATTCACCGTCATCGCCCATACAGGTATAAAACTGAATATTCCAATCCTCCGGAAGAACCTGTGCAGCATGAATCATGGCAACGACCGCCGGACCGCCAAGATTATCCTTATCCGGTTTCCGGCCTTCCGTAAGGGTCGTAATGCAGGATTCAACAGGCATCCCTTTATAGCGGGAGAGGCTTTCAGCAAAAACCAGCTGTCCCGGGGTTAAGCCCCCGTCTCCCGGAGTCTGAGACAAAAACTGCCGAAAACCGGGAGTACCAAAAGAAATGTCCCTATACAGATAATCATAGAGACAGCAGCCGGCTCCGGAAATTCTCATTTTTATACCCCCAGGAACCCGGCATAGTCACAGGACAGCAGATAAAGCGGATCCTCGTCCTCTTCGATTTCCGGAAAGCGTCCAAGGGTCTCATAAAAATAATTATCCGTCGAATCATCATTGACCAGACTTACCTCGCCGACCAAAACCGTTCCGGAACCTTTTTCACCGTAAAAGCGATGGTACACCATCGGATCCAGACAGAGACTCTGTCCCGGTTTAAGGCTCAGTGTTTCTCCCGGGTTCACTGTAAAAGCTCTGTCATCGATAAGGATCTCCACAGGCCGTTTTTCATCCAGGGTTTTTCCATCGCCCGCATGGTAGAGGTTAAACAGAAGGTTCCCCCCGCCCCGGTTGATGATATCTTCCTGCTTAAATTTGTGGTAATGAAAGGGGGTTTCCTGCTCCTCTTTCACGATCATTATTTTTTCGGCGTACTGTTTTCCAGATTGTCCAGTGATACCGTTGCGGAGGGTAAAAAGGAAGAGCCCCCTCTTTAGAAAGTTTCCGCTGCCGAAATCGGTAATGTCCCATCCCAGAGAGTGAGCAAAAACGGCACTGCACTGATGCCGGAATTGTCTCCACTGGTCCGCAGACCAGTACGCCCATTCGGGAAGGAACCACATACGGGATTTGAAGAATTCATCTCCTTCCTGCAGAATGGCATTGATTTCACTTCGTTTCATGGGAAAGTCTCCTTGCTATCTGATATTTTCGCATGCTGACCCTGGTAAACATGCTAAATCTTGCCAGAAAATCCCGGAACATAGAAGAGCATTTTCGACGGGGAATCGACAGTTTTTTGACTCCTCAATAAAAATTCTGTTTTTCATTGACAGCTGAAATTTTCCACTGTACCATGATCTTCATAAGATAATTGGAGGTCTTTAATGGCTAACGTAGAACTCAAGAACCTCGTAAAGGTTTACGAGGGGAATGTTCGCGCAGTAGATAACGCGAACATCACTGTAGAGGACCGGGAATTTGTAGTACTGGTCGGCCCTTCCGGGTGTGGAAAAACCACGACATTACGTATGATCGCCGGTCTCGAGGACATTACCGAAGGCGAATTGACCATCGACGGTAAAGTCGTCAATGATGTTCCCCCCAAGGACCGGGACATTGCCATGGTTTTTCAGAACTATGCCCTGTACCCTCACATGTCGGTTTATGACAACATGGCCTTTGGTCTCAAGATCAGGAAGTTCCCCAAGAATGAGATTGAAGCCCGTGTAAAAGAGGCTGCCCAGATTCTCGACATCGAAGAACTGCTGGACAGAAAACCCAAAGCCCTTTCCGGCGGTCAACGCCAGCGGGTTGCTGTAGGTCGTGCGATAGTGCGGAAACCAAAGGTATTCCTCTTTGACGAACCGCTGTCGAACCTGGATGCCAAACTCCGGGTCCAGATGAGGGCAGAGATATCGGCACTTCACAACAGACTGAAGGCAACCATGGTCTATGTAACCCATGACCAGGTAGAAGCCATGACCATGGCAGACAAGATTGTCGTCATGAAGGGCGGACTGATTCAGCAGATTGGAAATCCGCTGAATCTCTACAACGAACCGAACAACCGCTTCGTTGCCGGTTTCATAGGATCTCCTCCCATGAACTTCGCCACGGTGATGATTAAGGAAGAGGGTGGAAAAATTATTGCTGACGAAGGCGACTTTGCAATAGAGGTTGAAGGCCGCTACGCAGAAAGCATCAAGGGCTATGTAGGCAAAGAGCTTACCTTCGGTGTACGCCCCGAAGACCTGTACGAAACCAAAACCGCTGACGACAAGGTTATCAAGGCTTCCGTCGAAGTAATTGAGCCTCTGGGAGCTGAAACCCATCTGTATGTAAAAACCACGAAACACACCATGATTGCCAAGGTCGCACCCAATGTTCAGCCGAAAGTTGGCGATAAGATCTACCTGAAACCGGATATGAATAAAATCCTCTTCTTCGACCAGGAGAGTGAGAAAACCATCCCGTACAATTGAGATCTTCCGTATAGTCCCTGCCGGCCCCCCCGGGGCCGGCTTTTTTTTGTCCTGTTACAACGAAATACCCTGGAACCGAACAGCTTTGTGATTGCTTTCACCCGCATACTGACCTATAATTGTGGGCGTGAATGTACTTCAGGAATCTACCAGAGAAGAACTCGTCAGCAAGCTCAGCAAGCTGATAGAGGCAACGGAAACAGTTTATACCCACATCGCCGAAGAGTATCCAAAGATGTTGAATGAGTTCGACAGCGGCTTCAGCGAAGCGGACAGGCAGATCAGCCTGATAGCCGCGGAGGGCGGAAACGGACTCGACGCCCTGCGCATGATTATGGACAATACAAAGAACTGCATCCAGCAGACTCATCACTCATTTACCGAGTTGAGCAGCTCTGACCACAGCCTGCTGGATATGCTGAAGCAGAGTATTAAGCGCCTGGATACCCTGGAGGAGCTGATCGCCAATATTACCTTCAATACAGAAGAGATTGAACTTATCTCCCTCAACGCAATGGTGGTCGCCCTGAAAGCCGGCCAGGAAGGCGGCGGTTTTTCTCATGTCACCGATGAACTGAGGCGCATCTCCGCCAAGACAATATCTGAAGCAAAAAACCTTACCACCGAGGGAAAACAGATCCAGTCCTACTTCGGAGAGGTCCAGAACACCGCAGAGACGATTGCACAGGAACAGGACAAAATCTTCAACAGTTTTGGGAATAAACTTTTCAGCTACTTCTCGACTATCGAAGAACGCCTCACCAGGATTGTCAATTTCTTTAAAACCCTGCGATCCCGGGCAGACGATATCCGCAGCCCACTTATTACCATGATGGAAGCCGTTCAGACCCAGGACATTATTCGTCAGACTCTGGACCAGATCAACATAACCCTGGACAAGATCCAGAATATTGACGATTCCCATAGCGGAACAGACCGGGAAGACAGGCTGCTGGATGAACTGACCTTTCTGGAACAGGTGACAAATCTCGGTTCGTATCTGCTGGATAACATAGCCGCCGCGATCACCGAGAATACCGAAACCTTTGTGGCCAGCATAGAAAAGGTAAAAAATGCCGTTGAGACCATCGAGAACGAACGGGACCTGTTTATATCCCGGCAAATTGAAGGGGAATCCCGGGATGACGGCATCTACGACCTGTTCCATCAATCCGAAAATGAACTGGCAACCATGTTAAAGAACACCCGCAAGGTCCCAAAGCTCAAACAAAACATGAGGACAACGAACTCTGCTTTTCTTGGGCGTATTCAGGGCCTTGAAGAGGGCTTCCAGAAGTTCACTACCCTTGTGGGACGATTCAGAAATATCCATGTGGCCGCCAGAATCGAAGTCGCCAAACGACAGATCCTCAAGGAAATGCAGTCCACTGTGCAGGAAATGCGGAACCTGACCGACAGCATCTTCGGCGATGTTGAAAATGCCCTGGAGACTACTAAAGGCTTCATCGAAACAGCCCAGGAGGCGGAAGAGGGGTTCCGCGACTCTTTCCGACAGGAAACAGATCTTGTAGCTTCCTTTACTCTGGAAATTCAGCGATTATACAGCAAGCTTAAGGATACTAACGACGAGATTGTGCGGACCATGCAAGGATTCAACCTCTTTAATTTGAGGTTCCGGGAACTTTTCGGTTCCACTGAGGTGGATACGGAAAAGCTTGCCGGTCTCAGCCGGCAGGCAAAGTCGATTATGGAGATCTTTGAACGTACCGCTCATTCTGCGGCGGGCCGTAAACAACAGATACTGAAAGAACGAGGCCTTGAAAAATGGGAAATCCAGGAACAGCGCCTGCAGGAAATCGTCAATCAGTTTACCATCTATGCCCACAAAGCACGGGCCGGGGAGATCGGCGGTTTCACTGTTGAAACAGGAACCAAGGAAGGGGCCGTAACCTTTTTTTAGAACGCTTGACAAGCTGCAAGCCTCCCGCCTAGGATTGACACAGTACTGTCTGAATCAAGGAGACTCTATGAAACGCCCCTCCGCTGTCGCCATTCTTGGCTGCGGCACTGTCGGCGGCGCAACAGCCGCCCTGCTTCTCGACCAGCGTTCTCTACTCGCCGCGAAGACCGGTCTTGATATTGAGCTGCGCTATATTGTTGACAAAGATTTTTCCCACGCCGAATCCCTGAACCTGGATCCCGGACTTTTTGAAGCTGATCTTGATAAGGTTCTGGCAGACCCGGATGTCGTTGCGGTGGTTGAACTGATAGGAGGAACCGGTATTGCCCGCAGCCTTACAGAAAAGATCCTGAAAGCGGGAAAACGGGTAGTAACCGCCAATAAGGCCCTGATAGCCAGGCACGGGGCCGAATTAATGGCCATTGCCCGGGAAGCGGGGGTCTCAATCTCCTTTGAAGCCTCCTGCGGCGGCGGAATACCGATTCTGAGGGCACTGTACGACGGAATCCTCCCTAATCGAATCGATGCTTTTTACGGTATCGTTAACGGTACCTGTAACTATATCCTTACCGAGATGATGCAGAAGGGCAACAGCTTTACAGAAGCCCTCAAGGAGGCCCAGGCCGGCGGACTGGCCGAAGCCGACCCTACTCTGGATGTCAGCGGCGGAGACTCCGCCCATAAGCTGGCTATTATGTCGTCCCTGGCCTTCGGACAGAGGGTTAACCTGGAATCAATCCCCGTTCAGGGAATCGACGACCTCAGGCTTATCGACCTTAATTTCGGCCGGGAGCTCGGGTATGTAATAAAGCTGCTGGCCATCGCACAAAGCGAGGAAAACGGGGTATCCCTGCGGGTCCGTCCGGCTTTTATCTCTACCGAACATCCCCTGGCCTGGGTCTCCGGACCTTTCAACGCCGTCAGCGTCTACGGCCACGCAGTGGGGCATACCATGTACTACGGCCGCGGAGCCGGCGGCAGTCCGACAGCCAGCGCGGTTACCGCTGATATCATCTCCAGCTGCATGGGGACCGCGGACAAGATCTTCTCAACCTTGAAGATCTGGCCCGATCAGACAAAAGAGGCGGTTCTGCTGTCTCCGGAAGAGATCCAGGGACGCTATTACGTGCGTCTCATGGTGGAGGATAAACCCGGGGTCTTTGCCCAGATTGCCGGCGTCCTTGGAGAAAACCGGATAAGCCTCTCTTCAGTACTGCAGAAGGAGCCTTACAACGACAAAGCCAATTCTGTGCCTGTGGTTATAACCACCCACAGGGTACAGGAAGGCAACATGCGTAATGCTCTGGCGGCCCTGGATACGCTTCCGGTAGTCCGGGAACCGAGCATCTGCATTGAAATACTCGATGAACATGAAGAAATATTCGCATAAGTACCAGGGATTTATTATCCTGGAATAAAAACACGGAGGTGTTCCATGGAAAACAACCGTCCATCTATCCCCACGCGTCAGGGACATGACACGGAGTCTATAGCCTGGGGATACGCGGAACATCTCAAGTTTACCCTTGGTGTCGACCGTTACTCCTCGTCTAATTACGACCGCTACATGGCCCTTGCCCTGGCTGTCAGGGACAGGCTGATGAACCAGTGGATGAAAACCCAGCAGACCCATTACAAGGAAGGCGTTAAACGGGTCTACTATCTGTCCCTGGAGTTTCTTATCGGCCGCTCCATGGGTAACAATGTGATTAATATGCATCTGCAGCCAGCCGTGGAGGAAGCCCTGACCGATCTTGGCTACAGCTTGGAGGAGCTTCGCGAAGAGGAAATCGATGCGGGCCTGGGCAACGGGGGGCTGGGCCGTTTGGCGGCCTGTTTCCTTGACTCCCTGGCAACCCTGAACCTTCCCTCCTTCGGATACGGTCTGCGCTACGATTTCGGCATCTTCCGGCAGCAGATAGAAAACGGCTGGCAGGTAGAACAGCCCGACGACTGGCTGCGCCGGGGCAATCCCTGGGAGATCGAACGTCCGGATGTTGTCGTCCCGGTACACTTCGGCGGACGGGTGGACACAATCGTTAAACGGGGCCGCCGGGAGTATAACTGGGTGGATACAACACCTGTACTGGGCATCGCCTTCGATACTCCCATCGTCGGCTACGGCGGTGAAACGGTTAATACCCTGCGCCTCTGGAGTGCCCGGGCCGCGGAGGAATTCGACTTCAGCGAGTTTAACGAAGGCGATTACGTCGAGGCAGTGGCCTCCAAGGTAAGCGCGGAGAACCTTACGAAGGTCCTCTATCCCAACGACAAACTCTATCTTGGCAAAGAGCTGCGGCTTAAACAGCAGTACCTCTTTGTGGCCTGCTCATTGGCGGATATTGTACGGCGCTTTAAAAAGTGCAAGCATCCCTGGAAGGAGTTCTCCAATTACGCAGCCATCCAGCTTAACGATACCCATCCCTCCCTGGCAGTCCCGGAGCTCATGCGTATATTGATTGACGAGAATGACCTGGACTGGGATTCTGCATGGGAGATTACTGTCAAGTCCCTGGGATACACAAACCACACCCTGATGCCGGAAGCACTGGAAAAGTGGCCGGTCCCGATGCTCGAGAAGCTGCTGCCACGGCACCTGCAGCTTATTTACGACATCAATCACCACTTTCTGCAGCGGGTATCCATCGCTTTCCCGGGAGACATGCGGCGACTGAACCGTATGAGCATCGTTGAGGAAGGGGATGTCAAACAGATCCGCATGGCCCATCTCTCTATCGCAGGAACCCATTCGACCAACGGGGTGGCGGCTCTGCACACGGATCTTCTTCGTACCCGGGTGGTGCCGGACTTTGCAGAGCTTTATCCGGAACGCTTTAACAATAAAACCAATGGTATTACACAGCGGCGCTGGCTGCTTAAGTCAAATCCGGCCCTCTCCCGGCTGATAAGCGAAAACATCGGGGACGGATGGGTGACTGATATGTCCCAGCTAAAGAAACTCACCCCCTTTGCAGAAGATGCCTCGTTTTGTAAGCGCTGTGAGGAAGTCAAGAAGGAGGCAAAAGAGCGCCTTGCAGCAATACTGGAAGCTGAGCACGGTTTTATCATTAACCCCGAATCGATATTCGACGTGCAGATAAAAAGAATCCACGAATACAAGCGGCAGCTTCTGAACGCTCTGCATATTGTTATGCTCTATAACCGTATCCGGAAAGGCGAAACACAGAACCTGATCCCCAGGACCTTTCTGTTTGCCGGAAAAGCGGCTCCTGGCTATCAGCTGGCAAAACTCATTATAAAGCTGATCAACAACATCAGTGTCGTGGTAAACGGTGACCCTGTTGCCAGTAAATATCTGCGGGTCTACTTTGTTCCCAACTACCGGGTCTCTTTGGCCGAAAAGATCTTTCCCGCCGCTGAAGTCTCGGAGCAGATATCCACCGCGGGAACCGAAGCCTCCGGTACAGGAAACATGAAGTTCATGTGCAACGGAGCTCTCACCCTTGGGACACTGGACGGCGCAAATATCGAAATAATCGAGGAAGCAGGCCGGGAGAACGCCTTTATTTTCGGGCTCACCGCGGACGAGGTTGCAGATCTCCGACCCGACTATTCTCCTTTCGACGTCTACAACCAGGACAAAGAGATACAGGAGGCGGTGGATCTGCTGTTTTCCGGGAACTTCAACTTCTCCGAACCGGGAATCTTCGAGCCTCTGCGTCAGGCTCTGTTTGATCAGGGAGACTTCTACATGCATCTTGCAGACCTGCGTTCTTACGCCGATGCTCAGAATCAGGTTCAGGAACTATATCGGGACCGTGAAAACTGGAACCGTAAGGCGATACTCAATATTGCCTGTTCGGGAAAATTCTCATCCGACCGCACAATTCGGCAATATGCCGAGGATATATGGAGTGTCCGTCCATGTCCGGTGAATACCGAACATGATCCCATCAACACCCTGGAGGAGGCACGGAAATAGCTGAAATTCCTGCAGGGACTCAACTATTGACCCCTCTCTGTCGATGATGATAAGGTTATGAAAGGAAAAAATGGAGGACCTATGTCGGCAAAGAATGAAGCTTTAAACGAAGAAGCCGCCACGTCCGGAAAGATCTACTGCGCAAACTGCGTCCACTGCAAACTTGTCAGGGAACCTCAGGGCGGTATGCGTTACTCGCTGCGGGTACGTTGTGATGCCGGAAAATGGCGCAAGAAACTCGGTGAAGAGAAGATTTACAAATACTTTACCGTCGCCCGCCGCAGCCTTGACCACTGCGACGCCTATGAGCCAATGGGTGATCCGAAAGAGTTTATCAAAGATCTGAAAAAGAACCTTCCCATCAAGGATGAAATCTATACAAGCCGCGATTAATATGCTTAACTTTTTCTCATGAAACACGGAATCGCGGTACTGATTATTCTAACCATCACAGTATTTTTCTCCTCCTGCGTTGGTGTCCCTGCACCGGAGGATATTCCTGCTGATCTGTCTCCCATGGAGTATTTCCAGAGAGCCCAGGAGGCTGTTGCCCAACGGAACGATTACGATACGGCCATGGTCTACTACCAGACCTTCAAGGAGCGCTTTCCTGAGGACCTGCAGGAAAATGTGGAAGCGGATTACGAGATTGCCTTTCTGCACTATAAAAAAGGCGAATACACAGCGGCAAAGGCCATGTTCAATGAAATCATTGCACGCTACGAGACCGAACAGGCCTCACGCTTAAAAGAATGGCCCCTGATTCTCTCCCGCAAAGTGCTGGCTAAAATAGAGACCCTGGAAGTCCTTACTGAGGCAGAATAATCGCATATAGCTCGACGTCCCTGCTTGCCGCATCCGCGTAGACCATCTCTTTGGTTATCTTTCCACGGGGCCGCGGATGGGGCGGAGCGTCGCCCACCAAAACAATCAGCCTGCGGTCCGCACTCCAGGGATAGCTGTGGATTCCGGCATAGAGAGCCTCGTACACTGCCTCGGGGATATCGCGGCCGCCGTAAACACGAATCCGATCAAGAATCCTCTGCACCGTCTCCACCCCGGCTACCTGGAACGGATAAACATCGGTAACATACTCCTCGTCATAATCCTTGTAAAGGACCACTCCGACCCGCAAAAGATCGAAGCCTTCTGACTTCTCCTGTAAAAGGGGAACCAGGCTCTTCCGCAGATGAGGCATATCATTGGTCATGCTTTGCGTTGTATCCAGGGCAAGTACCAGATCCATACTGCGCCCCGGGGCTTCGTCGATAATCCCGGCGATCTTTTCCAGGATATCATCTTCGCCGCGGCTGTAAATAAGCTTTCCCCTGCCCTCTTCACTGATCTCCTGATAGGCATCAACGGTAGCATCCATGTAGTTTCCCTCCGGGGGACCTTCAAAAGGCTTTTGAACAACCTTCAGGATAAAGGGATTATCCCGAAACGCACCGGTGTAATCAGCAAAGGGTTTTTCAAAGGCCCTGATACTCAGGTAGGTCCCATCCAGCACCTGGACCTCCCCGGATCGTGACCACGGGTAGCCATAAACAACAAGATAGGGAATGAAGATACGGAAAGCCTGCCCAAGCTCCGGATGCTCCTCGGGGGTTGAATCGATCAGGGAGTAGCCCCGGGTCTCCTCCAGGAACTCACCGTTCAGAAGACGCCGCTCCTCTCCGTTTGCAGGATGGTAATCCGGGTTGCGATACGCGTAACTTGCCGTGTCCCGCTCAGGATCCTCGGTAGACTCGGTCAACAGCACCGATCCAAGCCCGGGAACCGCCTGAACATACAAATCATAGCCCCCGTCCAGGCTCTGGGTAATTACGAGCTGATCCGGGGTAATCTCCAGAGGATCGGCCCCCAGACCCATGGTTCCCAGAAGCAGTGTCAGGGCCAGATATAATTTCCTTGCTCCCATAGCATCATTATCGGCCATTCGGAGGCTATTCTTAGTCTTGGCTCTGGGCTGTTTTTTTACTACAATCCGACCTTATGAAGAGAGTAATTATCGCCAACGATCACGGCGCAATCGACATTAAACGCAAGCTTACCAGGCATCTTGAGGACAGGGGATTTTCTGTGGACAACCTCGGCGTTGATTCTGAGGATTCGGTAGACTATCCCGACATCGCCAGAGAAGCCTGCGAGCGTTTTCTGGCAGACGGCAACTATGATTTCGGTATTGTCTGCTGCGGAACCGGTATAGGGATTTCCATGTCTGCTAACAAGGTCAAGGGCATCCGCTGCGCCCTGCCCCAGAACATCTACGCCGCCCGGATGGCCAAGGAGCACAACAACGCCAACTTCATTGCTTTTGGCGGCCGCATAGATTACCCGGATCCGGCAGAGAAGATGCTTGACACCTTTATCGATAGCAATTTTGCCGGAGACCGCCACGCCCGCAGGGTGGATAAAATCATGGGGATTGAGAGCTGCTGATCTCCACAACTCCCGGAAACGGGGGCAATATCCACTGCCGGGATGTATTCAGAAAATAGGAAAATCGCCGTCGAAAGGAGTCCAGGAGAGCGCAGATATCCAGTCCGGTCTTTTCAGGAACAATGGCGGCAATGCTCTCCCCGTCCCTGAACGGCAGGTAGTACACCATTCCAAGCTGAGGATCGCGTAACACACGGGTTTCAAAAGTACAGCCTCCATTCTGCCAGTCCGCCTCATCTGCGAGGGGCCGCTGGAGAAAGAAAAAAGAGACGGTTGTAGCCTTATACAAATACTCTCCCCGAAAATTTGTAGATATATCCCGGGGAAGAAAAGGAAGCCCCTGCTCCTGGTAGGGACCTTTCAGGAGCACCATGGTATCGGAAGTCTCCTGTGAAACAAGGCTTCCAGGAACAGCAACTAATAGCAGGCAGCCGAGAAGAACACGGCTCAGCCGCAAAGATAAAACTGACTTAAGAATTTCACACGGAGGCACGGAGTTCACAAAGCTATTCAACAGTGCCATTTATGACCCTTTTAATACCGTTTTTTAACAGTTCCGTATTGAAATTGATCAGCAGGCCCAGTTTTCTGTTGCTTAATCGAAGATAGGTTAATAACTGCTTATAATAAACTGGGCTTATCTCGCTAACGGATTTTAACTCCAGGATGAGCTTATCTTCTACAATGATATCTGCCCGAAAGGCTTCATCTAAAAAGAGATTCTTAGATTTCATGGAGATAGGTTTCTGTATCTCAATCTTCAATCCGGCATCTTTAAGTTCATAAGAAAGAATTTTTTCGTAAACGCTTTCCAAAGGCACGGAGGACTCGAACCTATTCCACCGTAACACTTTTGGCCAGGTTCCGCGGCTGATCAACGTTTCTCCCCAGTTTCAGGGCCATGTAGTAAGCCAGCATCTGCAAAGGAACAACCATTACGTACGGGGTAAAAAGTTCGTGAATTCTGGGAACAAAGATGGTATCGTCGGCAATTGCCGCAACCTCGGCGTCTCCTTCTACAGCCAGAGCAATCACCTTTCCGTTACGGGCCTTTACCTCTTTCATGTTCGATACTACCTTGTCACGCAGGTGATCATCGGGCACAATAAATACGGAAGGGGTCTCTTCATTGATCAGAGCAATAGGTCCGTGCTTGATCTCCGCAGAGCTGAAGCCTTCAGCATGAATATAGGAGATCTCCTTCAGCTTCAGGGCCCCTTCCAGAGCAACGGGATAGTTAATTCCCCGTCCCAAAAAGAGAAAATTCTTTGCCCCCGCATATTTGTCCGCCAGAGAGCGAATATGATCCGCCCCTTCAAGGACCCTGGCCACCTTGTCCGGCACCGACTCCAATGCGTTAATAAACTCAAGCCCCTGGTCCCAGGACATATGCCGCATGCGGGCCATGAGCAGCGTAAAAAGATAGAACACCGTTATCTGGCTGGTAAAAGCCTTGGTAGAAGCTACGGCAATCTCCGGGCCCGAGTGGATGTATGTGCCGCCGTTCGATTCCCGGGCAATGGTCGATCCGACCACATTACAGATTCCCAATACCTTGGCACCTTTGCGCTGCAGCTCCCGCAGAGCAAAAAGGGTGTCTATGGTCTCTCCTGACTGGGAGACAGCAAAATGGAGAGCATTCTTCTCCACTACCGGATTCCGGTACCGAATCTCTGAAGATAGTTCCGTTGTCGCCGGTAAGCGGGCCACACTTTCCAGCAGATAGGCTCCGACGAGGCCGGCATAGTAGGAAGTCCCGGCAGCGAGGATGGTTGCCCGTTCCAGATTTATCAGTTCCTGGGGACCCATGTTCAAACCGCCCAGATGGGCTGTCCCGGCTTCCCGGTTCAGACGCCCCTGAAAGGCACGCAGGATCGATTCCGGCTGTTCCCGGATCTCTTTTTCCATGTAGTACTGGAAACCGTCTTTTTCTATCTGATCCAGTTCCCAGGAGATAGTGTCTATCCTTTTCTGAATCTGCCGGTTGGCGGAGTCAACGATCTTAAAGCTCTCGGGATCGATCAGCACCATCTCGCCGTCTTCCAGATAGACCGCCTGCTTGGTATAGGCAAGCACCGCCGTCGTGTCTGATGCCAGAAACATCTCGTCTTCTCCAACACCGAGGACCAGGGGAGAACCGTTTCTGGCACCGATGATCCGGCCGGGTTCATCAGCGTGGATACAGACAATACCGTAGGTCCCTTTTAAAAGAGGCAGGGAGGTCTGCACCGCCGTGGCAAGATTGCCCTGGTAGTTATAGGCAATCAGATGGGCAATGACCTCGGAGTCAGTCTCGGATACAAAACTGTAGCCTTCGGTTATCAGCATCTCCTTGAGAGCCATATAGTTCTCGATTATTCCGTTATGGCATATGGCAATCTTTCCCGACGCATCGGTGTGAGGATGGGCATTTATCTCATTGACGACCCCGTGGGTGGCCCAACGGGTGTGTCCGATACCGTAATTTCCTTCCATGGTATCCGGCACTGCCTCGGAAAGGTCTTTTATTTTGCCAGGCCGCTTTATGACCGATAAAGTACCATTATTTCCAATGGCGATTCCAGCAGAGTCGTATCCCCTGTATTCCAGACGGCGCAGCCCCTGGAGCAGAACATCCGAGGAGACCCGGTGTCCTGTATAACCTACTATTCCACACATTTGTTTCTTCCTTAATATTATGTCTATGCTATCTCCAAACTATATCACGTAAGCGGTATATATACCACGAAGGTCAGCTGCCGGAGGCGCTTTCCGCCAGGGAGTGGAGCTTCTCCCGGTCCAGCAGATACATCAGGTTGTTCTCGGTTTTTACAATTTTTATCGATGCGAGGTTCTCGATAAAGTCGAGGACCGCATCCTGAGGCAGTTCCAGATTCAGGGAGATCTCCCGGGAAAGTTTATGATACTCCAGCCTCGCCTGCTCAAAGCCGTTCTCCGCAAAGGCGTAATAAAGGTTCAGAGCAATAAGTCCCTTGGTATTATGCTTGACGAGGTGCAGTATCTGGTTGTTGGTGTGCTGCAGCCTGCGGCAGAGTTTGTCGATGACGTTCAGCGCGATGCGGGCGTTCTTTTCGATCATCCCCAGAAAACCTTCCCGGTTAAAAGCCAGGAGACGCACCGTACCGATGGCGGTTGCCGTAGCGCTGCGCTTGACCTGGTTTACAATGGCCATCTCCCCGAAAAAGTCACCCTTGCCAAGAACAGCAAGAATATGCTCCTTGCCGCCGATCTGTTTACTTATCCGGATATTGCCTTCCTGAATAATATACATTTTATCTCCGGCGTCCCCCTCTTGAAAAAGCAGTTTTCCGGAATCAACGGTCAGCCCGTATTTGTCAAAGAGTTTATTGTCTTCCATAGAGTTCTCCCGTACATAAATTCTCGGCATTCTGTGAAGCAATTCCACTGTTTACACAGTATTACAGTACAGAAAAGCGAAGGAGGTTTCAATGCACAAGCGACATCTTCTGTTGGGGGGACTTATCTTTCTCTCCTGGGCCTGCTGTACGCCCTTTATCGATCTGAATGAGACAGGGGAAGTCTTCGGACTTACCGGAGCAGACCTTGCTCCTCCGATACTCACCGCAGCCGCAGCCCGTGATGAGTATTCTTTTACCCTGGGATTCAACGAGGATATATGGGAAATTCGCCTGGAAGGCGTTGTACCTCCCCTGGGAGACCCGCGTATCGAAGTAAACTCCGGCCGCGTTATCATACAAACGGATGAACCACAGCTTCCCGGCGCCGAATATGTCCTTGATGTGCTGGTAAAAGACAGGGCGGGAAACTCCCAGCAGCTTCTTGTCCGCTGCTACGGTTATAATCCCCGGGTCCCGGGAATGCTGATTAACGAGTTCACTACCCGGGGCAGCAGCACCCATCCGGATGTCGTGGAACTCCTGGTTCTTGAAGACGGAAACCTTGCCGGAGCCTGTCTCTATGAAGGGACATCGGAAAACTGGGAACAGAGAATGGTGTTTCCTGATTGCGAAGTCCTGAGCGGAGAGTTTCTACTGGTCCACTTTAAACCGCAGGGGATCCCTGAAGAGCTGAACGAGACAGCAGCGGTCAATTTATCCGGCGGGCTCGATGCGCATCCCGAAGCCCGGGATTTCTGGGTAGACCAGGGAAGCGGGTTATCAGGAAATAACGGTGTCATTGCCCTCTATAGGGATCCCTTTGGGGCAATAATGGACGCAGTCCTGTACTCTAACCGCACCTCCGCCTCTGATGAGCGCTACAGGGGTTTCGGATCGGCAAAGGTAATGGAAAGGGCTGATACACTGGCGGATCTGAGTGCCTGGACAGGAGAATCCCTGCCGCTTTGTCCCGAAGACGCCGTTAACCCGGATTACTCTACCGCCACCCGTTCCCTCTGCCGCAGCGTAGATTCTATCGACACCGGAAGCAAAGGGGACTGGCACACCGTACCCACCGGGGGTTACAGTTTTGGCGCGGTAAACAGTGATGAGCTTTATGTACCCTAAAGATGGGGGGAAACCAGATCCAGTATAGCCTGTTTGGATCCAGCACCCACCTGCTGGTTAACAACTTCTCCGCCTTTGACAATCATCAAGGTCGGGATACTGATGATATTGTACTCTGTCGCAAGCTGTCCGTTTTCATCAACATTTACCTTGGCTATTTTGAGCTTGCCATCATACTCGGAAGCAATCTCCTTTAGTACCGGCTCCACCATACGGCAGGGAACACACCACTCAGCCCAGAAATCGACAATGACGGGAAGATCCGATTTGAGAACCTCGGATTCAAAGTTATCTGCGGTTATCGTAACCTCGTTGCCCATAATTCCTCCGAAAAAACGTATCTACTGCGATTTAAAATCGTTTAAGCGAAAATCGTCGATAACAGTATGCACATATTCGTACATTTTTTCCAGAAAATTCCGCTCGTCCACCTTCAGAATATCGTTTGTTTTGATGGCACCGATTTCACGATAAATATCATGCAGCAGATATCCGGAATCTACGATAAAACGCTGCTCATACCGCTCAATATCCCGTACATTTCGGGGGAACCGGTGAAAAAGGGCCACATAGCTGGCCAGCCGCGGTGAGACCCCGTCCTTGGTATCACTCCATACATCAAATATCCTGCGCTCAAGAACTACCCGGGGGCCGGAAAACATGGATGGGGCGATTTTCCTCATGCAGCGTTCAATATCCGGCCAGTACTTGTGTTCAAACTCGCTCATGGCACCAAAGAGACGACGGATTTCAAAAGAGGCATCAGGATGTACCGCTTTATCAGGATACTTTGCTATCTTCTCGCGGTTCTCTTTTATTATCTTGTCGGCGAAGCTGCCGGGCTTTTTCCGCATTCCCTGGCTGGCTTTCTCTGCAGCCTTGTTGTGTTCATTGCTGATACGTTCTTCTTCTTTACGCTGGAGTTCACGAATTGTTGTCATCTCGGCATGCAGAAACGAGGCCATATCCATCCGCAGCTTCAATACGCTCAGGTAACGGTCTTCAAAATCGTTCCTCAGTTTCCTGGGTTTCATAAAACGGACGATGTAGTGATCATACTCCTGCAGTATGCGGTCCCGGGCCCGTTCTATTTCTTCAAAACTTAACTTATTCCTTTTCATTCTCCACACAAACGGCGGGTAAAATCACAAACCGCCGTATAGATACTATCGGCATTCTCACCGTTGTGTTGAGTAATTACCTCTACCAGGGCAGAACCTACCACCGGTGCATGAACGTGGGGTTGCAGCGCTGAAATCTGTTCTGCACTGCGAATACCGAAACCACCGAAACTCAGCATTCCTGTTCTGGAACAGGAATCAAGAAAGCTGATTATCTCCCGGGAAATTTCAGTCTCTTTTCCGGTAATGCCGCTTCGTAAAGCTACATAGAGATAGTCTTCTCCCAGGGCTGCGATTTCTCCCAACCGTTCTCCGGATACTGTCGGAACCACCACCGGAACAATCGGCATTCCGGCAGCCTTCCCCGCCGCGTAAAGCCCTTCATCTGCCCCGGGGACCAGGTCCGGAACAATCAGGCCGGCGACCCCCGCTTCGAGAGCCCTGGCGATAAAACGATCGATCCTCATGGTAATTACCGGATTGGCGTAGGTCATAATAAAAAGGGGGACTCTTCCGTAGGAGACAATCTTTTCCGCAAGCTCAAAACCCTCTTTCAGGGAAAACCCTGAATCCAGGGCCCGTCCGCAAGCAGCCTGAATAACAGGACCATCAGCAGTTGGGTCGGAAAAGGGGAACTGCAGTTCAATGCAGGAGGCACCCCCGTCGATCAGGGCCTTTGCAACCTGGAAGCTTTTTTCCTTATCAGGATAAAACGCGATCATATGGGTCATTACCCGGTATTTAGCATTCGTGTTACTCATTTGTTGACTCTCCCTCGGCTTCCCGTGCCAGAAACTCCCGCCAGGAAGCCCCTGCAAGAGCCCCGGCGGAAATAAACAGATCTTTATCGCCTCTCCCGGACATATTCACCACGATCACTTTTTTCTTCGGCAGCCGAGCCGCCAGTTTCAAGGCCTCCGCGCCCGCGTGGGCAGACTCCAGAGCAAAGATCACCCCTTCATGTCGTGCGAATGCCTTAACCGCTTCCAGGGCTTCAGCGTCAGTCGCAGCCCCGAATTCGATACGCCCGGTTTTGCCAAGATGAGCCAGTTCGGGTCCGAGGCCGGGATAATCAAGCCCGGCGGAGATGGAATGTGTAGAAAGAACCTGCCCGTTGTCGTCTGTCAGAAAGAGGCTTTTGTAGCCCTGTATAATGCCTTCTCTGCCGCCGGGGCCGCTCATCCGCGCGGCATGGGCCCCGGAATCCAGTCCCAGACCGGCTGCCTCAACACCGATCAACCGCGGTGCGAAGGCCGTAATAAAAGGAGCGAAAAACCCGATTGAGTTGGATCCGCCCCCGACACAGGCCACAAGGGCCTCCACATCAAGGCCGCGTTCGTCTATTTGCACCTTCGTTTCTTTGCCGATTACCGACTGGTACTCCTTTACCATAGCAGGATAGGGATGGGGGCCCAGGGCGCTGCCGATCAGGTAATGGGTGTCGACGAAGTTCTCCGACCAGTCCCGCAGAGCCTCATTGACCGCGTCTTTCAGGGTCTGGGCACCCGAGGATACAGGCACTACCCTGGCACCGAAAAGCTCCATCCAGAAAACGTTGGGCCTCTGCCGGCGAATGTCCACCTTTCCCATGTAGACCGTGCAGTCAAACCCAAGCTTGGCGCAGACCGCTGCGGTGGCGACCCCGTGCTGCCCCGCCCCGGTTTCGGCAATAATCCGCCTTTTTCCCATGCGCCGGGCGAGAAGGGCCTGACCCAGGGCATTGTTGATTTTATGGGCCCCGGTATGGGCCAGACCCTCCATTTTGACGTAAATTTGAGCTCCGCCGATTTCCCGGCTCAGATTTTCCGCGTGCATCAGCGGCGTCGGCCGGCCGATAAACTCGGAGGCGTAGCGGTTGAAATCCGCCTTGAACTCAGAGTCATTCTTCCAGCGCTCGAAGGCCGCTTCCAGCTCCATAACCGGCCTGCGCAGAATCTCCGCCACATAGCGGCCGCCGAAATCGCCGTATAATCCATTCGTATTCATAAGTACGTCACTCCCTTTCACCAGTCAGCAGGCGAAAAAGCCTCTGCATTTTCTCCGAGTCCTTTCTTCCCGGTTTCATCTCGATTCCGCTGGAAATATCGATGAGCTCCGGATTGAATCCCGTAACAATTTCCATGACGTTTCCCGGGCTTATTCCTCCGGCAAGCCACAGGGGACCGGCCTCTGCTGCTTTGCGAACGAGTTCGTTATGTACCCTGACCCCGGAACCGCCCCGCATACCTGCGGTCCGGGCATCTATCAGTACCCGGGGAGACCGGTACCCTGCCGCAGCGTCAAGATCCGCCTCTGAGCCTGCCCGAATCGCCTTGTAGTAGGGAAAGGCCAGCCCGGCACACTCCCCGGGCTCTTCGTCGCCATGGAACTGGACCGCATCGATATACCCCTCCCGCATCAGCTCCTCTACCTGAGGCGGGAGCTGCTTTGGGCCCATCGTCCTGTCCTCACAAACCACAACCGCTACCTTGAGGGCCCAGGTGGCACCGATGCCGCGCAGCAGTTCAGGACTTGCCCGCCGGGGAGAATCGGCGAAAACAAAACCCAGCATATCCGCCCCCAGGGAATCTGCCAGCATGGCGTCTTCGCGGTTTGTGATGCCGCAGATCTTTACCAGCGGCCTTTGAGGATGGTCCCTCCGGCGCAGGGCCACACTCTTCCAGAAACCGGTCGCCCGTACCGGGGTTTCCGCCGCGTCGACCAGCTCCTTTAGGCGCTCGGGATAACGCACGGCAGTCTCTCCGATCAGGACACCCTGAAATCCCGAGGCCCTGACCAATCGTACGTCCTCTCCCCGGCGTATACCGGACTCAAAAACCAGGCGGGTATCCCAATCTATCATCTCCGCCGCCTGAAGGGGCAAAAGCAGATCGGTTTGAAAACAGCGCAGGTCCCTGCTGTTGATTCCCGTAAAGCGGGGTATTAAAGGACGCGTCTTTGCTATGTCCTCGGCGGTATGGACCTCTATCAGGGCTTCCAGACCCAGGCTGCAAGCCTTTTCATATAACGACGCCAGATTCCCGGCATCCAGCAGGGAAGCAATCAACAGCACTGCGTCGGCTCCGGCGCGGAACGAGATATCAAGGTCCTCCTCGTCCAGGATGAACTCCTTTCTCAGCACTGACAGCCGGGGATATGCAGCTTTTACAGCCATCAGATCGCGGAGGGATCCTGAAAAATGGTCCTCCTCCGTCAGCACCGACACCGAGCGGACACCGGCTTCAGCGTAGAGTCCTGCTTGACGAACCGGATCCAGGGAAGGATCGATACCGCCTTTGGACGGAGAGGAACGTTTAATTTCGCAAATAACAAAGGGACTCCGGCCAAAAGCAACCAGGGGCTGACACCGTTCTGTGGGAACCGGTACACCCAGGGAATGACCCTCCCGAAGAATGCGGCGGCGTCGCTTCTCGGCAATGGTCTCAAGGATTCCAGCCTTCATCGTTTGGACGCCTCAATAACCGCGCCAAGTTTTTCCCGCACCTGCCCGGAGTTCAGGGCTCTCAAAGCCAGGCCGTAGCCCTCCTTGATGCTGTCCGCCAGGCCGTAGACAACAAGGGCCGCTCCGGCGTTGAGGCAGGCCGCATCCTTTAATGCAGGCCTCCCGCCGCCGTTCAGGAGCTCCCGTGCCATAGCAGCGTTATCCTCTGCCTCACCTCCCCGCAGATCTTCCAGAGAGTACAGGGCAATCCCCAAATCCTGGGGAAAAAACTCTTCTACTACCAGCTCTTCTCCCTGGGTGAAACGCACGATTTTCGATGGACCGGTAACGGTAAGCTCATCCAGACCATCGGATCCGTGAACCACCATACCCCGCTTGATTCCCAGCAGCATCGCCGCCCTGGCCATCAGTTCACATTTGTTCGGATCAAAGATTCCGATAAGCTGATACTCCGCCCCCGCCGGATTGGAGAGGGGCCCCAGCATGTTCATTATGGTCTTGAAGCCGAGTTCCCTGCGGACCTGTGCCGCGTGACGCATGGCTCCGTGGTACCGGGGGGCAAACAGAAAGGCAAAGCCCTCATCCCGGATCATTCTTGAAGCCGCTTCCGGCCCCAGATCAATATTAATGCCCAGGGCCCGGTAAAAATCGGCGCTGCCGCAGAGAGAGCTGATGGCCCGGTTACCGTGCTTGGCAACCTCCGCCCCGCAGGCCGAGGCTATCAGGGCCGCCATGGATGAGATATTAAAGGTTCCCTTCCCGTCGCCGCCGGTTCCGCAGGTATCGAGAACCGGCTTCTCCGCCTTCACGGAAACCCTCTTTTCCTGCAGTACCTGGGCACAGCCGGCGATCTCTTCCGGGGTAATGCCTTTGGCATTAAAAGCAGTTAGATACGCTGCAAGTCTGGCGGGGAGAACGCTTCCTTCTGTTACCTCCCGCATAAAGCCCGCCGCATCTTCCCGGCTCAGATCTTCTCCGGAAATGACCCGCTGCAGGTTCAGCTGCAGGGGATAGGGTTCCCTGCGGTATTCAATAAAATTGGCAAGCAGCTTTTTTCCATCCTCCGCGGCGATTGATTCAGGATGGAACTGCACACCCTCAACATCGAACTCCCGGTGACGGAGGCCCATTATTTCGCCGTCGTCGGACCGGGCGCTTACCTCCAGCACGGCAGGAAGGGAGGCCTCCTCCACAGCAAGCGAGTGGTAACGGGTAAAAACCGGCCGTGAGGGAAGATTCCGGAAAACTCCTTTCCCGTCATTATCGATCGCTTCGGTTTTGCCGTGAACGATGCGCCGGGCCTGAACGGTTTTGCCACCGAAAGCCTCACCTATAGCCTGATGCCCCAAACAGATTCCCAGAATGGGGATCTTTCCCGCGAAACGGCGTATCGCCTCGACACTTATCCCCGCCTCCGAAGGCCTGCCCGGCCCGGGAGAGACAATTAACCCCTTCAACGGCAATTGCTGCAGTTCTTCAAGACTGATCTTGTCATTGCGAAAGACCTCTACCGGTATATTTGTCAACTCTTTGAGATACTGGTAAATATTATAGGTAAAAGAATCATAGTTATCGATTAGTACATACATTTTCCAAATCTCCCTTTTATCAGATCTGCGCTTCGATGGCCGCCAGAAGGGCCCCGAGTTTTTCGCCGGTCTCTTCATACTCCCGCTCAGGGGTCGAGTCATACACAATCCCTGCTCCGGCCTGAAGGGTAATAGTCTCGCCCCGCTGCAGAGCGCTGCGTATGGTTATGCAGGTATCCATCTGACCGCCAGGCTCAAAGTAGCCAACAAGCCCCGCGTAAAACCCCCGGGGAACCGGTTCCAGGGAATCGATAATCTCCATCGCCTTCAGCTTCGGTGCTCCGGAGACGGTCCCCGCAGGAAAGGTGGCGCGGATTACCTCGGAGGAATTTTTATCCGTCAGTTTTCCCCTGACCCGGGAAACAAGATGCATAACATGGGAATAGCGTTCCACCTCCATAAAGGAGATCACCTGAACCGTACCGGGCTCGCATACCCGGCCCAGATCATTACGGGCCAGGTCCACCAGCATCAGGTGCTCTGCCCGCTCCTTCTCGTCGGCCTTCAGCTCCTCCTCCAGTCGCCGGTCATCCTGCTCGTTGCTGCCCCGTCTCCGGGTTCCGGCAATGGGGTGAATCTCCGCGTATCCGTCCTTAACCTTTACATGGACCTCCGGAGAAGAACCGAAGACAGCGTAATCGTCGAAATCGAGAAAAAAGAGGTACGGCGAGGGATTGGAAGCTCTCAAGTGCCGGTAGGCCTCCAGGGGTGGAATAGTCGTCCGCAGAGTAACACGCCGGGAGAGAACTCCCTGCAGAATATCTCCGGCGATAATCCGCTCACGAACCTTTTCAACTCCTTCCAGGTAGCGTTGCCGCTCCTCTTCACTGTCGGCAACCTCCGAGGCATAGCCCTTTTCCGGCTCCTCAAGATAGGTAAAATCAAGATTGGAAAGCTGCTTTTCCGTATCTGCAATCAGCTTTTCCAGGTCCGCTCCAGCTTCGGTATAGTCAAGAGCCACCAGGTAGAGGATGTCCGTGTAATGGTCAAAAATCACATAGAGGTGCCCGAAAAGAAAGCAGGCATCCGGGATGTCCATGTCCGCAGTTTTGGAAAGGAATCTTATATCGTCGCAAAAGCGGGCGAACTCATAGGAGAGAAAGCCTATTCCGCCGGCAGGAAAAGGAAGCTCAAGCCCCAGGGGTTTATGCTGATCAGCGAAATAGTTCAGGACATCCAGAATATCGCGGGCACCGCTTTTAATACGCCGGGTCTGGCCTTCACGGCTGAACAGGATTTCTCCGTTCTGCTGCAGCAGCCTGAAGGCCTCCTGGATGAGCAGAATGGAGAAACGTTCCTTGCCTTTTGCGAAGGAGGAACTTTCCAGCAGCGCCTTGGCCCCCAGTTTCTTTGCCAGGGAATAGGGGGTAAACTTGTCTCCCGGGACCGCCTTTATCAGTACCCGCTCTTCTCTTCTGGTTTTCATCAGTGTCTCCCCGAAAGCAGATGTTTCTATTTACAGTAACGTTTCTGTAGGAAGAAACTACAGGAAGACGCAGAAAGTGTCAAGAGAAAAAACAGCGGATGCGACTTTCGGTCACATCCGCTGTAGATCATCAAGGCAGGGGATTAAAAGACTTCTGCCGTAGCAGGCTGCCCATCCCCCTCGGCGGCGATATCTGACTCACCATCCTTGCCTTTTCCGTTTTTATTGAATTGCGTCTGAAACTCCACCCGGTCAGCCACAATCTTGATCCGGTACTGGTTTTTCCCATCCGCATCCTCCCAACGATCCTGCTTAAGCCGGCCAAGAATGCGTACTCCCCGTCCCTTTTTCAGGACCTTGGCGCAGGTTTCCGCGGTATCTGACCAGGTTTCCACATCAAAAAAGGAGACCTCCTGTTTGTTCTCCTCGTCCTGACGGTAGTAACGGTTTGAAGCCACCGAGAAGGTACACACCGGGGTACCCTTTGGGGTCTCTTTACGCTGGGGGTCCTTTACCAGGTTTCCTTCCAGCTGGATTGTGTTTAGTTGGTTCATTTTTTCCTCCATGTTTTACAAGTCATGTTTCGGCGCCGTGTACATGGAGTAAAACCAGGGGAAAGAGGATATGATTTTAAATATGAAGCTTTTTTTCATTTTTTTGGAACAAAGACGGGGAACAATAGGGCAGCCACAGAGGCTCAGAGGGCACAGGGTAACACAGAGGGAATATGGAGGATCTGATAAAATTAAAAAATCATTGACAGGAAGAAGCAGGACACGTTTTAATTAGAAAAACACTAAGGGAGAATGTGATAAAAAAGATTGTTATTGTATTGGTATTGGTACCTTTGCTCGTCCTGCCTGCTCTTGCTCAGACGACGTTCGGACTAAAGGGTGCTCTGAGCGATTATTCTTTTACCGGGGACGGATGGGACGATGTGCAAGATTTTTACGAGTTTTACTATGGTGTTGAGGTTGATAATGAATTTTCCTTTGGTTTCAGTGTTGGAGGATTCCTTGAACACAAGTTCTCAAACTCATTAGCCATTCAGCCTGAACTATTATTTACCCTTGCTACCATGCAATATGGCGATGGAGATGACTGGATTCGAGAATCTTGGAAAATGTTGGAAGTCCCTGTTTATCTAAAAGGTCTTTTTCCAATGAACCATTGGGGACTCTGTATGTAATGGGCGGACCCGATATTTTCTATCTTTTAGGTGATATCGAAATTGATACCAGCGATGATTCAAGCAGCAGTGATGATGATTATGATAACAATCTACTATTTGGATTCGCTATTGGCGCCGGGTATGAATTCCAAAACGGTGCATTTATAGGTTTGAAATTTTCACGTGTACTATCTGAATACTACGATGATAGTGATGTTTACATCCACGGTATAGGTGTTGAAGGCGGGATGAAGCTGTAAACGTCTTTCTGGGATTTTTTATACCCTGCTAATCTTCTCCATCTGTATTTCTTTTTCTTTTTTTCGTTGTATCTGCCGGGGCCTTCGTAAGCACTGTGAGAAAGTACGAATTTCACGAGACGTCCCTGAGAACAGTTTCAATAAAGAGGTAAAAATCGACAAGATTATTGTCCAGAATTGACGAAACAATCTTCCAGTCGATGGATTCATATTCGTGGACGGAGATATTACGAAAACCGACGGCGCTACGCAGATTACTCGCCAGCCCGTCATTAATTATGCCTTCCCGCGCCAGAAGAGAGAACACCTCAGCCATGGTATTCGGAGGTTTATGGTCACCCCGGGATAATAACTGCAGTCCGATGTCGACGGAAATCTGCACAGCCCGTTCCAGGTTTATACTGATAATATCCTGCAGATCATAATCATCTTCAATTTCCTTCCAATCCTCAGGATTTTTCTCTTCCAGACGTTTCAGACAGCGGCGCAGGGAGTCAAGCTTTCGAATTAAAATGTCATTCTGCATGTAGACTCCTTGCAAGGCGTTGCCGCAGCATCGCCTCTACCCCTGGAGCCAGATCGGTCTGATAATCCATCATTTCTTCCGCCTTTGAACCGAGAAGACCTGGATCTTCATTCAGAATAATCTCTCCTTTTGTAAGAATCTCCTTAAGAAAGAAGCCCATTGCCCTTCGCAGATCAACTATATCGACTTCCCGCTGAACAATCTCTGAAGCTGAGAGATACAAGCCTGAGAGTTCTTCCGGTGTGAGGAGCTCTTCTCCGGCAACCGCCAAATCAACATCGCTTTTTAAAGTCTCGGCCTTATCCGTAGCAGCGGAACCATACAGAATAATAATAGATACCCCCTTCATAGCAAATTCATCTGCGAGCTGCTGAATAATCTCATTCTTGAGTCTCATGACTACAGGATACCACCTTTTTCTGTATACAGCTATGCCGGCAGCACAGGGTTCAGCCGGTCTGCAGTTCCAGGTCCGGCTTTACCACACCAGATTTCCCGGCAGAAAGTGGAAACCGCAGATAGGGAACCAGGATTTCGTTGGGATCCGCCCCCGTCCCGTCGTAGGTCAGACTGACCACGGGAACCCCCGTTACTTCCTCGATCCGCCGGGCCATGGCTTCGGTTATCAGACCAGCGCAGCAGAACCCGGGACTGGTCTGCACAAAAAGGGCAACCTCCGGATAATGGTGCTTGATATACCAGACCTTGAGGATGTTGTCCATGGATTCACCGGCGTGTTCTATCTTCAAACCAAAACGTTCGAGAATTTCCTCCGCCGGCTCGTCATAACGCTCGCCAGACAGGGGCAAGACCCTGTCAAAGAGTCTCTGGCAGCTGCGTTCAAGCAGCTCAACAGCAGCCAGCAGCGTTTTGAAGGTCAGCAAAGTCGAGAAGCGGGACTCGGCAAACCAGCGTTTGAAATAGGCGTCGGATATCATCTTGGTATACTGACTGTAAGGGGTGGTGATTACCTCTCCTCCGTGGGCCTCGATGAAGCGGATAAGGTTATTGTTAAACATATCGTTGTCCCGTACGTATATGTCGCCGAAGATCGCGACCTTGGGACGTTCCTCATGACACAGGGGAATGGACTCCACCGCTTCAATGAGTTCGCGAACTGCATCCTCTTTTTTCCGCTGCCCCAGAAAAGCCTTCTCCAGGTTTTCAAGACCCTGACCAATCACCTTGTCGGTTTCTCCCGGGTTGATTTCATAGGGCCGCAGACGGCAGCCGATGCGGCGCAGAAGTCCCCCGAAAAGAAAGGCAAAATAGGTATTCACCGCGGCGGTAATGGAAACCTCACCGAAGCTGATATCCCCGACAAATACACCGAGCTTTTCCATGCCGCCGCCAAAGGTCCTGAATATATGACGGATGTGGTGGGGATAGAGGGAAATATTGCAGGCGAGGTCGGACTTCATCATCCAGAGGACGGTCTTTTCGGGATTAAGTCTGTGCCTGCCCACGTAGTCCATGGCCTCTTCCGCCACGGCATTCATGGGAATACACTGACCGTCGTTGTGACGCAGGCCCCGGCGGATTGAATCGGCCGACTCATCCAGAACACGGGCATCGACTCCTTCCCGCCGCAGATTCGCGGCAATCAGGGGCATCGTCAGGGGGTCCCAGTTGGGCAGCAGAAGGGTCCGCCGCCGCAGGCTGGTTGCCAGATCGGGAAGCAGGGCCGAATAGTCAACCCGATTTTCCCCGTCCTCTTCCAGACTTCTATGATTGCGGAAAGACCGCAGAGCCGCCTCTATTCTGGTCTCATAGCCGACGCTGGAACCATGCTCATCCAGCTCAAGAATTAGATAGGGCTTGACCCGGGCGTCCATGATCTGCCGGAAATAGGTCCGAAGGTAGGAGTCGGGGGAACATTTAAAGGAGCTTATAAGCACGGGATAGAGCCCCGGGATCCGGGCTGCGCCTTCTGCGGCTTCCAGGATCGCCGAGGCATAGTGCCAGCGGACCTGTTCAAGAAGCGGCCGTATTGCAGCTGAGGCTTCCGGGTCCGGGGGGAGCATATCCTGATAAAAGGAGCTTACTCCCAGGTTGGCAAAGATCTCGGGGATTCCCTTGTTCATACAGGGAGAGAGGACCGTATAAGGTCGTCCGAGAAGGACAACCTGCACATCCGTGTCCCCTGCTTTATTCCGCTCTTTGGTAAAAAGACGGATCAGGGCCTCCCTGCGCCGCTCCCTGGCGGCTGCGGCCTTTTCAAGGGCCCTGGAAATCCTCAGGAAAGAATACTTGCCCGGAAGCCCCCGCAGAGCGCTGTAGAGTTCGCCCTGGATTTTAAAAGGGAAAGAGTTTGCCTGAACAACAGGACGAATCAGTTTTCCTTCCGGAAACTGGTCCGCCAGCAGGGCTGGCGCGAACTGGCTGTAGTAGCAGAATTTCCGCAGGCCCTTTTTCTCTTTTGTCGTTTCCATGTAGACCGGGAGAAAAACATAATCCGCAGATTCAGCGAGCCGGTGAACCTGCCCATGGAGCTCCGTCAGGGGCGCACAAAACTCCGCCTCCGCGCGGCGTCGGCCCTCTGCAATGCCGTCTTCAATGCTTTCTCCGGAAATAACAGGGATACCGAGCTCTGCGAAAAAAGTCTTCCAGAAAAGCAGGTCCTCCCGCAGATACAGAGCCGATGGCAATCCAACAGTACAGGGCGCGGCAGGTTCGGCCGGTTCAGGATCAGGCCCCGCCGCCTTTTTCTCTGCGGCGAGCAGCCGGAAGGAGCTGCCGGAACTGCGGACATAGTGACCGGTGGAGTAATCCCTGCCGCAGAGGAAGCCGTAAGCTACGGTAGTTCCTGCAACTTCGGCTACAGTAAGTTTGCAGTGATTGGTACACAGATCGCAGACCTCGCTGCGCACCGGAATCTCCTGACGCCACAGCCCAAATCCGCGGAAGGAGTCGGAAACCAGCTTCTGGTCCGCCAGTTCCAGCGCTGCTCCCAGGGCCCCTGTCAGGTGGCACCAGGGAGAGACTATAATGGGCTTGCCCAGTTTCTGTTCAAAGGCTGCCACCAGGGTTTTTATCTTGGCGGTGGCACCCTGGAAAAAGATCTTCCTGCCGATGCGGCTCTCTACGGCCACCTTCTGCAGGTAATTCTCCCGCACCGCGTGGAGGGCTGCGGCAAGGACCTCTTCCCTGCTCCATCCGTCGCAGAGCAGATGGTTCAGGTCCCGCTGCATAAACACCGTACAGCGGTCCGAAGAAAGGGGCGCGGAGACACCCGCGGTACAGGCAGCGTATTCTTCAATCCTGGTTCCCAGTTTCTGCCCCTGCTCTTCCAGGAAGCTGCCGGTCCCGGCGGCGCATACGTTATTCATGATCGAACTGGTTACCTGTCCGTTTTTCAGGGTGGTAAACTTGGCGTCCTGCCCGCCGATTTCGATAATAGTGTCCACCTCGGGATCGATCTCCACAGCGGCACGGGCATGGGCGCTTATCTCGTCCAGCACGGTATCCGCCCCCAGGACGGCCCCTGCAAGTTTGCGGCCGGAACCGGTTGTACCGCAGCCGATTACCTGGAACCTTCTGCCTGTGCGCCGGCTCACATCTTCCGCGGCTGCCAGGATTCCCTGCAGTGCCTGGACCGGCCGCCCGGAGGTCCGGGTATAAAACCCGGCAAGCACTTTGCCGGAAGGATCTGTCAAAACAGCCTTCGTACTCGTCGATCCCACATCAATGCCAAAGTAGACATCGATGTCCTCCCGGGGTATGCAGTAAATTTCAATCTCGACATCACCGGTACCCACCGCCCCGGGAGGGGCGAAGCGGTAGGATTCAAGGCCGCGAAAATCGGGATAATCGCTGAGACTTAAGTTTAACGGCGGATACACGGAGACAGAGTCCCGCTTATGCGGGGCAGAGCGTTCCCGGGCTCCTGCGGATGTAAGAACAGAAGGGCTATGCCCGCCAAGAGTCTCCAGCAGTTCCAGGGCTGCCCCGCGGGCAGTGTAATACCGGGCCCATTCCGGCTCCGCGGTAACCGGAACCTTCAGGAGCTCCTGCAGATGACGGCGTACCGCGGCGTTCAGGCCCACACCTCCGGTTATGAGAATTGGAAACTCCGGCGGTTCAGAAAAGAGGGAGTCCCCGATATTACGCGCCAGGCCACGGCAAAGACCGTCGCAGATGGAAGCCAGGCTCCAGCCCTCCTGCTGGGCGTGAATAAGGTCGGTCTTGGCAAAGACCGCGCAGCGGGTAGCGATGGGAGGAACCTGTCCCCGGTTTGTATCGGCAATGGCCGCCAGCTCGGCGCTGCCGGATAAGCCCAGCCGCTCAGCCTGCTGGTCCAGGAAGCTTCCGGTACCGGCGGCACATCCGGAATTCCCCTTTGCCCGGCGGTACTCCCCGGATCCATCAAAACTGAGCAGACCAAACTTTTCGCCTCCCACAAAGAGGATGCTCCGCACATCCGGGTCCCTCTCCCGGACACCACGAATCAGAGCTACCTGAGAGTTGACCTTCAGATCAGGGGCAAACCCTGCCGGGACCGATCCGGCAGCCGCGATAAACACGTGCTGATCATCTCTGATGGTACCAAGCAACTGGTTTATCGTTTGTTCTACATGTCCTCCGTGGAGAGCAGTTTCCCTTCTCAGAACCCCTCCGTTCTCGCTTATCTCCAGCAGAGAAATTGAGACCGAACCGATATCAAAGCCTATGAGCCGAATATTCTTTATCACAGCTTGTCCTCCACCAGAGCCCAGAACTCCCTGACACCCAGGAGCCAGCCTCCGGTAAAGGAACGGGTAAAATCTTCCCTGTCTTCAGGCGTTACGTCGGCCCCTGCTTCATTGAGAGCTTTGTGAAAGGAATCCGGAAAACCAGCGTTGTCCCCAACAGGGGATTCTGCATCGCAGGAAAGCATCTTTTTAAGATCCAGCCAGTGGGCAGCGCGGGCCCACAGCATGCCTTTCTCACGGCCAAGCTGCTCCCATGAGCCTTCGGCCTCTTTTTTTTCCTTCTTCAGGCGGTCAATAATCTGGGGCAGGTCCTCCTGCAGGCGTTCAAAAAGATTCTCCTTGCGCCGGATCATCTCTGCCAGGGCATCCTGAAAGACACGGCTCAGGTTAAAGCTGTCCCGCCATTCTTCGAGTTTTCTGTACAGGGTATCTGGAATGCTTAAGGTTACGCGTTTTGACATTCGTGACCTCCCGGGACATAGACGCTGCCCCTTGAATACGTACCATTTTACTTAATGCGTACTAAGTATGGGAGTATGCATACGAGATGTCAAGAAGCAAACTGGAAAAAGTCAGCCCAGGGCTTTCAGCTTTCCCAGTCCTCCGGCATTGGTTACATTCTTATAGCCGTAGGCCTTGAGAATACGCCGTGCGCGGCGCGCCCTGTTGCCGTTCTGGCAGTAGAGCACAATGGGGGTCTCTTTGGGGCCTGCCTTGGTCGGCTCCATGTAGAGTTTCTGAACGGGAATATTCACCGCTCCGGGGTAGCGGTCCTTACGGTATTCCCTGGCAGTTCGAACATCGATGACCTTTGGGCCTGCAGCCATCTTCTGTGCCAAACGACGTTTGCGTCTTGAGAAGAATACCTGGGAATAGAGAGACAAAAAGGCGACGGCAAAAATACCGGCCAGGCTGATGAGGGTAGAAGAATCCATAGAGTGGGAGTATAGCGAAAATCCGCATTTTAATACAGATACATGGGACCTCCCCTCTTTTCCCGGGGAGCAGTTTTTAGTATAATTACCGAAACTTAAGTATTTGTTAAGTCGAGCTTATAATGATATTACAGGAGGATCCATGAAAACCTATACCATAGCAGTTCTGCCGGGCGACGGAATCGGTCCGGAGGTAATGGCGGAAGCCGAAAAGGTGCTTGCCAGGATCGCGGCGAAATACACTGTAGACTTTTACTACCTCCCGGCCGATGTGGGAGGAGCTGCCATAGACAGGCACGGAAAAGCCCTGCCGGAGAGTACAGTAGAAACCTGCCGCAAGGCGGATGCCGTGCTGTTCGGTTCCGTGGGGGGACCAAAATGGGAAAACCTGCCGCCGGAGGAACAGCCTGAACGGGGGGCCCTGCTTCCCCTGCGTAAAATCTTCAAACTTTTCGCCAACCTGCGGCCCGCGATTGTCTTTCCTCAACTGAAGGAGGCATCGCCCCTCAAGGCCGATATTATCGGTGACGGCTTTGACGTGCTGGTTGTGCGGGAGCTTACCGGGGGTATCTACTTCGGTCAGCCCAAAGGGAACGACGGCGTCAAAGGATTCGACACCATGATCTATACCGATGAAGAGATCGAGCGCATCGGCCGGCTGGCCTTCGAAACAGCCCGTAAACGGAACAGGCGGCTGGTCTCCATCGACAAGGCCAACGTACTGTCCACCATGGTGCTGTGGCGACAGGTCATTACAAAGCTTGGAAACGAGTATCCCGATGTGACCTTAAGTCACATGTATGTGGACAACGCAGCCATGCAGCTGGTGCGAGATCCCCGCCAGTTTGACGTAATGCTCTGCGGCAACATGTTCGGGGACATCCTCTCCGACGAGGCCAGCATGATAACCGGCTCCCTGGGGATGCTGCCGTCTGCCTCCCTTTCCGAGGCCGCCGAGGGGGAGCTGCCCTTCGGCCTCTACGAACCTTCCGGCGGGTCCGCCCCGGACATCGCTGGCAAGGGGATTGCCAACCCCATCGCCCAGATCCTTTCCGCCGCCATGCTGCTTAAGTACAGCCTGGGCCTGGATAAGGCTTACGACGATATTTACGCCGCTATCGAAGGCGTCCTTGACGAGGGCTACAGAACTGTCGACATAATGTCCGCCGGAATGAAGCAGATCGGGACCAGCGAGATGGGAGACAGGATAGCAGGGAAGATTTAGCCCTCATTAGCATGTGCCTGTTATGTTCCTATACGCCCCTGCTGCGCTCCTATTGCTCAGCGGGGGCATATTACGTATTCTCATTGAGCAATGACTGAATTATTTATTTTACGTCACGGTGAAACACTGTGGAACACGGAACAGCGTTTTCAGGGACAGGCAGACAGCCCGCTTACCGGGGAGGGACAGATGCAGGCGCATTCCCTCGCCCGGAGGGTAGCCGCTGTAAGACCCTCGGTAATCTACACAAGCGATCTGGGCAGGGCTTATTCCACCGCCCGGATCATTGCCGATGAATGTGGCTTTATTCCACAGCCTGATATCCGTTTGCGGGAACGAAACGTCGGTATTCTGACCGGACTGACCTTCGACACGATACGCGGCGACCATGCCGGAATATGGGAACGCTACTTTGAGGCTGATTATGTAATCCCGGAAGGAGAATCCCTGAACCAGCTTCTTGAAAGGGGACAGTCATTTCTCGACCATGTTGCGGAAAATCACCCTTACCAACGGGTAGCAGCTGTCAGCCACGGTGCCATGATCAGCACCATGCTGCGCCATGTTCTGCACATTCCGCATCATGCCCCCCGTAACTTCAGCCTCTACAACTGCGCATTGAATATGCTTGAGTACCTTCAGGGTGCCTGGCGGCTTCGTGTACTGGGCGATACCGCTCATCTCGCCGCGAAATCCGGCATTCTGGATGAGGTGCAATAAAACTACTTGTCACCATTGACGACAGTTGTCTTACGTCTTATAATCTTTTCAGATTACACAGGGAGCTGTCATATCCATGTACAAAAAACTTGGTTCTTCGGGGCACCGCCTTTCCGATGAGGTCACGGAACACATCAAGATGCTTATTAGAAACGAGCACTTAAAACCAGGGGACAAGATTCCCAACGAGATCGAACTCGGAAGACTCTTCGGGGTCAGCCGGCCGACAATCCGGCAGGCGGTTAACTCCCTGGTATCCCAGAACATCGTAGAGATTGCCCGGGGCCGGGGAACCTTCGTCTCCCATGCTCCGGGGGTCGCGAAAGACCCGTTGGGACTGGAATTTATTCTGGCTCCGGACCTGCAGATATCCCTGGCCGAGGCGCGGCTGGCAATCGAACCGGGGGTGGCCCGCCTTGCTGCGGAAAATGCCACGCCGAAAGACCTGGAGAAAATCGGAAGCTGTATTGATAAAATGCGCGATGTTGTTCACGAGCACCGTATCGGCATGGCGATAGAGCTGGATTTTCACCGCAGTATTGCCGAGGCTTCCTGCAACCCGATAATCATGCGGGTAATACCGATCATCCTTGATTCAATATTAAGTACCTATGCCGACGCAAACCCGACTATCCGGGACCACGGTGTAGCCATGGAAGAACACAGCGCGGTATATACGGCCATTGCGGAGCACAACGCTGACAAAGCCTTTACCATTATGCAGACCCACCTGAAAAACAGTCATGAGCGTCTGGTGCGGCGTAAGGCAGAAAAGACCGATGAATCGTAAACGGCTTACAGTTGCTCCACCGCGGCCATCCTGCCGCTTTTTCCGCCGGCGTAGATTAGCTTCTATAATGGCAACCGACTTCAACGATTCTATTCCGTCAATAAAAGGAGCCTTGTTCTCCAGCACCGCCCGGGTAAAGTCCTCGAACTGCAGCCGGTGCCCCAGGGTACCGATAGCACCGGGATCCGATGCTCCGCCGCCGAACCCTGACTGTACCCCGCAGCGCTCCCGGACCGATTTGTCCGCCGCCATCTCGGAAGCAAAGCTCCAGGTCTTGAGCTCCTCCTCTTCCAGGACCGCCGTGCCGTGAGTGCCTGAAATCTCGACCCGCTTTAAAAATCCCGGGTAGACCGCTGTGGAGCCCTCGATGACTCCCAGGGCGCCGTTTGCAAACTCAAGTACCGCCGCGGCAGAGTCTTCCACCTCGATACCGGAATGTCCCAGGGTGAAGCAGCGGGCCTGGACCGCTGTCACAGGCCCCATGAACCACTGCAGCAGGTCCACCGCGTGGATTGCCTGGTTCATCAGGGCACCGCCGCCGTCATACTCAAAAGTCCCCTTCCAGGCGGTCCGGTCGTAGTACTCCTGGCTGCGGAACCATTTTACATAGGCGTCGCCCATTACCAGGCGGCCGAAGCGCTCAGCTTCCAGGGCCTTTTTTATGACCCGGGAGCTTTCGTAAAAGCGGGACTGGAAGATCCCCCCCAGCTTTACTCCCCGCTTTGCCGCCGCTTCCACTATCTTCAAGCCCCGCTGCACGCTTATCTCCAGGGGTTTTTCCACCATCAGATGCTTCTCCGCCTCGATGGCCGGCAGGGCTGATTCCAGGTGCAGTCCCGCGGGGGTACAGATGGATACGGCATCCACAGCGGAAAGTAACTCTTTCATTTCCGTACAGGCCCTGCAGTCAAAGCTGGCTGCGAACTCTTCCGCTCTCTGTCGATTGCGGCTTAGGACAGCCGTTACCTGCGCGTTCTCCAGATCCGCAATGGCCTTTGCCTGGTGTTCGGCTATCATTCCGGTACCGATTATTCCGTATCTCAGCTTCATGCTGTACTCCTTTTCTCGGTCGCCATCGGACCTATGTCCTCCGGCTCCGCTCTGCCTCGTTCAGGGCCGGCAAAGCCGCCCCTTCCTTTATCAGTGCTGCTTGTGGGGCCTCTTCATACGCATTACCGAATAGCTGACGGAGGCCAGAGAGATCACGTAAAAGAAGAGGGCTATCGGGGAGTTGAACAGGGTACCCCAGTTGCCGTGGGATATAATCAGGGCTTTACCCAGATTCTGCTCCGCCAGGGGGCCCAGAATAATACCCAGGATAACCGGGGCCATGGAAAAGCCGTACTTCCGCAGAAAGAAACCCAGGGCGCCGAATATCAATGCGACGAACATGTCATAAACGCTGTTCCCCAAAGAAAAAGACCCAAGAAAGCAGAGAGAGAGAATCACCGGGAACAATATCGATGAGGGGACCCTCAGTATGGCGGGGAAAACCCGTACGCTCAAAAGTCCGAGGGTCAGAATCAGAAACTGGGCCACCATAAGACCTACAAACAGGGCGTTGATTATTTCCGGGCTCTGCTTGAACATCAATGGTCCCGGCCGCACACCCACCAGCATCAGGGCCCCCAGCATGACCGAGGTAACAACATCTCCGGGGATCCCAAGGGAGAGCAGGGGGACCATAGCCCCGCCGGTAGTCCCGTTATTGGCCGCCTCCGGCGCGGCGATACCTAAAATATTGCCTTTTCCAAAGCTCTCCTTGTCCTTGGAAAAACGTCGCGCCTCGTTGTAGGCCATAAATGAGGCGATGGCCCCGCCGGTTCCGGGGATTATACCGATAAAAGTCCCCAGAAAGGATGAGGGAATTATTACCTTCATCAGGCTCTTTAGCTCTTTTTTGGTCGGAAGGACGCCTTTTATCTTCTGCGCGTATTTCTGAAGGGGCTTTCCCACCTTCTGCAGCTCGATAAAGATCTGCGAAATGGCGAACAAACCGATTAGTACCGGCAGCATGGGAAATCCCGTCATCAGGTTGGGAATACCGAAGGAGAAGCGGTCATATCCGGATATCGGGTCGATGCCGATCACGGCAATAAAGAGCCCGAAGAGGCCCGAGAGGATTCCCTTTATCAGGGATGCGCCGGAAACGCTGGCGATTACCGTCAGGCCGAAGACCATCAGGGCAAAGTACTCCTCCGGTCCGAATTTCAGGGCAAAGCGGGCCAGCTGGGGGGCAATAAAGATCAGACACAGGGTGGAGATAATCCCCCCGCAGGTTGAGGCGATAGTCGCCACGCCCAGGGCCTTACCGGCCTCCCCCTTCTGGGCCAAAGGATACCCGTCCAGCACCGTGGCCGCCGCCGAGGGGGTCCCGGGGGTGGAGATTAAAATGGCCGAGATAGATCCGCCGTAAATCGCCCCGCAGAACATCCCGGCAAGCATAACAAGGGCCACCGCCGGCTGCAGATAAAACAGGAAGGGAAGCAGCAGGATTATTCCTACCGAACCTGTGAGCCCGGGGATGGCCCCGACGACAATGCCCCCGGACACTCCGATAAACAAAAACAGAAAGTTAATGGGTGTAAAAACAAATTGAAGTCCCTGAATCAATGCGGACATACAGCTACCCTCTTTCCTTTATGCCTTACCACCAAGGGTTTCTGGGCAGGGGTACACGAAAAACATTACGAAAAAGGGTATAGAGCACCAGGGTAGTAATAACCGAGACCAGCAGCACCCGGCACCATCGTTTTTCATTAAAAATCAGCATGGTACCGGCAATCAAGAGGGGGGTGGCTATGAGGTACCCGATTTTGTCGATCAGAAGGACATACAGGAGCCCCACCGCACTAAGAGCACTGAACCGGACGGCAAACACAGAGTCCCGCTCCACTTTTTGCTCCTGCTCTCCTGTGCCGGGACCGGCAAAGCCCCTGAAACTTTTGATTATCAGCAGCCCGGAACAGAGCATGGTGCAGACTGCGACAAACTGGGGAAACACCCGCGGGGATAGCCCCGACACCCGAGGCTTGGGAAAATCGAGGGCAAAAACGAACATCAGCAGTGCCAGAAGGAAAAACAATGAGCCTATAATCAGATTGGCCTTGGCCATACAAATCTCCCAAATAGTATATAGATCAGGCAACGCCGGTGTGGAAACAGCGTTACCTGTCTGTTTTAGAATCCTCGGAATGCTGTTCTAGTACTTGTAGCGGTCGCCGAGTTTGTTGGAGCGGACGATGTCTTCGTAGAGCTTATCCTGCTCTTCAATGTAGCGTTTGAAATCGTCAAGCCCGATGTAATCCAGCAGCAGACCGGCATTCTTGGCCAAAACCAGAAAATCCGGATCCTCCATGGTCTTCTTAAAGGCATCATGGACATGCTTGATATAGGCGGGATCGGTCCCCTTGAGAGCTGCCACTCCGCGCCACTGTCCCAGGGTAAAGTCCAGCCCCTGCTCGACTGCAGTAGGATAATCGGGAAAATCTTCCAGCCGTTCCTCCGCGAATATCGCGAGGCACCGGAGCTGTCCGCTCTCGAGCTGGGCGACCCCTTCCGGAGGGCCTACACTGATGGCGTCAACATGACCGCCGACTCCGGCAACGACGGTTGGACCGCCCCCGGCATGGGGAACATGGTTGAATTTGACTCCTGCCGCTTTTTCAAAGGCCAGGGCAATCATATGGGTCCCGCCGCCGGCTCCGGCGTTCCCGAGGGTAACCTGGCCTGGACGGCGTTTTGCATCATTCAGCAGATCATTGAGGTTTTTGTAGGGTGAATCCCCGGGCACCAGAATCCAGACCGGTGAGCTGGCCAGATTTATGACCGGTTCGAAGGTATCGGTGCCGTAGGGGGTTTTACTCATATGGGTCTTGGTAATACTCGCCGTGGCCCAGGCAACAAAGTAGTAGCCGTCCGCCTTCTTCTGCATGGCCTCCGCATAGCCTGGAACGGCGCCGCCGCCGGGACGGTTCACGATAATGACCGGGCCCCCCAGGTACTTGGGCAGTACCGACATAAAGGTCCTGAACATAATATCCGTCGCACCACCGACACCCCAGGGAACCATCAACTCGATGTCCCGGGCGGGATATTCCCTCTCTGCCTGTCCCTCCGCGAACAGCGGTCCGCCGATAAGAGTTAGTACCAGCAGTATCGCCGTACCAGGGATTACCTTCCTTTTCATAAAAACGCCTCCTGTAAAGTCTTTTCTCGTCTACAAAACGAGTATGTCCGCACGCTCAAACCGAGCGCCGTTAACATCCATCTCTAATCTGGGAAACAGTATCGGCCGGGTCATGGGCAGAGAAACGTCTGCGGTAGCGAGAATGGTGTCCTCGCTCTTGGTCCCGGTAATAGAGGGGTTCCAGCAGAAGGGCTGATTGAGGGCCACCGTTTCATCGGTTGCGTAATCGACCCGGTAATCCCTGGGCTCGTAACCGATGGAGCCGCCCTGGTGGTGCAGATCGAACTCTTCGGCACGTCCCTGGCGCCGGTATGCCGCCTCCACGGCCGTAAAGGCCTCCTGCACGGGTTTGCCCGCAACGGTGTGGCTCCATAAAATAAGGTCGAGCTCTACATTCTCCCGGTACTGTTGCCGGAGGGCCTCCGGGACCTCGCCAAACTGTACAAAACGGGTCAGGCAGACAATCAGTCCATTGCGCCGGGCATTGCAGCCCAGCATGGCCCGTTTTTCCACCCGTTTTTGCGTGGCCACCGGGTGGCGGTAGCGCTCAATACGCTCATCCGCGCCACAGAAGGTGGTAACAATGTCGATGCGGTCCGCCCACAGGCGCTGTGCAAGGCGCCCCAGGATCTCACACTCCCTGTCTCCCGGACGGATCTCAGCCGCTGTTGTTTCCAGGGCCAGGTTGGTCAGATAGCAGAGCTCCTTGTAGCGTTCAAGCTCGGATTCTGTAAGGGAGTAGCGGAGCCGCGCTATTTCGGATTTAAGCTCCCAGGCCCCCGGAAACGCGAAATCAGCCCCCAGACGTTTGGGATCGGCAAGCTCCTGTACGATCTGCTGTTCCCTGTTCTCGTGCCATATGTAAGATTTAATCTCGAAGCCAAGGGCTTCAAGCTGCTCTTCCTCTCTCATGCGTGGCTCTTCGATGTTGTTGCACACCGCAAAGTCACCGTTCCGGGTAAAGAGCAGTCCGGCATTTCCCAATTCGCTGGTAATACCGACTGTGTTGATCCCTCCCCCGGTGGCCCAGGAAAAGTTCGACTGCCGTTTCAGATAGAGACCGTCAAGGTCAAGGGTGTCCAACAACTTTGCTATTCTCTGACGTTTGATCCGCAGCTCTTCCGATATATCCATGCGTGCCTCCCTGATTGGCATGAACACATTATACGACGTCTGACATCTGCCGTCAAATAGAAATCCGAGTTTTTTATAAACATGTACAGACAGGCAAAATATGTTAGACTGAACCTATGGATGCGGCGCTTGAACATGAAAAATACATCACCCAAATCCCGGGGGCGTTAATGCAGGTAGATCCATATAAGATCATCTTGTTTGGTTCGGCTGCTACGGGGAATCTACATAATGATAGCGATATTATCGTGGTGCTTAATAACGAAACGATCCCGAAAAACTATGATGAGAAAATGAGGCTGAAGCTGTCTGTTAGAAAAGCACTACGGGAAATAAATAAGCATGTACCAAAATCTCATGATCTTACTACTTTAAGTCAGAAAATAACTGATTTGCTAACGATAGATTTTGATTATGATATTTTGGATCAGATGAATGAATTGTATATTGAAGCTCGCTATCCGTCAGAATTGGGGTCGTTTCCAAACGGAAAACCGACAAAAAGATGCAGCAAATCAGTTTTATGAATATGCAAAAAACCTGTACCATTTGACACGACAGAAATATACCTGAACCTAAGAAAATCGGGCCGCGTCCGTATCAGAGATCCACAAAACTATCGCGACCGTTTATCCAGCTCCGCCAGGACGGCCGTATAGTCGATGCCCAGGGCCTCAAGCATCACCAGCATGTGATAGATAAGGTCCGCTGCCTCATATACTATCTCTTCAGGGTTACGGGCAAGGATCAGTTCGACCGCCTCTTCGCCGGTTTTTTTGCGGATTTTTTCTTCACCGGAAGTAAACAGGTGAGTGGTGTAAGAGCCTTCAGGCAGATTGATGCGGCGCTGCCGTATTACCTGGGCCAGACGGGCGAGGGTGTCTCCACCTGCGGCTGCCGGCATTGCAGCTTCCCGGGAAGTTTCCATCTGGTCCTCCGGCAGAGTTTCCTGGTTCGGAAAAAGCAGGGCCTCGTACCAACCGCTCTTTTTGCTTATTTCCTTAAAAGGAGTCTGCTCCTTATACGGCAGGAGCCTCCCGGTATCCTTGTGGACATACCAGATAATTCTCTGTTCTATACTTTTACGGTGGCCCTTTTCCGATTCCAGCAGCACATCCACAATACTGCCTTTTTCGTCCTTCAGAATCAGGGGAAGAATGGTATCCCGTTCCATAAACACAGTCTCCTTGTTACTAATCAGGCGTATTCGGCGGCCAGGCGGGTAAACGATAGCGGTCCACCGAATATGTCCAGGGCGCTGCCAACGGTAAAATCGACCTGCCCTTTACCCAGGCTGCGGACCAGATCGATGTCCTCCCGGCTTCTGATTCCTCCCGCGTAGGTCGCAGACACCGGGGAGGCTTCCCCCAGTAAAGCTACAACCGGCTCTTCGATTCCCAGCTGCCTGCCTTCCACATCCGCTGCATGGACCAGAAACTCGGAGCAGGAAGCGCCCAGAAGTCTCAGGGTCGCGGCATCCAGGGGTAATTCGGTAAAGCGGCTCCAGCGGTCGGTAACAATCCAGTAATTTCCGTCCCGCAGCCGGCAGCTCAAATCGAGAATCAGGCGTTCAGGGCCGACACTCTTTTTCATGGCTTCAAGACGCTCAAAATCAATCTGTCCCTGGTGAAACACCCAGGAGGTGACAATCACGCCCATCGCTCCTTCATCCAGAAACATACCTGCGTTCTCCGGGTTTATACCGCCCCCCACCTGGAATCCACCGGGATAAGCCCGCAGGGCCTTCACGGCCTCCTCGGTATTGCCGGGGCCCAGCATGATCACGTGTCCGCCGGAAAGCTTATGCTTTTTATAAAGATCGGCGTACCAGGCCGCACCACGATCGGAAACATAATTCTCCCGGGCCCCTTCATCATTGAGGGTACCCCCTACTATCTGTTTTACCTTTCCCTGATGAAGATCAATACAGGGGCGGAATTTCATGACTGCTGCACTCCTTAAGTCCCCACGCTTCCGGACAGTGAATAACCATAGCAGGAAGACCGGCTAAAGAAAAGTGTTTTTCAAGAGTACAGTCCATCCTGCAGGGACTTGTCCTGGAAGCTGCATACCCGTACTGTTGTTCCGGTATGAAATATAAACTGGAAACCATCCCGGTTTGGGATGCCTTTGATGCTGACAGCGAATGTCCCTTCTGCCTTCTTGAACAGAAAGCGGAGAAGGGATATCTGAAGTATTATCTCGGTAGTTCGGTCATGGCACCGGAAACGCGGGTCACGGTAAACGCCCGGGGATTTTGCCGTGAACACTTTCTGCAGCTCAGAGGGGTTGGCGGTGAACGCCATGCATTAAGCCTTCTGACCCACACCCGTTTTGAGGAGACCGCGTTACGGACAGAAAAAGCTCTGGAGAAGCTGAAGGGATACAACAAAAAGCGGATAAACGCTGTGCTTGATGAGCTGAAGGTCCAGGATTCCGGCTGTGTAATCTGTGACCGCCTGGAGGAGACATTAAAACGTTACTATTTTACCGTGGTCTACTTGTGGCAAACCGACGACCAGGGTTTCCGGAAGCGCTATCTGGAATCCAGGGGAGTGTGCCTCAGACACGTGCGGGGACTTCTTGCCATGGCAGCAGAAACCCTGCGTCCCGGCTTTGGCAAAGACCAATGGAAGGAGTGGATCGAGGCAACCCTGACAATTCAGCGCAACAGCTCACGCAGGCTGAGGACGGAACTCTTCGATTATTCCCGCAGCTTTGATCCTCAGTACGAGCGGAATGACCTGCACTATGGCGATGACACGCTTGACCGGGGAATACAAAAACTAAAAGGACGCTTTATTACGCCCTGAGAACCCGCCATTCGAGAGTCTCTCCGGCACAGAGCGGCACGATATCCTCATACACGTCAGGAACAGTCCAGGATTCCCGGCGCAGGCTCAGCTTCTCCTTGTTCAGGGGGAGCCGGTAAAACTCCGCGCCAAAGCGGGTGCAAAAGTCCTCAAGCCGGTCAATTCTTCCGGCCCCGCTTAAAACGCCGGCCAGTAAAGGCAAAGCCACGGGTGCCGTAAAAGCTCCGGCAGCCCCCCCGTTTTTTGCCTTCCGTGAGTGGGGGGCGCTGTCTGAACCAAAAAAGAAACGCCCGCCCCCGGAGACAGCGGCTTCGATCAGGGCCTTTTGATCAGCACGCCCCTTGACCACTGGCTTGCAGAAAAGCGAAGCGTTCAGCCTGCCTCCCAGCAAATCCTCCACCGTATAGGCCAGATGATGGGCAGTGATTGTTGCTCCGACCCGCGTCGGCCAGGATTTAACCGCCTCTACTGAGGCCCTGCAGGAAAGATGCTCCAGCACAATACGCAATGAAGGAAAATTATCGACTATTGTCTGTACCTGAGGCAGAAAAGCCTCTTCCCGTTCAAAAACCGGTGCCTCCGGATCCTCGCCGTGAATCGAGAGTACCATGTCCTCTGCCTGCAGAGCATGAAACAGGGGAAAGGCAGCCTGGATATCGGAGAAACCGTCCTCGGCGTTGGTAGTGGCCCCGGCAGGATAGTATTTTCCCGCCACCGCTCCGGCTTTTTTCAGACGACCCACCTGTTCCGGATCGAGTCCGGGGACTATCTTGAAGGTTAAAAGAGGGCTGAGATTCGGTGCGACATTTTTTATCTCTTCTGCATAGCGGCGCAAATCCTCAGGAGCGGTAATGGGAGGGATCGTATTCGGCATAATCAGGGCCCGGGCAAAGCCGGCAGCGCTTAAAGGAGCGCAGAGCTCAAGAGTTCGGTTCTGCCTCAGGTGCAGATGGAAATCATCGGGAATACGAATTATCAGTTCCATGTCGCTACAGTCTATTGTAAAATGAAGTGCTGATAAATACCAGAGTTTTCGAATAAAGGACGGTCCCGCCAAAGACGGGACCGGAGTATTGGAACAAGGGGAAGAATCTATGAACATCTGCGTAGTGGAAGACGATACGGGAATCGCGGAATTCCTGAAAAAAGGCTTACGGGAGGCCGGATTCGCAGTTGATCATGTTACCAGCGCCGAGGAAGGCTATGATCTGCTGCTGCACCGGCGCTACGATGCTGCAGTTATCGACATAATGCTTCCGGGAATGGACGGACTTACCCTTATAGAAAGACTCCGCAGTAAAGGCAACCAGACGCCTATTCTGATTTTAAGCGCCAAGCGGGACGTGGACGACCGGGTATCCGGTTTCAGGTCCGGCGGAGACGATTACCTTGTAAAACCCTTCTCCTTTGCCGAGCTCATGGCCCGCATACAGGCGCTGATCCGCCGATCAACCCGGAGCTCCTCACCTACACGCTTCCAGGCAGGGGATTTAACCCTGGATCTTGTGAGCCACCAGGTTATCCGTGGGGAAAGCAAAATTGAACTGCAGCCCAGGGAGTTCGCCCTTTTGGAGTATCTTATCCGCAACAAGGGGCAGGTTCTTTCTAAAACCATGATTATGGAGCATGTGTGGGATTACTCCTTTGATCCCCAAACCAACGTGGTGGACGTACTGGTCTCCAGATTACGAAGCAAAATAGATAAGGGCTTTGACCGCAAGCTTATCCACACCGTACGGGGAGTCGGTTATGTTCTCAGAACCGAAGAATAAGGGGAAGCTCTATTTTCGCCTGGCAACCATCTTTTTTCTTGTCATGATCTTTTCTTCGGGAATCCTCTTCGGGGGGACCTTTATTACCCTCTACCGTTCTCTCCGCAGCGAGGACGCAGGGTATATGCAGCGACGGCTCCTCTCGTATTGGGCCCACTATCAGACAGCCGGACTGGACGGACTTATGGATGGACTGGAGGCGGAGAGCCTGATACTCGACGAACGTCCCTACTTTGTCAGGGTGGCGACAGCGGAGAACTCCACCGTATTTCTGAGTTATCCCGAGCACTGGGAACCCTTCATGATTCATGAAGTTCTGGAAAAACAGGAGCTGTCAGATTTTGATGAACTTCTGCGTATCCGCAGCGACAGCATGGATTTCGAGCTGGAGGTCAACACAATCCTTCTTGACCAGGAGTATCTGGTTCAGGTCGGCATGAGTACCGAACGCCGTCAAACCTTTCTGGGTCTGTACCGGAGAAATTTTATACTCTTTTTGTCCCTGGTGCTGATATTCGGGCTTGCGGCAGGTCTGTTTCTCGCCTCCAGGGCTATTGCGCCGGTTAAGCGTCTTTCAACGGCCCTGGGTTCAATTATCCGTACCGGAGATTTAAGTGCCAGGCTTCCACAGCGGAAAGGACGTGGGCGTCCGGACGAGATGGACGAGCTGGTGAGCCTCTTTAACCGACTGCTTGAACGCATTGAAGGCCTTATTGGCCGGATGAGAGAGACCCTGGACACCGTAGCCCATGATCTACGGACCCCCCTGACCCGTCTCAGAAGCGGCGCGGAACTGGCACTGCAAAGCGGCAACCTGTCCCAGAAAAATGAAGCCCTGTCGGACGCGCTGGAAGAGTCGGAGCGTATTTTAACCCTGCTTTCCGCGGTTATGGACATATCGGAAGCGGAGTCGGGAATTCTTAAATTGAACCGTCAGAATATCAATCCCCGGGAGACCCTTGAAAAGCTCACTGAAATCTACCAGTTTATTGCTTCGGAACTGGATATCTCCATAAACCTTAAGGGAAAGTTCCCCAGCATGCTGTCGGTGGATCCTGCGCGCTTTAATCAGGCCGCGGGTAATCTGCTGGATAATGCTGTTAAATACTCTCCTTCTGGGGGTCGGATCACCGTCCTTGGAAGTGTGCATCAAGACCAGGAAAAACCGGTATTTCGCGTCACTGTGGAAAATCAGGGACCTCCGATACCGAAGGAGGAGCTTGGCCGCATCTGGGAACGTCTGTACAGAGCCCAGGGGAACACGGTTCCCGGAATGGGCCTGGGTTTGAGCCTGGTAAAAGCCGTCGTCGAAGCCCACGGAGGACTGATTACAGCAGAAAATATTGGAGGCAGAGGTAACGAGGGGGGCGTTCGGTTTACCATGGAATTTCTTTTATAACGAAAAAACCCTCTCCGCAAAAACGCGGAGAGGGGCACAATATGTGTCTTATTCTTTTCTTTCTATTCTTTCTCCAGCCGGAATTCAACCCGCCGGTTCTTCCACCAGATGGTCTTGTCGCTGACAGAAACAATCGGCTGCTGACCGCCAAAGGCCTCGATACTGATACGGTTCTCAGAAATTCCCCGCTGAATCAGGGCCTCCCGTACGGTTTTCGCCCTGCGTTCGGTCAGAGGCCCGAGGATCTCCTCTTCCCCGTCTTCCCGTGGTCCATCGAGATAGATGTTCAGGGCGTGTCCCTCGAGAATCAGATCGTAGACCGGGTAGCGTTGCAGTATCGCTGCCGCGCGGTCAAGTGACTCCTGGTTACGCTTGTACATTGCCTCTCCGGCGGAATCAAGAGCGTGCTTATAGGCACCAAAGATTATATTCGGGGTCAGAATATAGTATTTACCGTTTTTAACCATGATTGCCACATCAAAGGGCAGCCCTTCGGTGTAGACCGAGCTGTTACCGCCGACATCGATGATGCTGACCTGTACCTGGTAGCTGTCTTCGGGATTGGCAACAGTGCCGTCACCGGCTGTTCCGTTCCAGGTAATCTGCTCAGCAGGGTTCCCTGTTCCGGCATAGCTGCGGATTATCTCTCCGCTGCTGTTGAGAATGTCGATGCTCCATTCGGCTATCTCAGACTCATCCTCCACTTCTATACCGACCCGTACTTCGCCTTCGAGGGCTCCATTGGTACGGGCGAAGGGTTCGGAACTGACTGACAGTCTGAGGCGGGGAGGAGTAACATCCAGGAAGAAGCTTGAAGACCGCTTCTCCACAATATCGCCCTTCTCGTAAACCACCCTCAAGGATGCCGTATAGCGGCCTTCTGCAGCGCGGCGGCCGGATTCCTGGCTTCCGTCCCAGAAAAGGGTATCAGGAAGTTCATCGTCTCCTGAATAAGATTTAACCGCGTCACCTGCTTCAGTCTCGAACGAAAGTCTCCAGGTAGCGATCTCCGCGTCAATCGTGGGTTCCAGAACCACCGGCAGCACATCCTCAACACCGTCGTTATTGGGAGACAGGACCTTTCCGGTCGTCATGGCTATGTCTACGTCCCGGTTATCAATACGGATTTCCAGCGGCTTTTGCACATACTGGTTTCCGGCCCGGTCGGTAAAAACACCTTTTACAAAGTAGCTGCCGTCAGGCAGAATTTCGCCGCTTGAACTTCGGCCGTCCCAGCGGAGCTGCTCAACTATGCGGGGACCGGATCCTTCAAAGATGACATTGCCCCGGGTACCAAGAAGCTGTCCCTGCCAGCTGACCGGTTCAGAAGCGCGAATTGCAACATCGTTGAAATCATTCAGACCGTCACCGTTGGGAGAAAAAACATCGTCATAGTGAATCTCAACTGACGGAGGCGTTACATCAAGCCGTATTCGCTGCTCCGCGGAAGTAGAAAAACCGTTCTCATAGATTACGGTGTAAGAAATTGTATAAAATCCTTCCGGGGCCCTGCGGCCCTGATCGTCATAACCGGTCACCACATATGTCTCAGGTACGGACCCTTCCCCTCCGATTTTTACAAGGGCCTCCCGGCTGTCACTCAGTATCCGTCCGGTCCAGCTGACAACCTCTTCTGAATTCTGGACCCTGGTACTGACAGTGACCGTATCCTGCCTTCCATCCCCGTTGGGTGAGAAGAAGGTATGGTCAAGGCTCATATCAATAGCCGGGGTCGCGGCGTTGAGAACAATATCTTTGACTACATAGTCCTCCGAGCTGTTTCCCGCCCGGTCGGTGGAGTTCAGGGTGTATGTGTATGTTCCATCGTCGACTTTTGCTCCCTGATCATCGGTTCCGTCCCAGAGAACATCCCCGGGGGCAGATTCGGTCCAGGTAAAGGCGCGGACATCTTCTCCGGCCCCATTGCTGAAGAGCCCTTTCCACTCGACCTCTTCGGTCCCTTCCTGCTGGATTATGTAAACGTCAGCGACGCCGTCCCCATTGGGGCTGAAGATATTATCCGACGGAGGAGTAATCGTCGCCTCCGGCGGAGTAACATCGACTATAAAGGTATCAACCTCGGTTTCGGTCCTGTTATCTGAGGAATCCAGCACGTACAGCCGGACATCATAGGCCCCATCGGGAACAATATTTCCCGACCGGTCCAGTCCGTTCCAGGTAATCTCCTTTTCCAGCTCAAAGAGGTCGTAACCCCGGAAAAGGGCGAAAAACCAGTTAACATCCGAAGGCTCTTTCTCGACAACCTCGTGGACCAGATTATCCGCCTCATCGAAGATCTGTATACCGTATTCCGGAATATAGCCCTGCTTGCTTTTTACATACACCTTGGCGGTAAAACGCAGGGTTGCCGAATCCTGAATTCCGTCTCCGTTGGGGGAAATATACTGGGTTCCCGAGGTAACAGCCGGGACCTCCGGCACCTCCTTGTTTCCGCCGGCAAAGATAGCGGTAAGGAGAATTGTAAAAATTGTAATAGAGATTAATAATTTGCGTATCATTTTGTCCCTCACTTTATTCGAGACTATTATATTACCCATATTGTAGCACACTAGAACAGAAGCTACGAGGGCAATTTGGTCTTAGTAACCTCCAAGCATCGACTGACCACGCTGATACGGTTCAACTTGAAAATACTCCGACAGCGTCCGTGCACAGTCGAACAGCCCCTCCCGGATTCCAAGAGACCTTCCGGAATTCCCTTTATGATACATCAATACGGGTACATACTCTCTGGTGTGGTCGGTTCCGGTAAAGGTCGGATCACAGCCGTGATCAGCAGTTACGATCAGCAGATCGTCGTTTTCCAGCTCCGCTATAATCTCCGGCAGGACGGAATCTATCCGGGCCACCGCATCATGGTAGCCCTGAGGGTCCCGCCGGTGGCCGTAGATCATGTCTGTGTCCACAAGATTCACAAAGATGAAGGCCTTTCCGTCACGACGCTCACCTAAGAGGCTGAGGGTCCGGTCCAGACAGGCAGTATTCCCCTTGTCGTGATAACTCTCCTCCAGGCCGGATTCATTGAAGATATCACCGATTTTACCGACCCCCACGGTCCGCACACCCCTTGTATGCAGATGGTCCAGGATCGTCGGCTCCGGCAGAGGCAGGGAAAAGTCCCGCCGGTTTTTGGTGCGGGTAAAGTCGCCGGGAGCTCCGGTAAAAGGACGGGCTATTACCCGGGCCACGGAGTAGTCATCACACAGCTCCCGGGCAGCCTGGCATATATCGTAGAGCTCCTGCAGGGGGACCACATCTTCATGAGCGGCGATCTGAAATACCGAATCCGCGGAGGTATAACATATCAGGGCCCCGCTTTGTATATGCTCCTCTCCGAGTTCCTGGATAATCACTGTTCCCGAAGCCGCCCGGTTGCCGAGAATACGACGGCCGCTCCGTTTTTCCAGAGCCTCCGTCAGTTCCGCCGGAAAAGAGGGATACTTCGCGGGAAAGGTCCTGAATGCTTTGTCGAGATGGATCCCTGCCAGTTCCCAGTGGCCGGTGGTGGTATCCTTCCCGGGGCTGAGCGCCTGCATTACCCCGAAAGATGCCGAGGGTTTCCCAACCGCCGGGCAGCCCGGCAGAGGCTTCCCCAGCAGTTCCGAGGCATTCCCAAGACCTAAAGCTTCAAGGTTGTTCCAGCGCACTGGAGAAACCTGCTCACAGATGTGCAGGGCCGTGTTTGCTCCGACATCGCCGAAATCAGCAGCGTCCGGGGTTTCACCGATCCCGAAGCTGTCAATAACCAGAACCAGGGCCCGCATTACCGCCTCCGCTTACAATCGCGATTCCCCCGGAGGTCCCGATACGGGCAGCTCCGGCCTCGATCATGGCCATGGCATCCTCGTAGCTGCGGACACCGCCGGCCGCCTTTACCTGAAGAAGGGTTCCGGCGGTCTCTTTCATGAGCCTGACGTCTTCAACGGTTGCCCCGCCGCCGGCAAAACCGGTGGAGGTCTTTACGAAGGCGGCGCCGGAATTGGCAACAATCTCCGTAGCTTTAATCTTTTCCTCGTCCGTCAGGTAGAAGGTTTCAATAATGACCTTTACCAGGGCCCGACCGGCAGAGCGTACAACAGAACGGATATCGGACTCCACCAGGGCGTAGTCGCCGGCCTTCAGGGCTCCGATATTCATGACCATGTCTACTTCGGCGGCACCCTGCTCCACGGCGAGCATAGCCTCTTCGGCCTTGATCTGGCTGGTTGCGGCCCCCAGGGGAAAGCCGATAACGGTGCAGACTTTGACGCCGGAACCGGCAAGCTCATCCGCCGCAAGGCTTACATAACAGGGGTTTATGCAGACCGAAGCAAAATTATATTCCTTTGCCTCGGCGCACAATTTGCGAATCTGCTCGGGTACAGCGTCGGCCTTCAGCAGTGTGTGGTCAATCATGGCAGCAATCTCTTTGGGTGTCATGGGGTGTATGTCTCCTTACTCTTCAATTATAGTTCGCACCAGTTTGGGCGGAACAGGTTTTTTCTGTTCAATTTTAACGGCTTTCTGGAATTCGGCAACCGCCTCTTCCAGATTAGCCTCGTCGTTGACGTAGAAATCGGCGATTGGTTCCCCTTCTTCCACCTGATCTCCCAGCCGTTTCTTCATCCAGAGGCCTACCGCAGGATCGATTTCATCCTTCTTTGTTCGTCTTCCTGCCCCTAAAAGCAGCGCGGCAATACCGATACGATCGGTTTCCATGGATGCAATATACCCCGAGGCCGCTGCTTCCACGGATAAGCGGCTCTTTGCCCTGGGCAGCAGGGAGGTGTCGTCGCAGATCTTCGGGTCTCCCCCCTGAGCGGTGATCATCCCTTTAAGAGCATCAAGTCCCGCGCCGCTGTTAACGGCCCCGGTAAGCTTTTTTTCCGCCTCATCGAGGGAGCAGACACCGGAGGCCTTGAGCATTCTGGCAGCCAGGATCAGGGAAACCCGGGCCAGATCCCCGTCGCCGTGATGGCCCTGGAGAATCTCTACCGCCTCCCGGACCTCAAGGGCATTGCCCACGGCCTCTCCCAGGGGCTGACTCATGTCGCTCACCACCGCAGAGACCGTCTTTCCGGCCCGTTTTCCGATACCGACCATTATCCTTGCCAGGGCGACGGCATCCTCTTCACTCTTCATAAAGGCGCCGCTGCCTGTCTTTACATCCAGGACAATGGCGTCGCTTCCGGCGGCGAGTTTCTTGCTCATAATGCTGGAGGCGATCAGGCTGATATTGTCGATGGTTGCGGTTACGTCCCGCAAAGCGTAGAGCATTTTATCCGCCGGTACCAGGTCCCCTGTCTGGCCGATAACCGAGAGACCATGCTCACGGACTATATCGACAAACCGCTGCATCCGCTGGCTGACTGAAAAACCGGGAATCGACTCAAGTTTATCCAATGTACCCCCGGTATGCCCCAGGCCCCGGCCAGACATTTTGGCAATCCTCCCGCCGCAGGCCGCAACCAGAGGCAGAGCCACCAGGGTAGTGGTATCCGCCACCCCGCCGGTGGAGTGCTTGTCTACCTTTACCCCGGGAATCGAAGACAAATCGATACTGTCCCCGGAATGCATCATGGCCATGGTCAACTCGTAAGTCTCTTCCTCGTTCATACCGTTAAACCAGACAGCCATCAGGAGAGCGGCCATTTGGTAGTCCGGGACCGTTCCGTCAACGTATCCCTTTACCAGGAAGCGGATCTCCTCGGCAGTTAAAACACCTCGATCCCGCTTTTTTCTGATTATTTCCGCTGTTAGCATAGATTTAAAGTACTACAGGTTCGCAGGATTGACCAGCAATTCAGTTTATTCAGGTCGGTGAAGCTTTAAATCCCGGATTTTAGCAAACAGGTTCTCAAAGTACCTGTTCTCCTGTGCGTTAAACCCTGCCCGTTCGATGAGATCCCGGAAAAAGTTCTCTAAATAGGTGCTGTCTCCAAGGGTAAAAAAACCGATCTCCCGCAGATTTCCGGTAATCTGCGCTGCGGCGGTTTCTGTTTCCTGCCGGGGAATACCGGGACCGCTCCCGATCGCCCCGGAGGCCGCCCCCATCAAGGCCCGCCGCAGGGTGTAACAGACAATCTGCACCGCGTGGGAAAGATTCAGGGAAGGAAAGGCAAAATGGCTGTCTATTGAGGCGGCGGCGCTGCAGAGGGCAAGTTCATCACTATCGAGGCCGCTCTTTTCGTTGCCGAAAATCAGGGCAATCATTTCGCCTCCCCCCAGGACCCGCCCCGCAATAACAGGGGCAATCTCTTCCAGATCAAAAAAGCGGGTCCTGCGCCTTGAGCCGGTGCGCCGGGTAAACCCGACGGAGAACGAGGTGTCTTCCAGCGCCTCGGCCAGAGCCGGGTAACGCCGGGACTCCTCGTAGATATCAAATGCCCGGAGGGCCCAGGTACGGACAGTCAGGGGGTTGGGCTCCCGCTCCTCAGACAGGACCATTTTCAGGGAAGTAAAGCCCATACTCTTCATGGCCCTGCAGGCCGCGCCGATATTGGCATCCCCTTCCGGGTGCACCAGAATAATCGGCATGTTTCTTTCCGGGTGCTCCATGACCTTCATGGTCTATTTGAACCGGTCCTTTCCTGCTTTTTTTACTTTGTACATCTCTTCGTCGGCAATGCGGATAATTTCATCAACGGTCTCTGCCTCATCAGGAGCTATGGCGGCACCGATGCTGACGTTTACGGAAACCTCACGCCCCTGTATTTCGCAGGGCTGCCGCACAGCGCTCATAATCTTCTCTGCAACCAGACGAAAATCTTCCCTGCTCTCGATGTTCTCCAGAAGAACAACAAATTCGTCCCCTCCTAGTCGTGCGACAGTATCGCTTTCCCGCAGACAGCCAAGTAGCCGCTGCGCCACCTCTGCCAGCAGAATATCTCCAGCCTCATGGCCGGCGCTGTCGTTCAGCTCTTTGAAGCTGTCAAGGTCAAGAAACAGGACCGCCAGACGCTGCCGGTTCCGCCGGGCCGATTTCAAGGCCGTCTCCAGCCGGTCATAGAATAAACGCCTGGCGGGCAGTCCCGTCAGGGTATCGTGCAGGGCCATGTGTTCGATCATTCTGCGGGCCTGCATCTGGACTACCAGAAAGCGCGCTATTATTACCGAGAATACGAAAGCCACTATTAGAGAGACGAAATACCCCAGCAGAAGCCCTTCCGCCCGCTCCCACAGCAGATTACGGTACTCATCGCGAGGATAAAAGGATATCAGCTTCATCGGATAACTTCCCCCGGGTTTATGAATAGTCTCCGGAGGAATGGATGTCCGGTCCCCAAAAGAGACACGAGGATCGATCTCGGCAAAGGTATACAGTCCGTCTTCCAGGAAAAACTGTCCCCGGGGTTCAAAGACCATCCTTTGCCAGGCTTCAGAATGGTTCCAGGCAAAACCGGTCCGGTTTTTCTCGGCAAACATGAACCCCCACTCCTTTTCCGGGTCCGGTCCTTTCAGCCAGTAACCGTTGCCGTTTACCAGCATGACCTCGCGGGTCGGATGGTCGATAAGGGTGTTCAGCTTGTTGAGTACCCGGGAACCGAGCAGATTAAGAACAACAACCCCCCTCTTGCGGCCGTTCTCATCAAATACAGAAGTACCGACCCGGATCATCGGCTTATAGGGGAGCTCTATCTCTTCGTTTTCCACATTCAGGTCGAGGCGGGAAAGGTACATCTCTCCCCGCTCAAGCCTCGCGCTTTCCTGAAAGTAATAGCGGTGTATCTTATTCTGCAGCGCGTCATCCTCCACCGCAGTGTAGTATCCCTGGTGATGATTAATCCGGACCACCTCGTTTCCCTTCATATCCAGGAACTGGATCTGGTCATAAATCCGGCGGCTTCTGGCAAAGGTGAGAAAATTGCTGGCGACACTTTCTCTGTCGGCACTGCCGTTCAGGTAATAACGCAGGATTTCACTCGATGAAAGATACAAGGTGTCGCCCCAGATACTCTGAAACGAAGCAACAATCTCCTCAGCGGTATATGCAACCTGCAGCATTTCCTCCTCCTGAATGGAGGTGCTTACCGTATCCCGGGTCATACGGTGAAAAATGTAGAAACTTGGATTCACAACAATACCGATAAGAACGAAGACTAGAAGAGTCCGGACTGCTGTCTTTCTCCAGTATTCTGAGCGGGTAAATCCCTGCAAGGCGTGTCCATTCATTCGCACCTCCTGCCTAGAGAGGATACTCTTTCCGCAGACGTTCAATAATTTCGAACACTGCAGGGCATACGGCGAGATTCTTGCGGGCAATCACCAGGTGGCCCCGCATGTTCTTGACGTCGGTATGGGGGTATTCAACGCAGGCTTTGGGCCGGACCTCATAGATTGAGCAGTAATTATCGGACCCCAGAAAGGGACAGGGCAGCTTTTTCAGAACCCAGTCATCATCCTCATCAAGCTCCAGGTAGGTCAGGCGAAAGGTCTTGGGATGCATGTTCAGGTGCTTCGCAATCCGCTCTATGTCCCGCTTTTTAAATCTTGGACTGATTGTTTTACAGCAGTTGGCGCATTCCAGGCAGTCAATATCGGCAAAAACCGCATTGTGCAGGCGCCGGAACATTTCATCCAGTTTTTTGGGATTCTTCTCCCGCAGACGCCGCAGATATTTTGTCTGTTCCTTTTCTCCCTTCCGGGCCCGTTCTGGAAGGGTTCGCAGCAATTTTTCCATCATGTCTATAATTGTACGTGTTCTGCGGCATTGATGCCAGATTTCAAGATAAAAATTTGCATTCTGGTACAGAATTATCGAAAATAGAATGAACAGGAGACAATATGATACGGAATATGAAAATAGGGAGCAAGCTATCCCTCATCGGTTCTTTTCTTATAATAATACCCCTTGTTACGGTCAGTTTTTTCGCCGTTTCCAATGCAACCAAAGCAGTAAGCAGCCTGATGGATGAACAGATACTATCCCGGACCAGGGATATCTCCATGGGAATAGAAAACACCATCGAGTCACGAATGAGCCTTGTACAAAGCCTCGCCCTTGAACCGGCAGTAACGGAATCATTAACCGCCCTGTATGAAGGCACTCCGGACCAGGCGGCAGGACCGCTGGAACAGGCAAGCCGCCATATTAACAGCATGATGAAGCAGAGCGTATTCAGTCAGCGCTACACAGCTTTTGTGCTGCTCAACAAAGACGGCACGGTAATTGCTGCAACAGATACAAACGGGATTGGCATATCACTTGCTGAACGGGACTATTTCCAGGAGGCAATAAAAGGAGATACGGCTATCAGCGAGGCTGCCTTCGACAAGGTTAATAACGAGGCCTTTATTTCACTGGCCGCACCGGTAAAGAACGCAGGAGGAGAAAGCATCGGTGTAATCGCGACCCTGCTGAAAATTGACTTTCTTACCGATCTTGTGTCATCCAGTGTTATTGGAAAAACAGGATATGCCTACATCACAAGCCGTAAAGGTTTGTTCATAGCCCATCCCGATCCCTCCATGATACTGACGACAAACATCAACACTCTGGAAGGTATGGAGGCCTACGCAGAACGGGCCGGGAGTGAAGAACACGCGATTGAACGTTATACCTACAAAGAAGATCATAAAACTGCCGGGTTCTATCATCTGGAACTGACCGGCTGGGTTATTCATCTGACAATCAGCGACGCAGAATACCTTGCTCCGGTATATGCCCTGCGCACAGCAATTGCGATTATAAGTCTGCTCTCCATTATCTTCGGTGTTCTGGTATACATACTTTTTGCCCGCAGCATCTCAAAGCCAATACGGGAGGCCGTTGATTTTACCCAGGCCATAGCACGGGGAGACCTTACAGCCTCGATAAAGATCAACCGGGGCGACGAAATCGGCATTCTCGCCACAGCCTTAAAGGACATGATGGAGCACCTGAACCAGATCGTCAGTGATGTGCAGAACGCCGCGGGTTATGTCTCATCCGGCAGCCGGGAGCTTTCCAACTCCGCGCAGCAGCTCTCCCAGGGGGCCACGGAACAGGCATCCTCCGCCGAGGAGGTCTCGGCGTCCATGGAAGAGATGGACTCCAGCATCAAGCAGAACAGCGACAATGCCGTCAGTACTGACGCTATCGCCCAGCAGGCCGCCCGGGAGGCCTCAGAAAGCGGCGAGGCGGTACACCAGACCGTAGAGGCCATGCGACAGATATCGGAGAAGATAACGATTATTGAGGATATAGCCCGGCAGACCAACATGCTGGCCCTGAACGCCGCAATCGAGGCGGCCCGGGCCGGAGAAGCTGGTAAAGGCTTTGCGGTTGTTGCTTCGGAGGTACGGAAACTGGCCGAGCGCAGCCAGACCGCGGCAGGCGGTATAACGGCCCTCTCCGCTTCCAGCGTAGGGACCGCGGAGATGACGGGAACAAAAATCGCAGGACTGGTAAAAAGCATCCAGCAGACCGCCGACCTTATCCAGGAAATCAACGCCGCCAGCCGGGAACAGTCCATGGGGGCAGACCAGATAAACTCGGCGATTATGCAGCTTGACCAGGTCATTCAGCAGAACGCCTCCTCATCGGAAGAGCTGGCCTCGACAGCGGAAGAACTGTCGAGCCAGTCAGATCATTTGATGGAGACCATGAGCTTCTTCAAAACCGATCAGAAGATTCCCCTTTTGTCGGAAAGACAGCCTGACGAAAGAGAGGACGATTAGCTTTCCGGTGTTTCTAGGGTGTACTTCTCTTTGAGTTCCTGAACGTAGGCGGCCACCGCTTCCTGCTCCTTTTCCTGGCGCAAAAAGGTTTCTATGGCGTCCCGGGCATCCTCAAACTCGAGGGTGCCCCCGGCGTTACGATCGGTAACCTTTATAATATGAAAGCCGAACTCTGTCCGGATAATATCACTGACCCCGCCCGGCTCAAGGGCAAAAGCGGTATCCTCGAAGGCCTGCACCATGCTGCCCCGCTGAAAACTTCCCAGATCTCCCCCCCGGGGAGCACTGGGACCTTCGGAATACTCCTTGGCCAGCTCGGCAAAATCCTCTCCCGCAGCTACCCGGGAAGCGATATCCTCCATTCTGCCATAGGCCTCGGCCTCTTCGGCTTCATCAGCGTCTTCGTCAACCTGTATCAGGATGTGTGAGGCGTTTACCGATTCGTTCTGGGCAAAGTATTCAGGGTTCTCCTTGTAAAAGGCCTTTAGATCATCTTCGTTAATGGTAATTTTTGAGGATATCTCCTGTTCAAGGAAGGCCTGAAGCTGCATGATTTCAGCCATTTCCGCCTTGAACATCTCCTCTGTGTAACCCCGCTGGGACAAAGCAGCGGCAAAAGCCTCGTCATTGGGAAACTGGGTTTTGATTGATGCAAACTCGGCCTCAAACTCCTCCTGGTCAAGCTCAATCCCGGATTGCTCCGCTTCATGCAGCAGCAGCCTGCGCTCCACCATCTGGGTGAGTACTGCCTGCTGCAGTTCAGCCTTTTGCTCCTGGGAAACCTGCATGCCCTGGGCTTCGTACTGACGTACCGTCTTCTGAACCTCGTTTTCCAGCTCTTCAGCAGTTATCTTCAGGTTGGAAGCCGCGCCGGAAGTGCCGGAACAGGCAGCCAGGAACAGAAACGCGGTCACAACCGCGAGTATGATCATAATATGACGTTTCATGTACAATCCTTTTAAGCGGGACAATATGGTAGTGGCAACCCCGCCAAAAGCATACTTTAACAGGTTCTTTCGGGTTCGACTACGTCGGGCGCATTGAACAATGGCCCCACATAGGCTACAAATGAAATTTCATGAATATCCTTTCCATTGACAACATCGCCATAAGTCTGGGCGGAAAGCCCCTCTTCTCCGGCCTCTCCTTCGGGGTGGATTCGGGGGAAAAAACCGCCCTGATCGGAATAAACGGCAGCGGCAAGTCCACCCTTCTCAAGATCCTGGCCGGGGAAATCAAGCCCGCTTCCGGCGAGGTAATCGTCAACAGTGCAGCCAGAGTCGCCTACCAGCCCCAGGTCCCCCACTTTGACCCCGCTGAAACCGTGGCGGATCACATATTCCGGGCAGAAAACCCTGTGCTGAAAATCGTCAGGAAATACGAACAGGCCGCCGCGGCCATCAGCAGGACCCATGGCAAAGAGGAGGAAGCCGCCTTAAGCACCGCCACGGAGCTGATGGATGCCCACAATGCCTGGGAAACGGAAGATAGAATCCGGTCGGTACTGCAGGAACTGGGCATACGGGACCTCTCTTTACCAATGGGCAGTCTTTCCGGAGGAATGATTAAGAAAATCTCTTTGGCCCAGGCCCTGGCCGCAGAGAAGGACCTGTTGATCCTTGACGAGCCGACCAACCATCTGGACATCGACACCATCCTCTGGCTCCAGGAATATCTGGAAAAAACTGAAGCAGCCCTTTTCCTTGTCACCCACGACCGCTACTTCCTCGACTCCGTGGCCACCCGTATCTATGAACTGGACGATCAGAACCTCTACCGCTATGACGGAAATTACAGCTATTACATGGAAAAGCGGCAGGAACGACTGGCGGCGCAGACCAGACACAAAGAGCGAACCGCATCAATCCTGCGCAGGGAACTGGAGTGGCTCAAGCGGGGCCCCAAGGCCAGAACGGGAAAGGACAAAAAACGGACCGAAGGCATCATCAATCTCATGAACAGGGACGAAGCGGAAGCCCAGTCTCTGCGGGAGTTCAGCGTTACTCACCGCAGGCTGGGGAAAAAGGTGCTGGAGCTTAAAAACCTAACAAAATCCTTCGACGGCCGGGAGGTACTCAAACCCTTTACCTACTCATTCAAGCGGGGAGAGAGAATCGGACTTACCGGACCAAACGGCAGCGGAAAAACAACCCTGCTGCGGCTTATCATTGGCCAGCTGGAACCCGGCGGAGGCTGGACCGACCGGGGAATTAACACCAGCTTCGGCTATTTTGACCAGATGTCCGAGGAACTGGATGACAAACAGACGGTGGTAGGATTCTTAAAAGAATACGCCGAGGTAATCCGGAAACAGGACGGTCAGCCGAAAGAGATTACCCGCCTGCTGGAGGAGTTCAGTTTTCCACAGGAAAAATGGTACACCGCCATTAAACGCCTCTCCGGCGGAGAACGGCGACGGCTTCAGCTTTTAAAAGTCCTTCTGCCGGACCCGAATTTTCTGATATTCGACGAACCGACCAACGATCTGGACATTCAAACCCTCTCCCTGCTCGAGGACTTTCTCGACGGTTTTGAAGGTTGCCTTTTAGTCGTCTCCCACGACCGTTACTTTCTGGACAGGAGTGTTGATTTTCTCCTGATCCTGGATAACGAGGGAAACATAAACGGATTTGCCGGCAGCTACTCAGACTACCTGGAATTCCGCAAACAACAGGAGAAAAACACCCTGCCGAAGAAGACAGATCACAGCAAAGAACGGCCCGTACTGCGCAGCCGGAAACAAGGCTTACGTTTTCGTGAACAGCGGGAGTTCGCGGAGCTTTTACCTGCCATAGAGGAACTGGAAAATGAGAAGCTCCGAATAGAAGAAGCATTTGTAAACCCGGATACATTACCCGAACATCATGGTGAACTCAAACAACGCTATGAAGAAATACAAAGCCTTATAGAAGAGAAGACCCTGCGCTGGGAGGAACTTGCAGATCTTGCATAGGGCAAAAAGAGTAGTTTTTAGAGATTGTATGATTTACGTGGTTGGGCGCAGAGAGTTATCCTCTATCTGACGGGATTGGGGAGCCGGCGGTAGGTTGAGGGCACCGGGAGGCATAAGACCTCGCTTTAGAGATTAACTGAAACCTGCCACCGAACACCATAGAGCGGTGCGCCGAGTGACCGGCGCAACCGCGAATAGGAGTACGGTGTAACTCGCGTCTGACCAAAGACTCCCAGTCCTTCTTATAACCGAAAGGAGGGAAAAATGGAAGAGAAGATTCGGTATGTAGGCATCGACCTTGGTAAACGGACTTACCAGTGTGCGATTCTCGATGAGAAAGCCAAGAATCAACAGTTCAATGGAAAAGCCGATGGGATTGGCTTAGAGCGACTTGCCAAGAGATTGGGTAATGATGATTTGGTAGGACTGGAAGCGGGGAACAATGCGTTCAATATTGCTCGATATCTGACTGACCGGGTTGGGTGCCATGTTGTTGTTCTGAACCCTGGGAAGCTTGCAATGATTTACCAATCGCTGAAAAAAACGGATAGGGAAGATGCAGTACAAATTGCCCGCCTGTTACAGCGGAACCCGGGAGAAGAATTGCCAACCGTACCGTTGCCAACGAAGAAAGAGGAAGAGGAGAGGTCAGTTGTAGCCGAACTGGCAACTTACAAAGCAGACCGAACAAGGTACATAAACCGGCTCCATAGTGTGTTTCTCGATTCGGGTATTACAACGATAACGAAAGCGGATCTAAAAACGGCATCGAACAGAGAGAAGAACGTATTGACCCTTCTTACCGGACGGCATGTTCGAGAAGCGAGGCGACTGATAGAAATGGTTGCCTACTGTGAAGCGATTATTGAAGATTTAGAACAGGAAACAAAGCAGTTCCTGGAATCCGAGAAGAACACTGGGATTCTCATGTCTGTCCCAGGAGTCGGTCCTGCTACCGCGTTGGCTTTTATTGCCTACGTAGGGGATGGAAGTCGATTTGCGAATGCAGATCAGGTGGCAAACTACGCAGGCCTCACACCTCGGGTCGATAGCTCTGGGGAAACTCATCGAATGGGGCCAATATCAAAGCAAGGATGTGCATATTTGCGCAGAGTGATCGTACAGGCAGCATGGTCACTGGTGCGTTCGAAAAGTGGGGGGCACTTGAAAGAGGCTTACAAAACTTTAATCACTCGAAAACCTAAAGCAGTAGCGATTATTGCCATTGCTCGGAGATTAGTAAAGCTTCTGTACACCTTGGTGACAAAGAAGACATATTATCGGTATAGCCAGCTTAAAGAGAGGCTTGCGAAGCTGAAATATCATAAATTACAAATTATTGGATTGGGGTCTTGACGTAAAACATAGGAGGTGCCCATAGATTGTTTACTCCACTAAAGCCGGCAAATACAGGTGGAAACAACCCCCTGGTCCTGCATCTGCATGAATTGTTCCATGGTTGTTTATAATAATTGCCTGGGCCAGTGCCAGCCCCAGACCGGAACCGTTCTTTTTGGTAGTGTAATAGGGATCAAAGATATGGGGCAGCTTTTCCGCTTTTATACCAGGACCGGTGTCAGAAAAACAGGCATGCACATATGCTCCGGGGTTAAGGCCAAGTTTGTTACCTGCCCGTAAACGAATGTTCTCTCCAGATACCGAAAGTGTTCCCCCGGAGGGCATTGCCTGCATCGCGTTTACCACCAGGTTATTCAGAACCTGGGTGATCTGTGCAGGGTCTGCAAAAATCTGCCACAGATTTCTGTCCATTTCCAACTGATACCCGATCCTGGATTCCTGCAGAAAAATTTGTACAGCATCTTCTACCATACTTCTCAGGGAGACCGCCTCCGCCTCGGGGCAGTTTTTATTGGAAAAATTCGTCAATTGCCTGGTAAGATGCCCCGCCTGATCAACAGCATGCTCCATCTGCTCCAGATATTCACCAATCAGGGGGTCCCGGTTTTCAAGGATCGCCAGGGACAGGTTGCCCACCACCGCACTCAGAAGATTATTAAAATCATGAGCCACGCCCCCAGCCAGCAGCTCCAGGGATTCCAGACGCTCGCTGCGTGAGGCCCGTAATTCGGAGATTTTGCGTTCCGTAATATCCCGCAGCACCACAACCCGGCCCCGGGAAGGAAGGCGTTTATCCTGGATCGAAGAAATAGCCAGCTCAAAGCTCCGCTGTTCCCCACGGACAATCAGTTCCGTCTCGCACTCAATGTCGTAGATATCCGTATAGCTGAGAATAGTCTCTCGGTTTGTCAGACTTAAATCCAGAATCGAATGCCCTAAAACATCCTCCGGATTCTGTTTAAAAAGATCGGCCGCCGCCGGATTCATCTCGATAATCCGGTCTTCGTGGTCCAGAACCAGGATTACTTCCCGCAGATTGTTAAGAATAAGCTTGTGGGTAATGGGGACATAATCGTCGATTCTGTAACGGAGAATAACATACAGGAACAGGCCTCCGGAAAACGAGAAACTGACCGGTGTAAGATCTATAAACTGCAGGGGGCCGGTAAGCCGAAAAAGGTGCAGAACATTACCAAGCAGGGGAACAAAGAGTGCAACTATCAGCAGAACAACACTGCCGATCATCTTTTCCTCTCCCGAAAGCACCTGACGGATCAGAACAAAAGCCCCGACCAGCAGAAGTGCGTAAGAGTAAACTGAATGGAGCAGGAAAAAGGGACCGTAGCCATGCTGAATAAAGACCATGTTCCCAACCGGCATACGTATTATTTCATTAAAAAAGAGATGATGCAGCGGTTCGACCCAAATTATAATCTGGTTCAGAATAGGAATAATTGACAGCAGCGGCAGTAATCGAATAAGCCGGCGTTTCGGCACAATCCCGCTGAAAACAAGGGTAAAGAGCAGAAAAAAGACCGGGACAAAGGCGACCCCGAAATACTTGAGGTTGGAAAAAAACACAATCAGCGAAAAATCCGTTGCAGATATCTCCAGCAGATAAGCCCCTGACCATTCGAGGACCGACATCATAAGGAGCAGCAGAAAAACCATGCAGTGCCGGTCAGACTTGAGAAGCGTCACAATAAACACAATAAGGGAAACAAAAAAGGATATGAGAATCGGGAACTGGGGCAGGCTCAAATGAAATTCCATCTAGTCCTTCTTGGGAACAATGCCGCATGATTGCGTAAATTGTTGCCGTTCTCAAAAAGACTGACAATCTTTTTCAGAAGCATACAGCGGAGAAAACGAAAACACAAGAAGATTTATCATAGGGAACAAAAGAGAAGTCCCCTCAAACCAGAGGCAGGCCGGCAAGGCGTAAATCCGACTCCGCGATCAAAGACCCGTCAGCAGCAGCAAGGGAATAAAACTCCCCGCTTTTCGGGTCAAAGCGGTATTCCACCCCCCACTTTTCATGGTTTTCCATCAGCTCATTCAAGGCATGGAGAAGATAGTCCAGCTCCGCATCGCTCATGGTCGGATGCAGAGAGATCCGCACCCATCCCGGTTTATGGGCAAAGTTTCCGGAATCGATCTCCCGGGTTATGGTCTGGGAGAGTTCACGGCTTACATGCAGCAGAAAATGACCGTAGGTTCCGGCACAGGAACAGCCCCCCCGGGACTGAATCCCAAAGTAGTCGTTCAGCAGCCGTACCACCAGGTTGTGGTGGACCCCCTCTATGTAAAAAGAGATGACGCCTATTCTGGCTTTGTCATTGTCCGCCAGAATATGGAGACCCGGAATCCTGCGCATTTCCCTCAGGGCTCTGCCGACAAGTTCCTTTTCCCGTTCTTCGATCCTTACCGGGTCCATCTCCTCTTTCAGACGCACCGCCAGGGCTCCCCGAATGGCCTGCAGGAATCCGGGAGTGCCTCCGTCTTCCCGGGCCTCGATATCAGTAACATAGCTCCGTTCTCCCCAGCGGTTGGTCCAGGTTACGGTGCCGCCCCCTGGATTATCGGGAACCAGGTTGTGATAGATCCCGGAATTAAATACCATGACTCCGGAGCTGCCGGGACCGCCTAAAAACTTGTGAGGAGAAAAGAAAACCCCGTCCAGATAGCCAGGGGGGTCTCCTTCCGGATGCATATCAATGGTCACATAGGGTGCTGAGGCGGCAAAGTCGATAAAGGCCAGACCGCCGTGGCGGTGCATTATCCTGGCCAGCTCCCGATAGGGCGGAAAGAGGCCGGTAACGTTTGAACAGGCGGAAAAGGCGCCGATTTTCAAGGGACGATTCACATAGCGTTCCAGTTCCCGCTCCAGCACCACAGGATCGACCTCCAGCTTATCGTCCGGGGGCAGTACCACGACCTCGGCCTCTGTTTCCAGCCAGGATATGTGATTGGAGTGATGCTCCATGTGGGTCACGAATATAACCGGGCACGCCTCGTCGCAGGCGCCTCCCGCGTGACGCGCCGGGAGTCCCCGGCTCAGGTCACGAGAACGCTCGGGGTAGCGGATTCCCAGAATCCGCTGCAGCTTGTTCACCACCGCGGTCATACCCGAACCGGCGGTAATAATCACATCGTCGGGACCGGCGTTAACATGGCGTTTCAAGATGGCGTGGGCCTCCCGATACGCAGCAGTCATGGCTCTGCCGGTAGTGGAGGACTCGGAATGCGTATTCCCCACCAGAGGGCCGATATTTTCCCGCAAAAGAGTCTCAATGGGGCCGTAGAGCCTGCCGGAAGCAATCCAGTCGGCATAAACCAGGGGCTGACTGCCATGGGGGGTATGGATCCGGGCGTCGATTCCGATAATTCCCCTGCGAAAAGGAGCAAACCATTCTTCAAGTGAGCCCTGCTTCAGTTTATCTGGCTTTTCCATTTGAGCCCTCCGCGAAGGACCGGAGGGTCCTGATCTCCTCTGCCCAGCGCTCAGGCTCGATGGTTTCCAGAATCAGCGGAATACCGTCGGTCCTGTGGTCCTGCATGATATTGCGAAAACCCTCCCAGCCGATATTTCCCGCTCCCAGGCTGGCATGCCGGTCCACCCGGCTGCCGAAGGCCGACTTGGCATCGTTCAGGTGCATCCCCTTAAGCCAGGCAAAGCCGACTACAGCATCAAATTCTGCCATGGTGGAAGCGTAAGCCCCGGGACTGCGAAAATCATAGCCCGCGGCGAAGGAGTGACAGGTATCCAGGCAGACCCCGACCCGCTCCTTTTTGTCCACTCGTTCGATAAGCCGTGCCAGGTGCTCAAAGCGATAACCTACGGCGCTTCCCTGCCCGGAGGTATTTTCAATGACAAGTACGGCGCTTTTTGTGCGGCTGATGGCTTCGTTCATTGATTCCGCGATCAGCTTGAGGCACGATTCTTCATCTACTTCCTGTAAACCGCTTCCGGGATGGAAATTCAGCAACTGAAGGCCAAGCTGTTCCACCCGCTCAAGTTCATCCACAAAGGCGTCGAGGCTTTTCTTACGTTTTTCCGGATCAGGATTTCCCAGATTGATCAGATAGGAGTCGTGGGGCAGCACATGCTCCGGACTGATTCCTGATTCTTTCAGGGCCGTTTTAAAAGAGCTGATCTCCTTCCCGGATAAAGGTTTCGATTTCCACTGACGCTGGTTTTTTGTAAACAGCGCGAAAGCATTGGCACCGATTTCAAGGGCGTTACCGGGAGCGTTGAATACTCCCCCTGCCGCGCTGACATGGGCTCCGATAAATTTCACCTGTATTCCTCTCTCTTCTCTTCGGATATATAGCGTACCGTTGTCCACATCCTGTCCGGCTCCAGCCGGATCTTCCGCCATCCGTAGCCCCGGTGATCAACGGTAAATTGATGGGCTTCCTGATCGATCTGGACAAAAACCGATGGCGTTATAAACACCGTCAGGTTTCCCATCTTTACAGACTTCTCCACATGATAGTGACCGCAAAATACACTTGTTCCGGCATCCGCTTCGGCCAGCAGAGGGCCCACCTGAGAACTGTTCAGCAGTGGATACTTGAGGTCCATATAGTAGACTCCGGATACAACCGGCGGATGGTGCATAAAGATCAGCAGCTCTCCGTGGCCTGCGGTATCAAGTTCTTTTTGAAGATATCCTGTCTGTTCTTCCGAGAGACTGTCATCGGAAGTATCAAGAAACAGTACCCGGCGACCGACAAAGTCGCGGCTGTAATAGTATTTTCCTCGTTTTAGCTCTTTTTCCAGACCGAAGGTCCGAGCCATCAACTCGGTGTCGTCGTGATTCCCGGAGAGCAGAAGATAAGGAATCCGGGTTCTTTCCAGTGCTTCCCGGATCCAGAGGTAGACGGACTCTTTGCCTTCCCGATAACAGAGATCGCCCCCCAGGACCATCAGGTCCGGTTTATGTCCTTGGAGATCCTCCAGAACACGAATAAAACGGGACCTGACATCCACATCGTAAGGGAAATCCCCTTCCTCTGGAATGTGCAGGTCAGTAAGATGGGCAATTATCATAAGGGCACCTCTAAAAACGTGGTATTTTTGCTATAGGCAAGGCGGAGGGATTTTATAGCACCCGCATCCTGCACCAGACTATTTTGGTACAGGAGAGGACTGCGGGAAATCCCAACAACGCTGCATAGGGCAAAAAGAGTAGTTTTTAGAGGTGCCCATAAAAAACCCGGGAACATCAGGGAAAGGGGTCAGGCCGCAGGGCCTTGGGAGAATCAAGCAGTTCCTTCCAGATAACCGCTTTCTGCAGTGGCGTACGCCGGGGGCCCGGGAGCACTGCGGTCCCGCTTACACCGTGCTGCGGCGACGGTTCCTGCGGCGGCGCCTCTTCCCCGGTAAAGACCGAAACCGACTCTTCCTGTTGAGAATTATTCTGAGCAGCCACACCGGCCGGAACATCCTCCGGAACCTCTGCTGGGAGCGGTTTATCCTTCTGGTCTAAGGCAGTATCATCAAACAGCGTGGAGAAAATCTCCTTTGACCAGCTCCGTTCCGGGTTTGGAGCGCTTTTCGGTGAGCTTTTTGCCTTACCTGCTTTGCGCTTGCGGTCCGCCGCTCTGGCAGCGATGATCCTCGGCAGAATCCAGATAACGAGAAAAACAAACAGGGTAATGATAAGTTCCAGGAAACTGCCGAATCTCATACAGGGCTCCTTCTTGTGTGGGGCTTATTCAGGCTGGGATTCCTCTCCGCCGATGGATTCCCGCATCTGGGTGTCAGCCTGGATATTCTTGATGCGATAGTAATCCATTACACCAAGATTTCCGCTCCTGAAGGCTTCGGCGATGGCCTTGGGTATCTCCGCCTCCGCCAGCACAACCTTGGCGCGGTTTTCCTGCACCAGGGCCACCATCTCCTGTTCCCGGGCCTGAGCGGCGGCACGCCGCTGTTCCGCCACGGCCTGAAAACGCCGCTTGTCGGCCTCCGCCTGGTCGGCCTGCAGCTTGGCTCCCAGATTCGAGCCCACATCTACGTCAGCAATGTCGATGGAAAGAATTTCGAAGGCCGTTCCGGCATCAAGACCTTTCTCAAGTACCGTTTTCGAGATCTGGTCGGGATTCTCGAGTACATGAGCGTAGGTCTCGGAGGAACCAATGGTGGTTACAATTCCTTCCCCGACCCTGGCCACGATGGTCTCTTCCTTGGCGCCGCCAATCAGCCGCTCCAGGTTGGCCCGTACGGTTACCCGGGCCTTTGCCCTGAGCTGGATACCATCCTTTGCCACCGCGTCAATGGTCGACTTACCGGTCTCGGGGTTCGGACAGTCTATGACCTTGGGATTGACGCTGGTCTTAACTGCTTCCAGAACGTCCCTTCCTGCCAGGTCAATAGCAGCAGCCCGGTCAAAACGCAAAGGAATATCCGCCTTTAACGCAGCGATCAGGGCCTTGCTTACCCGGATAACATCGCCGCCGGCCAGAAAATGGGTCTCCAGCAGATCAGAATGTACATCGATACCGCCCTTGGACAGCATGATGCGGGAATCCACTATGGTCGAAATCTTGACCCGTCGTATCCACATACCAACGAGGCGCCCCATTCCGACATAGGCACCGGAAAGCAGTGCGCGGAACCAGAGCCCGAAAAACTTGAGAAAAATTGCCAGCAGGGCAAGGATAACCAGGCCCAGCACCACGTAAAGAATAAGTATCATGTTTGTTGCTCCTTTTGCTTGTCAGGGGTATATTTCACCGGGTCCGCCAATTCGACTAAGACCCTGTTACCTTCAATTCTGATTATCCTTACAGGACAATTTTTGTCCAGGAACTCTCCGTCGGTTTGTACCGAAACTCTCTTCTCGCCGAACACTGCTGTTCCCGCAGGGTGCAGGGCAGTAAGAGAAACGCCTTCGCCTCCAACGTTAATATGCTCAAGCCCGTTCTTTTCCATGATATCCTCCTTCCCTGTCCCGGAAGAGAGAATCAGGCGCCGCCCCATAAAACTCCTGGGAAAATGCTTCCAGTAGGCAATAATAACTACCGGAACGATTACGAGATTGGCGAACAGAAATATGAAACCGTACAGGGAACCTGAATCGCGAAAAACCAGCACGACCGCCGTAATTATTGCCCCCAGGCCTCCAAAGCCAATCAAACCGGCGGAGGGAATAAAAAACTCGGCTATTATGGCCACCAGCCCGACCAGCGATAAAATCAGGGAAAAGACCAGGGGAGTGATCATACCTTTCGCTCCCGCACTACAATCCGGTTGCCCTGGACTTCGACCACCTTCACCGGAATCCCGGCCTCAAGAAACTCTCCCTGGGTCTGGACGCTTACCCGGCGGCCGGCAATGCGGGCAGTGCCGGAAGGACGCAGCCCTGAAATTGTTTCGCCCTGATCTCCCGTGCGAATTACCCCTTCCTTCCGCTCCTGTTCAGCAGGGACAGCTGTACCTGCCATCGGTATCGAAGACCCGGGCCCCGCTGGCCCCAGAACAAGACGGCGGAAAATTCCGGTGCGGGGAGCAACCAGAAGGGTCAGCCCGAACAGGGTAAAGGAGCCCAGAAAGATCAGACCGATTCTGGCAGCGTTCTTCAGCAGAATATCTGTCTGCCAGGAGAACTCGGGGACAATGAAATCCTGCTGAGAAAAGATCAGCGCCGCCGCTATAGAAACGATTCCGCCAATTCCCGCCGCACCGAAGCCCGGAATAACGAAGATCTCCACAGCCAGCAGGGCAATACCAACCAGAAGCAGAATCAGCTCCAGGGAATCAAAATAACCGATGAGGGCACTGCCCAGAAAAACGACCGAATAGGCGAGAATGGCCACGGTACCCGGGATACCGAAACCGGGGGAAGTAATCTCAAGATAGGTCGCCACCAGGCCGATGAGCATCAGAATGCTCACCACACCGGCAGAGGTTATCAGGATGACAAAGCGGTCAAAGGGGTCGTAGGACTGATATTCCACCGCCGCCGTTTCATAACCCAGAACGCCGGCCAGCTCTTTGACATCGGCAACAGTTCCCGAGGAGATTCCGTACTTTTCCATCTGCCCCGCCGTCAGGGTCAGAAGCTTCTCCTTTTCCACCAGGACCATACCTTCCTCGAAAGAGAGTTCGTCCTTCTCCGCCTGACGCTTTACCTGGGAAAGTTCGTCGGAGGTAACAAGCCGGAGTTCCCCGCCGATATAGACCTCCTGCAGCACAACATCCTCATCCACCATGGCAAGGCCTACACCCAGGGGATACCCGTTCTTCTCCGCCAAAGCAGCCAGCTGGGTGCGAACCGCACTGACACTCTTTTCCGGCGCCATCTCCATGCCCTCGGCGGTCTGGTACACCGGCGCGGCTGCGCCAATAGAGGTTCCCGGGGCCATATAAATCTCTGAACAGGCAAAGGAGATCAGGGCCCCGGCGGACCAGCTGACTCCCAGTCCCTCCGCCGCGGCGGGAATAAAGGCCACCGTCCGGGCCTCGTCAACCGAACCGATAAGAGTCGCGATCTGCAGTGCCGAATCTACCCGGCCGCCGAAGGTGTTTATGCGAAAGATAATGGTCTCGGCACCGCTGCTCCTGGCCTGCTGAATGCCCCGGCGAATAAAAACCACCGTTGAGGCTTCGATGTCCCCTTCGATTGGAACGACCCAGACATCTTCCCCAACAAGGGGAAGACTCAAAAGAATCAGCAGCAATCCTGCAAGTATAAACTGTCTTTTCATCAGATACGGTACCGCCTTACTAAAAAGGTACCAAGGCGATGCGGTTTGTCAAGAGAAATTCTCCTTCCGGGAAAAAACCTTTCCAGATGGAAGAAGAGTAATAAAAATGATACACTCTTCATCATGCTTCAAGACAGGCGGGATTCCGTGGATTTTAACTATACCGATCACGAATCGGGAGTAGCAGTGATGAGCGTGCTCTCCAGTGCCCACGTATTCCCTAAACACTCCCACGAAACCTACTACATTCTGGGCCTGATAGAAAACGGTGCGACCTACTGCTATGGTCCGGAACGGGAAGACAGCCTCGCCGCGCCGGGCAGTTTCTTTGTCATCAATCCGGGACAGGTTCATTCAGGAGTCCCGGCAGCCGGCAGCAGGGTGAGCTACCGCATGCTCTCCATTAACGCAGAGCGCTTCTCTGCCCTGGCGGAGGAGATAGAAGAAGGGTCCCCGAGCCCGCCGGAGTTTCCCCTTACCTTCGCGGCCTCTCCCCGGGAGCAGGCCCAGCTGACCCGGACATACAGCGGGATTGTTACAGGGATCAACCCCCTGGGCAGGGACGAACTCCTGTATGAACTGACGGCCCTGCTTTTGCCCCGGGCCGAACGGAAACATCCGCTGCAGCTTCCTCCCTATGTCCGGCACCCGGGACTGCAGAGAGGAGCAGAAATCCTCCGGGGAGACCTGGAAGAGAAGCTCAGCCTCGCCCAGATTGCTGCAGAAGCGGGAATGAGCCCGTACCACTTTATCCGTTCATTTAAGCGGGCCTACGGCCTCTCGCCCCATGTCTACCGCACCCAGCAGAGGATCGGCATAGCCAAAAAACTGCTGAGATCGGGAAACTCTCTGGCGGATACAGCCCTGGCCCTCGGCTTCTATGACCAGAGCCACTTTTCCAATACCTTCCGCGCCTATACGGGATTATCCCCTTCCGCCTACCGGAAGGGAACCGGCAGCTAAAGAGCAATTTTTTCCAAGCCGGGAACCGCAGGATTTGCTATATTTAGTCCATGAAAACAAACGTACAAACATCCCTGCCCTACCTGGCCCTTACGGGGGCAGTGCTGCTGTGGGCAGGCTCCTTTATCGCAATGCGCATCGCCGTGGCGGCGATACCTCCCGGGCTGGTTGTATGGCTGAGAATGGCGATTACCCTGCTCATTCTTCTCCCGTTTTACCGCATCTTTATAAGTCCGGATTTCCGCTTCGGGGACCTGTACTACCTTGTTCCCATGGTACTGCTGCAGCCCTGCCTCTATTTTCTGTGCGAGTCAACCGCCCTTACCCTGACTACTGCCAGCCAGGCAGGGATAATCTCTTCCATTGTGCCGATTCTGGTGGCCCTTGGGGCCATGCTCTTTCTCAAGGAACCCATGAGCCCGCGGCAGTGGTTCGCCCTGGCTTTGAGCGTTGCCGGAGTTGTGGGGCTTACCCTGGGGGGTAATGAAACTTCAGCCGGTTCAGCGGTGAATCCTCTTATGGGAAACACCCTTGAGTTCCTTGCCATGGTTATGGCGGCGGGGAATTTCATACTTATAAAACACCTGTCCGGCAGATACAGCACCTGGTCCCTGACGGCGTATCAGATTCTGGCGGGCTTCTTCTTTTTTCTGCCCGCCGCGGCCAGACTGCCGGCCCTGCCGGTAAGCGTCTGGACCGGACCAGTGCTGGTATCGGTACTCTTCCTGGGGGTCTTCGTTACCTTCGGCGGTTTTGGTCTCTATAACTACGGCCAGAAGAATGTGCCGGCGGCCAGGGCATCCCTGTTTATTAACCTTATTCCCGTGGTTACAGCTTTTCTCGGCTGGATGATCCTTGCTGAATCACTTTCCCCGGTCCAGATGATCAGCGGAGTGGTGGTAATCAGCGCGGTCAGAATAGGGTCGAACCCGCGGCTCAAGCCCAAACCGGCGGCCGCTTGACCATTACACCAGGCATTCGTACTGTTTAACAGTCAGAAATAACGACAAGGACGGATTTTCATGACTAATCAGAGTGTACCTTTTACAAAAGAACAGATTGACAGAATTATCGATACCTACCCCACCCCTTTCCATATCTACGACGAAAAGGCCATTCGGGAGAACGCCCGCAGGCTGTACAAGACCTTTGACTGGGTTCCCGGGGGATTCAAGAACTACTTTGCCGTCAAAGCGCTGCCGAATCCCCGGATCATAAAGATCCTTAAGGAAGAGGGCATGGGGACCGACTGTTCATCCCTGCCGGAGCTGATTATCTCCGAGATGGCGGGAATCAGCGGCGAGGATGTCATGTTTACCTCCAACGACACCCCGGCTGTGGAATACGTCAAGGCAAAGGAACTGGGAGCGGTAATAAACCTGGACGATATCTCCCACATCGAGTATCTGCAGGAAAACGCCGGAATCCCGGAGCTGATCTGCTTCCGCTATAACCCGGGAGAACTCAAAAGCGGAAACGACATTATCGGCAAGCCCACGGAGGCTAAATACGGTTTTACCAGGGAGCAGCTCTTTGAAGGCTATAAAAAGGTCCGGGACCTGGGGGCAAAGCGCTTCGCCCTGCACACTATGGTTGCCTCCAACGAACTGAATCCCGATTACTTTATCGAGACCGCTGGTCTGCTTTTCGACACAGCCGTGGAACTGAAAGGGAAGCTGGGAATCGAGCTGGAGTTCGTCAATCTCGGGGGCGGCATCGGCATCCCCTACCGTCCGGAAGAAAAAGCAGTGGACCTGGAATACGTATCGGCGGGCATAAAAGATCGCTATGAAAAGACCATTCTTCCCGCGGGACTTGATGGTATGCGCATTGTCATGGAATGCGGCCGCATGGTAACCGGTCCCTACGGCTGGCTTATTACCAGGGTGCTGCACCGCAAAGAGACCTACAAGACCTTTATTGGTCTTGATTCCTCAATGGCCAACCTGATGCGGCCGGCCCTCTACGGTGCCTATCACCATATCAGCGTGCTGGGGAAGGAAGATGATCCGGCGACTCTTACCGCGGATATTACCGGCAGTCTCTGCGAAAACAACGACAAGTTCGCCATAGACCGGAGAATCCCCGAGGTGGAAATCGGAGACATCCTGGCCATCCACAACACCGGGGCTCACGGTCACGCCATGGGTTTCAACTATAACGCCAAGCTGCGTTCGGCGGAACTCCTTTTAAAAAAAGACGGATCCGTCGAATTAATCCGCCGGGCCGAAACGGTGGAGGATTACCTGGCTACCCTGCGTCTGTAAATAGCAGGTAGTGTTCACAAGCGTGGTGATGAACACTGCGCAGGATTCGCGAATTGCCGGGAATATGGAAAAACGCTTTACAACGTTGCATACATGAGTAAATAATTCTCTACCGGCAGGAGTTTTGCTTCCGATTCATCCCCACGGTTCAGGACACTATATATTGCGTAACAGTCCCTATCAGGGGCTGCAGCTCATTCAGAAAAACTGGGATGGGTCTTTATCACCATGACGCCGGCAGGTCTTGATAATCAGGAAATCCAGAATACCCTGACAGATATTATCCTCCTTTCAATTTCGTACCTGGTCCTGGCTGTTCTTCTCTCACCTCTCTGGTCATACAGGATGGACAGCTACCCCGGAGCCCTGGGCCAGATTATAACAAACCTTATAACCAATGCTTTATTCCATGCGTGGAATGACGAAGAAAGCGGAATACTGCGAATCTCCTGCTGCCGGGTCACCAATGCTTACAACAATGAAGAACCCATGGTCCGGATATCTGTAGAGGATAACGGTAAAGGGATCCCCGAAAGGAATCATGCAAGGATTTTTGATCCATTTTTTACAACCCGCATGGGCAGAGGCGGAACAGGTCTTGATTTGAATATCGCCTTCAACAACGCCAGGAATAATCTGGGGGGAACCCTGGACATAACAAGCTCAGAAGGAGAAGGCAGCGTATTCAAGCTGGAAATACCTCGTGTCGCGCCGACTCTTAAAAACGAAACAAGCAGCATCTCCCATACACAAAAAAAGCCCGGAGGACCCGGGCCATAAAGACTGTCAGCATACAAACCGAATACTCAGACACCCTGCATGGGCATCAGTGCGTTGGGAACTATCATGACCAGGTCCGGCCAGAAGGTAACCAGCATCAGTACGACAATCATCATAATGTAAAAAGGCAGCATAGCTTTTGTTGCATCTTCCATGGAGACCCTGCCGACAGCACAGCCCACGAAAAGTGCGGACCCCACCGGGGGTGTACAGAGACCGATCCCCAGGTTCAGCATCAGCATAATACCGAAGTGTACCGGGTTCATCCCCAGGGCCCCAACCACAACCGGATACAGGATCGGCGTGGTTATCAGAATCAGTGGTGCCATATCCATAATCATGCCCAGCAGAAGCAAAAGCAGGTTTATCAGCAGGAGCAGGGCTACTCTGTTCCGGGTTATCCCCAAAAGGACTTCCGTTGCTTTTGCGGGAATCCTCAAATACGCCATCAGATAGCCGAAAGCGCTGGCGGCGGCGATAAGACTCATCACCATGGCCAGGGTTTTCAGTGACGAATAGAGAATCCGTTTGAACTCCGACAGTTTGATCTCTTTATACACAAAAAAGGTAATAATAAAGGCATACACCACCGCGATTGCCGCAGATTCGGTTGCAGTAAAGACTCCGCTTATGACGCCGCCGATTATTATCACCGCGGTAAAAAGGCCGAGGATGGCATCCTTGCTTATTACCAGGGCCTCCTTTAGTGAGTACCTGGCCTCTTTGGGATAACCCCGTTTAACCGCGATAATCCAGCTGATAATCATCAAAGAAACACCCAAGACCACCCCGGGGACAAACCCTCCCAAAAAGAGCCGTCCAATGGAGACTCCCCCGGCGGCAAGACTGTAGATAATCATGTTATGACTGGGGGGAATGATGATTCCCTGGCAGGCGCTGGTAACGGTAACCGCGGTAGAATAGTCGGCATCGTACCCCTTCTGCTTCATCATGGGTATCATGATTGTCCCGATGGAGGAAACGTCCGCCACCGCGGAACCGGAAATCCCTCCGAAGAACATGCTCGCCAGCACGTTGACCTGGGCAAGGCCTCCCCGGAGCCGGCCTATCAGCAGATTGGAAAAATGGATCAGCCTGCGGGAAATACCCCCCTGGCCCATGATCTCCCCTGCCAGAATAAAGAAGGGGATCGCCAGCAGAGAGAATGAATTAACCCCTTGAACCATGCGCTGAATGACCGCCATCAGCGGTATACCCAGATACAGGGCCGTCACGATGGAGGCACAGGCCAGGGTAAAGGTTATCGATACCCGCAGGACCAACAGAACACCGAATGTTCCCAGCAAAAGACTTATGGCAATATTGGTATCACCCATGCTTGTCTCCTTTAAGAATCTGTTTCAGGGAGACAGTGCCAAGAAGATATCCGTCGACAGCCTCATCCTCGGTATTAATACCAAGAAGGTCCACCAGACCTTCATAAACAAGAAAAACCGCGCTCACCGGCATAATCATGTAAAGCCAGCCCGCAGGCAGGTGCGATGCAGGCAGTATGGAACGCATCGTAAAGGCAACCAGAGGAATGCCCCAGCGCAGGAAAATACAGCCTACAAAAATAATAACAAGATCGTTGATTTTACGCAGGATTTTATCAACCAGGGGGGGCAGTTTGTTTTCCGGCAGCAGGTTTATATGAATATGCAGATTCTGCTTAACCCCCAGCACCATGGCAATAAAACTGAACCAGACTGCCATCAGAAGCCCGAGTTCCTCCGACCACTGCAGACCGGAACTGAAACCGTAACGCAGCACAACATTGGCAAAGATCGTAAGAACCATGACAACCAGCAGGATCTTGGCTAAAACCACCAGTAGTACATGGAGGAGGTTAAAAAACCTCACAATACCTTGCAGCATTTTTCCTCCTTACCTATTTTACATCCTCTCCCGGGAACCGGGATAACAGAAAAATCTTCGCCCTGCCCGGAGAGCAGGACGAAAATATCCCATTCTGAATTTCCCTGGCGGATATTATTTGACTGCGCGGATCTTTTTAACCACTTCCTGCAGTTCAGGGCTCAGGGCATTATACATGGGCTGCATGGCAGCCTGCCAGGCCGAGTTGTCGGTAATCTCGGTAATTACATTGCCGGCTGCACGGATTTTCTCTTCCGCAACTTTTACATAGTCCGCCCACTGCTGGCGCTGATAGTCCATTGAATCCCAGGCAGCCTTCTTGATTATCTCCTGGTCCGCTTTGGAGAGTTTCTCCATACTGATCTTGCTGGCAATTATGATCTCCGGAACCCGGGTATGGGCGTCCAGGGTATAGTACTTCGCCACCTCATAATGGCTGGTGGAATAGTAGCTGGGCCAGTTGTTCTCGGCACCATCGATTACGCCGGTCTGGAGTCCGGAATAGACCTCACCAAAAGGCATCGGGGTTGCAATAGCACCCAGGGCGTTAACCATGTTTACCATGATGTCAGCCTGCTGGACACGGATTTTCATGCCCTTAAGATCTGCAGGGGTCTTAACTTCCCGTCGGGAATTGTAGAAGCTGCGGGCACCGGACTCAAACCAGCCCAGGCCAATAAAGTTAGCAGGCTCGAGGCTCTCAAGGAACTCCTTGCCGATATCACTCTTCAGGACCTTCCACATATGGTCTTCGTTGCGGTACAGATAGGGCATCTGCAGGGCATCGAAGTTGGGAGAAAAGGCAGAGAGGGGAGAAATACTGACCCGGGTAAAGTCGATGGCCCCGAACTGGACCTGTTCGATTACCGGTTTTTCCTCACCCAGCTGGGACGAAGGATAGACCTCGATGGTGATACGACCGTTGGTGCGTTCCTTTACCAGATCTGCAAAGTAGTAATCACCTTTGGTTGTGGGATAATCAGCAGCATGGGTTTCAGCCAGACGGAGCACGATGGGTTTCTGGGCTTCCGGGGCTTTTTGAGAATCTTCCTGCCCTCCCGCCGCGAAAAGTGATCCCGCCGCGACCAGCAGCGCGATCAGAATGATAAGTACGCTCTTTTTCATGATAACCTCCTAAAGAAATGAGTGTATATTTCAATTATAGAAGGACCTCGTAAACCCGGGGTAAAGATAATTAACTTATACAAGGACATTACGATCCAGAATAGTCCTCTGCCCCATTCAGACTATTTCCGTAATCTGGATTATACTGCTTTTTTCGTAAAATCCGATCATTTTCATCCACTTTTGGCCGACAAGCGGTATTCCCTGGGACTCAAGCCTGTATCACGACGAAAAACCCGGGAAAAATAATTAGGATCCTGAAACCCCACCTCCTCGGCAATGCAGCTTATCTGCATTTCTCCTTCCCGCAGCAGTTTTTTTGCCTCATCCATTCTGAGGCGGGTTAGAAAATCCAGGATACTCATACCCAGTTCCTGCCGAAAAAGTCGTGAAAGATGAGACACAGAATGTCCCGTCCGGTCCGCGACCATATCCACAGAAAGCTCCTCCCGAAAGCGCTGTTTCATAACATCTGCCGCGACTGTTACCGCCGGGTGACCTGCAGCAACCTTCCGCCGCCCCGCTGCATCCCGCAAGCAGCGCAGTATTTCCCGCAACGCAGCTTCCACTCCTTCTTCAGGTATCTCATGAAATCCGGTCCGGAAATTCGGCGGCAATTCCAGACCTGGAATCCTGCAAAAAAGATCGTGTCGTACTACCGCCAGGACCTCGTCAAGACTGCTCAGGGCAGCGGCCGCAGCCGCCTGGGAATCAAGCCAGCGGAAAACCTGTCCCACCACCTGGTTTACATCATCATCCCCGGATTCTATCCAGTGCAGAAGGCTCTCCTTCAGAGAAAAGACAGAGGGGCCGGTTCCCGCCCCTTCAGGAAGAACAAGCCGGGAGAGCCTGCGTTCCAACTCGGGGAAATCAGGGATTTTATTCTCAATTGTCAACTTTGCCCGCAGAGAGACCTGTTCCCGGACAGTCCTTTCCATACCCTCTACAAAATCTTTGTATTCAGCGGAATCCCGGGACAGGGGGGAGTCTATTCCTTCCCCGTTTATCAAAAGCATGAGGATTCCGCTTTGCAGTCTGCCGCTAATACATCGCAGGCCCTGTTTTTCCATTTCTCTGCGGCAGAGCTGCTCGCAGCGGGTCAGCAAAACCTGAGCGTGTTGTTCCCGGTCAACCCGCATGGGATAACTCTCCAGGTCAACCGCAAGAAGCGCAAGCTCCAGACGGGGAGACTTGATCCCCGCGAGAGTCATATAGTCATTCAATTTATTAGTATCCAGAAAACCGGTTGTCAGCTGCCGGGACAGCTCGGTTTCCCTGGACCTGATCATCCCCTGCAGAGTCTCCCGGGTCCGGTCAATAATCTGCTGTTCTTTGTGTTCGATCTGTACCTGCCGGACCAGTTTATCCAGCAGTTCCAGGACCCGCTCATCCTCCACAGGCTTAACCAGGAAATCCTCCGCTCCCAGGCGCAGGGCCTCACGGGCATAATCGAAGGTATCGAAAGCCGTTAAAAAGACAATCTTGCACGCCGGAAGCAGCTCCTTCAGACGCCGGGCAGTCTCCACCCCATTAATTCCCGGCATCTTGATGTCCAGGAAAGCGATATCCGGACTGTTCTTCTCTGCTGCCTCAATTGCTTCCCTGCCGTTGACAGCTTCCACAATATTGTCGATATCCGCGGTGCCGCGGCGAATAATATATTTCAGGGCTTCCCGTTCCAACCTTTCGTCATCAGCTATCAGCAGGGTATGCATCCTTCGCCTCCCTTATTGTCCGCCGGAATGGATATGGTAACCGTGGTTCCGATTCCCTTTTTACTGGTTACCTGGAACTCCTCCCGGCCGCCGTAAAAAAGCGCAAGCCTCTCCCGGACATTGGCAATACCGATTCCCGCACCGCCGCCCTCCCGCAGCGGATCCAGCATATCAGAGGTCTGTTCCGAGTTCATACCACAGCCGGTATCCCTTACCATGATCTGTATCATCTGATTGCGGTGATTCACCTCAACGGAAATTTCTCCCCCCTCCTCCCGGGGTTCAATCCCGTGCTTTACCGCGTTTTCCACCAGGGGCTGCAGCGTAAAAGCCGGGACAAAGATATTATCCACAGGAACATCAGCATTTATACGATAGCTCAGCCTGTCGCCATAGCGGTACCGCTGGATTGATAGATACTCCCGCAAGATAGCGAGCTCCTCCCCAAGGCTCACCCGTTTTCGAGGGTCCCGCAGATGATACCGGAACAGACTGGCCAGGGACTTGATCAGACCGGAGGTGCCTTCAGCTCCCTCGAACATTGCGGTCCTGGAAATGGTATTCAATGCATTGAACAAAAAATGAGGATTGATCTGGGACTGAAGCCCCATGAAACGGGCCTCCTGCAGGGAACGCTGCATCCGCTCCAGGGCGATCTCTTCTTCATGAAGCCGTCGTTCCAGATCTGCCTTCTCCTTCACTCCCTCAACCATCTGGCGAATACTTCTGCTCATGGCGTTAAAAGAAGAAAACAGGGTCCCTACCTCATCCGAACGCTCCACCGGCAGGATCTCAACCTCAAGATCACCGCCGGCAATGCGGGAGGACAACTCCGCCAGATGATGAATGGGGCGGGAGATGGAGTTGGAAAAAAGCACCGCGAACAGAAAAAACGCTGCACCCACCACTGCAGTAGAGATAAAAGAGAGCAGACGCACCTGTGCAGCCCGGGCGGCCAGAACAGCATAGGTCCGGCTGCCGGCATTCAAGTTGATATTCAGCAGAAGCTCGGTATACCCGGAGACATAATCATAGACCCGCCGGGCATCCACATAGGTCCGGTAATAATTACTATTGCCGCTGTCAAGCATACGGATGGCTTCTCCGGCCCGGCGAAAGAACTCCGTCATTCCCCGTTCAATTGCCCGCAGCTGGAACTCCGCTTCCAGCCCCGTATCAGCCCTTAACCTCATCTGATGATAATACTGCCACAGGGTCGGGATCGATCCAAAATACCGTTCCTGCTGCCCCCGGACCCTGTCCCGTAAATAGTTAAAAAGAGATTCATGGCTGCTGACCCAGGCCAGACGATACTCCTGGATATCGTAATAGACCGACAGCTTGTCATCAAAGACCTGGATATACCGGAAGGCCGTCAGACTGACGGTCAGATTAATTACAAGGATCATCAGTATCATGGCCGCGTAAAAGGAAAGAAGCTTGTTCCGTATATTCAGGGCCCGCCAGGGCCAGCGAAACGCAAAGGGATTCTTCATATGGAACTTCATAATGGGTATTTCATCCGGATTGTTTCACCATCATCAGGTCCGCCGCTCAGCAGGATTACACAGGCCGCATTCTCCCGGACCGCCTCCAGGCGGATGCTGATATCCCCTCCCCCGTCGGTACGCCGGGTAATCCGTTCCTCCACATGGTTCAGCAGCTCGCCCCGGGGAACGAGGACCGATTCAAAGCCCCGGGCGTTGAAATCCCAGGTGCAGTTGGTACCGTAGCGCGGGTGAACAAGGCGCAGACAGAGTTCCACAGCCCTCAATTCTGTGGAAAGTTCCACCGGCTCTCCCCTCTTTCTTCTCCGGTAGCGGTACAGCTCCGCCATAAAGGCGGCAATTCTGCGGGTATCCCAGGCATTCTCCAGGGCAGCAAGACGGGCAAGGCAATTCAGGTCCGAGACAATCTGTTTTTGAGTTTTTTCCTCCAGCTGAGTCATATGCTTTTCCTTTCAACCCAGTATACATGATTTTAGAAACGATACAGAAAAATCTCCTGCCTTTTGTCCCACCAGACTATCCGGCTCGACAAAATCCGGAATAATTACTATCATCGACTGATAAAATGTTACATCTGGAGTATTCTTTACAGTCGGGCTCCTGGTTTCTGACGGAGCATAGTATACTGATGACACAGAAATGAGGAACGCTATGACCCGTTCTCTATTTTGGGCCGGAATTGATGTCGGTTCTACTACCCTGAAAATCGCCGTTATCGATCCGGAAACCAAAGACCTTCTCCATGCCGTATACCGCCGGCACGGCGCCAGGCAGGCTGCCTGTGCCAGAGAACTGCTGGCGGAAGCCCATGCTCTCTTTCCAGGGGCCGACTTCAATGTGGCCGTCTGCGGATCCGGCGGACGGATCATCGCCAAGGCCGTTAACGGACATTACATCCAGGAGGTAGTTGCCAACTCCCTGGCCATACGGGAGTTCTTTCCCCGAACCCGGGTGGCAATAGAGCTGGGCGGCCAGGACGCAAAGGTCGTCTTTTTTCATCACGACGAAAGTACCGACAAGCTGATGGCCTCTGATATGCGTATGAACGGTTCCTGTGCCGGCGGTACGGGTGCCTTTATCGATGAAGTCGCATCGCTCCTGAAAATAACCTCCACAGAGTTCAACAGCTACGCAGAACGGGGAGAAACAATCTACCCCATATCAGGCCGCTGCGGAGTCTTTGCCAAGACCGACATTCAGCCCTTGTTAAACCAGGGGGTGTCCAAAAAGGACATTGCCCTTTCCACCTTTCACGCCATAGCCAAACAGACTATCGGTGGCCTGGCTCAGGGCATGGAGATTGTACCGCCGGTCATCTTCGAGGGCGGCCCTCTGACTTTCAACCCGGCCCTGATCCGGGTCTTTGCCGAACGCCTCGGACTCAAGGAACACGAGATCATTCTGCCGGAGCGGCCGGAGGTAATTGTCGCCTACGGCACCGCCCTGTCAGTAGGAATCATGTTTGAGAGCGAGGAGAACCGCTACCGGGAAATCGAAGCCATGAAAGCCCTGGCCCGACCCCAGGGAGAGTATGCAGACAAGCGGGACTTCGAGGCGGTCCCCTTCTTTACGTCCCCTGAAGAAAAGAAGGAGTTTCATCAACGCCACCCTCTTACGCCCTTTAAAGCCCCGAAATATCCCGCGGGCACAGAGCTCTCCGTTTACCTGGGAATCGATGCCGGCTCAACGACCTCGAAATTCGTACTCCTGAATAAAAACGAAGAGGTGGTGTACCGCTTTTATTCCGGCAATAACGGCGACCCCCTGACGGTCGTACAGCAGGGACTGCTGGAATGTTACCGCCATTTTGACTCTCAAGGCGTAAAGCTCAAGATCCTTGGTGCCGGTACCACCGGCTACGGAGAAGGACTCTTCGCTGCAGCCTTCAAGGCGGATTACCATACCGTAGAAACCGTGGCTCACGCCGAAGCCGCCCTCCACTACCAGCCTGATGCAAGCTTCATTCTCGACATCGGCGGGCAGGACATGAAGGCCATAACCCTTACCGGCGGCATCGTCACAGGAATCGTCCTCAATGAGGCTTGTTCCGCCGGCTGCGGTTCTTTTGTGGAAACCTATGCAAACTCTCTGGAAATCCCGGTGGAAGAGATTGCTGAAAAAGCCTTCTCCTCCTCATCGCCGGCCAAGCTGGGCTCCCGCTGTACCATCTTCATGAACTCTTCCATCATCACGGAGCAGAAAAACGGCAAGTCCCCCGATGACATTATGGCGGGTTTGTGCAAGTCAATAATCGAGAACGTCTTTACCAAGGTAGTCCGGGTATCCAACCTGGAATCCCTGGGAAATTCCGTAGTAGTCCAGGGAGGGACCTTCAAGAACGACGCGGTACTGCGTGCCTTTGAACAGTATTCCGCTAAACGGATAAGCCGGGCCCCTTTTCCCGGCGAAATGGGAGCCATAGGCATTGCCCTTCTGACGAAAAAGCAGCGCCTCTCCAGACAGAGCAGCTTTATAGGAAAAGAAGGCCTTAAGAGCTTCTCCTTTACCAAGGAACCGGGACACATCTGCCTTTTCTGTTCCAATAACTGCAGCCGGACACTGGTAAGCTTTGCCGACGGTTCCACCTTTATTACCGGCAACCGTTGTGAGCGGGGGCAGATTATCGGAGACGTAAAAGACCCAAAAGTCAGGGAAAAGCTTAAAGAAGCAGGGCAGAAACTTGATACCGTCCCCGACATGATGCGCCGGCGGCGGGAACTTCTTTTCGCGGACTATCGCCCCCGGGAGGTCAGTCCGCCCAAGAATTTCACTATCGGACTGCCCAGGGTACTGGAGTTCTGGCACAGCATGCCCTTCTGGCGCACCCTTTTCTCATCCCTCGGGTTCAAGGTTGTTATCTCCCGGGAGAGCACCCGCAAACTCTACGAAGCGGGGCTGCGTTACGTCCCCTCGGATACTGCCTGTTTTCCCGGCAAGGTCGCCCACGGTCACCTGATGGACCTGATCGAGAAAGGAGTGGACCGGATTTTTATGCCCATGATGCTCAGAATGGAGTCGGAAAACAAGCAGGCCGTCTCCAACTATCTCTGTTCCGTGGTCCAGGGCTACCCGCTGATCCTCAAAGAGAGCCATGAACCTGCGATTCTCCACGGGATCCCCATGGACACGCCGGCTTTTCACTGGTACGACAGCAGGTCCAGGGACAAGCAGCTGGCTGACTACTTTGCAGCCACCTTCAACATCCCCCGGCAGGTGCTCACTCAGGCTATAACAGAGGCGGACCAGGCGCAGTGGGAATTCCGCCGCACCCTGCAGGAAGAAGGGGGAGAGATTATCCGCCAGACAGAAGCTGCAGGAGAATTCGCTGCAGTCCTGGCAGGCAGACCCTACCATAACGATTTTCTTGTCAACCACGACCTCTCCCGCTTCTTTACCCGCCACGGTATTCCGGTACTCACCATCGACAGCCTTCCGGGTTTTAATGAGGTGGACCTTTCGGGGGTACGGGGAGAGACGGCGATCAACTTCCATGTGCGCATGTTTGAAGCCGCCCTTATCGCGGCGGAACATCCCGCGCTGGAACTGGTTCAGATTGTAAGCTTCGGCTGCGGTCACGATGCTGTTATCTCTGACGAGATTATCCGCATCATGAAAGAGGGGGGAAACAAGGACCCCCTGGTACTGAAACTCGACGAAAGCGATGTTCCCGGCCCCTTGAACATCCGCATTAAATCCTTTGTGGAGACCGTTCGGACAAAGCGGGAACGGATGGGAAGCATTAGTGGAATCCGGAAGCTCCCAGATCCCTTTCCCGCCAAGTACAACAAAGAGGACAGAAAAGATACAACAATCCTGGTACCCAACCTCTCCCCCACCTTTACCCGGCTTACCGCCGCGGTTCTGCGAAAAGAGGGCTATAAGGCTGTTCCCCTGGAATTGGCCTCGGACCGGGCGGTGGAACTTGGGAAAAAGTATGTTCACAACGACATGTGTTTTCCGGCGCAGCTGAACATCGGCGAAGCTCTGGCCCATATAGAGGCTTCGGGACGGCCCGACGATTTTACCCTGGGACTGGCCCATTTCGAATGCGACTGCCGTCTTGCCCAGTACGCCACAGTCGCCCGCAAAGCCCTGGACGACGCCGGGTATCCCCAGGTACCAATCATAACCACTGGAAAAGACAAGAAGGGGATGCATCCGGGACTCAAACTGGGAATCACCTTCCAGTTCCGCATGCTCTGGGCAATTCTGATCGGAGACGGCCTCGATGCCATGGCACGGCGCATCCGCCCCTACGAACAAATCCCCGGAGAGACCGACAGACTCCACAGATACTGGCTTGAACGGGTCCAGCAGGGCTTCCGGAGGGGAACCAAAGCAGCCGTACATGAGTATCGCTGTGCCGTGGAAGCCTTTAACCGCATTCCCCTGGCAAGAGGCGAACGAAAGCCCCGTGTCTTTGTCATTGGAGAGATACTGATTAACTATCACCCGGTTTCCAACGCCCACATCGAGGAGTACCTGGAAAAGAACGGTATGGAGGTGGTAATGCCTCCCATGATCGACGTCTTTAAAAAGGACGCCTCCACGGTCAGGCAGTCAATGCGCCGTTTTCATGTGCGTTTTCCCTTTATCGAAGCCCTGGAATCCATAGCCACGGACAAAATGATCGATTGGGGAATAAATCTTATCGAAGGCATAAACAGGAATTTCCGCTTTTTTGAAGCCAAAGAACGCTACGAAGACCTTGCAGTCCACATTGACGGGCTGGTCGATCCGATCTTTAACTCCGGTAAAGGCTGGCTGATTCCGGCGGACATCATTGAACAGAGTATGCGGGGGGTAAACTCCTTCGTAATTATCCAGCCCTTCGGCTGTCTGCCCAACCACATTACCGGCCGGGGAATCATCAAATCGGTTAAAAAGAAGCTGCCCCACATCCAGGTTCTTTCCCTCGATTTTGATCCTGATACCAGCCTCGCCAACGTGGAAAACCGCCTGCAGATGCTGATAATCAACGCCAGGGAGCTGGAAAAACGGAAGCCAGGAGTACCAAGTTATAATGATAATCAACAAGCGATCCCGCAGGACCTATAAGCTGGGGAACCCGCTCCTCGACTCCGAGGGGCGCCCGGACCTTTCGAGCTTTCATTCCGTCCGCTCCATCTGCCATCTTGTAAACTCCGCCCGGGGCGACGAGGTTGATCCGGAAAAAATCCTCAGGGCAGGAGAGCTCTACGGGCTGGGAATGCTGGACAGAATATACCGGTTGATCCTTAGAAAGCAGCTTCGGGAAGAGTTCGACCTTTCGGAAAAAACCCTGGAGAGGCTCTTCTCAAACATGGAAACCACAGCCTCGTTTCAGGAACTTGAAACGCTGATAAACCAGGAGTTTCCCGCCGAACCCTCAGGCCCCAGACCGAGCCAGGAACTTCTGGCAGACCTGATCCTCCTTCGCCTGACCAACGAGAACCCCGCTTCAGAAAGAATACGGGAGCTCATCGACGACTCTCCGCTGGAACAGAACGCCGCCTGCACCGCGGTATTGGACGCCGCCGCGCAAAGCCTCTTTGCTTCTCCTCCTCAGGCAGAAGGCGGAGAAACCCTGCTGCAGATGCTGCGCCGGCCCTTTATGCTGCATCCCCATTCCGTGCGGCAACAGCTGCAACACATACGGGATAACTGGAGCGATCTTGTCTGCGAGCTTATCCTGCCGCTTTTGAGCAGTCTGGATTTTCTGGCAGAAGAGGAACGGCCCTACTTCTCCGGAGGGCCGGGGGAACAGCACCCCTACGCCTATACTGATGGAGACTTTAACGGATTCAGCCCCGACCAGGCCTGGATGCCCACTGTGGTCATGATAGCCAAAAACACCCTGGTCTGGCTGCATCAGCTCTCCGCCAAATACGGCAAACCCTGCAAACAACTGGACGATATCCCCAACCAGGAGCTTGCCCTCCTTTCAGAGCGTGGTTTTACGGCCCTCTGGCTCATCGGTATATGGGAACGAAGCAGCGCCTCAAAACGAATAAAGCGCCTCTTTGGCAATCAAGAGGCTGAGGCATCGGCCTATTCCCTGAAAAACTACCGCGTCAGCCACGATATGGGGGGCGAGCCGGCCCTGGAGGCACTGCGCATAAAGGCAGCAAAATTCGGCATCCGCCTTGCCAGCGACATGGTTCCGAACCACACCGGAATCGACGCCGACTGGATCTACGAACATCCGGAATATTATCTTCAGGTTCCGGTCTCGCCCTATCCCTCATACTCCTTTTCAGGGGAGAACCTTTCGGACAGAGAGGGCTACGCCACCTACCTGGATGACCATTACTTTGACCGCAGTGACGCGGCGGTGGTTTTCAAGCACGTGGAGCAATCTACGGGACGGGTACGATACATCTATCACGGTAATGACGGCACCCACATGCCCTGGAACGACACGGCCCAGCTGAATTACCTGGACTCCCGTGTCCGGGAGGCTGTACTGCAGACTATCATCCAGGTAGCCCGGATCTTTCCCATAATCCGTTTCGATGCCGCCATGACCCTGGCTAAGGAGCACATTCGCAGGCTCTGGTTCCCTGAACCCGGCAAGGGCGGGTCAATCCCGTCCCGGGCGGAACATGCCCTTTCCCATGCCGACTTTGAGCGGGCCATTCCGGAGGAGTTCTGGCGCGAGGTAGTTGACCGTGTTGGCCGGGAGGTCCCGGGAACTCTGCTTTTGGCAGAGGCCTTCTGGATGATGGAGGGCTATTTTGTCCGCAGTCTGGGTATGCACCGGGTGTACAACTCCGCCTTTATGAACATGCTCAAAAACGAAGAAAACGATAAATACCGGATTACCCTTAAAAACACCCTGGAGTTCGACCGGGAAATCCTTAAGCGTTTTGTGAACTTCATGAACAACCCCGACGAAGAAACCGCCCTGGCCCAATTCGGCAGCGAAGACAAGTACTTCGGCATCTGTACCCTGCTGGTAACCATGCCGGGACTGCCCATGTTCGGCCACGGCCAGATCGAAGGCTTCAGTGAAAAATACGGCATGGAATACAGTCGGGCCTACAAAGACGAGAGTCCGGATGCAGAGCTGGTCAAGCGCCATGAACGGGAGATATTCCCGCTGCTGAAGCGCCGTGCCCTTTTTGCCGAATCCGAAGAGTTCACCCTCTATGACTTCATCGGACCCAGCGGGGTCAATCAGAATGTATTTGCCTACACAAACCGCTCTGGAGAAGATACCGCCCTGGTACTGTATAACAACAGCCTGGAGAGCGCTGCAGGGAGCATCCGGATCTCGGTTCCCTACCGCGATAAGGAACGGGAGGGCGCACTGCGTCAGCGCAGTCTCGGTGAAGCCCTGGGAGTCCCGGACAACCCGCGGCGCTGGATCATCCTGCGGCAACACGGCACTGACCTGGAGTTTATCCGCAACTGCCGGGATATTGCCCGCCGGGGTCTGACCACCGTTCTTCCGGGATACGGCTGCCAGGTTTATCTTGACCTGCGTGTTGTTTCCGATGACCCCAAGGGCAGCTACCGAAGTATTGCCGAGAAGCTGAACGGTTCCGGCTGTTCCGGTATCGACCGGGAAATCCGGCTGATGCACATGAAACCCCTGCATCAAGAGCTGGCCCAGGCTCTGCGCCCGGAAATCATTTCAGTTTTCCGGGAAGCAATGTTCCGTCAAAAGAAAGCGGAGACCGGCTTTTTTGCATCCTGGGCCGAGGATTACAGCAGATTCTTAGGCATCGCAGACGAACATGACCGCCCAAAACGTAAGACCATTCCATCGGCGGCCCAGGCGGTGCTGGAGATTGCCACCTTCGACTTGTCATCCCGAGGAGATATTGAGGAGGAGCTGGCTGGATTCCGCGGCTACCTGCAGCGTGGCCTCGAGATGCGTCCCGAAGCTCCGGCGGTATTTTCCGCATGGTGTCTTATCCACGGTTTGAGTGAGGCCCTTGGCAATGCGGCCAGCTCCGAGGTTTCCCGTTCCCTGATTGACGACTGGCACCTGGGAACTCCCTTACGGGATATCTTCAGCCATGCCGGCTTAAGCTGGCCACAGGCTGACTACGCCGTAAGCCTGGTTAAGCTGCTGACATCGTACCAGGACTGGCATCTTCGTCTGAAGGATATGGCAGGAAACCGTTACCTGGCAAAGCTTATTCATGAACAGGAAATCCAGGATTTTCTGCTGGTAAACCGCTATAACAATATACTCTGGTTCAACAAGGACCGCTTCGAAGACATGGCCTGGTGGTTTTTCTGTATCGCCGTTGTTCAGCTGACCGAAATGCCGGAATCCAGCCCCCACCCCCGTATTGAATCTCTCTTTGAGACCCTGCACAATTGGCTTGAGTGCGAAGAACGGTCAGGCTTTCGCCTTACCAGGTTGATTGATCTGTTAAATCCACAGCAGGCAAAAAAGAGTGATTCTGCCTTGAAAGACCACCGATGAGGAGATAGTATCCTAAGCTATGGGAAAGACGACGCTTCTGGTCTCACGGCGCAATCCGTTTCCGCCTGCACTGCTGGACTATTTTCTTGACCGGGGAGACTATCTCTTTGTAGCTTCTCCGACGCTTGAAGAAAACGCCGACGAGATTGAAGGCTACCGGCATCTTCCCTGGAACCCCAGGTCCCCAATCTCTGCCCGTAATACAGTCTTAACCATCGAGAATGAGGCTGCAGCCATTGACGAAGCCTATCTTCTGTATGAGCACGGAGAAGAGTCCCGGCCGCTGCACCAGGTTCCCGGTACCATTATCGACATCTCCATCGATACCGCACTGCGGGGAGGATTATTTATCTGCAAGGAGATCCTGAACCACTATGACACCCATTCCCGGGGGGAATTAACCCTTCTCCTCGCCGGATACCCTTCCTCGGTCCGGCCTTCCCTGGAATCCGCCATGGAAGGGGCCTTTCGGCAAATGGGAAGTGCTCTTTTTCAGGTCTACGGCGACAGTAATATCCGGATTCGCGGATTCGAGGACCATCGGGAAAGCATGGAAGACTTCTATCGGGAAGTAACGGAGATACTAAAAACCGGAGACGAAAAATGCTGGGGAAAATGGAACCGACCAGGGGAACGGGGAGGAATTTTCTCCTATTTTTCCCGCTGATCATACCGCGTTGACGGTATTCAATAATTTAGGCTAAGGTCGAGAAACATGAAAATATGGATTAAGGTGCTCCTGGGCGTCGTTATCGGCGGTTTCCTGGGGGCATATCTGCCCGAAGCCAGGGTCGCCGGTTTTTTTAAGACTGCCGCTGAACTGGTCATTAATATTGGCTATTACGTGTTATTTCCCCTCACTTTTTTTTCTTTCGCCGTCGGAATATTCGAATTGCGCAAAGAGGGAATGACCCTGCGCATTCTTGGCCGGGGGATTCTCTATATCCTGGCCGCGACGCTTCTGCTGGTTTTAATCGGTATAAGCTCGGTAGTGCTTCTCGCTCCTGACCGTATACCGATAATTATCGAGCAGGAATCGCCCTTTTCGGTTCCCGGTATTACGGAAATTCTTCAATCGGTTTTTCCCCGAAACATTTTTACCGTCTTCACCGGTTCAGGCAGTTTTCTGCTGCCTGTCTATATTTTAGCCCTGTTTCTGGGCATGAACTTTACTTTCGACCGTTCCATAAGCCGCCCAGTGGTACAGTTATTTGACGCCCTTTCGCGGATTCTCTACCACGGAAACAAGTTTCTCGTGGAGATCCTGGGCCTGGGCATGATTGCCCTAACAGCAAACATGGTGTTTACCATCAACGGAATTCCCCAGTTTGAGCTCTTCGGACAGTTGCTGCTCCTTCTGTCGATTAATACGGTATTTATTCTCTTCGGGATTTACCCTCTTCTGCTTTATTTTCTCAGCGGCAAAGAGAACCCCTACAAATGGCTCTACGGCAGCATAACACCCCTTGCTGCGGCGGCTGTATCGGGGGATGCCTATTTTACCCTCATGAGTTTGATTCACCACAGCCGGGAAAATCTCGGCGTCTCCAGGCGCGTCGGGTCCGCGCTCTTCCCACTGTACGCCATGTTTGGCAAAGCCGGCAGCGCCATGGTTACCGGCATTGCCTTTATCGTGATACTTAAATCCTACTCCTCCCTGGGGCTTACAGTCTCCGCGGTTGTATGGGTCATGGTTTTCTCATTTCTTGTATCATTCCTGACCGGCCCCTTCCCGGGAAGCGCTGTTTTTATCGGTCTCGCTTTGTTATGCTCCTGGTACGGCCGGGGCATCGAAGAGGGATACCTGATCCTGCGCCCGGTACTGCCGCTTTTAATCAGTTACGGTGTCGTTCTGGATACCGCAACGGCAGCCTTCGCGGGGCTCCTGGCGGCCAGACACGAAGACCTGCACCATGAGATATTTCTGAAGGATTACGTATAGGAACTGAAATCAGGAGCCGGAGTTCTTATCCGGCAGGCGAAAGCGCAGAGCCGCATCAAAATAGATAAGGCTCTGGTCGGCGAAGGGATCACCGTCCCAGACATGAAAAACCGGCAGAAAAAACCGAACTGCCGGCCGAAAGGAGATATTCTTGTTGACCGCGATATCCAGGAATACTCCTGCTTCGGGAAAGATGAATCGGCCGGCACCCATAAAGTAGTTCAGCATGTCGCTGTGGGCAGCCTCTTCTCCTTCCGCGGCAACCGTCGGTACGCGTAAAAGCAGGCTTGGCGAGACAATCATCCCCCAACTGATGCGCCGGGTCCAGTCATAGGTAAAGACAAAGGCGGGGTTCAGCAGCAGGGAAACAACATACATCTCCCTGTGCTCTATCTGGGCCGGCCGGGGCCGGTCCCAATCCTGAAATCCGTAGTTCAGTCCGAAGATAAAAACAGCCGGATCAAAACTGACTCTTTCGTTCAGGGGAAAACTCAAGGAAATCCCCAGGGGTGTCAGCAGAGGGTCCGGGGCTCCCGTTGTTTCATCGTCCGCGGGTTCATCTATCATCCAGAGAAGACCGGAGTGTATATCAAAAGATGTGAACTCCAGCGCCTCCACGAAACATACAGGAATAAACAGGAAGAGAATTACCGGCAGTATGGAAATGCGTTCAGACTTCATAGTATGGAAACCCCGAACACAATATACCACCGATAGAACAGCTTTTCACCCCGATAACCGCAGACGCTCAGCGGATCCTGACGGTTTCCACCATATAGCGGATATCGGCCCCCTCACCGTCGAGTTCCTCTTTTTCAATGATGAACACAAGAGAGGTTTCATCCGGTGAATAACAGACCTGCTTGATCCGATAACGTTTTACACCAGGACGGTAATAATCGGGAAGTCCCACAACATAATCGCGACTGTTTCCATCGGCATCTTTCAGTTTCAGTTTGAGATGGAAGGCGGAGCGTACTGTATCTCCTGTGCCCTCATGCGCCTGAATCAAATCGACACTGACGGTACTGTTCCGCTCGAAGTCCCGAAATTCAAGATGTGATTTGGGTTCCGCGCCATTAACCAGAACATAGACAATGCGTCCCGAGCGAAGATGGTCTATACCATATTGCTTGATGATTTCTATATTGCCCGCAAAAAGGGTATACAAAGCACCGGAACCATCCTGCCCAGCGGAAACATCTACGGGATAGATTCCGCGCATCCGGCCTTTCGTCACAAACTCGTTGGCATGAACATCTACCAGATACATATTGGCATAAGGATTTGATGTTTTATCATCAATACCGTAATAACCGAAAAGAAAATAGCGGGAATTTACAGAAAACCCAAGATTGACATAGGTCGCCACGTCACCTGCCATAAGCGGGACAATCAGCCCGATAAGCAGCAGTAACAGAATACAACCCCGTTTAAACATACCTGGTGCCTCCATAGTACAAATATCGAACAAAATCGAAAAAAGTTAAGGAATAACGACACGGAACCATCGATTGATTCACTGCCATTTTTTCGTCACAATAGGAGCATGACCTTAAGCCTGAGAAACGCGATTCTGCTTGTCGGCGCAGGAGTCAATTTTATTCTTTTCGTCGGTTTCTGTCTGACTCTCTCCATATTGGTTCCCCTGCCTGCCCGGTTCCAGGAGATCCGGGATTTTTTTATTCAGCTGGCCTCAGTTTATAATGGAGACTTGATCTTCCTGCTGCTTTTTCAACTGATATCCCTTACAGCCAGTCTGTTTTTGTTTAAGCGTTTCCGTAAAACAGCTTCACCTGAGATTTTTTTCTTTATCCTGTTTCTTCTTTCCATTGGCATCGAGGGAGCCAGGATCTTTTCTCCCGCCCTGAAAGAGCTGCAGGTTCCTATTTATCTGTACCATCTGGTAATCCGGCTTTTATACATAGCCCGTTTTTTCGGCTTATTCAGCCTTTTTGCCGCCGGTCTTTTCGCAAACGGTATGCAATATCAGAAGCTTTCAATTGCCTACGGCATAACTTTACTGACAGCCTTTACCCTCTCGTCGCTGTTACCGGTTGCGGAGGCATCCCTGCAGATGAACACCGGCATAGAACTGCTTACTATCAGGGATGTGACAATCGTAATGCTGACAATTCGGATACTGGCGATAATTAACTTTATTGTTGCGTGGATCCGTAATAACAGCAGGGATTTTCTGTGGCTCGGCTTAGGAGCCACAATGGTTCTCCTGGGCTACGAGATTACACTGGGAAGCGATAACCTGTGGCTGCGACTTCCCGCAACGGCGGCTATGATTCTGGGAATTGTGCTCTTTTCGCGAAGAACCCACGAAATATATCTTTGGATATAAGCAGAGGTGCCACAGAGTTTTAAACAGCCAGATAACCAAATACCGCGGCAATGGTTCCGGCGGAAAGAGGAAGCAGAATATTGTCCAGATCCTTTAAGGGCAGCATCTCTACCAGCGTGGATACGGAAGCAACGGCGAGAGCAGTAAACAGACTTGCGCCAACGCTGCGGGCGGAAAAAAAGATGGCCGCGAAACAGGCCGCACTGCCGATTATGGTCTTTCCGCCAGTATAGGGAATCCTGATCCTTCCAAAAAGTTTACCTACTAAACTGGCGAGACCGTCGCCAAAAGCCAGGGCAAAAATGGCAATGCTCGCTGCAGGGGCAGGATACAACAGAAGGGCCAGCATCGTGCCCAGCCCAAGCGTTACCGGCCCAAGCACAAATTTACCCAAGTCCCGTTCTCTGGAAGCCATGGCAGTCAGGCGGGAGATTAAAACCACCCGTACGCCCCGACAGCGCAGCAGCTCCGCGTAGGTATAGATTATTGTGCCGGACGCAAGCAGTGCAAGAGTAATACCCTGATTTAACGCTGCGACAAAGGGAACAAGGGCTACCAGCATATGGATGCTTTTCCGCAGCACTTCCGTGCGAACAGGAGCGGGTATACCTGGAAAATATTCTAATGGTAATGACAGGATGCCGTTATGCTGAAAATCATTCATATAATACTCAGTAGTATAGCTGCAATTAGCGTGCCAAGGAAAGTACTATGTGTATTTCTTATAACTCCTTTTCCTGTAAACATATATCTACCGTATATATTTCTGCTCAATTAAAAGCAGCCAAAAGGTATAAATTTGTAGAACCTGAAATTCATGATTAACTACGCCCCCCGCAAATGAAGGACCGGTGTGAACCTTTAGAACCGGTCAAAATCGTCATCGTCGTGCTTTATGATATCGGCTACGATCATGATATTATACCGTAATTTCTTTCCGATGTTGAACAGAAGGCACTTCTGCAGCCAATTTCTTTATTTATTCTGATTTATCTACAGCGTTTCTGGATCTCTCCCGTTCACGGCAGGTGGGACAGATGCCGTAGTAATGGACAGAGTGACGTTGAATGGTAAAATCGTGGGCTTTTTCCAGACGAGCTTCTATGGAATGGAGAGTATCCCGCTCCTCGTCGGAGAAATCCGAATAGCGGATAACCCGGTAACAGCGTGAACAGATCAGCAGGTGCTGATGCTTGGTCTCCTTCTTCTGCTCCCGCAGCTCGTAACGGAATTTACCGTCCCCCGGATCAATCTTGCTCACAAGCCCCATCTCGGTCAAAAGAATAAGTGTGCGGTAGATCGTGGCAAGTCCGACGCCAGGGTGATCTTTATGAACACGCATAAAGATATCTTCGGCACTGGCAAAGCCGTCAAACTCGTCCAGAGCCTCCAGAATAACCTGCCTGGGAATAGTCATTCTTAATCCCCGCTGCCGAAAGCGGGGACCAAACTCGTCAAAACCATGTCGGCGGAATCTCGGCATATCTTTTACCCTCTATGTATGAATATCAAATAAAGAATATAGCCGATATCGGGCCATCTGCATACTCACGTTTTACCCGACTACTTTACGCACCGCCGCAAGCAGTTTATCGGTGCTGAAGGGTTTAACGATCCAGCCGGTGGCGCCGGCGGCTTTGCCCTTCTCCATTACCGAATTCTGGGATTCAGTGGTCAACACGAGAATCGGAACAAACCTGAAACCTTCTTTTCCTCTGAGTTCCTGGATCAGCTCGATTCCGTTCATATTCGGCATGTTGACATCGGTAATAATCAGATCCACCGTCTCGTTTCTCAGTTTTTCCAGAGCATCAAGACCGTCCTCGGCATCCAGGACCTGATATTCATTCTGTTCAAGCACAAAGCGTATACTTTGACGAATCGCCTTGGAATCGTCCACGATTAATATCTTCTTTGCCATAAGCTGGACATACTCCGTTCTTTGACCCCTACAGGGTTATACTCTTATATGGCGGACCACAACAGATCCGCTTTTATTAAGTGTTGTCTATTTGAAGAAAAAAATCAAAGGGATCTGGCAAAAAATCACAGAGTTGTCGAATTTCTCCACCTAATTAAAGAACTTCACGCAGTTCCTGAATGGCTGTAAATGTCCCAAGGGTTTCAATGGCCTTGTTCTGAATCTGCCGGACCCTTTCCCGGGTAATTCCCATACGGCTTCCAATCTCTTCAAGGGTTAAAGGGGCTTCCTTACCAAGGCCAAAACGCAGTTCCAGGATTATACGTTCCCGGGAACTCAGCTGCCCCAGTACCCGGTCAAGGATATCACGCAGGGAATTGGTAAAGACCGATTCAAAAGGCTCCGCATATTCATCTCCCCGAACAAGGTCGGAAAGGGAGGTAGCATTTTCATCATCCACCGTAGTATCCAATGAGGCCGTATCGGCGGTGTATTCCAGATACTGCTTTACCTTGTTTTCCGGAATATCCATGTAGTCCGCCAGTTCCTGAATCCGAGGATCCCGTCCAAGCTCCTGGGTCAGATATTTGGAAACAGAGAAACACTTTCGGATTGAGTTCAACACGTGAACAGGGATTCTGATGGTCCGGCCCTTATCGGCTACCGCCTTTATTATTGCCTGCTGAATCCACCACGTGCCATAGGTGGAAAATTTGCATCCCCGGGTGTAATCAAAGCGTTCAACCGCTTCGATAAGACCGATATTCCCCTCGTCGATCAGGTCCAGCAGGCTCAAGCCCCTGTGCTGGTACCGTTTGGCTATGGATACAACCAGTCTGAGGTTTGAGGTTATCATACGGTTTTTCAGGGCTTCGAGTTCCGCCTCAAGAATTTTCCTCGCAGCACGATACTCTCCGGCATCCATCGGCTTTCGGCTTAAATCCTTATTAAAAACGGCGATCTGGGTACGGACCAAGGCGATGTTTTTACCAACATCCAGCTCCTCTTCCTTGGATAGAAGTCTGTATTCAGCAATCTGGCGCAGATAAAGGGCCAAAGGATCACTGTCTATTCCATAATAATCATCACTCTCAATTTTTGATGAAAAAGAGGTGGCCTGGGCTGTTTTTATCATACTCCTGCTCCTGTATACAATAATCACCTGAATCGAACAGATTCATAATTGCCTGGAAAGCAGGAGTACACAATCAGGGATTTTTGAGACTATTTTTCAGGAAAACCCCTAGGCTGGCATAGGGGATCCCCTGATAGAAAAGGCTATTATCGGGCTCTTCTGTTTGTCAGGGCCAGTATAATGATACCACCGAGAATCATAAGGGTGCATAAAACCTGGCCCAGGGTAAAATTCAGAAAACTCCCGGTCTGATAGATGGAATGGGCGGGCCCCAGTTCCAGGATAAAACCCAGATTGCTGTCGGGCTGCCGGAAATACTCGATCACAAAGCGGACCGCCCCATAGCCGATCAGATACCATCCCATAATGAAACCGTTAAAACTCTTTCTTTTCCGGACAACAAACCAGAGAAGCAGCCAAAGGAGAACTCCCTCACCAAAAGCCTCGTAAAGCTGACTAGGATGCCGGGGCAGATTAACCGATCCCTCTGAGCTCAAGCCCAGATCCCGGGCCATGACGGCCACCCAGTTAACGGAAAGTGGAAACTTCTCGGCACCAGGAAAAACCATGGCCCATGGAGCGCCGCTTACCCGTCCGTAGAGTTCGGCGTTAATAAAGTTTCCCAACCGGCCGAAGGTGTAGCCCAGCGGGACAGCAAGGGCAAGACGGTCGGCCCAAAGCCAGGGAGAAAGACCCCTTCGCCGGCAGAAAAGAACACCGCCAATGAATCCCCCCACAAGACCGCCGTGATACGACATTCCCTGCAGCCCCACAAAACGCATGGACTCATCGAAAGGCCAGAAAATCAGCCAGGGTTTTGTCCAGTAGATCCCGGAGGTGTCATAAATCAGAGTCGATACCAGCCGTCCTCCCAGCAGAAGTCCGAGAATTATCCAGAAAAAGAGGTCCGCCACAGTATCGACGGAGAGCGCCGGCTCTTCCCGTCGGACCTGATACCGCACCAGCAGATACGCGGTACCAAAGGCAAAGAGATACATAAGACCGTACCAGCGAAAAGGCAGACCAGGAATAAGGACCGGAGATACCCAGTCAGGGAACTGTAAATATGCAAGGGGAAGCGTCATAACCTACTCCTTTGTGCTTATCATTTTTTGCTGGATCTTCCCCACCCGGGAGTCAAAGAAAACCACAACCCCGGACTGAGGCTTGTCCACCTCGTAATATCGTCCGTGGCTCTCAAAAATAACCCCCGGATACAGGCTGCCCCGAACGACCACCTCGGAGGGATAATGCTCTTCATACTTTTCCCGCAGGGTAAAAAGACGCAGGCTCCGTTTTTCTATAAGCTTGATGAATTTCAGCTTTTCATGACGTGCCTGGTGGAGTCTTTTTTCCTCCCCGGCTTTCTCCAGCCGGTTCAAAATCGAATCCAGTTTAATTACCTTTTCCCGGGTCCGGCTAATCTCTTTTTCCTCGACCTGAATACGGTCGGCGACAAGATAATCCTGGCCAAAAGAAACCTGGGTTTTCGCGCCGTTCGGATTTCCCAGATTCTGGACCTCAGCACCCTGCCGTGCTTTTACGATGCCTCCGTTCAGATTCCCCTTGTCTGTTTTCAGCATCAGGCGGCCGTTACAGTGCAGGGAAGAACGCAGGCAGGAGTTCTTGACAATGATGTCTCCAACGGCCATAACGTGGGCCTGCTCGATAAAACCGGCGACAACATTCTTTTTGGAACGAAGCACCGCCTTGCCTCCGCCTTTGACCCCATGCCCGACGAAGATGGAGCCTTCCGCAGAAACGAGGGAGGCATCCACAAGCCCTCCAACCTGCACATCCCCGGTGGAAAACACGACAAATCCGGGCATTACAGAGCCTTTAATTTGAACAGGACCTGAAAATTTAATATTTCCCGTTTTCATACCTACATCGCCTGCAACGATGTAGGTATTTCGTACACTGATGAGGCTCTTATCCTGTATTAGTTCTCCGGATGCTGCGGCGTAAAAACGGGTGATCCCCTGTTCTTCTTCCCGGACATCGACATTTTCCCCCGCTTCCAGGGGAATCTGCTTCAGCTCCCGGGCATTCAGGGTCTTGCCGGTAACATCCCAGCCTGGCTCGGACTCACCCTGAGGTATCATAACTTCAGCAATCAAATCACCCGCTGCGACAGTGGTCATCCGGTCCTGGCTGCGGTAGTTTGCCTGCCCGGTTTTGCTGATTGTTACCCCTTTTCCGCTGGCAAAGTCTATCGCGAACTTGACCTCGACTCTGCCGGCGTCCCTGGGAGGGTTTCCCTCTGCCACAACTACATCAGCGATCTTCTCCCCCCGGAAGGCAGCTTCGCAGATCTTTGAACACAGGTCATCATTAATTCCCCGGGATACTCCGGCTTTACCAAGGGCTTCCCGGATACCCTGTTCGGTGGCGGGAAAGCCGGTTCCTTCTACCGGGCTGACCGAGAGGATGGCCTTCATCCGGTCTTCGGAAATGCGTACCGAAACGAAGGCACTCTTGTGGGGATGGAGCCGAAGGCAGGTTGTGCCTTCGATCCCGCCGATCTCAAGGGCCCCGTCGTACTCGGCAACAATCAGATTCTTCTCTATCCGCAAGCCTTCGTAAATATGAAGGGGAGCCTTTTTTCCGGCAGGGGGATTCAGCCTGGCTCCGTACACATCAAATCCCGGATCGCCTTTCTTGCCCTGGACAATCCCGCCGACAAGCTGCTCACCCCGGACCATGGCCATTTTCTCGACCTTCTCCGCGGGGAATCCGCCCCAGGACTCAAGGTTAATACTGCCATTCCTGCTCAGCTGCTCCATACGTTCACTGATGGCGGACATATCCGCCTGGGCCATGCAGGTAACCTTTAAGGAAAAGCTCTCGTCTTCGTCGGCGGTGGGGGCTTTTCCTTCTGCAAGAACGTAGTCCCGCAGTTCTGCTTCTGGACCGCGGTAAAACTCCATGATCGCCGTCTGAACGGCTCCCTTGTCCAGGCCCTTAAAACCGGCCTGCACAATGGCTGCGCCCACCTGTTTTAATACCAGAGGCTTTCCCGCGCCCCGTCGCTTGTGCATTGATAGAAAAGCTTTAAGCTTGTCGTCAGAAACCCGGATGACAAACCAGCCGTCCTCATCCACGGAAATTCCCTGCTTCTTCAGGGCTTTCCCGTCCTTCAGGGCCGCGGTAATCATATTTTGAATATCCTGACTTGCCAGCAGTTTCTCTTTGGGGTACCCCAGTTCCTGAGCGGCGCTTATGATATCCGACGCAGCGGGAGGAGCAGTTTCCTTGAATCCCGGGTTAAAGTCGAGGTAACAGGTATTATGGTCCTTAGAAAGAGAAACATCCCACTGATGCCGGGTGTAAGGAACAAGATCGATCCAGTTCTCTCCTCTGCGGAAAAAACCGGATTCCCGGGCAATAAAGACACCTTTCTCCTGGGTAATTCCCTCACCGCAGTAAAATTGGGAGTTATCTGCTTTAGCAGGAATTACCTGGCCGAATACGGTAAGCCCGGAAGAACCGGGTTTACCGGGGCGAACAGAACCTATTTGGGTACCCTTCTCGCACCAGCCGGAGGAAATAACCTGTGGATCGACATAGACCTTTTCCCGGCGCTCGATTTTATCCAGTACCTCAAGGGTTTTTTCTTTGGCAGGCAGAAAAGGAAGCAGCGGTTTCTTTAAAACCTTTTTTTGCCGTTTTACCTTCTCGATTCTGGTTTGATATATTTCCGGAGGAGCGTTCTCCAGGGCCAGGGAGGAATCGTAGCGCAGATCTTCCGGAATCGGCAGATCCTCCCATTCGTACTGCGGAGGCGCAGGGTCCCTGGGGGCCTTACCCGTCGCAAGCAAGAGGGCTTTCCGGCTTTCACCTTTTGAAAACTTCTCCGCCGCTTCCGATACGGCCTTTTCGTCAATGCCCTGACGAACACCCTGTTCTCGTAAAAATGCTTTTAAATCCTCAGCGGAGCATTCAGAACCCTCTTCGTCGGGAAAAAACTTTATGCCGGCGGACAATTGCTTATCGTCGACTATTAATTCCAGTGCTCCATGAACTGCCTCGGCCGCCATTATTTTCTCTTAACCGTCCCTGTTGGATGAACTAAAACCCCTGATCGTCCTGCATTAGGTTCACGATTTTCTTTTTTAAAAGCGCGCTCTCCTTCCGCAGATGGGAGATCTCGTACTGTTGCGCCTTGATCGTCTCCACAAGATCACCGTATGAAAGAGCCCCGGAATTCAGCATGCCCTCCATTTCAAAAACCCTGGCATCAAAATCGATCTCCGCCTCAAGTTCGGCGGTCAAATAGGAGTCGTCCATTGTCATATAGTCCAGAGGACCGGTATTCTCACCTTCCTGCTGCAGTATCTTATCGGCAATACGATAGATTGCCTGGGAAAGAATCGACTGAGGTTTGTAGGCGATTATCGGCAGGCGGGAGTTTAACGCCACATCCTGCAGGTGGTCCCGGTACATAATTCCCAGGTGCTCCAGGTCCAGACCAAGATATTCCTTGCAGGAGCGGCGGATCTTCTGTGCCCGCACCCCTTCTTTGGGATCGTCCAGCATGTTCATAATCAGACCGGGATGAAACAGGCTCATCTTGCGCTCAAAAACTTCGAAGCCTTCGGGGTCCTCGGCACTCATTTTTTCAAGCAGCTTGGGAACATAAACCTTCTGCAGGGACTGCCCGTCCTGCCGCAGCTTGTCCAGATAGTCCCAGGCGGCGGAATTGCGTTTAAAAGAGTTGCTCATAATCCGGAAAATCGCGTTTTTCAAAAAAAGATAGGCATTCAGGGTCGCCGTAAGCGTCGGAGCGGTAACCACAATACCTTGCCCGGAGTAGAGAAAGAAATCGAGGATATTGTTGTTCGTACCCGCTCCCAGGTCCATTATCAGATAATCCGCATCAAGGGAGCCCAGGTCCTTCAGAAGTTTCCTCTTCTGCGACGTTTTTATGTTGGCAATACCGGGGATCTCGGCATCTCCGGGAATAAAACGCAGGTTCTCGTATCCTGAATCGATTGTAACATCACTAATCTTCTTTTTCGGATTCTCCAGATAGGTACCGATGCCCTCGCGAACCGAACCCAGGCCAAGAACAAGGTGGATGTTTGAAGCCCCCAGATCAAGATCCGCCAGTACGACCCGCTTGCCGGCCTGGGCCAGAGCAATGGAGAGGTTCGTAGCTACCAGGGATTTGCCGACCCCGCCTTTACCGCTTGCTATTGGTAAAACCTGCATCTACTCCTCCTTGATTTCTACGATCGGCGGTTCGGGAATGCCCTTTTTCACAAAACCGGGACGCGACAGTTTAAATAATAACAGAAGGAAGAAGAAAAGCAAATCGGCGGTGAGCAGAATAAATACCGCTGGGGCAAGAGAGGCGGGAAGCCGCAGCGAGAGCAGGGCCGGAAAGAACTGGGCAAGAACAGCTCCAAGAACCGAAACAAGTATCAACAGAAGCCCTTCGGTCAGGACCATCATGCCCTTTCCCAAAACAAGCAGCAGCCGTAAGCCGGAATTATCTGCCTCAAAGAAGAGAGACAGGACCCCTGCAGGATAGATTATCCCCGGCACTCCCAGTAAAAAGAGAACAGCAGCTGTGTCAAAAAAACCTTCCCGGTTGGCCATTAAAGCCACAAGGTTAAAGATCAGGGCCAAACGCAGGATTTCCCATACAAATTCTACAAGAAACAGCCAGGGACGTCGCATCATAGTTCCGATTGTACGGACAGCACTTCCGGCAGTCAAGTTGGCTCAGCCCCATCAGACCGGCTATAAAGCCTTCGGTAGGTGATTTTCTTGTCGATTAACGCTACACTATGTAAATAGGAGGCACCATGAAACTGAAACCTGTACTACTGATCATGGCCACCGTCCTGGCGGTTTTCATCTCTTTCTCTGCTCTGTCAAACCCGATACTGACAGCGGAATCCAGTGCGACAGATACCCAGGAATATCTGAACATGTTTAATTTCCTGTTCAGATATGTACAGGAAAACTACGTGGAAGAAATCGACCCGGAGACCCTCTACATGGGGGCCATTAAGGGTCTTTTTGAAAGCCTCGACGACCCCTATTCGGTCTATTTAACAAAGAATGACATGCGCCTGCTCCGCAATACCACAACCGGACGTTTCGGCGGCGTCGGTCTTATAATATCAAAGCCCGATCCAAACCTGGAGCTTGCTCCCACACCCCGGCGGCCCTATCCCGAGTACGTTGAAGTCGTTTCTCCCATTGAAGGGGCCCCCGCCTACCGGGCAGGAATCCATGCCGGCGACTATATAACCGCGGTGGAGGGAGAATCCACAAAAGAGCTGACCCTGGACGAGGTAGTGGATAAACTTAAAGGCCCTCCGGGAACAGAGGTAAAGGTCAAAATACTCCGGCGGGATACCATATCCTTTGATGTAACCATAATCCGGGCCATAATCGAGGTACCCACCATGAAGCGGGACATGATCGGCAGTATCGGATACCTCCGCATTGTTGACTGGACTCCCTACACCGATGACAGAGTCCGGGAGGCCTTTGACTACTTTGAGGATCAGGATTATACCTCACTCATTGTCGACGTCAGAGGAAATCCCGGCGGACTTCTGGATTCTGTTGTTGATGTTGCCGACCTCTTTCTCGACTCCGGACCCATTGTCAGTACCCGCTCTCGAATCCCCAGCGAGAACAAGAAATTCACCGCCGATTCCTCCATGGAGCTGACGGAATCGGTTCCCGTTGTAGTATTGGTCGATAAAGGCTCGGCTTCAGCCTCTGAAATCTTTGCCGGCGCCATGAAGGATTCCGGCAGGGGATACCTGATCGGCGAGACCACCTACGGTAAGGGCTCTGTCCAGTGGGTCAGGGAGTTCGGCGAAACCGGCTTCAAGCTTACCATCGCCCGCTACTATACTCCCTCCGGTGTAAGCGTAGACGAGGTGGGTGTCGAGCCTGACCTGACAATAGCCCCGGACGAAATGAGCGAGGAAGAGCAGGAATCCCTGCAGAAACTGTTCGAGAACAACAGAATCGTCTCTTTTGTGGAAGAGAACCCCCAGGAGGATCCCCGGAAGGTGGAAGCCTTTATAGAAAAACTGCAGAACGAAGGTATTGCCCTCGACGCACGGGATATCCGTTTTCTGGTTCGCAGCGAATACAATCGCCGCATGGACTTCCCGCCGGTCTACGACCTGGAGTTCGACAAGGTACTGCAGCAGGCCGTCCAGATGCTCGAATCAGGGGAGGTACAGTAAGCATGCCGTTTTTTAACTTTAAAATAAAAACCACCGGTCAGACTGTTTTTATTGATATTACCAGCCAGGTAAAACGGATTGTCTCCGACGCAGGAATCCGGGAAGGGATCTGCCTGGTGTATATTCCACATACCACCTGCGGAGTGACCATAAACGAAGCCGCCGATCCTGATGTCCAGCGGGACATGCTGATGGAACTGAATAGAATCGTCCCCTTTCAGGACGGCTATGCCCACGCAGAAGGAAACTCCGCTGCCCATATAAAGACCAGCATGATGGGGCCCAGTGTTTCAATTCCGGTCCATGACGAAAGACTGACCCTGGGGACCTGGCAGGGAATCTATCTGACCGAGTTCGACGGACCCCGGAACCGCTCGGTTTATGTACAGTTGATACCACCTGCCTGATGCGTCAATTTGTTCTGCCCTCATCCTGGAGAGGAGAGAATTCCCTGGTTCTGACCGGAAGAGAGCACCATTATTTGAGCAGGGTACTGAGGCTCAGCCCCGGGGCCGGCTTTCCCGCGGTAGACAGCAATGGCCTGCGGTACACCTGCCGTATACGTACCATGGATACCGCAGCGACCTCTGTAACTGTGACCCCTACAGTGGAAGAAAAAAAAGAAAGTGAAATCCAGCTGACCCTTCTGTTGGGTATCCCCAAAGGGAAAAAGATGGACCAGGTAATCCGGCAGGCAACAGAGTGCGGAGTACACAGACTCATACCCTTTTTAAGCGAGCATTGTACTGTACAGCTTGACACTGAAGATTTCAAACGTAAACAGGAACGCTGGCAAAAGATCGCAAGGGAGGCCCTGCAGCAGAGCGGGACCCGTGTATCCCCGGATATACTGCTCCCCATCCGCCATCCGGAGCTGGAAGAAGCAACCCGGGACCTGGACAAAGTATTCTTTTTTCATGAAAAAGCCCTGGATGGCCCCAACCTCCACGAACTGCTGCATACAGGCCCCCGGAAGATCGGACTTTTAATAGGCCCGGAAGGAGGTTTTTCTAATCAGGAACTGGAACTTTTCTTTTCCTTGCAGTATTATTCGGTCTACTTGGGAGACAGCGTACTCCGGGCCGAGACTGCGGCTCTCTACGCTGTCGCAGCAGTACAAACTATTCTGCGGGAGTCACGGAGATGGCAGTTACAGTCGCCGGAGCACGGCGCATAGATTTCCTTTCGGTGCCGGTGCATGATCTGCCGGAGGAGAACCTCGACAGCGCGGTCCGGGAAATGCTGGAACGGGGGGGAAAACACCAGATTGTGCTGGTAGAAACCTGGGACCTTATCCGGGCCCGGCATAATCAGGAATATGCCCGGATTCTAAACAACGCCAGCCTGGTAATTCCCGTGACCCGGGGAATCGGGCGGGTCTGCCGTTTTCTCAAGCGTCCGGTACCTGCAACGTATATGCCCTTTGATTTTATCATCAAACTCCTCGGCTGCCTGGAACGTTATGGAAAATCCGTCTATCTGCTGGGATCCACCCATGCGAACATCCAGGTATCCACATCGAACCTGCGCACCTCTTTTCCCGGCATTAATATCGTCGGCCGCTGCTCGGGGTACTACAAACGCCCGGTGGAAGAGAACATTCTTCTGGCAATAAGAAAAGCATCTCCATCTCTGCTTCTGGTGGGACGCGGCGTTAAAAATCGTGAAAAGTGGCTCCTGGAAAACCGGAGCAGGCTTTCCGACGGAATGTACATCTACTGCGGTGACTGCTTTGATATCTTTGCCGGTAAAAAGAAGAGAATCCCCAGGGACTCCTGGGAGAAAGGGCGCTACCTGCTGCCGCTGCTCATTAAACGTCCATGGCGGACGCTACGGATCTTCGGATACCTCTTATTCAGCCTTGCGATGCTTTCAGCCCGTATCAGGAAAGCTTAAGATACTCGTAGGCGCCTTTAATCCGTTCGCCGTATATTGCCAGCAGGATCCTGCCGGCAACCCGCTTCAGGAAACTCACCAGAATAACAAGCCCAAGAATATCGCTGATAAACCCCGGCAGCAGCAGGAGCATCCCTCCGGCAATAACTCCCAGCAGGCGCACAATAAGCTGCTCCGGGAAAATCCCGGCTTGAATATCCTTGAGAATACGCTTCAGAAGTCCCCGTACGATTATTGCAAGCCAGAAAAATGCCAGAAAGCCTGTCCCGGCAGTGACTGCCAGTACCAGGTCGAGAGAGAAGAGAGAAAAGACCCGGGCATACAGGCTTATCTCTGCAATAAAAACCAGGGAAACCGCGAGAACAATCAGAAAAAGACGATAGATCGAGGCACGGTCAAAAAGTCCAAGAAACGGACGTTCGGTGGTCATCGCGTCCATTCTGGCGCGGGGCTGCCTCTCCTGTCAATCATAAAACCGAAGCCTTCCGTCCAAAGCTTGCACTTTTTCAAATATGGGGTTATTATACTGTTAATTAAAAATGTTAAAACTGTTGATTATTACTGAAAATTCACTTACCTCCTCGCTGATAGAGGCCATGCTTCCGCCATTCTCTTGTGTAGCCGTGTGCGGATCCATTGGGGATTGCGAAAGCCCGGAGCCCATTGATGCGGTCATCATCGATCTCGGCATCAATGGATGGAAGGAAGCCCTGAAGACGATTCGCAGAAAAGCCTTTTCTCCTGCCATAATCGCCATGGCCCCCCGCTCGGAGGTTAACTCAATAGTCCTGGCCTTTAAGGAAGGAGCCTACGACTGGCTTCCAGATCCTCCCCGGCACGAAACAGTGACCAGACTGTGTACTGATCTTCTATGCCGGAGCGAAGAATCTTTCTGCTGCGCAGAAAGCACGGTTTTTAACGATTTTCTCGGAGAAAGCTCCTCAATTAAGCGGGTAAAACAGATGATGGAAAAGTATGCCGCCGCTGACCAGCCGATTCTGCTCAGCGGTGAAAGCGGTACGGGTAAAGGAGTAGCCGCAGAGATTATTCATAAGCTTTCTCCCCGACGAAAAGGACCTTTCTGTTTCCGTAATTGCGGCGCCATTCCGCCGACCCTGATCGAGTCTGAGCTCTTCGGGACAAAGACAGGATCCTATACCGGGGCGATTGACCGGCCCGGCGGACTGGTGCAGAGCGACGGCGGAAGTTTTTTTCTGGATGAAATCGGTGAACTGCCCCTGGATTATCAGGCAAAGCTGCTGCGAGTCATAGAAGAAGGGATTTTTCACCCTCTGGGATCGAACAAACCGGTTACTGTGGACACCCGATTCATCGCTGCCTCCAACAGAGACCTTGACGATATGGTCGCGGAAAAACGCTTTCGGGAGGATCTGTTCTACAGGCTTAACATTCTGCCCATTACTATTCCTCCATTACGGGAACGGAAGGAGGATATCCCGCTTCTGGCATCACATTTTCTACGCAAAAAAGAAAAGAAACTTGACCATCGGGCGATGGACCGCTTACTGGACTATGACTGGCCGGGAAATATCCGGCAGCTCAGCGCCTGTCTGACCAGAGCTGCCTTGATAACAGAGTCCGACCTGATACGGGGAGAAGACCTGCTGTTCCGCTGATATTCAAAAGCTGAAAGCAGAAATCTGGACTACATTCTGCGTAAAAACAGTACCTTTACGACCGGAAAATCACCTTTCTCATCTCGGCGAAGATCAACAACCTCCCCGATTACAAGATAACGGGTGTTCGTCTCGATCTCCCGGGGGTTTTTCTGACGGCTCCGCCGTTCCGGAATCGTTCCATAGTACTGCGGGCCCTCAAGACGAAGGTAGCTTTTGTACATGGAAACCGCAGAGGTTCCGTGCCATTCGCCGTCAATCAGCTCCAGCTCTCCGATAAAATTATCCTCTTCACCGTTGATCACCTTGCGTGAGGCGATTGTTCCGGTAAAAAGAACCAGCCGCTGATTAGACTTCAATTCTGTGAGCAGCGTCGGATCGGTACTTACGGCTTTCAGGGAAGCCTCCAGATCCATGATCCGGGACAATTCCTGAAACGAAGTCTCAGCCAGAGCGAAAGCTCCGTTCGAAACAAGCAGCAGTGCAAGGAGAACGGATCGAAACATAAGGCAATCCCCCTTTTATTCAATCTTACGCTCTTAACTTATTACCGGTCAAGTAAGCAGTTAAGAAGAAGGCTTCTTGCGCCGATGTAAGAATTATGGGGTTTCCCGGATTATACTGATAAATGTCTTGTAATTTCGGGAATTTGTGGTAATAATTTGACAAAGAATGGAGAGCCCTATACTATTAGCGTAGACTGAGGAATTCCATTTCTGATGAAAGAGGTCACATGAGCAATAACGACATTGTAGCTGGTTTTGACGACGAAAAGGACGACAGCCTCAAGATCCGACTGCAGAAAGTTGATTCCGTGGATGGATGTCTCGTTCTGTATTTGACGGGGTACATCGACACCTATAATTCCAACTTCTTTCAAAAGAGGGTAACCCGGGCCGTCGAAAGCGGTTTTACCAAGCTTATTTTTAACTGCGGTGGTCTCAACTATGTATCCAGTACCGGAATCGGATCATTTACCGCCTTCCTGAAGGCTGTTAAACCCCGGGGAGGGGACCTGGTGCTCCTGGAAATCCAGCCCAAGGTATACGAGGTTTTTCAGCTCCTCGGATTCTCCCAGTTTTTTAACATCAAGGACAATCTGAACGAGGCAGTCGATTTTTTCAATTCCGACGGAAAAAGCGGTTCAACCGATGTGTTTCCGAAAATTTTTCAGTGCCCGATCTGCGGGAAAAAACTCAAGGCAACCAAATCCGGACGATTCCGCTGTTCCGAGTGTAAAACCATTCTGGCAATTGACAATTCCGGACAGGTGTTTCTGGGATAAAAGCTCCCTGTTGTATATTCTGTCCATTTTCTCGTGTAAAAAAGTAATAGACCATGGATTGGCAGGTAAGCACAGAATTATCCAAAAAGATCCTCATTCCTCCGTCGCGCAGTGGAACCAGGCAGAGGCTGCTTATCAACCTGGCCCCTGCCGATGAAGAGCTGCGACTTCGGCTCAGTCTGTTCGTCCGTGAGAATCAGGGTGTTTCTTTCTGCTGCAGCGATGAACCGCTGATTCACTCAAAGATCGATCTGTACCTGATTCCCCTGCGCTGCCTTTATTGGCTATCCTCGATTCCCCGCCTGTCCGGCAGACCTGTTTTTATCCATGGCCCGGCTTATGGACTTGCAGGCAGCTTTATTGCAGGATGCAGCGACTATCTTAAGGATCCCTGGGATGAGAGAGAACTCCTGGCAAGGGCCAAACGCTTTACCGAGGCTTTGTCCGTAAGCTATCCCTGGGGAAGCCTGCTGCTGCGAAACAACGAGTGCCTGGGGCCCGGCGGCAGTACGGTGTTGAGCCCCACCGAGGAGACCATACTCAGGACCCTGATACGGAATCGGCAAAAGCGGGTGGAAAAAGAGCTTCTGTCCCATCTTGTATGGGGTTTTCACCGGGAAAAATCCCGGGCAGTGGACATGCATATCGCAAAATTGCGGAGAAAGATGAAATCCGCGCTTCCGGCGGAGGTCCGTACCGTCATTTTAACCTGTCGGCCCGGAGGATACATGCTGCGCTGATCTGAATAGATTGTGGATAAGTTCTGAATAAGTTCAGGATAACAGCTAATTATCTACAGTATAAGGACTTTGCTGAGAATGTACCATAAACCCGGACAGCAACTGGAAGAATATCTCCTTTACAGATAAGCAATTAACGTTAAATCTATAAAAGCTCCATTATAAAATGGGTGACTAAACAAAAAAATAGTAAATTTATGTTCCCAAAGCTGACTGACCAACAATGGTAATGCATGTGGATAAGTTGTGTGTATTAGTATAGTAAACGATTATCCGGGCTGTATGCTTGTCAGGGGACAGTCCTCATGCTACGATTCGTTTCGAAGTGAGCGCAGTGAAAAATACGCTTCTTGTTCCAATAAAGTACCTTCTCGTTTACATTCTGGTCGCCGCGATTATGACACTGGGGGTATATGTATACAGCTGGTGTGAAAACCCGCTGCCTCTTTCCGGAGGTATGCACGATCATGTCGACCTGATGTTCCGTGGTCTTTACGCGGTTATGGTACCGGCATCACTTGTCGCTTTAGTCATACTGATCCTTATGCTGCAGCACGGCAAAGGCATCCCCTGGCTGCTGTTTCTTGCCCTGTGGTTCAGTTTTTCCGGTCTGCTCTATGTGCAGGTTTCAATTCTCCGACCCTATCGTCCCCTGCCCCCTCGAACGGCAGCTCCGGTGGAAATTCCACAGCGGATTCATTCCTACCAGAAAGGTGCGGTTTATATCGAAGAATCCTTCACACAGGGAAAACCGGCGGTGATGATGTCGGTTTCCGGAAATCCGCAGCTGTCTGCAGGAAGAATCGGCAAGGTTTCAGAGGATAGTGTCAGGATTGGAGATATGTCCCTTAGCCGCAGTCCAAAGAACCCTTTTTTCAATGAAGCACTGCAGACACCCCCGATTATCAGTGCAATATTCCGGGACTTTAAAGTTTTAAGCTCCTTCTTTGCTTTTACCCACAGCAGCTCATTCACAAGGGCGGTACTTACCATCGCCTCTTTCGGTTTTTTAATAAGTTCCTGCTGGATCTTCGGCCGGTTCACCTCCTGGCCCCTTCTTAATACGGTATACCTGCTCTTTGTACTGCGTATCGTGGTCCTGCTGTCGGCCCTGATGCTGAGTCCTGAAGCCCAGGAGCTTTTCCAGGCTTTTGTTCCCGAAGTCAGGTTAGCCGACTATGCCCACTATATATTCGCAGCCGGAGGCCTGCTTCTTGTTCTCTGGGACCTCATTTTTATTCCCTTCCACCGTTTTCCGCGAAAGGGGCGAACCGCGTGAAAAATTTCGGCCGGCGCCTGCTTCTGATCATACTGCTGTTCAACGCCGCTGCGTTTCTTGGTTTTTTTCTGTACAGCATTATCCAGTTTCCCGCATCGGAAGTTCTTCCTGTATACCTCTGGCAATGGGTGTTCTCTGACGCTTCGATCCGAAGCGTAGAGGCCTTTATGCCGGTTACCATTTCCGCGGTTTTACTCAGCTTCAGCTTCTTCTTCAATGTTTCTCATGGATCAAGCTCATCTCTTAATTTTCACCGAATCGCCGGGACATCTATTCTTCTGTTTATCTTTCTTGTCGCCATCTACACTCTGCTTGCCGAAGGATTCGCTCCGGGCTTTCACATACGTTTAGAGGAATACAAGGGAAATACCAGGTTTGCCGAAGGCTCCTTGCGGGAAGCGGATCGTCTGTTTCTGCAAAACCGCCTGGAGGAGGCCCTCATCTACTTCGATTATTATCTCTTCATCGATCCCGACAATGACGAAGTAGTAGAGCGCAGGGACAGGGCTGCAGCATCTCTGGAGCTTGACAGGGAAGAAAAAAAAGCGGCACAAAGGGTAGCCCTGGACACAAGACGCTCAGAAATTCTGAATCAGGATGCCGCGGAGCTGACCGTCCGGGCCCGGGAGTACCTTGCCCGCCGGGACTATTACTCCGCCCATTATTATGCCGACATGGCAATACAGCTGGAACCCCAGCGAGGGGACGCACGGCGCGTGGCAGCGGAGGCCTGGAACAAGATCAGGGAATCAGAGTTCAGCAGGGAAGCATCGGCAGCAGGTGACTTTTTCAAGCGCAAACGCGAAGCCTACAGCACTTTAAACAGAGGTAATACCCTTCAGGCTTATTACCTTTTTATGGATTTACTTGAGGAACATCCCCTGGATCAGGATATTCAAACCTTCAGTGCCGAAGCCCTGGAGCGGGTCCGAAAAGAGGCGTTCTTTATCGACGAAACCGAACATGTTCGCCCCATCCCGGGGAGGCACAGAATCTTTTTCCTTAACCAATCCACCCCGGACCTGCGGGAATTTGTCTATTTTGACCGCTTTATTCCCCTGGGGACCATTGCCTATGCTTTTGATATTGAGTTTCTCGGGATTTCGCCGCAGGGAAATGTTATCTACCATTTTACTGCTCCTACCGGCAAGATTATAGAATCCGACGGCTCGGTTATCATGCTTAAGTCGATTCATCGGAGCATTCCAGACCTTGTCTATGAGCCGGTATACCTGGAAGGCTCCCCCGGCTCCGAGCCGACAGCCCTGAAGTCTGTCTCCCCCTCAATAATAGAAATCCCCGGTTACAGTATGAGCGAATCCTCATTGAAATTACAGTATATTCATGAACTGCTTGCCCTGCGTCCGGGCTACGAGAAACGAGGGTTTCATCCCGCCGCGGTGGAGGTCGAACTGGTAATGCGGGTAATGCGACCATTCAGTCTGCTGATTTTCGGGACCCTGAGCATTGCCCTGGGCTGGGCCCTGCGTGCCCGGTACGGACGCAGATGGTATCATGTGCTGCTGCTGCCGGTTATTCCCGTGGTTGTATTTCTATTGTCTGATCTATATCTCTATGCGAGCCGACTGGTCCATCTTTACCTGCTGCTGCAAAGCGGATTTATACTGACCCTTGTATCGATGCTGTTTGTGCAGGCTGTGCTTTTTACAGTAAGTCTTATTCTGCTGGCAGGTCAAAGTACACATGATTCAGCTTAAGCACCTGATTCTTCTTCCTATTCTGGCAGCCACCCTGCTTTTTATTATCTCGGGGTCAATCCTCTTCGGCCTGATATTCGCCCTGATTCTGGGTCTTATGTACGCCGATTTCCTGCGACGGGGACTGTCCTCGGCCAAAGAAGAACAGGAAGAGCAGCGAATTCCGCCGGAACTGCAGCATATTTCTGCACGAGACGAGGATTACCTGATTCTGGGGCTCAATCCTGAGGCGAGCCTTGCAGAAGTACGCAAGGTGTACAAAAACCTGGCCGCCCAGTTCCATCCTGATACTGGAAAATATTTGAGTGATGAACAGCGCAGAACCTCGGAAGAAGCCTTTCTGCGAATACGGGAAGCCCACGACAGAATCATGCACTCCCGTACCGCAGACCAGAAAAAGATTACGTATTGATATGACGCTCAATCCTGGCGCCAAGGTTTGCCAGGCGGTCGCAGAGGTTTTCGTATCCCCGCTCTATCTGGTACACGTTATGAATCATGCTCACTCCTTCGGCGCAGAGAGCCGCAAGAACCATTGCCATACCGGCCCGTACATCGGGGGAAATCAGATCAGCACCCCGCAGCCGCGACGGGCCCGTCACCACCGCCCGATGGGGATCACACAGAACAATCATGGCCCCCATACCTATCAGTTTATCCACAAAAAAGAGCCTTGATTCGAACATCTTTTCATGCACCAGTACCGTACCCTCAACCTGGGTGGCCACAACTGTAATGATACTGGTAAGGTCCGCAGGAAACCCGGGCCAGGGGGCGTCATCAATATGAGGAATCATGCCTCCCATGTCGGGCATAACTCGCATATTCTGGCCTGACGGAACCCGTATGGTGCTGCCATCGGTCTCCCAGTGAATACCGAGCTTATTAAAGGCGATTTTGGTCATGCGCAGATGTTCCGGGTTTGCATTCTGTATCTCGATCTCGCCGCGGGTAACCGCCGCCAAGCCAATGAAGCTCCCGACCTCCATGAAATCTGCCCCAATGGAGAAATCGGCGCCCATGAGTTTTTTTACCCCGTGGATTGTCAGAATATTTGAACCGATACCACTGATTTTCGCGCCCATGGCGTTGAGCAGATTACACAAATCCTGAACGTGGGGTTCGCTGGCGGCATTCTGAATATGCGTTGTCCCCTCCGCCATGACCGATGCCATCAGAGCATTCTCCGTTGCTGTAACAGAGGCCTCGTCCAGGAAAAGATCGACCCCCACCAGCTTGTTGGCGGTCAGTTTAAAAATGCCGTCCACCTCTACCCGCGCTCCAAGCTCTGAAAAGGCCATGAAATGGGTGTCCAGGCGTCTGCGGCCGATAACATCTCCCCCCGGCGGCGGCAGCAGTACCTTACCCGTCCGCGCCAGAAGGGCCCCTGCAAAGAGGATCGAAGCCCGAATGTCCCGGGCCTGATCGGCAGGAACTTCAGACCTGGGGGTTTCAGCACAGCAGATTGCAACAGCCCCGTTTCCCCGCTGTTCCACCTTTGCTCCCAGGTTCGTAAGTATTTTAAGCATAACCGACACATCTTCTATATCGGGTATGTTGCGCAGGACAACCGGCTGATCGGTGAGCAGGCTGGCAGCCAGACAGGGTAAAGCAGCATTCTTGTTGCCGCTGGCTTTTATGGAACCTTTTAAAGGGATATTGCCTTCTATTTTATAGCTGTACATATATAGAAATCTATCCTAGCCGTGGATGCTGATCAAGGCTGCCGGGGAACGAAACCGAACAGCCCGTCCTCAAAGGGATTGCGGCTCATCAACAGACGCACAGAATAACGGTAATCCCGATCGGCGATAAAATGGACCGGGAGCTCCACCACGTATTCATTCGATAACATGTTAAATGGGTTCTCCAGAATCTTCGGAAAAGCGACACGCCTTATTGCGGCAAAAGCCCTGCGGTCCAGGGGAACATGAACAGTTATCTGCCTGTCCGGGAAAAAGATCCTGTGAAACGCCTCTTCGAAGGGAAGCTGCTGCAAGTCCGCCTTTTTATCCGGCGGAATAATAAAGCGATCGATGAAACGGTCGAAGCTGTGCCCCTCGAGCAGCTCCGCAGCATCCTGCAGGAACTTATTTAACTTTCTGACAATTGTCGTTGTTTTGTAGATCGAAAGGCCTTTACCATTCCAGCGATACCAGGAAACAAAGGTTTCTTTACCGGTCCCCTCTTCGTAAATCGCCTCATAGAGCAGTACATCCTGAATACCGTCCCCGTCAATGTCCCTGCGCTCTACATAGGAAGCGGAATTCTGGCGTAATCTTGTGGATTCTGCCCCTCCTTCACCGAAAAAAAGGATAAACTCCTCTTCCCCCTCGCCGGTCTGAAACCCGATAGTCAGCGCCATTGGAGCTGCGGGCCTGCCGAAAGGGCCGGCTGCATACCTGTCGATAACAGGAAACTCCCCCAATTCAGTCAGGTAGGCAAGAAAAACCTCTCCCTTATAGCCCTGTATGCTGGCCACATAAAAAAGCTGACGGGAATCCTGATCGTACATGCGGGACAAATCTGATAAAACGGAATAGTGGTACTCTTCTCCACGCTCTACACAAAGAACCGCAGCATAGCCACGGTTATTGCGCTGCCAGACCTCGATTAAAGGTGCTCCCCTCTGGTCAAGTACCGGCTGAATATTGGAATTCAGGCGATCTACATAGTCGCGCAGATCTTTTTCCGACGGAGTCTGCCAGGAACCCTCCCGGGAAAGCTGGGGATCTTCTGTTTCAGAAGGATTCGCCTTTTCCGGATGGTCCCTGTCAAGCTCAATATTCTTTCGGGAGGTACTGTTTGGTAGAGTCTCGGGAACCGTAGTGCACTGAATTAAGACAATCGAGATAACGATTATACATATACCAGAAAAAAACAGGCGCAACGGGGTCATACGCTGCAAATCATACCAAGGAAGAAGGGTATGTGCCACTCTTTTTTTTTACATCAATATTTTGTATAGTCAGATCATCCCACTGGTAAACAGGATTGCCCATGAAGGTCATGAAATTCGGCGGAAGTTCCGTAAAGGACGCGGAAAAGATACAGCATGTTATCGATATAGCCCGAAGGGCTGCCTCTTCGGAGCCAGTCGTACTGGTTTTCTCTGCCATGAAAGGTATTACCGATATGCTGATCGATGCAGCAACATCAGCGGAAAAGGGAGATCCCGCCTACCGCCGGCTGGTTGAGGAGATTCGGAGCAGGCAGAAAGAGGCAATTGCCGCACTTTTCAGCCGGAAAGAATCGGAAAGCACTGCAAAAGAGATAGATACACTCCTGGATGAGCTTTCCGATATCCTCCACGGTGTGGAGCTGGTACGGGAGTGTTCCGCCAGGACCCTGGATATGGTAATGAGCTTTGGAGAACGGATAAACTGCAGACTGATTGCCGAGTACCTCAGTGTCAGCGGAACCCCGGCACAGTTTGTTGACGCCCGCAGCATGATTGTCACCGATTCCAGTCACGGCAGTGCCAAGGTCGATTTTGAAGCTACATACCCGTTGATACGGCAGACCCTCTCCGGCATGGAGGGCATTCCCGTGGTCACCGGATTTATAGCCCGCACCGAAAAAGGAGTCACCACCACCCTTGGACGAAACGGATCCGACTATACCGCATCCCTGATTGGCGCCGCACTGGATGCCGACAGGGTGGAGATCTGGACCGATGTCGACGGGGTCCTCTCCGCTGATCCCCGTCTTGTACAATCGGCTTTTGTTCTTCCGGAGATATCAATAGAGGACGCCATGGAACTCTCCTACTTCGGAGCCGAGGTGATTCATCCCTACACCATGATCCCCGCGGTGGACCGGAACATCGCCATCTACATCAAGAACACCCTGAACCCTGCAGCCCCCGGAACCAGAATTGCGGCTGAAGCTCAGGGAGGATCCGCTCCCATAACCGGTATCGCCTCCATAGAAAACGTCTCCCTGATTAACATTGAAGGCGGCGGAATGCTGGGACATCCCGGGGTTGCCTCCCGGGTTTTCAGCGCTCTGGCGGATGCCAGTGTCAACATAATCATGATCTCCCAGGCATCCTCTGAGCACAGCATCTGTATGGTGTGCAGGGAAAAAGAGGCCTCCCGGGCTGTTGCAGCGCTGAAAACCGAACTGGCCGACGAGCTGCGCTACAGGATGATCCAGAACATTGAGCTGGTTAAGGAGCTGGAGATAATCGCTGTAGTAGGAGAGAATATGCGGGGGACACCCGGAATTTCCGGCAGACTCTTCAGCGCGCTGGGGCAGGCAGGCATCAATGTGCTGGCAATCGCCCAGGGCTCTTCTGAGCGGAACATCAGTTTCGTAATTCACCGTGATGACCGCGCATCTGCCCTCAATGTTGTTCACAAGGCTTTTTTGGAGGATGCAGAGTAATGGCCCTTGCCTTTGCGAGCACCCGTTCGCCGGAACAGAAAATCAGTTTTAAAGAGGCCGTTTTCCGCGGACTTGCCCCTGACGGAGGGCTGTACCATCCAGACGCAGTACCGGATTTACGGGAGCTTTTTCAGACCTTTTCTCCCGACACCGGCTTTATCGAAATAGCAGGGAACACCCTTCAGGCCCTGCTGCCCAGTGAGTTCAGTACGGAGGAGGCCAGGGCAATCTGCCAACGGGCCTTTCCTTTTTCGCCAATCCTGCGGAAGATGGATGAAGATCTTTCCATTCTTGAGCTTTTTCACGGACCATCCTGCGCCTTCAAGGATTTCGGAGCCAGTTTTCTTGCGGCTGTAATGGATTCAATCCTCGCTGGAAAGGATCAGCGGGCTGTGATTCTTACAGCAACTTCGGGAGATACCGGCAGCGCCGTGGCGCGCGCTTTTTACGGATCCTCCAATATCGACGTTGTTATTCTCTACCCTTCCGGCCGCGTAAGCCCCCTGCAGGAGAAGCAGCTGACCACCCTGGGCGGTAACATCAGCGCCCTGGAGGTTAAAGGTTCTTTTGACGACTGTCAGCGCATGGTAAAAGATGCCTTTGTAGACCGGGAGCTGATCGACAGGATCCTTCTTAGTTCCGCGAATTCCATCAATCTGGGCAGGCTTCTTCCTCAGTCCTTTTACTACATCTGGGCCGCAGCGCAGGTATCTCAAGATGAACGACCCCTCCTTTTCTGTGTACCCTCGGGGAATTTCGGCAACCTGACCGCGGGCGTTCTGGCATGGAGCTGGGGTCTGGAAGTGGAGCGCTTTATCGCCGCCACCAATGCGAACGACGTGGTTCCTGAGTACCTTGAATCCGGTGTTTTTACCCCCCGGCCATCGGTACAGACCTATTCCAACGCTATGGATGTGGGGGATCCCAGCAACTTTGAGCGCCTTTTGGCAATATTCGGAGGAGACTGGGAGGAGATGAGCGCTGTAATAACCGGGGATACCGTCACCGACCAGGAGACTCTTAGGACCATCGCCGAGGTGGAAAAGAAGAGCGGAGTATTCCTCTGCCCCCATACCGCGGTTGGCTATCTTGCATCAAGGAGATTTCTGGAGGCTTACCAGGGAAGCGGTAAACCGCAGATAATCAGCCTGGGAACTGCCGCTCCTGGAAAATTCACCGAGATTGTGGAAGAAGCCAGCGGGAAAAAACCGCCGCTGCCGGAACAACTGGCCGGGGTCATGGAGCTTGAGAAGAAATCGGTGATGATGGAGAATAGTCTGGGTGCGCTGAAGGAGTTTTTGCTGGGAAGATTCGGGTAGAGGACGCGGAGGAGGGAACCGCGTAGAGGGTCGCAGAGAGGCGCAGAGGTTTGTCGTTTTTACTCGATGCGCTGGCTGTATGCTAAGAGTGAATTTGTCTATCTCTCACGGAGCGCACAAAGAACTCAGAGAGGAAAGAGAATGTGGGCGGTTATTTCATCTTTCCCATCATCCCCATCTGTGTTTCTCTTTCCCTTATTCAACATAAAGTCTCAGCTGCTTTTTACCTTCGGCGGTTCTGAAGGGATTTTTGCGGTGCTTAAGGTAAATGCGATAGGTAGTACAGGCTTCATAATATTTTTCCGGCCCGCGAAAGGTGGAGGAGAGATCGCAGCGGAAGAGTTCCAGTAGTTTCGGAAACCAGGGGGAGGACATGCTTCTTTCTATACGGTAGGTGGGAAGCCGGGGAATAAAGGCGGGGAGCATGTGTTCCCGCACCAGAAAGACCACCTCATCCCGTACTTCCTGCTCAAACCCAAGTCGCGCCATAAACCGCCGCGCGATCCCTGAACCTATTTGTGCGTGCCGGTCAAAGGTGTTACCTTCATTCCGCTTTGCAGTCGGTTTGCCGGCGTCGTGAAGCAACAATCCCAACGAGAGCGCGAGGTCCGCGGCCTTCCGGTACCGAAAAGTCTCCAGAGTGTGTTCCCAGGCATTCCCTTCCGGGTGGTATTCCTTTGCATGTTCGGTGGTGTCCATGATTGCCAGCTCCGGCCAGTGGGTCCCGATAAAACCGGTCTGCATCAGGATATCCAGCCCCCGATGGGCGTATTTGCCTTTTAAGATCCGGGTTAAAAGCAGCCGCTGTTCGTAAACAGAGATATGCTCCCAGTTGTACTCCAGGCCTTTATAGAACCTGCTCCTGGGATATTTGAACCGGGAGTAAAGCAGAGCACCTTCGATTACGGTCTGTTCATCACAGCAGACTTCGTCCAGCAGACGAGGTTCGCCGCGGCGTATGTCATAATAGATATTCAGGGGATCAAGAAAAACCCTGCGCCGGGGATCGTAGCAGAGGTTCTGAACCGAGAAGGGCATCCTGGGGAATGGTTCATCTTCATCGACACAGCGAATAAGGCAGACAGCACCGTCAAAGCGGGCAACAGCATCACAACCATCTATTCCGGGAAAATCTACATCATCAAATTCCCGGGCAATATCCGCAAGGCTGCCCCGCAGACAAATACTGACTGGTTCGGAAAGTTCCTTTCCGTAATACAGTTCCAGTGCGCTTAAAGAAGAGAGGAACACGCCGGCGGGCAGGTTTTTATAAGAGTCCACAATACACCGCCTTTCAAGCTGAAGGGTGGTAGTTCTGCCGTTAAATATACCTTCTTATTCGCCTTTTTTTCCAGTAGATTTGCCAATTGTATTGATCTTCAGCAGGTTATACAAAGGACAAAAGGAAACAATGCTGGTAAGAAGAAAAACAATAGCTATTATTCCCAGAATAAGCGCAGCAGTCCCGCTGATCTGATTGGAAAAATAGAGAATGCCGATGATTACGGCGAGAGCAAGACGTATAACCCGGTCCACGATACCCATGTTCTTCTGCATGGAAGGCCTCCTTTTAATCAGAACTTCCTTTAGACTAAGGTACCTATATTTATCTGTTCCGGCGAATTAAAGTTTCCATTCTGATTAAAACCGATATTTTCCCGACAGCCAGAGCTGCAGGTCCCAGAAATCATCCCCGGATACATGTTGGAAGTTTTCAACATGGATAAGATTTACCCCCGTACTCACCGAGACGCTGTCCGAGGTCCCAAGCATGGAGCCGTTCATACCGCCCTCAAGGCCGAGGATGAAGGTTTGTACCGGATGATCTCCTGAGGGGGTAGCCTCCTCTGCGGCACCATTCTCATCGGTCCAGACTGTGGTAATCGTGTTTTCTCCCTTTACGAAATACTCGACGCTGAGTTTAGCGTCCCAGCGGCCGGGGACCTTGTAGCCCAGCTCTCCGTAGAAGGTCATGGAATCCGGGCCTTTCTCGTAGCCTAAGGGGGTAATAACCAGAACCTGATGCCCTCCCAGGTAATTGCTCAGCATCCGCCGCTGGTACCAGAGGTTGATGCCTGAACGGTCTATGTAATTGTAGGGATCCAGCTTGACCCATTCCAGGCCGCCGTAGAGGTACCCGTCGCCGGCAGGCTTCTGCAGATCGATCCCCGCCAGGTAGCCCATGGCAGCAGGAACATCCGAATAGGTTCCGCTTTGGCGGTTAAAATAGAAAGCAATCTGATCCCCCAGGAACTGCCCGTACAAACGGAGCCCCGGAAGGGGCACATAATCGGCCTCCAGGGTAATAAAGTAGTTGGCACTGCCGGTCTGGTACCAGTTGTGGAAAGCCATCATGGGGTTCAGATAGCGGAACTGAAAGGACGGGTCCTGATACATGACCGCCTCGGTAAAAACAAGGCGCAGATTATCCCGGGGGCGGAACTCAAAGCGATGGGCCAGAAAGTTGCGTACCGTCTCCTGGCTGGAAACGGCATCTGTAAATGAATCGTTGGTATTTTCGTAGTCCGGGGCAATAAAGGTTTCGTTTCCGGCGGAATACAACTTGACCTCACCAGGATCAACGATTCCGTTACCATTGGTGTCCTTCCAATCCCACCTTGAAGTATCCTGCCCCAGCAATAGAAAGGTGAACTTGAAGCGATTCCAGAAGGTGGTAAGCTCGATAAAATCGTGGACCGTGTCGTTGGCGCCCAGAAGCAGGTTTCCTGTTTTGCCGCTTCCCCAGTTCAGGGTCTCCCGGGCAAAGCGGATATTCCAGTGCTCTCCCCCGGCGGAGAGAGCGGTCTGCAGAGGATAGCCGCTTTCGAGATCGTTGAAGCCTAAAGGGACATTACTCCCGCTCCCCTGCCGATCCAGTACAACAAAGTAGTCCTGACTCAGGCTCAGGCTGGTCATGGCGTAAAAGTTATCCAGCAGGTACAGCTCAAAGGGGGCAAAGAGCAGGGGCTCCCGCTCGCCGTACCCACGCAGCCATTCCCTGTCATCATCATCCCCCATAAGCCCGAGGTAGCCCTCCAGGGCGATATTCAGGGAGGCATCAAAGGCGAATGCGCCGTCGAATTCGGTGTAGACAGGATTTTTCTGCAGGTTCTTCCGGATACGCGCGAGGATTGTTTTGGCAGCCAGCGAGAGCCGCCGTTCCTGCGTATAGGCCCGGTCCAGCATGAGCAGGAACTCCGCCTCCGTCCAGGGGGCGGTATCAGAAGGCAGGGCCAGACCCAGTTCCCGGTAAACCATACCAAGTTCGGCTACCAGGGGTGAATCCCAGGGAACGATTGCCTGTCGGTTTTGTCCAAAGAGGGTGGCAGCGGATATCAGTAGAACAACAATGCTTATGCGCTTCATGGTCAAGCTTTCTACCTCCCGGGATTAGAACGAACAGGAATAGGCGAAACCGCACATTACGTAGTGGCTGGTCTCATTGTCCCCTTTTACCGGATAGCCGCCGCTGTTCATTTTGTTGCGGATATGCTCAAGGCGGTAACCGAAGAGCAGCTTGACTGTATGGGGATCAAGATCGAAGGTGTAGCCTAGGTCGAAGCCGGCGGTAAAGGTGTATTCCAGCGCATCCTGGGTCAGGAAGCGCAGGTCCTGGAAGGTCTGATCCTCATCGTCGTCATAGCCGTCGTCATATACGCTTCCGTCGGTTACGCCGCCGGATTCATAGTTTTCATCCGTGGGATTTCCATGGCGGATCATGCGGCCGATGAGCTTGACATCCAGCTGCGGCAGGGGCCGGGCATGGTACTTGATGGTAATGCGGTCTGAATTGGGATCCAGTACCGGCCCCAGGGTGTCCCCGTAGCTGGTGTAGTTCAGGTAGTTGGCGTTCTCGGCGAGCCATTCGTGATACTCCGGTGAGTCTTCAACCGTTCCCGAGTAATCAGAAAACCGTTTGCTCTTGTGGGAGTAGGTATAGGGAGTCACCGCCAGGTAATCCAGCGACAGGCGGCGCAGGTATTTGTGCATTGGCGTCCAGGTAAACTCGGTATTGATGGCGGCCTTGAACATGGTATTGAAATCGAGGCGCAGAAAATCGTTGAAGTGGGCATCATCGATATAGAGTACCCCGTTAAAACCCGTCCGGCGGGGCAGGTCCAGGGCCATGGAAAAGCCCATCCAGCTGTTGTCTTCGTAGCCCGCCAGGTTCTGGTTGTAGAAGAGAAAACTGAAGGGCACAAAATAGACCAGATCAAAGCGGTTTCCGTAGACAATGCTCTGCAGAAACTCGAACTCCGCCCATTCGAAGGGACGGTAGGTATAGGTCTGCATAACCATGCGCTTATCAGGAAAAACATCTTCACCGTAGTAGTTGCTGGCGCTCAGCTCGATGTAGGTATTTGTCATGCCGAACTTTCCGCCGGAATCCCAAACGACATTAAAGGTGGGAGCATTGTGGGCATAGCCCCCCAGCACCGCGCCGTTGTCAAAGACAGGTCCGTAGGAACTGCGATGGATCCCCGCCTGAAAGTAAAGGGAGTCGGTCCCCAGGCTGAAGGAGTTGGTAAAGAGCTGCCGCAGGTCGATCTTACGGCCTGCGATGCCCATGTCGGCATTGTCGTCAAAGCTGTCCAGCTCCCGCCCCTCCCCGGCAGGGTAGTAGCCGTCTCCCTCGTACTTGCCGAAGGCCACCCAGCGGCCGTTCAGGGCAATATACTCGCTGAACCAGGTATTGTACTCGATGCCCGCGCCGCCGAAGAGGTACTCCTCGGATTCGCTGCTTTTCAGCTGGGCTTTGCCGAACCAGACCCCGTCGATGTCCTGTTTCGCCGTAAGCGCGCCCAGGTATTCCTCCGCCTGCGCCCGGTCGGCAGCGGGGGTGTCAGGATCGGCGGTCACCTGACCGAGAACCGCAACCAGCACCTGGGCCGGATAGGGACGCAGAGAGGGGACCTCATCAATAAGCCCGGCCTCGTACCAGACCTGAATATCGTCGTATATATCGCCCAGAGGATCTGTTATGTCCAGCGCAAAAACGCAAAGAGGTAACAGGGTTATCAGCAGAAGAAGTGTAAAACGTCGCACAAAGATCTCCTGTTTTAAAAAAATCTGTCTTCTATGTGCCGCTTATACTACCGGAAAATTGCTTCAATTACTATAATTCGGCACGTTCCTTTCCAATCAGTTCAGCACCATAAAGGTATCCGACCGTTCTATTGTACCGACCCCTTTTACCCGGGTGTTGCGAAACTCCAGGCTGCCCCGGACCCCATTATCCAAACCCCGGATCCAGACAGAATAGGGGTTCCCCAGGATCAGTGTATCCTGTACCAGGATCGAGACCGGAGGATGGGTTTCCAGCACATTGGGAAGATGAACCGTAAGACCGGCTCCGGCATTCTTCTCAAAGAGACAGCCGACAACCACACAGTCAGTCAGGCCGTAAAGCCGGGAGTTGGGTTCAAAATCGATGGCGGCGCCCGGAGGGGTCCCCTCTGTTTCCGCAATATAGGTATATTCCATTCGAAAACCATCGACGGAGATGACCGAAACCCCCTGCCGGTAATTGTCAATGAGATGCAGATCCTTAAGCAAAATATTCCGGGGGATTTCTCCTCCCCGGCTCTGACCAATATAGATGCCGTCTCCGCCTGAACTTTCTATCAGAAAACCCTGAACAGAAATATTCCGCGACTCGAGGAGCGACAGGGCATGACGATGCTGGGACCACTGATAAGGCTCGCTGATGTAATCGGACTTTCGCATGGCAATTCTGGCGCCGTAACCGGTCAGGGTAACATCAGCCGCCCTGTAAAGGGTGAGCAAAGTGTCCCCGGTTGGCAGGAATTCTCCCGCTTTTGCCAGGAGTTCCGCTCCGGGTTCAAAGATGATGTGCCGGGGACCGGCTATTTCCAGGGGACCCGAAATCCATGGGCCCGCCATGGCGGGAATAACAAGCAGTTCCACCGGTGCGGTCAAGGCCTCTGAAAGGGCGTCCGTGGCGTCCTCGGCATCATAGCCCCACCAGGCTGCACTGGCAGCCTTCAGTTCCCCCGCCTCCGCCGCCCGGGCAGCCTCCGGATCTTCAGATACAAGCTTCCCGGAATCAGGAAAAAGTTTCTCAATAACCCAGCGGGACTCCGCGGCGCCCTCTTCCCGGCGCCTGTCCATCTCCGCCAGCAGGCTTTCCCGTTCAGGAGTTCTCCCAACAGCCGTCTCACGAGCCCCCTCCAAAGCCATAGTGTACAGTGTTGTCCGTGAACGGCCCCAGGTTTCTGTCGTACAGCTGCCCAGAACCATCGGGATCATGCAGAGCATCGCCGCAGCAAACCCGCCGGTCTTTGCCAATAGTGCCATTTTATGCAATAGTAACGGAACAATGGACAAAGCGCACATAGTCATATCCTATAACGGCTGCTGGTATGTCTGGAACACCCGCAGGCCCCTTATCCGGGCCCTGCAGGACGCGGGCTACCGTTTAAGCGTCGTTGCTCCCCGGGACGATTACACCGAAAAGCTGACAGGCATGGGCCTCGGTTACCGGGAGATTGAGCTGGACGCCAAGGGGATAAATCCCATCCGGGACCTGAAGACCCTGGCCCGCTACAAGCGAGTCTACAGGGAGCTGTCCCCTTCGATTCTACTGCAGTATACAATAAAACCCAATATTTACGGCTCCATCGCCGCGAAAGGCCTGGGGATTCCGGTGATCAACAACATAACCGGTTTGGGGACGGTCTTTGAACGCCCCGGCCCTCTGCAAACCGCAGTGCGCATGCTCTATCGCTATGCCTTTTCCCGGGCAGAGAAAATTTTCTTCCAGAACCCTGACGACCGCAGGCTGTTTCTTGACGGAAAACTGATCCATGAAAACCAGACCGGCCTGCTCCCCGGGTCGGGAGTCAATCCTGACTACTTTTCACCACGACCGCGGCCGGAGGGTCCCTTCTGCTTTCTCTTTGTCGGCCGGCTCCTTAAAGCCAAAGGGGTGGAAGACTTTATTGCCGCAGCGGAGATCGTCAAAACCCGGCACCCGGAAATCCGCTTTGTGCTTGTCGGCCCCTATGACAGCAGTGACCCCTGGTCCGCTGACAAAAACCTGCTGCAATCCGCCCGGGATCGGGACATTATAGAGGTCCCCGGTCCTACCGACGAGATCCGGGACGCCCTGGCTGCGGCAGACTGCATGGTCCTGCCGTCCCGATACCGCGAAGGCATTCCCCGCTCACTTCTTGAGGCAGCATCCATGGCAAAACCCCTGATCGCCGCGGATTCTGTCGGGACCCGCGAACCGGTCCGGGACGGGGTCAACGGGTACCTGTGCCGCCCCGGAGAACCCGGAGACCTGGCGGCCAAAATGGAGCAGATGCTTGCCCTATCCGCCGACGAACTAAAAGCTATGGGAAAGGCCTCCCGAGCCCTGGTAAAAGAGTGTTTTGACGAGGAGATTGTAATAAACACCTACCTGCAAACTGTCGATGATATACTAAAAGACGGATCTTAAGAGGTTAAGGATGTACGTTTTATTTACAGCGCCACTGATGGCTTTCATAATTTCCCTGGCATCCATGCCGCTTATTATAAAGCTCTCCCACCGTATGGGCTGGTACGACGATCAGGACCATCGCAAGATCCATACCGGCGAAATTTCCCGCCTGGGGGGCCTGGGGTTTTTCAGCGCCTATATAATAACAATTCTTATTTTTACTTTCGTACTGAAACGCCAGTTCCCGCTGCCGGAAAACTGGGGTTTCCGTTTTATCCTGGTTATTATCGCGGGACTGCTTATCTTTCTTTTCGGAGTAATTGACGACCTGCGGAACCTTCACGCCCACAACAAAATAGTAATCCAGCTGATCGCCGCTTTGTTGGTCCTGGCCGCTGATTTTACCTTTAAGCGCATAGCAATCCCGTTTTTTCCCGATTCTCTTAAATTTGGGCTGTTCCGCTATCCTCTTACCCTTTTCTGGATTATCGGAATTATTAATGCCGTTAACATGATAGACGGGTCCGACGGTCTGGCCGGGGGAATCACCTCCATTGCCGCCATCAGTTTCGGCATACTCTTTCTTACCAAACAGAATTACCAGGCCGCCATGGGAAGCTTTATTCTGGCCGGCGCGGTCTGGGGCTTTCTGGCTTTCAACCTGCCTCCTGCCAAGCTCTTTATGGGAGACGGCGGCAGCCAGTTCCTGGGCTTTATGGTGGCCGTTCTGCCCTTGCTGGACCAGGGAGCCGGCCACGGCGAAAGCATATCCCTGGCCCACGCCATGATAATTCTGGCAATACCCATCAGCGATACGATCGCTGCCGTCTGGCGCCGTGTACGGGACAAAAAGAGCGTCTTTTCCCCGGACCGCTCACACCTGCACCATAAACTGCTGAACCTGGGTTTCAGCAGCCGCAGCCTGCTGGCTATTATCTACTCCCTGCAGATAGCCCTCTGCGTCATTGCCGTACCCCTGACCAGCCATTCCCAGGAGGTGGGGGTCTTCCTTTTTCTGTCCGCAGGATTAATCGTTACCCTCTTTTTTACCGTCATCCACTACACCCACAAACATGTGCAGCGGAACAGGATAAGGCGGGAAGAAGAGGAGTAGGATTTCTCCGGATTTGGCAGATCTGATATTCGATGTTAGATTTGTTATTTCCCGACAAAATGCAGCCAGTCCCACTGTTTATCGGAGTAAACACGGCATCCGGGTAGGCTTCGCGGAAAGACCGCATTGTTGTCCAATTTCGCTGTACGAAACCTCTGAACCTATTTGATAAGCCAATAGGCGAAGAAGATCCATCAGCTTTTTCGGATTTTTTATTCCTCCAAGTTCCAGCACATCGCGATAGGCTGAACTCAGTTCACGGAGATGCTGGACCCTGTCTTTTCGATTAGGCAGGGAAAACAATGCCGGGTACAGCCCCAGTACCAGGGCGTCGTCAAGACGGGCTTCAGCCTCGAAGTAATTATCTTTCTGCAGTATTTCACTGAAAGATATCGGGTACAGAGTGTACGACCAGGTACTACCAGTAAGGGGCTCTCTGGTCCCCCCGGCCAACGACAGGCTTGACGAGCCTGTGAGTAAAATATGCACAGGTGTGTTTGCGGAATCCTGGCTGTCATAGAAAATTTTTAAAGCGTGGGCAACATTCGGAATATACTGAGCTTCATCCAGCAGCACATATTCATATCCGGAAAGAACATCCCGCAGACGTGCAAGATCGCAAGAGGATATAGCTTCGCTTGTACGCGGGTCTTCTCCAGACAACTCGTTCATGATTTCACAAGCAAGCGTTGTTTTACCAACCTGCCGGGGACCAAAGAGCACAACAATTCGTTTATCAGTCTTCAGCTTTTCCGCAATACTGCTCTTAAGCAATCGGGGAATGTATTCCATATGAAAAAATATAACATACCGAAAAAAAACAAGCTTATTCGACAAATTCGCGCTAAATCATCGAACATGGTCGACAGTTTTGCGCTAAACCGTCGATTTTATATTGATCGTTCCCCGGATTTCTCCCGGTACCACTGTACGTAAGCCTGTACCCCGTCGGTCAGCAGGGTCGAGGGATTGTAGCCGAAGGCTTCCCGGGCCTTTGACACATCCGCATAGGTCCGCAGAACATCCCCGGGCTGCATGGGGAGCCGCTTTATCCTCGCCTTTTTCCCCAGGGCAGCCTCGATGGATGCAACCAGGTCTGTCAGGGTCGTAGTGCGGCCCTCTCCCAGGTTAAAGACCTCGTGGGTACCTTCCGGCTGGGTTTTCAGCCAGTCCATGGACCTGGTTGTTCCGTCAATAATGTCGCCGATATATGTGTAATCCCGCTCGGTGGTACCGTCGCCGTAAAAGGGAATCTCCTCATTTCTGTCGATCATGCGGGTAAACTTGGCGATGGCCAGGTCCGGCCTCTGCCCCCGGCCGTAGACGGTAAAAAAGCGCAGAGAGGCAATGCGCATGCCATACAAATGGCTGTAGGTGTGACAGATTAACTCGCCCGCTTTTTTGGTAGCCGCGTAAGGGGAGATGGGATGGTCCACGAAGGAGCTCTCCGTAAAGGGGACCTCCTTCGTGTTGCCGTAGACCGACGAAGAAGATGCAAAGACAAAATCCCGGATACCGGCTTTGCGGGCGGCCTGTAAAAGGGATATGGTCCCGTTGATGTTGGTCTCCGCATAGCCCGCCGGGTCCTCTATGGAAGGGCGCACCCCCGCCTTGGCTGCAAGGTGCACCACCAGTTCCGGTTTTGTCTCCAGGAAAATTTTCTCCGTGCCTGAGGCATCGGCAATGTCCGCCTCATACAGGCGAAAGTTTTGGTGCCTGTTGAGGCTTGTAAGATTGTTCTCTTTAATGCGTCGATCGTAAAAAGGATCGAAGTTGTCGATACCAATAATACTGTGCTCCCCGACAAGGCGCCGGGACAGGTTTGAACCGATAAATCCGGCGGCGCCGGTAATGATGATTCGCATTGTTTTTATCCTTTGGCTGTTGTGGTGGTGCTACACATCCTCTATATCAGGATCGATATCTCGAACTTTCTTTAGAACGTTCAGATATTTTTCTCGACCGCCCTTTTCTCCGCGATTTTGCAAATAGTCCTCAGTTTCAAGGGCAGTGATCTTCTCAGCTATTGCAGAAGCGATAAACTGGTTGATCGAAACATGATCCTTCTCTGAAATTTTTCTTAGACTGTTATGTAATGATTCAGGAATACGAATACTGAGAGAACTCATATATACCCCCTTATTTCCATATATTCTTTTGGAGTCACGACCTCAATTCCAAAGCTACCGACAGGAATAAAATCTTTCTTATTGTAAGACATAATATATTTACATTCTGATCCTACCGCAACTTCAAGAATATGGTCATCGTACGGATCTTTTAAAATCGGTCGCCACAGATAATAGATTTTTACCTTGTCAGCAACTTTACATATATAATCAAGAAAATCAGAAATATCACTGGTGTCTAAACCTAACGCTTCCCTATGATGGTTTAAGACGGTTTCATATTCCAAAATCAACGGCACCGATATAACAGGTCTTATTATTCCTTCAGATATAAATTCAAGAACCTTAAAAGCATATCCATTCCTTGAACGTAAACCAGAAAGCACAACATTTGTGTCTAAAACAACTGCTTCTATCATGGTGGTATTATATACAATACCACCAACTGCAGGATATGTCAATTTTATTAAGAGTATACAGAGCTGCAATCAACAGCAAGAACTTGTATGACTATTTTTGGAACAGAGATGGGGAGGATAAGAATCTGGGGAAGGAATTGAACCACCGAGACACAAAGAGCACCGAGTATAGAGAGAGAAAAGAAAAAGATCCGAGAAAAGACTGTGGTAAAATTAGTTCCAATATCAACACCCAATGGTCAAATGAAAGACGTGTGCATTTTTACGAGCTTCTTAACAATAGCATCCAGCTCTTCGTTGAGATTTTTATTTTCCCCGTCGTTCCATATTTCGATTATCCTTGCACCTTCAAGGGGAGGTCTGTTTGACAGGGATTCCAGAGCCTCGGCATAGCGGGAAAGCTGCGCAGCGGGATCCGCCTCCACCCGGCTTCCGGCGCCAAGGACCCGTTCGCCGAGACGCCGGATTACTGTTTCGCGATCGGCCCGGATCCGCAGCACCAAGTCAGGAGCATGCAAGGAGGCTAAAAAGCCTTGCGGCAGCTGCCTGGAGGCGGAAAAATGCACCGAAGCGCAGCCCTGGACAAGGCCCTGGTCAAGAAGCACAGCGCGGGTTTTCCGCGCGAACAGGACAAGCAGGCCGCGGATAAAGAGGATATTGAACAGGGATTTTACAAGGTTTTTTGGGGAGGTCTGGCGGGTACGCGCCACCGCGAGGGCAGTGCGGAAAGTGCGGATCGGGTGCAGAAGCAGGAAGATAAGAGTACAAGCGGATTTGGCGGCCAGGCGGGGCAATGTTCTGCTGTGGCCAATTCGGCGGGAGGGTTCCGAGACAGGAATACCGGAGTTACGCAGGCGTTCTGCAAGCAGGGCGGATATATGGGATTTACCGCTTCCCGGAAGCCCGATGAGTTCGATGGTCATGGGGAGTAGTATACACGAAACTATTTGAAATTTGGAACAAGGATGGGGAGGATGGGATGGATAAGGTTTTTAGGGAGGAACTGAACCACCGGGGCGTGGAGGGCGCGGAGTTTTGAGAGAGATTAGGCATGGGATTATTGAGGACAATTTAATCACAAAATGATATAATCATAAATAAGCGTGTTTTACGGGATATTAATTAAGATGTTCTATGAAGAACACAATCCTCCTCATTTTCACGCATATTACAATGAATATCAGGCGTTGATCGGTATTCATGATTTTCGGATTCTTCAAGGATCACTTCCGCCAAAAGCTCTTGCGCTGGTTATGGAATGGGCAATGTTGCATAAAAAAGAACTTCTTGAAGAATGGGAACGTATAGAGAAGAAGCTGGAGATTTTCAAGATCGAGCCACTCAAATAGGAGCCGGGTATGTTTTTTGAAATCAGAGAAGCTGACTATCTTACTGATTATCGGATCAAGATAAAATTCGAAGACGGTCACTCCGGAATCGTCGATTTATCCTCTTTTCCTGATCCGGGTAATGTTTTTCGAAAGTTTTTAGATAGTAGTTATTTTAAGAATTTCAAGATTGAGTTTGGAACCTTAACATGGGGAAACGGGGAACTGGATATAGCCCCTGAACATCTTTATAAGCTTGTAACAGGTATATCAGTTTTTTCTGTACCTGAGGAAAAAGTTGGCTGATAAGAACCCCCGGGGTTTCCTGGAACAAGGATGGTGAAGGAAAACCACGGAGAACACTGAGAAACTCAGAAGAAGTATGAAACAAAGATGGGGAGGATGGGCAGGATAAGAGTCTGTGAAAGGAATTGGGCCACCGATGTACAAAGGGCACAGTGTTTGGAGAGATAAAAACAGAGAATTATTCTGTTTGTTTTTTCATCTACCTTGCCTTTTTTTTCTGTCCCGGTAATTCAGGGTGTAGAATTCATTGTATCTTGCAGGTCGGAACAAGTCTGTTTATACTTTCAACAATTCCCGGGAGACTTTATACATGAGCAGAATTACCGTACTGTCCTTTTATGACCGCATCAGCGCGTTTCACAGTTTAAAGCCTTTTCTCTTTTCGAAACACCGGAAGCTCTTCCGATACACCCGTAATCCCGATTACTGCCTTAAACGGGACAGAAACAGGGTTCTATTTATGGACCGCTGGTTCCTGAAACCGGACAAGGTTGATATGGAACTCCTAAAAAGATTCCGCGATAAATACGAAACCATTTTCTTTTTCAACGGCAATGCCGGCGGCGGGATCCTGCGCCCCGAGGTCCTGCCCTACGTGGATCTTTTTTTTAACAAGAGTCTGTTTAAAAATAAAAACCTCTATAAACAGCCCTTGTACGGGGATGAGATTTTCACCGACTACATCCATAAAAGATACGGCATAGAAGATCCGGACCCGATGCCCCGTAAGGTAGTCGCATCGGATGAGGATCTGGCCAAGCTTAAGGTTTCCTGGAACATCGGCATCGGGGATTTCCCCAAGTTGAAACTACGCCAGCGCTCCGCCGTTGCCATGGCCAGAATAACGGGAAACCTGAAGGTCGTTCGTCCTTTTTACAAAAACCCGGACCTGCCCCCGACGTTACCGCAGAACAAGGGAACCTATCCCATTCAAGCGCGCTGGGGTGGGCCTAAACGGCCGACCCTGCTGTTTCACCGGGAGCAGATAATTGAGAAGATCAAGGACCATCCCGATTACCTGACCGGCAGGGTGGAGCAGAACCGCTATAACGACGAGATAAAAAACTGCAAAATAACCCTGAGCCCCTTCGGCTGGGGCGAGGTCTGCTTTCGGGACTTTGAGGCGGTTCTGAACGCCAGCCTGCTCTTGAAGCCGGATATGTCCCACATGGAAACCTGGCCTGACATATTTTTCCCCGGAGAAACCTACGTTCCAATCGACTGGGACGCGACCGACCTGCTTGAGAAGGGTACAAGGTATCTTGAGGATGATGTTGAGCGTGAAAGAATAGTACGGAAGGCCTTCGAAGCGTACACAGAGCAGGCCGCGAAAATTGAGGAGCGGGTTGAGGAGATTCTGGGAATGGTAAAAGGATGTGATTACCTGATCAGGTCTCGATAGCCTGACAGTACTGTTTCCGCGCTGGTTGTCCAGGAATAACAGGCCGCACGGGCAAGTCCTTTTTGAACATAGTCGTCCCTCAGGGAAGGATTTTTCAGGAGGGCACGGACCTTCTGCGCCAGGTCATGATAGTCATCGGCATCTTCCATAAGCTGAGCGGCATCGCCGACTATTTCGGGAATAGCGAATGAAGATGAGGTAACCACCGGGCAGCCGCATGCCATAGCTTCAATGTTGGGCATACCGAAGCCTTCTGCCCGGGAAGGAAAGACAAAGGCTTCCGCCTCGTTAAAGAGAGCCACAACGTCCTCCTCCGGGGTAAAACCGGTACATACGACCCTTTTTTTCAGACCCAGTTCCCCCACCAGGGAACGGGTATAATCATTCTCCCAGCCGCTTCCGGATAACACCAGCGACAAGTCGCTAAAGTCAGAATCCGCTGCAAGTTCTGCAAAGCCCCGCAGGATACACTCAGGATTCTTGCGGGGTGAATACTTACTGACATGGAAAATATGGCGTCCGGAGATAGCGTACTTTTTTCGTATTTCAGTTTCAGTACCAAGACGCCGGTAGGCATTGCTTACCGAGTTATAACAAATCGAAACCCGTTCCGGCCTGACCCCCCAGTTGCGAACATAGTAGTCCTTACTCGTCCGGGAGACTGTAAATATTCTGTCCATGCGGCGGGCCAGAAAGGGCTTTACCGCTCTGGCATGGAGCCGGGTTGTCAGGTTGTAATACCGGGGCACGATATTCGGTTCCGCGCCGTGAATAGTAGCGCATTTAGCAGCTTTAAGGCCCAGCATGGGGGCGAAGATTGTCAGGGGATTGTAGTGCAATACATCAAAATCAAAGGATTTAAGAACCGCCGCTGCCCGCAGGGGGTTCCGGGGAATGATTATTTCCGGGGCGCTGCGGTAAATATCCGTATCATTCTTTTCGTAATGGATAAGGATAATCTCAAACTCCTTGTTCAATTCCAGTACATGGCGCAGAATCTCATGTAAATGGTGACCGCTTCCGCTGGTTCCTTTATCGATGGGACGGGTAAAAACCCCAACCCTGGGCCTGTTTTTTTTCTTTTCACGTACATGTTCAAGCATCTTGTGTCCTTGTAATCATAAAAGCCCCGAGTTTTCATTACAGGAGCGGTAGAGTTTTTCCGCGGCGGCTGCCTGGTTTTCTACTCCGTACTCATCCTCAATCAGGGCTCTCGCCGCTGTTATAATCGAGGCGGCCGTTTTTTTGTTCTCCAGAAGCTGCCGTACAGCCCCGGCCATGGCATCAATGTCTCCTTCGGGCAGGAGGAAACCGGTAACACCGTTTTGAACAATTTCGGCAACCCCGGAGTGATCAAAGGCAACGACCGGAACCCCCACAGCCATGGCCTCTTTCAGTACATTGGGAATCCCCTCAAGTTCACCCGTCTCCGGTGTAACGCTGGTACCCAGACAGACGTCCGCCCGCTGAAGATGCTCCAGGATTTCCGCGCGGCCCAGCCAGCCGGGGGAGAGGACCTTATCCGCGACTCCTGCCTCTTCGGCCCGGGCCAGCACGGTTTCCCGTTCCGGGCCGTCGCCAATTAGTTCAAGCTGAAGATCGAATCCATCGTTTTGCAGCCTTGCAAGCAGCTCCACCGCCAGATGAAAGCCTTTTTTCCGCACAAATCGACCGAGGGCAATCAGCCGCCCTGGTTTACCAGTGACTGAAGCTTCAGTCCCCCGGAATGGAAAACCCGTAAGGTCCACAGCTGAGTGGTAGACCTGTATGCGCCGTGATGGAAAACCGATCTCTGTAAGCCGTGGAATAAAGGCCTTGCAAACCGGTAAGAATAAATCCCCTTTTTTGGAAAGGAGACAGTAAGAACGGGGACGTCGTTTAAGGTAGCTGGAAATATCTGCCCCGCGGAAGGATGTGCAGATCGGACCGGTTTTTACGTCGCAGGCCCGTAAAGCCAGAGCAATGTTCCCCAGGGGACCAAACTCCGCATGGGTAACATCGAAGGTTTCGCCGGAAATCCGGCGGGCCGCGGCGAAAGACTGCAGTACCGCCCAGTCATGATGCACGGCGATCTGCCGCAGAACAGAAAAAAACCGCAGAGGATGCCGCAGGACATAAAAAAAAGTGCTCTGCAGGGCATTGAACGCAGCTCTGTTTTTTTGAGCGGTAGAGTAGTACACTATCCGGTACAATTGATCGGGATCAGTATTTTCCGCATTACGCTTGGCACGTTTTGCAAACACCGTAACCTGGTTGCCCCGGTCCGCCAGACCCTGAATATGGTTGTGGATAAAGGTTTCCGAGGTGTGGGGAAAGGAATTGGTGAGAATAAGGATGCGCATACAACACTAACTCACATCTTTTTCGAAAAAATCATTCTTAATTAAACCTGCATGCTCCAAATCCTTTAGATTTCTGAATTCTTTACTTTTTGGTCCTATAAATGAGTCTTCTTTACCTGCCATCTCTTTGAACAATCGGTAATAGCTTTTATACTTAAGACTCTTGTTTCTATGGGATTTTAATTCGAGAGCTTGATCAATTCGACGCTTTGAATCACAGGTATACTTAAAATGAAATAATCCTAATAATATTTTGTCGGTAGGGGCAACATTGGCATTATGACTGCCAATTAATTCGACTCCATCTTCAAATAAAAATACTGGTGTTTTAAATACCGATGAATCATCAACCGGAAAGCGAAATATTTTTTGAAAAACCTTTGGTGGAATTTTGCGTATATACCGTAGTGGTTTTGCAATATGGTATCGGGCAAACAGTCTCTTGGAGGCAGAATCTCCCACCTCCCCGGGCTGTTTTCCTTCGTGTAATGTGACAAGAGTTTCTGCATCAAAATATGGATATGAGTGTAGTATTTCTTTTAAACAAGAAAATCCTTTCGTTTCTGACAAATCTGTTAAATTCTTAGGATAAAACTCTATTTGGCTTGCAGCAATAGTTTTGATTCCTTTCTCACGCATTATTTTATAGAGCTCTTGCAGATTGTTGATTCCTGAAGGAAAAACCAGGAATTCATCTGCGTCTGCATAGATACCCAGTTTATTTCTTAAAAACTTTTCCGGGATGGCAGCTTTTAACAGCTTACCAACCCTCTGTTTTTCTTGCTGTCCTTTGTTATTAGTAAAGGAAATTTCATCACCAAAGGAATATGGTGATGAAAGAATAACACAATCCGACTCGTTTTTCAGCATGTCCCGGGTCTTATCGCTGGATTTATCATCTAAAAAAAGAAACTGTTCGACACCTATTTTTCTATAATGATCAAGAAAAGACGGAATAAAGAACTCTTCATTTTTTATAACAGTAAACAAAAAAATATTACAATTGGTATTTATTTCCCCGGTGTCAATGCTGAGACTATCCAAGATACAATCTGGAATATTTGGCATCATTCTTCCTCAATATTCTATAGGTAGTTTTAGAAGTCTATATTATCTTCTTCATAGCTTCTTCCCATTTTTGAGCCCAGTCAAAATGAAAAGCCTTCTGCCGCCGGGCACACAATTCCCGCAGCCTCAGGTAGGTATCCGGATTACGAGTCAATTCTCCCAGGATATCCGCCAGAGCCCTGGAATCCCGGGGCGGAAACAGCAGCTCATTGTAAGCAAGCTGGTCCGGCATGCCGCCAACCCTGGATGCTATAACCGGCGTACCTGTATGCAGGGCTTCTATTATCGTGTCGGGATAGCTGTCAAAGAGGGACGGTACGACCAGCAGATCACTAGAGGCATAAAAAGGGAAAGGATCGGCGACTCTACCTTGAAACCTGACCTGATTCTGAAGACCATGCTCTGCAGCAAAGACTGAATGGACAGTATCGTCAGTATTTCGTCCCAGGACATCCAGCTCCAGGTTGTCAATACCCCGTTCTCTCAAAATTGATAGTGCTTCCAGAAGGTATCTGAGACCCTTTCTTTCTCCAAGGGTTCCGACAAAAAGGAGCTTCTTTAAAGTGGTGCTTGAGTTTATATTTCGGTGCTCGGGCTTAAATCTTGGCTCGCCGATATTGCCTCCGATAATAACAGTTTTTTCTTTTCCTTTCGGCGCACGCTCAATAAAATCATTCTGATCGTAAGTACTTTGAAACGCCAACTTATCAGCATTTTTTGCCGCGATTTTTTCGTATATTCGGTAGGTCAAATGTTCCTTCAGGGCGGAGAAAAAGGCCAAAGGTCGCAGCCGGTTTTCCCGCATGGAGATACTGCTCCAACGGACCACATTGCTGCGAATACCAAATAGCAGTTTGCACCCTAACTGTCTTTTTAAAAAGACAGCGGTAAGTAAATGTGTTTCTCCATGAATCAGAATCCAGTCCACATTGCTCGCGGCCGTTATAATTTTACCGAGATTTCTACGTACGGATGTGCGAAATACCGTCGAAGCTGGGGGAAAACTACGGCGTACATAGCGAGCTTTAAGACGGACCTCATTAAAACTCTTGGGAGCATAATCAAGATCCTCATTCAGCAGCACAAGCACGCGGTGCCCTTTTTCAGCCAAATCTTCCAGGAGTTCAAGATAACGGCGATGTCCGCCGGTGCGGATTTCGTTGTTTAAAAAAATGCCGAGTATGGTCATATAAATCCTGTTTATTATTGTTAAAAGGAAAAAAAATTCTATAGGAGAAAATACAGCTTACATAAGTTCACTCAGTTTTTTCACAGCCTGGAATGAATACCAAGCGACTGAGCCCAAGAGCATCTATCAATTCACTTATAAACAACGCGTTATTTTTTCCAATACGGTTTGGTGGTATCCGTCCGGCGAAAACAAGACACCCTCCTGGAACATCATTATTGATACAAGAAAAAGCTCGGAGAATATACTCAAGATGACTGTCCGGCATGAACTCGGTGTCAATTCGCACAACATGGGTATACGATCCAAAAGGATCTTTCTTTCTGATTTCCTTATCAGCGATAGGATTAGACCATATCCTGTCTTCCATGATATAAATATGCAACAGGGAAGTCAGATTTCAGCTACAATTCGATTAGAACTTTGTTATAAACGATTAAGAAACGGTCTATAAGCTGATTTAATCGCGTTTTTTACCCGCCGGCTCGCTGTTTTTGGCAGATTAGCCAGCTCCTTCTTTTGCCGTTCAATCTCTTCATAATCAATCTGCATTTCAGGCAATCCGCCGTTATCGTAGCGCATATACCAGTTTACTTCTATTCCTTCCCGGCGGCAGCCTTCCATTATGGCCAGGGTCTGTTCTATCATAGGAACATTGTTGACAGGGTCGGAGAACGATCGAATGCCGGGGCGCATGACCTGATCAATCTCGTTAACCGTTCCAAAATGTTCTGCATCTCCAATGCCGGTAGCCTTTCCATGACCGGCACCAATGATATTAATAGGATTACCGCCCATCATGATAGCCGCGTAGAGAGCCCCGTGCAGACAGGTACCGTGACCGCCGTAGCGCACGGATTTACCCGCCCGTGCCTGTTTGACTTTATAATGAGTAAAGCTCCAGTCCACATACTCCCGGATACCCCGGGGGGGATAAATCATCCAGCGCAGATGATAGACTGATTCCATATCCCGGATTAAATCCCTGCTCTCCTTTTTACACTTCCCGTAAAAAGGCCAGGCAAAAATATGCTCCTGCTGGGAAAAACCGGAATACTCCTTTTTAAGATATTCCACCCGGTCATACTCGTTGGCATACCTGTAGGATGCCTCCGGGAATTTTACATGCGCCATGTGCAGGGTTATACCTATCTTGTCATCAAAAAAAGAATCCGGATATTCCCCCAGGGTCGGATCTGATCCGGCGATCCACACTGGCTTATTCAGATGTTTTTTGTGGAGCTCAGTAATAAAACGCATTATTCGTCCTTATGATCATGCTTTTTTCAGCAGTTTTCTCAGTTGCCGGGACCAAAAATGCTTTTGATCATAACAGCGAATCGTGAAAAACCGGCCGGATTTTTTCGGCTTTCGCCAGTTCCCGTAAAAAAACCTCAGGTAGCATTCCGGCTTGGCCGGACATGAATAGACTTTGCCCAGGAATTCTATACTCCCGGTCTTTTCCATAAAACTGTTGAGCATCTTATGCCGTTCACGCCGCCGATATCGGCCCTTTTTATACCATCCGAGGATTTCGTAGCGGGTATTCAGCTTAAGAACGTTGATTTTAAAGTTCTCAGAACTGTCGTCACAATAGCCGATTTCGAAATCATTCTCTTTAAGTTTCTGTCTGATTTTTTCCCGCTGAGAATAGGCCTGCTCCGTTGGAACGGCGAGTCCAACATCGTCATCCCAGGGTAAAAAGCGTCCTTCCCGCACAGCACCAAGCAGAGTGCCGCCTTCCAGAATGTATGGAATTCCCAAGTCCCTCAGGACGGAAACAATTTCTGATAGTACTTCATTCTGCTTTTTTTGAAACTCCGGATTCTCAAACATTCCGCCGCTCAATTAACCTTTGGTATTTTTGGATACACTGAACTCCTGGCCCGTTCAAGATGATCCTCATCATCAATTTCCGCCCAGAGAAGATCCGGGACAACATTAACCGCCATTGGAATCCGTCGAGCAGCCGCAGCCATACAGGTTTCGTACTCAAGCTTCAGGCTCATCTGAAAGGCCTTATCCGCCTCTTCCAGCATGACAGCAAAGAAATCCGGCGAGATTTTGCTTATACCCACAAGTTCTCCCGCGGGAGGTTCCGGTTTGTCGTTTTTATTCTTTGAGAGTCCTGTCAAATTTCCCTTCTCATCCGTCCAGGTCCAGACCTCATCCCGGGAACCGGTAAAACCGGAGGCGAGCATTACATCGGGGCGGGGATCCTCCAGCAGAGTCTCAAGGGCCCTGGTTTCATAGATAAGGTCGGATTCCAGCAACAGAAAGGGCGAATCCAGTTTGCCCCGGAGCTTTGCCAGGGAAAACATGCTGCCGGATTCGGCGTATTGTTCGTTCTTTACCGTGCAGATGCGCCCTTGTGAAGAATCGGCGAGTTCATCGTAAAAGTGCGACAAATGCCCGGTGACAATGTAAATCTTCTCTATCCCCGCGGATTCCTGGCGGCTGACGGATTCCTGAATGATCGGTTTGCTCCCCAGGGTCAGAAAACCCTTCGGAGCTTCAGTCCCGCGCGCCTTCAGGCGGGTTCCCATGCCTGCTGCAAGAATTACTGCTGTGGAAACTGAGCTCACGCCTGCTCCTTGACGAGTAAGGTTCTGAATACATCAAGCAGGCGTTCGAGATCACCATCTGTAATATCGCCCATATTCGCAACACGGAAAATGGAGTGGAAGAGCCCGCCCTGCCCGGCGTAGATGACAAATCCTGCCTCTTTTAAAATGTCATGCAGCTCCTCATAGCTGTAACCGTCGGGCAGGGAAAAGGAGGAGAGCATGGAGCAGTATTCCTCTTCTTTCAGGAACATCCGGTACCCCAGCTTTTTCAGTTCCCGGCGGATCGCCCCGGAAAGATACCGGTATCGCTCCATGCGGGGCTTCCAGCCACCGGAATCTTCCAGCTCTTTAAGGCCCTCCTGCAGGGAAAAAGCAGCGTGGACCGCCTGGGTAAAGGGCGAGAACCCGGATTTCTGGTTTTTATAGTAGGAAATAAGGTCGAGATAGATTGCCGGCGAACCGTTTTCTCCCTTTTCCTGCAGATCCTCAAGCACATCCCTGCGGGCAATAACAAAACAGAGGCCCGGGGCCGCGTGAATGCATTTGTTAGCCGTAGATGCCAGGGCCAGGATATTCCAGTCGTCGAACTTGATCTCTTCCCCGGCAAAGCTGCTGACGGTATCGAAAATCAGGGGCAGGTCATGTTTTTTAAGGATTTTACCCAGGGCATCGATGGCGTTTAAACGGCCGGTGGTGGTCTCGTTGTGGACTGCCAGGACGTGGGTAATATCCTTGTCGCTACTCAAAATCCTTTCAACCTCAGCAAGGTTCATGGGTTCCGGCCAGGGGGATTTTATCTCTACACAGGCCTTGCCGTGAAGGCGTATCATGTTGGCCATGCGTTCGCCGTAAACACCGTTGGAGATGACCAGGGCCTTTCCATTCCGGGGAATCAGAGTCCCGACCATGGCCTCAACAGCGCAGGTACCGGACCCGGACAGAACAACACTCTCGTAGTTTTCCTGTGCCTCCGGATACACCTTCAGAAGGCGTCTTTTTATGTCCAGAATGATTTCCGCGAACTCAGGTTCCCGGTGACACTGGTCCTCCTTGTAAAAGGCTTTTTTTACCCTTTCTGTAAGGGTAACCGGACCGGGATTCAACAAGATTGTTGGTCTATTCATGATTGTGAACTCCTGTTTGTAATGTATCAGCTATTTAAGAAAGCGGGAAAAGCGCTGCCCTACTTCTACCGGAGTAATGATCGGCCGAGGAAGTCCATCGGGGACGCCGGGCTCCACCTTTACATGCAGAAAACGGAGGGATTCAGAGCTTTCGCGCAGAAAGTTTTCGAATCCTTCGGGGGTATCTGTCCGTTCAACTGCAGGATACCCGCAGGCGGCAGCGATGGCGGCAAAATCCACGGAGTGGGAAACGGTAGACTGCCCGCCGGTGGATTCATGCACCTGGTTGTCCAGCAGAATATGGGTAAGATTCGCCGGCTGCTGGTAGCCGATGGTTGCGAGAGCCCCCATGCGCATAAGAACGGCGCCGTCTCCTTCCAGAACATAGACCCGCCTGTCCGGTTTGGTCAGGGCGATCCCCAGGGCAAAACTGGATGCGCAGCCCATGGAGCCGACCATATAGAGCTGGTTTTCCCGGTCTTCCATGGCGTAGAGTTCCCGACCGGTGAATCCGGTGGTGGCCACGATTACATCCTCCGGGGCAAGGGTCTTCTGCAGAACTGCAAGGAAATCTCCCCGCCTGTGACTTGGCACAAAGGATTCCGGAGATGGAGAAACACGTATCTGCGGCGGATGGACTTCGGGAGCGGATTGCAGCGCAACCGGCGCCACCGAGCCCTTTTTCATGACCAGGGCGTAGGGCAGCTGTTCTGTTTCCATATAATCCGCCGCACGGCGTAGAGCGGGTTCAATCTCCGACTCTTCGGCAGGGAAATACTCCCAGGGGATTCCCATGGTTTCCAGCATGGCAGTGGTTATGCGCCCCATCAGTTCGTGCTGGGGTTCATCCTTTGCACCGCCGGGCTCACCACGGAGAGTTGTTATTACCAGTACAGGAATTCTGAAGGTATAGGTAAGGCTGGTCAGGGGATTAACGGCGTTGCCCAGACCGGAATTCTGAAACATGACAATGCTTTTTGTTCCGGCAATTCCGGCACCCGCGGCAATAGCAACGGCATCCCCTTCGTTGGCAGCGCCGATATAACGCACCTGGGGTGAATCGATTACGTAGTTAATAAAGGGCTTTAAATAGGAGCAGGGAACTCCGGTCCATAGACCAAAACCGTGATGCAAAGCCTGGTTAACAAATTTTCCCGCACTAATCATCTATATAATTCCTTTGTTTGTCTGGACTGTCCTGAAGAAAAATTGACGAAACGGTCAAGGTGGTATAAAATATAGTCATTATGACTATATTTGGAGCTTATTATGGGTGACATTACCGTGTCAATCGCACATTTCAAAGCACACCTCTCAAAATTATTGTCAGAAGGCCGGGCCTACGGTAAGCGCATCATAATAATGAACCGCAAAACACCGGTGGCAACGGTCCTTCCCTATAATGAAAACGGCCTGAACACCCAACCCGGAAGCGGCGGCCTGGCATCCCTTGCCGGAAGCTGGGAGGATTTATCGGAAATTGACTCCTATATAACAGAAGCCTACCAGGCACGACAGAAAGAAGGCTACCGTGAAGTATCTTTTTGATACGGACACGGTTTCTACCTTGCTCAAACCCAGTCCCCCCCAGTATTTAAAAGAACGTATAGCCCTTGTTCCGCCTTCGGACCAGTATCTGTCCACAATTACGATCCTTGAAATCACCTACGGAGCCTACCGGAGCCAAAACCCCCGGAAATACCTGGACTTCCTGGAGCAGTATCTTTTACCCCGTGTCAGGATTCTATCCTTCGACGACACAGCCGCCCGTATTGCCGGAAGAATCAGGGCCTCACGAGAAGCCGATGGAGCCCCGATCTCGGCATTGGACCTGCAAATTGCCGCCACCGCCAGCGCGAACGGATGCATTCTTGTAACCGATAACACCCGTCATTTTATGAACATCCCCGGTCTGGATATCGAAAACTGGTTAATTTGATTCCGGAACCGTCGTGAATCACGATTATAGGGCGTTATTATACAAAACTGCCGGCCCGCTCAAGGTCGTCCAGGCTGTCTATATCCAGCCAGTGACCGGAGGTATAGAGGACATCTACAAGATATCCGCGTTCAACACAGGCGTTTAGGAGATCGTGCATTTTCGCGTCTTTGCGTCCCTGCTTGTTTACAAGATTATCAAGCTCTTCCTGTACCCGCTGCAGGACATCCGCTTTAATCTTTACAAAGCCCATCCACTCGCCGTGGATTTTCTCAACCGGGATGTCAGGAGCCATGCACTCAAGACAGACCTGTCTGCCGTAGATGTCCCTGGAATATGGTTCGGAACATTGCACAAAGTCGGTGTAACGACCAGTGTTTGAGCTGTTCTGCCAGGAGGTATCCACCACAATCGCCATTTCCGCGTCATTGTCCTGCAGCATCTGAGGGATGTATTTTTTAAAGAGAACATCCCCGTAGGAGATTACAAGGTCCGCGTTGTCCGCCTCCAGGGAATCCAGGGCCGTTTTTAAGGAGCAGAGTTCTCCGGTATTCTCGTAGTCGTCGTTATCCACATAACGCAGACCGGGAAGATCCACAGTCTCTTTGAGATAGCCCCGAACGACGGTAATATCCTTTATGCCGACGGCATTGTAGGCCTCGTTTATATAGGAGAGGAGCGGACGGCCCGCGATCTGTACCATGGCTTTGGGCTTTTCCTCGGTCAGGCTTTCGAGTTCCTTGCCCCTGGATGCCGCGAGTACCACAGCTTTAGCGGTCTTGCCGGAACGGGGCAGATAGCGCTTTTCCGCCAGCTCCAGATCATCGGCGCCCTGCAGACGGAAGACTTCTCTGACCGGGACTATCCTGTCTTCCACCGCAAGGAGGTTTTCCGCCTCATAGATAGCTTTTGCCGCCTTTTGCATGCCGCTGATAGATGAGCGCAGAATCTGGTTAGCCCAGATGGCGATGGAAAAGCCGTACTCCCGGAATACATCCGTGGGGGTGGCGTAGTATTTGGTGGGGACTATTACCACCGGGGAGCGCTCTGCCCACTCCTTTTTAAAGGCCAGGACCTCATCGGGGACCGAGAGAGCGCTGTGGATTAAAATTGCATCTGCGCCTGCAGCATGGTAGCTTTCGGCCCGTCGGAGGGCTTCGTCCAGTCCCCATCCGGCAATAAAGGCCTCTACCCGGGCTACAACGGAAAAATCATCGTCGGCCTGGGCATCCTTGCCTGCTTTAATTTTCCCGCAGAACTCCTCCATATTGGCCAGTGGCTGAGCCGAACCGCGGATAAAGCTGTTGGTTTTGGGGAAGAGCTTGTCCTCTATACAGACGGCGGCTATGCCCCGCTGCTCCAGCTTGCGCACCAGGCGCTGCATATTGTTAAAATTGCCGTAACCGGTATCGCCGTCCAGCAGGATTGGTACGCTGGTAACATCGGACATGAACTCCAGCATTTCCAGCACCTGGGTCCAGCTGGCTTCGTTGTTGTCCCGCACACCGTACTGGGCCGAGAGGGAAAGACCGCTCCCCCAGATGCCCTTGAAACCGGCCTCTTCCACAATGCGGGCGGAAAGGCCGTTATGGGCCTCGCACAGGAATTCGAGCTGGTCGGACAGGAGTAAATTCCGAAACTGGGTTGTTTTTTTCATTCGAGGACCTTGCCTAAAAGTATTCTGTTAAGATTGTGGTAGAGTAGCGCAGAAGCCAGGGTGTTTCAAGGAGGAGGAGCAATTCCAAAGCCGGAGAATGTTCTCTTCGCAGGAACAAAATCGCATAAACGTGCCTGCCATAAAAACGAAATGGTTTTGCTACAGGCCGGAATTTTCCATTCTCCGGGAGATTGCTTCCGGTCTCATTGACTGTTTCCGCTTCAGTTGGAACTTTTTTATATGGTAAAGGGTACGTTTATACCGGAACTTTGCTTTTTTTAAAAATTCCAGAGTAAATGAGCCCTGCCGCCAGATTTTATCTTTTTGTTGTCGCAGGAGATTAAAGGCATCCAGCGCTTCCTGTTTAAAGGGATAAAAAAAGACAATTTCCGGCTTGTATTTTCTCATTCTATTTGGATCCATCAGAATACACCCGGACAGCAGAAACAGAAGATTGACCTCTTCCGTCGGATCCCATTCCAAATCGTACAGCTCCTCAGTATTCTCGTATTTATTAAAAATATACTTGTACCTGCCCTTTATAATCGCGAGCTTGCGATTGGGCTGCAGATAGTACTGTGTATCCCCATAAACAAACTCTTCCTGACGGAGCATACCGTGCAGAATAAGATCTTTGAGCTGTTTATGGCTGGTCGGATATTCAATGATCCCACGGCCATCTACCCGCGGGGTAATCATGGGCACGCTTAATACATCGTCATACACATGGAAACCGTAGGCCGGAATTCCCCTGCGCAGGTTCATGTGGCCATGGTCGCCGGATATATAGAGACTGTCATCTCCGAACTGCTGCCGCAGCCGACCGATAATTTTGTCAAAGAGATCCATATCGGTACCGTATCCGCTTCTGCTGTATAACACATGGGGAAGATGCATCCAAATAAATGTGTTCTCTGCCGGTATGGAATTCAGTTCGGAATAAACATGATTCAGGAATTCATCATCAGATGGATTAGTAAGTCTTTGGAGATCATGGAAGACTGTTTTTTCCCTGTCACCATAACATTTTGTATATGGATACGTCATCTTCTGTTCTTTGGCATCCCACACAACATGACAGGTATATCCCTTGTCCTGAAAAATATTGAAGAGGGTCGGTACCTGGTCAAAGTATTCTACCTCTGAATAGTAACGGCGCTCCAATTCATGAGCCCAGAGGCCGGAAAAAAGACAGGTTACAGACATGGCAGTGGACGGGGCCGCTGCGTAATGCCTTTGGAAAACAGTCCCTTTATGTGCCAATTCAGTAAAATTGGGCATATCCCAATATTCTCCGCCGTACACAGGGAGGTAAGATTTGTGCAGTACTTCTTTGGTGAGTAAACAAACAGATTTGTTTTTTCTATTATTCATTCTGGCTGCTCGTTGTTCTGCTGTCTATATACTTTTGCGGCAAAATCGTACATTTGGCGGACCTTGACTCTCCAATCAAGGTTTTTCTTAGCTATATTACGAAGAGACACAGCCATATCGGGACTCGAGGATACTGCCCGTGCGAAATCAATGATTCTATCTACATTGATCGGCGAATCATCGTTATTAAACTTCACGGCAAATGAAGCATTTTCCGGGACATCCGGATCATCATACGCATAGATAAAAGGTATTCCGCGTGCCATATATTCACGAATCTTAAGAGTGCAGGCCTCTTTCATGTTGCGTCGATGCTGCGCGAGTGACCCCACAGCCAAATTAGCGGTTTCATAGTATTCTGCTATCTTTTCACCTTCAATTCTACCCGTTAAGACAATTCGATGCTTTCCTTCTGAGTTGATTTCGTCAGCAAGCAGCTTTAAATCGTTTCCATAATTACCTATCAGGTAAAGAGTAATTGTTACCGATCCTTTATACTGTTTGATTCCTTCAAACAGTCTATCCACCCCTTGCCAGGCTTGAAAATGCGACGAGACAAAAACGAGATCCAAGTTTGTTTCGTTAAACTGTTTGAATCCGCTGAACGGAGTCTGTTCTACACCGATTCCGTTGGTAATTACTACTGAAGGTTTGTTCCCCGCTTTATTCAACTCGACTTTTCGTATTTCATTTGTCACTGCAATAATTCCAGCAACAAGCTTCAAAGAACGCTTAGAAATCAGACTCACCACAGTTCCAAGCAGATATCGTTTAAGAGTTTTCTTTGAACGGATTTCACCAACCTCGTCAGTATGATGTTCTGTGAGTATCTTGTGACCGTACCTTTTGAACAAATCATACTTACTAAAGGACACCTTACCAAATCTAAGAATGATCATGTCATACATATCAAAATCAACTATATCGGGCAGACGGTTTTTCCAGTTAAAAAACCTGCCTATGAATCTAAGTTTAGTCCCCTCATACCATAGCTTATAGTCTTTACGATAGTGAACATTCTTTACATCACGGTCATCGAAGGAGGACTTTATAATATAGAAATCAAAATTCAAACCTTCGTCATACGCTGCCTGCGCTTCCAGGAGAAGCTTTTTATCCACACCCAGGGCAGGAGGATTATTAATATGCGCGACCTTAATCTTTTTCAATTCTTTATCCATTACAGAAAAACTCTTTGATTCGTTCAGAAATCAGGACTGCATCATTTACAGATAAATGCTCTCCTATTGGAAGACTTAACAATTCATTATCCATAGTGTTCGCAAACATCCGGTCATTTTGTTGATTAACATATGTGTATGCTTCAAGTTTGGGAAGAGCAATAGGATAGTGAATACCGGTCTGTATATTGTGATTATCCAGATATTTTCTTAATTCATCCCTCTGTTTTGCGCGGATAACAAAAAGATGATACACCTGCCTGGCCCATTCTTCTCGTTTGGGCAATACAATATCACGGCAATCAGATAATTGTTCCAGGTATGTATCAGCAATTGCAATCCGCTGCGTAGTCCACTTTTCAAGATATTGAAGTTTAACATTCAGAATCGCGGCCTGTAAGGTGTCGAGACGCGAATTCCGCCCTTCAAATTGATGATCATATTTAGAGATCCTGCCGTGGTTCGCAATCATTCTGCATTTTTCAGCAAGTTCCGTGTTGTTGGTAACAATTGCTCCGCCGTCGCCGTATGCGCCAAGGTTCTTTCCTGGGTAAAAACTAAAGGTCCCCAGATCACACAGAGCTCCAACCTTCTGCCCTTTATATTCAGCACCATGGGCCTGGGCGCAATCCTCAATAATTTTAATTCCCTGCTCATCCGCAATTTCCTTAAGACTATCGACATCCGCCGGATGGCCGTAGAGATGCACAGCTACTATTGCACGTGTTTTCCCGGATATCCTCTTTTTTGCATCCTTGATGTCAATTGTATAGTTATGCTCGTCACAATCACAGAAAACAACTCTTAAACCACATCTGGTCACAGCTTCTGAAGTCGCGATAAATGTATTAGCCGGTACAATTACTTCGCTACCCGGTGGAAGATTCAGTGCTTCAAGGGCAATCTCAATCGCATCCGTTCCGTTTCCGACCCCTACACAATAATCCGCATCAAGATACCGGGCAAAGTTATCTTCAAAATTCTTAAGACTTTTCCCGCCGATAAACGAAGACGTCCCTATTACCGAATTAATAGCATGATCAATATCCTGATTTATGCTCAGATATTGTTGTTTAAGATCAAGAAAAGGAAATAAAGGTTCCTGCTCCCTGACTGTCGCGCGTAATGTATCAAGAGATACTGCCCGATCCGAATACATGAATACGCTTTTTCTTTCTGTCAGAATACAGGCATCTACACTGTCCGCAGCAAGACCAAGTAAATATGCATCAAAATCCTGTTTTACAAGCTTATTATTCCAATCTATCCAATTCGGCGGGCTAATCAAGGTAAGTCGATTATAGAAAACAAATAAATCATCAATGAGCGCTGGATACTCCGATTTAACCGACTTGTTTATCAAAGACACCGATGACATTGACAGCAAAACTTGTTCTTTTTTAAAGTGTTCAAAGAGGTCTGATTCCAATGACTTTAGTCCATTTTGATTATTACGGATATATGAGAATAGTATCTCATGATCGAGAAGCACTCTGTTTATTGATTTATTCATTTTTATTCCCATTCAGCGAATTTTTCTGGCGGGGTTGCCGGCATAGGTTCCCGGTTCATTAATATCCCTGGTAACAACTGAACCGGCCCCAATAACCACATGGTCGCAAACTGTTACCGGTAAAATGGTTGCATTTGAGCCTATATAAACACTATTTCCTATCCGCGTCTCTTTCCACCTGGTTTTATCTCCCCGGGCAGGCTCGCCTGAGGAAAATGTATCGTTAATGAACATTACACCATGTGCGATAACACAATCATTACCAATGGTAACCAGTTCGCAAATAAAGGAATGAGACTGAATTTTGGTCTTGTTCCCGATCTTCACGTCTTTCTGAATCTCGACAAAAGGGCCAATAAAGCACTCACTTCCAATCTCAGCTTCATATATATTTACAGGTTCAACAACCACGACATTCGTTCCAAAATCAGTATTCCGTACACCGACTTGCTTAAGTATTGCGTCATTTTTCATTTCGCACACCCAAACGGCATTTTTTGGGATTGAATCGGAGAAAAACTTCCTTTCCGGTCTCTATCGATTCATACAACGCAGAAATTAATTCGAGACTTTTTCTTCCCTCAATGCCATCTACCAGTTGAGCGCTGTTATTCTCAAGACAATCAATAACATGCTCATAGTATGCCTGATGTCCAAATCCATAAACATTTGGAGGATTCACTGAATATTTTTTCATTACATCTGCATCTTCCGGTTCCGGCTCTGTGAACTGCCACACTTTCATTTCATTGACCGCGAACCCGCCGATTTCAACTGATCCTTTTTCGCCAAGGACAGAAATAGATCCTTCAAGATCCTTTGGCCGGGTTGCGGTGGTTGCTTCTATTATACCAATAGCGCCGTTTTGAAATTTCAAGGTGGCAACGGCAGTATCTTCTGCTTCTATGTTAACAAGGGCTGTTGTACTGCGGGCAAAAACGCTTTCAACATCACCCATCATCCATTCCAGTAAATCTATATGATGACTTGCCTGATTGGTTAGCACACCGCCATCCAGAGCCCAGGTCCCACGCCAGGAGTCCTGGTCGTAATACCCCTGAGGTCTGCACCAGCGAACGCGAATAGTACCCAAAACGAGCTTCCCAAAACGTCCGGCTTCTAAAGCTTTGCGCAATTGAATTACCGGAATATTGAAGCGGTTCTGCTTTACGACAAAGAGCTTTACATTGTTCTTATCGCAGGCAAGGATCATTTTATCCGCATCGGTCAAGGTCAAGGCCATCGGTTTTTCTACAATGACATGCACACCGTACGAAGCAACTTTAATTGCATGTTCGGCGTGAAGACCACTCTCCGATAATACAGATGCGGCATTGATATCTATATTACTGCTCAGCATTGTATCAATGCTGGTAAACCAGGGGATATTATATTTTTCACCAATTGCCCTGGCTTTTTCAGGAACACTGTCACATACAGCAGCGAGTCTGGCTCCTTGTATTGTTCCCGTCCCCAATAAATCGGAATGGCGTTTTGCTATTCTTCCGCAGCCAATTAAAGCGATATTAATCATATTTAGTCCTTACTCTTAGGGTGCTTAGTCATTGTTTTCCAATAAGCTTTCCAGTATATAAGTGCCCGCGTCTCCATCTCCGTAGAGTGATTCCTGGGTCTTCGGAGCAACAGCTTTCATCAGGGCCATTTTAATGGTGTCTTTTTCCGCTCCGACAAGGCGGTTCCAGCCCGACTGCACAGTCTCGACCCATTCGGTCTCGTCCCGGAGGGTTATACAGGGTTTTCCGAAAAAATAGGCCTCCTTCTGTACTCCGCCGGAATCTGTCATAATCAATCGGCAATGTTCTTCAAGATCAAGCATATCAAAATATCCTACAGGTTCAATAACCCGCACATTGCTGTTTATTGTGATTCCCCTTTCTTTCACAATTTTTCCTGTCCGCGGATGCAGGGGCAAAATAAAGTTTGTTTCTTCCATCTCATTCATGGCAGAAAAAATGGCCTCAAGTCTTGCAGGGTTATCAGTGTTTTCTGCGCGATGAACCGTGGTTAAAACAAAATCCGGACCAATATTCAGACGATGAATTATCTTGTCCTCTTCCTTCCTTTGCGCATTAATTTCCCGGTAAAACAGCGAAGCGTCAAACATTATATCACCGCACGTAAATACTTTTGATTTTTTTTCAGGTGTTAAGTGTTTTGGAATTCCCTCTTTACGCAGGTTTTCTACTGAAACTGCGGAAGGACAAAACAAGTATTCAGCTATGTGATCAGTTAAAACACGGTTGATTTCTTCCGGCATGATCATGTTAAAGCTGCGCAGGCCCGCTTCCACGTGGGCGACAGAAATATGCAGTTTGGCTGCAGCCAGGGCCCCTGCCAGGGTAGAGTTGGTATCACCGTAGACCATAACAAGGTCAGGCTTGTGTTCCGCAAGCACTTCTTCGATCTTTGCCAGCATTTCTCCCGTCATTGAACCGTGGGACCCGCCGGAAATGCCAAGGTTTACATCGGGATGCGGGATCTGCATCTCGCTGAAAAAAACCTCCGACATATTCCTGTCATAGTGCTGCCCTGTGTGTACAATAAGCTCGGAGATTTTCCCTTTATATCTGTCCGAACGGATATGGCGGCTCAGTACCGCAGCCTTTACAAACTGCGGCCGGGCACCCACAACAGTAACGATTTTCAAAGAGCCACTCACAACTTGAATACCTTTTCATTCTCAATATTCACATTCTTTACAGCATTTCTCAGATCAACCACCAGGCTTGCCTTTTCTACAATGTGATTGACATCGAATACCGAATGGTTGGTGCTGAAGACAACGCAGTCGACTTCCTGAACAAGTTCATCACTGAGATCCTTCCCGGTATAACGATTCCCGGATTCGCTTTCAGCTTCCTTAATGTACGGATCGTGGAACAGTACTATTCCACGCTTTCTTTGTATCTCATCCATTACCATTAACGCGGGGCTTTCCCGGGAATCGCCGATATCCGGTTTATAGGCAATACCGAGGAACAGTATTTTCGATCCGTTAACCGATTTACCCATACGGTTCAAGGCGAACATGATCTTGTTCATCATGCGGTGGGGCATAAGGGTATTGATCTGGCCTGCCGTATGAATCATGGAAAGATCAAAGTTAAAATTCTTGGCGATGTACTCAAGGTAAAACGGATCAAGGGGAATGCAGTGGCCGCCGATTCCAGGCCCTGGATAAAAGGCCTGGAACCCGTAGGGCTTTGTCTTGGCCGCATCGATAACCTCCCAGATATTGATGCCCATTTTACCGGACAGAAGGGCCAGCTCATTTATAAGGGAGATATTAACCAGACGATACGTATTTTCAAGGATTTTCACCATTTCCGCGGCTTTTGGGCTGGAAACCGGATAGAGCTGTTTAATTGCCTTACCGTACAGCTTAAGAGCGATTTCCCGGGCATCTTCTCCAATGCTGCCGACTACCTTCGGGGTGTTATCTGTTTTATACGACTTGTTGCCGGGGTCTACCCGTTCCGGGGAATAGGCAAGGAAAAAATCCTCACAGCATTTCATGCCCGACACCTCTTCCAGTATGGGGAGCATGAAATTTTCGGTGGTCGTGGGATACGTAGTACTCTCCAGGGCAATAAACATTCCCCGGCGCATGGAGTTTCCTATGGATCGACAGGCTGATTCTATATAGCTCATGTCAGGTTTTTTAAACCTGTCCAGGGGTGTAGGAACACAAATCAGGACGGCATCGCACTCTGACAGCCTGGAAAAATCATCCGTGGCGCTCAGATGTTTATTGGAAACTACCTTCTTAAGATCATCGTCTGCAACATCGGCGATATAATTTTTACCGGCATTTATATCGCGGACCTTTCCTGTACTTTTTTCGAAGCCAAGCACTTTTACATTCTTCAGAGCAAAGGTTACCGCCAGGGGCAGACCAACATAGCCGAGGCCAAGGATTCCTACAGTAAAGTCGTTTTGCTCAAGTTTTTCCATCCAATCGGTATACAGACTCATAATAATCCTCAGTTTAATTTCTTACCGGCTGCAGGGCTCCGTCTTGCAGAGCATACTGCATGCCGCACTCAGAACATAAGAGCTCATCAGGGAGTTTCATTCCGCAGCGGCACACCCAGCCATGTTGTCGGGCCGGCGAACCATATACCTGGGCATAAGCAGGAGCATCCCTGGTTACCACACTGCCTGCGCCCACAAAGCAGTATTCCCCTAGTGTTACTCCGCAGACTATGGTTGCATTGGCCCCGATGGAGGCTCCCCGTTTAACGAGGGTTTTTCGATATTCTTGCTTGCGTTCAACAAAGGCCCTGGGGTTAATCACATTGGTAAAAACGCAGGAAGGACCGCAAAACACATCGTCTTCAAGTATTACATCATCATAAATGGATACATTGTTCTGGACCTTTACACCGTTTCCGAGTACCGCCCGTCCGCCTATATTGACATTCTGCCCCAGGGAACAGCCTTCACCGATTACAGCTCCAGCCATTACATGGGAGAAATGCCAGATTTTTGTTCCCGTTCCGACAACAGCACCCTCATCAACATAACTGGATTGGTGAATAAAGACCTCGGAATCAATCACTGAAGGACCTTCCTTATGGTATCCGCGATCCGGGAAATTTCCGGCTCTTTTAGAAAAGGATGCATGGGAAGACTGAAAACCTGTTCAGAAAGCTTTTCGGTAACCGGGCAGTCAACCGGCCTTTTCAGGTATGCGAAGGCCTGCTGTTTGTGGAGTGGGACAGGGTAATGAACCGCGGTTGGGATTCCGGCATTGGAAAGTGCAGAACGAATATGGTCGCGCCTTTTATGTACCAGGGTATACTGGGCCCATACTGAAGTATTATGTTCCAGCACCCTGGGGGTTTCCGTCAGTTCAGATAACTTTCTGGTATATTCCTGCGCTACCTTATTGCGCAGCTCAAGCTCCCTATCAAAATTCCGCAGTTTTACCGATACCACCGCTGCCTGAAGGGTATCCATGCGTCCGTTAAGACCGATCATGGAATGATGATAGCGCCTCTCCTGGCCGTGATTCAGAATAGTCCGCATTTTACCCGCAAGTTCCGTATCCGCAGTAAAAATGGCACCACCGTCTCCGTAGCAGCCCAGGGGTTTGGCGGGGAAGAAACTGGTGGTAGCAACCTTGCTCATAGTGCAGGACTTCCTGCCCTTGTATTCAGCCCCAAAAGACTGGGCGGCATCTTCCATGACCCATAGACCGTGCCTGTCGGCTATAGTATTAATCGCATCCATGTCCGCGCATTGCCCGAAAATGCTTACGGGAATAATCCCTATGGTTTTATCGCTTATCAGGGCTTCGATACGTGACGGATCAAGATTATAGGTAACAGGATCAACGTCACAGAATACCGGGACCGCACCAAGAAATGAAACTACCTCCCCCGTGGCAATAAAGGTAAAATCAGGGATTATCACCTCGTCTCCGGGATGTACATCCAGAGCCATCAGGGCAATCAGCAAGGCATCGGTCCCGCTTGAACAGCAAATCGACTCGACCGAGCCGTCAAGGTAATCGCTTAACTCAGTTTCCAGGCGGTCGAGGGCGGGTCCTTTGATATAGGCCGTTGACTCTACTACATCGAGGATCGCCTTTTCCATCTGCGGCCGGAAGGTATCGAGCTGCGCAGCGAGATCGCAGAAGGCAATGGCCGGTTGTTTGTCCGTCTCGGTAGAGCGCAACAGAAAATCGGAGGGGGTTACTGCCTTAGTACAGCGATTAAGCAAACCTTCGTCTCTGGTAAGCAATACAGCGTCTTTCCCTAGTCGATCTACCGCCTTGATGAGTTGCGCGTCCTCCGGGTCTTCATTATCAAAAACCTGACCGTCTTCGCTTAGAGCCGCCTGCCAGAGTATGTCGCTCGAATATACTTCAAGCAGCTGGCGTGCTTCCCGCAGGTAAAATCCTCTGCGCTGCATCTCAACGCCTGAGTTCTTATCGTGATCCGCAAGTGCCGCAGCGAGAACAAAGTGTATCGTCTGAACGCTGCCGGTATATAATCGAACCCTCATACCATGAGCACGACAAAACTCTTCAACCTGAAGCGCCTGGGAGTAGAATGGCTCACGCCGGGCACATAGATCGACAACAATATTTACGTCGAACAGTATATCCATTAGTCTGCTTTTTTCCCATATTTCATTTCCAGGCCTTCCGCAAGGAGCTCCTGATCAGCTTTTTCTCCTTTCCAGGGCCCCTGCCAGTGCCGTTTTTTCTCAAGACGCGCGATTTTTTCATTTAGTAGAGGATCTGTGACAATATTTACTGTTTCGTTAACTTCTATTTCTGAATCAGGAATATTTACTACAAGTACCATCTGTGAATGTTTTAACCGAATGTTGCCCGGAAGCTGCAATTTTCCGTTGTCGTACACTGCTTTAATCTGCATGGCGTTTACCTCCTTTAATAACTCAGCCGTTCCATCAGACGAATGCCGGAGAGCACATCATCTCTGCTGGGAAACATTTCCCACTTTTCTTCGGCGATATACTGGTAAAGAGTATCATGGCCCTTGCCGTACACATGGTCTATGGTAAAGTCGATGTCCGGTTTCTCCATACCTTCAACATCCCAGAAATCTATTGTGTTCAGGTTTGTTCCGGAAAGTCGGACTGTGCCTTTTTCCGCGATTATGGTAAACTCAGTTAGAAAATTTTTGCGGTAGGTGCTTACTGTAGCGTTAATAGTTCCTATAACACCGTTCTGAAACTCACAAACCGATGACACAGAATCATATACTTCAAGATTTCGTAAAGAGCCGCCGATGCCCTTGCTTTCTGCAATCTCTCCAAAGAAAAAGTGGATCATATCCACATAATGACTGGCCTGGGTGTAGAGAACACCGCCGTCCAGTTCCTTTGTTCCGTGCCAGTCTATGGCAAAATAGTCATCGTTTCTGTTCCAGAATACATTGCAGTTGAACTGATAGATCGTACCAAGTTTTCCGGTATTAATCATGTCTTTCATAAATGCAACAAGCGGGTTGTAGCGGTTCTGATAAACCGGAATAAGCTTTTTTCCTGCTTTATCCACACGGTCGAAAAGTTCGCAGGCTTCCCGTACTGTGAGTGATATTGGTTTTTCCACCAAAACATAGGGTATGTCCGTTTTTTCCGCTACCTCGGCCGCGTGACGGGGATGCATACCGGAAGGAGTCAGTACTGCAGCTACATCAGTATTTTTGATTTTTGTATAGTCAGTAAGCCAGGGAACATTAAGCTGTGTTCCTGCGTTTTTTGCCCTGCTTTCTTCTATGTCACAGACAGATGTAATCTCAACACCCTCTGCAGCATCAATGGCTTCGATGTGTCGTTTGGAAATACGGCCGCAGCCGATGAGTGTAATCTTTTTCATGGTTGTCCTATTATTCATGCTCAATTTATAAGGTTATTAACAATCGTAAGGAGTTTATCTCTATTTACTTCTGCATTCAATTCCTTTGCAGCCTTATTGGAGTTCCATTTCATATCCATTATCTCCTTTTTCGTAAGTGAATTGAGTATTTTTGCCATTTGCTGGACATCAAAATCCTTTGAATATATACCATTTTTATATGTATCAATGATCTTTACCATTTCCTGAGAAGGCCATATTGCGATTGCCAGCCTGGCTTGAATAAACTCAAACAATTTATTAGGCAGAGCCATAGCTTGATTGTATGATTCAGGGAATAAAAGATATAATCCGATATCATATTTATTCAGTTCTTTAGGTATTTCTTCCATATTTACAGGGTCATGGAAGTAAATCTTATTATTAACGGCTTTAGAATGGAGTTCTTTTCCATAGGTACTATCTAAACCAACAAGCATGAAGTGCAGTTCAAACTGATCATCAAGCTGATCCATTAAATAGATCATATTTTCCAGTTGTCTACCGCGAGCAGCCATTCCGTGATGTATGAGTTTTATTTTATTATCACTGCATTCAACAGGGTCAAGCTTATTAAAATATGGGGCATTTATAATAACACCACATGTAACATTGAATTCTTTTGAATATTTTTCTGCTATACCGGCACAAACTGTGGTCATATAATCTGCTTTTGGCAGATATTTCTTGCAAATATAATACCAGAAGTCTTTATAGTATTTATTAAATTCCTTTGTATTATAATGTAGTGGTTCATATTCATGAGCATCGATATATACCTTTGCCTGATACATCTGTCCAAGTTTAAGGGCCATTGGCAGAACAGGAATATCGTTTGCAATAATCAGATCACATTTTTGTATGGCTGTAGTCAGCCTTTTTATAGTTTGTTTTACCACATCCTGCTGCCAATAGTATTTCTCGTAGGACCTATTTCCCAATAAGAATTTACTTTTGAACTTATCCAGTTTAATCAAGATTCGTGCATAAAGTTTAGCAAATGATAACCAGCTACTGCTACGAACCTTTTCCTTCTTGAATAAGCGGATAAACGTGTCTTCGTATCCGGAAGGTGATACACCGCAACTTATAATACGGTATCCAGCGTATTTGAGAAAGATAATCTGTTTATAAACTCGTGGATCGAGTTGCAGTTTGGAGTCAGAGATAATTAGAACATCCTTCATAGATAATTCGAACACCCTTTAGAATTAATGTCGTCACTGGAATGAAATTGCAGGAAACTGCAATTTCATTCCAATGTTGATAAGCTAAACTCCTCTTCGACTTTTCAATTTTACTTTTTGGAATAAAGTTTTACCAGTTCATTAGCAACAACTTCATTTGAATGAAAGATTTCAACCCATTCACGAGCCTGTTTTGATTTTTTTTCTTTTTCTGCAACAGATGATGAAAAAAAGTTAACTATCGCTTTTTCAATAGATATAGGATCTTCACAATCGACATTAATAACAGGGCAAGAATTCTTGATGTTCTTTCCTGAAAGTACCGCTCCATTGAAAGCATTCTTAGATAGATGTGCTATGGTTGGAATACCGAAAGCCATCGCTTCAACAGCGGAGTTCCCATACCAACCAATCGGTTCATTTGTACCAATGTTTTCTGCTTTTTCACGTCCAGCTTGATCAAAGAAAAGTGTTGCCTCACTTTTCTTTTTTAAGCATTTTTCATATGACAGCCCTTGAATTATATTAAGTGTTATCTCTGGATGTTTGGAGAGCGCTTCAACTAAAGCTTCTGTACCTTTCCTTTGAACACCAGATGGAGAATGCGAAACGACTGTCCCATCTTTCCATATTACAGGAAAATCTTTTATTTCAATTGAATGGGGAATATAGCTTCCAGAAAACCAATCAAAATTTAAATCTGGAGTCATAGCAACTTTGATATTAAAATTATTAACAAAATTCTTATAATTAATATTATCTTTATATTTTCTAGCGTATCCTCCGTAATGAGTGAATACTAGTGGTTTTACAGATTCCTTTGCTCTTTTATAAATATCAGATAGTAAGGTAGATTTTTTACTTTTAAGTTCTATTTCATGAAATAATTGATGTTCATCCTTAAAATGAATAATATCGGCTTCGTCGATCAACTTAAAAAGTTTTACCCCCAATTCTGAAAAATCTCCCTTCAATTGCGAAGGTATATTAGAAGGTATTACTATATCTGTTGAATATCCAAATCGATGTACTTTAAATGTTATTATTCTTGCTGCCCAATCTGTGTAATCATTTATTGCTGCGGCCCATTTAAATATCGATCCTGAATAATCAATCGGCGCAATGTATAATACTTTCTTCCGGCTCTCTTTCCACCTTTCCGCCCATATCGCCTGTACAGGATTAACACTTATGCGATCATAAAGTGTTATAGATTCAAGAATAGACTCCAATCTATCAATTCTTTGCAGAAAAGGACCACGCGTACGCCGATATTGAATACATTTTTTTATCCCTTTCACATATTTACGGAAGATATGATTCATTATTCCCCAACTTTTTTATAAAATGCTACAAATAACCATAAAACTGATCTATCGATTGTGAAATCGTACCCCAAAAATCTTTTGTAAACTGGACATCAAGCGATTCAGAAATCTTATTGCTAGATACTTCAAAATAATCAATATCACCAATCAAAGGCTCTTCATAAAGAATTTCACTCTGTTTTCCAGTCAACTTAATTAAACCCTGTGCAAGCTCTTCAATACTTACCTGGATACCCGACGCAATATTATAAACCTCACCAATTGCTTGATGTGACTCTCCTACTCGAAGATTAGCTTCCACCAGATCCTTAACCCAAGTAAAAGATCTAACTTGTCTCCCAGAACCAAATATTCTTAAAGGTTTACCTTCTTTAATATTTCTCAGAAATATTGATACAACTCCTCCAAATTCATTGGATTCCTGCCTAGTGCCATATACATGAAAGTATCGTAGAATTGTTGTTTTAAGACCATAAAGACGATTAAAAACATCTACATATCGCTCTCCCGCAAGCTTCGATACACCGTAATATGATACTGGCCGTAAAGGATGTTTTTCAGTTGTAGGCATGATAATCGGCTCTCCATATACAGAACCCGTAGAGGCATGAATAAAACGATCTATGCCAAATTCATTTGCTAATTCGAGTAAGTTTAGTGTCCCTCCTGCATTTATTTCAAGATCTTTATGTGAATCAGTTAAACAAACATTTTTTTTTGAAGCTGCATTATGGAAGATGATTTCGCAATCTTTCAATAAAGGTAACATTTCTTCTCGGTTACAGACATCTGCTTCAACAAATTTAAAATTATTCTCATTATTTAGATGGATAATATTCTTTTTTTTCCCTGCGATTAAATTATCAACAGCAATTACGTTTGCTCTATTTTTAACAAGAGCCTCACATAAATGGGATCCAATAAACCCAGCTCCTCCTGTAACAATAACATACTTATCTTTGTAATAGCTATGCATCTACATTCTCCTGTTTACTATAATTGTGAAATATTTTATTAAAACAATATCAGCTAAAAAAAATTAACCTTCCCATTATCAACGAGTGTATTAGTATAATTATTCATATGATCAACTATTTCTTTAATCCCTGGGAATAGTAATAATACCCTTTTTGCTTGACTATCCTTTGGGAATATTTTTTTGATGGTTCTTTTAATACTACGAAATATAATCTTTTTGAAGGATTTTAAAATATTTATTTTTTGCTTATTTTTAGAAGTTTTTTTTATGTATTTTGGAATAAAATAATCCCTATACTCCCTCCAACCATTAGACCAGAATAATCTAAATGTTGAGTAATCCGTATTTGCATATTCAGAAAATTTCTTACAATATTCGTCTATCCAACTACAGAATTGTTGAGGATATTGTTCTTCAACAGCATCAGGACCAAGTATTACGGAGTTTCTCTCAACGGCCTGACGAACCATATAGATATCGCTAATAGAAACCATACGTTTGCCAAACCATGCATCTGTAATTGCAAAGGCAAGTTCAACAAGATTAGCCGCTTCTGAATCCCCTAGTTTCTTTTCATCAGTTTCTTGATTACTTGGTAATGATTTAATAATTGCCCGCATACGATCACTTTGTCGAGGTGCATAAAAAGAATGCATATAATCTCTCATCCATACAGATAATCGATTAGTATGATCATTATCATGGATACCAAAGGATCGATTGCATCCATATAATTGTTTTATTCCATATCTATTTTTATAGGGAAAGACTAAAAAATACTGTCCATAGGATACTGAGTAATCAGCATTTTTTTCCAAAAAGGAGACGGCGTTCTTTAATCCTTCAGGATACAAATAATCATCATCAGCACACAGTACAGCCATTGATTGCTTAACCTTATCAATACCATACTTCAATCTCTCAATATACGGCATATTAGGCAAATGGTGATACCATTTAGAAAAAATCTCTGGACATTCTAATCGTTTTTCTGATCCATCCAAGGCAAAAACTTCTTCTACACCTATCTGATTTAACCAGTCAAATTGCCTAATTAAGAAACTATGCCGATTAAACGTGGGTATAAGAATAGCAATATTATCCATATAACAATATCCTTTGAGAACTATAATCTAACCTAAACTGAGCGATTCCGTTGCAAATGTGGGCACCGCCCACAATTTTAGCAGTCTGAGATGACAAATCCTTGGCGCACGAGTTCATCTGTCGGATGCCACAGAGATTATTTTACTAACTGCTTGATTTTTATTACAAAAACCACAGTCCGGAACAATCTGAGAACAAACCTGTGCCATTAGTTGATTATTAGAGACACCTGATATTATGTGTGACTGAGGTAATTTTTTTAGACCGGTGCCGGTGGTATCTTAGAAATACTTCCGCTTTGGTTCCATAACTGTTCGAAACAGAGGACAGCGCTTGTTACCTCCGGCAGCTTCAAATAAATCCGGCGGCCGGTTCGTATAATTTGTCCCGCAATATCAAGCACCTTTCTCCTGAAGCTTTCAGCATACCAGGTGATCTTGATTGCCGGAGAGTCGATATCATATTTGAAGGTTTCGAACAGGAAGAATGAAATACACATCAGATAATAGAAAGCCGCATTTGAGGCGAAACGTTTGAAGGGCAAGTGCTCTGTTCCAAAATCTTTCAGCGCCCGGTTCACCAGCTCGTCCCGAGCTCGGAAATGATAGGCGTTGATGATGGCCTGTGGACTGATTTCAGTTTCATCACTTTTATGTGCTTTCAAAATCCCACGGGTGATCTCATTGTTCATTCCGATATTGGTGTAGATAATGAGCTCCGGGCGGGCATATTCAAGAAGCACCTGACCATCATCTTCGGTAATAGGTTTTGCGTAGATGGTTCTCCAGAATGTCTTCCATGACTTCCGTCTGCCTCCGAACTCCGTGTAGAACCATGCTTTTGTGCCCTTTTGGTATTCAAGGAATGATTCATCAGGCATCCGATCGATGGTGTCCTTGATATCCTGATACATTTTACCGCCTACAATCAGGCCAACCTTCAGCCTTTCACAGTGGTCAAGTAGCGCCTGATCAAAGAATCCTGTGTCGGCGATAAAGATGATAGGTACATCATCGCGATAGCCTCTGCGAATGAGGCGAGCCATATGGCTTACTACCCGCTGAACGTGATTCCCGTGATTGCTGTGGGCCTTTCCATTTCGAAATATCGCATCAACAAGGTATCGACCCCAGAACACCTGCAGCGGCTGAAATCCTTTTACTTTTTTGTAGGTCGGTTCGACTCCTTCGCGTACATCGGCGTCGTTGTTATCCAGAACCATGGTGTCGATTCCAATTTTGATGATCTCAGGTTTTTCTATCGACAGCCTCCAGAGGAACAGCTGCTTGAGTATTTTTCTAAAAAGCCATACCCGTACAATCGATATGGAGCGAAAGAATCTTTTAGCGGTATGAGATGAAATCATTTCCTCTGCTTCAGTCTCGATTACCCCGGCATAGCCGGTATCCCGTTTCAGATGATCGAACCGGCTCATGTGCAGATCAGTGCCGTCAAAAAAATAACAGATGATCTGATGAAAGATAGAGTTCAGGGCAGTACCTTTTGCATTCTTTTTTAGAAAGGTGAACCGCTTCGCTAATATCTCGGTGATGCCCACTGCGTCAAGGTAACGACTGACCGGGGCAAGCCCGGCACGGCCGGAAAATTGTTCGTTTGTTGTCTGAAAGTTGGTAATTTTGCTCTTGACGGATCGGCTTTTTTGGCGCACCATTTATTCACCTCCTGGGTGTTTTTTGTTATTGGTCTAACTCATTACACCACATGGAGGTATTTTTTTCTACTAGCTGGAATCGCTCAGGTTAGGTAGAAATCATTTACTTTCTATTCTTTTTAAATACCCATCCGGTGCAACAGTAATGGCAAGTTTGCTGTCGATCATTTTGTCAATCTCAAAATCAGAATTTTTCTTAAGATATTCCCACACCGCTGTTTTAGGATTATTCCCTTTTGACCATGGTCTGTCAGGAAACATATCCTTCGGCAAATCCTCAATTATTGTATCAAAAACAACACAGTAACTCCCTTTACTTACAAGCGGAGCATATACCTCCAGTTCAGCTAATACATGGTCATGTGTATGCATGGAATCCAAACATACAAGAATATTAGTATATTCAGAAGCTATCTTTTCAACCTGACTGACAATTGAAGGATCAATGGAGGACCCTTCAATCATCTCTATCCGAGAAAACATTGGATGCATTTGTATCGCTTTAAGGTTGTGTTCACGAATATCGATATCTATTCCAACTACTTTACGTTTTGACCTCTTAGGATCGAGCATTTGATTTGTTTCAATTGCGTCGCACATATCCAATAATGCCAATATTGATGCGCTGAAAATCAACGATCCGCCATGTGCAATACCTGTTTCAATTATCAAATCCGGTTTGACATTCCAGATAATTTCCTGCATTGCGACAATGTCCTGAGGATACTGGATAATTGGTCTTCCTAGCCAATTATAATGATAAGAATATTTTAAACTATTGGCCGTGTTTAACCAATCTCTCGTACATTTAGTAAATTCATCACTCCCACTCATTATTCTTATCTCTTTTTCACATTCCTTCTTAAAATCTAAATGTCTATCCATTCTCACATCTCCTAATATTAATCCGAACTTCATATTTTTTATTTGAGTCATAAAAATAGCAGGAAGGATAGCCTTTGAAAGTTCTGGCTCTCAATAAATTAAAGAGTTCTCTCGCAGTATATTTTTTCTCAAGGTCAATTTCACTTGCTATATCTAATTCATTCGAGTAGTGCATACTTCCCTTTTTATAATCGGGTACTACAGGTACTATGTTTCCATTAAGAATATCAAATATACTTTCTTTAAATAATTCAACCATTTCTTCCTGGGCTTTATAGTAAAGTGATTCCCCAGTATCCTCCCACGTATACGGAATACTTCTTTGTGCGAGTATTTTACCTTTATCAATACTGTCATCAATTGTATGCAAAGTAACACCAAACGGAACTTGTTCTACTAAAGCCCAGAAATTATAATGTTTTCCCCGATTAAATGGTAAATAACTTGGATGTGTATTAATAAAACCTTTTTTGGGAAGTGACAAGAAAGGTTCTTTTATGAGATAAGGCCACCAGGCTAGAATACCCATATCAATTCCAATATTCTCTATCCTCTCAACCAACTCACCACTTGAACGGAAAACAATAGTTTCAATTCCTGATTCCTTAGCTAATTCAGTTATACTATTATTTGACACAGTTACAATTGCACTTATGTGATTAACGAACTCGTCTCTTAGATGCTCAACTATTTTTTCTCCCACATTACCTTCAGCCAGCACAAGAATCTTCATGAGAATAACCCCATAATAACACTTATTACAGCGCCTTGTTGTTCAAGATTCATATCATGAAAACTTGGTAGGTTAATCGCCCTTTCAGGGATATCGTAAGCGTTGAAATTATCTACTTCTTCAAACATATCCTGACTTGACAAAGGCCAGAAAAAGACTCTTGCATCGATATTTTCTTTATGAAACGCTTCCTGCAGTCTTTCACGAGTTACTCCTAAAAACCTCTCAAATACTACAGTTGGCATCCAAGCCCCATTTATTGTACCCTCGGGTTCTGGATTCATTGAAACGCCTTCTATCTTACACAGATGCTTCTTGTAAAATGAGAGAATTTCTCTTTTTTTGGAAATGAGTTCATCTATCCGTTCCAGCTGAGCACATCCAATTGCTGCCTGAATATTTGACATTTTATATTTAAATCCGACCATATCCGGCCAAAATTGCCTGGTCTGGTTTCTATCTCTGCCATGATTACTGAGGGTCAGTACCTTTTCATATAAATCACGGTTATTTGTGACAAACATTCCGCCTTCGCCAGTAGTCATAGTTTTTGTACCATGAAAGGAAAAAGTACCAAAGATACCTATTGATCCTGCCTTTTTACCATGATAAGCAGAACCAATTGCTTCGGCTGCATCTTCAACAATGGGGATATTATATCTTCTGCCAATGGATAGAAGACTATCCATCTCGCATAGATTCCCATATATATGTACGGCTATAATTGCTTTTGTTTTGGATGTAATAGCTTTCTCTACTTCATCTGGATCAAGACACCAGGATTCAGGTAGAATATCAACAAATACCGGTTTTGCTCCCAGATGTACTATCGGTGCTGCAGTCGCTATCCAATTAGTATCGGCGAGAATGACTTCATCTCCAGGTCCTATTCCTACAGCTGAAAGACCCATATGAATCGCGCCTGTGCAACTAGATGTTGCTATTGCATATTTCGAGCCTATATGCTCCGCAAAAGATTTTTCAAAACGATTAATATAATCGTAACACTTATCACCCCATCCAGTAGAAGCGGCATCAGCGGCATATTCAACTTCAAGTTTTGTAATTGATGGCTTTGTATATAAAATTCTCTTGTTCATACGAATTCGGTTTCGGGAATGAATTTGACAAACATTGTCCCTGCATCCTTCAATGCTCTATTTTGTCTGACCACCTCATCGGCAATGTTCCATGGAAGAATAATCAAATAGTCAGATCTACATTCACCAAGATACTCCGGGGAAACGATCGGAATATGGCTTCCGGGAAGAAATTTCCCCTGTTTTGATTCTGCCGCGTCACAAACAAATTGTATAAGATCAGTTTTCAAACCGGCGAAATTCAAGAGTGTATTTCCTTTAGCAGCCGCTCCATATGCTCCGATACTTTTTGAGTTTTTTTTCGCTTCCAGTAAAAAGATCAGAAGCTCATTCTTAATCAAATCCGCCCGCGCCTGAAGGCTGGTATACGTATTTGCATCATGTAACCCAAACTCAGTTTCTTCCTGTAAAA